>CAWBSJ010000022.1:0-277470 GCA_963791405.1 uncultured Solirubrobacteraceae bacterium | reverse complement strand
GCTGGCGTTCGCGGTCGGGCTCGGATGCTCGACGGCGCTCTGGCTCGTGACGCCGTACTTCCTCGTCGCGAAGCGGATCCCCTGGCAGCGATTGGTGCCGCAGGCGCTGCTGACCGCCCTGTCGCTCGACGCGCTCGCGATCGCCGGCGCGATCTACCTGCCGCGCGCGTTCGAGTCGACCTCGGAGGAGTTCGGCGTGCTCGGCGTCGCCTTCACGCTGCTGTCGCTGTTGTTCTCGATCTCGCTCTGCTTCGTCGGCTCCGCCGCGATCGGCGCGACGATCGGCGACCAGGGCGACGAGATCGTCCTGCCCCGCCAGCGGATCACCCGGGGCGGGTGATGCCGCCCGCGCGGCGGCCTGCCAGCGTGCGGACCATGAGCGATCGCACCCGCACGACGAGCGACAGCGGCTGGCCGGTGTTCGCCGGCGTGCTGTTCGTCCTCGCCGGCATCTTCCACGTCATGTGGGGCATCGCCGGCATCACGAACGACGACAACCTGTCCACCGGCGGGCTCCTGTTCGGCGGCCTCGCGCTGTGGGGCGTCATCTACCTGGTGCTGGGCGTGCTGCAGCTCGCCGCCGCCTGGCTGATCGCCCAGTCCAAGCGCAGCGGCCAGCTGCTCGGGATCGCGCTCGCCGGGCTCAGCGCGGTCAACGCGATGTTCACCTTCGCCGCCTATCCGCTGTGGTCGGCGACGATCCTCATCGTCGACCTGCTGGTCATCTACGGGCTGTCGGTCCACGGCGACGACTACGCCTGACCGCTGAGCCGGGCGCCCGGGCGGGCGCGTACGATGCGGCGCAGCCGCCTCCGGCCTCCCCCCGGCCCGTTGCCCCAGACCCCGGTCACCGACGCGCTCGCCGCGACGAAGTTCGCGCCCCCGCGCGTCCCGCCGGGCTGGGTCGCGCGCCCGCGGCTCGACGCGGCGCTCGAGCGCGGGCTGCAGTCGCCGCTGACCTTGATCGCCGCCCCGCCGGGCGCGGGCAAGACCGCGCTGCTCGGCGCCTGGGTCGCGACCCGCAGCGGCGACGGCCCGCTCGCCTGGCTGTCGCTGGAGAGCCTCGACCGCGACCGGCGGCGGTTCTGGCGCGGCGGTGCTCGAGGCGCTCGCGCCGCGCCGGCGCGCCGCGGGCCGGTCGCCTCGCTCACCGTCCACCCGAGCGAGAGCGTCGACCTCGTCGTGCCGGAGCTCGTGAATGCGCTGGAGGCGGTCGAGAGCCGATCGTGCTGGTGCTCGACGACCTGCACGAGGTCGGCGACGGCGCCGCGATCGCCGACCTCGACCGCCTGCTGCGCCACCCGCCCCGCGCGCTGCGGATCGTCGCCGCGACGCGGCTCGACCCGCCGCTGCGGCTCGGCCGGATGCGCCTGGCGGGCGGACTGGCCGACATCCGCGAGCGCGACCTCGCGTTCACCGAGCCGGAGACCGCCGCGCTGCTGTGCGCCGCCGGGACCGCGCTCGAGCCCGATCAGGTGCGCGACCTGTGGCAGCGGACGGAGGGCTGGGCCGCCGGCCTGCGGATGGCCGCGCTCACGCCTGCGGACGCACCCCGACCCCGGCCGCTTCGTGGCCGCGTTCGCCGGCGACGACGTCGCGATGGCCGACTACCTGCTCGCCGAGGTGCTCGCCCAGCAGCCGCCCGAGCTCGTCGACTTCCTCCTCCGCACGTCGGTCGTGAGCCTGGTGAGCGGCGAGCTCGCCACCGCCCTGACCGGCCGCGCGGACGCCGACCAGCTGCTCGCCCGGCTCGAGCGCGAGCACGCGCTCGTCGCGGCGATCGGCGACGACCGGCTCTGGCACCGCTACCACCCGCTGCTGCGCGAGCTGCTGCGCTCCGAGCTGCGCTTCCGGCTCCCCGGCGAGGTCGCGGGGCTGCACGCGCGCGCGGCCCGCTGGTACGCCGCGCGCGCACGCCCCGCCGAGGCGCTGCGCCACGCCGCCGACGCCGGCGAGTGGGAGCTCGTCGCCCGGCTCGCGGGCGAGCACTGGATGCCGCTGCTCGTCCGCGGGGAGCTCGGGATGCTCCGCCCGGTGCTCGAGGGGCTCCCGCGCGAGCGGGCGCACGACGACCCGGAGGTCGCGCTGGCGCTCGCGGCGACGATCCTCGACGCCGGCGACGAGCCGCGGGCGCCGCCGCCCTTCACCGCCGCGCGGCCGAGCGCGCCGGCGCCGTGCCTGCGGCGCGCGCCGAGCGCTTCGCGCTGGGGCTCGCCGCCGCCGGCCTGATCCGCGCGCGGATGCGCGGCGACCTCGCCGGCGCCGAGCGGCACGCGGCCCCGCTGCTGGGCGAGGACGCGGCCCGCGACCGCGACCTGCGCACGCTCGCGCTGCTCAACCTCGGCATCACGCGGCTGTGGACCGGCGGGCTGGACACGGCGGTGCGCGATCTCGAGGCCGCGCGCCGACGCGGCGCGGGCCGCCGGCCGCGACTGGCTGGAGCTCGTCTCGGTGGCGAGCCTCGCGGCGCATGCGGTCGTGACCGGGCGGCTGGAGCGCGCCCGCCGGCTGGCCGGCGAGACGCTCGCGCTCGCCGGCGCGCACGGGTGGGTGCGGACGTGGCCGGTCGGGCTGGCGGAGGCCGCGCTGAGCGGCGTCGCGCTCGAGCGCCACCGGCGCGACGAGGCGCTCGCCCACTTCCGCCGCGCCGACGAGCTGCTCGACCCACGCGTCCGACGTCCCGCTGCGGATGGCGATGATGATGCAGCGCGCGCGGCTCGCGGTCGCCGAGGGCCGCCCGGAGCCCGCGCTGGAGGCGCTCGAGCGCGCCGCCGAGCTGAGCGAGGGCTGGCCGGTGATGCCCGCCATGCGCGGGCTCGCCGCGGGGCTCGAGGCGGTCAGTCGCGCCGCGCTGGGCGGCGCTGCCGCCGCCGAGGCGCAGTTGCGCGACGCCACTGCCGACCGCGCCACCTCCGAGCACGCCGCCGCGCTCGCGCGCCTGCGCCTGCTCGCCGGCGACGCCGGCGGCGCCCATGCCGCGCTCGCCCCGTGGCTCGACGGCGCGGCGGGCGCCTACGGCCCCACCGCCGTCGAGCTGTGGCTGCTCGAGGCGCTCGCCCACGAGCGCGAGGCGGAAGGCCCGCAGGCCGCCGCGGCGCTCGAGCGCGCCCTCGACGAGGCCGAGCCGCAGGGCGTGCGGCGCCCGTTCGTCGAGCTCGGCGCGCCGATCGCCACGCTGCTGCGGCGCCAGCTGCGCCAGGGGTCGGGCCACCGCTCGCTGGTCGAGGCGCTGCTGCAGGAGCTCGGGCGCCCGGGCGCCGACACGCGCCCGCGCTCGCTGCTCGTCGAGCCGCTCTCGGACCGCGAGGCGGCGGTCCTGCGCTTCCTCCCCACCATGATGTCCAACGGCGAGATCGCCGGAGAGCTCTTCGTGTCCATCAACACCGTCAAGACCCACCTGAAGTCGATCTACCGCAAGCTCGACGTCCCCGACCGCCGCGAGGCCGTCCGCCGCGCGCGCGACCTGGGGCTGCTGGCGCCGTGAGCGAGACCCTCGTCGACATCCCGGCGGGCAGCTTCGCCATGGGCTCGGAGGACTTCTACCCCGAGGAGCGGCCGGTCCGGACGCGTCGCGGTCGACGGGTTCTGGATCGACGCGCACCCGGTCACGGTGGCGCGAGTTCCGCCGCTTCGTGAAGGCGACCGGGCCACGTGACGGTCGCCGAGCGCGCGCCCGAGCCCGAGCAGTACCCGGGCGCCGACCCGGCGCTGCTCGTCCCCGGCTCGCTCGTCTTCCAGCCCTCGCGCGGGCCGGTCGACCTGAGCGACCACCGCGACTGGTGGGCCTACGTCCCGGGCGCGTGCTGGCACCGGCCCGAGGGCCCGGGCAGCGACACCTACACGCGCGCGGACGCCACCCGGTCACCCACGTCGCGCACGAGGACGCCGCGGCCTACGCCGACTGGGCGGGCAAGGCGCTGCCGACCGAGGCCGAGTGGGAGTGCGCGGCGCGCGGCGGGCTCGAGGGCGCGACCTACGCGTGGGGCGACGAGCCCGCGCCCGGCGGCGGCCGCTGGCCAACACCTGGCAGGGCGAGTTCCCGTGGCAGAACACGCTCGAGGACGGCTTCGCGGGCACGTCGCCGGTCGGCTCGTTCCCGGCCAACGGCTTCGGCCTCTACGACGTGGCCGGCAACGTCTGGGAGTGGACGGCCGACTGGTTCGCCGGCGACCACGCCGACGCCGGCGCCGTGCTGCGCGCCCGCCGCGCACCGAGCGACGGCGAGATCCCGCGCCGCGTGATCAAGGGCGGCTCGCACCTGTGCGCGCCGAGCTACTGCCTGCGCTACCGCCCGGCGGCGCGGCAGGGCGAGGCGATCGACACCTCGACCAGCCACATCGGGTTCCGCTGCGTCGTGCGGTGAGCGCGGCGCGGCGGCGGCGTGGTCCACGAACTTCGGCATTGAGGGAGGGTCCGCGGCCGGGCGGCGGACGGGAATCGCGCGGTGGACGCGTTGCGTTGCGGCTAACTGTCGCTATGCGCCACCCAGCCGCAACGGAGCAGGGTGGAACCGGTTCCAGCGCCCGTGACGACTGAGGTCGCCGCGTCGATCCGAGCTCCCTTCAATGCCGCAGTTCGTCCCGCCGCGGCAACCCGCCGCGGCAACCCGCCGCGGGGCTCAGCCCGCCAGCGCCGCCGCCACCAACGGCGCCGCCGCGACCACCCGCGGCAGCCCCGCGGTCTGGGTCACCGCGACCAGCACGCCGGCGATCTCGTCGTCGCTCGCGCCGGCCTCGCGCGCGAGCGCGACCTGGAAGTCGTAGGAGGCGGCGGGGGCGCCGACCGTGATCAGCGACGCGATCCGGACGAGCGCGTGGATCCGCGGGTCGAGCCCGGACTCCTCGATGTTCTCGAGGTGGCGCCCGACGATCCGCTCGATCAGCTCGGGGTCGTTCTCGGCCAGGTTGGTCAGGAAGTCGTCGGCCGGGTCGGCCATCGGGGTCTCCTCGCGGTGGTGGTCGGTCGGGTCAGGCGTCGGGCGGCGGGGCGCTGCCGGGCAGCCGCCGCACCTCGACGAGCTCGAGGCCGAGCTGGCTGACCAGGTCGATCACGCCGTGCAGCGCGGCCTGGTCGGCGACCGGGCCGTGCAGCACGGTCTCGACCGGCTCCACGCTCGAGTCGAGCCCGTCGAAGCGGGCCAGCAACGCCGGCGTCACGCGCCCTCGGACTCGGATCTCGTACTGGTCCACTCGCCTCTGGGGCCGATCGTGGCGGTCCGGGGGGTGACGTGTGATCACCCTTTCGGGGTGATCCGCGCGTGTCCGCGCGGTGGGACAGTGCGGACATGACTGATCCCACATCGCGGCAGCAGCCGAGCGGCTGGGCCGAGGCCGGCGTCACGTTCGCGGGCTGCATCCTCGGGCTGATCGGCAGCTTCCACCTGATCGCCGGACTCACCGCGATCCTCAACGACGACTTCTTCGTCCGGACGGACAACTACACGTTCAACCTCGACACGACCGCGTGGGGCTGGATCCACCTCATCATCGGCGTCCTGCTCATCATCACCGCCTTCGGGCTGTTCTCCCGCGCCGCGTGGGCGGGCGTGGCGGCGCTCGTGCTCGCGCTGCTCAGCGCGATCGAGAACTTCTTCTTCATCCCCTACTACCCCGTCTGGTCGATCGTGCTGATCGCGCTCGACGTGTGGGTGATCTGGGCCCTGACGCGGCCGGGGGCGATCAGGACGAACTGATCCGCTCGAGCGCCGCGTCGATCCGCGGCGCGACCTGGACGCGCCCGGACAGGCCGGCTCGCTCCAGCAGTGCGCGGCGGTTCGCACACGGCACGGCGCCGCACGCGGGTGCCGAGCGCCGTACGCTGGTCGCCATGGCCTTCCAGCCCGACGACCTCCTCGGCGAAGCCGCCCTCCGGGCCGCCGTCGCCGCATTGGCGGAGCGCAACCAGCACCACCTGGCCGACATGAGCGAGCGGGAGCAGGCCGACGCGGTCGGGCACTGGCGCGAGCTGGCCATGACGATCCTCACCGCCGCGCGGACCGCGTCGGGCCCCGAGCCGGCCGACGGCGAGACCGGCGGGCGCGCGGCGATCGTGCTCGAGGACGCGGGCGGCGACGAGATCACCGTCCACGCGAGCTTCTACCCCCAACTCGAGGACCTGGGTGGCGGCGAGGTCGCCGCCACGCCGGCGCAGGCCACCGCGCTCGAGCTGCTCGAGCAGCTGGCCGGCGACGACGACGCCGAGGAGGACTGAGCTCAGCCGTCGCGCCGCGCGGCGAGCTTGCGCTTGCGCGCGCGCCGCACGAGCAGCCGGTCGAACCCGGCGCCGAGCAGGAACGCCACGGCGATCACCACGATCAGCGGCGTCTCCCAGGTGCCCACGAGCCAGTGCACCTTGACCTCGTCGAGGTTGATGACCGCGAACACGACCGCGAGGACGCCGAGGATGCCGGCGGCGATGAGCCGGGTGTTCGTCCCCTTGTCGGCCTTGTCGCCCTTGCGCCCTTCGACGGTCTGCTGATCGGTCATGCCCACATCATCGCGCGTCCGGCCCGCGGGCGGGTCAGCCCGCGACCGGCGGCTGCCGGCCGAACGCCGCGAACAGCGCCTGGTAGGCCGCGATCCCGCAGCCGTCCTTGCGCGTGATCACGACGTCGACGGGCTTGCCGTCGAACGTGCCGGTGACCTTCGCCGACTCCGGCCCGCCGTACTGCTGGGTGCACGCCGCGGCGGCGTCGCGCGGGGCGATCGCCTCGCGCACCGCCTTGCGGTCGCACGACGCGTCGCAGCGCAGCGCCATCCGGATCGGCTGCGACGCGGCCCCCGTCACGACGACGGACAGCGCGTTCCCGCCCGCCGGCTGCGGCACCGGCGCGGCGGCCTCGTCCTCGTCGCCGCCGCAGCCGGCGAGCGCGGCGGCGAGCACCACGGTGAGGCAGATCAGGCGTCGCATGCCCCTACTACGACCGTGCCGGCGAAGCGTCACACTGGGAGTATGGGCTCCGACGAGATCCTGCGCGCGCTCCGCGGCGGGCCGGCGACGCTCGACGCGCTCGCCGTGCGGCTCGGCGGCCCCGGGCGCGAGGCGCTGACCTGGGCGGTCGACGAGGCCGTCGGGCACGGGCTCGTGCACTCGACCGCCGCGGCGGACTGCGGCCCCGACGGGCTCTGCGGCGCGTCCGCCCCGGCCGTCTTCACGCTCACGGACGCGGGGCGGGCGGCGGCGCGCTGAGCATGCGCGCCACCGCCAGCACCGCCAGGATCGTCATGCAGATCGCGGAGCCGACGCACCAGATGCAGATCGCGTCGAGCCGCACGATCTCGACGTAGGTCAGCCAGCGCCGAGAACCCGAAGCCCGCGAGCGCGAACAGCGCCGTCGCCGCTCGCCACAGCTCGCCCTCGCGGACGAGCGAGGCGAGGATGGCGAGGTAGCCCGCGACGCCGAGCACCGCGACCGGGATGCCCGCCAGCGCCGCGTAGTCGGACTGCTGGACGACCGCGCAGCCGTGCGCGATCGCGCACACGGGCTGGTCGCCCGTGTAGTGCACGACCGTCAGGTAGGACGCGATCGCCAGCCCGATCAGCGCGACGGCGCCGATCGCGATCCGCAGCGCGGGCGCCCGCGTACCCGCGCGCGCCGTGAGCGGCACGGCGCCACTGCTTCGCCTCGGCGTCCAGCGCGGAGGAGAGCGACGCGATGTCGTGGTTGCCGCCGGCCAGCACCTTCGCCTGGCCGTCGCCGCGCGCGACCGCGAACGTCGGCGTGGCGTTCACGCCGAGCGACCCGGCGTCGCGGTTCGCCTGGTTCAGCGCGTCCTGCGCGGCCGCGGTCTTGGCGTAGGCGAGCGCCTTGTCGGCGTCGACGCCGGACGCCTGCGCGACCTGGCGCAGGAAGTCGTCGGTCACGTAGCCGGAGTTCTCCTCGCCCTGCATCGCATAGAACGTCTCCAGGAACGGCCACAGCTTGCCCTGCTGCTCGGCGCCCGCCGCCATCAGCGCGGCGGCCGAGGAGTCCGGGCCGATGAAGTGCAGCGTGCGCGCGTCGAGCTTGACCTTGCCGGTGCGGACGTAGTCCTTGATCAGCGTCGGCAGCGTCGTCTTCGACGTCTCGGCGCAGATCGGGCACTGCAGGTCGACGAACTCGGTCACGGTCAGCGGCGCGTTCTGCTCGCCGAGCACGCCGTCGCGCTCCGGGATGCCGGCGAACAGGCTCGCGGCCTGGCCCGTCGACGCGGCGGTCGACGCCGGTGTATCGGACTTGCCGCCCGAGGACGAGACGGCGATCGCCACGACGACGACGACCGCGGCGACGCCGAGAGCGCCGAGCAGGGCGAACGTGCGGCGCTTGCGCGCGGCCGCGGCGGCCTCGGCGCGCTCGGCCTCCAGGCGCTCGCCGCGGCGCTGGTCGCGCAGCTCGCGCTTGGTCGGCTTGGGGGACTGCGTGGGCATGGTGCCTCCAGAACGGGACGCTCGACGGGTCGGTGGCGCGCCGCGCGTTCGCGGCGGCGCCCGGACGCGGCGCGATCGGGTCGCGCGGTCAGCCGGCGAGCGGGGGCCCGCGGCCGCGGACCGCGAGCGGGAGGAGCAGGCGCGGGCGCCGCGAGGCGGCGGGCGCGAGCAGCCGGGACGGCCCGGCGATCAGGCGGAGGCGCGGTGCGGCGGGCCGCAGCGCGCGGGCGAAGGCCACCGCGGCGGGCGCGGCGCGCAGCGCGAGCGCCAGCACGCCGCCGGCGAGCGCGCAGAAGGCGAGCAGCTCGCTCCAGCCGCCGCCGAGCAGCGCGGCGTCGCCGAGCGCGTAGGCGAGCAGCGCCTGGCCGGCGCAGACGGCGGCGACGCCGCCCGCCCCGAGCGCCCACAGGCGCAGGAAGCCGGGCGCGCGCCCGGCGGCCAGCCGCGCGAGGCCGAACGCGAGCGCAGCGGCGTAGGCGAGCAGCACGAGCACCCCGGCGACCCCGAGCCAGCCGTGGCCGGCGGCCTCGAGGCAGCTCTCGGCCTGCGGTCCGCACGCGATCGAAGCGCGCGCATGATCCACGCCGAGCGCCAGCAGCGGCAGCAGCACGAGCGCGCGCACGGTGAGCGGGATGCGATGCATCGCGGCGGTATTGCACCAGCGCGCCCTGAAGGGCAGCTCAAGAACCCGGGGCACGCTAGCCTCGATGTGCGGATGACCGAGCACATCGCCCATATCGGCGAGATCGACCTCTGCTTCGAGACGTTCGGCGACGCCCGGCGACCCTGCGCTCCTGCTCGTCATGGGCCTCGGCACGCAGATGCTCGGCTGGCCCGACGGGTTCTGCGCGCAGCTCGCCGAGCGCGGCTTCCACGTCATCCGCTACGACAACCGCGACATCGGCCGCTCGACGCACCTGCGCCAGTTCCGCCCGCCGACCCTGCGCCAGCTGCTGCTGCGCGACAAGTCGCGCCGCGCACTACTCGCTCGCCGACATGGCCGACGACGGCGCCGGCGCTGCTCGACCAGCTCGGCATCGGGCGGGCCCACGTCGCCGGCGCCTCGATGGGCGGCATGATCGCCCAGACTGATCGCCGCGCGGCACCCCGACCGCGTGCTGTCGCTGGCGTCGATCATGTCCAACACGGGCCACCGTGGAAGGGCCGGCCGGCGTGGCGGATCTACCCGCTCCTCGCCCGCCGCCCCGCGACCGAGCGCGACGCGGCGATCGAGTCGACCGTGCGCGACGATGCGCACCATCGGCTCGCCCGGCTTCCCCTTCGACGAGGACGTCCGCGCGAGATCGCCGGCCAGAGCTACGAGCGCGGCCACGACCCGGCCGGCAGCGCCCGCCAGCTCGCCGCGATCGTCGCGCGCCGGACCGCACGGCCGAGCTCGAGCAGATCACCGCGCCGACCGTGGTGATCCACGGCACGCGCGACCGGCTCGTCACGCCGTCCGGCGGGCGCGCCACCGCGGAGGCGATCCCCGGCGCCCGGCTCGTCGAGATCGACGGCATGGGCCACGACCTCCCGCGCGGCGCGTGGGACCGGATCGTGGACGCCATCGTGGCGAACGCCGGCCGCGCGGATGCGTCCTCGCGGCACGCCGCCGCGGCGTAGCCTGCGGCGTGTGGACGTCGTCATCCGCCGTGCCGGCGCCGAGGCGCTCGACCGCCTGCGCCCGCTCTGGCTCGAGCTGCACCGCCACCATCAGGCGGTCGGCGGGCCGGCGCTCGGCCCGTACGTGGGCGACGACGCCTCGTGGGCTGCGCGGCGCGAGCTCTACCTGGAGTTCTTCGCGGCCGGCGGCTTCGCCGTCCTCGCCGAGCGCGGGGACGCGCTGATCGGCTACGCGATGGTGGCGGTCAAGACGTCGGCCGAGACCGAGCTCGACGACACGTGGGTGTCGGGCAGCCGGGTCGCCGAGATCGAGACGCTGTCCGTGCTCCCCGCCGCGCGCGGCGGCGGGATCGGCGGCGCGCTGCTCGACCGCGTCGACGCCGAGCTCGCCGCGGAGGGCATCGAGCGACGTGCTGATCGCCGCCTTCGTCACCAACCTGGACGCGATCCGGCTCTACGAGCGGCGCGGCTTCCGGCCGGCCTCGCTGTACATGATCCGCCTGGCCGCCCGGACCTAGCCCTTCCCGCGCGCCGTCCAGCGGCGTACGATCCCCCGTGGGAATGGGCGCGTCCGAGTCCAATACGGTCGAGTGCCCGGAGTGCGGTGTGCACTTCCAGGACTGCTGGCGCGCCTGCGCCAACCTCGATGCGGATCCGGAGCTCGGCGACCCGGGCTACCTCGCCTGCCACGCCGACGCGACCTGCCCGCACTGCGGCACACCGTCCGGCTCGGCCTGATGACCGCCGACCCGAGCCTGTGGCGCCTCTCTGACGGCGCGCTCTAGGCTGGGCGGCGCCATGCCTCCGGCCGACCTCGCCATCCTCGGCGCCGCGATCCGCACGCTCGACCCCGCGCGCCCGCCGCGCGAGGCGGTCGCCGTGCGCGACGGCCGATCGCCGCGGTCGGCGACGACGCCGAGGTGCGCGCGCACTGCGGCGCCGGCCACCGAGGTCGTCGACGGCGCCGGGATCGCGCTCGTGCCCGGGCTGGTCGACAGCCACATCCATCCCGTTCCACGGCACCGACGGCACGCGCGGCGCCGACCTCGACGGCCTGCGCACGCTCGACGAGGTCCGCGGCGCGCTCGCGGCCGAGCGCGCGCGCTGCGCGCCGGGCGAGTGGGTGCTCGGCTGGGGCCTCTCCTACGACGCGTTCCGCGGCGCGCGGCATCGCCGCGGACGCGGTCGCCGACGCGACCGGCGACGCACCCGGCCTACGTCACGTTCTTCGACTACCACTCGGGGCTCGCCAGCCGGCCGGCGCTGGCGCTCGCGGGCGTCGACGGCCCGCGCGAGTTCGCCGCCGGCGCGGCGGTCGTCTGTCGACGACGACGGCATCCCGACCGGGAGCTGCGCGAGCCGCCGGCGATGGATCTGGTCCACGAGCGCGTGCCCGGAGCGCACGCGCGCCGAGCGGCTCGACGCCTACGCGGAGACGCCTGCGCCGCTGCAACGCGCTCGGGATCACCGGCGCGCACGTGATGCTCGGCTAGCCGTGGCTGCTCGACGACGTCGCCGAGCTCGAGGCGCGCGGCGACCTGACGGTGCGCTGCGTGCTGCCGCTGCTGCTGGAGCCGGACGTCACCGACGCCGAGATCGAGGCGCTGCTCGCCGCTGCGCGACCGCCGCGGCCGGCGCTGGCGCGGCGGGCGTGGCGAAGTTCTTCATCGACGGCGTGATCGACAGCGGCACGGCGCTGGCTGTTCGAGCCGGGCCCGAACGGCGAGGGCACCGAGCCGTTCTGGCCCGATCCCGGCGCGCTACGCCGAGGTCGTGGCGCGCTTCGCGCGCGGCCGGGCTTCCAGTGCGCGACGCACGCGATCGGCGACCGCGCCGTCGCGGCCGCGCTCGACGCCTACCGCGACGCCGGCGCGCGCGGCGGCGCGCCGCACCGCGTCGAGCACATCGAGACGCTGCGCGACGCGGAGCTCGCCCCGCTTCGCGGCCGAGGGCGTCGCCGCGTCGATGCAGCCGCTGCACGCGATGGCAGCTCGACGAGCCCGGCCCGTTCAGCTGGCGCGACCAGCTCGCAGCCGGAGCAGGTCGAGGCCGGCGTTCCGCTGGGCCGACCTCCGTCCGCAGCGGGCGCGATCCTCGCGCTCGGCTCGGACTGGCCGGTGGTCAGCGCCGACCCGCGCCTCGGGGCTCGCCTGGGCGCAGCTGCGGCGCGCGCCCGGGCGACCGCGACCGGACCCCGTTCCACCCCGAGCAGGCGCTGACCGCCGAGCGAGGCGCTGAGCCGGCTACACGACGCGAGGCGGCCCGGTCGTCGGCGAGGACACGCTCGGCGGCCGGATCGCGGAGGGCCTGCGCGCCGACCTGACGGGGCTGGGCGCGGACCCGGTCGATTGCCCGCCCGACGAGCTGCCCGACGTGCCGGTGCTGCTCACCGTGGTCGACGGCGAGGTCGTCCACCGCGCCGCGTGACCACCGAGGCGGACATCGCGGTCGTCGGCGCCGGCATCGTCGGGCTGGCCGTCGCGCGCGAGCTCGCGCGCCGCGACCCGCGCCGGCGGATCGTCGTGCTCGAGCGCGAGGAGCAGGTCGCCGTGCACCAGACGGGTCACAACTCGGGCGTCGTGCACGCCGGGATCTACTACGTCGCCCGGCTCGCTCAAGGCGCGGCTCTGCGTCGAGGGCGTGCGCGAGCTGGCGCGCCTACTGCGAGGCGCGCGGGATCGCGCTACGAGCGCTGCGGCAAGCTGATCGTCGCGCTCGACGAGGACGAGCTGCCGGCGCTCGACGAGCTCGAGCGGCGCGGCGATCGCGAACGGCGTACCCGGGCTGCGGCGGCTCGACGCGGCGGGGCTGCGCGAGATCGAGCCGCACGCGGCCGGGATCGCCGCCCTGCACTCGCCCGAGACCGCGATCGCCGACTTCGCCGCGGTCGCGCGGGCGTTCGCCGACGACCTGCGCGCCGCGGGCGGCGAGATCCTCATCGCGGCGCCGGTCGAGGGCATCGACGTGCGCGCGGCCGCCAACGGCGCGGCCGCCGGCGGATCGTCCTGCGCCACGCGCGCGGCGAGCTCGCCGCCGGCTTCGCGGTGTTCTGCGCCGGCGCCGCTGTCGGATCGCCTCGCGCGTGCTCGCGGGCGCGGACCCCGACCCGCGGATCGTCCCGTTCCGCGGCGCGTACCTGCGGCTCATGCCGCAGCGCGCGCGCTCGTCCGCGGGCTGATCTATCCGGTGCCCGACCCGTCGCTGCCGTTCCTGGGCGTGCACCTCACGCGCCACATCGGCGGCGAGGTGCTGATCGGGCCGACCGCGCTGCTCGCGCCCGCGCGCGATGCCTACGCGCTCGGGACGGTCCGGCGCCGCGACCTCGCGAGACGCTGCGCTGGCCGGGCACCTGGCGGATGGCGCGGCGCTAGTGGCGCACGGGCGCGACGGAGCTGCACCACGCCCTCTCCCCCGCCGCGCTCACCCGCGCGGCGGCGCGCTACCTGCCGCGATCCGGCCCGGCGACGCCGAGCCGGCGTGGGCGGGCGTGCGCGCGCAGGCGGTCGCGCGCGACGGGCGCCTCCTCGACGACTTCGCCTTCTCGCACACCGAGCGCGCGCTGCACGTCCGCAACGCGCCGTCGCCGGCCGCCACCGCGGCGCTGGCGATCGCCAGCCACGTCGCCGACGAGGCCGAGCGCGCCGCCTAGCGCGCCGTGCCCGCCGGACCGCAGCCGCGGCGCGCGAGCCGCCGGCGCCCGCCGGCGCCTGCTGCTCGCCGCGCTCGCCGCGTCCGTGCTCGCGGGCGTGGCGGTCGCGGCGCTCACCGGCGGCGAGGACGAGGACGGCGCACCGGCGCCGAACACGGTCGTCCCGCCGGCGACCACGGCCGTCCGGCGGCGTCGGCGGAGCCGGACGAGCCGGAGGCGTCGCCCGCGCCGGACGAGCGCGCCGCACGCGACCCGGTCGACCGGCTGACGCTGCGCCAGCAGGTCGGGCAGCTGATCGTCCTGCGCTTCGCGGCACGGCGCCGCCCGCATACGTGCGCGCCGCGCTGCGCGAGCGCCGCGCGGCCGGCGTGATCCTCTTCCGCGACAACGTCGCCGACGCCGGAGCAGCTCGCGCGCTCACGGCGGCGCTGCGGCGCGCCGGGGGCGGCCGCTCGTCGCCGTCGACCAGGAGGGCGGCGAGATCCGGATCCTGCCGTGGGCGCCGCCGGCCGCGCCGCAGCGCGCAGCAGGCGCGCCGACGGGTCCGCGCGCGCCGACGCCCGCGCGGCCGCGCCGCGCTGCGCGGCGCGGGGATCACCGTGAGCCTCGCGCCGGTCGGCGACGTGCCGACCGTGGCCGGCGCCGCGCTCGGCGGCCGCGCGTTCTCCGCGCGACCCGCGCGCCGCGGCGGGCGCCCTGCGCCGCCGCGGTCGCCGGCTGGCGCGCGGGCGGCGTCGCCGCGACCGCCAAGCACTTCCCCGGGCTCGGCGGCGCGACCGTCAACACCGACGACGGGCCGGCGACGATCGACCGCTCGCGCGCGCAGCTCGACGGCCGACGACCTGCCGCCGTTCGCGGCCGCGATCGACGCCGGCGTGCCGCTGGTCATGGTCGGCCACGCTCGCTACCCGGCGCTCGACCCGCGACCGCATCGCGTCGCAGTCGGCCGCCGATCGTCGAGGGCCTGCTGCGCGACCGGCTCGGCTTCCGCGGCGTCGTCGTCACCGACTCGATGGAGGCCGCAGGCGTCGCTCGCCACCGGGCTCGGTCAGCGACGGCGTCCGAGCGCGCCGTGCGCGCCGGCGCCGACCTCGTGCTGCTCACCGGCCAGGGCTCCTACGCGCCCGTCTACGAGCACCTGCTCGCGGTCGCGCGGCGCTCGCCGGCGTTCCGCGCCCGCGTGCGCGAGTCCGCCGCGCGCGTGCTCGCGCCTGCAAGGCGCGCTGAGATACTGCACCGCGCGTGCGCGTGCCGAACATCGGGGTCACCTGCAACGTCGAGGACGTCACGTACTTCGGCTGGACGGAGCCCGCCGCGATCGTCCCGCTGACCTACGTGCGCGCGATCGCGCGCGCCGGCGGGCGCCCGCTGCTGCTCGCGCCGACGCCGGCCGACCTCGCCGACCCGTCGGAGCTGCTCGCCCTGCTCGACGGCGTGCTCGTCACCGGCGGCGCCGACGTCGACCGCCTCCGCCTACGGCGCCGAGCCGCATGCCGAGACCGAGGCGAGCTCGGCCGACCGCGACGCGTTCGAGCTGCTGCTCGTGCGCCGCGCCGCCGAGCTCGACCTCCCGTGCCTCGGCATCTGCCGCGGCATGCAGGTCGTCAACGTCGCCTACGGCGGGCGCTCGACCAGCATCTCGCCGACCGGCTCGAGGACGACATCCACCGCGGCGACGCGTCGGCGTGTTCGCCGACCACGTCGTCGACGTCGAGCCCGGGCAGCCTTGCCGCGCTCGCGGCCGGCGCCACGCGCGTCGCGGTCAAGAGCTAGCACCACCAGGGCGTCGCGCGCGTCGGCGACGGCCTGCGCGTCAGCGCGCGCGCCGCGGCGACGGCACCGCCGAGGCGATCGAGGACGCGCGGCGGCGCTTCATGCTCGGCGTGCTCTGGCACCCCGAGGAGGACGAGGCCGACCGGCTGATCGGCGCCTTCGTCGCCGAGTGCCGGAACGCCGCCGGCGCGGTCGCGCGCCTAGACGCGACGGAGGCCCCGATCGCTCGGGGCCTCCGTACCTCCTCGGATGTGGCGGCCGGCTCAGCCGGTGAAGCGCGGGTTCGACGACCTGCCGCGCGCAGCGGCGGAACGTGAGCGGCAACCGGCGCGACTCGTCCCGCTCGCTTCGGTGAAGCGGACGCGCGCGACGACGCGGTGGCGGCCGAAGCCGATCTTGTCCGGGTTGACCTGCAGCGACGCGCGAGCTCGACGTTGAACCTCTTCATGCAGCTTGCCGTCGACGAAGAACGTCACCGACGCGATGCTGCGACCCGTGACACGCGCCCGGAACGCCTGCTTGACGCAGCCGCTCGGACCGCGCAGCGAGGCGCGGCCCGAGACGATCTGGTCGGGCAGCACGCCGCCGCCCGGGGTCGACGACGGCGGCGTCGTGGGCGGCGTGGCGGGCGGCGTCGTCGGCGGCGTGGTGGGCGGCGTCACCGGCGGCGTCACCGGAGGCGTGACCGGGGGCGTCACCGGCGGGGTGGCCGGCACCGTGAACGTGTGGTCGTCGGTCGCCGTGACCGTCTGCGGCTTGCACTTGTACTCGTACTTCGCCGTGACCGTCGCGGTGTTGACCACCGTGGCCGGGCCCTCGGGCGCGATCACCGTGCAGGTGTAGTGCCAGACGTCGCCGGCGTCGAACGCCTCGTCGGTCTCGGCCGGGACGCGCGTGAGCGTGTCCTGGCACTTGTCGTCCGTCAGCGTGACGTTGGTCAGCGTGACGTTGCCGGTGTTCGTGACCGCGAAGCTGTAGGTGAACGTGTCACCCGCCTTGGCGGTGTCCGCGCCGGTCTTGTCGAGCGCGATCCCCGGCGCCGCCGGGGTGCCCGGGTAGCCGCCCGAGTGATGACCGCCGCCGGCCTGGGCGGCCGCCGGGATCGCCATGACGGCGACGAGTCCGATCGCCGCGGCGAGCGGTGCCTTGAGTATGCGGTTCCTCATGTGCCTGATCTCCCTCGGCCCATGAGGTTGCCGCCGCCCGCTCCTCCGGGTCCGCCGCCATCCGTGAGCCGTTCTCCGTGCCTTCCGCGGTGGACATGTCCCCCTGCCACACCCCGGTCGGCGGTTCTGTTGCGTTGCCTAGAGACGAAACGTTCGTCGAGCCCATTCCTTGCGACTCAAGTCCGATAAACCGGTTAAAAGGCTGACGTCGCACGCATAATTTGGTCAAGCGACGCGCGCCCGAACGGCCCGACCGTTCCGCACCTTGCGGTAAATCATCGCGGCCGCCGCGGACGGACCGGATCGTGGCGCGTCGCCGCGGGGCGCCCCGCCCGCCGCTGCACGGCCGCGCGTCGAACATTCGCCGGGCCTCTTCCGGACCGCGTCCCGAGCGCCGTACACTGCCCGTGCCTTGGCCTCTGGGGAGTCCACGCCTGCGCTGCGGTCCGGCGGCGTCAACGAGCACTCGCTCGCGCTCGCGCGCGAGTGGAGGCGGCTCGGCCGCGCCGCCACGGCTGTCGCCATCCTGACCAGCCCGATCGTCTTCGCCGCCCTGTCAGCGGCTTCGGCTGGCCCTGGTACTGGTCGCTGCTCGCCGCGCTTCCCGATGTCGCCGTGTTCCGCGGCGCTGTCGACGTCCTCGCGCACAAGCTGATCCCGACGCCGACGATCTACGGCGCCGAGGACGAGCTGGCCGAGGACGACGTGATCGGCCGGCGGCGCACCTGGTACTGGCGCAAGAAGTTCCGCCGGCTCTTCTTCTGGGGCGGCCTGTTCCTGATCGTCTCGATCGTCGTGATGATCTTCCAGGGCGAGAGCCTGGGCACCGCGATGGGCGACGTGATCGGCGTCGATCCCCGCCGCGCTCGCCGCCGCGCCGCAGCTCGGCCTGATGCTGGTCTTCCTGTTCCTGATCAACTTCCTGATCCTGTTCGGCCCGCTGGTGATCCTGGGCATCCAGCAGATCAAGGGCTACGAGCCGGGCGACGCGGACTGGGGCGTCAAGCTCGAGGACGTCCGCGGCCAGGCCGAGGCCAAGGAGGAGATCACCCGCGTGGTCTCCCT
The DNA here is from genome assembly GCA_963791405.1 of uncultured Solirubrobacteraceae bacterium. GTDB lineage: Bacteria > Actinomycetota > Thermoleophilia > Solirubrobacterales > Solirubrobacteraceae > DASQMT01. Next base: position 259,788 of record CAWBSJ010000022.1, on the reverse strand, counting down.
CTGGCAGTCGGGCGAGGAGTTCGAGAAGGCGGGCGGCAAGCGCGAGCGCGGCGTGCTCTTCCTCGGCCCGCCCGGCACCGGCAAGACGATGCTCTCGAAGGCGATCGCGACGTCGTTCAACTGCCCGTTCGTGACGATCCCCGGCTCCGGCTTCGCCCAGACCTTCATCGGGATGGACGCGGTGATCGTCCGCTTCCTCGCGCGCAAGGCGAAGAAGCTCGCCGCCAAGTGGGGCGGCCAGTGCATCGTCTTCATCGACGAGATCGACGCCGTCGGCATGCGCCGCCAGTCGCTCGGCAGCGGCTTCCAGCCCTACAGCACCGGCTCGATCCACGACCACCTCTTCTACGGCCAGGACGGCGCGCTGACGCCCGACGGCGACCTGCTGATCGAGACCGCGCGCCTGGCGCGACCGCCTGTTCGCGATGCGCGCCGAGCCGCCCGGGCGCGGTCTACCCGCCGTTCGTCCACCGCATGAAGGGCGTCGTCGACCAGTTCATGGTGCCCGGCATGGGCGGCGGCGGCGGCTCGCTGGCGCTCAACCAGCTGCTCGTCGTCATGGACGGCATCGACGACCCGCCGCTGACCAAGCGCGTCGTCACCAACCGCCTCAACACGTTCCTCGACGCGCTCTACGTCGTCCCGCAGCGGATCGGCAAGGTGAGGCTGCGCAAGAAGCCGCCGAAGCCGCGCAAGGAGGAGATCTACTTCATCGGCGCCTGCAACGTGCCGCTCGAGTCGCTCGACCCCGCGCTCACCCGCCCGGGCCGGATGGGCCGCCACATCTTCTTCCGCACGCCGACGTGGGAGGACCGGCGCGACATCTTCGACCTCTACATCCGCAAGGTCGCGCACGAGGACGACCTCGACACGCAGAAGAAGCGCGACGAGCTCGCGCGCATCACCTCCGGCTACTCGCCGGCGATGATCGACCAGGTCTGCTCGATGGCGCTGACCTACGCGCACGCCGAGGGCCGCCCGGCGTTCGACTGGGACGACATCGTCGAGGCGATGACGACCGTCGAGGCGGGCGTCGCGATCGGCCAGAACTACCCGCCGCACGAGGAGCGCGCGACCGCGATCCACGAGGCCGGCCACGCGGTCTGCAGCCACCTCTACAACGAGAACCTCCTCTCCACCCGGCTGTCGATCCGCAAGCGCGGCTCGTCCGGCGGCCACCACCAGGCGATGGAGATCGAGGAGCGCTTCGCCGACTGGCGCTCGGAGATGTTCGGCGCGCCTGATCCACGTGCTCGGCGCGATGGCCGCCGAGGTCGTCTTCTACGGGCAGAACACGACCGGCGTCGGCGGCGACGTCCGCTCGGTCACCTGGCTCGCGGGCCGGATGGTCGGCTTCGCGGCGATGGCGCCCGAGCGCGTCGACCTCTCCGACCGGATCGAGGACCCGGAGCTGCGCGAGCAGGAGGAGGACCGCATCATGGAGCGCTTCCGGCGGATCGGCAACCAGATCATGCACCGCTCCGGCGGCGGCATGATGGACGCCGACCCGATGCAGGCGTCGTCAGCGACCCGGAGAAGCGCAAGCTCGTCGCCGGGCTGCTCGGCCAGGCCTACGTCGTCGCCTACAACACGATCCGCACGAACAAGGAGGGCGACCGCGCACGTCGCCGACGTGCTCGTCGCCAAGCGCGAGATCTACGGCGACGACGTCGTGGAGCTGCTCGACGAGGCCGAGCTGAAGAAGCCCGAGATCGACGTGCTCGACGAGGAGTCATGGCCGGCGATCTGATCCCGCCGCCCTCGCCGGCCGGGCGCCCGGAGCCCGACTCGACCGAGAAGCGCGCGCGCGAGTGGGGCGGCACCGAGCCGGTCGCCGCGGCCGCGCCGGAGCCCGATCCCGCGCCCGCGGCGCCGGTCGCCCCCGGCCCGTCGCCCTACCGGCCGCGCTTCGGCTTCGTCCTCGGCGCGCTCATCGGCGTCGCGCTGCTCGCGATCGGCCTCGGCGTCATGCTCGCCGCGACGGCGGCGACGCCGACGGCACGCCGAGCGGCTGGTCGGCGTGGCAGCCGTCCGCCGACGACGACACCGGCGCGGCGAAGCAGATCGCCGAGCACGTCGGCCCGAAGTACCGGCTCGGCGACGCCGACCAGCTCGTCGCCGTCGACGCCAAGCCGCTCGAGCTCGACGGCCGGCCGCTCAACGTCGCGATGCGCACCGCGGCGGCCGGCGGCGACATCGAGCTGCTCGACGGCAAGGGCGTGATGTACACGCTCAACGGGCTCGGGCCGAACGGCTCGATCGCCGGCGGCACGCCGTCCGAGCAGCGCCACCTGCTGCTCCGGCGCGAGGCGCTCGAGCTCTCGCTCTACACGTTCCGCTACCGCGCGGACGTCGACATGGTCGTCGCGCTGCTGCCGCCGGCGCCGCCGGCGAAGGACAAGGCGGAGGCGGGCGCGACGCTGCCGCCCGTGCAGGCGCTCTTCTTCCGCCCCGGCGACCTGAGCGGCGAGCTCGGCGTTCCGCTGGCGCGACGATCCCGCCGCGACGCCGAAGCCCGCGCAGCTGAAGCTCGGCGCGCCCGAGGCGCAGCGGATCGACGCGCTCACGCGCTCGAACCTGTTCACGGCGACGTTCCAGCAGGGCCAGGACGCCAGCCTCTACCTCGTGCTCGACCGCCCGCAGACGGGCTGACGGGTCGGCGCCGGGCTCTGCGCGAGCTGCCGGCACCAGAAGCTGATCCGCAGCGGGCGCGGATCGGCGTTCTCGATGTGCCTGCGCGCGCGGACCGACCCGGCCTACCCGAAGTACCCGCGGCTGCCGGTCCCGGCCTGCCGCGGCCACGAGCCGCTCAGACCCGGCGATGACCCAGCCGGGCCAGCTCCTCGTGGTGCTGGGTCACCCGCTGCTTGACCGGGTCCGCGTCGGGCCGGGCGTGGACGAGCCCCCACATCGCGTCGGCCGCCTGCTCGGCGGTCTCGGGCGTCGCGCGTCGCGCATCTCGTCGACGAGCGCGATCTCCAGCCGCTCGATCTTCTCCTCCGCGGTGCCCTCCCCGAGGGGCGGGAACGGAACCCCGCGCAGGTGGTCGTCCCAGGCCCCCTTGACCATGGCGAAGCGGTTGCGGAGTGCGATGGCGTCAGTCATGCGAACGGCGAAGATACCCGAACCCGGAGCCGTATCCTGTTGTTGAGTGAACACGTTCCGGCGCCTGCTCGGGTTCCTGCGGCCCTACCGCGCCGGCGCGATCTGGTCCCTCGTGCTCGCCGCGCTCGCGATGGTCGGCACGGTGGCCATCCCGTGGCTCACGGGCCAGGCGATCGACCGCGTCGACGCCGGGGACGATGCCGCCCTGCGCCGGTACGCGCTGCTGATCGGCGTCGTCGCGCTGGTCCGGCTCGCGATCTCGGTCGCCCGCCGGCTGGTCGCCGGGCGCGTGTCGCTCGCGATCGAGTTCGACCTGCGCAACCTGCTCTACCGGCACCTCCAGTCGCTCGAGCTCGCGTTCTTCGACCGCCAGCAGACCGGCCAGCTGATGTCGCGCGCGACGGTCGACCTGCAGTCCGTGCGCTTCTTCCTCGGCTACGGCCTCGTCTTCATCACCCAGAGCGGCCTGACGATCCTGCTCGCGGCGGTCGCGATGTTCCTCCTCGACCCGGGCCTCGCCGCGCTGTCGCTGCTCCCGGTGCCGTTCGTCGTCGTCGTCGCCACCCGCTACGGGCGCCGCTCGCGGCCCGCGCTCCAGGAGGTCCAGCAGCGGATCGCCGAGCTGACCGCCGACGTCGAGGAGAACGTCTCGGGCGTGCGCGTGGTGAAGGCGTTCGCGGCCGAGCCGCGCCAGCTCCAGCGCTTCGAGGGCACCGCGCAGCGCGTGTTCGACCAGTCGATGATCGCGACGCGCCTGCGCGCGTTCTACAACCCGTTCATCGGCTTCCTGCCGAGCATCGGCCTTGCCGTGATCCTGCTCCTCGGCGGCCGCCAGGTCGATCGACGGCTCGCTCTCGCTCGGCGACTTCACCGCGTTCTACACGTACCTGCTGATGCTGATCGGGCCGATGCGGTCGCTCGGCATCGTGCTCGGCCTCGCGCAGCGGGCGACCGCCTCGGGCGCGCGGCTGTTCGAGATCCTCGACCGCGAGCCGGGGCTCGTCGCACCGCCGGGTGCGCCGCCGCTGCCGGAGGGCCGCGGCCGCGTCGAGATGCGCGACGTCACCTTCCGCGTACGAGAGCGCGCCGCGACCCGCCCTGCGCGACATCGACCTGGTCGTCGAGGCGGGTACGACGGTCGCGCTCGTCGGCGCCACCGGCTCGGGCAAGACCACGCTGGTCCAGCTGCTCGCCGCGGCTCTACGACGTGAGCGAGGGCGCCGTGCTGATCGACGGCGCCGACGTGCGCACGGTCGACCTGCCGTCGCTGCGCGCGCGCGATCAGCGTCGTCGACGACGACCCGTTCCTGTTCAGCGCCAGCGTCGCACGAGAACATCGCCTACGGGCGCCCGGACGCGACGCAGGCGGAGGTCGAGCGCGCCGCCGAGCGAGCGCAGGCGGCGGGCTTCATCGCCGAGCTGCCGAACGGCTACGAGACGCGGATCGGCGAGCGCGGCCTCACGCTCTCGGGCGGCCAGCGCCAGCGCGTCGCGATCGCCCGCGCGCTGCTGAGCGACCCGCGGATCCTCGTCCTCGACGACGCCACCTCCTCCGTCGACGCCTCGACCGAGCAGGCGATCAAGGACGCGCTGCGCGAGGTGATGGCGGGCCGGACGACGTTCGTCATCGCCCACCGGCTCTCGACGATCGCGCTGGCCGACGACATCGTGGTGCTGGAGGAGGGCCGGATCGCCGCGCGCGGCACGCACGAGGAGCTGCTCGAGCGCGTCGCCGCTGTACGCCGAGATCGCCGCCAAGGGCCTGCCGGACCAGGTGTTCCTCAACCGCAAGCCGTCCGAGGGGACGGTCGAGGCGCTGTGAGCGCCGCACGGCCCACACCCGGCGCGACGAGCTCGTCCGGCGCTGGCGCGCGACGAGCGGCCGCGGGCGCAAGCTGCGCGGGCTGCTCGCGCTCCTGCGCCCGTACCGCGGGCGCGCGATCCTGATGCTCGTCTCGCTGGTCATCGGGACGGCCGCCTCGCTGGCGCCGCCGCCGCTGGCCACGCTGGCGATCGACGACGGGATCGTCCCCGGCGACCTCGCGACGCTCAACCTCGTCGTGGTCGCGTTCCTCGTCTCCGCGGTGGTCCTGTGGGCCGCGACGTGGGCGCAGACGTGGCTCGTGGGCTGGATCGGCCAGCGCGTGCTGCAGGACCTGCGGATCCAGCTCTTCGCGCATCTGCAGTCGCTGTCGATCGGCTTCTACTCGCGGCGCCAGGCCGGCGTGATCATCTCGCGCCTGACCAACGACGTGCAGGCGCTCGACCAGCTCGTCTCCGACGGCGTCGTGACGCTGTTCGGCTCGTCGCTGACGCTGGTCGGCACGGCGGTGATCCTGCTCGTGCTCGACTGGCAGCTCGCGCTGCTGACCTTCCTCGATCTTCCCCGTGCTGGGGATCGGCTCGTTCGCGTTCCGGATCATCAGCGCCGACGCCTACCGCGCCACGCGCGAGAAGGTCGCCGCGATCACCGCGTACCTGCAGGAGACGCTGTCGGGCGTCCGCGTCGTGCGCGTGTTCGGGCAGGAGCGCCGCCACGAGCGCGTGTTCTCCGAGCTCAACGACGAGAACCGCGCGGCGAACATGACGACGGTCAACCTGAACGCCGCGTACTTCCCGGCGCGTCGAGCTGCTGTCCGCGCTCGTGACCGCCGGGATCCTGCTCTACGGCGGGCTGCAGTCGATCCAGGGCGACGTCACGGTCGGCGTCCTCGTCGCCTTCATCGCGGCGCTGAACAACTTCTTCGACCCGATCCAGCAGCTGTCCCAGCTCTACACGACCTACCAGGCGGGGATGGCCGCGCTCGACAAGATCTTCGAGCTGCTCGACGAGGAGCCCGACCTCCGCGACCGGCCCGGCGCGCTCGCGCTGCCGCGGCTGCGCGGCGAGCTCTCGTTCGACGACGTCTCGTTCGCCTACGCGCCCGGCGGCGAGAACGCCCTGACCGACGTCGACCTGCACGTCGCGGCCGGCGAGACCGTGGCGCTGGTCGGGTCGACGGGCGCGGGCAAGTCGACGTTCGCCAAGCTCGCGGCGCGCTTCTACGACCCGACCGAGGGCCGGATCCTCGTCGACGGCCACGACCTGCGCGACGTCGCAGGCGCGCTCGCTGCGCGCGCAGCTGGGGATCGTGCCGCAGGAGGCGTTCCTGTTCTCGGGCACGATCCCCGACAACCTCGCCTTCGGGCGGCGCGACGCGACGCTCGACGAGGTCGAGGCGGCGGCGCGCGCCGTCGGCGCGCACGAGTTCATCGCGGCGCTCGAGCACGGCTACGACACGGAGATCGGCGAGCGCGGCATCCAGCTCTCGGCCGGCCAGCGCCAGCTCGTCGCGTTCACGCGCGCGCTGATCGCCGACCCGCGGATCCTCGTGCTCGACGAGGCGACCTCGAACGTCGACATCCACACCGAGACGCAGATCGAGGAGGGCCTGCGGCGGCTGCTCGCCGGCCGCACCGCGATCGTCATCGCGCACCGCCTGTCGACGATCCGCGGCGCGGACCGCATCGTCGTGCTCGAGCACGGGCGGATCGTCGAGCAGGGCACGCACGACGAGCTGATCGCGGCCGAGGGCGCCTACTGGCGGCTGTACCGCGACTGGGCCGAGCAGGCGGCGGCGGCCTAGCTCTCGGCGCGGCGGACGCGCGGGTCCAGCCAGGCCTGCAGCGCGTCGGCGAGGAAGTTCGCCATCACGATGAAGAACGTCGACTCCAGCACCAGGACCTGGACCAGGTCGACGTCGCGGTTGACCAGCGCGCGCTCGATGTAGCGGTAGCCGCCGGGCATGTTGAACACGACCTCGATCAGCGCCATGTTCGTGAGGATCAGGTTCATGTTGACCCCGATCAGCGCGATCACCGGGACCGCGCCGAGCGGCAGCGCGTGGCGCCACAGCACGCGGCCCCCGCCGAGCCCCTTCGCCCGCGCCGTCCGCACCACGTCGTCGCCGAGCACCTCGCGCAGCTGCGAGCCGCTCATCCGCGCCACGCCCGCCAGCAGCGGCGCGCCGATGATCAGGCACGGCAACCAGGCGCCCTGGACGAAGCGCAGCGGGTCGTCGAACGGGCTGCGGTAGCCGCCGACGGTCGAGATGAACGGGATCTGCGCGACCGACCCCACGCCCGGCGCGAACAGCAGCAGCACCATCAGGCCGACCCAGTAGACGGGGGCGGAGAGGACGAGCGCGACCAGCAGGGAGATCGCCCGCGAGGCCCACGAGTGCGGCCGCGTGGCCTGGATCGCGCCGGCCAGCAGCCCGAGCGCGACGGCGACGACGATCGCGCCCGACAGCAGGTAGACGTCGACGAGGAACCCGTCGGCGACCACGTCCCACGCGGTGCGGGTGCGGATGAACGTGCCGCCCTGGAACGTCGTCCCCCCGAGATCGGTCTGCAGGAACGTCGCGCCCAGGTAGGAGACCAGCTGCCGGGCCACGTCGACCGGCCCCGTGTGGTCGCCCTGGATCAGGGTGAACATCACGAAGCTGAGCGACGGGACCACGATCAGCGTCAACGCCACCAGCGCGATCCGCCGGAGGATGAAGGTGGGATAGGAGCCGGACACCGCGGGCCAGGCTAGTGGCCCGCGGCGCGGCACCGCGCGCTACTCGTCGTCGCGCGCGGTCTTGGCGGTGTCGGGGTTGTCGGAGAACAGCCCGTCGACGCCGAGCGCGAAGAACTGCGCGTACTCGGCGAGCGCGTTCCCGTACGCGTTCGGGTCCGTCCCCTTGCGCAGCTCCGCGGGCAGGAACTGGTTCTCGTTGCGGAACGTGTACGGGCACCACGTCCAGGCCGGCGCGATGGGCGTCGGCGATGAACGTCGTCGGCGGGAGCGAGGCGCCGCTCGCGTCGCGCGGCACGATGTAGTCCTTCGACGGGCCGGCGATGTCGGCGTAGCGCGCGATCGCGCGCAGGCCGGCCGGGGTCGCCATGTCGCCGTACGTCGTCGTCCCGCCCGCGGCGAGGACGTCGCCCGGCTTGAGCGTCTTCGCGTCCATCAGCTGGACGAGCGGGACGCCCGGCAGCTCGCGGTCGAGGCGCTTGAGGTTCGAGATCTCGAACGACTGCACCGTGACCTTGCTGCGCCGGTTGTCGATGTGGTTGGCGCGCAGCGTGCGCACGAACGGCTCCTCGAGGCCGAGCCCCTCGGAGCGGAAGTACGTCGAGTGCTTGAGCTCGGGGATGATCCCGACCTGGCGGTGCAGCTCGCGCGAGAGCCTGGCGCGCAGGTCGATGACCTCCTGGAAGGTCGGGATCTCGTAGCGGCCGTCGTAGAGCGTGTTGCGCTGGCGGACGGCGGGCATCCGCTCCTTCGCGCGCAGCGTCTTGAGCTCGGCGAGCGTGAAGTCGTCGGTGAACCAGTCGTTCGCGTACGTGATCCCGTCGATCACCTTGGTAGTGCGCCGGGCGGCGAACTCGGGATGGTCGGCGACGTTGGTCGTCGCCGCCGATCGCCGGCTCGTGGCGGACGACGAGCTCGTGGTCCTTCGTCGACACGAGGTCGGGCTCGATGTAGTCCGCGCCCATGCGCGCGGCGAGCCTGTAGGAGCCGAGCGTGTGCTCCGGCCGGTAGCCGGCCGCACCACGGTGGCCGTAGATCGTCGGGCGATCGCCGTGATGGTCGCCGCCGTGGGCGAGCGCGGCGCCGGTGGGCATGAGCAGCAGTGTGGCGCCGGCGAGCACGAGCCCGCCGAGCCGTCTGGACAGGGAGGTCATGCGCGGCATCCAATCGCGTCGCGGAGCGCCATGGTGACCAGCGGGTGACCTGGGCGGGCTCAGCGTTCGGGAAGCGACAACGACAGTGCGTCGTACCTCGGCGAGCCGACGCGGGCGCGGGCTAGGCTCGCCGGAACGCGATGTCGAGAAGCGCCGGCCGGCTCCGCTCACCGGGTGAAGGGCCGCGACCGGCGCGGCCCACGACACCAGGAGACCACCATGCCGAAGTACCTGCTCCTCAAGCACTACCGCGGCGGCCCGGAGCCGCACCACCCCTTCCCGCCGATGGACCAGTGGGCGCCCGAGGACGTCGACGCGCACATCGCCTTCCTGCGGCACGTCAGCGAGATGCTCGAGGAGCAGCGGCGAGTACGTCGACGCCCAGGCGCTCACGCCGGCGCAGACCTGGGTGCGCTACGGCGGCCCGGACGCCGCCCCGGTGACCACCGACGGGCCGCACCCCGAGACGAGCGACCTGGTCGCCGGCTGGTTCATGATCGACGTCGATCAGCTACGAGCGGGCGCTCGAGATCGCGGCCTACGTCTCCTCCGAGCCGGGCCCGGGCGGCAAGCCGATGTACGAGTGGATCGACGTCCGCGAGGTGATGGCCTGACGGCGCCTCGGCGACTGACGCGGGTGACCGGCAGCGAGCCGTGCTGGACGAGGGCGCGCTGCGCGTCCCTCGTCGCCGCGGGTGCTCGCCGGCCTGGTCCGCCGCGGCGAGGACTTCGCCGCCGCCGAGGACGCGCTGCAGGAGGCGCTGGTCGAGGCGCTGCGGGTGTGGCCCGAGCACCCGCCGCGCGACCCGCGGGCGTGGCTGACGACGGTCGCGACCGCGCCGGCTCGTCGACGCCCGCCGCAGCGAGTCGGCCCGGCGGCGCCGCGAGGAGGCGGCGCACGCCGAGCCGCGGCCCGGGCCCGACCGAGCAGGGCGACGACACGCTGCTTGCTGCTCTTCTGCTGCTGCCATCCCGACCTCGTCGCCCGCGTCGCAGGTCGCGCTGACCCTGCGCGCCGTCGGCGGGCTCACCACCCGCGAGATCGCCGACGCGTTCTTCGTGCCGGAGGCGACGATGGCGCAGCGGATCAGCCGGGCCAAGCGCACCCTGCGCGGCCGCCGCTTCGACCGGCCCGGCGACCTCGCGGTCGTGCTGCGCGTGCTCTACCTCGTCTACACGGCCGGCCACGCCGGCCGCGTCGACCTGGCCGCCGAGGCGATCCGGCTCACCCGCCAGCTCACGCTCGCCACCGACGGAGCCCGAGGCGCGCGGGCTGCTCGCGCTGATGCTGCTGCAACACGCGCGGCTGCCGGCGCGCGCGCGACGCGGACGGGCGGATCGTCACGCTCGACGAGCAGGACCGCGGCCTGTGGGACACGCGCGAGATCGCCGAGGGCGTCGCGATCCTGCAGGCGCGCGCTGGCCGAGGAGCGGCCCGGCCGCTACCAGATCCAGGCGGCGATCGCCGCCCTGCACGACGACGCGGCGAGCGCCGAGGAGACCGACTGGCCGCAGATCCTCGCCTGGTACGACGACCTCGTCGCCCTGACCGGCGACCCCGTGCGCCAGGACCCCGCGGCGGTGCTCAGCCGCGCGGTCGCGGTCGGCCACGTCCTCGGCGCCGCCGCCGGGCTGCGCGAGACCGACCGGCTGCAGGCCGTGATCGGCGACCGCCACCGCTGGCACGCGGTCCGCGGGCACCTGCACGAGCTCGACGGGGACCCGGCCGCCGCCGCCGCGGCCTACGCCGAAGCCGCGCGCCGCGCCACGAACGTCGCCGAGCGCGACCACCTGGTCCTCCGGGCGGCGCAGGCGCACGACCGGGCGTCCGGTCCGTCCCGAGCTGCCGGGCAGGGACTCGAACCCCAACTACCAGAGCCAGAGACCTGGCGTGCTGCCAATTACACCACCCGGCAACGGGCGGGCCCGAGTATAGCCGCGGCCCGGCTCAGCTCTCGCTGCGCAGGGCGCCGCGGACGACGTCGAGGTCGACCGACTCGAAGCGCTCCGGAGCGGTCACGGAGACGGGCCGCGCGAAGTCGAAGAGATCGAGGTGGAGCAGCGCCGCGCGCGGTCGCGTGGTCGCGTAGCGGACCCGGTGGATCCGCAGCCGGCTGTCGATCCAGACGGAGATCTCGGCCTCCCCGCCCTCGTCGGCGGGCGGGAGCGGGCGGACGCGCCGCATGACCGTCGACGCCTCGTCGGCGAGCCGGGCGACGGCCTCCGCGCCGAGCGTCCCGCGTGGTGCTGGAGGCCGCCGCGGACCGCGGGCGCCGTCTCGGTGGTGCACGAGCGCGGGCAGGGCGGCGACGACGTCGAGGACGCCGAACGGCTCCCAGCTGCCCTGGCGCCAGCGCGCGCTGTGCAGCCGGATCCAGCCGGGCCGGTCCGGCTCGCGCAGGAACGTGGCGTCCGGGCAGCGAGACCGTCTGCAGCACCCGCCCGCTCGCGCGCCGCGTGCCGCGGAACGCGGCCGCGCGGGACGCGAAGTCGAGCGAGCCCTCGTAGTCGCTCTCCGGCGGGCTCCGTCCAGAGCCGGAAGCGCGCCGTCGCACTCGGCGACGGTGGCACCCACGCACTCGATCGGATCACGCGTCCGCATCCTCCTCTCATCGGCACGGACGGCCGACTGGTGGAGCGGTCAAGGGCCTCTTCCATTGTCAGAACTCGACGCTACAGTGGCGGCGTCGACGATCGCCTCCGGCGGGATACGGCGTTCGCGACCTCCCCCCACCCGACCCCCCCGCGCCGGATCGCCGGCGGTGCGCACCGACTCCCGAAACCGGAAGGACCAGTCCCATGCCGGAAGCCGGCCGCGGCGCCGCCGTCCAGCTCCTCGATGCCGATCCCGACCTGGCGCGCGACCTCGACGCGCGCCGTGCCCGCGAGGCCGCGCAGCGGCTCCCGGTCCGGGTCATCGACATCCCGCGCGGGCGCTGGGATCCGGGCACGCGCTTCGCCGGCGGGTCGCGTCCGCTCGGGCTGCTGATCCTCGAGGGCCTGATGGTCCGCGAGGCCGCCGTGAGCGACCACCCGGCCGCCGAGCTGCTCGGCCCCGGGGACCTCGTCCGCGCCTGGCCCGACGAGGACGCCGAGGAGCTGCTCCCGCGCGTCACGGACTGGAGCGCGCTCGCCGCCACGCGGATCGCGATCATCGACCAGGCGCTCGCCGTCCGGCTGGCGCAGTGGCCGGAGATCTTCGCCGCGCTGCTCGACCGCGCCGGCCGGCGCGCCGAGCGGCTCGTCGTCCTGCAGGCGATCGCCCACCTCACGCGCGTCGACGACCGGCTGCTCGCCCTGCTCTGGTGCCTGGCGGAGCGCTGGGGCCGCGTCGTCCCGGACGGCGTCGTCGTCTCGCTCCGGCTCTCGCACCGCACGCTGGCCGGGATGGTCGGCGCCCGCCGCCCGTCGGTCACCACCGGGCTCGGCCAGCTGATCGCGCGCGGCGCGATCGAGCGCCGCACGGACGGCGAGTGGCTGCTGCGCCTGCGGCCGCGGACGCAGGAGCCCGCGGCCGTCCGCCGGCCGCGCGGCGACGCGCTGCGCTTCGAGCGCGAGCGGGCCGTGCGCGCGACGCGCTAGAGGGCGTCCAGGTCGGCGTCGGCGAGCGGCGACGCGCCGACCTCGGTCTGCTCGGAGATCAGCCGGCGCGCGCTCTCGAGGTCGGCGCCGCGCTCGACGCTGAGCGCGCCGACGACCCGCCCGCCGGCCACGTGCAGCACGCTGAACTCGCCCGTGCCGGGATCGCCGCGCACGACCTCGCGCTCGGACGGCACCCCGAGCCCGACCCACTCGGCGCTCGCCCAGTCGGCCAGGTCGGTCCAGAAGTACGGCACCTCGGTGTACGGCTTGCGCGCGCCGAGCATGCCCGCGGCGGCGGCGCGGCCCTGCGCCTGCGCGACCTCGAAGTGCTCGATCCGCGCCGGCCCTCCGTGCAGCTCGGAATCCCACTCGCACATGTCGCCGGCCGCGAACACGCCGGGCGCGGAGGTCTCGAGATGGGCGGCGCAGGCGACGCCGCCGTGCTCGCCGAGCGCCAGCCCGGCGGCGCGGGCGAGCAGGACGTCGGGCATCGCCCCGGTGCCCATCACGACCATGTCGGCGGGGAGCTCGCGCCCCGAGGCGGTGACGACGCGCGCGACGCGCCCATCGCCCTCGAGCCGCTCGAGCCCGTCGCCGGTCACGAGCTCGACGCCGTGCGAGCGGAGCGCCTCGCCGAAGAACGCGCCCGCGGCGGCGCCGAACGTGGTCGAGAGCGGGGCGTCCTCGAGCATCACGAGCGTGCAGTGCTGCCCGCGGGCGGTCAGCGTGGCCGCGACCTCGCAGGCGATGTAGGAGCCGCCGATCAGCACGACGCGCTCCGCCTGGTCGGCGTCGGCGCGGATCGCGTCCGAGGTGCCGAGCGTGCGCAGGTAGTGGATGCCCTCGAGCTGGGCGCCGTCGACCCGCAGCCGGCGCACGTTGGCGCCCGTCGCGAGCAGCGCGACGCCGTACTCGACGACCTCCTTGGTCGACAGCGTGGCGGTGCGCGCCGCGGTGTCGAGCTTCATCACGCTCGTGCGCGTGGCCAGCTCGATGCCCTGCTTGGCGTACCAGGCCGCGTCGTGGAGCAGGCAGGCGTCGCGGTCCTGCTCCCCGGCCAGGTAGCCCTTGGAGCACGGCGGCCGCTCGTAGGGCGGGTCGGGCTCGCGGCCGACGAGCAGCACGCCCGCGCCGAAGCCGCCCTCGTGCAGCGCCTCGGCGCACGCGGCCGCGGCGGCGCCGCCGCCGACGATCAGCGCGCCGACCTGCCGGTCAGCCACCGTCGTCGCCGTCCGCGACGAACAGCCGCGTGATGTCGTCCTCCAGCCCGGGGTCGAGCACGACCAGCACCTCGTCGCCCGACTCGACGACGCTGTCGGACTTCGGCACGAACCCCGATCCGTCGCGCAGCACGGAGATGATCAACGCGCCGTCGGGCAGCGTCAGGTCGGCCACGCGCTTGCCTTCCGCCGCGCAGCCCTCCCCCACGACGAGCTCGATGATCTCGAGCCGCTCCTCCGGCAGGTCGAGCAGGTGGACCAGCCCGTAGCGCGGCACCTCGTGCTCGATCAGCCGGAGGATCAGGTCGGTCGCCGACACCGCCGGCTGGATGCCGAGCAGCTTGAAGTGCGCGAGGTTCCGCGGGTTGTTGCAGCGGGCGATGATCCGCTCGCAGAGGTACTTCTCCTTCGCGACCTGGCAGATCAGGAGGTTGTCCTCGTCGTCGCCCGTCACCGCCACGACGAGGTCGGCACGCTGGATCCCGGCCCGCTCGAGCACCCACAGCTCGGTCGCGTCGCCGTACTGGACCGCGTGCTCGAGCTCCTGCTCGACGGTCAGGTAGCGGCGCCGGTCCTGCTCGATCACCGTCACCTCGTCGCCGCGCTCGAGCAGCTCGCGCGCCAGGTTCCAGCCGACCTTGCCCGCGCCGGCGATGATCACGTACAGGCCGGCCATCAGAGGTCCAGCGCGGCCTTCTCGAGCTGCTCGATCGCGATCTGCGTCGGGCAGACCGTCTCGAGCCCCTGCTCGGCGTACCACGCGGCCCGGCGCGGGTCGAGGACGCGCGCGATCACGCGCGGCACCTCGAAGCGGAGCTGCGCGAGCTGGGACACCACGAGGTTGGTGTTGTCCCCGTTCGTGGAGGCGATGAAGATGTCGGCGTCCTCGATCCCGGACTCGATCAGCGCGTCGAGCTCGAGCGCGGTGCCGATCGTGAAGCGGCCGCCGGCCTCCTCCCACGACGTGCCGAGCTCGACGTCGAGCCGCTCGTGCGAGAGCGGGTCCTCGTCGAGCACCGAGACGGTGTGGCCGGCACGCAGCGCCGAGGTGGCGACGGAGGAGCCGACGCGGCCGGCTCCGACGACGAGAACGAACATCGGGCGGGCACTCTACCGAGCCGGGCCCGCGCCGTCGCCCAGCGCGGGATGGCCCAGCGGATGCTCGAGGCCCGGCGCCGGGACCGGGTGCATCAGGAAGTCGCTGCGCGCGCTCGGACGGCGGCGCCGTCAGGATCACGCGGCACGTCGCCTTCTGGAGCACGTAGCGCGTCGTCTCGCCCACGAACGAGTCGTGCAGGCCCGCCTTGCCGCCGAGCCAGAGGCCGCCGCGGATGCCGGTCGGCTCCTCGGCGGCGAGCACGATCGCCTCGACGCCGCGGCGCTTGGCCTCGTGGACGATCGCCTCGCCGGCGCGGCGGGCGCGCACGGTCGCGGTCGCGACCTCGACGCCCTCGTACTCCTCCCCCACCGCCTTCGCGCGCGCGAGCGCCTTGCGCGCGGCCTTGAGCTGGTCGTCGGCGACCCGCGCGTCGAGCGGCAGCGCCATCGGGACCTCGAACACCCACAGCGCCTCGATCACCGCGCCGCCCTCGCCGGTGTCCTCGTTCTCCTCGCCGGCGAGCCGCCCGGCGGTCTGCATGATGTCGTCGTCGAGCGGCGTCCCGAGCACCGGCACGAGGATCGAGCCGAACTCCGCCTCGACCTCGCGGCGGACCAGCGCCTTCGCCGGGCACGCTCACGCGCTTGAAGATCGGCTTGCCCTCGACGGTCCGGTAGCCGACGTAGAGCACGACGCCGAACAGCAGCCAGCCGGCGCCGACGAAGCGCGCCGCGTCGTGGAGGTAGAGGACCGAGGCGAACGCGACGCCCGACAGCAGCGCGCCGAGCAGCGCGGAGAACGGCAGCTCCGCGGCGCCGACGCGGATCCCGAACGGGATCTTGTACGGGCGGTCGCGGTCGGGCTCGCGGAAGCGGAGCCGCAGCACCGACGAGGTGGACGAGCGTGAAAGCGAGCGTGGCGCCGAACGCGTAGATCGCGGCCAGCAGCTCGAGGTCGGCGGGCATGACGAGGGCGATCGCGAGCAGCGCGCCGAGCGCGATCAGCACGACCGGCGTGTCGAAGCGCGGATGCAGGCGGCCGAGCATCGACGGGATCTGGCGGTTGAGCGCGAGCGAGTAGCCGAGCCGCGAGAGCCCGAACATCGCGGCGTTGCAGGCGATCACGAGCAGCGCGAGCGCGCTGACCGCGACGAGGTAGCGCAGCGGCTCGCGCAGCCAGGCCTCGTCGAACGACGAGACGAGGCCGAGCATCGGCGCCTCGTACCAGCGGTCGCCGGTCTGCGGGAGCACCGACGAGGCGACGAGCCCGATGCCCAGGTACGGCACGGCCGCGGCGGCGCGGACGGCGAACAGCCGCTTGAGCCCGCGGCGCGACACGGCGACCTCGCCGGCGAGCGCCGAGGACGCGTCCAGCCCGGAGAACGCGGCGATCGCGATCGTGAACGCGAACAGGATGTCCTCGACCCCCGGGGCGCCCGCGATCGCCGCCGGGTCGGTCAGCACGTCGGGGTCGAGCAGCAGCGCGAGCCCGAGGATCACGATCAGGAGCTGGACGCCGAGGTCGGCGAGCACCACGAACGCCGCGCGGCCCCAGCGCCGCGAGCCCGCGCCGCGCGCGTTGACGAGCGCGACGTAGGCGATCACCGCGATCGCGAAGAGGATCTGCGGCGCGCCCGACGCGAACCCGCTCCAGAACGGGACCAGGTAGTCCGTCGTCGCGTACGCGGTGATCGCGATGAGGATCAGGTAGTCGAGCAGGATCGCCCAGCCGGCGATGAAGCTCCACAGCTCGTTGAAGCCGTAGCGCGCGATCACGGTCGCGCCGCCGCGCTCCTGGTGCAGCGACGCGCCCTCCATGTAGGAGAGGACGAGCAGGAAGAAGAACACCGACGCGCCGAGCAGCACGAGCCAGGTGGCGCCGAGCGCGTTCGAGACGATCACGCCGAGCGCGAAGTACAGCGACGCGGAGAGGAAGCCCTGGACGATCCCGAACAGCGGCGGGGAGCCGGTCCCGCGCTTGAAGCCGGGCGGCGGGTCGAGCTTCGGCATGCGGCGCTCGGTCATCGCCGCCGCTCCGCCCAGAGCCGCCCCGCGCCGGCGGCGACGAAGAGGACGCCGAACAGGATCCCGTACGCCGCCGGGCCGCCGCCGAGCGCGACGGTGCGGACGATGATCGCCACGCCGATCAGCACCATCACCCCGGAGAGCAGCAGCGTGATGGGGCTCATGCCGTCACCCGCGGCGCGGCGCCGGCGCCGCGCCTGGCGGCGCACCGGCGGCCGCGACTCGATGATCACGCGGCAGGGCCGCTCGGCGAGGACGGTCTCGATCGTCTTGCCGAACACCGACGTGCCGGCGACGCGCTCGGGCAGCGCCATCACGACCGCGGTCGCCGCGCATGTCCTGCGCCTCCTCGATGATCCGCCGGCCCGGCCTGGCCGGCGCGCACCTTCTCCCAGTGCCCGGAGACGCGGCCGCCGCCCTGCAGCTTGGCCTGCTCGATGATCGTGTCGGCCGCGGACTCCGCGTCGGCGAGCGGCGCGTCGATCGGCAGCGCCTTCGGGACGATGATCGTGACCAGCACGTGGATGCCGCGGCGGCGGCGCGCGGCGAGCTTGACGGCGGTGGCCATCGTCTGCTCGTCGTAGACGCCGTCCCCGACGTGGACGAGCACGGAGTCGTACTCGGCCTCGTGGTCGACGACGGGCTGCGCGATCGCGACCTTGTGGGTCGAGGTCAGGTCGAGCCCCTGGCGGCGGCGGAAGGCGGCGTAGACGAGGATGCCCGACGAGCAGCCAGGCGACGCCGATCGCGGCCACCTTGAGGTTCAGGACGACGATGACCACGAACGCGATCGCCGTGAAGCGAGCCGCCGACGAGCGCGAACAACGGCGCGTCGTAGCTCCCGATCCGGACGTTGCCCGGCCCGCGGTACGGGCCGCTCGAGGTCCGGGCGGGTGGCCCGCAGGCGCGCCACCGCCGCGTGCGCCATCGTGAAGCTGAGCAGCGCGCCGAAGCTGTAGATGCTGCCGAGCAGCGTCTCCTGGCCCGGCAGGATCAGCACGATCGCGGCGCCGGAGAAGACGAGGATCCCGATCCACGGCGTGCGGTAGCGCGGGTGCAGGCGGCGCAGCGCGTCGGGCATCTGGCGGTGGATGCCCATCGAGTACACGAGCCGCGAGACGCCGATGATGCCCGCGTTCGTGGCCAGGAAGAGGATCGTGGCGGCGAGCAGGCCGACGTAGATCTCGGTCGGCTGCTGGAAGATCCCGAGGTCGAGCTGCTTGACCACCCCGAGCACCGGGTCGCCGGCGAAGCCGCCTTCCTCCTCGGTCAGCCCGAGCTTGGTCTGGTACACGCCGTCCACCTGCGTGACCGGCAGCGCGGAGAGCGCGACGGCCGGGAGCGTGAAGTAGATCGCGAACACCGCGAGCCGGACGCGGTTGATCGCGGCCGGGATCGTGTGGATCTCGTCCTTGGCCTCCTCGGCCATGTTCGAGACGGTCTCGATGCCCGTGTAGGCGAGCATCCCGATCGGGATCGCGAGGACGAAGTCCTTCCACTCGGGCGCGACGCCGAGCGAGACGTTGTCGACCAGCACGCTCGGCGAGAGGATCAGGATCGCGCCGACGAGGACCAGCAGCAGCTGGGTCATGAAGTCGACCACCGCGAGCGTCACGTTGATGCCGGTCGACTCCTTCGCACCGAAGACGTTGATCGCCGCGAGCAGCGCGATCACGACGCAGGCGGCGACGATGTCCCCCGGACTGGTCCGCAGCGCCTCGGCGAACTCGAACACGCCGCCGATGTAGTGCGGCACGAAGAACGCCGAGATGGCGATCGTGACCGTGTAGGTGAGCATCCCCGCCCACGCGGCGAAGAACGACCAGAACTCGTTGAACGCGCGCCGCGCGAAGCTCGACGATCCGCCCGCCTCGGGGAACATCGCCGTGGCCTCCGCGTAGCTCGCGGCGGTGCAGAAGAAGAAGAACCCCGTGATGACGAAGACGAGCGGGGTGAGGCCCAGCGCGTAGGACGCGACGAGGCCGAGGGCGTAGTAGATCGAGGACCCGACGTTGCCGTAGGCGGTGGAGAAGAGGGCGTTGACCCCCAGGACCCGTTCGAGCCCTTCCAGTCGGCGTCTTGCCATGTCCTGCGCGCGATTCTAGGCGCCGTAGGATCCGGACATGGCCGACCGCGACCAGACCGCCCTGATCGTCGTCGACGTGCAGTACGCCTTCGACGACGCGGAGTACTGGGGGCGCCGGAACAACCCGGCCTGCGAGGCGAACATCGCCGCGCTCGTGACCGCCTGGCGCGCGGCCGGGCGCCCGCTCGTGCTCGTCCGCCACGACTCGGGCGAGGACGGGTCGCCGCTGCGCCCCGGGACGCCCGGGAACGCGCTGCGCCCCGAGGTCGAGGGCCCGCACGACCTGCTCGTCACCAAGCGGGTCAACTCGGCGTTCCACGGCGACCCGGACCTGGCCGCGTGGCTGCGCGACCGGGAGCTGGGGTCGATCGCGATCTGCGGCATCACCACGAACCACTGCTGCGAGACGACCGCCCGGGTGGGCGGGAACCTCGGGTTCGACGTCCGCTTCGTGGCCGACGCGACCTACACGTTCGACCGCGCCGGGCCCGACGGGGTCGTGCTGACCGCGGACGAGCTCGCGCGGGCCACGGCGGCGAGCCTCCATGGGGAGTTCGCCACCGTGGTCACGACCACGCAGCTCTGGCGTAGGCCAGGGCTCCGGACTCGGTCCGGTGCTCGGCGTCCGGCTGTCCCGCCGCGAGCGTCGGAGCGCAGGCGCGAGGCGGCCTCCCGCCTGCGCTCCGGGAGGTACCTAGGCGATCAGCGGGATGATGAGCAGGGCGACGATGTTCGCCACCTTGATCATCGGGTTGATCGCCGGGCCGGCGGTGTCCTTGAACGGGTCGCCGACGGTGTCGCCGGTGATCGACGCGGCGTGGGCCTCGGAGCCCTTGCCGCCGAACGCGCCGTCCTCGATCAGCTTCTTCGCGTTGTCCCAGGCGCCGCCGCCCGAGGTCATCATCACCGCGAAGAACAGGCCGACGACGATCACGCCGATCAGCAGGCCGCCGAGCGCCTTGTCGGACAGGATGCCGACGATCACCGGCACCACGATCGGGATCAGCGACGGGATGATCATCTCGCGCTGGGCCGTGCGGGTCACGATGTCCACGCACTGGCCGTAGTCCGGCTTCTCGGTGCCGTCCATGATCCCCGGCTTGGCCTTGAACTGGCGCCGGACCTCCTCGACCACGGCGCCGCCGGCGCGGCCGACCGCCTCCATCGAGAGCGCCGCGAACAGCGTGACCATCATGCCGCCGATGATCAGGCCGATCAGCACCTCCGGGTCGTCGAGCTGGAAGCTGACGATGCCGCCGACCTCGTCCTGCAGCTCGATCTTGAACGCCGCGAAGAGCACGAGCGCGGCCAGCGCGGCCGAGCCGATCGCGTAGCCCTTGGTGACCGCCTTCGTCGTGTTGCCGACCGCGTCGAGCGGATCGGTGACGTTGCGGACCTCCTCGGGCATGTCCGCCATCTCGGCGATGCCGCCGGCGTTGTCGGTGATCGGCCCGAAGGCGTCGAGCGCGACGATCAGGCCGGTCAGCGACAGCTGCGCCATGACCGCGACGCCGACGCCGTAGATCCCGGCGAGCTCGTTCGCGAAGAAGATGCCGAGCACGATGACCAGCGCCGGCAGCACGGTCGCCTGCATGCCCTGGGCGAGGCCCTGGATGATGTTCGTGGCGTGGCCGGTGACCGACGCGCGGGCGGTCGACTTGACCGGCGAGAAGCGCGTCGAGGTGTAGTAGTCCGTGATCACGAACAGCGCGGCGGTCACGGCGAGGCCGATCAGCGCGCAGAAGTAGATGTCGCTCCACGAGGGCGCCGGGCCGCCGAGGAGGCGGGTCAGGTCGTCCATCATCCAGGCCGTCACCGGCAGGAAGAGGAGCGCCGCGAGCACGCCCGACAGGACCAGGCCCTGGTAGAGCGCGCGCTCCACGTTGCCCGCCGCCGACTTGACCGCGAACGTGCCGATGATCGACGCGATGATCGAGACGCCGCCGAGGATCAGCGGGTAGAGGATGACCGCGTTCTGGGTCTCCGGCAGGCCGAAGGTGAGGACGCCGAGCAGCATCACGGCGACCGCGGTCACCGCGTAGGTCTCGAACAGGTCGGCCGCCATGCCGGCGCAGTCGCCGACGTTGTCGCCCACGTTGTCGGCGATCACGGCCGGGTTGCGCGGGTCGTCCTCCGGGATCCCGGCCTCGATCTTGCCCACGATGTCGGCGCCGACGTCGGCGCCCTTCGTGAAGATGCCGCCGCCGAGGCGGGCGAAGACGGAGATCAGCGAGCCGCCGAAGCCGAGGCCGATGAGCGCGTCCACGGCCTCCTTCGGCTCGACGTCGAAGATGAAGGTCAGGACGCCGTAGTAGCCGGCCACGCCGAGCAGGGCGAGGCCCGCGACGAGCATGCCGGTGACGGCGCCGCCGCGGAACGCGACGTCGAGCGCCGGGCCGACGCCGCCGCGGGCGGCCTCGGCCACGCGGGCGTTGGCGCGGACGGAGACGTTCATCCCGATGAAGCCCGCGGAGGCGGACAGCAGCCCGCCGATGAGGAAGCCGACGGCCACCTCGATGTTCTGCAGCGGGATCAGCGCGACGAACAGGACGACGCCGACGATCGCGATCGTCGTGTACTGGCGCCGGAGGTACGCGGAGGCGCCCTCCTGGATCGCGGCGGAAAGGCCACGCATGACTTCGTTGCCGGGCGAGAGCGCCAGCAGCGAGCGACTGGTGACCAGGCCGTACGCCACGGCGGCGAGCGCGCAGATCAGCGCGACGACGACCCCGTGGTCGGCAAGGAAATCGGACAAGGGAACCCTCTCGTAAACCGTTCAGACAAACACGAAGACGGCGGCCGGGCTAGGGCCGCCGCCGGAGCGGCGCGCAGTCTATCGAGGGCGCGGGACGGCTCGCGCCGCTACTGCCCGGGGATCCACAGCCGGCCGGAGCTCTGGGCGGGCCCGGGGCCCTCCGGCCCCGGCTGCTCGCCGCCCTCGGCGGGCGGCTCGCCGCCCGGCTCGGGGGCCGGCGCCGCGCCCGCCGCGCCGGACTGCTGCGCGTAGACCATCTGCAGCCGCGACAGCGTGTCGCGGACCGGCGCGAGCTGCTCGCTGTGGCGCGGCTCGAGCAGCGGCAGGATCGCGCGCGCGCCCTCGATCGCCTGGCGGACCTGCTCCCAGTCGGGCGCGGGCGCCTCGCCGGGAGGGGCGCCGAGCCCGGCCTTGCGGGCGGCGAGGTTGAGCAGGGTGACGGTGGTCTGGAGCAGCACGTCGTCGACCGTGATGCGCTGCATCTCGGCCTCGAGCTGGCGGAGCTCCTCCTCCGTGAATTCAGGCTGGCTCATCAGCGGTCTCCTCGACGTATGTGGCTTGGGTTTCCCGCACGCAGGCCGCGTACACCTCCGCCGGCGTCGCGCCGGCCTCGATCAGCGCGCGCTGGCGCTGCGCGCCGTTGCGCGGCGGCAGCACGACGTCCGAGCCGGCCCACGCGTTGAGCCGGTCGAGCGTCTCCGCGGCGTCGAACTCCTCGATCACGGGCGCCTGGAGATCGAGCAGGCGGCCGTCCAGCCCGTAGCGGATCGCGCGCCACATGTTCTCCTCGATCAGCCGCCCGGGCAGGTCGGGCGGGGTCTCCCCCGCGTCGATCTCGGCCGCCGCGCGGCGTACGCAGGCGACGATCAGCGCCGCCAGCGCGTCGGACTCCGCGCCCGTCGTCTGGGCGTCGCAGATCCGCACCTCGACGGTGCCGAAGCTGTGGTGCGGGCGGACCGACCACCAGAGCTGCGTGAACTCGACGATCGACCCGGTGCGGACGAGCAGCCCGACGTAGTCCGCCCACGCGTCCCACGAGCCGAAGACGTCGGGGATCCCGCAGCGCGGGAACGACTTCGTGAACGTCTGGCTGCGGCCCGAGTGCAGGCCGGAGTCGCGGCCGTCGATGTAGGGCGAGTTCGCGCTGATCGCCAGCAGCAGCGGGAGGACCGGCCGCAGCCGGTCGCAGACGCGGACGGCGCGGTCGGCGCCGCGCACCCCGACGTGGACGTGGACGCGAGAAGGTGTTGTTGCGCCACGCGACGTACTTCAGCCCGTCCTCGACGCGGTGGTAGTGCTCCGTGTCGATGATGTGCTGCTCGCGGTAGTCGCTCAGCGGGTGGGTGCCCGTCGCGCCGAACGCGAGCCCCTGCGCGGCGGCGAGCGCGAACAGGCGCCGCCGGGCGTCGGCCTGGCGCGCGCGGGCGTCGTCGACGTCCGCGCCGGCGCCCGAGCGGATCTCGATCTCCGAGCTGATCAGCTCGCCGGCGATCGAGTCGGCCAGCACCGGGTCGGCCGCGCCGGCGTCGCGCAGCGTCTCGAACCGCGGGACCAGCAGCAGCGACTCGGGGTCGACGATCGCGAACTCCTCCTCGATGCCGACGGTCAGGTCGGCGGAGGCCTCGAACGTCTCGCGCGCGGTGGCGAGGTCGATCACGCGGTGTCCGTCAGGTCAGGTAGAAGTAGAGCGCGTAGAGCAGGTCCACGGCCGGGCTCGACGTGTGGACCGTCACCTCCGGCGGCACCTGCAGCAGCGCCTCGGAGTAGTTGAAGATGATCTTCACGCCCGCCTCGACGAGGTCGTCGGCCAGCTCCTGGGCGGCCGCGGTCGGGACGGCGAGGACGCCGACCACGATGTCCTCCTCCTCGACGACCTGCTTGAGGTCCTCGATGTGGCGGACCGCGACGCCGTTGATCTTCTCGCCGATCTTCGACCGGTCGGCGTCGAACATCGCCACGACGCGGAACCCGTGGTCGGCGAAGATGTCCGAGGAGGCGATCGCGCGGCCGAGGTGGCCGGCGCCGAACAGCGCGATGTTGTGCTGCCCCGAGGTCCGCAGGATCTTGCGGATCTGGGAGACGAGCGAGTCGACGTTGTAGCCGACCCCGCGCTTGCCGAACTTCCCGAAGCCGGACAGGTCGCGGCGGATCTGCGTCGAGTTGACGTGCGTGTACTCGGACAGCTCCTGCGAGGAGATCGTCTCCTTGCCCATCTTGCGCGCCTGCGTCAGCACCTGCAGGTAGCGCGAGAGCCGCGCCGCGACGCCGAGCGAGAGCCGTTCCGAGAGCGGACCGGTTGTCTCGTTGCGTGGCCCGCTGCTCGCGACGTCGCTGAAGCTCATGGCGCGTCCACTCTAGAGCCTCTGCCGCAGGATCTCGTCGTCGACGAAGAGCTCGAACAGCTCCTCCCCGTCGAGCGCGACGACGGGGATCCGCTCCAGGTAGCGCTTGAACAGCGCGTCGTCGGCCTCGATGTCGACCTCGCGCAGCACGAACGGGTGCGTGCGCCGGATCGCCTCGAGCCGGGCGCGGGCGTCGTCGCACAGGTGGCAGCCGGCGCGGCCGTAGAGCGTGACCGTCCTCATCGCGCGAACGGCTCCGAGCGGACGACCGCGGGCTCGCCGCCGCGCGGCGAGCGCGCGACGGCGCGGAACGCGTAGCGGCCCGGGTCCAGCGCCCGCAGCGCGCCCGCCGGCAGCGTGTAGGCGTACTCGGCCGGCAGCAGCTCGCGCGCGCCGCGCGGCGGGGTCAGCCGCTGCACGACGCGGTCGTCCCCGGCCGCGACCAGCGTGAGCGCGAGCCGCTCGGTGAGCTGCACCCGCGTGCCGGTCGTGAGCGGGTCGCCGCGCTCGAAGGCGCCGAGCGGGAAGCGGACGCCGTCGATCCGGCCCGCCCGGCGCTCGAGCGCGAGCGGGCCGAGCGGCGGCGGCTGCGGGGCGCCGGTCGCCACCGCGAACGGGTGGGTGAGCACCGGGTCCGCGCCCTGCACCCGGGCCACGAGGCGGCCGCTCGCGAGCCCCTGCGCGCCGGCGCGGACGTCGATCTCGGCCTCGCGCCGGCCGCCCGGCGGGATCGTGACGCGGTCGCTCGCGAGCGCGGCCCGCGTGCCGGCGTCGGGCAGCAGCTCGAGCGCGAGCGTGGCGGCGCTCGCGCCCTCGTTGGCGAGCACGACGCGGACGCACGCCGGGACGCCCGGGCACGGGTCCGAGCGCCCGGCGGGGCGCGTCAGCGCGGCGATCGCGGCGGCCTGCGGCGGCTGGCGGATCGCGCCCGCGCCGGCCCCGCGCGCCGGCAGCCCGCGGTCGGGCCGCGCGCCGGCGATCAGCGCGCGGCGCAGCTCGCGCGGCGACGCGTTCGGGCGCTCGCGGGCGAGCCGCGCGGCCTCGATCGCCGCGCGGGCGGCGGCCACCGCGGTCCCGCCCTCGATCGCCCCGCCGCCGCCGGGGAGCGCGGTCAGGGCGGCGCCGGGCGCGGCGACGTCCGGGCGCGGCGCGCCCGCGGCGGCGGGCCCGCGGCTGCTGAACGGCGACAGGGCGACCGCCGTGCTGCCCTCGTCGGCGTCGGTGAGCGTGGCCGGCGGCGGCGTGCCCGCGCGCGCGCCGCCGACCTCGACCTCCGCGCCGGCGTCCGCGCCCAGGACGTCCTCGGCGGCCGCGCCGGTGACGCCGAGCACGGGCACGGCGACCCGTCCGGCGGGGATCGACGGCAGCGGCCGGTCGCGCGGGTCGGCGAGCAGCACGGCTCGGGCGCCCGCCGCCGCCGCGGCCGCCGCGCGGCCGCCCGGGTCGTCGCCGGCGCGGACGACGGCGAGCCGGCCGCGGACGCCCTCTCCGGTCGCGGTCCTGAGCCCCGACGGCGGCGGCGGGCCGGCGAGCAGCGCCGCGTCGCCGGCGTCGGTGCCGCCGATCGTCAGCCCGATCCGCGCGACGGCGCCCGGCGCGGTCAGCGCGCCGGTGGCCAGGGCGTCCGGCGCGGCCGCGGGCGACCCGAGCGTCCCGCCGGTGCCCGCGGCGGCGCCCTCGCCGCCCGCGGGGGCGATCACGAGCGTGCCGAGGTCGGCCGCGCCGGTGACGGCCTGTGCCTCGGGCGAGTCCTCGAAGCCCGCGTAGGGCGAGTTGACGCCGACGACGGCGATCGGCACGTGGTCGTCGGTCGCGCCGTCGCCGTTCGGGTCGACGGCACGCTCGAGCCCGGCGAGCAGCGTGTCGGAGACCGCGACGTCCTCGAGTCCGGTGCCCTGTGCGGCGGGCTGGAGGGCGGCGACGCGAATCGGCAGCACGCGCTCCCCGGCCGCGACGAGGATGCCGGCGAGGGCCGTGCCGCTCGTCTCGCGCCGTCCGCCGCGCGGGTCCGGGGCGGCGGCCGGGTCGCGGTCGCGGTCGATCGCGTCGTAGCCGCGGTCGAGCCGGTTGGCGAGCAGCGGGTGGCGCTTGTCCACGCCGGTGTCCAGCACCGCCACGGACGCGCCGCCGAGCGGCGCCGCGGCGGTCGGCGGCGCGAGGCCCGCGATCCGCGCGGGCTCGCTCGTCGCGGGGTAGAAGCGGCGCGCGGGCTGGGCGCGGACGCCCAGCGACGGCAGGTCGGCGAGGTCGCCCGTGTCGACGGTGGCGGCGAAGCCGTCGAACGTCCGCGTGTAGACGACGACGTCGGAGAGCCGGATCCCGCGCGCGCCGAGCGCGCTGCGCAGGGCGGCGGACTCGTCCTCGAGCGACTGCACGTAGGTCCGCTGGCGCTCGGGGTCGAGGATCCCCGCCTCGCCGAGCGACGGGCGCGGGAGCTCGACGATCACGCGCGTGCCGCGGCCGCTCGGCTCGCGCGGCGACCGGCCGTCGTACGGCGTGGCGTCGGCGCGCGCGGGGGCCGGCGCCGATCCGCCGCCCGCGAGCAGCACGATCGCGGCGGCGAGCGCGATCAGCGCCGCGCCCGCCGCCGCCGATGATCAGCAGCCGCCGCCGGTCGTGCCGCGCGGGCGCCTCCGGCTCGTCGTCCGCGCCCGCCACGGCGTCAGGCGGCGCGGCGCCGCCGGCTCGTCGCGTAGGCGTCCAGCGCCAGGTAGTCCGGGTACGGGACGGGATCGACCCAGCGCGCGGCCGAGCCGATCATCGCCGCGTTGTCGGTGCACCACTCGGGCGGCGGGACCTTGACCCCGGCGCCGAGCGCCTCTGCGCGCGACCGCAGCAGCCGGTTCGCGGCCACGCCGCCGCCGATCGCGAGCCGCGCGCCCGGCTCCGCGGCGAGCGCCCGCTCCACGCGGGCGATCAGCGCCTCGACGATCGCGTGCTCGTAGGAGGCGGCGAGGTCGGCGGCGCGGCGGGCGGTCTCCTCCTCCCCCAGGTCGCGCACCGTGTAGAGCAGCGCGGTCTTGAGCCCCGCGAACGAGAAGTCGAGCCCGGGCACGCGCGCCGCGGTCGGGAATGCGAACGCGCCCGGGTCCCCCTGCGTCGCGAGCTTCGACAGCGCGGGCCCGCCCGGGTAGCCGAGCCCGAGCAGCCGGGCGCCCTTGTCGAACGCCTCGCCGGCGGCGTCGTCGAGCGTCCCGCCGAGCACCTCGTAGCCGCGGTGGTCGGTCACGCGGACGAGCAGCGTGTGCCCGCCGCTGGCGATCAGGCACAGGAACGGCGGCTCGATCGGGTCCGGCGCGAGGAAGTTCGCGGCGACGTGCCCCTGCAGGTGGTCGACGGGCGCCAGCGGCAGCCGGCGGCCGGCGGCGATCCCCTTCGCGGTGGCGACGCCGACGAGCAGCGCGCCGACCAGGCCCGGGCCCTGCGTGACCGCGACGAGCCCGATGTCGTCGAGCGTCGCCCCGGCCTGGGCCAGCGCGTCGTCGACGACGGCGTTCACGAGCTCGAGGTGGTGGCGCGAGGCGATCTCGGGCACCACGCCGCCGAAGCGGTCGTGGACGCCCTGGGACGACACGACGCTCGCGCGCACCTCGCCCGTGGCGGTGACGACCGCCGCGCACGTGTCGTCGCACGAGGTCTCGAGCGCCAGGATCAAAGCGGCCGCACGCCGGGCACGTCGTCGAGCGAGCCGCGCAGCGTGGCCGGCGTGCGCCACATGATCAGCGCGTCCTCGCCGTTGTCGGCGTAGTAGCGCCGCCGCACCCCCGCGCCGCGGAAGCGGAAGCGGTCGTAGAGCGCGATCGCGCCGGTGTTCGAGCGCCGGACCTCGAGCGTGTACTGCGCGTCGGGGTCATCGACCCGCTCGAACAGGCGGGTGAGCAGCGTCGACGCGATCCCGTGGCGGCGCCGGTCGGGGTCGACGGCGATGTTCATGATGTGCCAGACGGTGTCGTAGCGCGAGCAGACCAGGTAGCCCGCCAGCTCGTCGTCGACGAACGCGGCGAGGCAGATCCCCGAGGCCTTCGACAGCTCGAGCACGAACATCGCCAGCGACCACGGGGTCGGGAACGCGCGGCGCTCGATCGCGACGACCTGCGGGAGGTCGGCGTACGTGAGGCGGCGGACCTCGATGGCGGCGGCGGGTGGGGCGGTCATCCTTGCGGCGGCTTCGCGTCGGGCTCGCGCCGGTAGTCCGGCAGGAGCCGGTCGCGTTCCGCCGGCTCCCCCGCCGCACCGAGCCGGCAGAGCGGCGCGGCGGCGATGCGGTGGACGGCCGAACCGTCGACCGGGACCGCGACCCCGGCGCCCTCGAGCTCCTCACGGAAGCGTACCGCCCCGTCCCCGACGGCCTGCACGGGCCGCTCCAGCGCGAGCAGCCGCTCGGCGAGCACCGCGGGCGGGTAGGCGGCCGGCTCGAGCAACGCCGTCGCGCCGTCCCAGGCCGCCGCGAACACCTCGCCGCGGCGGGCGTCGATCACCGCGGCGACCGGGCCGTCGCCGGCGCCCGCGGCCAGCGTCGCGAGCGAGGAGACCGGCACGAGCGGCAGCCCGCGGGCCTGCGCGAGCGCCCGCGCCGTCGCGATCCCGATCCGCAGGCCGGTGAAGCCGCCGGGCCCGACGCCGATCGCGATCCGGTCGACGGCGTCCCAGCCGACGCCGCCGTCGGCGAGCGCCTGCTCGAGCAGCACCAGCAGCCGGCTCGCGTGGGCGCCGCGCGAGCCCTCCTCCGGCTCGTCGCGCGCCTCGACGACCGTGCCGTCGGGCAGCAGGACGCCGGTGACGGTCGCCGGCGTGGCCGTGTCGATCCCGGCGACGATCACGCGCCGCGCACCTCGATCCGGCGCCGGTCGCCGCCCGCGTGGGCGAGCGTCACGTGGCGCGCGATCGCGCGGCCGCCCAGCAGCAGCACCGACTCGGCGCGCTCGGGCCACTCCACGAACGTGATCGTGTCGTCGCCGAAGTACGGGTCGAGCAGGCCGGGGTCCTCGTCCTCGAGGCCGGCGAGCCGGTAGAGGTCGAGGTGCGCCAGCGGACCGCCGGCGCCGTCGTAGAGGATCCCGACGACGAAGGTGGGGCTCGTGACCGCCTCGGTCACGCCGAGCGCCCGCAGGGCGCCGCGCACGAACGTGGTCTTGCCGGCGCCGAGCTCGCCGGACACGAGCACGACGTCGCCCGGGCGCAGCTGTGCCGCCAGCCCCGCGCCGGCGCGCTCGGTCGCCCGCCGGGTCGCGCGTCTCGCTATCGGCGCTCACGCAGGCGGACCCGCAGGGCGACGCCCGAGGCGAGCAGCACGGTCCCGAGGACGATCAGCGGCGCGGTGTCGAGCCCGGTGCGCGGCAGCTCGGCCTGGCCGGAGGCCGGCGCGACGGCGGTCGTGTCGCCGGTCGCCGGCACGACGCCGGTGGACGGGTCGGCCGTGGCGGCGGGCGCCGGCGCCTGCGTCGCGGGCGCGGGGGTCGCGGTCGCCGCGGGCTGCTGCTCCTGGCTCCCGCCCCCGCCGCCGTCGTCGTTCTGGCCCGCGAACGGATCCTCGTACTGCTCGTCGCCGGCGCTCTGGGCCAGCGCCGGGGCCGGCGCCGCGAGCAGCGCCGCGGCGGCCACGAGGACGGCGATTCGGCGGCGGACCGGCATCGCGCGCACCATAGCGACCGGGTCAGCGGGCGTGGCGCGACGGATGCCCGCCGGCGCGCGGACCGCGGATCGGGCGGGCCGGGACGACCTGCTCGACCGCGCACCGCCGCCCGGGCGCGGACGGCGCCGCGCTCGCGCGCGAACGCGGGCAGCAGCGGCAGCGCCGCGCGGGCGCCGGCGAGGTGCGTCCGCAGGGTGCCGGCGCGCGCGGCGTGCCATGCCCACGCCGCCTGGCGGTACGCGACGTACGGCAGCCAGCGCAGCGGGAAGGCGCGGGCGACGAGCAGCAGCGTGTTGCGCTCGACCCAGGCGCCCGGGCCGCCCGAGCCCTCCCCCGCGTGCGCGGCGACGGCGCGCGGCTCCCAGCGGCAGGTCCAGCCGGCGAGCCGGAGCCGCAGGCCGAGGTCGGCGTCCTCGAGGTACATCACGAGCCGCTCGTCGAAGCCGCCGGCGGCGGCGACGGCGGCGCGCCGGTACAGCGCCGCCCCCGCGCAGGCGGCGAACACCTCGCCCGGCGCGTCGTAGGCGCCGGTGTCGCGCTCGAACCGGCCGCGCTGCTCGCACACGCCGTCGCGCCGCAGGACGTCGCCGGCGTCGTAGAGCAGGGCGGGGTCGGCGAGGTCGACGAGCTTCGTCGCGACGGATCCGGCGCGCGGGTGCCCGCCAGCGCGGCGCGGGCCGTCTCCAGCCAGCGCGGGTCGAGCACGACTCGGTGTTGACGAGCGCGACGGCCTCCGCCGTGGTCGCGCCGATCCCGTCGTTCGCGGCGCGGGCGAACCCGCCGTTGGCGGCGCGCGCGACGACCCGGACGTCCGGGTACTCGGCGGCGAGCAGCGCCCGCGACGCGTCCGTCGAGGCGTCGTCGACGACCACCACCTCGGCCGGCGCGGCGGTCTGGGCCGCCACGCTCTCCAGCACGCCCGGCAGCCAGCGCTCGCCGTTGAAGTTCGGGATCACGACGGCCACGTCCACCGGCGCGACGCTATCCACTACGGTGGCGCGCCGTGCCCTACACGGTCGTCGTCGTGCTGCACGACTCCGCCGCGGAGCTGGCGGTGCTGCTGCGCTCGTTCGACGCCCAGCTCGCCGAGCGCCCCGCCGGTCGTGGTCGTCGACACGGGCCGCGCCGACGGCGGCGCGGAGCCGCCGCGGCATGGGGCGCCGAGGTGATCGAGCGGCGCGACAACCCGGGCTTCGGCGCGGCGTGCAACGTCGGGCGTGGCCGCGGCGCGCACGGACGTGACCGTCCTGCTCAACCCCGACTGCGAGCTGCTCGACGACGCCCTGCCGCGCCTCGCGGCGATCGCCGCCGGCGCGCGCGGCGCGCTGCACGCGCCGCGGCTGCTCGACGCGGGCGGCGTCCAGCGCTCCGCGCATCCGCTGCCCGGGACTGTGGGCGCGCTGCTCGCGGCGCCGCTGCCGCCCGCGCTGCTGCCGCGCGGCGCGCGCGACCGCCTCGAGCCGTGGCGCGCCCAGGGCGCGGTGACCGTCGGCTGGGCGATCGGCGCCTGCCTCGCCGCCGACACGGCCCGTGCTGCGCCGCCTCGGCCCGTTCGACCCCTCCGTGCACCTGTTCGCCGAGGACATGGACCTGTGCCTGCGCGCCCGCGCGCTCGGGCTGCCGACGGTGCTGCATCCGGAGCTGGCCGTGCGCCACGCGGGCGGCCATGCGACGCATCGCGCGGGCGAGCCGTTCGACCTGCTCGCGAGGCGGCGGCGCGCGGTCGTCGGCGCGGCCCGCGGGCGCCGCGCGCTCGCGCTCGACGACGCCGCCCAGGCGCTGACCTTCGCGTCGCGCGCCGCGGGCCACGCGCTGCTGGGCGGCGACGCGCGGCGGCCGTCCGCCAGCTGGCGGCGCTGGCCCGCGCGCGCCGGGGCGGCGATGAGCGGCGAGCGGCGGCACCGTGCTCGCGGTCGCCGCCGCCGGCGTGCTGGGCGGCGCCGAGCGCGTCCTGCTCGACTGGCTGCGCGCGCTCCGGCGCCCGGTCGGCTCGCCTGCCCGCCCGGCCCGCTCGCCGGCGCCGCCGCGGCCCGGGCTCGGGTCGCGCCGCTCGCGGACCGCCCGCTGGCGCTCCGCGGACGCCCCGCGGCGCCGCGCGCGACCTCGCCGCGCTGCGCGCCGACGTCGCGCGCTCGCCCGCGCGCAGCGCCCGCCTCGTCGTCGCCTCCGGCCAGCGGCCGCTGCTCGCGGCCGCGTGGGCGCCGCTCGGGGGCGCGCGGCTGCTCGCGCTGCTGCACGACCTCCCGCCGTCCGCGGCGATCGGCGCGGCGCTGCGGGCCGCGCTGCGCGCCGCGCCGACGAGCTCGTCGCCACCTCGGGCGCGATCGCGCGCGCCGCCGACCCGGCGGCCGGCGGCTCGGCCGCACGCACGTGATCCATCCCGGCGTCGACCTCGCCCCCTGGGCGGAGGTGCCCGCGCCCCCGGCGGGCCCGCCGCGCGCGCTCGTGCTCGGCGCGCTCGTGCCGTGGAAGCGCGCCGACCTCGCGCTCGAGATCGCCGCCCGCGTCCCGGAGCTGCGGCTCGACGTCGCGGGCGCGCCGCTGCCGGGCGATCCGCCCGGCTTCGCCGCGGCGTTGCGCGAGCGGGCGGCGCGCCCCGACCTCGCGGACCGCGTCCGCCTGCTCGGCGCCGTCGCCGACGCGCGTGCCGCCCTCGCCGAGGCGCACCTCCTGCTGCACTGCGCGGACGCCGAGCCGTTCGGGCTCGCGCTGGTCGAGGCGCTCGCCGCCGGCCGCCCGGTCGCCGCGCCGGCCGCCGGCGGCCCGCTGGAGATCGTCACGCCCGGCGGCCGGGCGGCTCTACGCGCCCGGCGACGCCGAGGCCGGCGCGGCCGCGCGTCCGCGCGCTGCTCGCCGACCCCGCCGCGCCCGCCGCGCCGCCCGCGCGCGGGCCGCGGCGTTCGACCGCGACGGCGCCGCGGCGCCGTTCGCCGCGCTCGTCGCCCGGCTGCTCGACTAGCCTGCCGCGCCATGCGTCGCGCCGTGACCGCCGTCGCGGCGGCCTGCCTGCTCGCCGGCCCGACCGTCCTCGCGTTCTTCTCCGGCGGCTTCTACGCCGAGCCGCGGCTGCTCGCCGCGATCGTGGTCTGGGCGCTGCGTGCTCGGCGCTCGCGCTCACCGGGCCGTCGCCGCTGCCGCGCACGCTGCCCGGGCCGGCTCGCGCTCGGCGGCCTCGCCGCGCTCACGGCCTGGACGGCGATCTCGATCGCCTGGGCGCCGCTCGGCGCGCCGGCGGTCGCCGCGTCCAGCGGCTGGTGCTCTACACCGGCGCGCTGGTCGCTCGCGATCGGCGTCGCTGCGCGACCCCCGCGCGCTGCGCGCGCTCGAGCCCGCGCTCGCCGCCGGCGCGACGCTCGTCATCGGCTACGGGCTCGCCGGCCGGCTGCTCCCGGCATCGATCGAGCTCGACCGCTCGACGAGCGCCGGCGGCCGGCTCGAGCAGCCGATCACCTACTGGAACGCCGAGGGCGCGCTCGCGGCGATGGGGCTCGTGCTCTGCGCGCGCGTGGCCGGCGACCGCACCCGGCCGCGCTGGATGCGGATGCTCGCCGCCGCCGCGGCCGTCCCGCTCGGCGCCGGCGTCTACCTCTCGTTCTCGCGCGGCGCGATCGCCGTCGCCGTGCTCGGCCTCGTCGTGCTCGTCGCCGCGGCGCGGTCGCGCGCCCAGCTGCGCGCCGCCGCGCTCGCGCTGGGCGCGGCCGTCGCCGGCGCGCGATCGCGACCGCGCCGTTCGGCGGGCGTCGCCTCGCTCGCGGGCACGCTCGCCGACCGCGAGCGCGACGGCGCGATCGCCCTGGTCCTGCTCTCGTGGTCGCCGCCGCGCCGCCGCGCTGGCGGCCGCCTGCGCGCCGCGCGAGCCGGACGACGACGCGCTCCCCGGCGCCGCGCCGCTCGGCCGGGCCGCGCTCGGCGCGGCGCGGTCGTCGTCGCCGGCCTCGCCGTCGGCGGACTGGCCGAGCGCCCGAGCGCCGCCGAGCTCGCGGCCGGCGCCAGGCGCAGCGCGCCTCGACGACGGTCAGCTCCAACCGCTACGAGTACTGGCGCGTCGGGCTCGCGCGCGTTCGCCGACCACCCGCTCGCCGGGCTCGGCGCCGGCGGGTTCCGCGTCCGCTGGCTGCAGGAGCGCAAGATCCGCGAGGCGGTGCGCGACGTCCACTCGCTCGAGCTGGAGCAGCTCGCCGAGCTCGGCCTCCTCGGCCTGCTGGCCTTCGCGCTGTTCGCTCGCCGGCGCGTGCTGCCGCGCGCGCGCGGCGCTGCGGCGCGACCCCGCGGCCGCCGCGGGCGCCGCGGCGGCCGCGCTCGTCTGGCTGCTGCACGCCTCGATCGACTGGGACTGGCAGCTGCCGGCCGTGACGCTGCCCGGCGATCGTCCTGGCCGGGCGCGCTCGTCGGCGATCAGCGAGCGTTGAGCGGGTCGAGCCGCCGCGCGCGCCGCGAACGCCCGCTCGGCGCGCCGCCGTCGTCGTCCGCGCGCCAGCACCGCGAGGATCGCCCACGCCGGGAGGTTGTCGGGCTCCCGCCGCACGACGTCCTCGATCGCCGCGAGCGCGCGCCGCGGCTGCCCGCTGGGCGCCGCTGGACGAGCGCGAGGTTCATGTCCGGCGCCGGGTCCGGGTTGAGCAGCCGCGCCGCCGCGGAGGTCGCGCTCGGCGCGGCGCGAGCGCGCCGGCGTGCTCCCCGGCCGCAGCGCGGCCGCCCCGCGCTCCTGGAGCGCGCGCAGTCGCGCTCCATCACCGCGAGCCAGCCCAGGACGAGCACGGCGACCGCCGCCACGGCGACCCGCGGCCCCGCGTCACAGCTCCTCCGCGATCCGCGGCGCCTCGCGGTTGAAGACCCACACGGCGAAGACGCAGACGCCGCACGAAGATCACGACCGCCGGCAGCAGCCGCGCGCAGCCGCCGGCCAGGCCGCCGGGCCCGGGCGCCGTCGGGTCGATCACCCACTTGCGCCCGAGCTCGAAGATCGGCGCGAGCGGGTTGAGCAGCATGACGTCGCGCAGCGTCTCCGGCACGATCTCGAGCGGATACAGCACCGGGCGTCGCGTAGAAGAGGACCGTCGCGCGACCGACCAGATGATCGCGAGGTCGCGGAAGCGCGGGAACAGCGACGACACGATCATCGACACGGCGGTCGTGAACACGAACAGCAGCACCAGCACGACCGGCAACAGCAGCCACGTCCACTGCGGCTCGACGCCCAACGCGAGCAGGAACACGAACACCACGACGAGGTTCAGCCCGAGGTTGAACAGCGCCGTAGCACGACCGCGAGCGGGATCACGAGCCGCGGGAACTGCGTCTTGCGCACGACCGCCCTCCTGGGGACGATCGACTCACCGCGGTCGCCGGTCGCCTCCTGGAAGAAGCCGAACAGGACGATGTTGAACAGCAGCAGGACGGGATAGTTCGGCACGTCGTCGCCGAGCCGGAAGACCTGCGTGAACACCGCCAGCAGGACGCCGAACAGCATCAGCGGCCGGGCGAGCGACCACAGGTAGCCGAGCGCGGTGCCGAAGTAGTGCTCTTGAAGTCGGTGACCGCGATCAGCTAGAGCAGGTCGAACGAGCGCCGCCAGCCGCCGCCGAGCGCCGACGGGCCGGGCACCTCGCGCAGCGGCGCGGCGTCGTCGCTCACGGCTGCGGCTCCTCGAGCACCGCCTCGACGTCGGCCCGCACGGTCACGACGCCGTGCCCTGGCGCGGTCCCGTAGACGACGAAGTCGAGCAGCCGCAGGCCCTGGACGCGAGGTCGCCGCCCGTGCGCGCCGTCCTCGCGGACGAGCACGTCGAGCGAGTAGCTTGCCGGGCACGAGCCGGTTCTCGATCGCGCCGGCGAGCCGGACGCGCTCGCCCGCGGCGACGTCGCGCGTCCGAGCGTGCGCGTGAAGCCGAAGACGCCTGGCCGTCGTCGTTGCGCACGTGCAGCTGAATCGCGGGCCGACCAGCTCGCGGCGCGCCTCCAGCAGGACGTCGAGCCGCATCGGCTCGCCCTGCTCGACGTTGTCGACCGCGCCGCCGGCGCGTCGCGCAGCGCCGCCTCGACGACGCGCGCGTTGATGTCCAGGATCGCCGCCGGGCCGCGCCGTGCGTCGACGCCGCCGAAGTTCAGCCGGTAGTAGCGCAGCGCCGCCTCCTCGGGCTCGCCGACGTAGCGCAGCTCGCCGTCGTGGAGCAGCATCGCGCGGTGGCAGAGCGTCTGGACGGTCGTCATGTCGTGGGTGACGAGCACGATCGTCTTGCCCGCCGCGCGGCGCTCGTGGAACACGTCCATGCACTTCTGCGCGAACGCGGCGTCGCCGACGGCGAGCACCTCGTCGATCGAGCATGATGTCGGCGTCGGCCTGGACCATCACCGCGAACGCGAGCCGCACCATCATGCCCGACGAGTAGTTCTTGAGCTTCAGCTCGATGAAGTCCTCGAGCTCGGCGAACTCGAGCACCGCGTCGAGGCGGCGCCGGCCTCGCGCGGCGTCAGGCCCATCAGCACGCCGTTGATGACCACGTTCTCGCGCGCGGTCAGCTCCGGGTTGAAGCCGACGCCCAGCTCGATGAACGGCGCCAGCGGCCGGCCATGCGGACGCGGCCCGGCGTCGGCGCGGTAGATGCTGGCGAGGATCTTCAGCAGCGTGCTCTTGCCGGAGCCGTTGCGGCCGACGATGCCGAAGAACTCGCCCTTGCGGACGTCGAAGGAGACGTCGCGCAGCGCCCGCAGCTCGCGGTACTCGACGCGGGTGAACGGGTGCGTGGCACGCTCCTTGAGCGAGTCGACGCGGTGCTCGGGGATCCGGAACGCCTTCTCGAGCCCCCGCGCCTCGATGACGACCGGCGCGCTGCGACGGGCGGGCGCCGGTCGGTCACGTCGTCCGCTGTGGTTGGGCTTCCCATGCCTGGTCTGATCGCTGGCCGCGCGCCCGGCAACTATAGGGTTGCCGCCGATGGCCAGCCCGCCGTCCCCACAGCGTGCCCCGTTCGGCGCGACCGTGGCGCTGGCCGCGCTGCTCGCCGTGGCCGGCTTCATGGTCGTCATGCCGCTCGTGATGTCCGCGCTCCCGCCCAGTGCTGCCGGCGCCGTTCCCGCCGCAGCATCAGCGCGGCGAGACGCTGAGCTACCTGCTCGCGTTCGCGCTGCTGACCCCGCTCGCGCTGCTCGCCGCACACCGGCTGGCGCCGGCGCTCGCCTCCGCGAGGGGCGACGCGGGGCTCTCCCGCCTGACCGCGCTGCTCTGCGCGGCGCTGCTCGCGGCGCTCGTCCTCGTGAAGGCGTCGGAGCGGGTCGGCGGGAGCGGCGGCGTCCTGCCGCTGCTGGCCGCCGCCCTCGTGTGGTGGGTCCTCGCGGCGGCGGTCGTGGCGCGCGCGCTCCGGCCGCGGCCGGCGCGCGGCCGCGGTGCTCGGGCGCACGCGCGCGCCGCCTGGGCCGTCGTGGCGGCGTGACGGGCGTCGCCCTGCTGTGCTTCGCCGTGCTCGGCTCGATCGATCCCGTGGCGCTCGCGCTCGGCGCGCTCGCGACCGCCGCCGCGACGGTCGCCGCCGGGCGCGTGCGGCTCGGCGCTGCCGCCGCGTCCGGGGGCCGCGTCCTCGACGTCGCGGTGGTGGTCGCGGTGCTGCTGCTCGTCCCGGACCTCGTGTCTTCCGGCCCGAGGCGGCGGCGACCGACCTGACCGCCGCGCTCGAGACGGGGATCATCCAGTTCCACCACGACTTCCTGCTCGGCCCGGCGGCCGAGGTGCTCGACGGCCGCGCGATGCTCGCCCCGACCGCCTCCCAGTACGGCGTCACGAGCATCTACCTGCTCGCGCTGTGGTTCCAGGTCGCGCCATCGGCTACGGGACGCTCGGGCTGCTGACCGGGGCGCTCACCGCGCTCTGGTTCGGCGCCGGGTTCGGGATCCTGCGGCTCGCCGGCACCGGGCGGGTGCTGAGCGCCGCGGCACTCGGCGTGGCGATCGTCGCGCTCGCCTACAACCTCTCTATCCGGTCGGTGCCCTGCCCCAGTCCGGCCCGTTGCGCTTCGGGCTGCCGATGGCGCTCATCCTCGCCGCCGTCGCGGCCGAGCGCTGGCCGCGCCGGGCCGCGCCCGTGCGGCCCTCGCCGGGCCCGCGATCGTCGGGCCTCTCCGCGGTCTGGTCGCTCCAGTCGTTCGCCTACACCGCGCTCGTGTTCGGGGTGCTCGCCTGCGTCCGCGCCCGGCTCGACGCCGCGCCCGGCCGGCGGCTCCGCGCGCTTGTCCTCCTGCGGCCTCGCGGCGCTCCTGGCCTGCGTCGCGGCCCACCTCGCTCTTCGCCCTCGCCACGCTCGTCCCCGCCGGCCCCGCTGCCCGACTGGGGCGAGTATCTCGTCTACCTGCGCGAGTTCCTGTTCGGCGCGGTCGGCGACCTCACGTACGACGTCGAGCGCGGACGCCCGCACTCGCGCTCGGCGCGGGCTACGCCGTCTCGGCCCTGGCGCTCGCCGAGTTCCTGCGGCGCGACGGCCCGCCGCCGCGCGCGAGCGGCCGCCGCTGGTCGCCCTCGCCCGGGACGACCGCCTACGGGATCGTGCTGATGAGCTACTACGTCGACCGCTCCCAGAGCCACATCCTCGTCCACGTCGCGCTGCCGGCGCTGCTCACGGGCGCCCTCTGGCTGGGGCTGCTGCTCCGCTCCCGCCCCCGCGGTCGCCCCCGCCGCGCCGCAGCGCCGGGCTCGCGCTGGGCCCGCCGTCGCCGCCCTGGTGACGGCGGTCGCCTGGTCGTCGGCGCCGGAGCGGTTCCCGCGCACGCCGCTGGCCCGCGCCGCCCCCGGCGGGAGCTCCCTGCGCGCGTCGCTCGACCGCCTGTGGCATCCGCCGCCGCTCGCTCCCTCGGCGCCCGCCGGCGAGCCGGCGCTCGCCCGCCACATGCCGGGCGAGCGCGCGAGCCTCGTCCTCGTCTCCCCCGACCTGGGGCTGGAGATCCTGCTGCGCAGCGGCCGCGTGGACCGGCTGTTCCTCGGCGACCCGTGGGAGGCGAGCCTCGTCGCCGAGGACGAGCTGCCGGGCTGCGCGCCCGCGTGGACGCGCTGCGGCCGGGCGACCGGATGCTCGTCGACCGCCGGCGCTCGGGGTCCTCGCGGCGCTGCGGGCCGATCCCGGGCGCGACCCGATCGACGATCCGCTGCCCGCGCTCGCGTCGCTCCAGCAGTGGGCGCTGCAGCGGATCGATGCGCGCTACGAGCTGCGCCCGGTCGCGCCGGCCCAGGACGGGTTCACGGTGCTGGAGCTCGGCCGCCGCCGCTGAACTTGCGCGAGCGCAGGATGCCGCGGCGGTGCAGGATCAGCCGGACGCCCGCCCACAGCGTCTTCAGCCCGTAGACGACGCCGGCCGAAGCCGACCGACGACGCGTCCTCGAAGTAGCGGCAGCGCGCCGGCACCTCGGTGATCCGGAAGCCGAAGTGCGACGCCTGCATGAGCATCTCGGAGTCGAAGCTGAAGTCGAGCGAGTTGCGCAGGAACGGCACGCCAGCAGCAGCTTGCGCGAGTAGGCGCGGTAGCCGGTGTGCATCTCGGTCAGGTCCGTGCCCATGATCCGGTTCTCGATCGTCGGTCAGGAAGCGGTTGGCGACGCACTTCCAGCGCGGCATGCCCGCCGGCGATCGCCGCGCCGGGCTCGCGCAGCCGCGAGCCGAGCACGAGGTCGGCCTCGCCGCGCAGGATCGGCTCGACCATGCTCGGGATCAGCGCCGGCTCGTACTGGCCGTCGGGGTGGAGCATCACCACGACGTCGGCGTCGCGCTGGAGCGCCTCGAGGTAGCAGGTCTTCTGGTTGCCGCCGTAGCCGACGTTGTGCGGATGCCAGATGACGTGGAGCGGCAGCCGCGCGCGCCAGTTCGACGGTGTCGTCGGTCGAGGTGTCGTCGACGAGGATCACCTCGTCGACCCCGTCGTGCGGGATCGCGGCGAACGTCTGCTCGAGGGTCGCGGCCGCCTTCCGCGCCGGCATCACGACGATCACCTTGGCCGTCGGCGGCTCAGCCACGGCGGGCCTCGACGTAGACGGAGCCGCCGCGCGCAGCGCGACCTCGGCGGCGCGCCGGCGAGCGCCGACCGGCAGCAGGAGCACGCCGGCGGCGATCGCGGCGGCGCCGCCGCGCGGCGGTCATCGGGCGCTCGCGGGCCTCGGGCCGGCGGATCGCGTCGTAGAGGTCGGGACCGCCGGGCAGCGTGCCGACGAGGCCGTGCAGCCAGCCGAAGACGACCTGGCCGCCGCGCAGTGCGCGAGACCCGCTCGACGCGCAGGCCGGCGCGCGCGAGCCCGCGCGAGCAGCGCTCGCGTCGGAGGTGGACGAGGTGGCGCGGCAGGTCGAGGTGCAGCCAGCGGTCGCCGAACGCGCGCGCCTGGAGGCTGCCGGCGTTGGGCACCGCGACGACCAGCACGCCGCCGGGCGCGAGCAGCCGGCGCCGCCTGGCGCACCGCGCGCGCCGGGCTCGGGCAGGTGCTCGAGCGAGTGCCAGAAGACGACGGCCGCCCACTCGCCGTCGACCTCGTCGAGCGGCTCGTCGCGCATGTCGGGCCGGCGCGGCGTCGCGCTCGAGGCCGATCGCGTCGCGCCCGTGTCGCGCCAGGGCGTCGATCAGCGTGCCGTCGCCGGCGCCGACGTCGAGCACCGGGCCGGGCGGCGCGATCGCGTCGATCCGCCCGGCGAGCGGGCCGCGCGTGCGCCGCAGCAGCGCGTCGCCGAGGCCGCGAAGCGGCCCCGCTCGCGGCCGGTACCAGTCGCCGTAGGCGGCGTCGAGCTCGTCCGCGGTCGGCCACGGGTCGGTGGTCGCGGCGCCGCAGCCGCGCAGCGCACACGGCCGCCCGACCGGCGGCGGCCCCGTCGAGCGCGGCGCCGCACCAGGCGCAGGTGACGCGTCTCGCGCGCGACGGTCCGAGCAGATCGCCGACAGGTCGAGCGCGTCGTCGAGCCCGTCGCGCCGAGCATGAAGTCCTCCGGCGCGATCTCCGCCGCGCGCGGGTCGTCGGCGCGGCGGGCACGGCGCAGCAGCAAGTCGTAGAGGCGCCGCCGCAGCACGTCGGGGACCGCGCGGCGCAGCCGCAGCGGGTCGAGCGCGGAGCAACCGGTCGAGCGTGGCCCGCTCCTCGTCGAAGATCTCCATGTAGCGCGGGGAGCCGAACAGCCCGCGGACCTCGACCTCGGCGAAGCGCGCCGCGCACAGCTCCCGCAGCTCGGCGGCGTCGAACTCGACGAAGTGGTACGGATCGATGATCTCGTCCGGTCGGCCGAGCGTCAGCC
Organism: uncultured Solirubrobacteraceae bacterium; assembly: GCA_963791405.1. Lineage (GTDB taxonomy): Bacteria > Actinomycetota > Thermoleophilia > Solirubrobacterales > Solirubrobacteraceae > DASQMT01. The sequence continues at coordinate 218,981 of CAWBSJ010000022.1, read as the reverse complement.
GGTTGGGCGTGACGAAGACCGCCATGCCGCCCGGCTCGAGCACCCGCGCGACTTCGGCGAGGACCCGCTCGGGTCCGGCACGTGCTCGAGCGACTGGACCGACAGCACCGAGGCGAAGCTGCCCGCCGGAACGGCAGGGCCGCATGTCGGCGACGACCGTCTCGCGGTCCTGGCCGTCCAGCGCGCCGGCGTCGAGGTCGACGCCGACCGTCTCGCGCGGCGCGAGCAGGTGGTAGCTGTGGCCGACGCCGCAGCCGAGGTCGAGCACCCGCCCGGGCCGAGCTCCGGCTCGGCGAGCGCGTAGGCGGCCACGTGGCGCTGCCAGGTCGGATTGAACCCGCCTGCGGGGGTGACGACGCGTTCTCCGGTGACCTTCACGATGCGGCAGCTTGGCAGCCGCGGGCCGGATAGGGTGCGCGCCGAATCGTCGGCGCGCTCACGCTCGCGGGGTTCGTCCTGCGCGTGGCCCTGGCCCGGCAGAGCCTGGTCGCGGACGAGCTCTCGACCGTCTGGATGGTCGAGATCGCGGCCTCGGCGGCGTGATCGCGAAGGTCGCGACCGACGCGGAGATCTCGCCGCCGCTCTCGTTCGTGGCGTCCTGGCTCACGACGCGGATCGACCTGACGCCCGAGCTGCTGCGCGCGCCGTCGGTGCTCGCCGGGACGCGACGATCCCGCTCGTGTACCTCGTGGGCGAGCGGACCGTCGGGCTCGTGCCGGACAGCTCGCGGCCAGCGCTCACGACGCTCTCGCCGTTCATGCTCCACTACTCGTCGGAGGCGCGCGGCTACGCGCTGATGATGGCTTTCGCCGTCGCCTCGACGCTCGCTCTGCTGATCGCGGTCGAGGGCGGACGCGCGCGCTGGTGGGTCGCCTACGCCGCCGCGTCCTGTGCGGCGGTCTACTCGCACTACACCTGCGTGTTCCTGCTCGCCGCGCAGGTGGCCTGGGTGCTGTGGGCGCACCCGGAGGCGCGCCGCCCCGCGCTGCTCGCCAACCTGGCGGCCGCGGTCGCCTTCCTGCCGTGGCTCGGCGGGCTGCGCGGCGATCTCGGCTCGACGACGACCGCGATCCTCTCCGCGCTCCAGCCGTTCACGCTCGGCTACGTGCGGACGAGCTTCGCCCACTGGGTCCTGGCCTACCCGTACGCCGCGGCCGGGGAGGGCGTCGGCGACCTGCCCGGCACGCCGGCCCTCGTCGCGCTCGGGCTCGCGCTGGCGCTCGGGTCGCCGGCCTCGCGCGCGCGTGTGCGCGCGCGGCCCGCGGCGGCCCGCGGCGGGCTCGTGCTCGTCGGGTGCTCGCGGCGGCGACGCCCGTCGGCGAGGCGGTCGCGAGCGCCATCGGCTCGAACGTCCTGGGCACGCGCAACCTGGCCGCCTCGTGGCCGGCACTCGGCCTCTGCCTCGCCGCCCTCGTCCTCGCGGCGGGCCCACGGCTGCGCATCGTCGCCACGGTGCTCGCGCTCGCCGCCTTCGCCACCGGCGCGGTGAAGCTGCTCGAGCCGCAGTTCCGGCGCCCGGACTATCGCGCCGCGGCCGCGACGATCGACCGCGAGGCCGGCCGCCGCGACGTCGTCGTCGACGCGGCCCGGATCAATCCCGCGGGCCCGCCCTCCCCGCTCGAGCTCGCACTCGAGCGCCTCGCACCGGATCCTGCCGGTCGGCGACGACGACGTGCAGTACGACCCGTTCCGGATCATCGCGCTGGCCCCGCCGCCCGCCGAGGTGATGGCGGAGGCGGTCGCCGAGGCGCGGGCGCGCGGAGGCCGGCTGTTCGTCCTCGCGGCCGACAAGAGCGAGTCCGCGCGCGCGCGGCCCTGCCGCCGCGCTGACGCCCGGGCGCCGGTGCGGGAGTGGCCCGGCGTCGAGCGGCTCCTGCTGATCGAGGCGGCGCCTCAGACGGCGAGCGGCGCGTAGTCCGGCGGGAACGCGGCGCGCCGAAGAACCAGCTCTCGATCGCGAAGCGCGGCTTGCGCATCGCGGGTCCGACGCGGTCTGGTGGAGGAACATCTCGTCGAACAGCAGCGCATCGCCCGGCTCGAAGATCGGGCGGAGATCGGGATTTCACCGGCCGCCTCCGCGCCTTCGCACGGGTCAGCCGACGTCGAGCATCGCGTCGTGGTCGCCACGATCTCTCGAGCCGCCGCGGCACGATGTCGAGCCCGGGCGCCACGTCACCGCAGCGCGACAGCGAGAGCCAGACGTTCAGCGACGCGCCTCGCCGATGAACGCGCCGTCCTGGTGCCAGGCGCCGCCGACGGTCGGCTCCGCCTTGCGCAGCGTCATCTTCTGGACCGAGATCAGGGGCGGCTCGCCCAGGTACCCGGCGACCAGCGACGGCAGCCCGGCGGCGTCGAACCGTCGAGCATCGCGAAGCGGAGCCGCGGCGAGTCCGCCGCGAGCACCCCGCCGCCCTGCTCGATCCACGGCCGCACGGCGGCGACCTCGAACCGCGACCTCGGGCACGAGCTCCTCGTAGAAGCCCGAGTCGGATCCACGCGCCTCGCGCTCGGCGAACGCGCGCTCGATGCCCTCGGCGAGGCGCTGCGGCGGTCGCGGTCGACGAAGCCCGCGGACGAGCGCGCAGCCGTCGCGCAGGATCGCGGCGCGCAGGAGGCCGGGCGTGATCTCGTCCGGCGCGAAGTCGGGCAACCCACCGCCGCCGGGGAGGCGTGCGGTGTCAGGCTCCGGGTACTCCGGCGCGCCGCCGCCCGCCTCGAGCCGGCGCACCCCGGCGACGTGGCGGAGGCGCAGCAGCCGCCGTGCCGCGGCGGCGTCCACCTGCATCGCCCCCGCGGCGGCGAGCCGGTGGATCTCCTCGTGGAGCGCCTCGGTGCTCGCCGGCACCTGGCGGCGGCTCGGCGACCGCCTCGCGGCCGGGCTTGCGCTTGAAGAGGGCCATGGCGCGGCGATGCTAGCGACCGCAGTCTTTTTTTTTTTTTTTTTTTTTTTTTTTTTTTTTTTTTTTTTTTTTTTTTTTTTTTTTTTTTTTTTTTTTTTTTTTTTTTTTTTTTTTTTTTTTTTTTTTTTTTTTTTTTTTTTTTTTTTTTTTTTTTTTTTTTTTTTTTTTTTTTTTTTTTTTTTTTTTTTTTTTTTTTTTTTTTTTTTTTTTTTTTTTTTTTTTTTTTTTTTTTTTTTTTTTTTTTTTTTTTTTTTTTTTTTTTTTTTTTTTTTTTTTTTTTTTTTTTTTTTTTTTTTTTTTTTTTTTTTTTTTTTTTTTTTTTTTTTTTTTTTTTTTTTTTTTTTTTTTTTTTTTTTTTTTTTTTTTTTTTTTTTTTTTTTTTTTTTTTTTTTTTTTTTTTTTTTTTTTTTTTTTTTTTTTTTTTTTTTTTTTTTTTTTTTTTTTTTTTTTTTTTTTTTTTTTTTTTTTTTTTTTTTTTTTTTTTTTTTTTTTTTTTTTTTTTTTTTTTTTTTTTTTTTTTTTTTTTTTTTTTTTTTTTTTTTTTTTTTTTTTTTTTTTTTTTTTTTTTTTTTTTTTTTTTTTTTTTTTTTTTTTTTTTTTTTTTTTTTTTTTTTTTTTTTTTTTTTTTTTTTTTTTTTTTTTTTTTTTTTTTTTTTTTTTTTTTTTTTTTTTTTTTTTTTTTTTTTTTTTTTTTTTTTTTTTTTTTTTTTTTTTTTTTTTTTTTTTTTTTTTTTTTTTTTTTTTTTTTTTTTTTTTTTTTTTTTTTTTTTTTTTTTTTTTTTTTTTTTTTTTTTTTTTTTTTTTTTTTTTTTTTTTTTTTTTTTTTTTTTTTTTTTTTTTTTTTTTTTTTTTTTTTTTTTTTTTTTTTTTACCGCGGTCCGGTTTTTTTTTTTTTTTCGCTTCGCGCCGAGCACGACGTTGTGGGCGCCCAGCCGCCGGATCAGCGGCGTCCGCTCGACCGTGCGCTCGAGCGCGGCGGCCGCGCCGAGCGCCCGCGGCGGCACGAAGTCCGGGACGAGCCCGAGCTGGTCGGAGCGCACGATCCGCGCCGCCCGCACGCAGCCCGGCGAGCACCTCGTCCTCGCCGATCAGCCGCTCGTCGCCCGTGTCCTGCGGGACGCGCCGCATCAGCGGCCCCCAGTACGGATTGCGCGGGTTGTGGTCCCAGACGAGCACCCGCCCGCCGGGGCGCGTCGACCCGGACCATCTCGCCGAGCGTGCGCCGGACGTCGCCCGGGTCGGCGATGTGATGCAGGGTCGCGACGCTGAGCACGACGTCGAACGTCGCGTCCGCGAACGGCAGCCCGGTGCCGGACGCCTGGACCGCCGCGACCTCCGGGCTGCGGGAGCGGAGCACGTCGAGCATCCCGGCGGACGGGTCCGCGCCCGTCATGGTCCAGCCGGCCGCGCCAGCCGCGCGGCGAGCACGCCCGGTGCCGCACCCGACGTCGAGGCCGCGGCCGGGCGGGCAGTGGGCGACGACGTACGCGGTCCGCTTGCGGAGGTAGTGCTCGACGACGTGCGCCGGGAGCGCCGCGTCGTACTCGCCGGCGATGCTGTCGAAGTGCGAGCTCATGCGTCGCGGACGAACGCGGCCGGCCGGGTCGTCCCGCGCGGCGTGCGGCGGCGGAACCCGAGGATGAGCCCGATCATCCGCAGGCCGACGCCGATCGCCACGAGCCGGCGGCCGGTGACCGACGACGTCCCGACGCGCGGCAGGTAATTCAGCGGGACCTCGACGACCCGCGCGCCGGAGGTGAGCGCGAGCAGCATGATCTCGACGCCGGCGTGGCTCCCGCCGACCTGCATCTCGGCCGCGACCCGCTCGGCGACCGGCCGGCGCAGGACCCGGTACGTGCAGCCGACGTCCGAGAGGTGCACCGTGTTGAAGAGCACCTCGATCAGCTTGGCCACCGCCCAGTTGCCCCAGCGCAGGAACCAGTCCATGTTCGCGTCGGCCCAGATCAGCTCGCGCGTCGTGCGCGTGCCGAGCACGACGTCGCACTCGCCGCTGTAGACGAGCAGCTTCGTGATGTCCTCGGGCAGGAACGTCCCGTCGGGCTCGGCGATGACCACGAGCTCGCCGCGCGCCTCCTGCAGACCGCGCCGCGTCGCGTGGCCGTAGCCCTGGCGCGGCTCGGACACGAGCCGCGCCGGCGTCCCGGCGACCGCCTCGCGGGTGCCGGGCTCGGCGTTGTTGTCGACCACGACGACCTCGTCGACGTAGCCCGTCGCCAGGAACCCGTCGATGACCGCGCGGATGGAGTCCCGCTCCGCGTAGGTCATGAGCACGACCGATACGTCCTTGCCGTTCCACATGGAGGGCGCGGGATCCTAGGCAATTACACTCCGCCGCCGTCCACGATGATCGCGTTCGGCACATCCATCACCAGGCCCGAGGTCTTCCGGCGCTGCGCCGAGCCCGGCATCCGCCGTGCGGCGGAGCCGGGCTCCGAGGTGCTCGCCGGGCCGGCCACCGGCACGATCTTCCGCAGCTACAACGCGATCCTCGACCGCGCGGCGGAGCTCGACGACCTCGAGGCGCTCGTACTCGTCCACCAGGACACCGAGCTCGTCGACGCCGACCTCTGCGCCAAGGTCCGCGACGCGCTCGCCGATCCGCTCGTCGGCGTCCTCGGCTGCGTCGGCGCGATCGGGGTGCGCTCGATCGCCTGGTGGGAGGCGTCCGTCACGCTCGCCTCCTTCGTCAACCGCTACGAGGAGCACGGCGGCGGCGACCTGCACTCGTTCTCCTGGGCGTGGGACGACGCCCCGCCCTACGCACACACGGGCGAGGTCGAGACGCTCGACGGCTTCCTGCTCGTGCTGTCGCCCTGGGCGGTGCGCGAGATCCGCTTCGACGAGGGGCTGGGCGACTTCCACGGCTACGACCTCGACTTCTGCCTCCAGGTCCGCGAGGCGGGCCGCAAGGTGGTCACCGCCGACCTGCGGGCGATCCATCACCGGCCGCTCCAGATGGTCCCCGACCCCGAGCGCTGGGTCGCGGCGCACGTCGCGGTCGCGGAGAAGTGGGACGGCCGCATGCCCGGGATCGGCACCGGCCCGGGCAGCTGGCGCGAGCGCGCGCTGCGGGCCGAGGCCGAGCGCGACCTCGCGCTCGCGATCGTGCACTGGAAGGCGCTCGAGGAGACCGCGCGCACCGCCGCCGCACGGCACGCCATCGCCGAGACCCGCGGCAGCCTCTCCTGGCGCTTGACCGCGCCGCTCCGGCGGCTGCCGCGGTCGGCCGCGTGATCGCCTTCGGCTCCTGCATCGTCGACCCGCCGGCGTACATCCGCTACGCGCGACCGGGGATCCAGGCCGCCGCGGAGCCCGGCGCCACGGTCTTCGCCTTCGAGGCCGTCGGCACCGTCTGCCGCAGCAACAACCTGCTGCTCGACGCCGCCGCGGCGCGCGACGACCTCGAGGCGCTCGTGCTCGTCGACGAGCACGTCGAGCTCGCCGACCCGGGCCTGTGCGCCGTGCTGCGCGAGGCGTTCGCGGATCCGGAGGTCGCCGTCGTCGGCGCCATCGGCGCGGCCGGGGTCCGCTCGATCGCCTGGTGGGAGGGCAGGATCAGCCGCGGGCCGGTCCGCCAGCGCCATCACGACCACGGCGGCGGGGAGGTGGCGGCGCACGGCTGGGCGCCGATCGAGGCGCCGCCCGCCACCGTCGACACCGTCGACGGACGGCTGATGGCGCTCTCGCCCTGGGCGGTCCGGACGCTGCGCTTCGACGAGGAGCTGAGCCTCGGCTTCGGGCACGACCTGGACTTCTGCCTGCGTGTCCGGGAGGCGGGACGCCGCGTCGTGACCGCGCCGATCGGCGCCGTCCTCCACCACACGCTCGAGCTCGTGCCCGACCGCGACCTCTGGGTCGAGGGCCACATCCGCTTCGCGGAGAAGTGGGACGGCCGGATGCCCGGCGACGCGCCGACGGAGGACTGGAAGGCCCGCGCGCGCCGCGCCGAGGCGGAGCGCGACGCCGCCCGCACCCTCGGCTACTCGAGCACCTCGACCGTCGACGCCCGGCTCGCGCCGCTCGAGCGCGAGCTGGACGCGCTCACGGCGAGCCCGTCGTGGCGGATCACCCGCCCGCTGCGCGAGCTGAACCGCCGGCGCAGGCAGCGCTAGTCGCCGAGCACGCGGCGGATCTCGTCGCGCGAGATCACCGACGCGTCGGTCGCGACGCCCGCGCGGTGGCGCAGCATGGAGAGCCGTTCGGCGACGGCGAACGCGCTCGACTCCAGGAGCCGGCGCAGCAGCGCCTCCTGGCGGGCGCGCCGCTCGCGCTCCGCCCACAGCTCGCTCATCGTCACGTGCCCCTGCGCGAGGTGGTGCACGCGGTTGGCCTCCAGCCGCTCCAGCACCGGGTGGCCGTCGAGCGGATCGAGGATCGCGGCGAGCGCCGGCGCGTACGGCGCGTCCAGCGACCACAGCACGCCGAAGCCGAAGAACGCCGGGACGACCGCCAGGCGGACGTCGCCGCGCGCGGCCGCGAAGTCCTCGACCGCGGTCAGGACGCCGTTCGCGCCGCCGCCCTCGTGCGCGGCCGAGCGCGGGTACGGAAGCCCGCCGGGACGCAGGCCCGGGTCGCCCGGGAACAGGCCGCCGGCGTCGCCCGCGACCGGATGGCGATGCTCGGCGGGGATCGCGTCCGGGTCGTAGTAGTCGTCGCGGCGGCCGTGCGGCCAGCGGACGTCGTGGAACAGCAGCAGCGGCAGCTCGGCGCCCGGCCCGCGCTCGCCGAGGATCCGCAGCTCCTCGCGGACGGTGTGGAAGTTGTGGTCGCCGTCGATCACCACGGCGTCGGGCAGCGCGATCCGCGGCAGCGCCGCCAGGCTCGTCTCGCGGATCAGCTCGAGCTCGGGATGCGCGCGCGCCAGCGCGACGAGGCCGTCCTGCGGCGCCGGGTCGACGGCGCCGACGGTCGCGCCCGCCGCCGCCGCCCAGTCGACCAGCACGCGGGTCAGGTCGCCCGCGAACGCGCCGACCTCGACCACCGAGCGCGCGCCCGCCGCGTCGAGGCACGGCAGCATGATCTCCGCCGACTGCGCGAGCGAGACGCCCCAGCGCTGGGGATCGTTGAGGTAGGGGTCGTGCACCTAGACGGCCAGCGGGGCGAACTCGCGCGGGAAGCCGGTGGCGCCGAAGAACCAGTTCTCGATCGCGAAGCGCGGGTTCGGCATCGCCGGGTCGGATCCGGTCTGGTGGAGGAACAGCTCGTCGAAGAACAGCGCGTCGCCGGGCTCGAAGACCGGCCGCACGATCGGCGTGTCGCCGGCCGCCTCCTCCGCCTTGCGCTGCGACACCTGGTAGGAGAGCACCGCCTCGTCCGTCTGGGTGGTCACGAACCCGTCGAGCCGGCGCGGCACGAGGTCCAGGCCGGGCGCCTCGTCGCCGCAGCGCGACAGCGCGAGCCAGAGGTTCAGCGCGCGGACGTCGCCGAGGAACGCGCCGTCCTGGTGCCACGCGCCCGGGACGGACGGCTCCGCCCGGCGCAGCGTCGTCTTCTGCACGGTGAACAGCCCCGGCTCCCCGAGGTAGCCCTCGACGAGCGCCGGCAGCCCGGCGGCGCGGAACAGCTCGAGCATCCGGAACGCCAGCAGCGGCGAGTCGGCCGCCAGCACCCCGCCGCCCTCCTTGATCCACGGCCGCTCGGCGATCGGCGGGAAGCGCGGATCGGGCTCGAACTCCTCGTAGAAGCCCGGCTCGCCGGCGTCGCCGCGCTCGCGCTCGGCGAAGCTGCGGTCGATCAGGGCGGCGAACGCGAGCGCGTCCGCGCGCGGCACCAGCCCGCGGACGAGCAGGCAGCCGTCGCGCAGCATGCCGGCGCGCAGCAGGCCGGGCGTCAGGTCGGCGGCGGGGATCTCGGGCAGGCCCGGGCCGGGCGGCAGCGCGGCCGCGTCCGGCGCGGCGTGCTCCGGCCGCTCGCCGGCGGCCGCGAGGGCGCGCGTGCCTGCCACGTGGCGCAGCCGCAGCAGCCGCCGCTCGGTCTCGCGGTCCGGGGTGGCGCGATTCTCCGCCGCGAGCCGCTCGATCTCCGCGGCGAGCTCCGCATCGCCGCCGTCGAAGCCCTCGGGCTCCGCGACGGCGGTGCCGCCGTCCCTGCCCCTGCGCCTGAGCCGCCACATGCGCGGCACGGTATCGATCAGACCGGGCGGGCGGGCGCGCCCACCACGGTCGCGCCGGGCGGGACGTCGCCGACGACGACCGCGTTCGCGCCGATCGTGGCGCCGGCGCCGATCCGCACCGGCCCGATCACCTTGGCGCCGGTGCCGATGCTGACGCCGGGCTCGATCGTCGCGCCCGCGACGTGGCCCGCGCGCAGCCCGATCGTCACGAACGGGCCGATCACCGCGCCCGCCCCGATCTCGACGAGGCCGTCGATCACGACCTGGCCGTGCAGCAGGTACACGCCGGGCGCGACGACGACGGGATCCCCGATCGAGACCTGCGCGGTCGCCATCGCCAGGCGGTGGGCGAGCCGCGGGAGGAGCGGGACGCGGCGGGCCTGGAGCCGCGCCTTGACGCGGTAGAGCGCCTGCGCGAGGAACGCGTCGCTGGACCACGCGAGCCGCGCCATCTGCGCCGCGGCGTCGGCGCGCGAGCGGAACTCGTGCCGCTCGCCGCGCAGCCGCGCCGTGATCCGCGCGTCGGCGACGAGCGCCTCGCGCAGCCCCGGATGGCGGGCGCGCAGGGCGCGCCAGAACTCCTTGCGCGCCTCGTCGTCCACCCGCGCACCGTATAGGGTGGCGGCCGCCGTGCGGACGCTCGCCGACAGGATCTGATGCGCCGCCCCGGGGCGTCCGCCGCGCTCGGACTGCTCGTCTCCGGCGTCTCGCTCGCGGCCGTCGTCTGGTGGATCGCCGGCCAGGACGCCCCGAAGCTGCCCGACACCGCGGCCGGCTGGGCGTGGCTGATCCCCGCCGCGCTCGTGATCGTCGCCAACTTCGGCCTGCGCGGCTGGCGCTGGCACCTGATCCTGCACCGCGCGGGCGTGCCGCACCGGCAGCGCGACGCGTACGGCCTCACGCTCGTCGGCTACATGGGCAACAACGTGCTGCCGGCGCGCGGTGGCGAGCTGCTCAAGATCGGGTTGCTCGGCCAGCGGTCGACCGCGCGGCGGCGCGAGATCCTCGGCACCGTGCTCGTCGAGCGCGTGCTCGACGCCGGGGTCCTCGTCGTCCTGCTCGTCGCGATCACCTGGGCCGGCGTCGAGGGCGCGCCGGGCGGCCGCGGCGGCGCCTCGCTCGCGGCCATCGCGCTGCTGCTCGCCGCCGCCGGGGTCGCCGGGTACCTCTGGCTCCGCCGGCGCGGCCGGTTCGAGCGGTTCGCGGCGACGATCCGGCCGGTCGCGGGCGCGCTCAAGGTCGTCTGGAGCCGCCAGGGGATCCCGCTGGCGCTGCTGACGCTCTTCATCTGGTGCCTCGACGCGACGACGTTCCTGTTCATCGCGCGGGCGATCGGCTTCACGCTCGACCCGCTCGCGGCGATGGGCGTGATCGTGCTCGCCTCGCTGGCGGCGGCGATCCCGGCCGCCCCCGGCTACGTCGGCACGTTCGACGCGGGCATGCTGCTGGGGTTGCACGCGGCCGACGTGCAGGGCGGCGACGCGGTCGGCGTCCTGCTGCTCGCGCGCTTCCTGTTCTTCGTCCCGGTGACGATCGCCGGCCTCGCGGTGCTGATCTTCGGCTACGGCGCGGGCGCTCAGCTCCGGCGGAGGGTGAGCACCGCCTGGAACAGGTCGCCGAGCAGGATGTCGGCATCGAGCAGTGCGAACCTGTCGGACCAGCACTCGCGCACGTAGCCGAGCGGGATCACGGTCTCGCCGTAGGTCATCTCGCCGCCGCCCCACTGGGGATGTCCGGGCTCCGCCGGGTGCGGGACGAACGCGAAGCCCGCCCCGGCGCCCGCCAGGTAGGACGGCGGCCGGACGGTGAGCACCAGGATGCCCCCGGGGGCGAGGGCGGCGTGCAGCGCGTCGAGGCTCGCCTCCGCCGCCCGCTCGGAGAGGTGGGTGAACACGGAGAACGCGAACGCGAGGTCGAACGGCCCGTCGAACGGGATCCGCTGCGGCAGGAAGTCGCTGCGGGCGAGCTCGGCCGGGACGCGGTCGGCGCGGCAGACGTCCAGGATGCCCTGCGCCGGATCGCATCCGTAGAGGTTCCCGGGGGCCACGTCGCGCGCGAGCATCCGGGTGAGCCGGCCCCAGCCGCAGCCGAAGTCGAGCACCCGCGCGGCGTCCAGCGGCACGGCGCCGTGGGCCGCGTAGCGGTCGCACAGGCGGCGGTAGAACGCGACGCCCTGCGCGGCGAGCGGCGCGCCCGAGGTGCCGTTCCACGTCGCCTGCAGCGCCGGGTCGGGGACCGCCGGGAGCAGCGCGCGGATGTTCGGCCAGCCGTCGTACTCCTGCGTGAGCAGCAGCGCCCAGACGTCGGCGTCGAGCACGCGGAAGCGCGCGAGGTGCTCCGGGCCGCCGTCGGCGCAGGCCGCGTCGATCGCGCGCAGCTCGTCGCCCGCGGCCAGCTCGAGCCATTCGTCGTAGCGGGGCGCCGGCGGCGCGGGCGCCGGCTCGGGCCGGCGCAGCGCGCGGATCCGGGCGACCACCGGTCGCAGCGCTCGTCGGACCGGCATCGCGCGGCAGGGTACCCTCATGCGCGCTTTGGCGGCCGTCCTCCACGTCCAGCTCGACGCGCCGCTCCCGGAGGAGCTCGCCGTCGGCGCGGGGACCGCCGTCTTCGTCTGCGGGACGTGCTGGGCGCCGGGCGCGGCGATCGACGCGCTCGCGCTCGTTGTCGACGGCGAGGAGCAGCCGGTCATGGCCCACGGGATGCCGCGGCTCGACACGCTGCGCGAGCTCGACGTCCCGGAGAGCTACGCGAGCGGCTTCTGGGGCCTCGCCCGGATCGCGCCGGGCTCCGGCCCCACGGCGATCGGGCTCCGCGCGCGGCTGCCCGGCGGCGCGACCGCCGAGCACGAGCTCGCGCGCATCCCGCCCGCCGCGCCGGTCGCCCCCGTCCCGGCCGCCGCGCCGGCCGTCGCGATCTGCATGGCGACCTTCGAGCCGCCTGCGGACCTGCTCGCCCGCCAGCTCGACTCGATCCGCGCCCAGACGGTCGAGGACTGGATCTGCGTCATCTCCGACGACTGCTCGTCGCCCGAGCGGTTCGCCGAGCTGGAGCGGCTCGTCGCCGGCGACCCGCGGTTCGTCGTCTCGCGCTCCCCGCGGCGGCTCGGCTTCTACCGCAACTTCGAGCGGGCGCTGGCGCTCGCGCCCGCCGGCGCGCGGCACGTCGCGCTCGCCGACCAGGACGACGTCTGGCACGCGGACAAGCTCGCCGTGCTGCTCGGGGCGCTCGGGGACGCGGAGCTCGTCTACAGCGACGCGCGCGTCATCCGGCCCGGCGGCGAGGAGGTCGCGGCGACGTACTGGGAGCGGCGCGAGAACAACCACGACGACCTCACGTCGCTGCTGGTGGCGAACGCGGTCACCGGCGCGGCGTCGCTGTTCCCGCGCGGGCTGCTCGACGCCGCGCTGCCGTTCCCGCCGGCGCAGTTCGCGCACTTCCACGACCACTGGCTCGGGCTCTGCGCGCTCGCGCGCGGCGACATCGCCTACGTCGACCGGCCGCTCTACGACTACGTCCAGCACGGCAGTGCCACGCTCGGCCACGCCGCGGCGAACCGGATGCCGTCGCTCCGCGACCGGCTCGGGGCGCTGCGCCGCGACCCGCGCGAGCGGATCCGGCTCTGGCGGATGCACTACTTCGTCGACGTCTGCCGCCTGCTCCAGCTCACGGCGATCCTGCGGATGCGCTGCGGGGACCGGATGGCGCCGGCGAAGCGGCGCGCGCTCGACCGCTTCGAGCGCGCCGACCGCTCGGCGCTGCCGCTGGCGCGGCTCGGCGCGCGCGGCGCCCGCGAGCTGCTCGCGCGGCGGCCGCAGACGCTCGGCGCCGAGTGGATGCTGCTGCACGCCTTCGCGTGGCGGCGGGCGCTGGCGGCGACCGCGCGCGACCGCCCGCAGCCGCGGGCGCGCCTGGACGCGGTCCCGCCGCCCGCGCTCGATCCGCGGCCGGGCGCGTCGACGCCGGGCGAGCCGGAGGTGCGAGCGATCGCCGACAAGGTCGCGCCGCTGCGGCTCGCGATCCGCGAGGACGCGCCGGTGCGCGTCAACCTGCTGATCCCGTCGATCGACCTGCGCCACTTCTTCGGCGGCTACATCGCGAAGCTCAACCTCGCGCGGCGGCTCGCCGAGCGCGGCCTGCGCGTGCGCGTCGTGACCGTCGACCCGGTCGGCTCGCTGCCCGTCGACTGGCGGGCGCAGATCGAGGCCTACAGCGGGCTGGACGGCGTGTTCGACCGCGTCGAGGTCGCGTTCGGGCGCGAGTCGCACGGCCTCGAGGTCAGCCGCGCCGACCGCTTCGTCGCGACGACGTGGTGGACCGCCCACATCGCCGACGCCGCGCGCCGCGAGCTCGGCGGCGAGCGGTTCCTCTACCTGATCCAGGAGTACGAGCCGTTCACGTTCCCGATGGGCACCTACGCGGCGCTCGCCGACGCCTCCTACCGGCTCCCCCACACCGCGCTGTTCTCGACCGCGCTGCTCCGGGACTGGTTCCGGCTCCGCGGCCTCGGCGTGTTCGCGAGCGGCGCCGGGTCGGCCGCGTTCCAGAACGCGATCACGCCGATCGACCCGCCGAGCGCCGGCGAGCTGGCCGCGCGCTCGACCCGGCGGCTGCTGTTCTACGCGCGCCCGGAGCCCCACGCGGCGCGCAACATGTTCGAGCTCGGCGTGCTCGCGCTCGGCCGCGCCGCGGCGGACGGCGCGCTCGACGGCTGGACGCTCGACGGCATCGGGACGGTGGAGGGGCGACGGCGGCTGGACCTCGGCGGCGGCGCCTCGCTCGCGCTCCTCCCCCGCGCCGCCCAGTCCGACTACGCGCGCACGCTGCGCGAGCACGACGTCGGCCTCGCGCTGATGTACACGCCGCATCCGAGCCTCGTCCCGCTCGAGATGGCCTCGGCGGGGCTGCTGACCGTGACCAACACGTTCGAGAACAAGACCGCGGAGGCGCTCACCGCGATCTCGGGGAACCTCGTGGCGGCCGCGCCGGACGTCGGGGCGGTCGCGGCGGCGATCGGCGCCGCGGTGGCGGGCGCCGGCGACGCCGAGCGGCGCGCGGCGGGCAGCCGCGTCGCCTGGAGCCGCGACTGGGACGCGTCGTTCGACGACGCGCTGCTCGACACCGTGATCGAGCTGCTTTAACGACCGAGACCCGGGCGGACCCGGGTCTCGGTGCGACATCTGCCGTCCGGCGCGGACGGTGCGGGTTGTGGCTAGGCCGCCTCGCGGAGCGCGATGAGCTCCGGCCGCTGGCTGAGCTTGCGCAGCGCGCGCTCCTCCAGCTGGCGGGCGCGCTCGGTCGAGACGCCGAGCTTCTTGCCGGCCTGCGAGAGCGTCTGCGGCTCCTGGTCGCCGGCGCCGAAGCGCATCTCGATCACGTTGCGCTCGGGCTCCGGGAGCTCGGCGATGGCGCTGAGGAGCGTCTCCGAGCGGAGCTTCTCCTGCACCTCCTCGTCGACCGGCGCCGTCTCGATGGCGAGCAGGTCGCCGAACGAGGTGTCGCCGTCGTCGCCGACCGGCTTGTCGAGCGAGACGACCGCACGGTCCGCCTTGCGGATCTCGATCACGTCGGCCAGCGGAAGGTCCGCGACGTCGGCGATCTCCTCGTCGGTCGGCTCGTGGCCGAGCTTCGTGGTGAGCTCGCGCTCGATCCGGCCGACCTTGCGCGACCGCTGCGCGACGTGGACGGGGAGGCGGATCGTGCGGCTCGTGTTCTCGAGCCCGCGCTGGATCGCCTGCCGGATCCACAGCGTCGCGTAGGTCGAGAAGCGGAAGCCCTTGCGCCAGTCGAACTTCTCGACCGCGCGGATCAGCCCGAGCATGCCCTCCTGGATCAGGTCGCCGAGGGCGAGGCCCTGGCCCTGATAGCGGCGCGCGTTCGCGACCACCAGGCGGAGGTTCGAGTTGATCATCCGGTCCTTCGCCTCGAGGTCGCCCTTCTCGATCCGCTTGGCCAGCTCGATCTCCTCCGCCGGCGTGAGCAGCGTGAAGCGGCCCGCCTCGCGGAGCAGGAGCTGAAGGGAGTCGAGCGTCGGGTCCACGTCGGCGTGGTACTGCTGCTCGGTGTCCTTCTTGCTCTTGCTGTTCTCCATGTAAGTCGTGGACATCTGCCCTCTGATCTCAGTCTCATCGGTCTTGGAGAAAAACCAACTCTCCAAGTCGGAATTATAGTCGTAAATCGTTGCCGGCGCAACTGTTCCGGCGATGTGGTGCGCTACCCTGCGGGGGACCGTCTCGCCGCGCCTGCTCCTGCGGCGACCGCAACCGAATCCCCCGTGGCCGCGTCCTCGGTGCATCCCACCGAGCGGCCCACCGAGAACTTAAACCCTCGGAACCTCGTTAGGTTACGGACTCACCGAACTTTTAGGAAGTTCGGCGCGCTTCGTCACGGTCCGTGGGCAGATCGTTGCATACGGCGGCGCCCCGGCACGCCGGCCAGACCCCGCCCGGCGCCGCGCTCGCCCTCGCGCGCGGGCCGCTCGCCCGCCACGGCCGCGTCGACGATCCGTGCGAGCTCGGCGCGGAAACGGTCGGCGCCGAAGCGCTCGGCCGCGGCGCGGCACGCCGCGGGATCGACCGACTCGGGCTCGAAGCGCCGGACGACCTCGATCAGCGCCTCCGGGTCGCACGGCGTGAAGAACGCGCCGGTGACCCCCTCGGTCACGCTCTCGCGCACGCCGCCCTCGTCGAGCGCGATCACGGGCCGGCCGGCCGCCAGCGCCTCGACGGCGGCGATCCCGAACTCCTCCGTCGCGGTCACCACGAGCGCGCGGGCGCGCTCGAGCAGCTCGGCGACGCGCTCGTCGCTGACCCGGCCGGTGAACCCGATCGTCGGGCCGGCCAGCCGCTTGAGGTGGCGCAGCTCGGGACCGTCCCCGACCACGAGCAGCGGCAGCCCGAGCGCGTTGAAGGCGCGCACGGCGACGTCGATCCGCTTGTGGGCCATCAGCTCCGCGAGCACCATGTAGTGCTCGCCCGGGCCGGTCGCCGGCCGGAAGCGGCCGGTCTCCACCGGCGGGTACAGCACGGTCGACTCGCGCCCGAAGTAGCGCCTGATCCGGGCCGCGGTGAGGTGCGAGTTGGCGACGTAGCGGTCGACGCGCTGGGCGGCGATCCAGTCCCACTGGCGCCAGCGGTTGAGCAGCACGCGCAGGACCGGCCGGACGAGCGGGTGGCGGGCCTGCAGGGTCGCCTCGCGCTCGGTCCAGGCGTAGCGGAACGGGTTGTGGCAGTAGCAGACGTGGACGGCGCCCGGGTCGACCAGGACGCCGTGCGCCCATGCGCTCGAGGACGAGATCACCGTGTCGTAGCCGCGCAGGTCGAACGACTCGATCGCGTGCGGATAGAGCGGCAGCAGCGGCCGGAACGTGCGCGACGTCGGCCGCGCGCGCTGGAGGAACGACGGCTGCGGATGGCGGTCGGCGAACCGGCCCTCGGTGCCCTTCTCGTCGTAGACGGCGGTGAAGACGTCGGCGTCGGGCCACTGGTCGCAGATGGCCGCGAAGACCCGCTCCGCGCCGCGGAGGTCGAGCAGGAAGTCGTGGACGAGGGCCACCCGGGACGCCATGGGCCGCGGCAGTCTACGGGCCGCGACGGATCGTCGTGCGTCCTCGCGATGACCGCATCGAAGCGGACGTATGAACGTATACGTTCCCGAGGAGATGGTCCGCACCCGAATTCTGCTGATCGCGCTGCTCGCGTTCGCCGTGCTCGCGGGTCCCGCCGCCGCCGCGCAGCGGCTGGTCCCGCAGGGCTGGCTGGGCGTCACGGCGGACGGGCCGTTCGACCCCGGCGACGCCGGCGAGTGGGACCGGATGGCGCGCGCGGGCGTCGAGACCGTGCGGACCGGCTTCCGCTGGTACCAGCTCGAGCCGGCGCCCGGCCGGCTCGACCTGGCGCGTTCGGACGGCATCGTCGCCGCGGCGGCGCGGCGCGGGATCGGCGTGCTGCCGGTGATCGAGAACGTCCCGGGCTGGGCCGCGACCCGGCCCGGCGATCTCGCCGCGCCGCCGCGCGACCCGGCCACGCTGCGCGCGTTCGCGGCCGCGCTCGTCGACCGCTACGGCCCGCGCGGCTCGTTCTGGCGCGACAACCCGCAGCTGGAGCGGCGGCCGATCCGCGCCTGGCAGGTGCTTCAACGAGCCCAACGTCCCCGACTTCTGGTCCGAGCAGCCGCCGATGCCGGCCTACGTCGCCGCGCTGCGGGCCGCGGCGGCGGGCATCCGCGGCGCCGACCCCGGCGCCACGGTCGTGCTCGCCGGGCTCACGAACGAGAGCTGGACGGCGCTGGCAGCAGCTCTATGCCGCCGGCGCGCACGGGCTGTTCGACGCCGTCGCCATCCACCCGTACACGCGCCGGCCCGCCGACGTGCTGAAGATCCTCCGGCTCGCGCGCGGCGTGATGGCCGCCAACGGCGACGCCGCGCTGCCGCTGTGGATCACCGAGATCTCGTGGCCTGCGGCACTGGGCCGGCCCGGCTGGAAGGTCGGGATCGAGGTCGGCGAGCGGCGCCAGGCGCGCGTCCTGGCCGTCGCGATGCGCAAGCTCTACCGCGCGCGCCGCAACCTCAAGCTCCAGCGGGTGCTCTGGTACACGTGGATCTCGAGCGAAGCGGGCCCGAGCCCGTTCGACTGGGCAGGCCTGCGGCGGACCCGCCCGGGCGGCACCGCGTCCGCGCCCGCGCTCAAGGCCTTCCGCCGTGCGGGCCGCCTGTTGCGCGGCTGCGCCGGGTCCGCCCGCGCCGCCCGGTGCGGCTGACCCCGCCGCCTACACTCCGCCGCCCGCCGATGCGCACGCTCACGCTCCTGATCGCCCTGCTCGCCGCCGCCGCGCTCGCCGCCCCCGCGGACGCCGCCCAGCGCCGCGTCCCGCAGGGCTGGCTGGGCGCCACCGCCGACGGCCCGCTGACCGCGGCGCAGACCGGCGAGTGGGACCGGATGGCGACGTCGGGAGTCGAGACCGTGCGCGTCGCGTTCCGCTGGTTCGAGCTCCAGCCCGCGCCGGGCGCGTACGACCTGCGCGTCGCCGACGCCGCCGTCGCGGCCGCCGCCGCGCGCGGGATGCAGGTCCTCCCGGTGATCGAGCAGACGCCCGGCTGGGCGGCCACGCGCCCCGGCGACCTCGCCGCCGCGCCGCGCGACCCGGCGACGGCGCAGGCGTTCGCGGCGGCGCTCGTCGCCCGCTACGGCCCGTCCGGCACGTTCTGGGGCGAGCATCCCGGAGCTGCCGCGGCTGCCGATCCGCGCCTGGCAGGTGTTCAACGAGCCGAACCACTCGGGCTTCTGGTCCGAGGCGCCGTACGCGCCGAGCTACGTCGCCACGCTGCGCGCCGTCGCGACCGGCATCCGCGCCGCCGACCCGGGCGCCACGATCGTGCTCGCCGGGCTCACCAACCGCAGCTGGCTCGCGCTGCGCCAGCTCTACAAGGCCGGCGCGCACGGCCTGTTCGACGTCGTCGCCCTGCACCCGTACACGCGCCGGGCCGAGGACGTGCTCAAGCTCGTGCGGTTCGCCCGCCGGGTGATGGCGAAGCACGGCGACGGCGCCCTGCCGATCTGGATCACCGAGCTGAGCTGGCCGGCGGCGGAGGGGCGCAGGCGCGCCGGCCGCGGCATCGGGATCGAGGTCAGCGCGCAGGAGCAGGCGGTGCTCCTCGCCCAGGCGCTGCGGCTGCTCGCCCGCGCCCGCAAGCACGAGCGGATCGAGAAGGTCCTCTGGTACACGTGGCTCTCGAGCGGCAAGGGCCCGAGCCCGTTCGACTGGTCCGGCCTGCGGCTGCAGCGCAAGGGCGCCGTCGTGTCGACCCCGGCGCTGCGCGTGTTCCGCATCGCGGCGCGCCGGCTCGAGGGCTGCCGCAAGGCGCCCCGCGACGCGCGCCGCTGCGCCTAGCCGACCGCGCGCACGACCGCGTCGACGCCGCGTGCCGTCGCGTCCCAGCTGAACGCGGCCGCCCGCGCCCGCCCGGCGGCGCGCAGCCGCTCGCGCTCGCCCGCGTCGCCCAGCAGCGCGAGCAGCGCGTCCCGGACCGCCTCGCCGTCGGGCGGCACGAGCACCGCGGCGCCGCCGCACGTCTCGGGCAGCGCGGCGGCGTCGGAGGCGACGACCGGCGTCCCGGACGCCATCGCCTCCAGCACCGGCAGCCCGAAGCCCTCGTAGGCGGACGGGAGCGCGAACGCCGCCGCGCCCGCGTAGAGCCCGGGCAGCAGCGGATCGGACACGTGGCCGAGCAGCCGCAGCGCCTCCAGCCCCGGCTCGGCGGCGAACTGCGGGCGGTGGCCGCCGGCGACCACGACGTCGACCCCCTCGCGCGCGAGCGCGTGCGCCGCGGGCACGAGCGCGCCGAGGTTCTTGCGCGCCGTGTGCGACGCCACGCACAGCACGTACGGGCGCGCGAGCCCGAGCGCCGCCCGTGCGCGTGCGGCGTCCGCGTCCGGGGAGAACGCCGGATCGACCCCGCCCGGCACCACGTCGACCTCGTCGAGGCCGAGCAGCTCGCGCAGCTCGCCGCGCGAGAACGCCGACACGGTGATGACGCGCAGCGCGCGCCGCGCCAGCAGCGGGAGCAGCCGCCGCTGCCACGCCGCGTACGCGCCCGAGTACCACCCGGGATGGCGCAGCACTGCCGCGTCGTGGAGCACGACGACCGAGCGCGGGAAGGCCACCGGCGCCAGGTTCGCGGGGCACACGAGCACCCGCGCGCCGCGCGCCCGCACGGGGAGCACCGCCTGCTCCCAGGCGTGCCCGGCGCGGTGCGCGAGCGCGCGCGGCGGGCGCAGCACGCGATAGTCGCCGAGCGCCGGCAGCCGCGCGGACAGCTCGCGGGCCCAGCGCTCGACCCCGCCGAGCTCCGGGCGCGCGGCGGCGCGGGCGTCGATCGCGTTCACGCGCACATCATCGTCGCGTACGGTTTCATGGTGCTCATGCGCAGTCGATCGGACGCCGAGTGAGACGCCGCCTGCTGCGGCGGCCGTCGCTCGGGGACACGATCCCGCCGCCGCTGGCGACCCGCGAGGGGAGCCGGGTCGAGCTGCGCGAGCTGGTCTACGCCGATCGCGACGCGTTCCTCGCCATGGTGCGCGAGAGCCGCGAGCTGCACCGGCCGTGGACCTACCCGCCCGAGCGGCCGGACCAGTTCGACGACCTCGTCTCGCGCACGGTCCGCGACGACTTCGAGTGCCTGACCAGCGTGCTCGCGGACGACGGCGACCTGGTGGGCATCTTCACGATCTCCCAGATCGTCCGCGGCTACTTCCAGTCCGCCTACCTCGGCTATTACGCAGCCGCGCGCCACGCCGGCAAGGGGCTGATGTCGGAGTCGATGGCGCTCGTGCTCGACCACGCGTTCGGCGCGCTCGCCCTGCACCGGCTGGAGGCGAACATCCAGCCCGGCAACGCCCCGTCGATCGCGCTGGCGCGCGGCGCCGGCTTCCGGCTGGAGGGCTACTCGCCGCGCTACCTGCTGATCGGCGGGCGCTGGCGCGACCACGAGCGCTACGCGATCACCGCCGACGAGCACGCCGCGGCGGGCAACGGGCGCTAGAACAGCCCGAGCTGGGGCTCGGGCTCCGCCGCCGCGACGGCGACCTCCGGCTCGGGCACGACCAGCTCGGCCCCGGGCGGCGCCGGCTGCTCCGGCGCCGGGAGCGCGAGCAGCTCGGGGATCCGCTGGAAGTCGTCGCGCAGCGTCTGCAGCATCGACGGCGTGTACAGCGCCGCCGCGGGGTGGAAGAGCGGGTAGAGCCGGACCGTGCGCGGCCCGATCGTGCGCTCCTCCGCCCGCCCGTGCAGCCGCGTGATGCCGGTCGCGACGTCGGCCCGCAGCAGCTTCGTGGCGAAGTTCCCGAGCGTGCAGACCACGCGCGGCTCGATCAGCTCGAGCTGGCGGAAGAGGTAGTCCTGGCAGGCGTCGATCTCGCCCGGCAGCGGGTCGCGGTTGCCCGGCGGGCGGCACTTGAGCGTGTTGCAGATGAACACCTCGGGGCGGCTCAGCCCGATCTCGCCGAGCAGCGTGTCGAGCAGCTTCCCGGCCTGGCCGACGAACGGCAGGCCGAGCCGGTCCTCGTTCGCCCCGGGCGCCTCGCCGACGAACATCAGGTCGGCGTCCGCGTTGCCGGCGCCGAACACGACCTTCGTCCGCGTGGCGGCGAGCTGCGGGCACTTCGTGCACGTCTGCGCCTGCTGCCAGACCGCCTTGAGGGCTTCGCGCCGGGACTCCGCCGAGGGCACGGATCCACCATACCCACGGACTCGGCGCACGGAGGGGGCGACGCCCGACTTTGCGGGGTCTACACTCCTCTCGACCAGCCGGTATCTCCCATGCGAGAACTGGACCGGAACCCCACACCCACCCGTTGCGCGATCGTCGGCGCGGGCCGTCTCGGCACCGCCCTCGCCATCGCTCTGCGCGCCACCGGCCTCGAGATCGACGGCCCGCTGACGCGCGGCCAGGCGCCGGATCCCGGCGTCGACGCCGTGCTGCTCTGCGTCCCCGACGCGGAGATCGCGGCGGCTGCCGCGAGCGCGCCGGCGGACGTCCTCGTCGGCCACTGCTCGGGCGCCAACGGCCTCGGCGTGCTGGCCGGCCGCGAGGCGTTCTCGCTGCACCCGCTCACCAGCGTCACGACCGGCGGCGCGGCGCACTTCGCGGGCGCCGGAGCGGCTGTCGCGGGCAGCACGACGCGGGCGCTGGCGTTCGCGCTCGACCTCGCCGGCCGGCTCGGGATGCGCGCCACCGTGGTCGACGACGCCGACCGCGCCGCCTACCACGCGGCGGCGTCGATCGCCGCGAACTTCCTCGTCACGCTCGAGGCGGCGGCCGAGCGGATCGGCGCGACCGCGGGCGTCGACCGCGCGATGCTCGTCCCGCTCGTCGAGGCCGCGGTCGCCAACTGGGCGGCGCTCGGCCCCGCCGGCGCGCTGACCGGGCCGATCGCGCGCGGCGACGACGAGACGGTCGCCCGCCAGCGCGCCGCGCTCGAGGAGCGCACGCCCGACCTCCTCCCGCTGTTCGACGCGCTCGCCGCCGCCACCCGCGAGCTGGCGCTGGAGACGGCGCGATGAAGACGCTCCGGACGATCGCGGAGGTCCGCGCCCACGTCGCCGCCGCGCGCCGCGCCGGCCGCAGCGTCGGGCTCGTCCCGACGATGGGCGCCTTCCACGCCGGCCACGAGGCGCTGATCCGGGCCGCCCGGGCCGCGCACGACGACGTGGTCGTCTCGCTGTTCGTCAACCCGACCCAGTTCGACGAGGCCGCCGACCTCGACGCCTACCCGCGCACGGAGGCCTCCGACGCCGCGATCGCCGCGCGGCCTCGGCGTCGACGCGCTGTTCGCCCCGCCCGCGGCGGAGCTCTACCCGGACGGGTTCGCGACGCGGATCCGCGTGGCCGGCCTGGGCGGCGTGCTCGAGGGCGCCGAGCGCGGGCCGGCGCACTTCGACGGCGTCTGCACGGTCGTCTGCAAGCTGCTGAACATCGTCGCGCCCGACGCCGTCTACCTCGGCCAGAAGGACGCGCAGCAGGTCGCGGTCCTGCGCCGGATGGTCCGCGACCTCGACCTCCCGGTCGCGCTGGAGATCGTCCCGACGGTCCGCGCGGCCGACGGCCTCGCCCTCTCGTCGCGCAACGCCCGGCTCGGCCCGGCCGACCGCGAGCGCGCCGCCGCGCTGAGCCGCGCGCTCCGCGCCGTCGCGGACGCGGTCGCCGCGGGCGAGCGCGACGCGGAGCGGGCCGCCGCCCGCGGCCGCGCGGTGCTGGCGGAGGCCGGCATCGAGCCCGAGTACCTCACCGTCGCCGACCCCGGCACGCTCGACCCGCTCGAGCGCGTCGAGGAAGCGCCCTCGTCCTCGTGGCGGCCCGCGTCGGGCCGGCACGGCTGATCGACAACGTCCTCATCGAGCAGGTGGCGACCCCGGCCTAGGGGCGTCAACCAGGCAAAGGAGCAGCGATGTCCTCTCCCCCTCGTCACGACCATCCCGAAGACGCCCCGCGCAAGCCGATCACGCTCACGAAGCTGGGCGAGATGCGCGCGCTCGGCGAGCCGATCGTCATGGTCACCGCGTACGACCACCCGAGCGCCCGCGTCGCCGAGGCGGCCGGCGTCGACGTCGTCCTCGTCGGCGACAGCGCGGCCAACAACGTCCTCGGCTACAGCGACACCGTCCCGGTGACGGTCGAGGAGCTGCTGATGCTCGCGGCCGCCGTGAACCGCGGGCTGCGGACGCCGCTGCTCGTCGGCGACCTCCCGTTCGGCTCCTACGAGGCGAGCGACGAGCGGGCGATCGCCACCGCGCACCGGTTCGTCAAGGAGGCGGGCTGCGACGCGGTCAAGGTCGAGGGCTCGGCCGACCGCGCCCGGGCGATCGTCCGCGCCGGCGTCCCGGTCATGGGCCACGTCGGCCTGACGCCCCAGACCGCGACCGCGCTGGGCGGCTACCGCGCGCAGGGCCGGACCGCCGAGCGCGCCCGCGCGGTGCTCGACGAGGCGCTCGCGCTCCAGGAGGCCGGCTGCTTCGCGATCGTCTTCGAGGCGATCCCGTCCGACGTCACCGACGTGATCATGGGCGCGATGGAGATCCCCGTGATCGGGATCGGCGCCGGCGCGAGCACGGACGGCCAGGTGCTCGTCCTGCACGACCTGCTCGGGATCAACGACGGCTACCAGCCCAAGTTCGTCAAGCGGTACGCGGACGTGCGCGGCGAGATGCTGCGCGGGCTGCAGGCCTACGCCGAGGACGTCCGCACGCGGGCGTTCCCCGGGCCGGAGCACACGTACGGCATCGCGCCCGAGGAGCTGCACCGGCTGCAGGACGGGCTGGCGCAGCAGCACCAGCAGCACGCGTAAACAACTCGTTCACAAATTCACAGGTCGGTCACAACTACAGTGGCCGCCGCATGGTCGAACTGTCCAAGCTGTTCGCTCCGAAGGAGCGCGAGTTCTTCGACCTGTTCGAGGAGGCCGGCGCCAACATCGTGCGGGCGGCCGGCCTGCTCGAGCGGATGCTCGACGAGTGGCCGGACCACGGCACCCTGGGCCGCGAGATCGTCGATCTGCGAGCAGGAGGGCGACCGGATCACGCACGACATCATCCAGCGGCTGAACCAGACGTTCGTCACGCCGATCGACCGCGAGGACATCTACGCGCTCGCGTCCGGGCTCGACGACATCGTCGACTGGATCGAGGAGGTCGCCGACTTCTGCGCGCTGTACCGGATCGAGGCGCCGATGTCCCAGGCGCAGCAGCAGGCGCGGATCCTCAACCTGGCCTGCCAGGAGGTCGCCCACGCGATCCCGCGGCTGCGGAACTTCGGCGACATCCACCACTTCACGGTCGAGATCAACCGCTACGAGAACGAGGGCGACCGCGTCGTCCGCGAGGCGCTGGCCTCGCTGTTCGAGGCGGGGATCGACCCGATGCTGGTGATCCGCTGGAAGGACATCTTCGAGCGCCTCGAGGACGCGATCGACGCCACGGAGAAGGTGTCGAACATCCTCGAGGGGATCACGATCAAGAACACCTAGCGGCATGGACTCGTCCGTCGTGCTCTGGATCGTGGTCGGGACGGCGCTGGCGTTCGACTTCACCAACGGCTTCCACGACACCGCGAACTCGGTCGCCACGTCGATCTCGACCCGCGCCCTCTCCCCGAAGCTCGCGGTCACGCTCGCGGCGATCCTGAACTTCGCGGGGGCGTTCATCTCGCTCGCCGTCGCCGCGACGATCGCCAAGGGGATCGTCAACGCCGACCTCGTGACGCCGGCGATCGTCTTCGCCGGCCTCGTGGGCGCGATCACCTGGAACCTCGCCACCTGGTACTTCGGGCTGCCCTCCTCGTCGTCGCACGCGCTGATCGGCGGCGTGGTCGGCGCGACGTTCGTGGCCCAGGGCGCGTCGGCCGTCTACGGCAGCGGGCTGCTCGACCTGGTCATCGTCCCGGCGCTCGTCGCGCCGGTGATGGCGTTCGTCGCCGGCGGCATGTCGATCCTGATCATCTACCGGATCGTCGGGCGCCAGCGGCCGGGGCCGGTCACGCGCGGATTCCGGCTCGGCCAGGTCATCTCCGCGAGCCTGCTCGCGCTCTCGCACGGGATGAACGACGCGCAGAAGACGATGGGGATCATCTTCCTGGCGCTGGTCGCCAACGGCACGCTGTCGGCGAACGCCGACATCCCGACCTGGGTCGTCGTGTCCTCGGCGAGCGCGATCGCGCTCGGCACGTACGTCGGCGGCTGGCGGATCATCCGCACGATGGGCAGCCGGATCATCAAGATGGACCCGGCGCAGGGCTTCGCGGCCCAGGGCGTCGGCGCCGCGGTGATCATGGCCGCGTCGCACGTCGGCTTCCCGCTCTCGACGACCCACGTCATCTCCGGCGCGATCATGGGGACCGGCGCGGCCAAGCGCGTCTCCGCGGTCCGCTGGGGCGTGGCGGGGAACATCGTCACCGCGTGGGTGCTGACGCTGCCGGCGTCGGCGGCGGTCGGAGGCCTCACCTACGCCCTGGTCTGGGTCCTCGGCGCGGACGGCGTCGGCCCGTTCGTCGTCTCCGTGGTGCTGCTCGCCGCGCTCGCGCTCACCCTGGTGCGCCGCCTCGTGGCCGGCCGGACGCTCACGGCGGAGGGCTGATGACCGTCTTCGCCGTCGAGAGCCACCTGCTGTTCGAGGTCGTCTGGGTCTCGTTCGTCGCGTGCATCGGGATCAGCGTGCTGTTCTCGCTCGTGATCGTGGGCGCCGCGCGCGCCGGCGACGCCCGCAAGGCCGGCCACCCGCTCGCCGCGGCGCCGTGGCTCGTGCTCGCCGTGGTCTGCTTCGCGCTGTTCGCCGCCGGCATCGTGCTCGGCGTGCACGCGATGGTCCAGCGCTAGTCGCTATCGGGCAGAGGCGGTAGGCGGCCAGGGCGATCCCCTGGGCGCAGGCGACGAGGTCGGCCACCGGGACCCACTCGCCGACCGTGTGGGCGCGGTCGATGCTGCTCGGCCCGTACATCAGCGCCGGCGTCCGCGCCTCGAGCGAGAACGTCCCGCCGTCGTACCAGGAATCGAGCCCGCCGAGCGTCTCCGGCAGGCCGAGCGCGGCGTTGGCGGCGAGCAGCGCCCGGACGCTCGCCGCGTCCGCGGGCGTCTCGCACGGGTTGACCTGCGTGTGCCAGGTGAAGCGCGGCGGATGCTCGGCCAGCCACGGGTCGATGTCGCACCAGCGGCGCAGGAAGGCCTCGATCTCGTGCTGGACGCCGTTCGTCCAGCCGTCCGCGTCGGCCTGCGCCGGGAGGATCAGCGCGGCGAGCGTGATCTCGGCGCGGTCCGGGATCGTCACCGGCCAGCCGGAGTCGGCGACGAGCCGGCTCGCGACGATGTCGGGCGGGCTCAGCAGCGGGTGCCGGGCGCCCTGCCGCGCGCGCCACTCCGCGCGCAGGCGGTCGACGCCGTCGAGCAGGTGGCGCGCCTTGTCGACCGCGTTGACCGCGCCGCCGTCGCGCCAGCTCGCGTGCTCCTGCTCGGTGTGGCCCGCGCGGCCCTCGACGACGACCGAGCAGTAGACCGAGCCGCGGCAGGCGGGCCAGACCTCGAGGCTGGTCGGCTCGGGGACGATCGCGAAGTCGGCGGCGACCCCGTGGCGCGCGCAGGCGAGGCCGCCGACGCCGCTGGACTCCTCGTCCGTGTTCGTGCAGACGATCAGCTCGCCGCCGATCGACCCCGCGACGGTCTCGGCCGCGATCACCATCGCGGCGATCCCGCCCTTCATGTCGCAGGAGCCGCGGCCGCTGATGCGGCCGTCGCGGACCTGCGGGTCGAACGGGTCGTGGTCCCAGCCGTCCTCGCGCCGGGCGGGGACGACGTCGATGTGGCCGTTCAGCAGCAGCGACCCGCCGCGGCCGGGGCCGCGGAAGCGCGCGGCGAGCTGCGGCCGGCCCGCGAAGCCGATCCCGCCCGCCGGGGTGACCGGGTGGCCCTCGACGTCGGCGGGGTCGGGCTCCCAGACGTCGACGTCCGCGCCGGCGGCGCCGAGCCGGTCGGCGAGGTGGGCCTGGAGCGCCGCCTCGTCGCGGGCCGGCGCGCCGGGGTCGTCGCGGCTCGTGGTGTCGAACCGGATCAGGTCGCACAGCAGCGCGACCAGGTCGTCCTCGCGGGCGGCGATCGCGTCGACCAGCCCCTGCTCCTCGGGTCCCATGGGCGCGCAGGCTATGCGTATTCGATCGTCTTGAGCACCGTCGCGGGCGCCCCGGCGGCGATCGAGAACGGCGGCAGGTCGCGCGTGACGACCGAGTTCGCGCCGATCACGCAGCGATCGCCGACGCTCACGCCGCTCGTGATCACGACGTTGGCGCCGCACCAGACGTTGTCGCCGATCCGGGTCGGGCCCTTCGTGCTGAACCCCTGCCACGGCACGGGCCGGTGCGGGTCGTCGAAGCGGTGGTTGCCGTCGGTGACGAAGCAGCCGTTGGCGAACATGCAGTGCGCGCCGATCTCGACCCGCTCGACGGCGGCGACCTGGACCCCGAGGTTGAGGAACGTGCCGGTGCCGATCGCGATCCGGCCGGGCGCGGGGGCGGTGAGCCAGACGCCCGGCTCGAGCAGGACGTGCTCGCCGAGCTCGAGCCGCCCCTCGCGCAGGAGCTCGAGCACGTTGCCGTGGACCGGCCAGCGGCAGAACGCGCGCCGGCGGGCGAACTCGAGGTGGATCCGCGCGCGGTTCCAGGGCAGCGAGTTGCGCTCGTAGTGGCGCCACTTCTGCGCCCACAGCTTCAGGTCCGCCGGGTCCATCGCCGGCGGGACGCTAGCGGGCTTGCAGGGCGACGTAACCGTGCCCCGGCGCGGCAAGCCCGCGTGCAGGGCGCCGTAACTGTGCGCGCGGGGCCCACCCGCGCAGGGTTCCGGGCTATTGCTGCAGACGGAACCCGACCTGGAGGTCCCCGTCGTGCGCCGGCTCCTCGGCACCACATTGCTCGCCCTGCTCGCCCTCGCCGCCCCGGCGTCGGCGGAGGTCGCCCATACCGTCGCGCCGGGCGAGTCGCTCTGGTCGATCGCCGCGGCGAACAACCTGACGACGCGGACCGTGGCCGCGTACAACGGCCTCGCGGAGACCTCGACGGTCGTCGTCGGGCAGACCGTCCGCGTGCCGACCACGGCGGAGGGCTACGCCGCGCTGCAGCAGGCCGGGATCGTCGCCGCGCCCGCCGCGACCACCACGCCGGCCACCGCGTCCGCCCCCGCCGCGGCGCCGTCCTCCGGCGGCTACACCGTCGCGCCGGGCGACACGCTCACCGGCATCGCCGCCGCGCGGGGCGTCAGCGTCGCGTCCCTCGCCGCGGCCAACGGCCTCGATCCGGCGGGCCTGCTGATCGCGGGCCGGTCGCTCGTCGATCCCGGGCGCCGGGCACCGCCGCCGCGCCGGCGGCGCCGAGCGGCTCGGGCCCCGGTCCGCTCGGGCGGCTACACGGTCCGTCCCGGCGACTCGCTCGGCCAGCTCGCGGCGAGCTCGGGCGTCCCCGCGGCCAGCATCGCGGCGATGAACGGCCTCGACCCGGACGGGATGCTGCTCGTCGGCACCGTGCTCAAGCTGCCGACCGGCGCGCCCGCGCCGCCGCGCTCCTCCGAGCCGGCGCCCGCACCGGTCGTCCCGGCCGCCGACCCGGTGCCGACCGCGGCGCACGTCGGCGCGTCCGACGTCCAGTCGGTCGCCTCGACGTACGGCGTCTCCCCCTCGCTGGCGACCGCGATCGCCTGGCAGGAGAGCGGCTTCAACAACGGCGTCGTCTCGTCGGCCAACGCGCGCGGGGTCATGCAGGTCATGCCCGGCACGTGGGACTACGTCGAGCGCAACCTCGCCGGGCGCACGCTGGACCCGGCGTCGGCGACCGACAACGTCCAGGCCGGCGTGCTGTTCCTGCGCCACCTGCTGCAGGAGACCGGCGGCGACGAGGCGACCGCGGCCGCGGCCTACTACCAGGGGCTGCAGTCCGTCCGCGACCGCGGGCTGTACGACGACACGCAGCAGTACGTCGCCAACGTGCAGGCGCTGCGCTCGCGGTTCGGCGGCTAGCGCCGGCGCAGACCGCGCGGAGCCGCGGGCCCGGCTCCACCACGTCGTGGTGGGTGACCGTCGTCTCGCGATCGATCAGGAAGTCGTCGTCCTCGGGATAGAAGACGGCGACCTCCGGGTCGTCGCCCGCGAACGCCTTGACGTGCTCCATCGACTCCCAGTAGGAGATCAGCGTGAAGTCGGCCCGCCCGTCGTGGCGGCGGACGAGCATCGAGACGCCGTGGTTGCCCGGCGTCTTGACGTAGTCGGCGAGCCCCGTCCCGCGGAGGTACTCCGCGTACTCGTCGGCCCGGTCCTCGGCGGTCGTGCCCCGCCAGATGCGCGCGATCATGGCCGGGATCGTACGGGTCCCGGCCGATCGGCCGACACGCGGTCCAGACCGGCTCGACAGGGCGCACGAAATTCCCGCGCGGTGCAGGCGCGATCCGTACCTTCACGCCATGACGCGCCCTCGCCAGATCGTCGCCTTCGGGGGCGGCGGGTTCTCGATGGAGGCCGGGAACCCGCTGCTGGACGACTACGTGCTCGGGCTGGCCGCGGCGGCACGCGGAGACCGGCCGAAGGTGTGCTTCCTCCCGACCGCGTCCGGCGACGCGGACCACTACATCGTGCGCTTCTACCGGCACTTCTCGGCCGGCCGCTGCGAACCCTCGCACGTGTCGCTGTTCCGCCGCGACTGCGGCACCGACGACGTGCGCGCGCACCTGCTCGAGCAGGACCTGGTCTACGTCGGGGGCGGCAGCGTCATCAGCCTGATGGGGGTGCTCCGCGCGCACGGCCTCGACGTCGCGCTGCGCGAGGCGTGGGAGGCCGGCGTCGTCCTGTGCGGGCTCAGCGCGGGATCGCTGTGCTGGTTCGCCGAGGCGATGACCGGCTACCACGGCAAGTCGCGGCCGGTCGAGGGGATCGGCCTGATCCCCGCCTCCAACGCCGTGCACTACGACAAGGAGCCGCACCGGCGGCCCGCCTACCACCGCGCGGTCGCGGGCGGCATGCCCGCCGGCTACGCGGCGGAGGACGGCGCGGCGCTGCACTTCGTCGGCGAGGACCTGGCGCGGGTCGTGTCGTCCCGGCCCGATTCGAAGGCCTATAGGGTGGAGTCCGTGAACGACGAGGTCGTCGAGCTGGCGCTGCCCGTGACGTACCTGGGGGCGGCCGACGCCGCGGAGCCCGCCCTTGCCGCCTGAGGCGGGGGCGCGGCGGGCGGGCCGCGTTCCCACCATCTTCGCGATGGGCGGCGGCGGCTTCACGATGGAGCCGGAGAACCCGGCGCTCGACGACTACGTCCGCTCGCTCGCACCGGCGCGCGAGCCGAGGATCTGCCTCCTCCCGACCGCGGGCGGCGACTCCGAGGACCAGATCCGGCGCTTCCACATGGCCTTCCGCGACCAGCTCTGCGAGACCAGCTACATCTCGCTGTTCCGGCTGGGCACGCGCCCGGTGCCGCTGCGCGAGCACCTGCTCGCGCAGGACGTGATCTACGTCGGCGGCGGCTCGATGGTCAACCTGCTCGCGCTGTGGCGCGCGCACGGCCTCGACGAGATCCTGCGCGAGGCGTGGCAGGCCGGGATCGTGCTCGCCGGGCTGAGCGCGGGCTCGATGTGCTGGTTCGAGTACGGCGTGACGAAGTCGGTCGGCCGGCCCACGGTCACGCGCGGGCTCGGGTTCCTGCCCGGCTCGAACTCCGTCCACTACGACGGCGAGCCGGAGCGCCGGCCGCTCTACCTCCAGGCGGTCGCGGACGGCGACGCCCCGGCCGGCTGGGGCGTCGACGACGGCGCCGGGCTGCTGTTCCGCGGGACGCGGCTCGCCGAGGTCGTGGCGTCGCGCCCGAGCGCCCGCGCCTACCGCGTCCACGCGGTCGACGGCGCGGCCGTCGAGGAGGCGATCGAGCCGCGGCTGCTCAAGTCGCAGGCGCACGCCGACCCGACCGCGCCGCTCGCGGTCGAGGAGATGCGCGCGCTCCACGCCTCGCGGCGCGGCTACCGCCGCGGCTGAGTGGCGCGCGGTCAGGCCGCGCGCGGGGTGGCGCGGCGGCAGGCTGCGGCTGAGTCGCGCGCGGGGTCAGGCCGCGGGCGGGGCGGCGCGGCGGCAGGCGGCGCGCCGTCAGGCGGCCGCGGCGACGCGGCGGCGTGAGGTGGCGCGGCGGCGCGCGGCCTTCGGCGTGACGAGGCCGGACAGGAACGCGCCGGTGGCGGACTCCTCGTCGGCGGCGACCTCCTCGGGCGTGCCCGCCGCGATCAGGTAGCCGCCCTCCTCCCCGCCCTCGGGCCCCATGTCGAGCAGCCGGTCGGCGGTCTTGATCACGTCGAGGTTGTGCTCGATGACCACGACCGAGTTGCCCTGGTCGACGAGCCGCTGCAGCACCTCGAGCAGCTTCTCGATGTCGGCGAAGTGCAGGCCGGTCGTCGGCTCGTCGAGGATGTAGAGCGTCCGCCCCGTCGCGACCTTCGCGAGCTCGGACGCCAGCTTGACCCGCTGCGCCTCGCCGCCCGACAGCGTCGTCGCCGGCTGGCCGAGCCGCATGTAGTCGAGCCCGACGTCGTGGAGCGTCTGCAGCCGGCGCTGGATCTTCGGGATGTGCGCGAAGAACCCGAGCGCCTCCTCGATCGGCATCTCGAGCACGTCCGCGATCGTCTTGCCCTTGAAGCGGATGTCGAGCGTCTCGCGGTTGTAGCGCTTGCCGTGGCACTGCTCGCACGGCACGTAGACGTCGGGCAGGAAGTGCATCTCGATCTTGATCTGCCCGTCGCCGCGGCAGACCTCGCAGCGCCCGCCCTTGACGTTGAACGAGAAGCGCCCGGGCTTGTAGCCGCGCGCCCGCGCCTCCTGCGTCTTGGAGAACAGGTCGCGGATCACGTCGAAGAGCCCGATGTAGGTCGCCGGGTTCGACCGCGGCGTCCGCCCGATCGGCGACTGGTCGACGCTGATCACCTTGTCGAGCTGCTCGAGCCCGTCGATCCGCTTGTGCGCGCCCGGCCGCATCCGCGCCCGGTTGAGCCGGTTCGCGACCGCCTTGTAGAGCACCTCGTTGACGAGCGTCGACTTGCCCGAGCCCGACACGCCCGTGACCGCGGTGAGCACGCCGAGCGGCACCTTCACGTTCACGTTCTTCAGGTTGTGCTGCGACGCGCCGCTGATCTCGACGTAGCCGCTCGGCCGCCGCCGCTTGGCCGGCACCTCGATCCGCCGCGTCCCGGCCAGGTACTGCCCGGTCAGCGAGTCGGGAACCGCCTCCACCTCGGCGGCCGTGCCCTGCGCCACGACGTAGCCGCCGTGCTCGCCGGCGCCCGGCCCGATGTCGATCACGTGGTCGGCGGCGCGCATCGTGCCCTCGTCGTGCTCGACCACGAGCACGGTGTTGCCGAGGTCGCGCAGCCGCTCGAGCGTCGCGATCAGCCGCTCGTTGTCGCGCTGGTGCAGGCCGATCGACGGCTCGTCGAGGATGTAGAGCACGCCGACGAGCGACGAGCCGATCTGGGTCGCGAGCCGGATCCGCTGCGCCTCGCCGCCCGACAGCGTCGACGCCGCGCGCTCCATGCTCAGGTAGCCGACGCCGACGTTGTCGAGGAAGCGCAGCCGCTCCTCGATCTCGCGCAGGATCAGCCGCGCGATCGCGCGGTCCTGCTCGGACAGCTCGAGCCCGGCGATCCACTCCAGCGAGCGCCGCGCGCTCAGCCCGGTGAACTCGTGGATCGCCATCCCGGCCACCTGCACCGCGCGCGACTCGGGCCGCAGCCGGGCGCCCTTGCACTCCGGGCACGGCCGCATCGTCATGTACTCCTCGATCTTCTCGCGCGACCAGTCGGAGTCGGTCTCCTTGTAGCGCCGCTCGAGGTTCGGGACGATGCCCTCGAAGGTCGTCATGTAGGAGCGCTTGCGCCCCATCCGGTTGCGGTACGTGACGTAGATCCGGTCGCCGTCGGTGCCGTACAGGAACAGGTCCTGCTGGTCGGCCCCCAGGTCCTCCCACGGCGCCTCGAGATCGATCTCGTAGCGCTCGGCGATCGCCTGCGTGATCTGGTCGTAGTAGGTCGACGCGCCGCTCGACCACGGCAGGATCGCGCCCTCGCCGATCGAGAGCGACGGGTCCGGCACCACGAGGTCGGGGTCGATCTCCATCTGCGAGCCGAGCCCGGTGCAGCGCGGGCACGCGCCGTGCGGCGAGTTGAACGAGAAGATCCGCGGCTCGAGCTCGGGCATCGAGATCCCGCAGTGCAGGCACGCGAAGCGCTCGGAGTACGTCTGGACCACGGGCTCGCCGCCGTCGCGCGGCAGGGTCTCGATCTCGAGGATCCCGTCGGCCAGCGCGACCGCGGTCTCGACCGAGTCGGCGAGCCGCTTGCGCGAGTCCGGCTTCATGATCAGGCGGTCGACGATCACCGAGATGTCGTGCTTGAACTTCTTGTCGAGGACGATCTCCTCCTCGAGCAGCCGCACCTCGCCGTCGACCTTCACGCGCGTGAAGCCCTCGGCCCGCAGCTCCTCGAACTGCTTGCCGTACTCGCCCTTGCGCCCGCGCACGATCGGCGCCATGACCATGAACCGGGTGCCGTCCTCCAGCCCCATGATCTGGTCGATGATCTGCTCGGCCGACTGGGCGGCGATCGGGCGCCCGCAGTTGAAGCAGTGCGGCTTGCCGATCCGCGCCCACAGCAGGCGCAGGTAGTCGTAGATCTCGGTGACGGTCCCGACCGTCGAGCGCGGGTTGCGCGACGTCGTCTTCTGGTCGATCGAGATCGCCGGCGACAGCCCCTCGATCGAGTCCACGTCGGGCTTGTCCATCTGCCCGAGGAACTGGCGCGCGTACGCGCTCAGCGACTCGACGTAGCGGCGCTGCCCCTCGGCGTAGATCGTGTCGAAGGCCAGCGACGACTTGCCCGACCCCGACAGCCCGGTGATGACCACGAGCGCATCCCGCGGCATCGCCACGGTGACGTCCTTGAGATTGTGCTCGCGCGCGCCGGAGACGACGATCTGGGACTGACGGGACACCGTTCCAGTGTACGTAACGCCCGGACGGATCCGTCGAACACCTGTTCGCATCCGCTCGCACTTTGCGGACTCGGGTCGGATAGGGTCGGCGCAGGGCCGGTAGGAGGGACGTTCGATGACCAGCTTGGCGCCATCCGAGGTCGCGCGGATCCGCAGCCGCTTCGCGGCGCGGAGCCACTCGCGCACCTTCTGGATCGCCTGGTGGGCGGCGGCGATCGCCGGCGAGCTGCTCGCGCTGCGCCCCTTCCTCACCGGCCCGGTCGACGGCATCGGCGTCGTCTTCGCCCTCGTCGGCGGCTCCTTCTGCGCCTTCGGCCTGATCGCCTGGCACCGGCGGCCGGACAGCCTCAGCGGCGCCCTCATGACGGCGACCGGCTTCCTGTTCTTCGCCGCGCCCGTCCTCGGCCCGCTCGAGGCGCCGCTCGCCTTCACGGCCTACGTGCTGGTCGTCGACCTGTGGATCTTCCCGTTCGTCGCGCTCCTGCTGACCTTCCTGACCGCGGGACGGCTGCAGCCCGGCTTCGACCGCTGGCTCGTCGCCTCGTTCGCGCTGCCGGTGATCGTCCTGCAGGCGGCCTGGCTCCTGACCGCCGACCTGGTCGACGGCACCGACCTCACCGGGCGCAACCTGCTGCTGGTCTTCCCGGACACCGACTTCGCCCACATGGTCGACCGGCTGCAGCGCGGCTCGCTCGCGTTCCTCGGCACCGTCACCGTCGTGGTCATCGTGGCGCGCTGGCTGCGCGCGTCCGGCCCGCGCCGGCGGGCGATGCTCCCGAGCCTTGCCGGCGCGTTCGCGCTCGCCTGCTTCGCCGCGCTGCTCGTGAACGACCTGATCTCCGGGTCGCGCTCGCAGGTCCTGCTCTGGTGCGCCGCCTGCTCGCTCGTCGCGGTCCCCGCGGCGTTCCTGGCCGGGCTCCTGCGCTCGCGGCTCGCGCGCGGCGGCCTGGCGGAGCTGGTCCGCGACCTCGGCTCCGCGCACGGCGCCGAGCTCGAGCGCGCGCTCGCCCGCACGCTCGGCGACCCGGAGCTGCGCGTGGCGTACTGGCTGCCGGAGTACGACGCCTACGCGGACGCGGACGGGCAGCCGGTCGAGCTGCCCGCGCCCGGCGGCGACCTCGCCGTCGCACCGGTCGAGCGCGACGGGCGCCGGGTCGCCGCGCTCGTCCACGACGCGTCGCTCGACGACGACCCCGAGCTGCTCGAGGCGGTGACCGCCGCGGCGGGGATCGCGCTGGAGAACGCGCACCTGCACGCCGAGTCCGCGGCCCGGCTCGCCGACCTGCGCGCCTCGCGCGAGCGGATCGTCACCGCCGGCGACGCGGAGCGCCGGCGGCTCGAGCGCGACCTCCACGACGGCGCCCAGCAGCGGCTCGTCGCGATCTCGCTCCAGCTCCGGCTGCTCCAGAACCGGCTCCGCGACGACCCGTCGGCCGAGCAGCTCGTGACGACCGCGAGCGAGGAGCTCGCCCGGTCGCTCGCCGAGCTGCGCGAGCTCGCGCGCGGGATCCACCCGGCCGTGCTCGAGCACGGCCTCGCCGCCGCGCTCGACGGGCTCGCCGCGCGGTCGACCGTCCCCGCGACGGTGTCCTACGAGCCGGACGGGCGGTTGCCCGAGCAGGTCGAGCTCGCGGCCTACTTCGTCGCCTGCGAGGCGCTCGCCAACGTCTCGAAGTACGCGCGGGCGAGCAGCGTCAGCATGCGCGTCCGGCGCGCGGACGACCTCGCCACGATCGAGATCGCCGACGACGGGATCGGCGGCGCCGACGACGCGCTCGGCAGCGGGCTGCGCGGCCTCGCCGACCGGGTCGAGGCGCTCGACGGCCGGCTCCGCGTGGTCAGCCCGCCCGGCGGCGGGACGACGGTCAGCGCGGAGCTGCCGTGCGGGTCGTGATCGCGGACGACAACCTGCTCGTCCGCAAGGGGATCGCCGCGCTGCTCGGCGAGGCCGGGTTCGAGGTGACCGCCGAGGCCGGGACCGCCGACGAGCTGCTCGCCGCGGTCGACGCGGACGCGCCCGAGATCGCGATCGTCGACATCCGCATGCCCCCGACCCAGACCGAGGAGGGGCTGGTCGCCGCGCGGGCGATCCGCGCGCGCCACCCGGGCGTCGCGATCGTCGTGCTCTCCTCGCACGTCGAGCACGGCGTCGCCACGCGCGTGCTCGCCGAGGACCCCGCCGGGCTCGGCTACCTGCTCAAGGACCGCGTGACCGACCTCGACGACTTCGCCGGCACGCTGCGCCGCGTCGCCGCCGGCGGGACCGCGCTCGACCCGCTCGTGGTCTCGCGGCTGCTCGACGCCGGCGACGACGACGGGCCGCTGCAGACGCTCACCCCGCGCGAGCGCGAGGTGCTCCAGCTGCTCGCCGAGGGCTGCTCGAACCCCGGGATCGCCGAGCGGACCGGGATCACCCGGCGCAGCGCCGAGAAGCACGTGTCGGCGATCTTCGCGAAGCTCGGGCTGCCGGACACGGGCACCGAGGACCGGCGCGTCCTGGCCGTCCTGCGGTACCTGCAGGCGGCCTGAGCCGCACCGCCGGCACCCCCGGAGCTCCGCCCCCACGGACGCGGGCGAGCGCGATGGCGGCGCCCGCGGCCGCGCCGGGACGCTCCGTGCATGACTCCCCACACCTCCCTCCAATCCGTCGTGGTCGAGCCCGGGCAGGCGCCCGGAGCCGTCGTCACGGCACGCGACGTCGTCCGCCGCTACGGCGAGGGCGACGCGGTCGTCGACGCCCTGCGCGGCGTCTCGGTCGACATCGCCGAGGGCCGCCTCACCGCGGTCATGGGCCCGTCGGGCTCCGGCAAGTCGACGCTCATGCACATCCTCGCCGGCCTCGACCAGCCCACCTCCGGGCAGGTCACCGTCGCCGGCGTCGACATCACGGGCATGGACGACGCCGAGCTCACGCTCCTGCGGCGCGACCACATCGGCTTCATCTTCCAGTTCTTCAACCTCCTGCCGATGCTGACGGCGGCCGAGAACATCGCGCTGCCGCTGAAGCTCGCCGGCGGGAAGCCGGACCCGGCGTGGCTGGACGAGCTGGTCGCGCACGGTCGGCCTCGAGGATCGCCTGGGCCACCGCCCGTCGCAGCTCTCCGGCGGCCAGCAGCAGCGCGTGGCCGTCGCCCGCGCCCTCGCCTCGCGGCCGAGCGTGATGTTCGCCGACGAGCCGACCGGCAACCTCGACTCGACCACCAGCGGCGAGATCCTCGGGCTGCTGCGCGACTCGGTCGACGCCCTCGGCCAGACCACCGTGATGGTGACCCACGACGCGAGCGCCGCGGCGATCGCCGACCGGATCCTGTTCCTCGCCGACGGCGACATCGTCCGCGACCTCGGGCCGAGCAGCTCGCACGACATCCTCGCGACGCTCGAGGAGGTGAGCTGCCGATGACCGGGGTCGCCCTGAAGGGACTCGCGGGCCGCAAGCTCCGCGCACTGCTCACCGCGCTCGCCGTCGTCATCGGCGTGTCGATGGTGGCGGGCACGTTCGTGCTCACCGACACCATGCAGAAGTCGTTCAACGGCCTGTTCAGCGCGTCGCTGGACAAGACCGACGCCGTCGTCGGCGGCAAGGAGATCGTCCAGGGATCGACCAACGGGAGCGGCGTCACCGTCCCGGCCGGGCTGGTCGAGGAGATCCGGGCGCTGCCCGAGGTCGAGGCGGCCGGCGGCACCGTCGCACCCGACGAGGTCAACGGCGCCGACATCATCGGCGACGACGGCAAGGCCGTGGCGAAGGAGAGCCTCGGCATGAGCTACGACGCCGCGAACGCGCGCTTCAGCCCGCTCCGGCTCAAGACCGGCGACTGGCCGCAGGGCGGCGATCAGGTCGTGATCGACGCCGGCACGGCCGGCAAGGAGCACCTCGCCGCCGGCGACGACGTCGTCATCGCCACGGGCGGCGAGCGGGCGCGCGTACCGGATCTCCGGCACCGCCGGCTACGGCGACGTGGACTCGCTCGGCTTCGGCAGCATCGCCGTGTGGGACCTCGCGACCGCGCAGCGCGTGCTCGACCGCGCGGGCCGCTTCGACACCGTCTCGATCGCCGCGAAGCCCGGCACGTCGCCGGACGAGCTCGTCGCCGCGGTGGCGCCGCTCGTGCCCGGACGAGCTCGAGGTCAAGGACAGCGCCAAGCAGGCGGAGGACGACGCGGCGCAGCTCAACAAGGGCATGAAGATGATCCGGCTGTTCCTGCTCGGGTTCGGCCTGATCGCGCTGCTGGTCGGCGCGTTCGTGATCTTCAACACCCTCTCGATCACCGTCGCCCAGCGCACGCGCGAGTTCGCGACGCTGCGGACGCTCGGCGCCTCGCGCAAGCAGGTCATGCGCTCCGTCGTGCTGGAGGGCCTCGTGATCGGGCTCGTCGCCTCCGTGCTCGGCATCCTGGCCGGGTTCGGGATCTCCGAGGGCATGATCCGGCTGTTCAGCGCCCTGGGCGTCGACCTGCCGGACGCGCCCACCGTGGTCGCGCTGCGGACGATCGTCGTCTCGCTCCTGCTCGGCACCGGCGTGACGCTGCTCGCCAGCGTCCTGCCCGCCCGCCGGGCGACGCGCGTCCCGCCGATCTCGGCGGTGCGCGAGGGCGCGCTGCTGCCGGCGTCGCGCGCGCGGTCCCCCCGCGCGGGCGTCGTCGTCCTGCTCGCCTCGCTCGCCGTGGTCTCGCTCGGGATCTTCGGCGGCGCGGAGGCCGGGCTGGTCGCGCTGCTGCTCGCCGTCGGGGTCCTCGGGCTGTTCGCCGGGATCGCGATGCTCGCGCCGCGGCTCGTCAAGCCGCTCGCCCGCGTGGTGGGCTGGCCGGCGCGGCGTGCGGGTGGCGTCGCGGGCGAGCTCGCCGGCGCCAACGCCGTCCGCAACCCCGGCCGCACCGCGTCGACCGCCGCCGCGCTGATGATCGGGCTCTGCCTGGTCACCGTCGTGGCCGTGCTCGGCTCGGGCCTGAAGGCGACGACGGAGAACGCCGTCTCGGACCAGCTCCGCGCCGATCACGTGATCGACGGGAAGCAGGGCCTGCCGTTCCGGGCCTCCGAGGGCGACGCGCTCGCCGGCACGCCCGGCGTCACCGCGGTCTCGCACGTGCGGTCGGACACCGCGCTCGTGCAGGGCGAGGAGGGCGACGTGAGCGGGGTGAACCCCGCGTCGATCGGGCACTTCTACCGCTTCGCGTGGTCGTCCGGCTCGTCGCAGGCGGTGCTCGACCGGCTCGGCCGCGACGACGTGCTCGTGACGCAGGACTACGCCGACGCGCAGGACGTGGCGGTCGGCGGGAAGCTGTCCCTCACGACGCCCTCGGGCGAGGAGCGCACGCTCGTCGTGCGCGGGATCCACGACCCGCCCCAGGCCAAGCCGCTGCTCGGCCCGGTGACGATGACGCAGGCCGGCTTCGACGACGCGTTCGGCGTCGCGAAGAACAGCTTCACGTTCATCGACGGTGACGCGGAGACCGGCACGGCGCTCGCCGCGGCCGCCGAGGACCTCGGCGACGCGACGTACCACACGGGCGCCGAGTACCCGGCCGACGCCACGAAGGAGCTGTCGACGATGCTCGCCATGCTCTACGTGCTGCTCGGCTTCTCGGTCGATCGTGAGCCTGTTCGGCATGGTCAACACGATGGTGCTCTCGGTGTTCGAGCGCACGCGCGAGATCGGCATGCTGCGGGCGCTCGGGCATGACCCGCCGGCAGGCGCGCCGGATGATCCGCCAGGAGAGCGTCATCACCGCGCTGATCGGCGCGGTGCTGGGCCTCGGGCTCGGCGTGTTCCTCTCCGCGCTGGTCACGCAGGCGATGTCGGACTACGACGTGGCGTTCTCGCTGCCCGTGCCGACGCTGCTCGCGTTCACGCTGGTCGCCGTGCTCGCGGGGATCGGCGCGGCGGCGATGCCCGCGCGGCGGGCGTCGCGGCTGAACGTCCTCGACGCGCTCAAGTACGAGTGATGGCCGCCACCGCGGTCCGCCCCGCCCCCACCCCGCCGCGCGAGCGGCGGGGTGGCGGCGGGACCTACGTCTTCCTCGGAGCGGTCGCCGCGATCGCCCTGCACGTGCTGGACGACACCGTCCTCCAGCCGCCGGCGGGCACGTCGCCCGCCTGGATCAGC
Source organism: uncultured Solirubrobacteraceae bacterium (assembly GCA_963791405.1). GTDB lineage: Bacteria > Actinomycetota > Thermoleophilia > Solirubrobacterales > Solirubrobacteraceae > DASQMT01. The sequence goes on along the minus strand of CAWBSJ010000022.1, from coordinate 178,814 downwards.
GCGCTCGTCCCGCTCGCCCTGCTCGGGCTCGCGGCGTGGGCGTATCCCCGGCTGACGGGCGGCCGGCGCGGCGCCCTGGCGCTCGCGCTGGGCGTGCTCGGGATCGCCGCCGGCGCCGAGGCGCTGCACTACACGCGCACCGTCGGCGCGTCCGGCGACGACTTCACCGGGCTGCTCGCGCTCGCCGCCGGCCCGCTGCTGCTCGGCCTGGGCGCCGTCACGCTGTGGCGGACGCGGCGGACGAGCCGGCAACCGGGCGTGGCGGTACGCGCGCCGCGCGCTGCTGGCCGCGGCCGGGCTGCTCGTGCTCGCGGTCGTGCTGTTCCCGATCGCGCTCGCGTACGTGACGACCCACACCGCGCGGGCCGTCGTGCCCGCGAACACGCTCGGCGCCGCGTCCGAGGACGTCGCCTTCACGACGTCCGACGGCCTCCGGCTCGAGGGCTGGTACGTCGCCGTCGCGCAACGGCGCGCGCGGTGATCGCGTTCCCCGGGCGCAGCGGCCCGCGCGACGAGGCGCGGATGCTCGCCCGCCACGGCTACGGCGTGCTGCTGCTCGACCGGCGCGGCGAGGGCCGCTCCGAGGGCGAGCCGAACGCCTGGGGCTGGGGCGGCTGGCGCGACGTCGAGGCGGCGGCCGCGTACCTGCGGCGGCGGCCCGACGTCGAGCCCGGCCGGATCGGCGGGATCGGCTTCTCGGTCGGCGGCGAGATGCTGCTCGAGACCGCCGCGCGCACCGACGCGCGTGGACGCGATCGTCTCCGAGGGCGCCGGCGCGCGGTCGATCCGCGAGGACCTGAACGAGGAGATGCCCGCCTCCGACCTGATCCTCGGCGGCCCGATCAGCGCGGTCAAGACCGCCGGCGTGGCGGTGTTCGCGCACCAGTCCCCGCCGCCCGACCTGCAGCAGCTCGCCGGCCGGATCCAGGAGCCGGCGCTGCTGATCGCGGCGCCGCGCAGCGGCCACGGCGAGGACCTCAACCGCGGCTACGCCGCCGCGGCGGGCGCCGAGCTGTGGGAGATCCCCGAGTCCGGCCACGTCGGCGGGCTGGAGGCCCGGCCGGAGGAGTACGAGCGGCGCGTCGTCGGCTTCTTCAACGCAGCTCTGCGCTGAGCACGCCGGCGTCGGCGAGCTTGGCGCGGAGGTACGCGAGGAACGGCGCGACCTCGCGCTCGCGGCCGGTGACGCGCCGGAGCAGCTCGTCGGGCGGGAACTTGCGGCCGTGGCGGTGGATGTTGTCCACCAGCCACGCCCGCAGGGGCCCGAAGTCGCCCTGCTCGAGCTGCGCGTCGAGGTCCGGCAGGTCGGCGCGGAGCGTCTCCCAGAGCTGCGCGGCCATCAGGTTCCCGAGCGTGTACGTCGGGAAGTAGCCGATCAGCCCGGCGCCCCAGTGGACGTCCTGGAGGACGCCCTGCGCGTCGTCCGGCACGTCGAGGCCGAGCAGCCGGTGCATCCCGTCGTTCCAGGCGTGCGGCAGGTCGTCGACGGCCAGCGACCCGTCCATCAGCGCCAGCTCGAGCTGGAAGCGCAGGATGATGTGGAGGTTGTACGTCGTCTCGTCCGACTCGACGCGGATCAGGCTGCGCGACACGCGGTTGATGCCGCGGAAGAGGGCGTCGGGGGTGACGCCGCGGAGGCCGCCGGGGAGCTCGGCCGCGAGCTTCGGGAGCGCCCAGGCGCAGAACGGGCGCGAGCGGCCGACGAGGTTCTCCCACAGCCGGCTCTGCGACTCGTGGACGCCGAGCGACACCGGCGAGCCGAGCGGGCTGCGCTGCAGGTGCGCGGGGATCCCCGCCTCGTAGAGGCCGTGGCCGAACTCGTGCAGGCCGGCGAAGTACGCCGCCTTGAACTCGTGCAGGTCGTAGCGGGTGGTGATCCGGACGTCGCCGTGCGCGATCCCCTGCGCGAACGGGTGCGGGGCGATGTCGAGCCGCCAGCCGTCCGGGTCGAAGCCGATCCCCTCGAGGATCGACATCACCGCGCGCCGCTGGTCCTCCGGCTCGTAGGGGCCGCCGAACGGGCCGCCGGGCGGCCCGGGACCGTCCGCGGCGGCCGCGACGAGCGGGACGAGGCCCTCGGCGAGCTCGGCGAGCAGCGGCTCGACCTGGGCCACGGTCATGCCGGGCTCGAAGTCGTCGAGCAGCGCGTCGTAGGGGTGCGCGAACGTGTCGAAGCACGCGACGTACTGGTGCCGCAGCTCGAGCTGGTGGGCGAGCGCGTCGCGGAAGCGGCCGAAGTCGGCGGCGGCGCGCGCCTCCATCCACGCGGCCTGGCCGAGCGCGGCGGCGCGGCTGGCCTCGGCGGCGAGCGCGGTCGGGACGCGGACGGCCTTCTCGAAGTCGCGCCGCAGCTCGCGGACCAGGCGGACGGGGTCGGAGTCCGGGTCCTCGCCGGCGGCCCACGGCTCGAGCGCGTCGAGCAGCCGGCCGAGCGCCGGGTCGGTGAGCCGCTCGTGGCTGATCGTCTCGAGCGTGGCCGACTGGTCGCCGTGCGCGGCGGCGCCGTCGGGCGGCATCATCGTGTTCTGGTCCCAGAACATGAGCGCGTGGATGCGACCCAGGTCGGAGAGGATCGCGGCGCGCTCCTGCAGCGCGTCGAGCTCGGCGGGGGCGGCGGCGGGCAAGCGTCGCAGGATAGAGAGCGGCGTCAGGGCAGCGCCGGGGCGCCGGCGGCGTCGTGCACGATCAGGCCGTCGCGCGCCAGGCCGGCCAGCGCGCGCTCGAGCCGCTCCGGCGCCAGGTCCGGGAGCGGCTCGCCGGCGAGCAGCGCGGCGACGATCCGGCCGCGCGCGAAGCGGTCGGTGTCCTCGAAGCGCGGGCGCGGCGCGGCCGGCGCGCGGGCGGGGACGCGGCGCGCCGGCGCTCGCGCACCAGGCGCGCACCGGGCACGCGTCGCAGCGCGGCGCGCGGGCGGTGCAGACGGTCGCGCCGAGCTCCATCATCGCCTGGTTCCAGTCCGCGGCGCGGCCGGCAGGCAGGACCTCCGCCGCGCGCGCCGCCAGCGCGGCGGGCGGATGGCGCCGGCCGTCCCAGCGCTCGAGCACCCGGCGGGCGTTGACGTCGACGGCGGCGCGCTGCGCGTCCCAGGCGAAGGCGGCGACCGCGGCCGCCGTGTAGGGGCCGACGCCGGGGAGCTCGGTCAGGTCGTCCGGCCAGCCGCGCTCGGCGACGACGGCGGCGGCGCGCTGCAGCGCGAGCGCGCGGCGGTTGTAGCCGAGCCCGCTCCAGGCGGCGAGCACGTCGCGGGCCGGCGCGGCGGCGAGCGCGGCCGGGTCGGGGAAGCGGGCGAGGAACGCCTCGTAGTACGGGACGACCCGGGCCGCCTGGGTCTGCTGGAGCATCACCTCGGAGACGAGCAGCGCGTACGGGTCGCGCGTCGCGCGCCACGGGAGCGGCCGGCGCACGCGGCCGTACCAGTCCAGCAGCGCCTCGGCGCGCGCCGCTCACCGCAGCTCCGCGCGCGAGGCGAAGTGCACGGCGCCCGCCGCGCTGTCGGCGATCGACAGCACCCGGACGGCCACGGTCAGCGGGCCGTCGGCCAGCTCGAAGCGCCCGCGCAGCTCGAGCGGGACGAGCCCGCCGGCCGCGTCGCGGTACCCGTCCCAGGCCGACTCGTCGGCCTCCCAGCGCACCGGGTCGCGCGTCAGCGGGCGCGTGAGCACGCCGAGCGTCTCCTCCTGCGGGGTGAGGTCGAGCCGGAACAGCCCCGGCGCCAGCAGGACGGTCGCGCGCGCGCCGATCTCCACGAGCCGCGACGAGGCGAGCAGCAGGCCGCCCGCCGGCGGCGCGCTCGCCAGCTGGCCGAAGGCGCCGCCGGCCGCGGCCGCGCGGTCGGGGTCGAGGACGTCGTCACGCACGCGCCCGCTCCAGCCGGACGGCGGTCCAGCCCTCCTCCTCGAGCGCGGCGGCGACCGCCCAGCCGGCGGCGGCGTAGCGTCGCGGCGGCGGCGGGGAGCTCCGCGGGCACGAGCCCGGAGGCGACCACCGCGCGCGGCGCCGTCGCCCCGGCCAGCGCGTCCGCGACCCGCGCGTGGACCGGCGGCGGGGCGTTGACGAGCACCAGCGCGGCGAGCGGGACCGGCGCGGTCTCGAGGTCGGCCTCGCGCCACTCCACGGCGACGTCGTTGCGCGCGCCGTTCGCGCGCGCGGCCGCGACCGCGGCGGCCATCCGGTCGACGCCGAGCACCGGCGCCCAGCCGAGCCGGGCGGCGGCGATCGCGAGCGTCCCGAGGCCGCATCCGAGGTCGGCGGCGCCGCCCGCCGGCTCGACGTCGAGCAGCAGCGCGAGCGACATCCGCGTCGTCGGGTGCGAGCCGGAGCCGAAGCCGCCGCCGGCGCGCTCGAGCACCAGGTCGATCAGGTCGCCCGGCGGCGGGCGGATCCCACGGCGAGCGCACGCGCAGCCGCCCGCCGACGACGTAGGCGCCGCCGCCGAAGCGCCCGCGGCGGGCGCGCCAGTCGGCCGGGACCGTCTCCTCCGCCCAGTCCTCCAGCGGGCGGCCGGTCGCGGCCTCCAGCACGGCGCGCGCCGGCGGCGCGAGCGTGGACAGCTCGACGCGCCCGTCGCCGAGCGGGCGCTCGCGCACGCCCGCGGGCAGCAGCGGCATCAGCGCGTCGAGCAGGTCCTCCTTGTCGGCGGCGGGGAGGCGGAACGTGACGCGCCGCAAGGCAGCGCTAGAGGACGGTGAGCAGCAGCACGGCGAGCACCGCGATCACGGCGAGCATCACGATCAGCACGAGGAAGCGCACGACCCAGCGGGCGGGCGAGGACGGCGTGCGGCGCGTGCGCGACAGTCGCCGGGCGAGGCCGGAGTCGACCGGCGTGAGCAGCGGCTTGGGCTCGGGCGTCGGGCCGGGCGGGCCGCCGATGACCTTGACGGGGCGGCTCGGCAGCGGCGTGCCGGGCGGGTGGGCGCCCGGGCCGCCTCGGCGGGAGCGTCGCCGTCGGCGGGCGGATCCGCCGGCGCGGTCGAGAACGCGGGCGGGGCGGCCACGGGCCGCGCCGGGGCGACGTGCGGGGACTCGACCGGCGGCTCGACGCCGGCGGCGCGCATCGCCCGGTCGCGCTCGCGCCGGGCGCGGTCGCGCTGGGCGACGGCGGACTTGCGCTCGGCCAGCGCGGTGTCGCGCTCGGACTCCGCCTGCTCGGCGCGCGACGACATCTGCTCGGCCTCGCGCAGGGCGACGTCGCGCGAGGGCAGCGCCCGCGCCAGCTCCGAGCGGGCGGCGTCGCGCTCCGCGGCGGCCTGGTCGCGGTCGCGGGCGACCGCCTCGGCGTCGGTGAGCGTCCGCTTGCGCTCGGCGTCGGCGACGTCGCGCTCGTGGGTGATGCGGTCGATCTCGCTGCGCAGCCGGTCGCGCTCGGCGACGGCCTCGTCGCGCTCCTCGGCCGCGCGGTCGGCGTCGCGCAGCGCGGCGTCGCGGCGGGAGAGCGCGTCGTCGCGCTCGACGAGCGCCTGCACGCGGTCGCGCTCGGCGGCGTCGCGGGTGGCGGTCGCCTCGTCGCGCTCGGCGAACGCGGCGGTGAGCACGTCGCGCGGCGGGCTGACCGAGCGCTCGCGCTGCGGCGCGTCCGGCGCGTCCCAGGGGCGGGCGGCGGAGCGGCCGCGGAGCGGCGGGTCGGCCTGCGGCTCGCGTGCCGCGGGGGCGCGCCCGGCCGGCTCCCACGCCGGCGCGGAGCGGCGCACCGCGGCGCCGTCGTGCGGCGGCCGCGGCGGCGTGCCGTTGTAGCGCGGCGCGTCGCGGTCGCGCGGCGGCGCGCCGTGGCCCTCCGGCGCCTCGGGGTCGGAGCGGACGGTGACCGACGGCGTCGGCGCGTAGGGCCGCAGCGCGCTGACCCGCGGCTGCCCCAGCGAGGCGGCGCCGGGCGCGGGCAGCTCGACCGCGAGGCCGGACCCGACCTCGAGCTCGGCGCCCTCGATGTCGGCGGCGCCCTTCGGCCACGTGAAGGCGGCGAGCCACGTCTCGCCGTCGTCGGCGGCCCACGGCTTGTGCTCGAGCAGCGCGATCGCGCGCCGGCGCGAACCGCCGCCGGTGCGCAGGTTCAGGACCGGGCGGACGAACCGGCGACCGCGCAGGCCGTACCAGCGGCCGGCGATCTCGATCCGGTCAGGGCCTGTCCGCTCGAAGCGCTCCAGCTCGAAGTCGACCTCGGTGGACGCGGCGCCGGGAACCCTGGGCTGCGTCGCCATCCCGTCCAGAGTACGCCCCTCACGAAGGGGCGGTGGCCTCTTGCAACTCGCGTCGCAGCTCGCGGATCTCGTCGCGGAGCTTCGCCGCGTACTCGAAGCGCAGCTCCTCGGCGGCCGCGAGCATCTCCTCCTCGAGCTCGACGATCGTCGTCTCGATCTCGTGCGGGGCCATGTCGGTGGCGCGCTCGCGCCGCCGGCGGCGCTTCGTCGGGACCTTGGAGTCGCCCATCAGGAACTCGGTGATGTCGGAGATGCCCTTGACGATCGTCTCCGGCGTGATGCCGTGCTCCTCGTTGTAGGCGACCTGGATCGCGCGCCGGCGGTTCGTCTCGTCGATCGCGTTCGTCATCGCGTCGGTGTGCTTGTCGGCGTACATGACCACCTTGCCGCCGATGTTGCGCGCGGCGCGGCCGATCGTCTGGATCAGCGAGGTCTCCCCGCGCAGGAAGCCCTCCTTGTCGGCGTCGAGGATCGCCACCAGCGTGACCTCCGGCAGGTCGAGCCCCTCGCGCAGGAGGTTGACGCCGACGAGCACGTCGTACTCCCCCAGCCGCAGCTCGCGGATGATCTGGATCCGCTCCAGCGTGTCGATCTCGGAGTGCAGGTAGCGGACCTTGAAGCCCATCTCGAGCAGGTAGTCGGTCAGGTCCTCGCTCATCTTCTTCGTGAGCGTCGTGACCAGCGTGCGCTCGTCGCGCTCGACCCGCCCGCGGATCTCGTTCATCAGGTCGTCGATCTGGTTGCGCGTCGCGCGCACCTCGACCTCGGGGTCGACGATCCCGGTCGGGCGGACGATCTGCTCGACCACGCGCGCCGAGTGCGTGCGCTCGTACTGGCCGGGCGTCGCCGAGACGAACACGAGCTGCGGCGAGATCGTGAGGAACTCCTCGAACGTCTGCGGGCGGTTGTCGAGCGCGCTCGGGAGCCGGAAGCCGTAGTCGACGAGCGTCTGCTTGCGCGAGCGGTCGCCCTCGTGCATGCCGCCGATCTGCGGCACGGTCTGGTGCGACTCGTCGATGAAGCAGACGAAGTCGTCGGGGAAGTAGTCGATCAGGCAGTACGGCCGCGAGCCGGGCGCGCGCGCGTCGAGGATCCGCGAGTAGTTCTCGATCCCGGAGCAGAACCCGACCTCGCGCAGCATCTCCATGTCGTACTGGGTGCGCTGGCGCAGGCGGTGCGACTCGAGCAGCTTGCCCTCGGCCTCGAGCTGCGGCGGTCCGCTCGTTGAGCTCGCGGCCGATCTCGGCCACCGCCTCCTCGAGCCGGCCCTCCTGGACGTTGTAGTGCGTCGCGGGCCAGACGGCGACGTGCTCGAGGTCGTCCTTGATGATCTCGCCCGTCAGCGGGTCGAAGTGCTGCAGCCGCTCGACCTCGTCGCCGAACAGCATCGCCCGGAACGCGGTCTCCTCGTAGGCGGGGAACACCTCGAGCGTGTCGCCGCGGACGCGGAACGTGCCGCGCCCGAGCGCCTGGTCGTTGCGGTTGTACTGGAGCGAGACGAGCTTGCGCAGCAGGTCGTCGCGGTCGACGAAGCCGCCCTTGACGAGCACCTGGCAGTTCGCGTTGTAGGTCTCGGGCGAGCCGAGGCCGAAGATGCACGACACGGACGCGACGATCACGACGTCGCGGCGGGCGAACAGCGAGGCCGTCGCGGCGTGCCGGAGCCGGTCGATCTCCTGGTTGATCGCCGAGTCCTTCTCGATGTAGAGGTCGCGCGACGGGACGTACGCCTCGGGCTGGTAGTAGTCGTAGTAGGAGACGAAGTACTCGACCGAGTTGCTCGGGAAGTACGTCCGGAACTCGTTGCAGAGCTGGGCCGCGAGCGTCTTGTTGTGCGCGATCACGAGCGCCGGCCGCTGGAGCCGCTCGATCGTGGCCGCCATCGTCATCGTCTTGCCCGTCCCGGTGGCCCCGAGCAGCGTGACGCCGCGCGCCCCCTCCCGGACCGCCGCCGCGATGCCGTCGATCGCCGCCGGCTGGTCGGCGGTGGGCGAGTAGACGGCATCGAGCTTGAACGGAGGCATAGCCGATCAACAGTATGGAAGGCTCCGGACGGAACCGCCCCACCGCGAGGTGGGTGCCTCGTGCGTTTCGCCACGCGCGGATGCGGATAGGGCCGCCGCATGAAACGCATCGTGGTTGCCGCGAAGGCGGGCGCCGACCAGCCCTGGCTCGCCGACGCCGCCGCAGACGTCGCGGAGGAGATGGGTGCCGAGGTCGCCGTCCTGAGCATGGACGGGATCGAGCTCGAGGCGCTGTCGCCGATCCCGCGCGAGGCCGTGGCCGAGAGCGCGGAGCAGTCGGCCGCGCAACTGGCCGAGCGGATCGCGGCGCGGGGCATCCACGTCACCCCGCACCACCGTGCCGGGCCCGTCGTCCGCGGCGTGCTCGTGTTCGCGGAGGAGCAGGAGGCGGACCTGATCCTCGCCGGCGCGACGAGCCGCGGGCCGGTCGCGCGCCGCGTCCTGGGCACCATCACGACGCGGCTGATCGAGCGTTCCCGCCGTCCGGTCCTGGTCATCACCCCGCCGCCGTCGGCATGAGCGCCACCCCGGACGAGCCCCGGCGCCTTCTCGACCAAGCCGGTCGACGCGCTCGTCGCCGACACGAAGGACGGCGAGCACACCCTCGAGCGCTCGGTCGGCCTGCTCGACCTGTCCGCGCTCGGCCTCGGCGCGATCATCGGCACCGGCATCTTCGTCATCCTCGGCGAGGCGATCGGCGACGCCGGGCCGGCGATCGTCCTCTCGTTCGTGCTCGCCGGCGTGACCTGCGCGTTCTCCGCGCTGTCCTACGCCGAGATGGCCTCGACGATCCCGGTCGCCGGCAGCGCCTACACGTACTCCTACGCGACGATGGGCGAGCTGATCGCCTGGATCATCGGGTGGGACCTGATCCTCGAGTACGGCGTCTCCGTCGCGGCCGTCGCCGTCGGCTGGGGCGGCTACCTCAACGAGCTGCTCGACTCCGCCTTCGGCTTCACGCTGCCCGACTCGATCTCGCAGCCGCCGGGCGAGGGCGGCGTCGTCAACCTGCCGGCCGTCTTCATCGTCCTCGCCGTCGCCGCGCTGCTGATCGCCGGCTTCCGCGAGAGCGCCCGCACCAACACGGTGATGGTCGTGATCAAGATCTCGATCCTGGTGCATGTTCATCGTGCTCGCCTTCACGGCGTTCAACGCGGACAACATCAAGCCGTTCGCGCCGTCCGGGACGGACGGGATCGTGAGCGCGGCGTCGCTGATCTTCTTCGCCTACATCGGGTTCGACGCGATCTCCACGTCCGGGGAGGAGACGAAGAACCCGCAGAAGCACCTGCCGATAGCGATCATCGGGTCGCTGGCCGTGGCGACGCTGCTCTACATCCTCGTCGCGCTCGCCGCGACCGGCGCGATCCCGTACAAGGAGCTCGACGGCTCCGAGGCGCCGCTGGCCGACGCGCTGAGCGAGGGCGCCGGCTTCACCTGGGGCGCGACCGTGCTGTCGATCGGGGCGCTGATCGCGATCACCTCCGTCGTGCTCACCGTGCTCTACGGCCAGACGCGGATCATGTTCGCGATGTCGCGCGACGGGCTCGTCCCGCGCTGGCTCGCGTACGTGCACCCGAAGACGCGCACGCCGGTCTACACGACGGCCGGCTTCGCGCTGCTGATCGCGCTGCTCGCCGCGGTCGTGCCGCTCGCCGAGATCGCGAAGCTGGTCAACATCGGCACGCTGTTCGCGTTCCTGCTCGTGAACATCGGGGTGATGGTGCTGCGGCGGACGCAAGCCGGACCTCGAGCGCGGCTTCCGCGTCCCGGTCGTCTGGATCTGCGCGCCGATCGGCTGCATCCTCTGCCTGTACCTGATGATCGACCTGCCCGCGACGACGTGGGAGCGGTTCGTGATCTGGCTGCTGCTCGGGCTGGTCATCTACTTCTTCTACGGGCGCAAGCACTCGCGGCTGCGGCGGGGCGAGGTCGTCAACCCGGAGGCGCAGTTCGACGAGGGCGACCGCGCTCGAGCCGGGCCGGCGGCGGCGCGCCCGCGCGCGGCCGCCGCCTCCGCGCTCCCCTGCCCTACCCGCCGGTGCGTGACGACGAGCGTGTGGCGGCCGCGCGGGCCCGCCTCGACCCGCAGCTCGATGCCGCGGCTCGTCTCGCGCGTCGTCGTACGTGCGCGCCGGCGGCCGTCGAGCGTCACGCCGCCACCGTCGGCGCCGCGCGGCAGCGTGTGCCCGAGCAGCAGCGTCGAGACGCGCGCGCCGTGCCGCCGACCGTCGTGTAGCGGTCGCCGCGTGCGACGCCTGCACGTCGACGCTCCCGTCGCCGAGCCGGATGTCCGCGCCCGCGAGCGGCTGGCCGCCCGGCACCAGCGGCATGATCTCCAGCCGGCCGTGGCCGAGGTCCGGCCGCACGCCGAGCCCCTGGTGGACGACCGACCAGGCCGTGCCGTAGTGGCCCCAGGACTGCATGAACATCGACCGGCAGGTCCAGCAGCGGTCGATGTTCGGCGCGGTGCCGACCTCGCCCTCCGGCGTGTTGGAGGGGAAGATCTCCGGCATCGCGCCCGGCTGCTCGTCCGGCGTCCCGCCGGTCGCCGGCTCGCGCGAGCTGCGTCTCCGCGTTCGCGTCCGTGTAGCGCTGCTGCTGCTCGGCGCCGAGCCGCGCGTAGTTCCCCTCGCCGACGGCCATGATGCCGTGCCGATCGAGAAGATGTTGAACTCGCCCGCCCGCTCCGGGCCGCCGCCGCAGCCGGTGTGGAACAGGCCGCGGTTGCCGGGCCGCTCGCCGCTGTAGCAGCTGTTCTCGCGCGTCGCGAGCGCGGCGCGTGCCGTGCTCGGCGGACGCGAGGCCCGGGACGGTCTCGCCGTCGACGACCAGCTCGGCCTCCATCGGCGTCGCCCCGATCCAGTGCTTCTGGTTGGTCGGCACGTTGCCCGCGCCGCGTGAGCGAGTCGCCGTAGCGCCCTCGGCCTGCATCCACCAGGTGTCCTCGAAGCGCGCCGGCCAGGTCGTCGGCCTTCGCCTGCGCGGCGTCGGCCTTCGCCGTCATGCCCGCGGACCGCGCCATGTCGGCGTAGTCGTAGAGCGCGCGGATGTAGTAGACGGCGTTGTCGAGCTTCTCCGGGCCCATCCCGGGCCGCTCGACGTTGCCGTTGCCCTGCGGCCAGCCGTCGCCGTCGTCGTCGAGCTTCGCGGCCACGTAGTCGAGGCCGCGGCCCATGAAGTCGAGCATCTCGTCGCGGAACCGGTCGTCCCCGGTCCAGCGCCAGACCAGCGCGACCGCGGCCGGGAACTTGAGGATCTCGTCCGTGTTGAAGTCGTACTGCGATCGCGCCGTCCGGGTTCGGTCCGGCGGCCGTCCTTGCCGAAGTAGATCGAGCCGTCGGCCACGACCTCGTGGACGACCACGCCCGAGCGGTCGCTGAGCTGGTCGGAGATGTCGCGCAGCGCGCGCAGGTGGTCCTCGATCGCCTCGAACTGGCCGAGCGCGACCGCGGCGTGCGCCGTGTACTCGCCGTCGACGCCGAACAGCCACGGGTAGTCCGGGTAGCCGGCGCCGATCCAGCGCATCCGCGCGAGCGAGCCGACTCGGGTCCACTCCTTGCCCTGGTTCGTCCAGCGCAGGTCGAGGTCCGTCGCCTCCTGCGTCAGGTCGGCGAGGTTCTGCTTGCCCCACTCGATCGAGTCCTGCAGCGCCGGGTCGCCGGGCAGCCAGAGCTGCGTCCAGCGCGCGAGCTGCGCGCCGCGTGCGCTGCTTCTCGCGCAGCGCGCGGCGCCGGGTCGCGCGTCAGCCGGTCGCAGCGCGGCGCGCGCGTCGGCCGGCGAGTCGTCCGAGCCGGCGACGCCGATCCACAGCGTCTCGCGGCCGCGCCGCGGCGCAGCTTGATCTCGGTAGCGCAGCCGGCCGCCGGTGCCCTTGCCGAACGGGCCGTCGTCGCACTCGCTTCGGCATCGGCGCCGGGGTCCGCGGTCGCGCGCACTTGCGGCCCATGCCGTTCGGCCCGTAGTGGCCGGGGCCGACCGCGCCGCGGACCGGGTCGCGATCGGAGCCGACCATCGCGGTGTAGGAGTGCGGGGCGGCCTCGCCCGGAAGCTGCCCGGTGTCGCGGAAGACCAGCCGGCCGCCCGCGTAGGCGCCGGTGTCGGGCGCGTTGTCGCTCGCGTTGGGGACGACGCCGTCGAAGCCCCACGGGTACTGCCCCATCAGCTCGGAGTGCGCGTCGACCTGCACGCGCACCGTGCGCGTCCGGCTGCCCGGGTTGCGTCAGCTCGAGCCCGAGCAGCGCGCCGCGCACGCCGTCCGGCGCGACGTCGGTGCGCTGCACGTCGATGCCCGCCGTGCGCGGGAGGTCGTAGCGCGACGTAGCCCGCGCCGCTCGTGAACTGCGTCGCCTTGCCGATCCACTGCCCGTCGACCCCGAAGGAGACCGAGTCGAGCAGCTTGAGCGGCGGCGTGACGATGCCGCCCATCTCGCCCGTGATGTGCCAGCCCTGGGCGTAGAAGCGCCCGTCCTCGAACCCGAGCACCTGGGCCCGCGTCCCCGCCGCCACCTCGCGGCGGTCGTCCAGCCGCTGGTCGACCGACAGCTCGCCGGCCGCCATCGCCGGCGCCGCGGCCAGCGCCGCCAGCGCCAGCCCGAGCTCCCACAGCAGCACCTATCCCGCGCATGCGCTCCCCTCCCGTTTGCTAAAGCGCTTAAGCAGCGTCAAAATACCCGGATCGCGCGTCCCCAATCCCCCGATCCGCGCCGGACGCGCCCGACCATCGCCGACGTCGCGCGGCAGGCGGGCGTGTCCACCGCGGCGGTGTCGTTCGCGGTCAACGACCGCCCCGGCGTCGGCGCGGACGACGCGCGCGCGGATCCTCGCCGCGGCGGACGACCTGGGCTGGGAGCCGAGCGCGCACGCGCGGGCGCTGACCGGCGCCCGCGCCCGCGCGGTCGGGCTCGTGCTGGCCCGCGACCCGGACGCGCTCGAGACCGACGCGTTCTTCGCCCGCTTCGTCGCCGGGCTGGAGCGGACGCTCGCGCCGCACGGACCACGCGCTGCTGCTGCAGCTCGCGCCGGAGCCGGACCCGCGCGCGTACGCGCGGCTCGCCGCCGCCGGCCGCGTCGACGGCTTCGTGCTGACCGACGTGGCGCGCGACGACCCGCGCTTCGCGGTGATCGAGGCGGCCGGCGTGCCCGCGGTCGTCGCCGGCCATCCCGGGCCCGAGTGCCCGTTCCCGTGGCTGGAGACCGCGCACGGCGAGGGGATGGCCGCCGCCGCCCGCGCACCTCGCGGCGCGCGGGCACGAGCGGATCGGCTTCCTCGGCGGCGCCGGCCGGGCTCGACTACGTCAGGTCCGGCTCGAGCACTGGCGCGCGGCGCTGCTCGAGGCCGGCCTGGAGCCGGGGCCCGTGGTGTGCGGCGGGCCGCCCGCCGACGCCTCCCTGCGCGACCGGCGGCGTCACCGCCGTCGCCGCGACGAGCGACGTCCTCGCCCTGTCGCTGCTCGCGCGCGGCGGGCGCCGCGGGCCGCGACCTCGCGGTGACCGGCTTCGACGACTCGCCGCTCGCCGCGCACAACGTCCCGCCGCTGACCTCGGTGCGGGTCGACTACGCGGAGTTCGGCGCCGCCGCCGCGGCCGCGCTGCTGCGCGCGATCGAGGGCGAGGACCCGGCGCCGGCGCGCCTCTCCCCGCCCGCGCTGATCGTCCGCGCGCTCGAGCTAGCGACGCCGGCGGGCTCGCGCTCGCTCGGCCGGCTCGTCGTCGCCCGGCGCGCCGCCGCGCACCTTGCGCTGCGGCCGCTTGACCTTGACCTCCTGGGCCAGGAAGTAGGAGCCGATCACGAACACGAGCGCGGCGACCTGCGCGAGCAGCGTCTCCCAGGTCGGGAAGACGCCGAACCACAGCCCCGCCCAGTACGGCAGGTCGACCGGCGCCGGGCGTGATCGGCAGCCAGCCCGTGCCCTGCATCGTCCGCGCGGTCTGCCCGACCATCACCACGAGCACGAACGCGAGCAGCATGCCGGTCGCGATCAGCATCTTCTTGTAGGGCAGCTTGCGCTGGAGCGCGAACGTGAGCGACCGCGACGACGAGCGTCAGCGCGAGCCCGAGCCCGGCGCCCTCGAGCACGGTCACCGTGCCCGCGCTCAGCTCGAGCGACTGGAGGAAGAGCACGGTCTCGAAGCCCTCGCGGTAGACGCTGGTCAGGCCGAGCATCGCGAGGCCGAGCACCTGGGCGGAGAAGAAGCCGGCCTTCTCGTCGGCCATCAGCTCGCGCCGCTTGCGGTGGAAGCGCCCGATCCACTCGCTCCAGTACACGCGGTGGAAGAACCAGTTCATGATCAGCAGCAGCACGGCGATCGCGATCAGGCCGACCACCGCCTCGAGCTTCTCGCCGTAGCGCTCGAGCGACGCCGAGCAGCGTCTGGGCCAGCACCCAGGTGAGCATCGAGACGAGCAGGCCGAGCCCGGCGCCGATCAGCACGGGCCGGCGCATCCGCCGGCGGACGCCGACGAACGACGCGGTGATCGCGGCGAGGATGAGCACCGCCTCGAGCCCCTCGCGGAAGACGATGATCGCCGAGTTGGTGACGACGGTCGCCTTGTTGGCGGAGTCGCCGAGCGTGGCGGCGGCGTCGGCGAGCTTCTCGTCGAGCACGAGCCGCGTCTCGTGGATCTCGCGCCGCGGCGCGCGGTCGGCGATCAGCTTCGCCAGCCCGTCCTGGCCGGCGGCGCCGAACCAGATGAGGCCCTCGACGTCGGTGGCCAGGCCGGGGTCGAACGACTTCAGCCGCCGCTCGGGCCCGAACTCGAAGAACGCGTAGGCCTCGAGCCGCGCCTGCTCGGCCTGCTGGTACTGCTGCGCGCCGACGGCCGCCTCGAGCCGGTCGAGCGTCAGCGCGATCAGGTCGTAGTCGGACTCGTCGTTCGGCTCCTGCCACTCCTTCGGCATCGTCGCCGCGAGGTCGTCCTGGATCCGCTCCGTGAGCGCGTCGACGTCCTCCGACGGGCGCACGCCGTCGGTCTTCTCGGTCGCCTCGCCGACGATGCCGCCGAGCTCGGCGAGCCCGTCCGCGATCCGCCTGCGCGCGCGCCGCGTCGCGCTTGGCGAGCTGCGACTGCAGGTCGGCGAGCGCGGCGACGGCGCCCGTGTGGAACGCGGCCGCCTCCTGGATCTCGAAGTCGAGCGTGACGCGCGTGTCCTTCACCCCGCGGCCGTACTCGACCGGGACGAGCGCGAGGAAGCGCAGCAGCTGCTGGGCGCGGCGGGCGGACTCCTCCGAGGTGAGCGGCGCGGCGGTGAAGTCGGCGAGCCCGGCGGTCACCCGCTCGCGGGCGGCGGCGTAGGCGGCGACGTCGCCCGCCGCGCCGGCGGCGGCGAGCGCGGCGAAGTCCGCGCCGAGCGCGTCCGCCGCGGCCCGGCCGCGGTCCTGGACGTAGCGCGGCGCGAGGATCGGCCAGTAGGCGGCGGCCTGCGCGGTCGCCTCGGCCAGCCGCGTCGCGCAGCCCGCGCTCCGCGGCCGCGTCGGCGTCGCCGAGCAGGTCGCGCTGGCGGCCCTGGTAGGCGTCGAGCAGGTCCTTCTGCGACCGCCTCGGCCGCCGCGCCCGCGTCGGTCCGCCGGGCCTGCAGGTCGCGCAGCGCGACGGTCGCGTCGCTGCCGGGCCGCGTGAGCCGCGTCGCGGTGCGGAACTCGCGCACGCAGCAGCCAGGCGCGCGCCGTCGTCGACGTCGCCCTCGCGCACGGCGTCGAGCGTGACCGCCATCGAGCCGCGGAACAGCGCGCCCTGGAGCGCGCCGCGCGCGGCCGCGAGCGCTTGCGCGTCGCCGCGCGCGGCCGCCCGCTGCGACGCGCCGCAGCGCGGCGCGCACGGCGGCGTCCGCCTCCGGCGCCGCGGCGCGGATCCGCGCGCCGCAGGTCGCCGCGGTACGCGCGGACCGCCCGCCGCGCCTCGGACCGCGCCTTCGCGCGGTCGTCGAGGATCAGCTCGGTCAGCGCGGCGGCGAGCCCGCCGCGGATCGCGTCCGCCCGCTGCCACGGCGCGTCGCCCTGCGCCGCGGCCGGAGCGGCGGCGGCGAGGACGAGCGCCGCCGCCGCGAGCAGGCCCGCGGCGACGGTGGACGGGCGGAGGCGGCGCACGGGCCGGCTAGGACTCCAGCTTGATGTCCAGCTGGCCGGCCGCCTGGGAGACCTGCCCGGCGATCGCCTCGGCGCGGCTCTGCGCCTCGGTGCCGAGCGTCTCGGCGTCGTCGGCGGTGAACTGCTTGCCGCCGGCCTCCTCGTCGCGCAGGCGCGCGGCGAAGTCGGTGCAGGCCGCTCAGGTCCGCCTTCGGTCTGCGTGGCCTGGGCGTCGTCGACGCTGGCGATGCTCGGCTGGACCGCCGGCGTAGACGGTCTCGAGCCCGCCGAGGATGTCGGCGATGTCCTGCAGGCGCGAGGCGGCGACGAACGCCTTCTCGTCGGCCTTGCCCCCGGCGACGAAGCGCGAGTTCTTCCACGCGTCGAAGTACTCCGACATCGTCGGCGTCATCACGACGAGCGCGGTGAACGCGTCCTGCTCGGTCGGCGCCCACTCCTTGCGCGGCGGCGTCGAGCTCCTTGGCGGTCTTCTCGAACTCGCGCGCGGCGGTGACGTAGAAGTCGGCGTCGGGGACGGACTCGCCGAAGCTGACCTTGCCGTCGCCGTCGAGGTCGGGCTCGACGCCCTTGGCGGCGAACTTCGGCTCGGTGCCGAAGGCGGCGGTCTCGATCAGGTAGTTGAAGTTGCCCGGGCGGTCCCAGGTCTTGCCGGCCGGCGTCTTCAGCGTGATCGGCGCCGCGTTCTCCGGGTCGCTCTTGTCGGCGCCCGCGTCGATGATCACGTCGTAGTCGGCGAGCGACGGGACGCCGGCGACGACGCCCTCCATCTGCTCGTAGGCCGGATTGGCCGCCGTGAAGTCCTCCTGCGCCTGCTCGACGAACGCCTTGACGTCGGCGCGCTTGTCCTTCAGCAGCTGCGCGTAGTCGAAGTCGGCCTCCTCGGCCATCGCGTAATACGCCTCGGCGCCCTCGCGGAGCTGCGTCGCGTCCTCGGTGAGCGACGCGGTGTGCTCCAGCAGGAAGTCCTTCACGGGCTGGAGATCCG
Organism: uncultured Solirubrobacteraceae bacterium; assembly: GCA_963791405.1. Lineage (GTDB taxonomy): Bacteria > Actinomycetota > Thermoleophilia > Solirubrobacterales > Solirubrobacteraceae > DASQMT01. Next base: position 161,526 of record CAWBSJ010000022.1, on the reverse strand, counting down.
CCTTCGCGGCGGCGGGGGTCGCGCCGGCGGCCGGCTCGAGTCGTCGTCGTCTCCACCACACGCGACCACGCCGGTGGCGCATCCGGTCGCGACGAGAGCGGCGCAGAGCCGCCTCCGCATTCCCTGCACGGTGTGTTCCTCCAGAAGGTTCGGGACGCTACGGGCGGCCGACGTACCGGCCACCTTAGGCGTCCCTAACCTACCAAAGAATCCCGACCGCGCGAGTGGGTCATGGCGACGCGGTAGACCTGCTCGTATCCGCGTACGACCGCCGGGACGCTGAAGCGCTCCTCACACGCGCGCCGGCATGCGGCCGGGTCGATCTCGCCCAACCGGCCGACCGCCGCCGCCATCGCCTGCTCGTCCGCGACGACGAAGCCGGTCTCGCCGTCCTGGACGACCTCGGGCGCCGAGCCCTCGGGGAACGCGATCACGGGCGTCCCGCACACCAGCGCCTCGACCATGACGAGGCCGAACGGCTCGGGCCAGCGGATCGGCATCAGCAGCGCGCGCGCCTTGCCGTACAGCTCGCGCTTGCGCTCGGCGTCGGCTTCGCCGACGTACTCGATCCCGTCGCGGCCGACGTGCGGCTCGACCTCCTCGGCGAAGAACGCCTCCTGTCCGGGCTGGACGGGGCCGGCCAGGACGAGCGGCGCGCCCGCCGCCCGCGCGGCGGCGATCGCGCGGTGCGGCCCCTTGTCGGGCGACATGCGGCCGATCCAGAGCAGGAAGTCGTCCTTCTCGGCCTCGTACGGCCACTCGGCCACGTCGATCGGGTTGTGCACCACGGTGCCGCCGCCCATCGCGTCCGGCGCGTCGTCGAGCTGCGCCCGCGAGATCGCCACGATGCGCGCCTTGTGGCCGTGCTCGGCGTAGAACCGGCACGCGTCCTCGTCGAACGGACCGTGCAGCGTGTGGACCAGGGGCGTGGCGAGCCGGTCGGCCATCGCGAGCGCCGTATGGCCGACGTGGTCGTGCACGACGTCGTACGGCTCGCCGCGCTCGCGCGCCATGTCGATCGCCCCGAACGCCCGGGCGACGTGATCGGCCTCGATCCGCGCCACCTGGATCTCGTCCGGGTGCGACGCCTCGAGCACCATCACCACCTCCGCCGGCGACGCGGAGCCCGGCGGCGCGAACAGGGTCACGTCGTGGCCGTGTGCGGTGAGGCCGTCGCAGAGCAGCCGCACGACCTCCTCGATCCCCCCGTACGCGGGCGCGGGCACGGGGATCCACGGCGGCGCCAGCATCGCGATCCGGAGTGGGCGGTCGTCCTGGCCTGACGCGGGGGTGCTCATGTCGCCGGAGGGATACCCAGCGCGACCGCATCGCGGCATGCGCGTCCCCAATCGGTCGCATAGCGCGCGTCAGATCGGGCACCGAGGCTGCATGCATCTCGAAGCCCACGCGACGGCGGCCGGCGCCGGCCACCCGCCCGCGGACGTCGAGCCGGCGCCGGGCGCGCTGGTGAACCTCGCCGAGACGATCGTCATCAAGGAGGAGAACGTCTTCGCCGTGTCGGCGCGCGACGGGTCCATGCCCGTCACCCAGCCGCATCCGCTCGGCATCTACACCGACGATTGCCGCTTCGTCGCGGGCCACGAGCTGACCGTGAACGGCGCTGAGCCACGCCTGCTCGTCGCCTCGGCGGCCTCGGGCACGGAGTCGGTGCATGAGCTCACGAACCCCGCGCTGCCGCTTCCGGGCGGCCGGATCCTGCCGTTGCAGAGCCTGCAGGTCAGGCTCGAACGCCGGATCTCCGGCGCCGCCGAGGTCGAGGAGACGCTGCACGTCCGCTCCTACGACCGGGAGCCGCTCTACCTCGACGTGGATCTCCAGCTCGCGGCGGACTTCGAGCCGATGCTCGCGATCCGGGGGATCGTGGAGGCGGGGCGGGGCACCGGACGTCCGGACCGAGCCGCTCGACAACGGCGTCCGCTTCGCGACCCGCGGACGCGACGGGCTGCACCGCGCCACGACGGTCACCGCCGACCGGACCTGCGAGCGCGGGGAGTCGCCGGCCACCTTGCGGTTCGCGCTCTCCCTCGCCCCGGGGGCGGCCGAGACGATCACGCTGACGTACGCGCTGTACGAGGGCGAGCAGCCGCCGGGCGCGCCGGGCTCCGGCGCGCGCCCGGCCGCGGCGGGTGGCCGCCGGGGGGCCGACGAGTGGCTCGCGCGGCGCACGGTGGTCGCGGACGGACGACGAGCTCTTCAACCGGGTGCTGCGCCGGTCGCTGCTCGACATCCGCATGCTGCATTCGCGACTGCGGCGACGACGGCTATTACGCGGCCGGGCGTGCCCTGGTACGCGACGCTGTTCGGGCGCGACTCCCTGATCACCGCGACCCAGCTGCTCGCGTTCGACCCGCCGACGGCGGAGCAGACCCTCCGCGTGCTCGCCGGGCCTCATCGGCACGCGCGACGACCCGGCACACGACGAAGAGCCGGGCAAGGTCGTGCACGAGCTGCGCGCGCGGCGAGGTCGCCCGCCTCGGCCTCTCCCCGCTCGCCCGCTACTACGGCACCGTCGACGCGACGCCGCTCTTCCTGTGCCTGCTGTCCGACCACGCCGACTGGACCGGCGACCTCGCGCTCTTCCGCGAGCTGCGCGGACCCGTCGAGGCGATGCTCGGCTGGATCGACGGCCCGGGCGACCGCGACGGGGACGGGCTGCTCGAATACCGCCGCCGTGCGGCGGAGCGGCCTGCGCAACCAGGGCTGGAAGGACTCCGACGAGGGCGTGCTCGACGAGCGCGGAGCGCCGCTCGAGCCGCCGGTCGCCCTCGTCGAGCCGCAGGCGTACGCGTCCGCGCCAAGCGCCGGCTCGCCCGCCTGTTCGCGGCGGCGTCGAGCTCCTTGCGCGGTCTTCTCGAACTCGCGCGCGGCCGTGACGTAGAAGTCGGCGTCCGGTACCGCCTCGCCGAAGCTGACCTTGCCGTCGCCGTCGAGGTCCGGCTCGACGCCCTTGGCGGCGAACTTCGGCTCGGTGCCGTAGGCGGAGGTCTCGATCAGGTAGTTGAAGTTGCCCGGGCGGTCGAACGTCTTGCCCGCGGGCGTCTCGAACTTGATCGGCGCGGCGTTCTCCGGGTCGCTCTTGTCGGCGCCCGCGTCGATGATCACGTCGTAGTCGGCGAGCGACGGGACGCCGGCGACGACGCCCTCCATCTCCTCGTAGGCGGGGTTCGCGGCGGCGAACTGCTCCTGCGCCTGCTTGACGAACGCCTGCACGTCGGCGCGCTTGTCCTTCAGCAGCGCGGCGTAGTCGAAGTCGGCGGCCTTCGCCATCTCGTAGTACTGCTCGGCGCCCTCGCGCAGCTCGGTGGCGTCCTCGGTGAGCGAGGCCGTGTGCTCGAGCAGGAAGTCCTTGACCGGCTGCAGGTCGGCCTGCTCGGCCGCGGGCGTGGCGCTCGCGGCGGGCTCGGCGTCGTCATCTCCTCCACAGGCGACCACGCCGGCGGCGCATCCGGTCGCGACCAGAGCGGCGCAGAGCCGCCTCCGCATTCCTTGCACGGGGGTGTTCCTCCAGAAAGTCTCGGGACGCTACGGGTGGGCCGCTCCGGCCACCTTAGGCGCCCCTAACCTAACACAGAATCCCGACCGCGCGCGGTGGGTCGGATCCGCGCGCGCGTCGGGTACGCGCGGCCGTCCCAGCCGTGCTCCAGCGCCCAGCGCGCGCCGACGGTCCAGGCCTGGACGCGGTTGGCGACCGGGACCGGCTCGAGCGCCCCGGCCTCCGACACCGCGTACAGCTCCGGCGCCCGGCCGAGCCGGTCGAGCGCGTCGAGCACGCCGGTCCGCACCCGCTCGGCCTCGGCGACCCGGCCCTGGGCGCGCAGCCCGCCCCAGCCGAGCCACGAGTCGAACGGCCAGACGCCGCCGCGGTGGTAGTCGCGCGGGCCGGAAGGCGGGATGGCCCGCCGCGAGCGTGCGCAGCCCGTAGCGCGGTGAGCACGTCCGGCGCCGCGAGCCGGTCCGCGGCGGCGCCGGCGAGCTCCGCCTCGAGCGCGCCGGCCCACAGCAGCCAGCCGAGCTGCGACCCGGCGCCGGGGACCGGCGTGCCGTCGGCCTCGATCGCCAGCGCCCAGTCGGCGCCGGGCGCGAACGCGGCGCCGACCCGCGCGCGCAGCGCCGCCGCGCGCGCCGCCCAGTCCGCCGGCCGGGTCGAGCCGCGCGAGCGCCCGCAGCGCGGCGTGGGCGGCCGCCTGGCAGTCGGCGTCGGCGAGCGGCGGCGCCGGCTCGCTGCCGTCGGGGCGGAGGATCCCGCCGCCGTGCGGGTGGCCGCCGACCGGCGTCATGCTGTCGCGCCAGCCCTGGTGGGCGAGCCCGCCGCGCGCGCGCCGCGGCCCGTAGCGCACGAGCCCGCCGCCGGCGTCGAGCGTCCGCGCCAGCCACGCCGCCGGCGGCCCGCCGGGCGTCCGCGAGCTCGGCGGCGAGCGCGTCGTCCTCCAGCGCGGCGAGCACGACGAGGAACCAGCTCGTGCTGTCCGCGCTGCCGTAGTAGCGCAGCTCGCCGTCGCGCACCGGCCAGCCGGCCGCGGCGAACCGGGGCTCGGCGACGGGCCGGTACTCGTGCAGGATCTTGCCGGGCTCCTCGTCGGTCTCCGGATCGTCGGCGCGGCCCTGGAGCGCCGCGAGCGCGCGCAGCGTCGCCGCCGCCACGGCGGGCGCCTCCGGCAGCACCTGCAGCGCGGTGATCAGCGAGTCGCGGCCGAACAGCGCGTGGAACCGGCCCGGGTCGCCCGGCTCCTGCGGCGGCAGCGAGGCGTACGCCCAGCCGTCCTCCGACAGCAGCGGGTCGAGCGCCGCGACGCGCCATCAGCGGGCGACGACCGCGGCCGCCCAGGGACCGAGGGCGAGCCCGTCGACCGGCTCGCCGTCGCGCGCGCGGTCGGTCGCGATCGCGATCCTCCCGGCGACGCCGTCGACCACGACCGGCGCGTCCGACAGGTTGACCGCGACGGCGTGCCCGTCGCCGCGCGCCCACGCCCACGCGCCCGCGGGCGCGGGCAGCGTCGCGTACGCGCCCGCGGTGAGGTCCGGCGTCGCCCGGCGCAGCGCGATCAGGTCGCGCACCAGGTGCAGCGTCGACGCCGCGATCGGCGCGCTGGTCCGCCACGTTGTGCGCGGCGAGGTCCCCGAACGCCAGCCACGGCGTCGCGCCCGGCGCGGTGAAGCCGCCGCCGGGCTCGTCGCTCCACGGCATCGGCGTGCGGCAGACGTCGCGGTTGTCCGCCGGGTCGCCGGTGCGCCGCGCGACCGGGTCCTTGGCCGCGAGCGGATCGGACGGCACGTCGGGCAGCCCGAGCTCGTCGCCGTAGTAGAGGAACGGCGTCCCGCGCAGGGTCAGCAGCATCAGCAGCGCGGCACGGGCGCGCGCCGGGTCGTCGCCGGCCCAGCGCGTCGCGAGCCGCCGCGCGTCGTGGTTCGAGCCCGCCCACACCGGCCAGGCGCCCTCCGGCAGCTGCGCCTCGACGCCCTCGACGATCGTCCGCAGCCGCCCGGCGTCGAGCGGCGCGTGGACGAAGAGGAAGTTGAAGGCGAGGTTCAGCTCGTCGCTCCCGTTGCCGTAGAACGGCATCAGCTGGTCGAGGTCGAGCACGTAGGTCTCGCCGACGAGCACGCGATCGGGGTCCTCGGCGCCCGACAGCGCGCGCCAGCGGCGCAGGACGTCGTGGACCTCCGGGCGGTTCATCGAGAAGACCTGGCGCACCGGGCGCCGCTGCACCTCGGGGTGGTCGTCGGGCGTCACCGCCGGGTCGTCGCGCAGCTCGCGGTCCTTGACGATCGCGTGGCAGACGTCGATCCGGAAGCCCGCGATCCCGCGGTCGTACCAGAAGCGCAGGATCCCGTCGAAGGCGTCGCGGACCTCGTCGCTCCACCAGTTGAGGTCCGGCTGGCTCGGGAGGAAGTTGTGCAGGTAGTACTGGCCGCTCGGCTCGTCGAGCGTCCACGCGCGCGCCGCCGAAGTTCGAGCGCCAGTTGTTCGGCGGGCCGCCGCCGGGCGCCGGGTCGGCCCAGACGTAGAAGTCGCGGTGCGGCGCGTCGCGGCCGCCGAGCGCGTCGACGAACCAGCCGTGGCGGTCCGACGTGTGGTTGGGGACCAGGTCGAGCAGCACGCGGATCCCGCGCGCGCCCGCCGCGGCGACGAGCGCGTCGAGGTCCTCCAGCGTGCCGAGGTCCGGGTGCACCGCCGTGTAGTCGGCGACGTCGTAGCCCCAGTCGTCGTTCGGCGACGGCATCGTCGGGTTGAGCCAGATCCCGTCGACCCCGAGCCACTCGAGGTGGTCGAGACGCGCCAGCGATCCCGCGCAGGTCCCCGATCCCGTCGCCGTCGGAGTCCGCGAACGAGCGCGGGTAGATCTGGTACAGCACGCCCTCGCGCCACCACGTCTCGTCGGCCATGGCGCGGCAGGATACGCGCATCCGCTTGACACAAGTGGCACGATTGGAACCGGTTCCACGTGGAACCGATCGGGAGAGGCGGATGTGAGGGGGCTGACGATCGCCAGGGTGGCGGCAGAAGCCGGCGTGGGTGTCGGCACCGTGTCGCGCGTGCTGAACGGCTCGCCGTCGGTGAGCGAGGACACGCGCCGGCGCGTGCTCGAGGCCATCGCCGCGCTCGACTACCAGCCGAGCGCCGTCGCCCGCGCCCTCTCGACCGGCCGCACGCACGCGGTCGGCGTCGTCGCCCCGTTCTTCACCCAGCCCTCGGTGATCGAGCGCCTGCGCGGCATCTCCCCCCGGCTCGCGGGGTCGGGCTACCAGCTCGTGCTGTTCGACGTCGAGCGCGCGGACCAGACGCGCGACACCTTCCGCTCGCTGGCGATGCGCGGCCGCGTCGACGGCGTGCTCTCGATCTCGCTCGCCCCGACCGCGCGCGAGACCAAGCGGTTCGCGTCGGCGGGCACGCCGATCGTGCTGGTCGACCAGGAGCACGAGGAGCTGCCGGCGATCAGCGTCGACGACGTCGAGGGCGGCCGGATGGCCGGCTCGTACCTGATCGGGCTGGGCCACCGGCGGATCGGCTTCGTCGGCGACGAGGAGGAGAACCCGTTCGGGTTCGCCTCCAGCGCGCGCCGGCGCGCGGGCTTCGAGGCGGCGCTGGCCGCCGCCGGGGTCGCCGTTGCGCCCCGAGTGGATCAGGCGCGGCCCGCACGGGCGCGACGGCCGGCCGGGACTCCGGCGCCGCCCTGCTCGCGCTCGAGGACCGGCCGACCGCGATCTTCGCGAGCTCCGACGTCCAGGCGATCGGGGTGCTCGAGGCCGCGCGCGCGGCCGGCGTCCCCGTGCCGGGCGAGCTCTCGGTCATCGGCTTCGACGACGTGGAGGCGGCCGCCTACGCGGGGCTGACCACGATCACGCAGTCGCTGGAGGAGAGCGGCGCCGTCGGCGCCGACCAGCTGCTGCGCGCGCTCTCCGGCGAAGCCGCCGAGAGCCGGCGCTTACCGCTGAAGGTGGTGGAGCGCCACACGACGGCCCGCCTTGCTTCAGGCGGCGGGAAGAGGGGTACAGGGCCGACCAACAACGGTCTGCCGACCATCGATGGAGGAGGGATGCAGTGAGAGGGAGAGGCAAGGCAGCCACGCTGCTCGGCTGCGTCGTACTCATGGGCGGCCTGGTCGGCGCCTGTGGCGACGACAGCGACAGCGGCGGCGGCGGAGGGACCAGCAGCAGCGACAGCGGCGGCGGCGAGTCCGCCAACGCGAAGGTCATCGACCCCGCGTCGATGGACGGCGCGAAGGGCGAGATCACCTACTGCCAGGGCAAGGACACCGCCGGCAACGCCAAGGCGCTGATCAAGGGCTTCAACGAGAAGTTCCAGTCCCAGGGCATCACGGCGAAGCTCGTCGAGTTCCCGGCCGACGCCGGTCAGCAGCGCGCGCAGTTCGTCCAGCGCCAGGAGGCGAAGTCGGGCGAGTGCGACGTCTTCTCGTCCGACGTGATCTGGACCGCGGAGTTCGCCTCGCAGGGCTGGATCTACGACATGACGCCGTACATCGAGGAGAAGAAGGGCGACTTCATCCCCGCGACGCTCGAGACCGCGACGTACAACGACAAGGTCTGGGCCGTCCCGAACACGTCCGACGCGGCGTTCATCTACTACCACACCGACAAGGTCGAGGAGGTCCCGCAGACCTGGCAGGACGTCTACGCCGAGGCCGGGCCAGAAGGGCGGCATCGTCTACCAGGGCGCGGCCTACGAGGGCCTGACCTGCGACTTCCTCGAGATCGCGTTCGCCGCGGGCGGATCGGTCATCTCCGAGGACGGCAAGAAGTCGACCTTCAACTCGCCCGAGAACGTCAAGGCGCTCCAGTTCATGATGGACGGCATCAAGAACGGCGACGCCCCGAAGGCCGTCGTCACGTACATGGAGGAGGAGTCGCGGCGCGCCTTCCAGGCCAACCGTGCCGCCTTCATGCGCAACTGGCCGTACGCGTACTCCGTCGGCAAGAAGGAGAAGGCGCCGAAGTTCGACGGTCGCGCCGTTCCCGGCGTTCGAGGGCGGCGGCAAGGCCGGCATCCTCGGCGGCCACAACGACGTGATCTCGGTGTACTCGAAGAACCCGGGTGCCGCGCTCGCGCTGGTCGACTACTCGCTCAGCCCGGAGCATCAGATCGAGCTCGCGGCGGACTTCTCGCTGCCGCCGGCGACGTCGGCCCCGTACGACGACCCGAGCGTGCAGAAGGCGCTCCCGTTCGCACCGGAGCTCAAGCAGGCGATCGAGCAGGCCAAGGCCCGCCCGGTCTCGCCGGTGTACCCGCAGATCTCCGAGGCGATCTACACCAACGTCAACGCCGCGCTCGCCGGCAGCATGAGCGCCGAGGACGCGATCAAGAAGGCCGACGACCAGATCAACCAGGCGCTGGCCACGTTCTAGGCGACGATGTCCACCCCCGCAACCACAGCGGCCGGTGCTACGCAGAAGCGGCGCTCCCGGGGCATCCCGGAGCGCCGCCTCGCGTGGTTCATGGTGTCGCCGTCACTCGTGCTCATCGCGCTGGTGGCGCTCTATCCGATCCTGTACGGGATCTGGGTCTCGCTGCACCAGTACTCGCTGCTGGAGGCGGGGCTCACCCGATGGGCGGAGCCGAACGCACCGTTCGGCAACTACACGCGGGCCCTCTGGGGCGACGGCAGCTCGGAGTTCTGGGCCGCCTTCCGCACGACGTTCATCTTCACGATCGTCTCGGTCTTCTTCGAGCTGATCCTCGGCGTCGCGATGGCGATGGCGATGCACGCGGCCTTCAAGGGCCAGGGCATCCTCCGCACCGTCGTGCTCGTGCCGTGGGCGATCCTGACGGTCGTCACCGCGATCACCTGGCAGACCATCTTCGAGCCGGAGCTGGGCTTCGTGAACAGCCTGCTCGGGGCGATAGGGCTCCCCGACGACACCGTCTGGCTCGGGTCACAGCCAGAGGCGCTGGGGGTGATGATATTCGCCGATGTCTGGAAGACGGCGCCGTTCATGGCGCTGCTCGTGCTCGCCGGATTGCAGACGATCCCGGGTGAGATCTACGAGGCGGCGAAGGTCGACGGCGCGACGGCGTGGCAGCGCTTCACCAAGATCACGCTGCCGCTGCTGAAGCCGGCGATCCTCGTCGCGCTGATCTTCCGGACGCTGGACGCGCTGCGCATCTTCGACCTGCCGTACGTCCTGACGAAGGGCGCGCAGGGCACCACCACGCTGTCGCTCATCGCGCAGCAGGAGTTCAGCGCCAACCGGCTCTACGGCGAGGGCTCGGCGCTGGCGATCCTGACCTTCGTCGTGGTCATGCTCGTCTCGTTCGTGTACATCCGGTTCGTGGGCGGCAACCTGCGCGGCCTGGCGGAGGAGTGATCATGGAAGCCGCAAGCGTTCCCGCGGCGGACGTCCGTCCGCGCGCCAAGACCAAGAAGCTCAAGACCGGCGAGCAGCAGAAGACGCCATGGTGGATGTGGGTCTGCGTCGTCGCGATCGTGGTGTTCTGCCTGTTTCCGTTCTACTGGCTGATCAACACGTCGCTCAAGACGGGGCCGGACCTCTCGACCTCGTCGCTGTTCCCGCCCCACCCGACGCTGGACAACTTCCAGTCGATCTTCCAGGACTCGAACTTCACGACGGCGCTCAAGAACAGCGCCATCGTGGCCCTCGTGACGACGGCGCTCGCGCTGATCGTCGGCTCGTTCTGCGCCTACGCGCTGGCGCGCCTGAGGATCCGGTTCAAGTTCGCGATCCTCGCGATCGTCCTGACGATCACGACGTTCCCGCAGATCACCATCGCCGCGCCGATCTTCAAGCTGTGGCGCGACATCGGCCTGTACAACACGATCCCGGGCCTGGTGATCCCGTACCTGACGTTCGCGCTCCCGCTCGCGATCTACATCCTCACGTCGTTCTTCCGCGAGATCCCCCGGGACCTCGAGGAGGCCGCGCTGGTGGACGGGGCGACGAACTTCCAGGCGTTCTACAAGGTCGTCGTGCCGCTCGCGGCGCCCGGCCTGGCCACCGCCGGGATCCTGACGTTCATCGCGGCGTGGAACGAGTTCCTGCTGGCGATCACGCTGACCTCGTCGCCGGCGGCCCGCACCGTGCCGGCCGCGATCGCGTTCTTCACCGGCTCCACGCAGTTCGAGCAGCCGCTGGGCACCATCTCCGCGGCATCCGTGACCATCTCGATACCACTGATCGTGATGGTCCTCCTGTTCCAGAAGCGGATCGTCGCCGGACTCACCGCCGGCGCAGTCAAGGGGTGAGCTGAATGGCAGACATCAAGCTGGAGAAGGTGACCAAGCGCTATCCGGACGGCACGGAGGCCGTCAAGCAGGTCGACCTCGAGATCGGCGACGGGGAGTTCATGATCCTCGTCGGCCCCTCGGGCTGCGGCAAGTCGACCGCGCTGCGGATGATCGCCGGGCTGGAGGAGATCTCCGACGGCGACCTGCTGATCGACGGCGAGCGGGTCAACGACCTGGCGCCGCGCGACCGGGACATCGCGATGGTCTTCCAGAACTACGCGCTGTACCCGCACATGACGGTGCGCGAGAACATGGGCTTCGCCCTGAAGCTCGCGAAGGAGGACGAGTCGGTGATCCGCGAGCGCGTCGACGAGGCGGCGCGGATCCTCGACCTCGAGCAGCACCTCGAGCGCAAGCCGGCCAACCTCTCCGGTGGCCAGCGCCAGCGCGTCGCGATGGGGCGCGCGATCGTGCGCTCCCCGAAGGTGTTCCTCATGGACGAGCCGCTGTCGAACCTCGACGCCAAGCTGCGCGTGCAGATGCGCACCGAGGTGTCGCGGATCCAGCAGCGGGTCGGCACGACCACCGTCTACGTGACCCACGACCAGGTCGAGGCGATGACGCTCGGCGACCGCGTGGCCGTGATGCGCGGCGGGGTCATCCAGCAGGTCGACAGCCCGAAGAACCTCTACGAGAAGCCGCAGAACCTGTTCGTGGCGGGCTTCATCGGCTCCCCGTCGATGAACTTCCTGCCGGCGAAGCTGGAGGACGGCAGGATCAAGCTGCCGTTCGGGGACGCGCCGATCCCGGACGCGATGCGCAGCGTGCTCGAAGGTGGCAACGGCAAGACCCGCGACGTGATCGCGGGCGTGCGGCCGGAGCACTTCGAGGACGCCGACGTCGAGCCCGACAAGGAGGGGCTGAAGTTCACCGCCCCGGTCTCGGTGGTCGAGTCGATGGGCTCCGAGCTCTACGCCTACTTCGACATCGAGCACGGCGCGGTGCAGTCGTCCGAGCTCAACGAGCTCGCGGAGGACGCGGGGCTGAGCGACCTCCCCACCCACGGCGGCGGCGACGTCCAGCAGGTCGTGGCCCGGCTCGACGCCGCGAGCAACGCCCGCCCGGGCGGCGAGGCCAACCTGGTGCTCGACACGCAGTACCTCCAGCTCTTCGACCCCAACGGGGGCAAGAGCCTCGTCACCCAGGAGGGATGACGGAGACGACGCTGCCGGCGACCGGGCCCGCGTGAGCGGGCCCGGCGCGGCGTCATGAGACGTGCCCTCGTCGCGCTGGTCGTGACCGCCGTCGCGGTCGTGCTGCTCGCGCGCTTCCAGACCCATCCCCCGCCCGACCCGCCGCCGCCCGCGCGCGCCGCCAAGGCGCCCGGCCCCGCGGCCGGGCGTGAAGGTCGGGACCGGGCCGCTGCTGACCACGCCGTTCTCCTCGATCCAGGTGCGCGCCGAGCTGACCCGAGGGCGGCTGACCGGCGTCCGCACGCTGTCGCTGAGCGGCGCCGACGCCCACACGCAGTCGATCAACGCGCGCGCGGAGCCGCTCCTGCGCGCCGAGGCGCTGCGCGCCGGGAGCGCGCGGATCGACACGGTCTCGGGCGCGACCTACACGAGCGAGAGCTGGATCGAGTCGCTCGGGGCCGCGATCAGGGACGCGCGCCGTGGTTGAGCGCGTCGAGCACGTGATGGGGATGCCGGTCCGCGCGCTGGTCCGCGACGCAGTGCCGGCGGCGGCGCTCGACGGGATGTTCGGCTGGCTGCGCTGGGTCGACGCGACGTTCTCGCCGTTCCGCGCGGACAGCGAGGTCAGCCGGATCGGGCGCGGCGCGCTGGCGCCGCGGCGACGCGCACCCGCTCGTGCGCGCGGTGCTCGACCGCTGCGAGGCGCTGCGCGCCGAGACCGGCGGCGCCTTCGACGCCCGCCACTCCGGCACGCTCGACCCGTGCGGCCTGGTCAAGGGCTGGGCGGTCGAGCGGGCGGCGTCGCGCCTCGCGGCGGCCGGCGCGCGCGACCTGCTGCTCGACGCCGGCGGCGACGTCGTCGCGCGCGGCGGGCCCGTGGCGGGTGGGGATCCGCCACCCGCGCCCGGCGCGACCGGCTGGCGGCGGTGCTGACCGTGCGCGACGCCGCCGTGGCGACCTCCGGCGCCTACGAGCGCGGCGACCACATCCGCGACCCGCGCAGCGGCCGGGCGCCGGCAGGCGTGGCGTCGGTCACCGTGGTCGGGCCGGACCTCGGCACCGCCGACGCCTACGCCACCGCCGCGTTCGCGCTGGGCGCGGACGGCCCGGCGTGGACCGCCGGCCTGCACGGCTACGACGCGATGACGATCGTGCCCGGCGGCCGCGTGCTCTCGACCCCGGGCTTCGCGCGCCACTGCGCCGGCGCCTCGATCGCCGCGAGCCTGGAGGCCGCATGACCCAGTGGTGGCAGACCGCCGTCGTCTACCAGATCTGGCCGCGCAGCTTCGCGGACGCGGACGGCGACGGGATCGGCGACCTGCGCGGGATCCTCGCGCACCTCGACCACCTCGACGCGCTGGGCGTCGACGTGGTCTGGCTCTCCCCCATCTACCCGTCGCCGCAGGACGACGCCGGCTACGACATCTCCGACTACCGCGACGTCGACCCGGTGTTCGGGACGCTCGCGGACCTCGACGCCCTGCTCGCGGCGCTGCACGAGCGCGGGATGAAGCTGATCCTGGACCTCGTCGTCAACCACACCTCCGACGAGCATCCGTGGTTCGCGGAGTCGCGCGCGAGCCGCGACAGCCCGAAGCGCGACTGGTACTGGTGGCGCGAGCGGCCGAACAACTGGGCGTCGTTCTTCTCCGGCTCCGCGTGGGAGCTCGACCCGGCCACCGGCGAGCACTACCTGCACCTGTTCTCGCGCAAGCAGCCCGACCTCAACTGGGAGAACCCCGAGGTCCGCGCCGCCGTCTACGAGCTCATGAACTGGTGGCTCGACCGCGGCGTCGACGGCTTCCGGATGGACGTGATCGACCTGATCTCCAAGGCGCCGGGACTCCCCGACGGCCCGGTCCCGGCCGGCGCGCGGTTCGGCGACGGCACGCCGTACTACGGCTGCGGCCCGCGGATCCACGAGTTCCTGGCCGAGATGCACCGCGAGGTGTTCGCCGGCCGCGACGCCGAGCTGCTGACCGTCGGCGAGACGCCGACCGCGACGCTCGAGGACGCGCGCCTGTTCACCGACCCCGCCCGGCGCGAGCTCGACATGGTCTTCCAGTTCGAGCACGTGCAGGTCGACCAGGACGGCTCGAAGTGGCGCGCGCGGCCGGTGTCGCTGCCCGCGCTCAAGGCGGTCATGGCGCGCTGGCAGGAGGGGCTGGCCGAGACCGGCTGGAACAGCCTCTACTGGAACAACCACGACCAGCCGCGCGTCGTGTCCCGGTTCGGCGACGACGGCGAGCACCGGGTCGCCTCGGCGAAGCTGCTCGGCACGCTCATGCACCTGCACCGCGGGACGCCGTACGTCTACCAGGGCGAGGAGCTCGGGATGACGAACGCGCCGTGGGCCTCGCTCGAGCAGTTCCGCGACATCGAGACGCTCAACCACTACGCCGAGGCGGTCGGCGCCGGGGCCGACCCCGACGCGCTGCTCGACCGGCTGCGCGCGCGCAGCCGCGACAACGCGCGCACGCCGGTGCAGTGGGACGACGGCCCGCACGCCGGCTTCACCACCGGCGAGCCGTGGCTGCCCGTCAACCCGAACTTCACCGAGATCAACGCGGCCGCCGCCCGCGCCGACCCGGACTCCGTCTTCCACCACTACCGGCGGCTGATCGCGCTGCGCCACGAGGAGCCCGCCGTCGCGCTCGGCGACTTCGCGCTGCTGCTGCCCGACGACGAGCGGATCTGGGCCTTCACGCGCACGCTCGGGGACGTGGAGCTGCTGGTGGTGGGCAACTGCTCGGGCGCGCCGGCCGATCCCGGGATCGACGGCTGGGACGGCGCCGAGGCGCTGATCGGGACGCCCGGGCGGGCGCTCGGCCCGTGGGAGGGCCGCGTGCTCAAGCGGGTCCGCGGGTGACGCTGCGGCTCCCCGACCGCTGGCTGTGGGACTTCTGGTTCGCGCGCGACGGCGACGACGTCCACGTCTTCTACCTGCAGGCCCCGCGCGCGCTCGGCGACCCCGAGCTGCGCCACGTCAACGCGACGATCGGGCACGCGGTGTCGCGCGACCTGCGCGACTGGCGGATCCTGCCGGACGCGCTCGGGCCGGGCGAGCCGGGCGCGTTCGACGACCTCGCGACGTGGACCGGGAGCATCGTCGAGCACGACGGGCGCTGGATGCTGCTCTACACCGGCGTCACCCGCGCCGAGGGCGCGGCCGCGCAGCGGATCGGGCTCGCGAGCTCGGCCGACCTCCTGCGCTGGGAGCGGCACGGCATGGTGCTCGAGGCCGATCCGCGCTGGTACGAGCCGCCGGCCTGGCGCGACCCCTGGGTCGAGGCGCGCGACGGCGGCTTCGAGCTGCTGCTCACCGCGCGGGCGCGCACCGGCCCCGCGGACGGCCGCGGCGTGATCGGGCGCGCGCGCTCGGCCGACCTGCGCACGTGGGAGGTCCTGCCGCCGGTCTCCGAGCCCGGCGCGTTCCTCCATCTGGAGGTCCCGCAGCGGGTCCACCTCGGCGGCGCCTGGCGCGTCCTCTTCTGCGTCACCGCCGAGGACCACGCCGCGGCGCGGCTCGCGCGGCCGGGGGCACGGCCGCAGTGGGGCACCCACTACCTGACCGCGGCGGACCGCGACGGCCCGTACCGGCTCGACCGCGAGGACTTCCTCGCCGGCGATCCCGAGGATCCGCTGTACGCGGGGCGCGTGGTCGAGCACCGCGGCGCGTGGTGGTTCATGGGCTGGCACGTGCGCGACCGCGCCGGCGCGTTCCGCGGCGAGCTCGGCGACCCGATCGCCGTGGAGCCCGCGCCCGACGGCGGCCTGAGACTCAATACGCGAAGCGCTCGGTGACGATCTGGCGCCGCGGGACGCCGGAGTGCGCCAGGCTGGCCCGCGTCGCGCGCGTCATCGCGGGCGAGCCGCACAGGTAGACGTCGCGGTCGGCGAGGTCGGGGACCAGCGCGAGGAGCTGCTCGGCGGACAGGGCGTCGTCGCCGCCGACGACGTAGTGGACCTCCGCCCCGCGCCGCCCCGCCAGCGCGTCGAGCTCGGCGCGCAGGATCACGTCCTCGGCCCGCCGGGCGCGGTAGACCACCGCGATGTCGCCCGGCTCGCCCGGCATGTCCTCCAGCAGCGCGCGGATCGGGGTGATCCCGACGCCGCCCGCGATCAGCGCGACGCGCGGGCGCCGCCGCGCGGCGGTCGTGAACGCCCCGAACGGGCCCTCGGCGATCACGCGCGTGCCCGGGGTGAGCGAGCGCAGGCGGCCGCTGAAGTCGCCGACGCCCTTGACGGTGATCCGCAGCCGGTCGGGCTCCGGCGCGGCGGAGAGCGAGAACGGGTGCGACTCCCACCAGCGGTCGCGGGTCAGGAAGCGCCAGCCGAAGAACTGCCCCGTCCGCGCGCCGAGCCGGTCCAGGCCGGTGCCCGCGATCTCGATCGACGCGAAGCCGGGCGCCTCCTCGACGACGCGCGCCACGTGGAGCCGGTGGCGCAGGCTGCGCACGACCGGCAGCACGATCCGGAAGCCGACGATCGCCGCGAGCGTGGCGACGTAGAGCGCGGTCCAGAACGTGCGCGCGAGCGGGCGCCCGACGAACGCGGTGCCGGTCGCCAGCTGGTGGCTGAAGGCCAGCGCCACGGCCAGGTACGCGTAGAGGTGGACGAAGTACCAGGTCTCGTAGCGCAGCCGCCGGCGCACGATCACCGCCGACGACACCACGACGGCGATCAGCAGCGCCAGGCCGGCGATCGCGGTGATCACGCCCGGGAACTCCTCGATCATCCGCAGCAGCTCCGCGGGCAGCGAGCGGTCGTCGGCGCGCGCGTAGGCGACGACGATCAGCAGCGCGTGGGCGACCAGCAGCGAGACGCAGGCGCGGCCGTTCCAGCGGTGCCAGGCGGTCAGGTTGCCGAAGCCGTAGAGCCGGTCGAGCAGCGGGAGCCGGGCGAGCAGCAGCAGCTCGACCAGGACGAGGTACGCGCCCAGGAGCCCGCACAGCCGCGCGACCTCGGCGAGCGCGCCCGCCGCGGCGCCGGTCCCGGCGGCGCTCGTCCACCAGAGCGCGACCACCGCGGCCGCGCCCGCGGCGGCGAGCACGATGCCCGCGATCGCCGCCGCCGCGCCGCATGGCGGCGGGCTACAGCCCGAGCTCGTCGGCGTACTCGCGGCGGTAGTCGTCGCGCGCCGCGAGCACCTTCTGCACGTACGCCCGCGTCTCCGGGAACGGGATGTGGTCGGCGGCGGTGAAGTCCTCGCCGCGCGCCCGCGCGGAGGCGATCCACTTGTCGACGTTCCCCTGGCCGGCGTTGTAGGCGGCCAGCGCGAGCGTCACCTCGCCGTCGTAGTGGTCGAGCAGCGAGCGCAGGAGCCACGAGCCGTAGGCGATGTTGACCTGCGGCGAGTCGAGGTCGCCCTGCTCGAACGCGGTCCCGCCCGAGGTGCGCGCGATGTAGTCGGCGGTGTCGGGCATGATCTGCATCAGCCCGTGCGCGCCGGCGTGCGACGTCGCGACCCGGAAGCGCGACTCGGTGAAGATGACGCCCGCGATCAGCGCCGGGTCGAGGTCCTTCTCCGCCGCCTGCTGGCGGATGATGTCGTCGTGCCGGAGCGGCAGGATGACGGCCTCCTGCACCGCGTGGTCGGCCCACGGCGCGAGCGTCAGCGCGGCCGCGAGCGTCGCCGCGCCGGCCGCGAGCAGGAAGACGATCCGGCGCTTGACGATCCGCGCGCGCGACGGCCTCCGGCGCGGCGCCGGGCGCGGACGGGTGCTGCGGGTGGCGCTGCGGGTGCTCATCGTGGGTCCGGTGACAGCTTCTCAAGGACAGCGGCGAGTTCCTGCTCCAACGCGGCAAGATCCCGGTCGTTGCGGACGACATGGTCGGCCCGCGCCGCCTTCTCCTCCTGCGTGAGCTGGCGTGCGGTCCGCTCGTCCACCGCCGCGTGCCCCCGTGCCGCGGCGCGTTCCGCGCGGACGGACTCGTCCGCGACGACCACCAGCGTAGCGTCGTAGGCCCGCTCCAGCCCCGCCTCGAACAGCAGCGGGGTCTCGACCACGAGCGCGCGCGGAGCGGGCGTCGCGCGCGGACTCCTCCGCCCGCCAGGCCGCGACGCGGGCGCCGACCAGCGGCCACAGCAGGCCCTCGAGCCAGGCGCGCTCGTCCGGCGACGCGAACGCGTGGCGCGCGACCGCGGCGCGGTCGACGACCCCGCCGGGCGCGACGTCCGGGCCCCAGCGCGCGACGACCGCGTCGCGCACCTCCGGCCCGGCGTACAGCTCGTGGACGACGGCGTCTGCCGACAGCGTGGCGGCGCCCAACCGGGCGAGCGCCGCCAGCGCCTCGGACTTGCCGGCGCCGATCCCGCCCGTGAGGGCGACGAACGGCGGTGCGGCTACGCCTGCTCCTCGTCCTCGTCGGGCGATTCGACCGGGACGTCCTCGGCGCCGTCGAGGATGACGGCGTCCTCGATGATCGCGGGCTCCTCGTCGACCATCGCCGGCGTCTCGGCCGCGAACACGTCCTCCGACAGGCCCAGCTCGGGCACGTTGTCCAGGTCGCCGGCGCCGGCGTCCTCGCCGTCGCCCGCGGGCGGCAGCGTGCGGCGCGGGAGGATCTGGTCCTCGACGCGCTTGATCGACAGCGACAGGCGGCGGCGCTCGGAGTCGATCTCGAGGATCTTCACCTTGACGTCGTCACCCGGCTGGACGATCTCGCGCGGGTTCTCCACGTGCTGCTGGGCGAGCTCGGAGATGTGCACCAGGCCCTCGACGCCCTCCAGGATCTCGACGAACGCGCCGAAGGCGACCACCTTGGTGACCTTGCCCTCGAGCTCGTCGCCGACGGAGTACGTGTCGACCACGCGCTGCCACGGATCCTCCTGGGTCTGCTTGAGGCCCAGGGAGATGCGCTGGCGGTCGCGGTCGATGTCGAGCACCTTGACCTGCACGGTGTCGCCGATGTTCAGGATCTCGCTCGGGTGGTTGACGTGCGACCACGAGAGCTCGGAGATGTGGATCAGGCCGTCGATGCCGTCGAGGTCGACGAAGGCGCCGAACTCGACGATGTTCGAGATCTGGCCCTCGATGATGAGGCCGGGCTGCAGCCGCTCCAGGATCGCCTGGCGCTGCTCCTTGCGCTCCTCCTCCAGCACCGCGCGGCGGCTCAGGACCACGTTGTTGCGCGGGCGGTTGAGCTCGATGACCTTCGACTCGATCGTCTGGCCGAGGTACTCGTCGAGGTTCGGGACGCGCCGGATGTCGACGAGCGAGGCGGGCAGGAACCCGCGCACGCCGAGGTCGACGATCAGGCCGCCCTTGACGACCTCGATGACCGAGCCGTGGACGGGCTCGCCCGACTCGGCCGCCGCCTCGATGCGCCGCCAGGCGCGCTCGAAGCGGGCACGCTTCTTGGAGAGGATCAGGCGGCCGTCCTGGTCCTCCTTGGTGAGGACGAGGGCGTCGACCTCCTCGCCGATCTCGACCTCTTCGTTCGGGTTGACCGACTTGCGGATCGAGAGTTCGTTGGAGGGGATGACCCCCTCGCTCTTGTAACCGATGTCGACGAGGACCTCGTCCTTGTCGATGCGCACCACTGCACCCGTGACGACGTCTCCCTCCTCGAAGGGGACGATCGTCGCGTCGTAGTTCGGGATGATCCTGCCGTCGATCTCCAGCAGCATCCCGTCCGAACCCTCGACGACGTGGGCGTCGGTGTCCGTGGTGGGCGGGGTCATAGTGGCTTCCATAGTCAGTGGGAAAGTCTAGCCGCTCGCGCCAAGGGCGCCGCGGCGCGGCATTTCCTATGATCCTGCGGCTCCCGATGCCCGTCCGAGCCACCAAGCGCGGCGCCGAGCGCACCCCGATCGCGCGGCGACTACGACGTCGTCGTCTGCGGCGCCTCGTTCGCCGGCCTGACCCTCGCCCGCGAGCTGCGCGGGAGCGGCGCCCGCGTGCTCGTGCTCGACCGCTACGAGATCGGCGAGCGCCAGACCTCCGCCTGCGCGGCGCCGACGGAGTGGCTCGTGAACCTCGGGCTGGACGACGCGATCCTCCAGACCTTCGGCTCGCTCGTGGTCCACACGCCCCGCGCGCACGCGCGCTGGCCGCTCGGCTGGTCGTTCTCGACCTTCGACTACCGGGTGCTGTGCGACCTCCTGTGGGCCCA
The DNA here is from genome assembly GCA_963791405.1 of uncultured Solirubrobacteraceae bacterium. Taxonomy (GTDB): domain Bacteria; phylum Actinomycetota; class Thermoleophilia; order Solirubrobacterales; family Solirubrobacteraceae; genus DASQMT01. Next base: position 141,494 of record CAWBSJ010000022.1, on the reverse strand, counting down.
GCGCGGCGCCGGCACCGAGTTCGAGACCGCCAAGGTCGAGGGGAAAACGGTTTCGCCGTCCACGGCGCCTGCGGCTGACGCCGTGCCGGGCCCCGCTGGATCGGCGCCGCGCGCCTCCGGCGCCGCTCCCGGCGACGTCACATTGCACACCGACCGCGGCGACGTCTCGGCCCCGCTGGTGGTCGACGCGCTCGGCTGGAAGCGCAACCTGGGGTCGGCGCTGGTGCAGCCGCCGGACGCGCGGCTCTCGCGCGGGCTGGAGGTCCACCCGGCCGGGACCGGCGACGACCTCGAGCTGTGGATCGACAAGCGCGTGATCCGCGCGGGCTACGGCTGGGCGTTCCCGGCCCGCGACGAGGTCCGCGTCGGGATCGGCTCGTTCGAGCCGCGCGACCACGTCAAGGACCCCACCGTGGCGCTGGCGGACGCGGTCGGGCTCCCGCCCGACGGCTACCAGGGCAACTGGATCCCGCACCGGCTGCGGCCCGCGACCGAGGACGGGATCTTCTTCGTCGGCGACTCCGCCGGCCACTGCCTGCCGCTGACCGCGGAGGGGATCCGGACGGCGTTCTACTTCGGGATCGCGCTCGGGCGCGAGCTGTGCGCGGTGCTCGACGGCCGCCGCGACCGGGCCGCGGCGCTCGACCGCTACGGCGCGTTCTCCGCCGCGCACCGCTGGAAGTACGAGTCGATGCTCAACGTGCAGCACCTGATCCCGCGGCTGTCGCCGCGCGCGCTCGCGGGGATGACGAGCTTCTGGTCGCGGCCGGTGCCCGGGCTGTGGTCGTTCCGGCACTACCTGCGGATCGCCGCCCCGGAGTTCGCGCTGCCGGCGCCGCCGGCCGCGGTCCGCGCGGGCGCCGCGGCCGTCGCCGCGTAGCCGTCAGGTGCGCGCGCCGCGGGCGGAGCGCCCGCCGGCGTACGAGAAGAGGTCGACCACGAACGCCAGGCCGACGAGGAACCACTCGAAGCCGCTCACGTGGCGGCCGGAGCCGAGGTCGTAGAAGACCACGTAGGCCAGCGTCGTCCACGGCAGGAGGAGCCAGCCCAGGAACGCGACCCACCACTCGTCGATCGCGCGGCTGATCATGTTCGAGAAGATCGCGGTGAAGATCAGCGCGACGCGGGGGCCGATCAGGGCGAAGAGCGCGATCAGGCAGGGCATGGTGCGGCAGCCTATGCGCCCGCGAGGACGGCTGCCAAGCGGTCGAGCGCGATGTTGCGCCCGCTGACGACCACGACGAGCGGCGCGTCGCCGCGCGCGACCCGCCCCGCGAGCACCGCGGCGACGGCGGTGGCGCCCGCGCCCTCGGCCACGATCCCGTGCGCACGGGCGAGGAAGCGGATCCCCTCCGCGATCTCGTCCTCGGTCGCCTGCGCGACGGCGCGCGACGTGGTCGCGCACGAGCCCGAAGGTCACCGCCCCCGGCTCGAGGTTGCCCGCGAGCCCGTCCGCGAGCGTGTCGCCGACCGCGAACGGCGTGATCTCCCCCGCGGCGAGCGCGGTGCTGAACGCGGGCGAGCGGGCCGCCTCGACGCCGATCACCCGGGCCGTCCGCGCGGCCGGCGGCCCAGAGCCCGAGCCCGGAGGCCAGCGAGCCGCCGCCGAGCGGCGCGGCGACCTCCACCGGCCCGGGCAGCTGCGCGTCGAGCTCGCGGCCGAGCGTCGCCTGGCCGGCGATCACGCCGGTGTCGTTGTAGGAGGAGACGTAGGTCGCGCCGGTGAGCGCGAGCGCGTGCAGCTCGGCCTCGTCGTAGCCGGCCCCGTGCTCCACGAGCGCGACGGGCAGCGCCCGCAGCGCGGCGACCTTGGCCGGCGAGGCGGTCTCGGCGACGACGACCGTCGCCCGCACGCCGAGCACGGAGGCGGCCCAGGCGATCCCGAGCCCCGCGTTGCCGGCCGAGGCGGTCACGACCGGCGCGCCCGCGCCGGCCCGGGACAGCGCGGCGAGCCCGCCGCGGACCTTGAACGAGCCGGTCGGCTGCAGCGTCTCGAGCTTGAGGTGGACGCCGTCGCCCAGCGCCGGGGACGGGATCAGCGGCGTCGGCGCCAGGTGCGCGGCGACGACCGCGGCGGCCGCGTCGAGGTCCGCCCGCTGCGGCGCGGCGACCGCCCGGACCGTCATGCGAGCCCCGCCCGCAGCGCCGCCCCCACCTCGGCCACCGCGGCGCGCGACTGCCGCGACTTCGCCATCCAGCGGAAGAAGCCGTGGATCACGCCGTCGTAGCGGCGCAGCTCGACCGGCACGCCGGCGGCCTCGAGCGCGCGCGCGTACGCCTCGCCCTCGTCGCGCAGGACGTCGTCCTGCACGGTCAGGACGAACGCCGGCGGCATCCCGCGCAGGTCCGCGGCCTGGAGCGGCGAGGCGTCCGGGTCGCGCCCGTCGGCGCCGTCGAGGTAGAGGTCCCAGTAGCGCTTCATGCTCAGCGCCGAGAGCCCGAAGCCCTCGCCCAGCTCGCGGTAGGAGGGCGTGTTCAGCGCGCTGTCGGCGACCGGGTAGATCAGCGCCTGGAACCGGAGCGCGACCGGATCGCCGGCGTCGCGCAGGCGCCGGGCGGTGACGGTGGCGAGGTTGCCGCCGGCCGAGTCGCCGGCGATCGCGATCCGGCCCGGGTCCGCGCCGAGCTCCTCCGCGTGCGCGGCGAGCCAGCGCGTCGCGGCCAGCGCGTCGTCGGCCGCGGCCGGGAAGCGGTGCTCGGGCGCGAGCCGGTAGTCGACGCTCGCCACGACCGCCCCCGAGGCGTTCGCGAGCGCCCGGCAGAGCGGGTCGAAGCCGTCGAGGTCCCCGATCGCCCAGCCGCCGCCGTGGAGGTAGACGACGAGGCCGAGCGGCGGCTCGCCGGCGGGCCGGAACGCGCGCACCGGGATCGCGCCGCCGGGCCCGGGCAGCTCGAGGTCGCGGACCTCGGCCACCGGCTCGCCCGGCCCGCTCAGCACCTCGGTCTCGCGGACGTGCGCCGCGCGCGCCTGCGCGATCGGGACGAGATGCGCCGGCGGCCCCGGGGCCGCGTTCATCAGGTCGACCATCGGCCGGATCTCCTCGTCGAGCACGCGCGCAAGCGTACGGCGTGCGCGGCGTCAGAAGCCGCGCCGCTCGACGCCGAACGCGGCGGCCAGCCCGGCGCCGCCCGCGGGGGTCAGCGTGAGCGCCCGGCCGTCGGGCCGCCGGCGCAGCCAGCGCCGCCGCAGCAGCTCGTCGAGCAGCGCCGCGCCGAGCGCGCCGGCGACGTGCGGCCGGCGCTCGGACCAGTCCAGGCATGCGCGCGTCGTGGTCGCGCCGGGCGCCGCGGAGGCGCCGGCGACGTCGAGCCCGAACGCGGCCAGCTCCGCCTCCCCGCGCGCCGTGATCGCGAACGCGCCCTCGCCCGGCTCCAGCACGCCGCGCGCGACGAGCGCGTCGGCGAGCGCGACGCCGGCCACGCCGGCGAGGTGGTCGTAGCAGGAGCGCGCGCCGCGCAGCGCCTCGCCGTGCTGCCACGCCTTCAGCCCGCGCGGGCGCGCCGGCGGGGCGATCGCGGCCAGCGCCTCGAGCGCGCGGGCGACCTCCGGGCCCGCGAGCCGGACGCTGCCGCGCCCGGCCGTCGCGGGCGCTGGCGACGAGCCCGCCGGCCTCGAGCCGCGCCAGGTGGCCCGTCGCGGTGGACGGCGCGACCCCGGCGCGGCGGGCGAGCTCGCCCGCCGTCCGCGGCCTCGCCCCCGAGCAGCGCGTCGAGCATCGCCGCGCGCGAGGGATCGGCGATCAGGGCGGCGACGGCGGCGAGGTCGGCTTCCATGCCGACAGCCTCCCACGGGGACGTTTCGGCGACGGCCGAAGCGTCAGATCCCGAGCGTGTCGCCGACGTCGGTGAAGTAGAACGCGCCCGCCATGTCGATCCAGACGGCGGCGAGCAGCACCGCGCAGACGACCAGCCCGCGCCAGGCCCAGCGCGTCCCGCGGACCGCGAACGCCGACCCGACCGCCACGGCGAGCGCCGGGAGGACCGGGTAGAGGTAGCGCAGGTTGAAGCTCGGCCACTGCGCGGCGAGCATCGTGACCACGAGCGTCGCGTAGCCGCAGGCGACCGGCACGGCGAAGAACCACAGCGGCCGCCGCGACCAGCCCGGCGGCGGCGCGACCGCCAGCGCGAGGGCGACGCCGAACAGCGCGCCGAACAGCACCAGCGTGGCGACGCGCACCCACGGCACGTCGAGCTGCGCCCACCACTCCGCCGGCAGGACCTCCTTCAGCAGCCGGCCCGTCCGGTCGAGCACGTCGTCGGTCCCGTAGTCGAGGCCGAGCGGGTTGACCACCGGCGCCTGCTGGTCGCGCGCCGCCGACGACGCGGTCAGCGCGTCGTAGTGGTCGAGGTTGAAGATCAGCCACGGCAGGAGCAGCAGCGCGGGGATCGCCGCGGCCGCGACGCTGCCGGCGGTGTCCCGGCGCCTGCGCCAGTCGGCGACGGCGACGCCGAGCGCGAGCGGCGCGAGGTAGATCAGCGTCGACTTGGCCAGCAGGCACGCGCCCAGCAGCAGCGCGGCGCGTCAGCAGCAGCCGCCGGCCGGGCTGCTCGAGCAGGCGCCAGAGCACGAGCAGCAGCGCGGTGGCCAGCACGAGCTCCAGCGCGGTGCTCGAGATGGTGACCGCCCGCACGAGCACGCCCGGCCACAGCAGCACCGTGAGCGCCGCGGAGAACGCGACCAGCGGCCCGGCGGGCGCGACGCGCCGGCTGAGCCGCCAGAGCAGCCAGACCGCCACGAGCAGCAGCGCCAGGTCGAACGCGCGCAGCACCTTCACCTTCGTCAGGTGGTCGCCCGCCAGCAGGAACGCCGGCGCCGCGACGACGTAGTACAGCGGCGGCTGGAACGCCTCGTAGGACCGGCCGGCCAGCCCGCGCGTGGCCGGATCGACCGGGCTCGGCCGCGGCCAGGTCCGGTCCGTGATCGCCTGCACCTCCGGGCTCACGAGATCGGTGAGCAGCGGCAGCCGCTGCTGCTCGGCGACGGTCTGGACGTAGTCGTAGTGCGCCCGCTCGTCGACGGGCGCCCAGACGTGGAAGCGCGCGACGGTGACGGCGCCGAGGACGAGCAGCGCCGCCAGCTGCAGCGCGACCAGGCCGCGCCCGAGCCCGGTCATGCGATGGCGGCGCCGGCGGGCATCGGCGCGCCACCCTACCGGCGCGCCCTTCACGCGCGCCCGGCGCCGGGGTAGGGTCCGCTGCACCGGATCGTGGAGCTGCTGGAGCGCGAGCAGGAGCGGGCCGCCCTCGGGCGAGCCTTGGACCGGTCCCGGACCGAGGGGCGGGTCGCACTCGTCCTGGGCGAGGCCGGGATCGGCAAGACCACGCTGGTCGGCGCGGTCCTCGCGGCGCACGAGCTGCGCACGCTGTACGGCGCGTGCGACCCGCTCGGGATCCCGCGCCCGCTCGGCCCGATCCACGACGTGGCCCGCGCGGCGGGCGGGCCGCTCGCCGGGCGCGCTGGCGGACGGCGGGCGCGAGCCGGTCCTCGGCGCGCTGCTGGCGACGCTCGCCGACCGCCGCCCGACCGCGATCGTCGTCGAGGACGTCCACTGGGCCGACGACGCCACGCTCGACCTGCTCACGCTGCTGGCGCGCCGGCTCCCCGCCGAGCGCGGCTGCCTGATCCTCACCTGCCGCAGCGACGCGCTCGCCGACCGGCCCGACGTGCGCCGGGCGCTCGGCGCGCTGCCGCGCACCGCGCTCGACCGGATCGAGCCGGCGCCGTTCTCGGCGCCGGCCGTGGAGGCGCTGGCGCGCGACGCCGAGCGCGACGCCGCCGGGCTGCACGCGGTCACCGGCGGCAACCCGTTCTTCGTCACCGAGGCGCTCGCCGCGCCGGCCGGCCGCGTGCCGGGCAGCGTCCGCGAGGCGGTGATGCTGCGCGTCGCCGCGCTGCCCGAGGATGCGCGCGACGTCGTCGAGCTGGTGTCCGTCGTCCCGGGACGGGCCGAGCTGTGGCTGCTGCCGGAGCCGGCGACGGGCGCGGTCGACGCCTGCGTGGCGGCCGGGATCCTCGCGCTGCAGGGCGACACGGTGGCGTTCCGCCACGATCTCGCCCGGCGGGCCGTCGAGGAGGCGATCGGACCGCTCCGGCGGCGCCGGCTCAACGCGACGGTGCTCGGAGCGCTCGCGGCGCGTCCCGGCGCCGACGTGGCCCGGCTCGCGCACCACGCCGACGGGGCCGGCGACGCCGAGGCGATCCGCCGCTGGGCGCCCGCCGCGGCCCGCGCCGCCGCCGCCGCCGGCGGCCACCGCGGGGCGCTCGCGCACTGGGAGGCGGCGCTCGCAGCCGCGGGCGGCGACGACGCCGAGGCGCTCGAGGGCGTGGCGGTCGAGGCGTACCTGTGCGGCCGGCCGGAGCGCGCGCTCGAGGCGCGCCGCGCGGTCCTCGCGCTGCACCAGTCCGGCGGCGACCCGCTCGCCACCGGCGCGAGCCTCCGCTGGCTGTCGCGGCTGCTGTGGTGGACGGGCCGCGGCGAGGAGGCCGCGGGCGCGGGCGAGCGCGCGATCGCGCTGCTCGAGACGCTGCCGCCCGGCAGCGAGCTCGCGATGGCGCTCAGCGGCCAGGCGCAGCTGGCGACGAACGCGAGCCGCGACGCGGAGGCGATCGCGCTCGGCACGCGCGCGATCGACCTCGCGCGCCGGCTCGGCGACCGGGCGACGCTCGCCCACGCGCTCACCAACGTCGGCACCGTGCGCCTCGGCCGCGCCGAGCACGAGCTCGGGCGCGAGCAGCTCGAGGAGGCGTTCGCGCTCGCCGTCGCGGCCGGCGAGCACGACCACGCCGCGCGGGCGCTCGTCAACCTGACCAGCGCCACGCTCGTGCGGCGGCCGGACGACACCCGGGCGGCCGCGGACCTCGAGCGCGGCCTGGCGTTCGCCCGGGAGCACGACCTCGAGGGCTACGAGCAGTACCTGCTCGGCGTCCGCGCCAACCTGCGGCTGCTCCACGGCGTGTGGCCGGAGGCCGAGTCCGACGCGCGCGCGTCGCTCGGCCTCGGCGAGCACTTCGGGGTCAGCGTCTGCCCCGCGCTCGTCGCGCTCGGCCGGCTCCAGTCGCGGCGGGCGGAGCCGGCGGCCGGCGCGACGCTCGACGAGGCGTGGCGGCGTGCGGTCAAGACCGGGGAGCTGCAGCGGCTCGCCCCCGCCGCCGCGGCGCGCGCCGAGCACGCCTGGCTGGCGGGCGACCTCGAGCGGACCGCCGCGATCGCGCGCGACGCCTTCGGGCTGGCCGTCGCGCGCGGCGACGTCTGGGCGCACGCGCAGCTCGCGTTCTGGCTCTGGCGCGCCGGCGCGGCCGAGGATCCCCCGCCCGCCGCGTCGACGCCGCACGCGCGGTCGATCGCCGGCGACTGGCGCGGCGCGGCGGCGCAGTGGGACGCGCTCGGCTTCCCGTACGAGGCGGCCGACGCGCGGAGCGAGAGCGACGACGAGGCGGCGCTGCTCGAGGCGCTGGCCACGTTCGACCGGCTCGGCGCCGCGGCGCCGGCGCGGCGGCTGCGGCGCCGCCTGCGCGCCGGCGGGATGCGGCGCGTCCCGCGCGGCCCGCGCCCGGCCTCGCGCGCGGCGCCCGCCGGCCTGACGCCGCGCCAGCTCGACGTGCTGCGGCTGATCGCCGGCGGCGCGACGAACGGCGAGATCGCCGAGCGGCTCGTGATCGCCCCGAAGACCGCGGACCACCACGTCTCCGCGGTGCTCGCGAAGCTCGGGGTGCACTCCCGCCGCGACGCCGCGGCCGCCGCGGACCGGCTCGGGATCGCCCGCGACGGGGCGCCGTAGGCGCCGGTCAGGCGCCGACGCGATCGAGGCCCGCGCGGATCGCGTCGGCCAGCTCGCCGAGCTGCGCCTCCTCGATCACGAGCGGCGGCGACACCGCGACGCCCTTGAGCAGCGGCCGCACGAGCACGCCGGCCTCGCGCGCGCCCGCGGTGAGCTTGGCCACGCCGCCGGGGTCGGCGGCGAGCGCGTCGGCCGACAGCTCGACGGCGCCGAGCAGGCCGAGCCCCGCGCGGACCTCGCCGACCGCCGGGTGGTCGCCGAGCGGCGCCAGCGCCTCGCGCAGCGGCTCCTCGAGCAGCTGCCCGCGCGGGATCAGGTCCTCCGCCTCGTAGGCGTCGAGCACCGCGAGCGCCGCGGCCGCGCAGGTCGGATGGCCCGCGTAGGTCGCGCCGTGGCGCAGCATCGGGCCGCCGGGCTCGCCGAAGAACGGCGCGGCGACCGCGCCGGAGGCGATCACGCCGCCGAGCGGCAGGTAGCCGCTGGTCACGCCCTTCGCGAACGTGATCAGGTCCGGCGTGACGTCCGGCCAGCGCTCGACGCCGAACCACGTCCCGAGCCGCCCGAAGGCGCAGATCACCGAGTCGATGACCAGCAGGATCCCGTGCTCGGCGCAGAGGTCGGCGACGCCCTCGATGTAGCCGTCGGGCGGGAGGTGGACGCCGCCCGCGCCGATCACCGGCTCGCAGAAGAACGCCGCGACGTGCTCGGGCCCGACGCGCAGGATCGCCTCCTCGAGCGCCGGCAGCGAGTCGAAGGCGACCGCCGAGGCGTGCGGGATCAGCGGGCCCCAGTTCGCCGTGTTGGCCTCGATGCCGCCGATCGACGTCCCGAAGCCGTGCGTGCCGTGGTAGCCGTGCGTGCGGCTGAGGATGTGGACGCGCTCCGGCTGCCCCTGCAGGATCCAGTGGCGCCGCGCGATCTTCGCCGCGGTGTCGATCGCGTCCCCGCCGCCCGACGCGAGGAAGACCTTGGCGTCCTCCATCGGCGCGTTCGCCGCCAGCCGCGCGCAGAGCTCGTTCGCGGGCGCGTTCGAGAAGTCGCCGAAGGTCTGGTAGGCCGCGATCTTCTCCATCTGCGCGGTCACGGCGCGGGTGACGTCCTCGCGCCCGTGGCCGAGGTTGGCGTACCAGAGGCTCGCGGTGCCGTCGAGATAGCGCCGGCCCTGGTCGTCGAAGACGTGGACGCCCTCGCCGCGCTCGATCACGAGCTCCGAGCGCGAGACCGCGCCCATGTCGGCGAAGGGGTGCCAGAACGAGGTGGTCATGGTCTGCTTCTCATCAGCGATCGCCATCCGGGCACCGTAGAGCCCGGCTCCGGGCGTCGCAGTCCGATCCTCCCGGCGGGAGTCTGCCGGATCGGCGCATCGCGCCGTCAGTCCGGCCGGACGACCAGCCAGGTCCCCGCCGCGATCAGCGCGAGCCCGGCGAGCTTCGCCATGGTGATCGGCGAACGCTCGACGCCGAGCCAGCCGAAGTGGTCGACGACCATCGCGACCGCGAACTGCCCCGCGATCGTCGCCGCGGTCAGCCCGCCCGCGCCGAGCGCGCGCACCGTCCAGACGATCGAGGCGACGTAGAGCGCGCTGATCAGCCCGCCGCCGACGATCGCCCACCACGGCGCGTCGGCGACGTGGGCGACACCGCCGAGGCCGCCGGCCATGACCGAGACGGCCAGGAGCGCGAACAGCCCGATCGCGAAGGCGACGACCGACGCGGTGAGCCCGCCGACCGAGCGGCCGAGGAGCGAGTTCAGCGGCGCCTGGAGCGCGAGCGTCCCGCCGATCACGGTCGCCAGCGCGACCGCCACGCCGCGGTCCATCAGGGCCGCTCCGGCGGGCGCAGGCGCGCCGTGGTCAGCGGCGCGAGGATCAGCGCCATCAGCACGATCACGCCGAACAGCCCCCACAGGCTCGCGTCGAACGAGCCGGTGAGGTCGCGCACGGCGCCGACGCCGAACGGGCCGAGCGCGGCGATCGGGTAGCCGGCGAGGAACATCAGCGCGGCCGCCGCGCCCGCGTCCGCGGGGCTGCGCGAGACGTCGAGGCACATCGTGAGCGAGATCGGGAACACGGTCCCGAGCCCGATCCCGGTCAGCACGGCCCAGGCGAAGCCGCCCCCCGGGATCGCCGCGAAGCCGAACGTCGCGCTGCCCATGCAGCCGGCCGCGAACCACATCCAGCCGCGCCGCGAGCCCATCTTGTCGGCCAGCCACGGGACGATCAGCGCCGCGGGGACGGAGGCGACGCCCATCACCGCGAGCACCGCGCCGGACGCCTCGTCGCTCCAGCCGCGCTCCTGGTAGACGTCGGAGATCCACGCCACGAGCCCGTAGTAGACGACGGACGGCAGCGCGAACGCGAGCACGATCCCCCACACGATCGGCCGGCGGACGGGCAGCCGCGGCGGCCGGCTCGCCGAGCGCTCCTCCCACGCGCCGCGGCTCAGCACGAGCCAGCCGGCGCAGATCGCCAGCGTGGCCAGCGAGAACACCGCGAGCGCGCCGCGCCAGCCCTCCCAGGCGGACGCGATCGGGATCGCCAGCGCCGACGAGATCGCGGCGCCGAGGTTGATCCCGGTCACGCCGATCCCGCTCGCGAACGCCGGCCGGTGCGCGAACGACGACTTGACCGCGACGGGCAGCAGCGTCCCGGCGATCGCCATGGCGACCCCGATCGGCAGCGTCAGCGCCAGCAGCGCCGCGACGCCCGGCGACAGCGACCGGCCGACGCCGGCGATCGCGATCGCCAGCAGGCAGCCGGCCATCGCCGTCCGCAGGCTCCAGCGGTGGGCGACGACCCCGGCGAGCGGCGCGAAGACGCCCATGCAGAGGACCGGGATCGTGCTGAGCAGGCCCGCGATCGAGTGCGACGTCCCGAGGTCGTCCTGGATGTCGGGGATCAGCGGGCCGGCGCCGACGAGCTGCGGGCGGAGCGCGACCGCGGCGAGCAGCAGGGCGGCGAGGAGGAGCAGCGAGTCGCGCCGGGCCGGCGCGCGCGGCTCCGTCGCCGTCACTTCGCGGCCAGCCAGTTCGGCCCCGACCCCGCGTCGACCGCGAGCGGCGGGTCCAGCTCGATCGCGCCGACCATCTCGGCGGCGACGATCTCGGTGGCCGCCGCCACCTCGGCCTCCGGCCCCTCGAACAGGAGCTCGTCGTGGATCTGCATGATCATCCGCGTCGCGAGCCCGGCCGCGGCCAGCTTGTCGTGGCAGCGGACCATCGCGACCTTGATGACGTCGGCGGCGGTGCCCTGGATGATGCTGTTGACCGCGAGCCGCTCGCCGAGCTTGCGCGTCTGCCAGTTGCGCGCCCGGATCTCGGGCACCTGGCGGCGGCGGCCGAACAGCGTCGAGACGTAGCCGAGCTCCTCGGCCTGCGTGATCGAGTCCTTGATGAACTGCGCCACGGCGGGGAAGCGCTCGAGGTAGCGGTCGATGAACTCCTGCGCCTCCTCCTGCGGGATCCGCAGCCGGTCGGCGAGCCCGTAGGCGGAGAGGCCGTAGACGATCCCGAAGTTGACCATCTTGGCCTTCGAGCGCATCCCGACGGTGATGTCGGCGTGCTCGACGCCGAACACGGCCGAGGCGGTCTCGGCGTGGACGTCCTCCCCGCGCCGGAAGATGTCCTTCAGCACGTCCTCGCCGGCGATGTGCGCCAGCACGCGCAGCTCGACCTGGGAGTAGTCGACCGAGAGCAGCGTGTTGCCGGGCTCGGCGATGAAGCAGGCGCGGATCTCGCGCCCGATCTCCGTGCGGATCGGGATGTTCTGCAGGTTCGGGTTGATCGACGCGAGCCGGCCGGTCGCCGTGTTCGTCTGCAGCAGCGTCGTGTGGAGCCGCCCGTCGGGCCCGATCGCCGCGGGCAGCTGCTCGAGATAGGTCTGGACGAGCTTGGTCAGCTCGCGCCAGCGCTCGATCTTCTCGACGATCGGGTGCTCGTCGCGGATCGCCTGCAGCACGCGCGCGTCGGTCGAGAAGCCGGTCTTGCCGCGGCGCTTGCGCGACAGCCCCAGCTTCGTGAACAGGACCTCCCCCAGCTGCTGCGGCGAGCCGATCATGAACTCCTCGCCGGCCAGCTCCCAGATCTCGCGCTCGAGCTCGCCGGCCTCCGCGCGCATGCTCAGCCCCGCCTGCTCGAGCCGGGCGGTGTCGAGCTTCATGCCCGCCTTCTCGCACTCGCGCAGCACGTGGACGAGCGGCAGCTCGATGTCGTGCAGGAGGTCCTCGAGCCCGCGCTCGCGCAGCTGCTCGCGCTGGCGCCCCGCGAGCTCGTGGACCAGCACCGCGGAGACCGCCTGCGGGTCGTCGGCCTCGACGGCCATGCCGCGCTCCTCGCACAGCTCGGCGAGCGGGTAGCCGCGGCGCGCCGGGTCGAGCAGGTACGCGGCGACCTCGGTGTCGAAGACGAGGTTCTGCGGGACCTCGCCGAGCGCCTTCGCGTCGTGGGCGAGCACGGGACGGTCGCCGGCCGCGCGGACCAGGTCGGCGGGGTCGGCGACCTCGCCGGCCAGCGCGTGCGGCCCGCCCGCGTAGGCGCCGAAGCGCCAGCCCTCCTCGCGCGCGACGAGCTCGCCCTCGGGGATCTCGGGCGCGGTGGCGGCGAGCGCGAGCTCGGCGCCGGTGAGCTTGTTGACGTCGGTCGCGGCGCCCTTGCGCACCGCGACCGTGCGGGCCGTCGCCGCCTCCGGCCGCGGGATGGCGGCGGACTCGGCGGCGTCGAGCGCCTCCTCGAGCCGCCGCAGCGGGTCGCGCAGCTCGAACTCGCGGAACAGCGCGCGCAGCCGGCTGCGGTCGGGCTCGCGGTTGAGCTCCGCCTGCAGGTCGAGCTCGACCGGGACGTCGCGGACCATCGTCGCGAGCTGCTTGGAGACGCGCGCGTCCTCGGCGAACTCGGTCAGGTTCTGCTTGCGCTTGGCGCCCGAGATCTGGTCGACGCTGCCGAGCACCTCCTCGAGCGAGCCGAAGCGCTGCAGCAGCTCGGCGGCGGTCTTGTCGCCGATCCCCGGGACGCCCGGGATGTTGTCGGACGTGTCGCCCTTGAGGCCGATGAAGTCGGGCACCAGCTCGGGCGGGATCCCGTAGCGGTCGATCACGCCCTGGCGGTCGTAGACCTTCGTGTCGGTGATGCCGCGCGACGTGGTCATGATCCGCACGCCGTCGGTGACGAGCTGGTACGCGTCGCGGTCGCCGGTGACGACCATCACGGGGATCCCGTCGGAGCGCGCGCGCTCGGTCAGCGCCGCGATCACGTCGTCGGCCTCGTAGCCCTCGACCGAGACGTTGGGGTAGCCGAACGCCTCCACGAGCGGCTGCAGGTGCGGCCACTGCTGCTTGAGCAGGTCGGGGCGCGACGAGCGCTGCGCCTTGTAGTCGGCGGAGATCTCCTTGCGGCCGGACATGCCCGCGTCCCAGACCACGACGGTCGGGACGTCGCCGTGGTCGGTGAGGATCTTCACCAGCATCGACGCGAAGCCGAAGATCGCGTTCGTCGGGCGTCCGTCGGACGTGGCGATCGACTCCGGCAGGGCGAAGAAGGCGCGGTACGCGAGCGAGTTCCCGTCGATCAGGAACAGCTCGCGGCGGTTGTCGCCATTGGTGGCCATCGGCCCCGCCAACGCTAGCTCAAGACGACCTCGGCACCGCGCTTCGGGATCAGCGTGATCGCGCGTCTTCCGGTGCCTTCCCGCTCCGGGCGCGCGGCGGCGGCGGCGGTCCGCGCCGCGAGCTCGGCCAGCACGACGCGCAGCTCCATCAGCGCGAACGCGGCGCCGAGGCAGCGGCGCACGCCGCCGCCGAACGGGATCCACGTGTAGGTGCCGCCCTGCGGGTCGGGGCCGAGGAAGCGCTCGGGCCGGAACACCGCCGGGTCCGGGTAGAGCTCCGGGCGGCGGTGGACCAGGTAGATCGACGGGGCGACGATCGTCCCGGCCTCCAGCTCGATCCCCGCGATCGTCGCGGGCGCCTGCAGGCTGCGCAGCACGACCGGGAGCACGGGCCGGAGCCGCAGCGCCTCCTTCGCGGCCGCCTCGGCGTACGCCTCGCCGCCGTCGCGCAGCGCCTCCCAGCCGCCCGGGGTGCGGACGAGCCGCTCCACGGTCCAGCTCAGCGCCGTCGCGGTCGTCTCGTGCCCGGCGACCAGCAGCGTGACCAGCTCGTCGCGGAGCTCGCGGTCGCTCATCGGCGTGCCGTCGGCGTGGCGCGCGGCCAGCAGCAGCGAGAGGACGTCGTCGCCGGGGGCGCGGCGGCGCTCGGCGATCTGCTCGTAGAGCAGGGCGTCGACGGGCTCCAGCCAGCGCTGGAACAGATGCGCCTTCTCGACGTTGCGCGGGCCGATCGCGGACATCGCGACCATCGAGCTGCCGCTGAACACGCGCCCGAGCATCGCGCGCAGGCCCTCGCGCAGCCCGTCGAGCCGCGCCGAGTCCTCGCCGACGCCGAAGATCACGCGCAGGACGACGTCGAGCGTGATCGCCTGCATCCGCGGGGCGAGCGGCACGGTCGCCCCGCGCGGCCACGACGCGACGTGCTCGGCGGCGATCTCCCGCACGAGGTCCTCGTAGCCGGCCATCCGCGAGCCGTGGAACGGCGGCAGCATCAGCTTGCGCTGGGACATGTGCTGCGGGCCGTCGAGCAGCAGCACCGACGCGTGGCCGACGAGCGGCCGCAGGACGAGGTTGGCCTTGCCGGCGTGGAACACCGCCGGGTCGCCGGTGAAGACCTCCTTGACCGCGTCCGGGTGGGCGAGCATGACCCAGGGCGGCTCGCCGCCGATCCGCATCGTGAAGGCGTCGCCGTAGCGCGCCTGGGCGCGCACCATGAACGGGCCGGGTCGCGTGATCCAGGCGGCCGTCTGCACGGCGCGCGGCGGTCGCGGGCCGGGCGGCAGGGCGGGCATGGCGCGAGCCTACGCCATAGGCTGCCGCCGATGACCCGGATCGCCGTCTGCCAGCTCGCCCCCGCGATCGGCGACCTCGACGGCAACCGCGCGCGGGCGCTCGCCGCGCTCGACGCGGCGGCCGACGCGGGGGCGCAGGTCGTGGTGCTGCCCGAGCTCGCGGCGTCGGGCTACGTGTTCCGCGACGCCGCCGAGGCGCGCGGGCTGGCCGAGGCGCCCGACGGGCCGACCGTCGCCGGCTGGGCGGAGCGCGCCGCCGCGCGCGGGATCGTCGTCGCGGGCGGGTTCGCGGAGGCCGCGCCGGACGGCCGGCTGTTCAACAGCGCCGCGCTCGTCGACCCCGGCGGCGTGCGCGCCGTCTACCGCAAGGCCCACCTGTGGGACCGCGAGGCCGAGGTCTTCACGCCCGGGACCGATCCCCCGCCGGTGGTGGACACCGCACACGGCCGGATCGGGCTGATGGTCTGCTACGACCTCGAGTTCCCCGAGTGGGTGCGGCTCGCCGCGCTGGCGGGCGCCGAGCTGCTCTGCGTGCCGACGAACTGGCCGCGCGAGGCGCGGCCGGACGGCGAGCGCCCGATGGAGGTCCTCCGCGCGATGGTCGCCGCGTCCACGAACCGGATGGCGATCGCGGTGTGCGACCGCTGCGGCAGCGAGCGCGGCGTGGACTGGGTGGCGGGCTCGGCGATCGTGGCGCCCGACGGCTGGCTGCTCGCCGGCCCGACCGCCGCGGCGGAGCCGGCGCTGCTGCTCGCGGACGCCGACCTCGCGGCCGCGCGCGACAAGGCGCTCGGGCCGCGCAACGACGCGCTCGGCGACCGCCGCCCGGACCTCTATGCCCGGGTCGCGGGCCGGCCGTAGAGTGTCCGGCGTGACCCGCCCGACCTCAGCCCAGTTCTCGCTCACCCTCCGCGTCCGGATCGACGACCGGCCCGGGATGCTCGGCCGCGTCGCGACCGCGATCGGCGAGGCGGGCGGGACGATCGGCGACATCGAGCTCGTCGAGACCGGCCGCGGCGTGCTGCTGCGCGACATCACGGTCGACGCCGGCGACGAGGAGCACGAGCGCGGGATCGTCGGCGCGGTCGACGGCGTCGACGGCGCCGAGGTCCTCGACTGGACCGACCGCACGCTCGGGATGCACGTCGGCGGCAAGCTCGAGGTGCGGCTCAAGCACCCGCTGCGGACCGTGGACGACCTCAGCATGGCCTACACGCCGGGCGTCGCGCGCGTCTGCTCGGCGATCGCCGCCGACCCGGACAAGGCGTTCCAGTACACGATCAAGCGCAACACGGTCGCCGTCGTGAGCGACGGCAGCGCCGTGCTCGGCCTCGGCGACATCGGCCCGGCCGCCGCGATGCCGGTGATGGAGGGCAAGGCGATGCTCTTCAAGGAGTTCGCCGGCGTCGACGCGTTCCCGATCTGCCTGGACACGAAGGACCCCGAGGCGATCATCGCCACCGTCAAGGCGCTCGCCCCCGGCTTCGGCGGCATCAACCTCGAGGACATCAGCGCGCCGCGCTGCTTCGAGATCGAGGAGCGGCTCAAGGCCGAGCTCCCGATCCCGGTCTTCCACGACGACCAGCACGGGACCGCCGTCGTCACGCTCGCCGCGCTCCTGAACGCGTGCCGGCTCACCGGGCGGCGGATCGAGGACGTGCGCGCGCTGATCGTCGGCGTCGGGGCGGCCGGCGTCGCGGTCGCGAAGATCCTGCTCGAGGCGGGCGTGCGCGACGTGGTCGGCTGCGACTCGCGCGGCGCGCTGCACCGCGGGCGCGAGGACTACGAGCAGCTCCCGCCGAGCAAGCGCTGGCTGGCGGACGAGACGAACCGCGAGGGCCGCACGGGCGCGCCGGCCGACGTGATCGAGGGCATGGACCTGTTCGTCGGCCTCTCCGGCGCGCGCGTGATGCCCGCCGCCGCGCTCGCGGGGATGGCCGCGCGACGCGATGGTCTTCGCGATGGCCAACCCGACGCCCGAGGTGACGCCCGAGGAGGCCGCGCCGTACGCGCGGGTGATCGCCACCGGCCGCTCGGACTACCCGAACCAGATCAACAACGTCCTCTGCTTCCCCGGCATCTTCCGCGGCGCGCTCGACGTGCGGGCGCGCGAGATCACCGAGGACATGAAGATGGCCGCCGCGCGCGGGATCGCCGCGCTGGTCGGCGACGACGAGCTGCGCGAGGACCACGTCATCCCGTCCGCCTTCAACCGCGACGTCGCGCCCGCGGTCGCGGAGGCCGTGGCGCACCAGGCGCGCCGGGGCGGCACCGCCGAGGCCGACGAGAGCGAGTTCGGCTACGCGCGCGGCGACACCACCGAGTTCCGCGCCGTTCAGGGCTGATCCGGAGCATCCTTCGGCCGCATTCCGGCGTTTTGTAAGGCCGGAAACGCTGCCGTAGCTTTGGCCGCCTTGTCGCGGCGGATGGCGGGTCTGACGGCGGTTCTCCTCCTGGCGGCGCTGCTCGCGCCGGCGCTCGCGCGCGCCGACCGGCCGTTCTCGCTGCGCTTCTCGCAGAACACCCAGGGCGACATCGCGATCGCCGCGAACAACCTGCTCAGCTGCGCCACGTCCGATCCGGTCTGCGCCGGCGCGCGGGCCGGCGACGCTCGCGAACCTCACCCAGGCGAACAACAACGCCCGCGTGATGACCTACGTCGACGTCGACGGCGACACCGGGACGTTCGACTCGAGCCAGGCCGACCTCGCGCTGCCCGCGGGCGCGCGGGTCCTGTTCGCCGGCCTCTACTACGGGGGCCGGCTCGCCGCCGGCACGGGCGGCGCGCCGGCGCCGACCCCGTCGGCCGCCGGCACCGCGCTGCTCAGCGCGCCCGGCGACACCGGCTACCGCACGCTCCCCACCGTCGGGCTCGACACGGCCGGCGACACCTACCAGGCCTTCCACGACGTGACCGCCATCGTCGCGGCCGCCGGCGCCGGCACCTACACGGTCGCCAACGTCCAGGCCGGGATCGGCCGCAGCGACGGCCAGCTCGCGGGCTGGTCGCTCGTCGTCGCGTACGCGGACCCGGCGTCGCCGGGCCGCAACCTGAGCGTGTTCGACGGGCTCCAGAACGTGGGCTCGGCGAGCCCGCCCGTGACGATCCCGCTGGCGGGGTTCCGCACCCCGGCCACCGGCCGGTGAACTCGAAGGTCGGGCTGATCGCCTACGAGGGCGACCTCGGGACGACCGGCGACGGCGCGTCGATCCTCGGCGGCGCCGGCACGCAGGTGCCGCTCGGCCGCGTCCCGCCGGGCACGCCGCCGCTCAACGCGACGAACAACGTGTTCGACTCGTCGATCAGCGCCGGCGGCGCGTCGGTGACCACGCGCGCGCCGGCCGACCGCAACACGCTCGGCTTCGACGCCGACCTGTTCACGCTCAACGGCGTCCTCGGCAACAACCAGACGTCGACCGCCATCCGCCTGACGACCAACGGCGACGCCTACCAGCCGGGCGCCGTGACGATCGCGACCGACCTGTTCGCGCCGAAGCTCGTGACGACGAAGACGGTCGACCAGGCCGAGGCGGACCTCGGCGACACGCTGACCTACACGCTGACCGTGCAGAACACCGGGCAGGACGGCGCCCAGGGCGTCGTGCTCACCGACGCGGTCCCCGACGGGACGACGTACGTGCCGGGCAGCCTCACGATCGGCGGGGCGCCGGTGACCGACGGCGGCGGCGACGACGCCGGCGACGCCGCGGGCGGCACGGTGACCGCGCGGCTCGGGGCCGGCGCGAACGCGGCGGCGGGCGGGGCGCTCGCGCCCGGCTCGGCCGCGATCACGGTCACGTTCCAGGTCACGGTCGACACCGCGGTGCCGGCGCCGGCCTCTGTGGAGAACGTCGGCCGGATCGCCTTCACCGCCCAGACCACGGGCGACGCGGACGTCGTCACGACCGCGCCGGCGATCACGGCGATCCGCTCGCCGACCGTGAACCTCGTCACGACGAAGACGGTCGTGAGCGTGCCGAACCCGGCCACCTCGCCCCCGGGCTTCCCCGCGAACGCGTACGGGCCCGACGATCCGATCGCGTTCTCGATCACCGTGACGAACGAGGGCGCCCTGCCCGCGCCGAACGTGGTCCTGACCGACGTGCTGCCCGCGCCGCTGCGCTTCCTCGGCGCGTACATCGAGACGCCGTTCTCGATCTGCGCGAACCCGGAGGACCCGCCGGCGCCGCCGCCCGTCCCGCTCCAGTGCACCATCGGGACGCTCGCGCCGGGCGCGAGCGCGACCGTCGTGGTCGGCGCCGTGCTCCCGAACGACGCGGACCTCTACCCGCCGACGGCGACGCTCACGAACCGCGCGACCGCCACGAGCGGCGGCGTCGAGACGAACCCGGACGACAACAGCGCCGAGGCGGAGATCACCACGTTCCCGATCTCGGACGTGTACGTGAGAAGACGTTCGCGCCCGCCCAGCCGCTCGAGGGCGGCCGCGTCACCTACACGATGGTCGTCGGGAACCGCGGCCCCAGCGTGGCCGACGTCTTCTTCGGCGACCTGCTGCCCGACGCGCAGGTCGCCTTCGACGCGATCACGATCGCGGGCGGGACCGGCGAGTGCTCGTTCGGCGAGCTGCCCGAGGCGCCCGGCGTGCCCGCTGGGGCTCTGCAACATCCCGCAGCTGGAGGTCGGCGGCGAGCGCGTCGTGACGCTGACCGGGACGCTGCGGCCCGGCACGCGCGGCCAGACGGTGCCCAACCTCGCCGCGGTCACGCCGAACGGGCTCGAGAGCAGCGCGACGCGGTTCGACGACACCGCGACCGTCGCCTTCGCGCCGCAGTACGTCGACCTCGCGCTGGAGAAGACCCGGCTCGAGACCGGCGAGCTGCAGGTCGGCGCCGACACGACGTTCAGCCTGACCGTGCGCAACGACGGTGACGCGACCGCGACGGACGTCGTCGTGACCGACACGATGCCCGCCGGGCTGACGCCGCTCGGCACGCCCGCGGGCTGCTCGGTCGCGGGCCAGGTCGTGACCTGCGACGCGGGCGACCTCGGCCCGGGCGCGTCGGCGACGTTCGCGCTGGGCGCCCGCGCCGGGATCGGCGCCGCCGGCACGACCGTGGTCAACGCGGCCGCCGTCTCGTCGTCCTCGCCCGACGTCGACGCGGCGAACGACACGGCGACCGCCGGCGTGCCGGTCGCGCCGGCCACCGACCTCGCCGCCTCCAAGACGCGGCTCGAGACCGGCGAGCTGCTGCCCGGCCAGGAGACCACGTTCCGGATCACGGTCCGCAACCTCGGGCCGCTCACCGCGGCGGGTGCCCTCGCCGGCGATCTCATGCCCGACGGCCTCACCCCGGTCAGCGCGCCCGCCGGCTGCGACATCCAGGGTCAGATCGTGCTCTGCGACGCCGGCGACCTGGCCGCCGGCGCCGAGCGCAGCTTCGACCTCGTCGCGCGCGCCGACGCGGCCGCGGCCGGGACCACCGTCGTCAACCTCGGCGCCGCGCTCTCCTCCGGCACGGCAGATCCCTTCCCCGAGAACAACGAGGTGCTGCTCGACGTCCCGATCGGCGTCGAGCCGCCCGCGCCGCCGCCACCGCCGCCACCGCCGCCCGCCGCCCCGCCGGCGCCCGTCCCGACCGACGTCGCCCTCCGCGTGATCGGGCCGGACGGGACCGTGCGCGCGGGCGAGCCGAGCCGCTGGCGGATCGAGGTGACCAACGTCAGCCCGGTGGCGGCCGCCGGCGTGACGCTGGACGGCGCGGCGCGCGGCGCGGCGCTCGGCACGACCGCCCGGGCCGCCCAGGCCGGCTGCGGCCCGGCGCCGCCGGACGGATGCGGGCTCGGGACGCTCGCGCCCGGCGCGACCCGCAGCGTCGCGGTGACGCTCACGCCGCGGCGGACCGGGACGCTGACGCTGGCCGGGACCGTCCGCGTGGCGCGGGTCCGAGACGCGGACCGACAACAACGCCGACGCGGCGACGGTCGAGGTCGCCGCGGGCACGACCGCCGTGTCCCTGCGCGTGGCCGCGCCCGAGACGCGCGTGGCCGCCGGCGAGCGGCTGCCGCTGCGGGTCGTCGTCCGCAACCGCGGCGCGCGGGCCGCGCGCGGGGCGACCGTCTGCATCCGGCTCCCGCGCGGGCTCGGCGTCGCCCGCGCCGGCGCGCTCCAGCGGCGCGGCGCGCGGCTGTGCCGGCGGATCGGCACGCTCCCCGCCGGCGCCCGCCGCACGGTCCGGCTCCGGGCGCGGGTGACCTGCATCCCGGGTCGCCGCGTGATCCGCGCGACCGTGCGCGGCGGCAACATCGGCACGCGCCGGGCGCGGCTGCCGATCCGCGTCGCCTGCGCGCCGCCGCCGCCGGCGTTCACCGGCTGAGCGATCCCGCGCGGCCTACGCTCCGTAGGAGGACCGTGACCACGATCGTGGAGGCCGCCGGATGCGCGTGACGATGACGGGAGCGACGGGCCGGGTCGGCGGCCGGATCGCGGCGGCCCTCAAGGCGCGCGGCGACGAGGTGACCGTGCTCTCGCGCAACCCGGAGCGCGCCGGCGCCGCCCTGGGCGTCGAGGCGGTCGCCTGGCGGCCGGAGGACGAGCCGGCGCCGGCCGAGGCGCTCGCCGGCCGCGACGGCGTGATCCATCTCGCCGGCGAGGACATCGCCCAGCGCTGGACCGACGAGGTCAAGCGCCGGGTCATGCGCTCGCGCGAGCTCGGCACCCGCAACCTCGTCGCCGGGCTCCGCGCGGCGGACCCGCGGCCCCCGGCGCTGATCTCCGCCTCCGCGGTCGGCTGGTACGGCCGCGACCGCGGCGACGACCGGCTCACCGAGCAGGAGCCGGCCGGGAAGGACTTCCTCGCCGCGGTCTGCGAGGCCTGGGAGCGCGAGGCGGTCGCCGCCGAGGCGCTCGGCATGCGCGTCGCCGTGATCCGCACCGGCATCGTCCTCGACAAGGACGGCGGCGCGCTGGAGAAGATGCTGCCGCCGTTCAAGCTCGGCGTCGGCGGCCCGGTCGCCGGCGGGCGCCAGTACCTGCCCTGGATCCACCTCGACGACCTCGTCGCGCTCTACCTCGCGGCGCTCGACCGCGACTGGTCGGGGCCGTTCAACGGCAGCGCGCCCGAGCCGGTGACGAACCGCGACTTCGGCCGCGCGCTGGGCCACGCGCTGCACCGCCCCGCGGTCGCCCCGGTGCCCGGCTTCGCGATCCGGCTGCTCTACGGCGAGATGGCCGATCTCGTCGTGTACGGCCAGCGCGCGGTCCCCGCGCGTCCGCTCGAGCTGGGCTTCGCGTTCGCCCATCCGGACCTCGGCGAGGCGCTCGAGAGCGCCCTGGGCGCCTGAATCCACCGGCATACTTGTATACCTGCAGGAACCGCCACATCGACCGCTGAACACCGGGTAGCGTGGAGTCCATGAGCCATTTCGACGCGCCCGCAGAGGGCATCCAGCCGGACCGCGACCGTAGCCGGATTCGGCACGCAGGACGACGTCCCCGCCGCCCGCCTCCTCGCTCATGATCTCGAGCCGCTCGTGTGGGAGGACGACGGCGAAGGGGTGCTGCCGCCGCCCGACTGAGGCGGCGGCGACGGAGGCCGGCGCGTCCGCCGCGCCGGCTACGCCGCTGCCCGGCCGCGTCGGCCGCCAGCGTGACCGGACAGCGGCCCTCGTCGTGGCCGCAGGCGGTCGCGGAGCAGAGCCGGCAGTTCGACCCCGCCGTCCGGCGGCCGTCGGTCAGCTCCGCGAGCACCGAGGACGCCAGCGCCGCGAGCGCGCCGCGCTCCGCCGCGCCGAGCCCGGCGAGCGCGGCCTCGAGCGCCGCGCCGCGCGCCAGCTGCACCCGCTCGGCCGCCGCCACGCCGGCGGGCGTGAGCCGCACCAGCACGCCGCGGCCGTCCGCGGGGTCGCGCTCGCGCGTCGCGAGCCCGGCGTCCGCGAGCCGGTCGACCACCCGCACGGTGCGCGAGTGGCTCAGGCGCAGGCCGCCGGAGAGCGTGTCGACCGTGCGCCCGCCGGCCCACTCGTGCAGCGAGACGAGCGCCGCGGGCAGCGGGCCGCTCATCGCCGCCGCGTCCTCGGTCGCGTCGCGCATCCGGTCCCCCAGGGCGACGATCATCGCGCCCACCACGTTCGTGTCGTGATCCATCTGTGCCAAAAGCATATATGCTTCCCACACACATGATCGACGAGGATCACCGAGACGACCCCTGGGACAAGGCGCGGGAGGCGCAGCGCGACGACGTCGCGGGCATCTTCGCCCCGCGCGAGCGGCGCTGCCCGGCGTGCGGCGCGGATCAGCGCGCGGACGGCCGGACCTGCACGAACTGCGGCGCCGACCTGACCGCCCGCTACGAGCGGCGCACGGCCCGCAACACCCGCCGCCCGCTGCTGTTCGCCGGCATCGTGGCGGTCGTGCTGATCGCCGTGGCGATCCCGGTCATCTCGGGCCTGCGCAGCGACGCGTCCGACGAGCGCGCCCGCGAGGCGGTCGCGCAGAAGGCGCGCGTCGCGGCCGAGCGCGAGCGCCAGATCCGCGACGGCAAGCCGGTGTTCGCGGACGGCCCGCAGGCCGCGGCCGGCGAGGACGTCGCCGCGGCACCGGGCCCAGCTGCTGACCGCCGGCGAGGCGGCGATCACCGCCGACGCCCGCGCCCGCGTCCAGGCCGGCACGCTCGACGGCGACATCAAGGGCACGCGCTGCACGCGTGTTCCCCGCGACCGACGCGCGCCGCGCCGCGGAGGTCGACCCGGCCACGCGCGCCGGCCGCTACGACTGCGTCGCCTACACCTCGATGCTGAAGGGCAACAACAACCGCACGGCGGTCTTCGGCCACCCGTTCTGGCTCGTGATCGACTACAAGCGCGACCGCTTCACCTGGTGCAAGACGACGCCGCGCGCCGGCGAGGGCGGCAGCGTGCTGGTCAGCGTGCCGGTGGCGAAGCCCTGCCGGGACCCCGCCGGCCCCGGCTAGCCGCTAGGTCGTCGCCGGCGTCTCGCCCGGCGTCGTCGGGCTTCGGGTCCGGCGTCGGCTTCGTGCGACGGGCCGCCGCGGCCCCACGGGCCGACCTTCTTCCACAGCGACTCCTTCTTCGGCGGCACGATCAGCCAGACGATCACGCCGATGAAGTTGAGCAGCAGGCCGAACGCCAGGCCGACCCGCTCGCCGTAGCCCTTCCGGCCCGACAGGTACGAGGCGATGATCGCCGACAGCAGCCAGGCGTAGAGCAGCCAGAGGGCGGTGGAGCCGAGCAGCGCGAAGATCGTCATCTCAGGTCCCCAGGTAGGCGTTCTGGACCTCCGGGTTCTCCCGGAGCGCCTCGGACTTGTCGGCCAGCACGACCTTGCCCGTCTCGAGCACGTAGCCGTGGCTCGAGACGTCGAGCGCGTAGTTCGCGTTCTGCTCGACCAGCAGGATCGTCGTGCCCTGCTTGTTGATCTCGCGCACGGTCTCGTAGATCCGGTCGACGAGGATCGGCGCGAGGCCCATCGAGGGCTCGTCGAGCAGCAGCAGCGCGGGCTCGGCCATCAGCGCGCGGCCCATGGCGAGCATCTGCTGCTCGCCGCCCGACATCGTGCCCGCCTTCTGCTTCTCGCGCTCCTTGAGCCGCGGGAAGAGGTCGAACACGCGGTCGAGGTCGCCGCTGATGTTGGCGTCGCGGCGCAGGTACGCGCCGAGCTCGAGGTTCTCGCGCACGGTCATGCGCTGGAAGCAGCGCCGGCCCTCCGGCGACTGCGAGATGCCCGAGCCGGACGATGTCCTGCGCCGGCATCGTCGAGATCTCCTCGCCGCGGAAGCGGATCGAGCCCGTGCTCGGCGGCGTGAGCCCCGAGATCGAGCGCAGCGTCGTCGACTTGCCGGCGCCGTTGGAGCCGATCAGCGTGACGACCTCGCCCTCCTCGACCTTGAACGAGATCCCCTTGAGCGCCTCGATCGACCCGTACTTCGTGTGGACGTCCTCGAGCTCGAGCATCGGCGTCGACATCGCTCAGCCCTGCTTCCCGAGGTAGGCCTCGACGACGCGCGGGTCGTGCCGGACGGCCTGCGGCTCGCCCTCGGCGATCTTCTCGCCGTGGTCGAGCACGGTCACCTGCTCGGACACGCCCATCACCACCTTCATGTCGTGCTCGATCAGCAGGATCGCCAGGTCGCGCTCGTCGCGCAGCTTGCGCATGAACTGGGTGAGCCCCTCGGACTCCTGCGGGTTCATGCCCGCCGTCGGCTCGTCGAGCAGCAGCAGCTTCGGGTCCGACGCGAGCGCGCGGGCGATCTCCACCCGGCGCTGGTCGCCGTAGCTCAGGTAGCTCGCGGCGTCGTCGTGGCGCCGCTTCGCGACCCCGACGTAGCTGAGCAGCTCGTGCGCCTTCTCGCGGGCCCCGCGCTCCTCCTTGCGCACCCACGGGGGGCGGAAGATCGAGCCGAACACGCTGGCCTTCATGCGCGCGTGCTGGCCGACGAGGACGTTCTCGACCGCCGACATCGTCCCGAACAGGCGGATGTTCTGGAACGTCCGCGCGACGCCCAGCGCCGTGATCTGGTCCGGGCGCTTCGTCGTCACCTTCTTGCCGTCGAAGACGACGTCGCCGAGCGACGGCTTGTAGAGCCCGGTGAGCATGTTGAAGAACGTCGTCTTGCCCGCCCCGTTCGGCCCGATGATCGAGACGATCGACTTCTCGGGCACGCGGAAGGAGACGCCGTCGACCGCCGTCAGGCCGCCGAAGATCTTCGTCAGGTAGACGGTCTCCAGCACCGCCGGGCCGGCGTTCAGGCGGTCCTGCTCGGCCTGTGCCTCGGGCGTGCTCATGCGCGCGTCTCCACCACGAAGTCGCCGCCCTCGGTGGGTTCGGCCACGTCGAACTCGGCCTGGTGCCTTCGTTCGGGTATCAGGCCCTGTGGTCGCAGGACCATCATGATCACGAGCAGGAAGCCGAAGATCCCGAAGCCGAGCTCGGTCACGTCGAAGTCCAGCCCTATCTTGCTCGGCACGTCGTTGAGCACGTCCGGGATCAGGTTCGTGTTGATGTACGACAGCAGCAGCGCGCCGACGACGACGCCCCAGATCGAGCCGAGCCCGCCCAGGATGATCATCGCGAGCACGAAGATCGAGAACGAGAACTCGAACTGGTCCGCGTTGACCGTGTTGTAGAACGAGCCGAGGAACGTGCCGGCCATGCCGCCCATCGCGGCGCCGAGCGCGTACGCGAGCAGCTTCACGCGCACGGTCGGGATCCCCATGCTGACCGCGGCGACCTCGTCCTCGCGGATCGCGATCCACGCCCGGCCGATGCGCGAGTCGCGCAGCCGGAAGTTGATGAACAGCACGACGAGGGCGAGCGCCAGCGCGGTCCAGTACCACGGTCTGCAGGTTCAGCGTGGTGAAGCGCTCGACGAGCGGGATGTCGATCTTGTCGACCGGCGTGATGCCCGCGCGGCCGTTGGTCAGGTTGAAGTGGCCGATGCCGAAGATGCCGTCGTCGGAGTTGACCGCGACGCGGCCGATGATCTCGCCGAAGGCGAGCGTCACGATCGCGATGTAGTCGCCGCGCAGCCGCAGCGTCGGGAACCCGAGGATCGCGCCCAGCGTCGCCGCGGCGATCGCCGCGATCGGCAGGACGATCAGCCAGTTCAGGTGGATGCCGGGCTGGCTCGCGAGCTGCTCGGCGACCCCGATGTGGATGCTCTCGCCCGAGAACCACGTCGAGCCGAGCCAGCCCATCGTGTAGGCCCCGATCGCGAAGAACGCGACGTAGCCGAGGTCGAGCAGGCCGGCGAAGCCGACCACGATGTTCAGGCCGAGCGCCATCACGACGTAGACGAGCGCGACGGTCGCGTCGTTCATGAACCCGCTGCCGGAGTCGAAGTAGAACGGCACGCAGGATCGCGACGAGGATCGCCACCGCGGCGATGATCGTGCTCAGCTGGAAGCGGCCGACCTTGCGCGGCAGCTTGAAGCCGCGCGGCTTGGTGGCCATCTGTGGGGCCTCGGTGCTCATCCTGCCTCCCTCGTCTCCTCGCCGAGCAGGCCCTGCGGCCGGAACACGAGGATCAGCACGAGGTAGCCGAAGACGATCGCCGGCGTCCACTCGGTCCCGATGCGGTTGTCGGAGATCTGCTGGATGCAGCCGATGATCAGGCCGCCGAGGATGGCGCCCTTGATGTTGCCGATGCCGCCCATGACCGCGGCGGTGAAGGCGATCAGCCCGGCGGTGAAGCCGGAGAAGAACCACACGTCGGTCTGGTACAGCGCGTAGATCAGGCCGGCGGCGCCGGCCATCAGCCCGCCGAGCAGGAACGTGAACGAGATCGTCGTGTCGACGTTGATGCCCATCAGGCGCGCGGCCTGGGGATCCTGCGCGGTGGCGCGCATCGCGCGGCCCGATGCGCGAGCGGCTGATGAAGTTGATCAGGAAGAAGAAGAGCGGCACCGTCACCACGAGCGCGAGCAGGTCGCCGTGGGTGATCGGGACGCCGAAGATCGTGACGTAGTCCTCCTGCGTGTTGATCAGGTCCGGCACGCCGCGGTGCGAGCCGCCGAGCCAGAGCAGGCCGATGTTCTGCAGGATGAACGAGAACCCGACCGCGGTGATCAGCGGTGCGAGCTTCGGTGCGTTCCGCAATGGCCGGTAGGCCACCCGCTCGATCATCGTGTTGAGCGTCCCGGTGGCGATCATCGTGATGAAGAGGATCAGCAGCAGCCCGAAGAACAGGGCGCCGGTGCCCGCGCCGACGGTGAGGCCGATCGTCCCGATCAGCGAGTAGGCGACGAACGACCCGATCATGAACAGGTCGCCGTGGGCGAAGTTGATCAGCTCGATGATGCCGTAGACGAGCGTGTACCCGACCGCGATCAGCGCCCAGATGGCGCCGTTCGAGAGGCCGTCCTTGATGTTCGTGGCGAGCCTGGTGAGGCTGCCGTCGTCCTGGAGATCCTGGATGCCGTAGGCGACCGGCAGGACGAGCAGGATCGCGATGAGGCCGTACTTCGAGATGATCTCACGCGCGACATCGGCGCGCGAGCGCGACGGTCGGACGGGGATGGATGCGGATTCCATGGAGGTTGTTCGGAGCGGGCTGGCGGCGGGCCCGTGGGCCCGCCGCCTTCCGCGCCGGTCAGTGGCCTAGTTGGCCTTGATCACCTTGTTGAACACCAGCTTCCCGCCCTCGGCGGTGTATCCGCCGTAGTCGCTCAGCGTGGTGTCACCGTCGGGATCGATGTCGTACGTCCCGAGCGGGCTCTCACGGCCCTTGGTGCTCAGGAAGGCGTCGATGACGGCCTTGCGGTCGTCCCCGCCCTGCGCGATCGCGTCGCACACGACGGCCATCGCCTCGTAGCCGTACACGGCGTACGGGTCGATCTCGTCCTGCGGCTCGCCGTACTCGGTCTCGTAGTCCTTGTAGAACTGCTGGCCGGCGGCCGGCAGCTCGTCAGGGGACAGAGTCGGTGCGGTGAGGAACGTCACCTTCTGGACGTCCGCGGGGATCTCCTTGGTGAAGTCCACCGTGGCCACGCCGTCGGGGCCGAACAGCTTCGCGTCCGGCATCGCGGCATGGAGGTCCTTGTACAGCTGCGGCGCGTTGTTGTCGATGATGCCGCCCGTGAAGACGGCGTCAGCGCCGGTCGCCTTGATCTTGTCGGCCAGGGCGCGGTAGTTCGCGGCCTTGCCGTCCCAGGAGTCGTTCCCGGCGATCTTGATGCCGAGCTCCTCCGCCGCGGACTGGGTGTTCTTGGCGACACCCTTTCCGTACACCTCGGCGTCGTCCAGGATGTAGACGTTGGTGACGCCCTCGTCCTTCATGTACTGCGCCTGGGCGGCACCCTGGATGGTGTCGATCGGCACGACGCGCCCGTAGGTGCGCTCGCCGGTCGGGTAGTACTTGTCGGGCTCGCCCGGCTCAGCGCCGGCCCCGCCCTTGGTCAGGCCGAGCGCCGTGTTCGACGGGCTGACCTGCAGGATCCCGGCCTCGTTGGTGATCGGGATCGAGATCGCGGACGCGCCGGAGTTGAACTCGCCGAGGTAGGCGATGGCGCTGTCGTCCTGGGCGACCTTACGAGCGTTGGCCGAGGTGGCCCCGGCCTCCCACTTGCCCGCCGCCGCCGTGGCGTCGTCGAGCGACGTGTACTTGATGTTGAAGTCGCCGCACTTGTTGCCCTTCTGCTTCAGGGCGAGCTTGATGCCGTTGATGACGTCCTCCGACTGCGGGCGCGAAGCGCCCTGCAGCGGCAGGGACGAGTAGACGGTCAGCGAGTTGCTGCCGGAGTCTCCGGAGCTTCCGCTGCTGCCGCTGTCTCCACCACTGTCATCGTCGCCGCAAGCGGCGACGCCGAAGGCCATAACGGCCGTCAGGCAGCTCCACGCTGCCACGTCACGAATCTTCAAGTAACCCCTCCTCAAGGGTTGACCTTGATCTGAGCGCGCGATTCTATTCATCGCGCCGGATCCCACGCAACAGATCGCCTGTTAGCGGCGCGTTAGCGAGGGATGTAGCCGCTGTCCTCGCGGCTCTTCCTGCGGTTCGGGAGGTAGTTCGTGATGACGTGCGCGGTCCCGGCGATCAGGATCATCAGGATCGCGACGAGCAGCCCGTCGAAGGGCTTGCGGCCGAGCGCGACCAGGATGATCCAGACGGACGCGGCGGCGATCGTGGTCAGGATGAGCCCCATGCGGGCGCGGATGCTACCGGAGCGCTTCCGCGAACCGGGCCACCAGGTCGCGCACCGCGGCGGCGGGCTCCGCGGCCTCCGCGGCCGCCCGGACCAGGCGCGAGCCCACGATCACGCCGTCCGCCCCGGCGTCCGCGGCGGCGGCCGCCGCCTCCGGCGTGCCGATGCCGAAGCCGAGCGCCACCGGGACGTCCGTGTGGGCCTTCGTGCGGGCGAGGATCCCGGCCAGGTCGTCCGCCAGCCCCTGGCGCTCGCCGGTCGTGCCGGTCACCGAGACCGTGTAGACGAAGCCGCGGGCCGACGCCCCGATCGCGGCGAGCCGCTCCTCGGGCGACGTGGGCGCGACGAGCGGGACCAGCGCGACGCCGGCCGCGTCGGTCGCCGCGCGGACGTCGCCGGCCTCCTCGAGCGGGAGGTCGGGGACGATCAGGCCGCTGATGCCGCGCTCCGCGAGGTCCGCCGCGAACCGCTCCGGGCCGCGGGCGAGGACGAGGTTGGCGTAGCACATGAGCACGACCGGGACGGACTCCGTGAGCGCGCGCCCGACCTCCAGCACGCCGTGCACGGTCGCGCCCGCCTCGAGCGCCTGGGTACCGGCCGCGTGGACGACGGGGCCGTCGGCGAGCGGGTCGGAGAACGGGACGCCGAGCTCGACGAGGTCGGCGCCGCCCTCGGCGTACGCCTCGCCGATCGCGCGCGACCCGTCGAGCGTCGGGAACCCGCCCATCAGGTACGGCATCAGCGCGGCGCGGCGGTCGGAGCCGGCGAACGCGGCGGCGATCGTGTCCTGGCCGGTCGCGACGCTCACGCGAGCCGCTCCAGCACCTCGGCGAGGTCCTTGTCGCCGCGGCCGCTGAGGCAGATCAGCTCGAGCGGGTCGGGACCTGCGGCCGCGTTCGCCAGCACCCAGGCGACCGCGTGCGAGGACTCGAGCGCCGGGATGATCCCCTCGAGCTCCGCGAGCCGCTGGAACGCCTCCAGCGCCTGCGCGTCGGTGACGGCCTCGTAGCGCGCGCGGCCGGAGTCGCGCAGCCACGCGTGCTCGGGCCCGGCGCCCGGGTAGTCGAGCCCGGCCGAGATCGAGTGCGCCTCGGTGATCTGGCCGTCCTCGTCCTGCATGATCGCGCTGTAGGAGCCGTGGAGGACGCCGCCGCGGCCGCCGACGGTGAGCGGCGCCCCGTGGCGGCCGGTCTCGATCCCGTCCCCCGCGGCCTCGACGCCGACGATCTCGACCTCGGCGTCGCCGACGAACGGGATGAAGGTGCCGATCGCGTTCGAGCCGCCGCCGACGCAGGCGACGACGCGCGAGGGCAGCCGGCCGCAGCGCTCGAGCACCTGCGCGCGCGCCTCGTCGCCGATGATCCGCTGGAGGTCGCGCACGAGCGCGGGGAACGGCGCCGGGCCGACGCAGGAGCCGATCGCGTAGTGCGTGTCGCCGACGTTCGCGACCCAGTCGCGGATCGCCGCCGAGACGGCCTCCTTGAGCGTCCGCGAGCCGGCGTCGACGCCGGACACGGTGGCGCCGAGCAGCCGCATGCGCTGGACGTTGGGCATCTGGCGGCGCATGTCCTCCGTGCCCATGTAGACGACGCACTCGAGCCCGAGCAGCGCGCACGCGGTCGCGGTCGCGACGCCGTGCTGCCCCGCGCCGGTCTCCGCGATGATCCGCGGCTTGCCCATCCGCTTGGCCAGCAGGCACTGGCCGAGCGCGTTGTTGAGCTTGTGCGAGCCCGTGTGCATCAGGTCCTCGCGCTTGAGCCAGACCGGGCGGCCGGCCGCCTCGGAGAGCCGCTGGGCGTGGTAGAGCGGCGTCGGGCGGCCGCAGAAGTCGCGCTGCAGGCCGGACAGCTCGGCGCGGTAGCCGGCGTCCTCGCGCGCGACGAGCCAGGCGGCCTCGAGCTCGGCGAGCGCCGGCATCAGCGTCTCGGGGACGTACTGCCCGCCGTACGGGCCGAAGCGGTGCTCGACCTCGACGCTCATTCTGCCTCGCCCTGCGGGCTCGTCACCGGCTCGCCCGCGGCGCTCCGCGGCGGCGGGCCTCGCCTCGTGGCTCCCACCGGGGCCGCGGCGGCCATGAACGCGGCGAGCTTGTCCGGGTCCTTGATCCCCGGCGATGCCTCGACGCCCGAGGCGACGTCGACCGCGAACGGCTCGACCGCCGCGATCCCCGCGGCGACGTTCTCCGCGGTCAGCCCGCCGGAGAGGATCGCCGGCACCTTGCGCCGGCGCCGCTCGGCCAGGGCCCAGTCCCACGTCCGCCCGGAGCCGCCGCGCAGCCCGCGCGCCGCGGTGTCGAGCAGGTGGAGGTCGGTGTGGAAGCGCTCGAGGTCCTGGAAGTCGGAGGCGTCGGCGATCCGGATCGCCTTGATCACCTTGGCGCCGGTGCGCCGCGCGACCTCGCCGCAGAACGCCGGCCCCTCGTCGCCGTGGAGCTGGACGTACGAGAGCTGGAGCGCCTCGGCGGCCTGCGCGATCTCCTCCAGCGACGCGTTCACGAACACGCCGACGGTCTCGACGCGGCGCCGCAGGGCGGCCGAGATCCCGGCCGCGACCGCGGGGTCGGCCGCGCGCTTCGAGCCCTCCCAGAGGATGAAGCCGAGCGCCCAGGCGCCCAGCTCGACCGCGAGCTCGGCGTCCTCGGGACGGGTGATGCCACAGACCTTGACGCGCGTCACAGCTGCAGCGTAGTGGGACGCGGGAGGCCGCTACTGCGCGGCCACGCCCGCCGGGCGGTCGCCCAGCGTCGCCTTCAACCCGCGCGCGATGCCGCCCGCGTGGCACTCGACGTCGACGACGTCGCCCGGCTTGTGCTCGCCGAGGATCGTCGTCACGTCGTCCATGCTCTGGACCTGGCGGCCGGCGAGCCGCTCGAGCACCTCGCCGGAGTGCAGCCCCGCGGCCTCGGCCGGCGAGCCGGCCTGCACCGACTCGACCTGGACGCCCTCCGGGCCGGTCGACCCCTCGATGCCGAGGTACGCGCGCTCGACGTGGCCGGCGGACTCGAGCTGCGGGATCACCGTCTTCGCGGTGTCGATCGGGACCGCGAAGCCGATCCCCACGTTGCCGTCCGAGCCGCTGCCGGTGGCGATCTGCGAGTTGATCCCGACGACGCGGCCGCGCGCGTCGAGCAGCGGGCCGCCCGAGTTGCCCGGGTTGAGCGCGGCGTCGGTCTGGATCACGTTGTCGATCCGGAACCCGCTGGGCGCGGTCAGGCGGCGCTGGAGCGCCGACACCACGCCGGTGGTGAGCGTCTGCTCGAGCCCGAACGGGTTGCCGATCGCGACCGTCGGGTCGCCGACCTGGAGGCTCGAGGAGCTGCCGAGCTCGAGCGGGTCGAGGTCGAGCCCGTCGGGCTTGACCCGCAGCAGCGCCAGGTCGGTGTCCGGAATCCTTGCCGACGGTGAGCGCCGGGACCGTGTGGTGGTCGGAGAACGTGACCTCGATCCCGGTCGCGCCCTCGACGACGTGGGCGTTGGTGAGGATCAGGCCCTTGTCGTCGAGCACGAAGCCCGAGCCGGTCGACTCCGAGCCGCGGGTCGTCCCGGACACGTCGAACGGCGACTGCTCGGTCTCGACCGTCTGGGCGCGGACGAAGACCACGCCGGGCGCGCGGCGGCGGTAGATCTCGGCCGCGCTCAGCGCCCCGGCGGCGCTCGCCAGCATCGGCGCGCCCTTGCCGGACACGGGCGCCTCGACGATCGCGCGTGTCGCCGCCGGAGTCGACGAGGCCGGCGGCGATCAGCACCGCCGCGGTCACTCCGCCGCCCATGACGGCGGCCAGCAACAGGCTCGCCCAGCTCCGCATCCGAGCGCCCAGCCTGCGCGCCGCCGCTGAAGGGGCGCTAAAAGACCCTAAAGCGCTGTGTCGGAGCCGGTCAGCTCGCGGCAGGCGGCCTCGATGTCGGGCGCCCGCATCAGCGTCTCGCCGATCAGGACCGCGTCGACGCCGACGCGGTCGAGCTCGTCGATCTGCTCGCGGCTCGTGAAGCCCGACTCGGAGACGACGGTCTTCCCCGCGGGGACGTCGGCCAGCAGCTCGTAGGTGCGCTCGATGTCGACGCTGAAGTCGGCGAGGTCGCGGTTGTTGATGCCGATCACCTCGGCGTCGACGTCCAGGGCGATCTCGAGCTCGTCCTCGTCGTGCACCTCGACGAGCACGTCGAGGTCCAGCGCGCGCGCGTCGCGGTGGAGCGCGAGCAGCGTGTCGGGCTCGACGGCGGCGACGATCAGCAGGATCGCGTCGGCGCCGGCGGCCGCCGACTCGTAGAGCTGGTACGGCTCGACGATGAAGTCCTTGCGCAGCACCGGCAGATGCGTCGCGGCGCGCGCGGCGCGCAGGTCGTCGAGCGAGCCGCCGAAGTGGAACGGCTCGGTGAGGATGCTCAGCGCCGCGGCGCCGCCGGCCTCGTAGGCGGTCACCACGTCCTCGACGGTGACGCCCTCGCGGATCGTGCCGGCCGACGGCGAGCGCCGCTTGTGCTCGGCGATCACGCTGATCCACGGCTGGGAGAGCGCCTCCTGGAACGGGCGCGGTGCCGGGCGGTCGATGATCGCGCGCTCGAGATCGGCGAGCGGGGCGATCTCGCGCCGGCGGGCGACCTCCTCGCGGGTCGCCTCCACGATGCGTTCCAGCACGCTCAAGCTGGCGCCAGCCTACCGGTGAGGCCGACCAGCCGGTCGAGCGCCTCGGCGGCGGCGCCCGAGTCGATCGCCGTCTCGGCGGCGCGGGCGCCCGCCTCGAGGTCGCCGGCGCGGCCCGCCGCGTAGATCGCGGCGCCCGCGTTGAGCACCGCGAGGTCGCGCTGCGGGCCGGGCGTGCCGGCCAGGATCCGGCGGGTCGTCTGCGCGTTCGCGTCCGGCGGGCCGCCGGCGACGTCCGCGTGGTCCGCGCGGGCGAGCCCGACCTCCTCCGGCGTGACGTCGTAGCGGCTGATCGCGCCGCCGTCGACCTCGACCACGTGCGTCGCCCCGGCGGTGCTGAGCTCGTCCAGCCCGTCGGCGCTGGAGACCACGAGCGCCCGGTCGGCGCCGAGCCGGGCGAGCGCGCCCGCCATCACCTCGAGGAACGCGGGGTCGGAGACGCCGATGACCTGGCGCGTCGCGCCCGCCGGGTTGGTCAGCGGCCCGAGGAAGTTGAAGATCGTCCGGACCGCGAGCTCCTTGCGCACGGGGACGACGAAGCGCGTCGCGCCGTGGTGGGCCGGCGCGAACATGAACCCGAAGCCGACCTCGGCGATGCACTGCGCGACGGCCTCCGGGGCGAGGTCGATCCGCACCCCGAGCGCCTCGAGCACGTCGGCGCTCCCCGACAGGCCGGTCGCGGAGCGGTTGCCGTGCTTGGCCACCGCGCAGCCCGCGCCGGCGGCGATCAGCGCGGCGGTGGTCGAGACGTTGAAGGTCTGGCGCCCGCCGCCGGTGCCGGCGGTGTCGATCAGGTCGGTGCGGCCGGTCTCGACCGGCGCGGCGAAGCGCCGCATCGTCGCCGCGAGGCCGACGAGCTCGTCGACCGTCTCCCCCTTCGTCCGCAGCGCGATCAGCACCGCCGCGGTCTCGACCTCGGAGGCGTTGCCGCCCATGATCTCCGCGAGCACGGCGGCCATCTGCTCGGTCCCGAGGTCCTCGCGGGCGGCGAGGCGGTCGATCGCGTCAGTCAGCGTCGGGTTCGGCAAGGAAGTTCGCCAACAGGTGCTTGCCCTCGGGGGTGAGCACCGACTCGGGGTGGAACTGGACGCCGTGGGCCGGGAGCTCGCGGTGCTGGACCCCCATGATGACGCCGCCGCCCGTGGCGGTGACCATCAGGCTGTCCGGCAGGTCGGGGTCGACGACGAGCGAGTGGTAGCGGCCGACGGTCAGCGGGGACGGCAGCCCGGCGAACAGCCCCTGGCCGTCGTGGGTGATCTCGGTCGTCTTGCCGTGGACCGGCTCGTGGCGCACGACGGTGCCGCCGAAGGCCTGCGCGAGCGACTGGTGGCCGAGGCAGACGCCGAGCGTCGGGACCCCGGCCTCCGGGAAGCGGCGCATGACGTCGACCGAGACGCCGGCCTCGTTCGGGGTGCACGGGCCCGGCGAGACGATCACGCGGTCGGGCCGGCGGGCGAGCAGCTCGTCGGTCGTCTCGACGTCGTTGCGGACGACCTCGAGCTCCGCGCCCAGCTCGCCCAGGTACTGGACGAGGTTGTAGGTGAACGAGTCGTAGTTGTCGATCACGAGGACGTTCACGGCCACGTCTCCTGCGCGCTCGCCAGCTCGATCGCGCGGGCGGCGGCGCGGGCCTTGTTGCGCGACTCCTCGTACTCGTAGTCGGGCTTCGCGTCGGCGACGGTCCCGCCGCCCGCCTGCAGGTGCGCGACGCCGTCCTTGATCACGACCGTGCGGATGCAGATGCAGGTGTCGAGCTCGCCGGTGTAGGAGAGGTAGCCGACCGCGCCGCCGTAGGCGCCGCGCTTGACCGGCTCGAGCTCGTCGATGATCTGCATCGCGCGGACCTTCGGCGCGCCGCTCAGCGTCCCGGCCGGGAGGATCGAGCGCAGCGCGTCCATCGGGCCGACCTCGGGGCGCAGCCGGCCGCCGACGGACGACACGATGTGGATCAGGTGCGAGTACGTCTCGACGGCCATGAACGTCTCGACCTCGACCGTCCCGTACTCGCAGACGCGGCCGAGGTCGTTGCGGCCGAGGTCGACGAGCATCACGTGCTCGGCGCGCTCCTTCTCGTCGGCGAGCAGGTCCTGGGCGATCGCCTCGTCCTGCTCGACGTCGCCGCCGCGCGGCCGCGTGCCGGCGATCGGGCGGGTCGTCGCGCGGCCGCCGGTGACGGTGACGAGCGGCTCGGGCGAGGCGCCGACGATCTGGAAGTCCTCGAAGTCGAGGAAGTACATGTACGGCGACGGGTTGATCGCGCGCAGGCCGCGGTAGACGCTGAACGCGTCGACCTCCACGTCGGCCGTCCAGCGCTGCGAGGGGACGACCTGGAACGCGTCGCCGGCGTGGACGTACTCGACGATCCGGCTCACCATCGCCTCGAACTCCGCGCGCTCCATGTTCGGCGTGAACTCGGGTGCGGGCTGGGCGCTGCCGTCGGGCCGCGGGAGCGGGCCGTCGAGCCGCTCGCGGACCTCGCGGATGACCGCGAGCGCGCGCTCGTAGGCGGCGTCGACGCCGTCCTCCTCGACGTACGCGTTCGCGAGGATCGTGACCGTGTGCTTGAGGTGGTCGAAGGCGACCATCGCGTCGCTCAGCATCAGCGCGAGGTCGGGCAGGCCGACCGGGTCCGGGTTCGGCTCGCCGAGCGGCTCGACGGTGCGGACGCAGTCGTAGCCGAAGAACCCGACCGCGCCGCCGGCGAACGGCGGCAGCCCGGGCAGCGGCGCCTGGTGGTGGCGGTCGACCTCGGCGGCGGCGAGCGCGTACGGGTCGCCGCCCTCGGCGAGCGTCCAGCGGACCACCCGGCGCGGGCGGTAGCCGATGAACGACCAGCGCCCGACGCGCTGGCCCTGGTCGGCCGACTCGAGCAGGAACGCGGGGCCGCCGGCGCCGCGCAGCTTGAGGAAGGCGGAGACGGGCGTCTCGCAGTCCTCGAGGTACGTCTGCGTGACCGGGACGAGGTTGTGGCGCTGCGCCAGCTCGCGCACCTCGTCGAGGGACGGCCGGACGCCCAGCCGCAGCTCGGACTCAGCGGCGACGGGCACGGAGCACCTCCTCGGCGTCCGCGAAGGCGAGGCCGCGGCTGCGCAGCAGCACGGCGAGGTGGTAGAGGACGTCGGCCGCCTCCTCGGCGACGCGGTCGTCGGTCTCCCCGCGCGCGGCGCGGGCGACCTCCTCCGCCTCCTCCTCGACCTTCGCGCCGGTGAACGCCGGGTCGGCGAGCAGGCGCGCGGTGTAGGAGCCCTCGGTCGGGCTCGCGGCGCGGTCGGCGATCGTCCGCTCCAGCCCGGGCAGCACCTCGTGCGGCGCCGGCGGCTCGAGCTCGCCGCGGTGGAAGCAGGTGCGCTCGCCGGTGTGGCACGCGGGGCCGGCGGGCTCGACGAGCGCGAGCAGCGCGTCGCCGTCGCAGTCGTAGCGGATCGCCTTCACGGCCTGGGTGTTGCCGGACGTCGCGCCCTTGTGCCAGAGCTCGTCGCGGCTGCGGCTCCACAGGTGCAGCTCGCCGCTGCGCGCGCGTCGCGGCGAGCGCCTCGGCGTTCATGTACGCGAGCGTCAGGACCTCCCCCGAGCGCCAGTCCTGGATGACGCACGGCACGAGTCCCTGGGCGTCGTAGGCGATCTGGGCGTCGTCCATGGCGAGAGGCGGATCGTAGTATCCGCGCGATGCGAGCCGCTGTCCTGCACTCACACGGCGCCGTCCCCGAGGTCGGCGACTTCCGCGATCCCGAGCCGGAGGACGGCGCGGAGCTGCTCGAGCTGCGGGCCGCCGCGCTCAACCCGATCGACATCCGCGTCGCCGGCGGGCAGTTCCCGCTCGAGCGCTACGAGACGCCGTACGTCGCCGGCAAGGAGGGCGTCGGCGCGCGCGCGGACGGCTCGCTCGTCTACTTCGAGTACACCCGCAAGCCGTTCGGCGCCTACGGCGAGCGGACGCTGATCGAGGCCGGCTCCGGCTACGACGTGCCGGACGGACTCGAACCCGAGCTCGCGGTGTGCCTCGGCGTGTCCGGGCTCGCGGCCTGGCTCGGGCTGGAGTGGCGCGGCCGGCTCGCGCCCGGCGAGACCGTGCTCGTGCTCGGCGCGAGCGGCGTGGTCGGGCAGATCGCGATCCAGGCGGCGAAGCTGATGGGCGCGGCGCGCGTGGTCGCGGCGGCGCGCGACGCGGAGGCGCTCGAGCGGGCGCGCGATCTGGGCGCCGACGCGCTGGTGTCGCTGCACGACGACGTCGACGACCTCACCGGCACGCTGCGCGAGGCCGCCGGCGGCGACGGGCTTCGACCTCGTGCTCGACCCGCTGTGGGGCGATCCGGCCCGCGCGGCGATCGCGGCGACGAAGTCGTTCGGCCGCATCGTCAACCTCGGGCAGTCCGCGGGGGCGGAGGCGACGCTGACCTCGCAGGCGATCCGCTCGAAGCCGGTCGACGTGCTCGGCTACACGAACTACACGGCGGGCGAGGGGCGCAAGGCGGCGGCCTACGCCGAGATGGCGGGCCACGCCGCGCGCGGCGAGATCACGGTGCGGATCGAGCGGATCGGCCTCGACGACGTGCCCGAGGCGTGGCAGCGCCAGGGGTCGTCGCCGCACGCGAAGCTCGTCGTCGTTCCGTAGGGCGCGAACTTCAACGGCAGCATCGAGAGGAGCCGCGCCCGCCAGACCCGGCCGACGCAGCACGCCCCCGGTTTCGGGTGGGACGTGCTGCGTCGACCTCGTCTGAGGTGCTCAACGCAGCACGCGCCGGCCGGATCCAGGCTCCGGTGGCGTTGACCCGCCGCGGCACTCGGGCCCGCTCCCCTCAATGCTGCAGTTCGGGCACCCGCGGCGCCGTCGCGAAGCGCGGGTGCGCCTGGTCCAGGTACCACGTGAACGCGCGCCGGCACGGGCGCTCGCGGCCGACGACGCCGAGCAGCGCGGTCAGCACCCGCGGCGGCAGCGCCGGGATCAGCCGCTGCAGCCGCAGCGCCAGCGCGAAGGCCGGCCGGTGCGCCTCCGAGAACGCCCCGTACGCGGCGAGCGCCTCCTCGCGCGTGGCCGTGCCGGCGAGCACCCGGCGCAGCTCGCGCCCGCAGGCGATGCCGAAGTAGAACGCCGTCCGGATCCCCTCGCCCGACAGCGGCAGGCAGTGGCCGGCGCTGTCGCCGGCGAAGAAGACGCCGTCGGCGGCCGCCGGGCGCAGCGCGTGCGGGAACCAGTTGCCCTGGTAGCGGACGGGCGGGACGCCGAGCCGGCCGGCGATGTCGCGCGTCGGCTCCTTGACGTGGTCGCGCGGCTCGTACGAGCCGACGCCGACGCGCTGCTCGCCGCCCGCGGGCACCGACCAGGCGTAGCCCGAGCGGATCAGCGCGCGGTCGATCCAGACGTCGAGGTCGGTGTCGCCGCCGCGGGCGTCCGGGTGGACCTCGAGCCCGCGCGAGATCTGCGCCTCGGGCGGCTGGACGTTCGGGCCGGCGCCGAGCACCCGGCGCCAGCCGAGCGCGTCGACGATCAGCGGCGCGGTGAGCGCGCCGCGGTCGGTGTGGACGCGGAGAGGGTTTCGCGGTCCGCAA
Source organism: uncultured Solirubrobacteraceae bacterium (assembly GCA_963791405.1). Taxonomy (GTDB): domain Bacteria; phylum Actinomycetota; class Thermoleophilia; order Solirubrobacterales; family Solirubrobacteraceae; genus DASQMT01. The sequence goes on along the minus strand of CAWBSJ010000022.1, from coordinate 102,013 downwards.
CGCCTGCGGCTCGCGCCGCGGCGCCGCCGTCGCCGTTGCGGGCCTCCGCCTCCGGCGCTGCCTCCCGCGACCTTCGTGCGCACCTCGAAGCGCGCGTCGCACTGCGCCCACAGCTCCTCGCACAGCGTCCGGTAGTCGAACGCCGACCAGCTCCACGGCAGCCGCATCCGCGCCGACCCGTGCGGCGTGTGGAAGGCCATGCACGGCAGCTCCTGGCGGATCGCGTCGCGCACGCCCATCGCCGCGAGCCACGGGGTCGGGGCCGCGCAGGCGGAGGTCTGGCGCTCGCCGATCTCGTAGCGGTCGACGACGAGCACGTCGGCGCCGCTGCCGGCCAGCTCGCGCGCGACCGCGAGCCCCGCGAAGCTCGCGCCGCAGATCAGCACGTCGGCGCGCGCGTCCAGCGGCACGCGGTCGGCCCCGCGCAGGGTCGCCCGGCGCGTCATCCGCGCAGCGCCCCGATCACCGCGCCGGGCAGCTGCCAGGGCCGCACGCCGGTCGCGCGGCCGAGCACCTCGAAGTCGATCCGCTCGACGCGGTCGAGCACGCGCTGGTAGACGGCGACCGCGAGCCGCATCCCGCTGCGCACGGAGCCGGGCGCGGCGGCCAGCGCGGGCTCCGCCTCGGCGAACATGGCGCGCGCGCGCCGCACCTCGAGCGCGAGCAGCGCCTTGAGCTCCGGCGACGTGCGCCCGCGGTGCAGGTCGTCCTCCCCCACCCCGAAGCGCTCGCGGTCCTCGGCCGGGAGGTAGACGCGGTCGAGCGCGGTGTCCTCGCGGACGTCGCGGATGAAGTTCGTCAGCTGGAACGCGTGGCCGAGCCGGCCCATCCCGGCGTGATGGCGCTCGGGCACCCCCAGCAGCGGCGCCATGATCCGCCCGACGGAGCCCGCCGAGCCGTCCATGTAGGCCTCGAGCTCGGGCCACGTCCCGATCCGCACGGGCGCGCAGTCGATCCGCATCGAGCGCATGTAGATCCGCAGCTCGGCGAGCGGGAGCCGGTGGCGGCGGCCCGCGTCGACGAGCGCGCCGACGATCGGCTGCGGCGAGCGGCCGGACGGCCAGGCCGCGCTCGAGCTCGCCCTCCCACGCGTCCAGCGCGGCGCGGCGCGCCGCGGTCGACGGCGCCCGGTGCGGGCCGTCGACCATGTCGTCGGCCGTGCGCACGTAGCCGTAGAGCGCATGCGTGGCCGGCCGGATCTCGGCCGGCAGGCGGCGCGTGGCCCAGTAGTACGTCGGGTCGTGGCGCAGCTGCATGCGGCGGCACGCCTCGTAGGAGTGGTCGAGCGACGGATCCATCCGTGTTGCCGTCATCCTCTCAGAGGATGGAGGACGGCCTGCTCGAGCGCACCCTGCTCTACGTCACGGGCAAGGGCGGCGTCGGCAAGACGACCGTCGCGGCCGCGCTCGGGCTCGCGGCGGCCGCGCGCGGGCGGCGGACGATCGTCTGCGAGGTCGCCGAGCAGGACCGCGTCTCGCGCGCCTTCGCCCGCGAGGGCGTGCGGCGCGAGGCGGAGGTGGAGCTCGCCGAGAACCTGTGGGCGATCAGCATCGACCCGAACGAGGCGCTGAAGGAGTGGCTCGGGCGCCAGCTCGGCGGGCCGGCGCTCCGGCTGATCACCGGGTCGAGCGCGTTCCAGCACTTCGTCGCCGCCGCGCCCGGCGCCAAGGAGCTGATCACGATCGCGAAGGTCTGGGAGCTCGCGCAGCTGCACCGCTGGGACAGCCACAACCGCACCTACGACCTGGTCGTCGTCGACGCCCCGGCCTCCGGCCACGGCCTGGCGATGCTGACCGCGCCGAGCACGTTCGGGGAGATCGCCCGGGTCGGGCCGATCCGCCGCCAGGCGTTCAAGGTCCGCGACATGCTCGCCGACCCGGAGCGGACCGGGTACGTCGCGGTCGCGCTGCCGGAGGAGATGCCGGTGACCGAGACGCTCGAGCTCGGCGGGCGGCTGCACGACGCGGTCGGGCTGGGGCTGGACATGATCGTCGTCAACGGGCTCTACCCCGACCGCTTCCGGGCCAAGGACGTCGAGGCCATGCGCGCCGCCGCGGCCGACTCGCTCGCGCCCGAGGCGCAGGCGGCGGTCCAGGCGGCGCTCGCGGAGCACGGGCGCGCGCGCTCCCAGCGCGGCCACCTGCGGCGCCTGCGGCGCGAGGCCGGCGTGCCCGTCCACACGCTCCCGTTCCTGTTCGACGCGGACCTCGGGCTGCCCGAGTACCGCACGCTCGCGCGCAAGCTGGACCGGTACTTGACGTAGGCAAGGAACTCGTTGACAGTGTCAACGATGCCCGACGCCGTCGCCGAGCTGCGCGCGTTCAGCCGCTTCTACACCGCGCAGCTGGAGCTGCTCGGGCCCGGCCTGCTCGACACGCCGCACACGCTCGCCGAGAGCCGCGTGCTGTTCGAGCTCGCGCAGCAGGAGCGCGTCGAGGTCGCCGACCTGCGCGCGCGGATGCGGATCGACGCCGGCCACCTGAGCCGCCTGCTCGGGCGGCTCGAGCGGCGCGGCCTGGTCGCCCGCGAGCGCTCGCCGTCCGACGGGCGGCGCCAGGTCGCGCGCCTCACCCCGGCGGGCGACGCGGCGTTCGCCGAGCTCGACCGGCGCTCGGCCGAGCAGGCCGCGGCGCGGCTCGACGGCATCGACCGCGACGCGGCTCGCGGCGGCGCTCGGCGAGGTGCGGCGGCTCCTGGATCCGGCCGCCGCGCCCGCCGTCGTCCTCCGCCCGCCGCGCCCGGGCGACCTGGGCTGGATCGTCTCCCGCCACGGCAGCCTCTACGCCGACGAGTACGGCTGGGACGGCAGCTTCGAGGTCCTCGTCGCCGGCATCGTCGCCCGCTTCGCCGAGACGCACGACCCGGCGCGCGAGGCGGCGTGGATCGCCGAGCTCGACGGCGCCCCGGCCGGCTCCGTCCTGTGCGTGCGCGAGAGCGACACGGTCGCGAAGCTGCGGCTGCTGATCGTCGAGCCGCGGGCGCGCGGGCTCGGGCTCGGCGCGCGGCTGGTGGACGAGTGCATCGGGTTCGCCCGCCGCGCCGGCTACGCCGAGCTGCGGCTGTGGACGAACGACGTGCTCGGCGCGGCACGGCGGATCTACGAGCGCGCGGGCTTCACGCGGGTGGAGCGCGAGCCGCACCGGGCGTTCGGCCGCGATCTCGTCAGCGAGACCTGGGCGCTGCGGCTCTAGCTACCGTGCTGGGCGAATGGCCGCCGCGACCGCCACGCCCGAGCCGTCGCAGACGCTCGCCCCCGCGGCCCGGAAGCTGTGGCGGCTCGAGGGCGGCGTCGGGACGCTGCTCGCGCTCGTCCCGGCGGTCCTCGTCCAGGTCTTCGCCGGCGGCCTCTGGGCGCTGCTCGCGTGGATCGCCTTCGCGCTGTTCGCCCTCGCGACGGTCGTCGTCGCGCCCGAGCTCCGCTGGCGGCGCTGGCGCTGGGAGGTGCGCGAGCACGAGATCGACCTGCGCCACGGCACGTGGGAGGTGATCCGCACGCTCGTCCCGATGGCGCGCGTGCAGCACGTCACGACCCGCCGCGACCCGTTCCAGCAGGCGCTCGACCTCGCCACCGTCGTCGTCCACACCGCGGCGGGCGCGAACGAGATCCCCGCCCTCACGGTCGCCGAGGCCGCGCGGGTCCGCGACCGGATCGCCGAGCTGGCCCGGACGCCCGATGAGCTCTGAGCCGGCGCCGGGCCTCGCGCCGCGCCGCCTGCACCCGGCCGGGATCGCGGTGCTCGGGGTCGCCTCGCTGAAGGAGCTCGCGCTGCCGCTCATGGTCGCCTTCGTCACCGCGGTGCTCGGCGCGGGCGGGGGCGGCGAGCCGCTCCTGCGGGTGATCGGCTTCGGCGTGGTCGGCGCGCTGATCGCGGTGCTCGCCGGCGTCGTGCGCTGGATGACGACGACCTGGGCGGTCTCGGACACGGTGATCCGCTACCGGACCGGCGTCGTCTCGCGCAAGGAGACCGACATCCCGCTCAGCCGCGTCCAGGCGGTCGACACCGTGTACGGCCCGCTGCAGCGGCTGTTCGGCGTCCGCGGCGTGCACGTCCAGTCCGCCGGCGGCGGGCGCGAGGGCGAGATCCGGCTGCCGGCGGTGGCGCCGGGCGACGTCGCGGCGCTGCGCGCCGCCGTGGACGGGCGCGGCGGCGTCGCCGCGGCGCCCGCGCCGCTCGCCGAGTGGCGGCTCGGCGGCCGCGACCTGCTGCTCGCCGCGCTGACCGCCGGGCAGCTCGGGTTCATCGTCCCGCTGCTGGCCGCGATCCCGCAGCTGTCGCAGGAGCTGTTCGGCGACGACATCCGCTCGGCCGGCGAGGAGGGGCTGCGGCTCGTCCCGGACACGACGCTCGAGTGGATCGGCGCGGCCGCCGCGCTGCTGGCGCTCGCCTGGGTCGTGTCGATCGCGGGCGCGCTGCTCACCTTCGCCGGCTTCGCGGTCGCGCGCGACGAGCAGCGGCTGCGGCTGCGGCGCGGGCTGTTCGCGCGCCGCGAGGCGACGATCCCGGTCGCGCGCGTCCAGGCCGTGCAGCTGGTCGAGGGCGTGCTGCGCCAGCCGTTCGGGCTGGTCGCGCTGCGCGTGGAGGTCGCCGGCTACGCCGCCGAGCACGCCGCCGCGCGGACGCTGTTCCCGCTCCTGCGCCGCGCCGACGCCGACGCGTTCCTCGCCGCGCTGCTGCCCGAGCTGACGGGCGCCGTGCCGCACGTGGCCGGCGCGCGGCTCGCGCCCGCCCCGCGGCGCGCGCTGCGCCGCTACGTGCTGCCGCCGGCCGCCGCCGCGCTCGCGCTGGGGGCGATCGCGGCGGTCGCGATCCCGGGCGCGGGCTGGTGGCCGCTGCTCGTCGTGCTGCCGGCGGCGGCGTGGGGCGCCGAGTGCTGGCGCGCGGCCGGCTGGCGGCTCGGCGACGGGCGCGTCCAGCTGCGCTTCCGCCGGATGGCGCGGATCACCGTGCTCGCCCCGGTGGCGCGGCTGCAGCAGCACGGGCTGCGCCAGACCGTGCTGCAGCGGCGCGCGCGGCTCGCCGACGTCACCGCGCGGGTCGGCGCCGGCACGCGCGGGCACGTCCGCCACCTCGACGCCGCCGTGGCCGGCGGCATCTTCGACGCGCTACGTGATCCCCAGCCGGTCGAGCAGCGCGTCGTCGGCGCGCCATGAGCGCCGCACCCGGACCGAGAGGTCGAGGTGCACGCGGCTGTCGAGCTCGCGCTCGAGCTCGCGCCGCGCGGCCGTCCCGATCGCCTTGATCATCCGCCCGCCGCTGCCGATCACGATCCCCTTCTGGGACTCGGTCTCGACCCACAGCAGCGCGCGCACGGTCAGCAGGTCGCCGCGGTCCTCGACCTCCTCGACCTGGACCTCGACGGAGTGCGGGACCTCCTGGCGGGTCCGGGCGAGCACCTGCTCGCGCACGAGCTCGGCGAGCCGGATCGACTCCGGCTGGTCGGAGATCTCCTCGGGCGGGAAGTAGAACGGCCCCTCGGGCAGCAGCCCGGCGAGGTGGTCGATCAGCGCCTCCACCCCCTTCCCGGTGCGCGCGGAGACCGGGTAGACCTCGGCGCCGCCGATCAGCTCCGAGGCGGCGGCCAGCGCCGCGACCGTGCGCGGATGCGAGGTGCGGTCGACCTTGTTGACCGCGATGACGACCGGCACCCGCGCACCGCCGAGCGCCTCGGCGATCCACTGGTCGCCCGACCCGCCGACGCCCTGGTCGGCGTTCAGCACGAACAGCGCCGCGTCGGCCTCGCGCAGCTCCTGCTCGACCCGGTGCTGCATCCGCCGCGTGAGCTCGTCGCGCGGCCGCTGCACGCCCGGGAGGTCGGTCAGGACGACCTGCACGCCGGCACGCGTCGCGACGCCGCGGATCGCGCGGCGCGTCGTCTGCGGCTTGTCGGAGACGATCGCCACCTTGCGCCCGACCATCGCGTTGACGAGCGTCGACTTGCCGACGTTCGGGCGCCCCGCCAGCGCGACGAAGCCCGACCGCGTCACCGGATCCACGACACCACCTCCGCCTGGAGCGCGAGCATCTCCCCGTCGTCCTCCTCGTGGTCCATCCCCACGAGGTGCAGGATCCCGTGGACGACCGCCTCGTCGAGGTCGACCGTGTGCTCGGGGCAGATCACGACGTCGCCGAGCTCGCGGTCGCCGACGATCGGGCCGTCGCCGTCGACCGGGAACGAGAGCACGTCGGTCGGGCCGTCCTTGCCGCGGTGCTGCGCGTTGAGCGCCGCGATCTCGACGGGCGTCACGAACGTCACCGCGACGTGGCCGTCCTCGACCCCGGCGGTCGCCGCGGCGAGGATGCAGGCACGGCGGACCCGCCCGGCGGGCAGGGCCCCGCCGAGCACCTCGACGTCGAGCGGGCTCACGCCTGGCGGCGGCGGTGGTCCGCCGGGCCCAGCCGCGGCGCCTGCCGCGCGGCGTGGTCGTCGTAGGCGGCGACGATCCGCTGCACGAGCTTGTGGCGGACGACGTCCTCGCCGCCGAAGCGGACGAACTCCACGCCGTCCACCTCCTCGAGGATGTCGCCGACCACGACGAGCCCGGACTTCTGCTCGCGCGGGAGGTCGATCTGGGTGATGTCGCCGGTCACGACCATCCGCGAGCCGAACCCGAGCCGGGTGAGGAACATCTTCATCTGCTCGGGCGACGTGTTCTGCGCCTCGTCGAGGATCACGAACGAGTCGTTGAGCGTGCGGCCGCGCATGAACGCGAGCGGCGCGACCTCGATCACGCCGCGCTCGAGATGCGCGGCGACGCGCTCCGGATCCATCATGTCGTGCAGCGCGTCGAACAGCGGCCGCAGGTACGGGTCGACCTTCGCCATCAGGTCGCCCGGCAGGAAGCCGAGCCGCTCCCCCGCCTCGACGGCCGGGCGCGTGAGGATGATCCGGTTGACCTCGCGGCGCGACAGCGCGGCGGTCGCCATCGCCATCGCGAGGAACGTCTTGCCCGTGCCGGCCGGGCCGACGCCGAAGGTGATCGTCGAGCGCTTGATCGCGTCGACGTAGCGCTTCTGGTTGACCGACTTGGGCGCGACCTTGAGGTTGCGATGGCGCCAGACGACCTCGTCGAGGACCTTGCTCGGCGACTCGGCCTGGTCGAGCACGCGCGAGACCGACTCGATCGTCGCCGGGACGATCTCGTGGCCGCGCGCGACCAGCTCCGACAGCTCGCGGACGACCGTGGCGGCGAGCTGCACCGCCTCGGCGTCGCCGTCCAGGGTCACCACGTTGCCGCGCAGGAAGATGTCCGCGCTGAGGTGCTCCTCGAGCGTCTTGAGGATCTGGTCCTCGGCGCCGGCCAGCTCGGCCGCCACCTCGTTGGAGAGCTCCAGTTGCCGTCGTGCCATCTAGCTGAGTGCTTCCTTCACCTTGGTCGAGACCTTCCGGCCGTCGGCGCGTCCGCCGGCCGCCGCCATCACGTGCTTGATCGCCCTGCCCATGTCGCGCGGGCCCTCGGCGCCCGTCTCCGCGATCGCCTGCGCCACCAGCGCGTCGAGCTCGTCGTCGCCCAGCTCGGCCGGGAGGTAGGCCTCGATCACGCCCGCCTCGTAGGCCTCGGACTCCGCGAGGTCGGCACGGCCCGCGTCGCGGTACGCCGTCTCGGACTCGCGCCGGCGCTTGCGCTCCCTGCGCAGCACCGCCTGCTCGTCGCCGTCCCCGTCCTTGGCCGCCTTCTGCAGCTCGGACAGCACGAGCCGGAGCGCCCCGACGCGATCGCGGTCACCGGCCTTGAGGGCCGCCGTCACGTCGGATCTGATCTGCTCGGCGATCGCCAATGCCCTTCCATTGTAGGCGGCGGGCGGACGCGGTCAGCGGCGGGCGAGCACGCGCGCGAGCACGAGCCCGGCGGCCAGGCCCGCCGCGCCGAGGCCGAGCAGCGCGGCCAGGCCGGCGCCGCCGCCGTCGTCCGCCGGCGCCGGGGTGGCGGCGGGCGTCGCCGACGGCGTCGGCCGCGGGTCGGGCGGCTCCTCCTGCTCGCTGCCGTCGAGCGCGAGCTCGAGCTCGACGGGCAGCTCGATCGGCAGCGGGTCGCCGACCGAGACCGGGTGCAGCGACACGTACCAGGTGCCGGGGCCCGCGTAGGTCGAGCTGCTCGCCGCGGCCTCCGCGAACGGCGCCGCCGGCGGGCCGTAGAAGTCCCACCGCAGGCGCCGCGCCGACGCGCGGTCCGTCACGACGATCCCCGCGCTCGTGTTGCCGTTGCCGGCCACGTCCTCGTCGACGACCGGCGTCACCTGCTCGCGCTGCGGCGTGTGCAGGTTGATCGTGAACGGGTCGGCGGCCTCCGCCCAGGTCGCGGGATCGGCGTCGCGGACCCGCACCCGCACGTGCAGCCGCTGGCCGGTCCCGACCGCGATCCCGTAGTAGAGGAACTCGCCGCTCAGGACCGTGTCGCGGTAGGTCCCGGGCTCGAGCAGCGGCGCGGCGTTGAACGAGCCGCCGCCGACCGCGGGCGTCTGCGCGAGCGCCGGCGCCGCCGCGCACAGCGCCACCAGGACGGCGAGCGCGGCCGCGCGGGTCATCCGCGCCGCCGCCACAGCGCCAGCCCGCCCGACGAGCCCGACCGCGAGCCCGCCCAGCCCGGCGCCGGCGAGCGCGACGCCGGAGCCGCCGCCCGCCACCGCCCGCCGGCGCGGGGGTCGCCGAGGGCGTGGCCGCGGGGGTCGCCGTCGCCGCCGGGGCGGGCGCGGGCCCGGGATCGCGGACCAGCCCCGGCCGCTCGCCGGGCGCGAGCGTCTCGACCGCCAGCTCGAACGGGACCGCCTGGTCGCCCAGGCCCTCCCCCTCGATCCCCAGGCGCACGACGTGGGTCCCGGGCGCCACGTCCGGGTCGAGGCCCGCGGCCTCCGTGCGCAGCGTCAGCGTCTCCGTCCGCCCCCCGACGGTGTCGCGCGCGCTGAAGCCGGTCCCCTCCAGCGCGCGCTCGTCGCCGTCCGCGTCGAGCAGCGCGACGCTGAAGCCGCCGGAGCCGCGCAGGCCGGCGGGCGCGATCAGCGTCCCGGCCGCGAACAGCCGCTCCCCCTCCGCGAGCTCGACGGCGAAGCTCTGCTCCGCGCCGGCGCGCAGCTCGCCCCGGTACAGCCCGGCCCCGAGCCGCGGCGCGGTCGCGGGATCCGCGCCGCCCTCCGCCGGCGTCCCGGCGGGCACGTAGTCGCGGAACGCGCGGGCGAACGCGGCCAGCAGCTCCTCCCGCAGCCGGTCCGTGTCGTTCGCGTCGACGTAGGTCCCGCCGCCGACGCGGGCGATGCAGCTGCATCTGGCGCCGCGCCCGCGCGTCGAGCTGGAAGCCGACGACGGAGATCGTCAGCTCGACCCCGCGGCGCGCGACCCGGCGCGCGGCCTGGCACGGCGCGGGCGGGGCGCAGTTGTCCAGGCCGTCGGAGACGAGCACGACCTGGTGGCGCCGGCCGTCGGCGGGGAAGTCGCCCGGGGTGGCGAGCAGCGACGCGCCGATCGGCGTCCGCCCCTTGCCGGTCAGCGCCTGCGCGGCGGCGCGCAGCCCGTCGCGCCCGCCGCGCGCGACCGGCGCGACGAGCTCGGTGTCGGCGCAGGCCGCCGCCCGCCCCTGCCCGGCGACGCGCGCCCCGTACACGCGCATCCCCATCGGCGCGTCGGCCGGGACCGCGTCGAGCACGGCGTCGACGGCGTCCTTCGCGGCGTCGAGCCGGCTGCGGCCGTCGCCGGCGGGCGCGTTCATCGACCGCGACGCGTCGAGCACGAGCAGGACCGACGGCCGCCGGTCCTGCGCCGCGGCGGGGCGCCGCGGCGCCCAGCAGCGCGAGCACGACGGCCGGCAACGCGAACGCCCCGGGGATGAGCCCGGGGCGTCGGCCCTGCCTGGATCGCGCCGTCCCGCGGATGGCGCGGAGCGTACGCCTACTTCCCGCCGTTGGCGATCTTGTCGATCAGGCTGCCGGCGGCGTTGCCGATCTTCTCCGGCACCTTGGCGGTGATCAGCGCGGCGATGATCAGGGCGACGATGAAGAGGATGCCCATGTACTCCGCCGCGGTCTGACCGCGCTCCTCGCGGCGCCGCTCGGCGACGTCGGCGACGACGTTGTCGAGCGCCAGCTGGGTGCGGATGCCGGCCTCGCGGACGAGCTCCTCGGTGCGCTCCACGATGTTCTCCATGACGGTGCTCCTCCTGCGGATCGGACGGGTTGACGACTGGGGAGGAAGCTACGTCCGGGCCGCCGGGGCCGCGAGAGGCGCGGGGCTCAACCTGGGCCTGGGACCGGGGTCCCAGATCCGCGTGGGCCTCCTAGGACTCGCGCACGCCGAGCCACATCGCGATCGCCTCCGACCGCGAGTGGGCGCCGATCTTCTCGTAGATCCGGCTGAGGTGGTTCTTGACCGTCTTGTTCGTGATCACGAGCTCCTCCGCGATGTCGCGGTTGGAGAGCCCGCGGGCGAGCAGGTTGAGCACCTCGCGCTCGCGCGCCGTCAGCGCGCCGAGGCCCAGCTCGGCCTCGTCGTTCGACGGGCCGGGCGCGCGCCGCAGCGCGTCGAACACCGCCGGCGTGACCGACGGCGACAGGACCATCTCGCCGCGCGCGACCGCCAGGATGCGCGCCTCCAGCTCGTCCGGGTCGAAGCGCCCGTGGACGAGGTAGCCGGCGGCGCCGTTGCGGATCGCCCCGGTGACCATGTGCTCGTCCTCGGAGTAGGACAGCATCAGCACGCGGGCCCGCTCGGACAGCGGGCCGGCCGCCTCGACGCCGTCCATGACCGGCATCCGGACGTCCAGGCAGACGACGTCCGGCGCCGTCTCGGAGGCGACGGCGATCGCCGCGCGGCCGTCGGCGGCCTCGCCGACCACCTCGATCCCGTCCGCCTCGGCGAGCAGGCTCGCGATCCCGCGCCGCACGATCGCGTTGTCGTCGACGAGCAGGACGCGGATCATTGCCATGTGAAGCCGGGGACGGAGCGGGCGGGCAGCGGCTCGGACGGCTCGGCCTCGGCGGGCGCGTCCGCCGGCTCGTCCGGCACCGACGCGGAGCGGGCGACGACCTCGGTCGGCACCCAGACGGAGAGCACGCAGCCCTCGCCGGGCGCGGACTCGACGCTGAGGTCGCCGCCGACGAGGAGCGCGCGCTCGCGCATCCCGCCGATGCCGAAGTGGCGCCCGGTGGCGAGCTCCTCGAGATCCTCCGGGCTGTCGAAGCCGACGCCGTCGTCGGCGACCGTGAGCACGGCGCGCGCCCCGAGCCGGCGCAGCCGCACGCGGACCCGCGTCGCGCGGGCGTGGCGCTTGCAGTTCGACAGCGCCTCGCCGAGGATCCACTCGAGCTCGCGCGCGGTCTGCGGGTGCAGGTCGCCGACCTCCTCGATCGCGAGGTCCAGCTCGATCGCCCTCCTCCTGCGCCCAGCGCTGCGACTGCATCGCCAGCGAGGTCGAGAGCGGCAGCGACTCGCCCGACTCCTGGCGCAGCCCGACGATGATCTCGCGCGCCTGGCGGGTCGCCTGGCGCGCGTCCTCGGCGAGCCGGCGGGCCTCGTCCGCCGCCCCCTCGGGGTCGCGCTCGATCCGGCGCGAGAGCGCCAGCGCGGCGAAGCCGATCCCCGACACGGTCTTGGCCAGCGAGTCGTGCATGTCGCGCGCGAGCCGGGCGCGCTCCGCCTCCGCCGCCGCGCGGCCCTGCTCGTCGGCGAGCTCGGCCTCCGCCTCGGCCTGGCGGTCGAGCAGCCGGCGCGCGGCCGCGCCCGCCGCCGCCACGAGCGGGTAGAGCGCCGGCAGGCCGACGTACGTCTGGAACGTGTCCGGGATCTCCTCGACGCCGGAGCGCACGCTCAGCGACCACAGGTAGACGGCCACGAGCAGCAGCGCGAAGATCCCGGCGCCCGCCGGCCCGTACAGCAGCCCGCCGAGCAGCGCCGTGCAGAGCGTGAAGTAGAAGAACGGGCCGCCGACCGGCGTCAGCAGCAGGATCAGCGCCGCGAGCATGAACTCGGCCGCCAGGTACGCCGGATGGCGCACGAGCGCCGGCCCGGCGACGTCCCAGTAGCGCAGCGGGAAGAACGACGCCGCCGCGGCCACGACGAGCAGGACGATGACCAGGTCGCGGTCGTCCTCGCCGGTGAGCGAGATCAGCGTCAGCAGCAGCACGCCGGCGCGCGCGGCGAGGATCAGCTTGCAGGCCGACTCCAGCCAGCCGCCGGCGCCCTCGGGCCCGCGTGAGCGGATGCGCTCGGGCATCGCGCTAGCGGCCCAGCAGGCCGGTGTCGGGGAGGTCGGAGCTGATCAGCAGCGACACGAGGATGAGGATCATCGCACCGGGCACGATCAGCGTCGTCACGATCAGGCTCACCCGCGGCGCCGCCCGCGAGGCGCGCCGGCGGGCGTTCTGGTGCGCCGTGCGGCGCATGTCGTCGGCGATGTCGTTGAGCGCCTCCGACAGCGGCACGCCGAGCTCCTCGGCCTGGAGCTGCGCCGCGATGAACGAGGCGAGCGACTCCGAGGTCGAGCGCTCGCGCAGCGCGAGGAACGCCTGGCGGCGGCTCGCGCCGAGCTCCATCTGGCGCAGCGCCGTGAGCATCTCCTCGGAGATCGGGCCGCCGAGCTCGTCGGCCACGCGGCCGAGCGCCGCGCGGTAGCCGAGGCCGGCGCGCACCGTGACGGCGAGGATGTCGAGGAAGTCCGGCAGGTCGCGCTCGATCCGCTCCTGGCGCAGCCGGCCCTCGCGCGCCAGCCAGACGTCGGGGCCGAACCAGCCGACGACGAGCGCCAGCACGAGCAGCAGCGGCGAGCTGCCGGCCAGCACGAGCAGCAGCATGATCGCGCCGAAGACCGCGGCGATCGCGGCCTTCAGGCCGATGAGGCGCTGGACGCGTGATGCCCGCCGGCCGGCCGGCGAGGTCGAGCCGGCGCGCGATCTTCTCCCGCTGGCGGCTCCGGATCGAGGGCGCGACGCGCGGGCCGAGCCGCGTCGCGAGGCCGCCGACGAAGCGCGCGACGACCGAGCCGCGGCGCGGCGGCGCGCCGCCCGACCCGGCCGGCGAGGCGATCCAGCGGGCCGCGGTCGAGCACCATCGGCACGCCCATGCAGCCCGACGACGACGAACAGCGCGGCGAGCGCGCCGGCGAGCAGCGGCGTCATACCTCCACCCGCGTCGTGCGCCGGATCAGCACGAAGGCGATCGCCCACAGCGTGCCGGCGAACAGCAGCGTCGCGATGCCGACCACCGACGTCGCCATCTCCCGCATCACGCCCGGCGCCATCAGGTTCATGGCCAGGATCGCCGCGACGCCGATGCCGACGACCAGGTACGACGTGAACACGGCGCCGGAGAGCAGCGTGCGGATCTCGCGCATCAGGTCCTTGCGCGCCTCGAGCGCCTGCCCGAGCTCGTTCAGCGCGCGCACCGTGTCGCCGCCCGCGCGCTGCTGGATGACGAGCGTCGTCATCAGCACGCCGAGCTCGCGCGACGGCAGCCGCCGGCGCATCGCGTCGAGCGCGTCGTCGACGGCCTGGCCCACGCGCAGCTCCTCGATCACGGTCCTGAGCTCGGTCGCGGCGGGATCCTCCAGCTCGCGCGACGCGAGCTGGATCGCGGCCGGCAGCGACAGGCCGGCCGACGCGCCGTTGGCCAGCAGCCGCGCGACCTCCGGCAGCTGGGCGACGAACAGGTCGCGGCGCTTCTGGCGCCGGCGCTCGACCCAGACCCGCGCGCCGCCGCCGCCGACCGCCAGCGCGAGCACGAGCGCCATCAGCGGCGGGAGGAACAGCGAGCCGGCCAGGTAGAGCAGCAGCGTCGCGCCGGCGCAGCCGAGCAGGAACTCGACCGGGCCCGCCGGCACCGCCGCGCTCGAGAGCCAGGTCGCGAGCCGGCGCCCGCGCACGGTCCGGCGCGCGCGCACGTCGAGCGCCGCCAGGAGCCGCCGCAGGCGGTGCTCGTCGTCCCCGCGGCCGCCGCGCGAGGCCAGCTCGGAGCGCCGCGTGGCGCCGCTGACGTAGATCGCCACGCCGAGCAGCGCGAGCAGCAGCACGCCCGCGAGCAGCAGCAGCGCCTGGGCGTCGCGGCTCATCCGGCCACCTTGCGGACGTCGGCCTCGCCGTCGGCCGCCTCGCCGAACGCCGCGCGGCACCCGCTCGCCGGCCAGCATCAGCCGGCGCGCGATCAGCTCCGGCAGCCGCTCGTGGACGAAGCGCCCGGTGACGCGCCGGTCCGGGCCGATCGGGTCGCTGTCGAAGCGCGCGACCGTCGCGAGCCGGAACGTCTCGCGCCGGCTCGACGCGACGACCGCGACCTCGGCGACGCGCCGGCGGCCGTCCGCGAAGCGGTCGATCTGCACGATCACGTCGAGCGCGTTGTTGATCTGGTCGCGCAGCGCCTCGAACGGGAGCTGCAGGTCGCTCATCGTCGCGAGCGTCTCGAGCCGGTGCATCGCGTCGTCGGCCGAGTTCGCGTGGACGGTCACCAGCGAGCCCTCGTGGCCCGTGTTGAGCGCCTGGAGCATGTCGAGCGTCTCCGCCCCGCGGACCTCGCCGACGATGATCCGGTCCGGGCCGCATCCGCAGCGAGTTGCGCACGAGGTCGCGGATCGTGATCTCGCCGCGGCCCTCGACGTTCGCGCGGCCGCGCCTCGAGCGACACCACGTGCGGCTGCTGGAGCCGCAGCTCGGCGTTGTCCTCGACGGTGATGATCCGCTCGCTCGCCGGCACGGCGGCCGAGAGCGCGTTGAGCAGCGTCGTCTTGCCCGCGCCGGTGCCGCCCGAGATGACCACGTTGAGCTTCGCCCGGACGAACGCCCGCAGCAGCGCCTCGACCGGCGCGTCGAGCGACTCCAGCCCGACGAGCTGCTCGAGCGTGAACAGGCGCGGGAAGCGGCGGATGGTGATCGTCGGGCCGTGCAGCGCCAGCGGCGGGATGATCACGTTGACGCGCTCGCCGCTCGGCAGCCGGGCGTCGACCATCGGGCTCGACTCGTCCACGCGCCGGTTCACCTGGGAGACGATCCGGTCGATCGTCTGGTAGAGCTGGGCCTCGTCGCCGAAGTGGATGTCGGCGCGCTGCAGGCGCCCGTCGCGCTCGACGAAGATCTCGTCGGTCCCGTTGACCATGATCTCCGTCACGGTCGGGTCGGCGAGCAGCGGCTCGAGCACGCCGAGCCCGATCGCCTCGTCGATCACCTGCCGGATCAGGCGCGTGCGCTCGGCGGTGCTGAGGACCGGGCCCTCGTGGCTGACCATGCGGCCGACCACGCGCTCGAGCCGCGCGCGCCGCTGCGGCTCCGACAGCGTCGCGAACTCGGAGAGGTCGACCTCCTCGAGCAGCCGCTTGCGGTAGTAGGAGACGCCGTCGCCGGCGCCGCCGGTGCCGCCGGCGCCGTTGCGCTCGCTCGCGATGCGGTCGCGCAGGCCCATGTCAGCTCGGGAGCGTCGCGCGGCGGGTCACGGTGAAGCCGTCCGCGGTGAGGCCGGGGACCAGGATCGGGATCCGCAGGTGGACGGTCGCCTGCTCCCCGCTCTCGCGGAAGTCGTGGAAGCCCGCGCGCAGCGGGCCCGAGACCGCGTTGCGGGCGGCCTTCTCCGGGTCGCCGTCGACGCGCGCGGAGACGCGGCTCGCGGTGCGCGCGGCGTTCGTCGCCTGGTTCGCCGTCCAGGCGGCGAGCATGAGCTGCCACACGAGCACCGCGGCGAGCAGCAGCCAGAAGACCATGCCCATGAACTCGGCGCTCGCCTGGCCGCGCTCCTCGCGCCACCTCATGTCGCCGGCTCCGGCGTCCGGGCCTGGGACGGCGGCAGGTCCTCGTCCTCGATCGCGGTCGCCGCGCGCGAGCCGATCGAGAACGGCGAGCGGACGCCCGGGAGCACGACCGGCACCTTCAGGCTCACCGCGACGGCCGACTGCTCCTTCGGCACGTCGACCTCGGCGCCGGCGCGCCAGGCCGTCGGCACCTCCCCCATCGCCCGCGTGCGGACCTTCTTGTACGCCGCGTCGTCCGCCCCGCCGTCGGTCGGGTTGACGGCGAGCATCCGCGCGCCCTCCTGCGCCGCGTGCCCGGCGAGGACGTACGTGTAGCCGATCAGCCCGATCTGCCAGAGCCCGAGCACGAAGACGATCAGGAGCGGCAGCAGGCCCATGAACTCGGCGCTCGACTGCCCGCGCTCGCCGCCGAGCCGCGCGAGCAGGCCGCGGCCGTCGCCGCCGTCGGGGTCGTCCTCCTCGGCGCTCGGGAGGACGCCGAGCTCGGCCGCGAGCGCGTCGTAGGCGCCGCGCAGCTTGCCGTCCTCCACGCGCGTCGGCGAGCCGGTGTTGACCGCGGTCTCGAAGGCGGAGAAGTCGTCGGGCAGCGTCGTCTTCATCAGCCGGCCCCCGACGACCTTGCGGGCGAGGTCGGGCTGGATCTCGAGCTTGCGCGACGTGCGGTTGAGGACGATGTGGACGTCGTCGTCGTCGCGCACCTGGAGCCGCCGCCACAGCTCGCGCAGCCGCCGCACCCCGCGCAGGGCGACGACGTCCGGCGTCGTCACGACCACCACCTCGTTGGCGATCTCGGCGGCGATCGCGCCGGCCTCGGAGACCTCGGCGCCGAGGTCGACGACCGTCAGCGCGTGGCGCGCCCGGACCGCGTTGAGCACCGAGCGCGCGACGCCCGAGCCGATCTCCTCCGCCCGCTCGCCCTCCTCGGGCGCGAGCAGGACGCGGAAGCCCTCGCCGTGCGTGTAGAGCGTCTCCTGCAGATGCCGGACGGAGATCTCCGACGCCACCTCGACGAGGTCGACGACGCTGCGCCGGTGCGGCAGGTCGAGGAACGCGCGCAGGTCGCCCTTCTGGAGGTCGAAGTCGACGACGCACACCGGCCGCCCCGGCAGCGCGCGGGTCGCGGCGAGCGCGAGCTGGAGCGCGACCGTCGTCGTGCCGACCCCGCCCTTGGCGCCGGCGACCGCGATCAGCCGCCCGCCGAGCCCGCCGGCGGCCGACTCCTCGCCGGTGACGCGCTCGCGCAGCGCGCGCGACCACTGCGCCGCGGCGCGCACGCTGGACTCGAGCTGCTCGAGCGAGAGCGGGAGCGAGACGACGTCGCGCAGCCCGGCCTGCATCGCGGCGCGCAGCAGGTCGGGCGAGTCGTCGGCGGCGATCAGGACGAGCCCGGTCTCGGGGAACGCCTGGCCGAGCTCGCGCGCGAGGTCGAGCACGGGCGTGGCGCCGAGCGCGTCGTGCAGGACGACGACGTCGACGTCGTGCCGGCGCAGCGCGCGGGTGACCTCCTCGGGCTCGTCGACGACGGCGACGACCTCCAGCCCCTCCCCCTCCTGCGCGAGCGCGGCGGCGCTGGACGCGACGTCGCGGTCGGCGACCGCGAGCAGGAGCCGCTGGCTCACTGGTCGGCCACCGGGTCGGGCTCGCGCTGGTAGGCGCGCTCCTTGCCGCGTCGGCTCCTCCTCGTCGCCCGGGCGCAGCAGCGCCAGCCGGACCTCCGTCGCCTTGGACTCGGCGTAGGAGACCAGCAGCACCTGCCTGCGCGTGAGCGCGAAGGTGACGGGGACGACCTGCTGCGGATCGGCGGCCTGCTCCTGGACGCCGCGCCCGCCCTTCAGCTGCGGCTGCCCGACCGCGATGATGCGCGCGCCGGGGACCACGACGCGCGACTCCGCGGCGCGCGCCTCCCCGTCGGGGTAGGTCGCGATCACGTCGACGAGCGAGTCCGGGCCGATCTTGCCCGCGACGCCGGTCTCCGCGTCGACGAGGATCGCCAGCTCGCGCTGCCCCGGCGCGAGCTGCGGCGGCGCCTTGAGCATGTCCTTCTGGATCAGCGTGTCGGGCTCGAGGTTCGTGCCGGCGACGAGCCCGACGAGCTGGCCCGGGTCGCGCAGCGCGCTCGGCGGCGCCCACCGCTCGGGCATGGTCACCGTCTTGACCATGTCGTCGGTGATCGTGTCGTCGACCCCGACCGGCTTCGCGAGGGCGAGCAGGCTGACCTTGGGGTCGACCTCCTTGCGCACATCGCCCACGTACCCGGCCACGAGCACGAACACGACCACGAGTCCCAGGGCGGCGACGGCGATCAGCAGGAGGCCGCGGCGCTGACGTGGATTCACGCCGGCGAGCATAGGTCGTCCGGGACCGCTGCGGGAGGGCCCAAATCGAAGTTGGGACCTCCGGCCCATGAGCGCCCGGAGACCCGCGGTTACGCTCGCGGGCGATGCCGTGGGAGCACGCCGCCG
Source organism: uncultured Solirubrobacteraceae bacterium (assembly GCA_963791405.1). Lineage (GTDB taxonomy): Bacteria > Actinomycetota > Thermoleophilia > Solirubrobacterales > Solirubrobacteraceae > DASQMT01. Next base: position 83,839 of record CAWBSJ010000022.1, on the reverse strand, counting down.
GGCGGGAGGACGGGCAGATCCTGCCCGGGCTCGTGATGCTCCTGATCGCGATCCTGGTGCTGGGGGTGATCGGGCTGCAGATCGGCAAGGCGGCGATCCTGCGCTCGCAGGCGCAGACCGCGGCCGACGCCGCGGCGCTCGCCGGGGCGACCGAGGTCAAGCGCCAGCTGCAGGCGCAGTACGCGGCGTTCGGGACGACCGACATCAGCGCGGTCGACGAGGGCCTCGTGCGCTCCCGGATGGCGGACTACGCCGCGCGCAACGACGCCCGGCTCGACCCCGCGCACGCGCCGGACATCGACGGCGCCGACGTCCGCGCCTGGGTCGTCACCGAGGACCGGCTCGGGCGCGACGCGGAGCGGATCGACCGCGCGGACACCGACGGCGAGGCGCGGGCGCGCGCGACGCTCACGCTCGTCCGCCGCGACCGGCTTCCCGGGCGGCGGCGCCGCGCCCGTCGGCACCGGCGGGCCGGGCGGCCCGCACATCACCGCCGCGGAGTGGGACGCGCTGGGCGAGCGGATCGGCAAGCCGCCGCTCAGCTGCCCGGGCGACGTCATCACGCTCGGCCTCTTCCTCAAGGCCCACGGGTTCATGGTCTGGCAGAACGACCACCCGCAGCTCGGCGGCGACGCCGGCCACTCCTACAACCCCTCGAGCTGGCACCTGAAGTGCAACCGCATGGGCGCGCTCGACGTGAACTGGAGCAACGGCCCCGAGCCGCCCGTGATGGACGCGCTGCGCCCGCACATCGCGAAGCTCGGCTTCTTCACGATCTGGCGCGCGCCGGGCCACTACGACCACATGCACATCGACGCGTCGACCTCCGCGCAGTCCGGCGGCGGCTTCACCGGCCCGATCGAGGACGTGCCGCTCGACGTCCGGCTCGTCGACTGGGACAAGGAGATCCCGACGCTGCCGCTGTTCTCGAGCTTCCCCACCAGCAGCGCCTACGGCGGGCCGCCGGACCTGAAGATCGTGGGGCTGATCTGCCAGCTCGCCGCGCCGTACGGGCCGAAGCTCCGGCTCGCCGCGTTCGAGGCGGCGATCGTCGAGTCCGGGATCCACAACCTCAACTACGGCGACGCCGACTCGCACGGCGTGTTCCAGCAGCAGTTCAGCGTCGGCGGGTGGGGCACCAAGGCGCAGACGATGGACCCGGTGCACGCGACGAACGCGTTCCTGCGCGTCGCGGCGCAGATGGACCGGCCGGGCCTCCCCGCGGGCGAGCTCGCCGCGCGCGTGCAGCGGCCGCGCGAGGACCTGCGCGGGCGCTACGCCGCGGTCGCGGGCCAGGCCGCCGCGCTGATCCGGGAGCACTGCTGATGCGGCGCGCGCTCCTCGTCCTCCTGCTCGCGCTCGCGGCGGCCGGCTGCGGCGCCGCCGAGGAGACCGCGGTCACGCCCGCCGCCACGGCGACGCCGGACGCCCCGCGCGACATCGAGCCGACCGTGGCCGCGCGCACGGCGCGGCCGGACGCGGCGACGGCGGCGCGGCTCGACGCGGGGGCGGTCGCGCTCGTCGACCTCCAGGGCGCGATCGGGATCCGGCCGCGCACCCTGGAGTTCGCCAAGGGCGGTCGGATCGAGGACGTCGCATGGTCGTCGTGGACGGACGAGGGCGCCATCGGGCGCGGGACGATGGTCGGGCTCGTCTGCGACCCGAACTGCGCGCAGGGCACGACGATCTCCGAGCCGGCGACGATCGTCCTGTCCGAGCCGGTCGCGTGCCCCCCGGGCCGCTTCTTCGACCGCGCGCGGATCGAGGTGGCGTCGTCGGACCCGGACGCCGCGTCGACCTCGTGGCTGGCGGCGCCGTGCTAGGCCCGGGCCGCCGCGCGATGGCGGGCGGGGCGTCCGCGGTGCCCGCACAGCGGGCACGGCGAGCTGGCCACGAGCTCGCGGCACCAGCGGCAGGTCCACGGGTCGAGCCGGCTGACGAGCTCGCCGGTCAGCGTGCGCGCGTCGAGCGGGTACGCGACGGCCTCGGCCAGCTTGCCGGTCCCCCACCAGGACTGGCCGCCGGGCGTCGGCTCGAGCGCGCGCAGCTCGAGGCCGCCGAGCGCCGGGGCGAGCGTGTCGCGCGCCCACTCGGCGCCGCTGCCGCCGCGCGCGGCGACCGCGAGCCGCGACGGCCGCGTGAGCTCCGGGACGGGCACGCCGGCGCCGGAGCCGCCGACGCGGTGGACGGCCGGCTCGGGGTGGGAGGAGACGGCGAACGCGCTGCCGGGCGTGAGCGAGGCGATGTGCTGGCCGAAGGTCGGCGCGGGCGTCGAGAGCCCGGTCACGCTGCCGAGCCAGGTGAAGACGTGCAGCTCGCCCTCGAGCTCGGGCAGCAGCGAGGCGAGCACGCCGGCCGACGGGGCGTGCGGGGCGCAGGCCGAGGTGAGCGAGGCCAGCACGGTCGCGGCGAGCGGCGGCAGCGCGGTCTCGTAGAGCGCGAGCCGATGGGTGTCGAGCATCGAGCGGACCATCGCGACGCGCGCGATCGCCTCGTCGCCGATCCACTCGGGCAGGATCGCCACGACGCTCCCGCCGCCCTGCAGCCCGGAGCGGACGGCCTCGACGAGGACCGGCACCTGCTCCTGCCCGGGCGGCTCCACGAACGCGTCGATCCGGCCCTCGCTGTCGAGCAGCCGCTCGGGGCGCAGGCCGAAGACGAGGACCGTGGTGCCGGCGGGCGCCGGGTTCGCCGCATGGTCTGCGCCTGCTGCGGGCATCAGGCCACCTTAGTGCCCCCCGCGCCGCCCTCGTCCACCGGCGCAGCGACGCGTCCCACCGCCGATCCGATGCCAGGATGGGCGCGGTGACGTACGCCTTCGCCGCCCTGCTCCTGCTCGCGCTCGCGCTGATCGTGGTCCCGCGCGTGCGCCGCCGGCGCCGCGGCGGGACGCCCCGCCACCGCTGGGCGGGCGCCGCGCCGGCCGCGAGCACGCCGCGGGCGCGCGCCGCCGCGCCGGACGACGAGTGGGACGACGACCTCGGCTGGAACGAGCCGCCCGCCGCCGCCGCGGAGATCACCGCGCGCGCCGCCACGCCCGCCCCCGCGCCCGAGCCGGCGGCGGCCGCGCCGCCCGCCGAGCTCGCCGCCGCGCCCGCCGCGGAGCCCGCCTGGTCCGGGACCGACTGGTCGCGCGCCGTCCCGTCCGACGACGCCGCGCCCGCCCCGGCGCCCGCTCCCGCCGCGCGGGCGGCCGATCCGGCCGATCCGGCCGTGCCGCTCGAGCTCGAGGACGACGACTGGCAGCTCGCGCCGCCGCCGCGCACCGCGCGCGGCAAGGCGGCGGCGGCGAGCGCCGCCGAGCCCGCGCGGGCCTACGCCGTCGGGCGGCCGCCGCGCAGGCGGCGCGGGCCGTTCGGCAACCCGGTCGTGCTGCTCGGCCTGTACTCGTGCGCCGGGATCGCGCTGCTCGTGATCGCGGTCAGCCTGCTGAGCGGCAGCCTCGGCGGGTCCTCCGCCGACCCGGAGGTCGCGCCGGACCCCGTCGCCAGCGTCGCGCCGGCGGCGACCCCGGCCCCGACGCCCGAGCCGGTGAGCGCGGCGACCCTCGCCTCGCGCCGGGCGGCCGCGCAGCGCGCCCACGACGCCGTCGTCGCCCAGGCGGCGCGTGCCGAGCGCGTGGCCCGCGCCGCCGAGCGGCGCCGGATCGCACGCGCGAAGCGCGCCGCCGCGCGGGCCCGGGAGCGCGCCCGCGACCGCGCCGCGACCCCCGCGCCCGCGCCGGCCCCGACGCCGGAGGCGCCCGCACCGGCCCCGACGCCGGCGCCGGTCACGCCCGCGCCCGCGCCGACCCCGGCGCCCACGACCCGCCACTGCGAGTTCTGCATCGAATGAGCGACTGCCCGCGGCTCGACGGGCTCGAGACGCGCGCGCTGCCGGGCGGCCTGCGCGTCGCGACCGCCTGCCGTCGCGACGAGCGGATGCGCGGCCTCGCGCGGCTCGACGCGATGCCCGCGGAGTACGCGCTGCTGATCCCCCGCTGCCGCTCCGTCCACACGTTCACGATGCGCTTCCCGCTCGACCTGATCTGGCTCGGCCGGGACGGCGCGCCGGTGCGCGTCGACCGCGCCGTCCCGCCGAACCGGATGCGGTCGTGCGTGAAGGCGCGGTCGGTCGTCGAGGCCAACGCCGGCACCGCCGACGCGTTCCTCGCCGCCGGGCTCTAGCCCGGCTCCTGGTCGGCGCCGGGCAGCGCCGGCGGATGGCCGAGCTGCCCGAGCTCGGCGGAGTCGCGCCCGAACAGCAGCCCGACGGTCCAGTCGGCCATCAGCCGGACGCGCCGCGCGTTGCCCGGCATCAGCGCCAGGTGGTACGTCCGCGCGAGGAACCACGCCGGGAACCCGCGCCAGCGGATCCCGAGCGTCGTCGCCACCGCCTGGTTGCGGCCCATGTCGACGAACACGCCGAGCGTGCGGTAGCGGAACGGCCGCCGCTTGGCGTCGTCCCCGGTCAGCGCGGCCATCACGTTGTCGGCCGCGACCTTGGCCTGGCGCAGCACGTGCTGCGCGGTCGGCGGCGACGGGCTGTCCTTCTTCGCCGGGTCGGGGACGCCGGCCGCGTCGCCGATCGCCCAGACGCCCGGCCGGTCCTGGACCGCGCAGAAGCGGTCGGCGACGATCCGGCCGCCCTCGCCGAGCGGGAGCCCGAGCTTCGCGACCACCGGGTGCGGCTTGACGCCGGCGGTCCAGGCGAGCGTCCGCGCCGGCACGACCTCGCCGCCCGACAGCGTCACCGTGCGCTCGGTGACCGCCTCGATCGTCGTGTTCGTCCGCACCTCGATGCCGCGCTTGCGCAGCTCCGCGGTGGCGAACGCCGCGAGCGACGGCGGGACCTCGGGCATGACGCGGTCCTTCGCCTCCACGAGCATGAAGCGCACGCCGTCGAGCCGCGCCCGCGGGTAGCGCTCGATCACGTCGGCGGCGAAGTCCTGCAGCTCGGCGAGCCCCTCCAGCCCGGCGTAGCCGGCGCCGACGAAGACGAAGCTCAGCAGCGCCCGCCGCTCGTCCGCGTCGTCCTCGAGCTCGGCCTGCTCGAGCCGCTGGATCACGCGGTTGCGCAGCGCGATCGCCTCGGACAGCGTCTTGAACCCGAGCGCGTACTCGGCGAGCCCGGGGATCGGCAGCGTGCGCGAGGTCGAGCCGAGCGCGACGATCAGCTGGTCGTAGGGCAGCTCGTCGTCCTCGCCGCTGACGCTGTGGACCTGCACGACCCGCCGGTCCGGGTCGGCGCCGGTGACCTCGCCGAGGTGCAGCTGGGTGTGGTGCAGCTGCTCGCGCAGCGGGACGACGACGTGGCGCGGCTCGAGCGTCCCGGCCGCGGCGCCCGGCAGCAGCGGCGTGTAGAGCATGAAGTTGACGTCGCTGACGAGCGTGACGGTGGCGCTGGCCGGCGCGAGCTTGCGCTCGAGCCGCCGCGCGGCGGTCAGCCCGCCGAAGCCGCCGCCGAGGATGAGGACGTTCCAGGCCATGGCCTGGACGCTACCCGTCGAGGCGCAGCGCCGACCACTCGCCGCCGTCGCGCCGCGCCGACTCGCGCAGGCCGCAGCGCGCGAACGCCTCCCCCACCTCGGCCGCCTCCTCGCGCAGGAGGCCGGAGACGATCAGCGTGCGCGGCGGGCGCGTCATCAGCCCGGCGACGTCGAGCAGCAGCGGGCGGATCAGGTTCGCGACGACGACCGGCGCCCACGGGCCCTCCTCGCGCCGCAGGTCGAGCCGCTCGACCGCGACCCCCGGCACGCCGTTGACGGCGGCGTTCTCCCGGGTCGCCTCGACCGAGGCGGCCTCCCAGTCGCACGCCAGCACCGGGTCCCAGCCGAGCCGGGCGGCCGCGATCGCCAGCACCCCGCTCCCGCAGCCCCAGTCGGCGAGCGCGCCGCCCGGCTCGAGCTCCAGCAGCAGCTCGAGGCAGAGCCGGGTCGTGTGATGCGCGCCGGTCCCGAACGCCTGGCCCGGGTCGATCACCACGTCGAGCCCGTCCTCGAGCGGCCGCTCCCACGGCGGCCGCACGCGCAGCCGGCGGAAGCGCCAGCTGACGTCGACCGGGCGGTGGTACGCCTTCCAGCGCTCCGCCCAGTCGTCCGGCACCTCGCTCGTCGAGACGTCGACGAGCGCGCCGCCCGCGACCGCGCGGACGTCCGGCAGCGCCGGGATCTCGCCCGGCGCGCCGTAGATCACGTACTCGATCGCGTCGCCCGCCTCGCGCTCCTCCAGCCCGCCGGGCGCGAGCTCGAGCAGCTCGGCCAGCACCGCCTCGGCGTGCGCGCGGTCGACGCGGATCGCGAGCCGGATCACGCGGGCACCCTGGTGCTTGCGGACGAAGTCCGCTGAGTGAGGACGACCGCCGCCCAGTCGCCGTGGATCCGGCGCTCGCCCTCGGCGAGCCCGTGGCGCGCGAACGCCGCCCCCACCGCGTCGGCCGTCGCGGTCAGCACGCCGGAGGCGATCAGCCGCTCCGGCAGCGGATCGAGCGGCCGCGCCGCGATCGCGGTCAGCACGTCGAGCGTCAGGTTCGCGACGACGGTCGGCGCCCACGGCGGCGGCGCGGCGGTCAGGTCGGCCGCGTGGGCGGTGACGGCGACGCCGTTCGCGGCGGCGTTGCGCCCGATCAGCGCGGCCGCGCCCGGCGCGCGCTCGACCGCGTCGACCGGCGCGAACCCGAGCCGCGCCGCGGCCACGGCGAGGATCCCGCTGCCGGCGCCCCAGTCGCACAGCCCGCCGCCGGCGTCGAGCTCGAGCAGCAGCTCGAGGCAGAGCTGCGTCGTCGGGTGCGTCCCCGCGCCGAACTGCTCGCCCGGGTCGATCACGACCTCCAGCGCGCCGTCGTCCACGCCCGCCGGCTGCCACGGCGGGCGGATCCGCAGCCGCCGCGCGCCGCTCGCCACCTCGACCGGCGCGAGGAACTCGTGCCAGCGCGTCTCCCAGCCGGGCGCGACGTCCGTCCGCGTCAATCCGACGAGCGCGTCGCCGAGCAGCGCGCGCAGCTCGTCGTCGCCGGGCAGCTCCGCCGGCGGCGCGTAGAGCGCGTACTCGACCGCGTCGCCGGCGTCGGCCTCCTCGGCCCCGCCGGGCAGCAGCGGCAGCAGCGCGGCGAGCGCTGCCTCGGCCCGCTCGCGCCGGACCCGGATCCCGAGCCGGGCGAGCGGGGGGCCGCTCACCCCGCGATGACCCGCTTGAGCTTGGAGAGCATCCCCTCGTCCTCCGCGCGCAGGTTGCGCTCGTCGAGCGAGCTCGCGAGCTGCTCGAGCAGGTCGCGCTGCTCGCGGCTCAGCTTGCGCGGGATGACGACGTTGACGTGGACGTGGAGGTCGCCGGTGCGGCCGCGGCCGATCGGCGGCAGGCCGCGCGAGCGCAGCGTGATCGTCTCGCCCGGCTGCGTGCCGGCGGGGATCTCGACCGGGACGTCGCCCTCCAGGCTCGGCACCTGGACGGTGGTCCCGAGCGCCGCGAGCGGCGCCGCGACGTCGATCACCGTGTGGAGGTCCTCGGCGTCGCGGACGAAGCGGGCGTCCTCCTCGACCCGGACGAGCACGTAGAGATCGCCGTTCGGCCCGCCCCGCTGGCCGGCGTGGCCGCGCCCGCTCAGCCGGATCCGCTGGCCGTCGGCGATCCCGGCCGGGACGTCGACCGCGAGCGTGCGCTCCTCGCGCACCATGCCCGCGCCGTGGCAGACCGAGCAGGGCTGCTCGGGGATCCGGCCGTCGCCGCCGCAGCGGTCGCACAGCGCGCTCCGCACCATCTGGCCGAACGCGGTCCGCGCCACCGTCTGGAGCTGGCCGGAGCCCTCGCAGCGCGGGCAGGTGACGATCGGGGTGCCGGGCTCGGCGCCGTTGCCGTGGCAGTGCTCGCAGCGGACGTCGGCCTGGTAGGCGACCTCGACCCGCTCCCCGCGCGCCGCCTGCGCGAGGTCGACGCCGACCGCGACGACGACGTCGCCGCCCTGGACCGGGGCCGGGCCGCGGGTGCCGCGGCCGGTGCCGAACGCGGAGTCGAAGCCGCCGGAGCCGAAGAACGCGCTGAACAGGTCCGAGACCGAGCCGAAGCTGTCGAAGTTCGGGGCGTAGCCGCCCGAGCGCAGGCCGTCGTGGCCGTACGCGTCGTACTGCCGCCGGCGGTCGGCGTCGGAGAGGATCTCGTACGCCTCGGCCGCCTCCTTGAACTTGGTCTCCGCCTCCGGATCGGTGCTGTTCGTGTCCGGGTGCAGCTCGCGGGCGAGCCGCCGGAACGCCTTCTTGATCTCCGTCTCGCCGGCGCTGCGGCCGACGCCGAGCACCTCGTAGGGGTCGCGTGGCATGCCGGGCTAGCCTGCGCCGTAGACGTCTTCGACGAAGTGCGAGAGCTGCAGCGCGGCGGCGCGCACCGCGATCATCGCACCCGCGTAGTCCATCGCCGTCGGCCCGATCACCGAGACCGTGCCGAGGTTGCGCTGCGGCAGCCCGTAGTTCGCCGCGACGAGCGACAGGCCGCGGAGCGCCGGCGCCTCGTTCTCGGCGCCGATCCGGACGTAGAGGTCGCGCTGGTCGAGCGCCTGCGACAGCACGCCGAGCAGCGTCACCCGGCGCTCGAGCAGGTCGAGCAGCGCGTTGAGCTGGGAGACGTCCTGGAAGCGGTGCTCGGCGAGCAGCCGCGCGGTCCCCTCGACGTAGAGCGAGTCCTCCGCCGTGTCGGCCAGCTCGGTGAACGCGGGCGCGAGGCCCTCGAGGAACGCGCGCTCGGTCGGCGGGAGCGTCGGGTCGGTCAGCCGCGAGCGCAGCGTGCGGGCGCCGACGCCGCGGCCGGCCAGCGCCTCGTTGAGGTAGGAGGCGGCCCACTCGGCGAGCCCGGCGTCGACCGGCCGGTCGTAGGTGAACAGCCGCTTCGACACCCCGCCGGTGCTCGTGATCACCACGACCATCAGCACCTGCGGCTGGAGGACGAGCACCTCCACGTGGCGGATCGTCGTCGTCTGGATCGGCGGCGCCGAGACGATCGCCAGCAGGTCGGTGACCTGGCTGAGCGTCTCGCTGGTCACGCGCATCGCCTCGTCGACCTCGCGCCGGGCGAGCGTCAGCGCGGGCGCCGGCTCCAGCGCGGTGCTGCGGCGCGCCGGCAGGATGTGGTCGACGTAGTAGCGGTAGCCCGCGTCGGTCGGGATGCGGCCGGCGGACGTGTGCGGATGCGCGAGCAGGCCCTGCTCCTCGAGCACGGCGAGCTCGTTGCGGATCGTCGACGGCCCGGCGGTCACCTCGTCGTCGGCGGCGAGCGCCTTCGAGGCGACCGGCTGGCCACCGACGGCGAAGCCGTCGATCACCTTCGCGAGCAGCAGCTCCTGACGGGCGGTGAGCACCCGTCGCAGTCTAGGAGAGGGTGACCTCGGCCTCGCCGCGGCGGACGAGCCGCGCGTCGCCCTGGCGCGCCTCGGCGTCGATCGTCGCGACGCCGTCCGCGATCTCGCGCACGGTCGAGGTCACGACCACCTCCTGCTCGGGCACGCCCATCCCGCGGAACTGGACGGAGAGCCGCTTGAGGTGCTGCGGCCCGCCGGCCGCCTCCGTCTGCGCCCGCGCGACCTGCGCCATCGACCACAGGCCGTGCAGGATCCGGCCGGGCAGGCCGACGTCGCGCGCGTAGGCCTCGTCGATGTGGATCGGGTTGAAGTCCCCCGACGCGCCCGCGTAGCGGTACGTCAGGAACCGGTCGGGCGTGACCCGCAGCTCCGGGATCTCCATCTCAGCCACCCCTCACGATGCACGTCCAGCGGCCGGTGCAGACCCGCTCGCCGTCCTGGTTGTCCGAGCGCGACTCGAAGACGTAGAAGCCCATGCCGCCGCGCTCGGTCTGCTCGGCGAACTCGACCTCGGTCGTGATCTCGTCGCCGGCGACGACGAGCGGGCCCCAGCTGAACTCCTGCCCGCCGTGGACCATGCGCGCGAAGTCCATCCCGACCTCGGGGTCGAACAGCGCCTGCTGGAACGGCGGCGACGCGTAGACGACCGCGAACATCGGCGGCGCGACGACGTCCCGGTGCCCGGCGGCGCGGGCGGCCTCGACGTCGAGGTGGAGCGGCTCGGTCTCGCCGGTCGCGTGCGCGAACTCGCGCACCTTCTCGCGCCCGACGGCGTAGGTGACCGGCCCGTAGACCTTCCCGAGCGCGCTCACGACCCGCTCGTCCCCGAGCTCGAGCACGGCGAGGAACGCGTCCTGCGGCACCTCGATGCGGCCGACCTGCTTCATCCGCTTCTTGCCCTCCTTCTGGCGCTCGAGCAGCTTGCGCTTGCGCGAGATGTCGCCGCCGTAGCACTTCGCCGTGACGTCCTTGCGGAACGCCTTGACGGTCTCGCGCGCGATGATCTTCGCGCCGACGGCGGCCTGGATCGGCACGTCGTACTGCTGGCGCGGGATCTTCTTGCGCAGCTTCTCGGTCAGGGTCTTGCCGAACTCGTAGGCCTTGTCGCGGTGCACGACCATGCTCAGCGCGTCGACCGGGTCGCCGCCGAGCAGGACGTCGAGCTTGACCAGGTCGGACGTCCGCAGCCCGAGCGGCTCGTAGTCGAGCGAGGCGTACCCGCGGGTGCGCGACTTGAGCTGGTCGAAGAAGTCGAGCACGATCTCCGACAGCGGGAGGTCGTAGTGGAGCTGGACGCGCTCGGCCGACAGGTAGTGCATGCCGGCGTGCTCGCCGCGGCGCTCCTGGCACAGCTCCATGATCTGGCCGATGTACTCCTTCGGCGTGAGGATCGAGGCGCGGATGTAGGGCTCGCGCGTCTCGGCGATCCGCGCCGGGTCGGGCATGTCGGTCGGGTTGTGGACCGTCAGGACCTCGCCGTCGGTCAGCGTGATCTCGAACTCGACCGACGGCATCGTCGCCATCAGCTCGAGGTCGTACTCGCGCTCGAGCCGCTCGCGCACGATGTCCATGTGGAGCAGCCCGAGGAAGCCGCAGCGGAAGCCGAAGCCGAGCGCGTCCGAGGTCTCCGGCTCCCACAGCAGCGCGGCGTCGTTGAGGGTCAGCTTCTCGAGCGCGTCGCGGAGGTCCGGGTAGTCGTCGGAGTCGATCGGGAACAGGCCGCAGAAGACCATCGGCTTGACGTCGCGGTAGCCGGGCAGCGCCTCGGTGGCGCCGTTGCGCTTCGTGGTCAGCGTGTCGCCGACGCGCAGCTTCGTGACGTCCTTGATGCCGGTGATCAGGTAGCCGACCTCGCCGGCGCCGAGCTCCGTCGCGGGGGTCTGCTGCGGCGTGAAGAAGCCGATGTCGTCGATCTCCGCGTCGGTCCCGGCGGCCATCGCGCGGATCCCCTCGCCCTTCTTGAAGGTGCCGTCGACGACGCGGATGTAGGCGATCACGCCGCGGTACTGGTCGAACTCGGAGTCGAAGATCAGCGCGCGCGGGGGCGCGTCCGGGTCGCCGGCGGGCGGCGGCACGCGGGTCACGAGCTCCTCGAGCACGTCGGTGATGCCCTCGCCGGTCTTGGCCGAGATCCGCTTGATGCCGTCGGCCGGCACGCCGATCAGCTCGGCGATCTCGGCGGCGACGCGCTCGGGCTCGGCGCCGGGCAGGTCGAGCTTGTTCAGGCACGGGATCAGCTCGAGCCCGCCCTCGATCGCGAGGTAGGTGTTGGCGACCGTCTGCGCCTCGACGCCCTGGGACGCGTCGACGACCAGCAGCGCGCCCTCGCACGCGGCGAGGCTGCGGCTGACCTCGTAGGTGAAGTCGACGTGGCCCGGCGTGTCGATCAGGTGGAACTGGTAGGTCTCGCCGTCGCGCGCCGTGTAGTTCACGCGCACCGCCTGGGCCTTGATCGTGATCCCGCGCTCGCGCTCGAGGTCCATGCTGTCGAGCAGCTGCGCGCGCATGTCGCGTATCTGCACGGTCTGGGTCATCTCGAGGATGCGGTCGGCCAGCGTCGACTTCCCATGGTCGATGTGGGCGATGATCGAGAAGTTGCGGATCTTGGACTGGTCGGCCATGGCGCGACCGATCAGGTTAGGCGGTGCGCCCGAATCTCCGTGCGAACAGCCCGACGAGCTGGCGCGCCTCGGGCTGGCCGCTGCGCAGCAGGACGGCGACGTAGGCCAGCCCGCCCAGCGCCAGGGCGGCGCCGACCGAGACGAGCTGGGCGATGAGCGAGCGGCCCAGCGCGCTGTCGAGCCCGTACCAGACCCCGTACGCGATCAGCCCGAGGATCACCGACGCGCCCACGATCACCACGCACGAGCGCAGCGTGCGGCGCAGCTCGATCCCGCCGATCTCCTGGCGCAGCCGGCGCGCCTCGAGCACGGTGAGGACGATGTTCGAGATCGTCGTGCCGAGCACGACGCCGCCGATCCCCATCGGCCCGTGCAGCGCGTAGGAGACGACGATGTTGACGATGATCGAGTAGAGCGCGAGCCGGGTCGGCAGCCACGGCCGCTGGAGGCTGAAGAAGCTGCGGGTGAGCAGCAGGGTGAAGCCGGAGACCGGCAGGCTGAACGAGAACCAGAACAGCGCCTCGCTCACCTGGCTCGTCGACTCGGCGTCGAAGTCGCCGCGCTCGTAGACGAGCCGGACGATCGGCGTGGCGAGCGCCACGAACGCCGCCGCGCTCGGGATCAGCAGCATCGCGATCTGGCGCATGCCGCTGCCGATCAGCCCCTGCAGGGCGGCGAAGTCGCGGCGGCTCGCGAGCCGGCTCAGCGCCGGGAAGAGGACGGTCGCGACCGCGACGGAGAACATCCCCTGCGGGAGCATGTAGATGCGGAAGGCGCGGTCGATCGCCGACGGGGCCTCCTCCGAGACGAGGAAGCCGATCGTGCTGTTGACGAGCAGGCTCACGTTGATCAGCCCGAGGCCGAGGCTGACCGGCAGCATCAGCAGCAGCACCTGGCGGACGCGCGGGTCGTGCCGGAACGCGAAGCTGACCTTGATCGGGTAGCCGAGGTGGCGCAGCTGCGGCAGGCACATCAGCAGCTGGATCGCGGTGCCCGCGACGACGCCGATCGCGTAGGCGTAGAGCTGGTCGTCGCCCTCGAACAGCGGGCGCAGGCCGACGAGCCCCGCGATGATCACGATGTTCCAGACCAGCGGCGCGAGCGCCGGGATCGTGAAGTGGTCGTTGGCGTTGAGGATCCCGACCACGAGGCCGGTCAGGCCGAGCAGGACCACGATCGGGAACAGCACCTGGCTCAGGCCGACGGTGAGGTCGTCGAGCGCGGGCGTCGACTCGTCGCCGGTCAGCAGCGGCATCAGCACCGGGGCGATGAAGATGAACAGCAGCGTCAGGACGGTGAGCGCGAGCAGGATCAGCCCGGCCAGCGCGGCGGCGAGCTGGACCGCCTCGCGCCGGCGCTTGTGCTCGAGCAGCTCCGAGAAGACCGGCACGAAGGCGCTCGAGAGCGCGGCGTCCGCGACGAGCGCGCGGATCAGGTTCGGCACCTGGAAGGCGAGCGTGAAGGCCGAGGCCGCGCCGGAGGTGCCGAAGTAGGCGCCGGCGATGATCTCGCGGACCAGGCCGGCGACGCGGCTGAGGCCGGTGAGGATGCTGAAGACGACGGTGTTGCGGGCGCGCCGCCCGGTCGAGCCGGCGCCGCTCGGCAGCTCGGACGTGTCCGGGTCGGCGGCGAGGTTCGCGACCGCGGTCTCGGTCACGGGGCCGGGCAGGAGCTCGTCGCGGGAGTCGCCCCCGTACCCGGGCTCGGGCGCCGACCCGCTCGCGGGCTCGCGCGGCTCGGGCTCGCGCGGCGCCGTGCCCGCGGGCGCCGGATCGCCCCTCCGCGCGGCCCGTCGCGCCTCGCGCTCGAGGCGGGCGGCTTCGCGCTCCGCAGGCGTTCGCGGGGGCGGCGGGTGGCGGCGCGACCCACGCATCTGCGGGCGCTATAGTAGGCGCTCGCCGCGGCCAGAGCCGCGGCCTCTTTGCGTCATGGCCAACATTCACTCACAGGAGAAGCGGATCGTCCGCACCGCCCGCGAGCGCGACGAGAACCGCCGGTACACCTCCGCCATCAAGACGTACTTCCGCCGCCTCGAGGCCGCCGTCGCGGCCGGTGAGGACGAGACCGCCGACGCCGAGCATCGCCGCCTCGTGCAGCTGATCGACAAGGCCGTCAAGCGCGGCGCGCTGCACCGCAACACCGGCGCGCGCAAGAAGACCCGCGCCGCGCGCCTGCGCCGCAGCGCCTAGCCCGCCCCTCCGCCGCGCCGCCCGGGGCGCCCGTCGCATGCTCAGTGCGCCGCCGCGATCACCGCGCGGACCGCGAGCGTGTCCTCGTCGAGCGCGCCGCCGCCACCGCCGCGGCTCTCCAGCTCGAGGTCGGCCATCAGCTCGAGCGCGTGCCGGAACGCCTCGACGTCGCGCTTCGCCACGTCGGCGACGAGCCGGTCGGCGGCGAACGACGGCATCCGCAGCCCCTTCTTGACCTGCGCGGCCGGCTGGCCGGCCGCGAGCGCCTCGGCGACCGCGTGCGCGTCGCGCAGCCGCCGGACCATCCCGTAGAGCAGCCCGGGCACCCGCTCGCCCTGCTGGCGCAGCTCGAGCAGCGCGCGGGTGGCGGTCTTCTCGTCGCCGGCCACGAGCGCGTCGGCGAGCGTCCACGTCTTGCGCTCGGCCGAGGTCGCCGACGACGCCTCGACCTCCTCGACGCCGATCGCCGCGCCCTCGCCGTGCTCGAGCGCGAGCTTCTCGAGCTCGCGCTGCAGGCGCTGCTGGCGGTCGCCGACGTGGGCGATGAGCGCACGGGCGGCCTGGGTGTCGAGCCGGATGCCGAGCTCGCCGGCGCGGGCCACCAGCCAGCCGGGCAGCGCGCGCGCCTTGACGGCGCTCTCCTCGGCGACCTGGCCGCCGACCGCCTCGACCGCCTTGCGCAGCGGCGCGGGGACCTTGTGGCGCCCCTCCTCGCGGCCGAAGAAGGCGACCGTCAGCGACTCGCCGTCCAGCGCCCGCATCGCGTCGATGACCTGGGCGACGTCGCCGTCCTTCCAGCGCTCGACGCCGTCGGCGATCACGAAGCGGCGGCCCATCGCGAACGTCATCGCGCACAGCGCGGCGCTCACGCCCTCCGGGGTGCAGGCGTCGCCCTCGAGCAGCTCGACGCCGCCGGCGCCGCTCTCCGCCTCGGCCATCGCGCGCAGCCGCGAGCGGCGCTCGGCGATCCGGCCGTGGTCGTCGCCGCAGATCAGGTAGGCGGAGCGGAAGGCGGGCACGACCGGCGAGTCTAGACGCGGTCGCGGTCATGCCCCGGCGCCCGCCGGATCGAGCGCCATCCGCCCGCCGGAGACGCGCAGGCGCACCGTCCCGTCGCGGTCGGTCCGGACCACGCGCGGCACCGACCGGAGCGCGGCGAGCGTCGACGGCGTCGGGTGCCCGTAGGTGTTCTCGCGGCCGACCTCGATCGCGGCGACGGCGGGCGTCGTCCGCTCCAGCGTCGCCGCGAGGCCCGGATCGGCGCTGCCGTGATGGGCGACCTTGAGCGCCTCGACGTCCGGCAGCGCCAAGGCCGACGTCACGTTGGACTCCGCGTCGGCGGGCAGCAGGAGGTCGAACGTGCCGGCCTGGACGTGCGCGACGACGGCGCGGTCGTTCGGGTTGCCGCCCGGCCGCCAGCCGGGCGGCGGCGCCGGCGGCCAGAGCACGCGGAACCGCAGCGCGCCGAGGCGGAGGTCCTGGCCCGCGTGCGCCGGGATCGCCCGGCCGCCGGTCCGGGCGAGCGCGGCGGCGAGGCCGCGCTGGACGGCCGTCGGCCAGCCCGCGCCGCCGTCGAGCACGAGCCGCGGGCGGTGCGCGGCGATCACCGCCAGCGCCATCCCCTCGTGGTCGGCCTCCGCGTGGGTCAGGACGAGCAGGTCGAGCCGCCCGACGCCCGCCTCGTCGAGCCGGCGCAGGATCGGCCCGTGCGGCGGCCCGGTGTCGACGAGCACGGTCGCGCCGTCGCGCTGGAGCAGCGTGGCGTCGCCCTGCCCGACGTCGAGGAACGACACCACCAGCTCGCCGGGGGCGGGCGGCGCCGCCCGGCCGCCGCGGAGCTGGACCGCGCCGAGCGCGACGCAGGTCGCCGCGACCAGCCCGACCAGCACGGCGCCGCGCGAGGGCGCGAGCCCACCGCCGGCCCGGCGCGATGCAGCGCGAGCGCCACACCGCCCAGCGCGGCGTACGCGGCGACCAGCGCCGATCGGCCCGCCGAGCCGGACCGGGAGCGCGGCGAGCGGCGCGCCCGCCGCCGCGTGGGCGACCCACTCGAGGTAGCCGAGCAGCGGCGCGCAGAGCACGTCGAGCGGCGTGGCGAGGCCCGGCGCGACCTGGGCGACCGCGATCGCGGCCATGCCGAGCCACATGATCGGCGCGACGACCGGCGCCGCGAGCAGGTTCGCGGGCAGCGACGCGAGCGACACCTGCTCGAAGTGCAGCGCCATCAGGGGAGCGGTCGCGAGCGTCGCCGCGATGGTGATCGCGGCGGCCTCCGCCAGCGGCCGGGGCGCGCCGCGGCGGGCGAGTGCGTCGCGCAGCCGCGGCGCGCCGGCGAGCAGGCCGGCGACCGCCGCGAACGAGAGCTGCCAGCCGGGATCGCCCGCGGCGAGCGGGTTGAGCGCCAGCGTCACCGCCGCCGCCAGCCCGAGCGCGTACCAGCGCGACGCCGGGCCGCCCGGCGAGCGCGGCCACGAGCCCGGCGATGCCCATCACGCCGGCGCGCTGGATCGACGGACCGCCGCCCGCGAGCGGGACGTAGAGCGCCACGAGCACCCCGGCCGCGATCAGCCGCGACCGCAGCGGCACGTCGAGCACCGTGCAGGCGGCGAGCACCAGCATGCAGAGCAGGAGGACGTTCTGGCCCGACACGGCGAGCAGGTGGGCCAGCCCGGAGCGCCGGAAGTCGTCGCGCACGGTCTCGGAGATCGCCTCGTCCTGGCCCAGGACCATGCCGCGCAGCAGCGCCGCCTCGGCCGGCTCCAGCCCGCGCCCGAGGCCGTCGGCGGCGCGCTCGCGCACCGCGTCGAGCCGCCCGGCGAGCCCGCCCCGGTGGACGCCGGTCGCCTGCCAGCCCGCGACCTCGATCGCCGCGAGCGCGCCGCGCCGGCGCTGGTACGCGTCGACGTCGCCGAGCGGCGCGACGACGCCGCGCAGCGCGAGCTCGGCGCCGACGCGCGCCCCGCGCGGGACGCGCCCGTCGGCGGCGCGGGCGACCGCGATCTCCCCGCCGAGGTCGGCGACCGCGCGCTCCGGCGCCGCGGACCGGCCGGTGCCGGCCGCATCGGCGGGCCTCGGCGGGTCCGGCCGCGGAGGCGGGCGCCGCGGACCGGCTATTGCCGGCGGCCGCCAGCGGCGGCGGGCGCCGAGGACGTGTCGGCGGCGGCGGGACCGGCGAGGTCGCTGACGTCGTACGCGCCGTTCCAGCTCTCGCGGCGCGCGGTCTCGAGCGTTCGCGCGGCCGGTGAGGCGGACGCGCGCGACGGCGCTGCCGTCGCGCCTGAGGCGCAGCGGCTCGAGCAGGATCGCGCGGGCCTCCACGGCGTGGCCGGTGAGCGACGGCAGCGCGCCCGCCGCGAGCGCGGACATGCGCGCCTGGGCCACGACCGAGCCGGCCAGGACCGCGAGCGCGGCGAGGACCGCGACGGGCCGGCGACCGAGCAGGCAGGCGGCGAGCGGCGCGGCGGCGACCGCGAGCGCGGGCGGGAGCGGCCCGAGCAGCAGGCCGGCCGACGAAGCAGAAGAGCGCGACATGGCGCGGGTGCCCGCGGATCGCCGCGAGGGCGGTCACAGCGTGATCTCCTCGCGCAGGGTGGCGAGCCGGACGTCGCCGATGCCGGGGATCTCGCCGAGCTCCTCGATCGACGAGAACCCGCCGCGCTCCTCGCGCGCGTCGAGGATCTTCTGCGCGGTCACCGGGCCCGACGCCGGTGAGCTGGTCGAGCTGCTCGAGCGTCGCCGTGTTGACGTTGAGCGGCTGCCCCTCGGCCGGGGCGGCCGCGGCCGCCGCGGCGGCGCCGCGGCCGGCCGCGCGCGACGGGACGAGGATCTGGCGCCCGTCCTCGGCCTCGGCCGCCAGGTTGAGCCCGCTGAGGTCCGCACGGCGCCGCGCGCCGCCCGCGCGCACCACGGCGTCGTCGACCCGCGCGCCGGCGCGCAGCGTGTAGACGCCCGGCCGCCGGACGGCGCCCGCGACGTGCACGACGACCTTGGCGCCGGCGCCGCCGGACGCGTCCTGCACCTTCAGCGCCGCGACCGGCGCGCGGCGGCGCCGCGCCGCGCGCCGACCCCGAGCTGCCGCAGCCCGAGCACGACCGCGAGCAGCGCGCCCGCGACGCAGAGCGCGAGCTGGCGGCGGCTGAGATCGGCCATGCGGCGACGCTAGGGGCGATCGCGTGACGGATCAGCGCGCAGCGGTGCCGAGAGCGTGCCGGGACGGTGACGAGTCTGCGCGAGCGGCCGCTCAGACGCGGCACGGAGCGCAGCGCCTCGGCGACCGCCGTGGCGGCGTCGTCGACCGCCCGCACCCCGGCCACCGGCGTGCCGCCCCGCTCGAGCTCCCACGTGGCCACGCCGAAGACCGGCTTCCCGGCGCGCAGGGCGAAGCCGATCTCGGTCAGCGTCCCCCACCCGCCGCCGATCGCGACGACCGCGTCCGCCGCGCCCGCCACGAGCGCGTTGCGCGCCTCGCCGAGCCCCGTCGGCAGCGCGAGCACGACCCAGCCGTTCGCGTCCTCGCGGTCGCTCCCGGGCAGGATCCCGACCGTCATGCCGCCGCGCGACCGCGCGCCGCGGCAGGCCGCCTCCATCACGCCGCCGAGCCCGCCGCAGATCAGCGTGGCGCCCGCCGCGGCGATCGCCGCGCCCGCCTCCTCGGCCTCGGCCAGCTCGGCCGCCGACGCGTCCGCACCCGTCCCGACGACGGCGATGCAGCCCACCCGCCGCGGCACGCGCGCGCCTAGCCGCGGACGACGAAGTTGACGAGCTTCGACGGCACGACGACGACCTTCACGACGTCCTTGCCGTCGATGTGCGCCTGCACCCGCGGCCGGTCGCGCGCGAGCGTCTCGAGCTGCTCGCGGTCGGCGCTCGCCGGCGCCGGCATCCGGTCGCGCAGCTTGCCGTTGATCTGCAGCGCGATCTCGACCTCGTCGCGGGCGAGCAGCGCCGGGTCGGCCTCGGGCCACGGCTCCTCCCACACCCGCAGCCCGGTGATCCGCTCGTAGACGTCGGACCCGCAGTGCGGCGCGAACGGGAAGATCAGCGACGCCGCCGTCGCCGCGGCGAAGCGCAGCGTCGCCGCGCTCACCGCCTCGCGCCGGGCGTAGCACTCGTTCACCAGCTCCATGACCGCGGCGATCGCCGTGTTGAAGGCGAAGCGGCCCGACATGTCGCTCGTGACCTTCTCGATCGCCCAGTGCGCCTTGCGCAGCAGCTCGAGGTCGTCGCCCGCCGCGCCGTTCGCGGACCGCGTCGACCGGCGCCGGCTCGCCCTCGTCGCCCAGCTCGGCGCCGAGCCGCCAGAGCCGCCCGAGGAACCGGTGCACGCCCTCGACGCCGGAGTCCGACCAGTCGGCGTCCTGGTCCGGCGGCCCGATGAACAGCGTGTAGCAGCGCGCCGTGTCGGCCCCGTAGCGCTCGACGTAGGACGTCGGGCTGATCACGTTGCCCTTCGACTTGGACATCTTCGCGCCGTTGCGCGTGATCATCCCCTGCGTGAACAGGCGCCGGAACGGCTCCTGCACGCCGAGCAGCCCCATGTCGGCGAGCGCCTTGACGAAGAAGCGCGCGTACAGCAGGTGCAGCACCGCGTGCTCGACGCCGCCGATGTACTGGTCGACCGGCGCCCAGCGCGCGAGCACCTCGGGATCCCAGGGCGCCTCGTCGTTGCCGGCGTCGCAGTAGCGCAGGAAGTACCAGGACGAGTCGACGAACGTGTCCATCGTGTCCGTCTCGCGCTGCGCCGGGCCGCCGCAGCGCGGGCAGGTCGTGTTGACCCAGTCCTCCGCGGTCGCGAGCGGGGACCGGCCCTTCGGCTTGTAGTCGCTGACGTCGGGCAGCAGCACCGGCAGCTCGTCGTCGGGCACCGGCACGAGCCCGCACGTCCGCGCAGTGGAGGATCGGGATCGGGCAGCCCCAGTAGCGCTGGCGCGAGAGCAGCCAGTCGCGCAGCCGGTAGTTGACCGAGCGGTGCCCGCGGCCCTCGCCGTCGAGCCAGTCGACGATCGCGCCGAGCGCCTCGCGGTTCTGCATCCCGTCGAAGCGCGGGTCGGAGTTGACGATCGGGCCGTCGCCGGCGTACGGCAGCTCCTCCCCGCCGTCGACGACGCGGCGGATCTCCAGCCCGTACCGCGTCGCGAACTCGAAGTCGCGCTCGTCGTGCCCGGGGACGGCCATGATCGCGCCGGTCCCGTACTCCATCAGCACGTAGTCGGCGACGTACATCGGGATCCGCTCGCCGTTGACCGGGTTGACGACGTGGCGGCCGAGGAACACGCCGGTCTTCTCGCGGTCGGCGGCGCCGCGGTCCTCGCGACCCTCGGTCAGCGCGCGGTTCACGTACGCGCGCACCGCCTCCTCGTGCTCCGTCCCGGCGGCCAGCCGCAGCACGTCGGGGTGCTCGGGCGCCATGACGAAGAACGTGGCCCCGAACAGCGTGTCCGGGCGGGTCGTGAAGACCTCGTAGTCGGTGCCCATCTCCGTGCAGGAGAACGTGACCTCGGCGCCCTCGGAGCGGCCGATCCAGTTGCGCTGCATCGTGACGACGTGCTCGGGCCACTCGATCGTCGCGAGGTCGTCGAGCAGCCGGTCGGCGTAGTCGGTGATGCGGAAGAACCACTGCTCGAGCTGGCGGATCTCGACCGGCGACCCGCAGCGCTCGCAGTGGCCGTCGATCACCTGCTCGTTGGCGAGCACGGTCGCGTCGACCGGGCACCAGTTGACGGCCGCCTCCTTGCGGTAGGCGAGCCCGCGCTCGAACAGCCGCAGGAACAGCCACTGCGTCCAGCGGTAGTAGCGCGGCTCGGACGTCGCGAACTCGCGCGACCAGTCGATCGAGATGCCCCACTGGCGCATCTGCTCCTGGAACTGGCTGATCGACTTCGCGGTCGAGTCGCGCGGGTGCTCGCCGGTGCGGATCGCGTGGTTCTCGGCGGGCAGCCCGAACGCGTCGTAGCCCATCGGGTGCAGCACGCGGTGGCCGGTGCGGCGGTGGAAGTGGGCGACCGCGTCGCCGACCGAGTAGTTCTTCATGTGCCCCATGTGGGGCTCGCCGGACGGGTACGGCAGCATCTCGAGCACGTACGACTTGGGGGCGCCCCCGACCTCGTCGTTGGAGACCGTCCAGGTCTGCTCGCGCTCCCAGATCTCCTGCCACTTCGGCTCGATCGCGCGCGGGTCGTAGCGATGCTCGGACATGCGAGCGGTGAGGTTAGCGCTGCTAGTAGACTGGGTCGCCGACACGCTCGGGGCTATAGCTCAGCTGGGAGAGCGCGTGACTGGCAGTCACGAGGTCGGGGGTTCGAGCCCCCCTAGCTCCACTCTTCGAAGGGCCGCGCTGAGCGCGGCCCTTCCGCGTTCAGAGCGTGCCGTCGGCGGCGCTGTGGCGGGGCGCCTCGCCCCAGAGCTGCTCGAGCCGGTAGAACTCGCGCGCCTCGGGCGTGAAGACGTGGACGATCACGTCGAGGTAGTCCATCAGGATCCAGCGCGCCTCGCCGAGCCCCTCGACGCGCCGCGGCAGCATCCCGTGATCCTGCTTGAGGCCGAAGTGGATGCCGTCGTGGATCGCCTTCGTCTGGCGGTCGGTGTTGCCGGAGCAGACGACGAAGAAGTCGGTGTAGCCGAGGACGCCGCGGAGGTCGATCTCGGCGATGTCGATCGCCTTCTTGTCGGCGGCGTAGTCCGCGATCTGGCGGGCGAGGCCGGCGGGATCGGAGATGTCGTGCTGGGGGATGGTGATGTTCGTCTCGTTCATGCGCTGCCGTCCAAGGATAGGCGGGCCGTGGACGGGCCGGGATAGAGCCGCTCGCGCGCGACGTACGCGGCGACCGGATCCGGCGTGAGGTAGCGCAGCGGCAGCCCCGCGGCCGCGCGCCGCCGCAGCAGCGAGCTGGAGACGTCGATCCGCGGCATGTCGAAGAACGCGATCCGCTCCGGGGCGCCCGCCAGCCCGGCGAGCCGCTCGGTCACGTCGGCGCGCCGGACGCCCTCGCGCTCGGCCACCCCGAGCCGCGCCAGCGCGAGGATCGCCTCCGGCTCGCGCCAGCTCGGGAGCGCCGCCGCCATGTCGCCGCCGACGATGAACGTGAGCTCGTCCGCCGGCGCCGCCGCGTGCAGCGCGCGCAGGAGCTCGACCGTGTACGCCGGCCCGTCGCGGTCCGCGTCCGCGCGCGAGACGCCGAGCGCGTCGTCGCCCGGCGACCGCCAGCTCGCACATCGCGATCCGGTGCTCGACGCCCGGCTCGGCCTCGACCTCCTTGTGCGGCGGCGTCGCCGCCGGGACGAGCAGCACGCGGTCGAGCCCCAGCTGCAGGCGCGCCTCCTGGGCGCAGAGCAGATGACCGAGGTGCGGCGGGTTGAACGTCCCGCCGAGGAGGCCGAGCCGCGCCAAGGCTAGGCGCGGACCTGGCCCGTGCCCTCGACCAGGTACTTGAACGCGCACAGCTCGCGCAGCCCGATCGGCCCGCGCGCGTGCAGCTTCTGCGTCGAGTTCCCGATCTCGGCGCCCATCCCGAACTCGCCGCCGTCCGTGTAGCGCGTCGACGCGTTCACGTAGACGCACGGCCGCATCGACGCCGAGCTGGAACGCCCGCGCGGCCCCGACGTCGCCGGTGACGATCGCCTCGGAGTGCCCTGAGCCGTAGCTCGCGATGTGCTCGATCGCGTCCGCCGCGGAGTCGACGACCCGCACCGCGAGGATCAGCGCCAGGAACTCCTGCGCGTAGTCCTCCTCGGTGGCGGCGCCGACCGGCACGTCGCCGGCCAGGGCGCGGACGCGCTCGTCGCCGCGCAGCTCGACGCCGGCGCCGGCGAGCGCTCGCAGCGCGCCCGGCAGGAAGGCCGCTGCGACGTCGGCGTGGACGAGCAGCGTCTCCGCCGCGTTGCAGACGCCCGGGCGCTGCGTCTTGGCGTTGAGGATGATCGCCTCGGCCATCGCGAGGTCGGCGCTCGCGTCGACGTAGACGTGGCAGTTGCCGGACGCCGCGTAGATCACCGGCACCTTGGCGACCGCCTGCAGCGCGCGCTTCAGGCCCTCGCCCCCGCGCGGGATCATCAGGTCGATCAGGCCCTCCTGGGCGCCGAGCTCGGCCAGCTCCTCGCGGCCGCCGCCGGCCACGAGGGTCAGCGCGCCCGCCGGCAGGCCGTGGGCCTCGACCGCGTCGCGCGCGATCCCGGCCAGGACCGCGTTGGAGTGCGCGGCGGAGGAGGAGCCGCGCAGCACGATCGCGTTGCCCGACTTGAGGCACAGGGCGGCGGCGTCGATCGTCACGTTCGGGCGCGCCTCGTAGACGACGGCGACGACGCCGAGCGGGACGCGCACCTTGCGCATCTGGAGCCCGTTCGCGAACCGCGAGCCCTCGACGACCTCGCCGACCGGATCCGGCAGCGCGACGATCTCGCGGACCCCGCGCGCCATCCCGGCGATCCGGCCGCCGTCGAGCGCGAGCCGGTCCATCAGCGCGTCGGAGAGCCCCGACTCGCGGCCCGCCTCGAGGTCGCGGGCGTTGGCCTCGAGGATCTCGGGCGCGCGCGCCTCGAGCGCGTCGGCGACCGCGAGCAGCGCGCGGTCCTTGGTGGCCGAGTCGAGCGCGGCCAGCTCGCGCGCGGCGGCCTTGGCGGCGCGGCAGAGCTCGGTGACGGACTGGGTGGCGACGGCCATCGGGCAAGGATAGGCCACCGCAGGGCCCGGCCACGGGCGCGCGGGCGGACTCGAACCCGGCCGCTCAGGCCAGCACGAAGTAGTCGCGGTGGACGGCCTCGTCGGTCGCCCGCGGCAGCCGCTCGCGCACCTGCGCGCTCTTCATCCCCATCACGCTGCGCAGCTCGGGCGCCGAGTAGTTGACGATCCCCTTGCCGATCCCGCTCGCGCCCGGCCTCGCGCACCTCGACGGCGTCGCCGGCGTCGAACTCGCCGGCGACGTCGACGATCCCGACCGGCAGGAGCGAGGTCCCGCCGTCGCGCAGCGCCCGCGCCGCGCCGGCGTCGACGGTCAGCGTCCCGTGCGCCGGCTTCGCGTACTTCAGCCACAGCTTGAAGCTGGAGTGGCGCACCGCCTGGGGCGCGAACCGCGTGCCGGCGCGCTCGCCCGCCCACGCCGCCGCCAGCACGCCCGGCTCCAGGCCGGAGGCGATCACCGTCGGGATCCCCGCGGCGGTGGCCATCTCCGCCGCCACGACCTTCGAGCGCATCCCGCCCGAGCCGAGCGGCGAGACGTCGTGGCCGATCGCGAGCGCCGCCGAGCTGCGTCGGGTCGGCGACCTCCTCGACCAGCTTCGCGCCCGGGTCCACCCGCGGGTTCGCCGTGTAGAGGCCGTCCGTGTCGGTCAGCAGGAGCAGGAGCTGCGCCCCGAGCAGCACCGCGACCTGCGCGGCGAGGAAGTCGTTGTCGCCGAACGAGATCTCGTCGGTCGTCGTCGTGTCGTTCTCGTTGATCACCGGGACGACGCGCCAGCCCAGCAGCGTCTGGAGCGTGCGGCGCGCGTTGAGGTAGTGCGTCCGCGCGCTCATGTCGAAGAACGTGAGCAGGATCTGGGCGGTCGCGACCCCCTGCTCGCGCAGCAGGTCGTCGTAGGTGCGGTAGAGCCGGCCCTGCCCCATCGCGCTCGCCGCCTGGAGCTCGGCGATCTCGGCCGGGCGCACCGGCAGCGCGAGCAGGTGGACGCCGCGCGCGATCGCGCCCGAGGTCACCACGACGACGTCGACGCCGGCGCGGTGCAGCGAGGCGACCTCCTCGCAGACGCGCGCCACGACGGACAGCCGCAGCTCCCCGGAGGGCTGCGCGACGACGGACGACCCCAGCTTGACGACGGCGACGGGCATTGCGGCGGACACACTAACCCGCGATCTCGGGCAGGATGCACCGCGTGGAACTCGATCTGCTCGTCATCGGCTCCGGGCCCTCGGGCCAGAAGGCCGCGATCCAGGCGGCGAAGCTCGGCAAGCGCGTGGCCGTCGCGGAGCGCCGCGACCGGCTCGGCGGCGTCTCCATCCACACGGGGACGATCCCGTCCAAGACGCTCCGCGAGGCGGTCCTCGACCAGCTCGCCGAGCGCCCGCTCGACGTGCTCGACCCGACGCGGATGGAGGAGACCGAGCAGCAGGCGCTCAAGCAGCTGATGGACCGCGCGGCGCGGGTCGTCGCCGCGGAGACGGCGGTCGTGCGCGAGCAGTTCCGGCGCAACATGGTCGGCTGGCTCCAGGGCGACGCCGTGTTCGAGGACGACCACACGGTCAAGATCGACGGCTCCGCGGAGCCGATCCACGCCGAGCGGATCGTGATCGCGGTCGGGACGCGGCCCGCGCGGCCCGACACCGTCGCCTTCGACGACCGCACGATCGTCGACTCGGACGGCCTGCTGAAGCTCGAGCGGCGGGTGCCACGCACCATGACGATCGTCGGCGCCGGCGTGATCGGCGTCGAGTACGCCTCGATGTTCGGGGCGCTCGGCACGAAGGTGACCGTGGTCGACCAGCGCGACCGCACGCTCGGCTTCCTCGACGGCGAGATCGGCGAGGCGTTCCAGTACCTCCTGCGGCGCCACAACGTGACCTTCCGCCTGCGCGAGCGCGTCGAGGCGATCACCTCCTCCGGCGGCCGCGCGCGGGTCAAGCTGGCGTCCGGCAAGGAGATCGTGAGCGAGACCGTGCTCTACGCGGTCGGGCGCCAGGGCGCGACGGACGACCTGGGGATCGAGCGCACCGGCCTCGAGGCCGACAAGCGCGGGCGGATCAAGGTCGACGACGACTTCCGCACCTCGGTGCCGCACATCTTCGCGGTCGGCGACGTCGCGGGCGGCGGGCTGGCCGCGACCGCGATGGAGCAGGGGCGGATCGCCTCGCTGCACGCGTTCGACCAGCCGGTCCAGTCGCTGCCGGCGCTCGTCCCCACCGGCGTCTACGCGATCCCCGAGATCGGCATGGTCGGCTGCACCGAGGAGGAGCTGACCGACTCCTCGCGCCCGTACGTGGTCGGCGTCGCGCGCTGGACGGAGCTCGCGCGCGGGCTGATGACCGGCGACGAGGACGGCCTGCTGAAGCTGCTCGTGTGCCCGGACGAGCGCAGCGTCCTCGGCGTCCACGTGATCGGCACCGGCGGGACGGAGCTCGTCCACATCGGCCAGGCGGTGATGGCGCAGGGCCCCGGCGGGCTCGACTTCCTCGTCACCGCGGTGTTCAACTACCCGACGTTCGCGGAGTCCTACAAGGTCGCCGCGCTCGACGCCGCGAACCGGATCCGCGGCATGGCGCCGGACGAGCTCTAGGGGTCGAGCTCGAAGACGACCCCGCCGAGCTCGACGTCGTCGCCGGGCTCGAACCCGCGCTCCTCGAGCGCGGCGATCACGCCCATCCGGCGCAGCCGGTGCTCGACGTGCGCGAGCGCCTCGTCGTTCTCGAGGTCGTGGCGCGCGATCAGCCGGTCGACCGCCGCGCCCGTCACGCGGAACTCGCCGGCGCCGATGCGCTCGACCTCGAACGCGCGCCCGGCGGCCGGGCGGAAGACGCGGAACTCGGCCACCTCGTCCTCGCCGGCGGCGACGGCCTCCGGCACCGGCTCGGCGGCCGGCACGCGCCGCAGCAGCTCGCGCGCGAGCACGTCGAGGCCCGCGCGCGTGGCGCTCGAGGTGACGAGCACCGGCACGGCGTCGCCGAGCCGGGCGCGCCAGGCGTCCGCGGCCGCGTCCGCCACCTCCGGCGCGACGAGGTCGGCCTTGGAGAGGGCGAGGATCCGCGGGAGCGAGGCGAGCCGCGCGTCGTGCTCGGCGAGCTCGCGCTCGATCACCGCGTGGTTGGCCTCCGGGTCGGAGCCGTCGAGCGGCGCGAGGTCGAGCACGTGGACGAGCAGCCGCGTCCGCTCGACGTGCGCGAGGAAGTCGTGGCCGAGCCCCGCCCCGTCGCTGGCGCCCTCGATCAGCCCGGGGATGTCGGCGATGACGAGCTGGCGGTCGTCGGCCTCGAGCGTCCCGAGCACCGGGTCGAGCGTCGTGAACGGGTAGGCGGCGACCTTCGGGTCGGCGCGCGTGAGCCGCGCGAGCAGCGAGGACTTGCCCGCGTTGGGCAGCCCGACGAGCCCGACGTCGGCGAGCAGCTTGAGGTGGAGCCGGACGACCCCCTCCTCCCCGGGCAGCCCGCGCTCGGCGAGCCGCGGCGCCTGGCGCACCGACGACTTGAACCGCGTGTTGCCGCGGCCGCCCGCGCCGCCGCGCGGCCACCGTGACCTCCTGGCCGGCCCGGACGAGGTCGAAGCTCGTGCCGTCCCAGCGCTCGACCTGCGTGCCCGGCGGGACCGCGATCACGAGGTCCTCCCCGTCGGCGCCGTGGCGCTGGGCGCCCTGCCCGTGGCCGCCGCGCGGGGCGCGGAAGTGCGCCTTGCGGCGGAACGCCTGCAGGTCGCGCAGGTTGTCGTCGCAGCGCAGCACCACGTCGGCGCCGCGGCCGCCGTCGCCGCCGTCCGGGCCGCCCTTGGGCACGTGCGCCTCGCGCCGGAACGAGAGGCAGCCGTTGCCGCCCGCGCCCGCCGTCACCTCGATGCGGGCGCGATCGAACATGCCGGTCACGATAGTGCGGCCGCCGCGCGGGTAGGTTGCGGCGCATGCCCGACGACAAGGTCTTCCTGATCACCGGCGCCTCGACCGGGATCGGCGCCGCCACCGCCCGGCGCGCCGCCGAGGCCGGCTTCCGGCTCGTGCTCGCCGCGCGCTCCGAGGACAAGCTGCGCGATCTCGCCGCACGAGCTCGGCGGCGACGAGCGCGCGATCGCCGTCCGCTGCGACGTGACCGAGTGGCCCGAGCAGGAGGCGCTCGTCGCCGCGCGCGCTCGACGCGTACGGGCGGGTCGACGTCGTGTTCGCCAACGCCGGCTTCGGCGGCGCCCGCGGCTTCACCGCGGCGACGCCGGAGGAGTGGAAGGCGATGGTGCTGACGAACGTCTACGGCGCCGCGCTGACGATCCGCGCGGCGCACGCCGCGCTGATCGAGCACAAGGGCCACCTCGTGCTCACGTCATCGGTCGCGGGCCGGCGCGCCCTGCCCGGCTCGTTCTACTCGGTCACGAAGCACGCGGTGACCGCGATGGGCGAGGCCGCGCGGCAGGACTTCAACGACACCGGCGTGCGGGTGACGCTGATCGAGCCCGGCGTGGTCGACACGCCGTTCTTCGACGCCCCGCCGGAGATCAAGGCGCTGGAGGCGGACGACGTCGCCCGCGCGATCCTGTTCGCCGTGGGCCAGCCGGCCCACGTCGACGTCAACGAGATCCTGATCAGGCCGACGGCTCAAGGGTGACGTCGCCGAAGGCGAGCGGCGAGGAACGAGCGCGCTCGCCTGGCAGGCGAAACCGATTACTCCGCGGGCGGGGCGACAGAAATGACGCGACCCCGGCGGCCCTCGCTGAACTGCACGATCCCCGCCGACTTGGCGAAGATCGTGTCGTCGCGGCCGATGCCCGACGCCGTCGCCGGGCTTGAACACGGTCCCGCGCTGGCGCACGATGATCTCGCCGCCGGTCACGACCTGGCCGGCGAACACCTTCACGCCGAGGCGCTTGGCGTTGGAGTCACGGCCGTTGCGGCTGGAGCCGAGGCCCTTCTTGTGTGCCATCTCGTCCCCTAACCCTTCTTGATGCCCGTGACGCGGAGCCGGGTGAGCTCCTGGCGGTGGCCCGCCGTCCGCTTGTAGCCGCGCTTGGGCTTGAACTTGAAGATGCGGATCTTCGGCCCGCGCTCGTGGCCGACGACCTCGGCCTTGACCGAGACCTTCCCGAGGTCCTTGCCGAACAGCGACTCGCCGCCGCCGGCGTAGAGCAGCGGCTCGAGGTCGACGGTCGCGCCCTCGTCGGCGGTCAGGCGCTCGACGAGGAAGGTCGTCCCCTCTTCGACGCGGTACTGCTTGCCGCCGGTGCGGACGACGGCATACGTGGCTTCGGGCATGGGTTCAGATCACTCGCTGGCTTCGGAGACTTCCGCGGCGCCGCCATCGGCTTTCGCACGCGAACGGCGCCGTCCGCCTCTGCGGCCGCGGCGCCGAGGCTTCGATGATACCGCGTCGTCGTCCGAGTCCTCGGTGACGACCGGGGCGGCGTCGTCGTCCTCCGGCTCGGCCGCCGCGGCGGTGCGCGCGCGGCCGCGGCCGCGACCGCGGCTGCGCGGCTTCGCCGCGTCCTCGTCGGCCTCGGCGACCGCCGCGGGCCCGGTGCCGGCGTGCACGCCGGTCTGGTCGTCGGCGAGCGCCTCGACCGCGGCGACCTCCTCGGTGGTGGACGGCGCCGACGGGGCCGGCTCCTTGCGGCGCCGGTTGCGGGCGGCGGTGGCGGCGCGCTTGGCCGCGCGCTCGCGCGCCTTCGCGCGCTCCTCGGTCGCGGCCGCGGCGTCCTCGGCGACGTCGGCGAGCACCGCGCGGGCGCTCGTCCGGCCGGCCTGCTCGATCCGCACGAGCATCTTCTCGCCGACGTACGGGATCGCGTCGGTGACCTCGATCAGGTAGCCGTCGACCTTCGCGACCGCGTCGTCCTCGGAGTACATGTGCGGCTCGACGATGTCGACGTGCACCTCCTCGCCCTCGCGGAACGGGACGCTCGCCTCCTCGATCTCCGCCCGCGCGCCCTCCTGGACGATCGCGAAGTGGTCGAGCGGGAGCCCCTCGGAGCCGGTGAAGCTGAAGAACCGCCCGGTGTCGGTCTCGAGCTCGTGCAGCGTCCGCGCGCCGTCGGCGGTGAAGTAGGCGGTGACCTTCGGGTTCATCCGCACGAGGAACGCCTCGGGGCCGTCGGCGCCCGCGTCGGCGGCGAGCTCGCGCAGGTGCCGGTCGGCCTCGATCGCGATCGTCTCCTCGGACTTCACGACGCCCTCGCCGTGGCACGTCGGGCAGGCCTTGGTCATGATCTCGCGCGCGCCGTCGGTGACGTTCTGGCGCGTCATCTCGACGAGCCCGAGCGGCGAGATCTCGACCACGAAGGTCTTCGTGCGGTCCTCGTCGAGCGCCTTGCGCAGGACCTTCAGCACCGCGTCGCGGTTGCGCGCGCGGGCCATGTCGATGAAGTCGATGACGATGATCCCGCCGATGTCGCGCAGCCGCAGCTGGTTGACGACCTCCTCGGCCGCCTCCAGGTTCGTCCGCGTGATCGTGTCCTCGAGCCGCGCGGCCTTGCCCTTGCCGGTGTAGGAGCCGGTGTTGATGTCGATCACCGTCAGCGCCTCGGCGTAGTCGATGATCAGGTAGCCGCCGCTCGGCAGGTCGACGCGGCGCGAGAGCATCCCCTCGATCACCGGGTCGACGCCGTAGGCCTCGAACAGGTTGCCGTCGTCCTCCCACAGCTCGACGCGGTCGACGAGCTCGGGCGCGGTGCGCGTGAAGAACGAGACGAGCCGCTGGTACTGCTTCGGGTCGTCGACGACCGCGCGCTCGAAGTGCGCGGAGAAGATGTCGCGCACGACGCGGACCGAGAGGTCGGCCTCCTGGAAGACGAGCGCCGGCGCGGTGCTCTCCTCGACGCGCTTGTGGAGCACCTCGTTGAGCTTGAACAGGTAGGCGAGCTCGCGCTCGAAGTCCGCGCGGGTGGCGCCGTGCGCCGCCGTGCGGACGATCGCGCCGCCGCCGCCCAGGTCCAGCCCCTTGACCTCGGAGCGCAGCCGCGTGCGCTCGGCGTCCTCGAGCCGGCGCGACACGCCGACGCCCTCGCCGGAGGGCGCGTAGACCATGTAGCGGCCGGCGATGGTCAGCTCCATCGTCAGCCGGGCGCCCTTGGTCTTGAGCGGGTCCTTGATGACCTGCACGACGATCTCCTGCCCGGGCCTGAGCAGGTCGGTGATGCGCGGCCCGGACTCCTTGCCGCGCCCGCGCTTCACCTGCTCGACGCCCGGCAGCACGATCTCGTCGACGTGCAGGAAGCCGTTCTTGTCCTCCCCGAAGTCGACGAACGCCGCCTCGAGGCCGGGCAGGACGTTGTCGACCTTGCCCTTGTAGATGTTGCCGACGATCGAGCGGCCGCCGCGGCGCTCGAAGTAGACCTCGGCGACGCGGTAGCCCGTGGGCAGCCCGCCCTTCTTGCGGCGGCGCGACTTACGTGCGGCGGTGACCTCGCCGGCCGCTTCCAGCATCGCGACCCGGGTCTCGCCCCGGTCGACCGTGACCAGCACTTGCTTCTTCACTTGGGTACCTCATTCGAAGACGGAGGCCCGGCCCTTGCCCGCAGCCGTCTCGCGCGCCTGCGCGTTGACCGACTGGAGCAGGCCCAAGGCCAGGAAGGTGGCGAGCAGCGATGACCCGCCGTAAGACATGAGTGGGGCGGTGACGCCGGTGATCGGCATGATCCCCACGTTCATCCCGACGTTCACGAAGAGCTGGAACAGCAGCATCACGGTGATGCCGCCCGCCAGCAGGGCCCCGAAGAGGTTCTTCGCGATGGTGAGGATGTGGAGCGCGCGCCATATCAAGAGCGCGTACAACGAAAGCACGAGCGCGCAGCCGGCGAACCCGTAGGTCTCGCCGATGACGGCGAAGATGAAGTCGGTGTGGTGCTCGGGGAGGAAGTCCAGGCCGGTCTGGGTGGCGTTGTCCACCCCGCGGCCGGTCTTCTCGCCGGAGCCGATGGCGATCTTGGCCTGCTGCTGCTGGTAGCCGGCGTCCGCCGGGTCGGCGGACGGCGACAGGAACGACGTCAGGCGGTCCTTCTGGTAGGGCTTGAGGAGGTCGACGCCGGCAGCGGGGGCACCGACCAGGACGATCGACGTCGCGACCGCGAACAGCGCCGCGAGCGCGGCGAAGTGGCGCCACGGCGCGCCGGCGATGAACAGCACCGCCAGGATCCCGACCCCGTAGACGAGCGCGGAGCCGAGATCGTTCTCGGCCATCACGAGCATCGTCGGGATCAGGCCCAGCAGGACGATCCGCGCGGTCGTCTGGCGGCCCATGAGCCGCATCCGGGCGACCACGAAGCCCGACAGCGCGACGACGAGCAGCACCTTGCCGAACTCGGACGTCTGCAGCTGGAAGAAGGGCAGCTCGATCCACGCCTTGGCGCCGCGGGTCGCGCCCGCGATGCCGAGCGTGACCACGAGGCTCGCGATCAGCACGCCGTAGATCGCGTAGCGCAGCTCCTGGAGCCGCGTGTAGTCGATCCGCGAGACCAGGTACATCAGGACGAGCCCGACGCACGCGTAGAGGATCTGGCGGTAGACGAAGAAGTGCGGCTCGCCGGTGATGTCCGAGCGCGTCGCGCCGGCGATCGCGATCACCGAGCAGACGACGAGCCCGATCGAGGCGAGCAGCAGCAGGGGGTCGATCCGCAGCCGCCACTCGCGGACGGCGAGCGAGGGCGGATCGGAGGCGGGCTGGATCGGCGTGCTCACGCGGCGCTCATCTTGTCGCACTCGTCCCGGCGTGGAACTCGTCGTCCTTGACCCCGAACCACTTCGAGAGGATCAGCCGCGCCGCGGGCGCCGCGGTCTCGGCGCCGAAGCCGCCCTTCTCGACGGTGACGACCACGACGATCGGCTTGACCGGGTCGGGGACGTAGCACGCGTACCAGGACTGGTCCGGGTCGAGCCCGCGCTCGGCGGTGCCGGTCTTGCCGTAGACCGGGTACGGGAAGCCCGCCATGACGTCGGCGGAGGTGCCGCCCGACTCCCCGGCGGCGGCCTTGAGGCCGTCGCGGACGGCCTGGAGCGCGTCCGGGTCGAACTTCACCTCGCGCTTGGCCGGCTTGCGGATCTCCTCGAGCTGGCGCCCCGCGGCGTCCTCGACCTGCATGCCGAGGTGCGGGGTCACGACGCGGCCGCCGTTCTCGATCGCCGAGTAGGCGACGGCGAGCTGCAGCGGCGTCGCCTGGAGGTCGCCCTGGCCGACCGCCAGGTTGACGTTGTCGCCGCCGGTCCACCCGCGGTCGATGCCGCCGCAGGCGAACAGCGCGGCCTGCGTCTGGTAGCCGAGGTGCTCCTTCTTGCGGCAGCGCTCGTACTTCGCGAACTCGCTGTTGCGCCACCTGCTGTCGGGCACCAGGCCGCCGAACTCGCCCGGCAGGTCGATCCCCGTCGGCTTCCCGAACGACAGGTCGCGCGCCTCCTCCTGGATGATCGGGCCCTTGTCGTTCGCGGCCGCGCCGAGCTGGTAGAAGAACACGTCGGAGGAGACCTGGAGCGCGCGCGGCAGCGCCAGCGGCCCGAAGACCGCGTCGCCCGCGTTCTTGAACTCGCGGTCGCCGTAGCGGAACACGCCGCCGTCGTTGAGCACCGTGCTCGGGGTGATGATCCCGTCGTCGACCGCCGCGAAGGCGGTGATCGGCTTGAACGTCGAGCCGGTCGGATAGCCCGCCGCGATCGCGCGGTTGAACAGCGGCGCGCCGTTGTCCTCCGAGTTCAGGCGGTCGTACGTGCGCTGGTCGATCGGCTTCGCGAACAGGTTCGCGTCGAAGCTCGGGTAGGAGCCGAGCGCGAGCACCTCGCCGTCGCGCGGGTCGAGCGCCACGTAGGCGCCCGCGTCGGCGCCGTTGCCGGCGGCCGCCGCGACCGCGCGCGCCATCGCGTTCTGCGACGCGCGCTGGAGCCCCAGGTCGAGCGTGAGCCGGACCTGGCGGCCCTGGATCGGGTCGACGCGCGTCGTCCGCCGCGTGTCGTCGCGGTTGCCGCTCGAGTTGACGATCACGCGCGAGTAGCCGTCGGTCCCGCGCAGGTACTTGTCGTAGGTCTCCTCGATCCCGTCCTTGCCGATCCGCGTGCCGGCGCTGACGCCGCGGTACTCCTTCTCCTCGAGCTCGCCGGGCGAGATCTCGCGCAGCGTCCCGAACAGCTGGGCGCCCAGCGTCTTGAACGGGTAGTTGCGCAGGTACTTCTTCTCGACCACGACGCCGCGGGAACGCCTCGCGGTGCTCGAGCAGGTAGTTGAACGCGGGCGGCGGGACGTCGGTCTTGATCGTCACGTTCGCGCTCGGCTGGTCGGCGATGCCCTGGACGACCCGGCGGTGGATCGCCACCGGCTTCATGTCGATCACCCGGCCGAGCCGGCGGTACAGCGTGCGCAGCTGCGGCTCGCCGGCCGGGATCGGCGGGACGCGCACGCGCTCGGCCGTCGAGGCGCCCTTCGCCAGGACCTTGCGGCGCCGCTGCTCGGCCTTCGTCGACTTGCGCCCGTCGGCGGACAGCCGCCGCTCGAGCGAGCGCAGGTCCTGCTCGGCGGCGAGCCGCCGGCCCTCGACCACCGCGAGCGCCTTGCGGTACTCGTCGGCGACGTCGAGCTCGGCCTCCGGGACCTGGGTCGGGAGGATCTGCACGACCGGGGCGGCGCGCGTCTTGACGAGCGTCTTGCCGTTGCGGTCGATGATGTTGCCGCGCGGCGCCTCGATCTTGATCTTGCGCACGCGGTTGTCGCGCGCCTGGCTGACGTAGTCGTCGCCGGTCAGGACCTGGAGGAACCAGAGCCGGAAGAAGATGACCGCGAAGGCGACGAAGGCCACGCCGCCGAGCACGGCGACGCGCACCGCGAGCTGCGGCGTGATCGGCGGCCGGCGGTCCTCGACGGGCGACGGCATCGGGCTAGGCCCGGCTCAGCGGGCTCAGGCCGCCGGTCGTGTACGCGCGGCGGCGCCGGCGCCGCGGGTCGTCGGGCAGGAACGGGGCGAGCACCCGGCGGCACACGAGGTAGACCGGCATCGCGAGCAGCGTGTTGAGCACGATCACGAGCAGGATCTGGCGGACCAGCAGCAGCGAGACCGGCGCGTCGACGCCGAGCAGGAACTGCAGGATCGTGAAGCCGATGACGGCGAGCGCGGTCCCGGCGGCGCCGACGGCGACGGGCACGAGGCCGTGGGCGGGGTCGCGCAGCTCGCGCAGCCGCCCGGCGAGGTAGCCGGCGGTGAGCAGCACGAGCGAGCTCAGCCCGAGCGTCTGGGCGAGCAGCGTGTCCATGAACAGGCCGAGGCCGAAGCCGAAGAGGGCGCCGGGGATCGAGCCGCACAGCAGCCCGACCGAGACGACCAGCAGCGGCGTCAGGTCGGCCGGCACGCCGAAGATCGCGATCTGCGACACGGTGGTCAGCTGCAGGATGCCGCCGACGAGGCCGACGGCCACGAGGCGGAGGACGGCTGCGGAGCTCCAGGTCACGGCGTCGCGGTGGTCGAGGCGCGGAGGTCGGCGTTCGGCTTCGTCAGCACCTGCACGAAGTCGAGGTTGCGCAGGTCGGCGGCCGGCGTGACGTGGATCGTCCGGTCGAGCTCGCCGATGCCGTTGACCTTGCGGACGGTGCCGATCAGCAGGCCCTGCGGGAACGGGGACGGCAGCCGGTCCGAGACGGTGCCCGCGGTGACGATGCTGTCGCCCTTGCGGACCTCCTTGGCGTCGGGGACCAGGTCGAACAGCAGGTCGCCCGGCGAGCCCGCGACCGGCAGCACGGAGCCGGGCTGGTCGGCCTGCGCGGCGAGCCCGGAGACGCCGAAGTCGGCGTCGGAGAGCAGCATCACGACCGCGTTGCCGTCCGAGACGGTCTTGACCTTGCCGACGAGCCCCTTGCCGTTGATCACGGGCTGGTTCTCGGCGACGCCGTCGCTCGAGCCCTTGTTGATCTCGATCGTCGAGTACCAGGAGGAGTTGGAGCGGCTGTACACGCGCGCGGTGACCGGCGAGTAGTCGGCGATGCCCGCGCCGGCGCCGTAGTCGACGAGCCCGCGCAGCTCCTTGTTCTCGTTCTCGGCGACCTGGAGGCGCGCGACCTGCTGGCGCAGCTGGTCGCGCTCGGTCTCGAGGTCGTCGCGCTCGCCCTTGGCGCCGATCGTGTCGCCGAACCAGCCGAACAGGTCGCGGACCGGCTTCAGCGCGCGGTTCGCGCCCTCCTGGACCGGCGCGACGACCTCCATCGCGCCCGTCTGGATCGACTTCAGCGGGCCGCCGGAGGACTCGCCGAAGTACGCCGTGAGCAGAACGAAGCAGCACAGGACGAGCGCGGCGAGGATCGCGCGGCGGCGTCGCACCTGTTTGTCGTACATCCTCGAAGAACCTTTCGGGGCCGGCGGGGTTCAGGCTACCGGCGGGCGCGGCAGCGGCAAGGCCCGCAATCAGCCTAGCGGCGAACGTGACGTCGCCGAAGGCGAGCGCGAGGAACGAGCCGCTCGCCTGGCAGGCGAAACTAGCGTCTCGGCCGTCGATTGTTCCGCGAATTGCGGTTCGAGCGGTGGATCGCCTCGAACTCCTCGAGCGACCGGCCCGACCCCACGGCGACGCAGGTGAGCGGCGATTCGGCGCGGTGCGCGGGCATCTGCGTCTCGTCCCGGAGGCGCTCGTCGAGGCCCTGCAGCAGCGACCCGCCGCCGGCCAGCATGATCCCGCGGTCCATGATGTCGGACGCGAGCTCGGGCGGCGTGCGGTCGAGCGTCTCCTTGATCGCGTCGATGATCTGCACGAGCGGCTCCTCGAGCGCGGCGCGGACCTCCTCGCTCGTCAGGACGACGGTCTTCGGCAGGCCGGAGACGAGGTCGCGGCCGCGGATCTCGGCCTGGACCTCCTCCTCGAGCGGGTACGCGGACCCGATCTCGAGCTTGACCTCCTCGGCCGTCTGCTGGCCGATGAGCAGCTTGTACTCGCGCTTGACGTAGTTGATGATCGCCTCGTCGAGCTCGTCGCCGCCGACGCGGATCGACTGCGAGACGACGATCCCGCCGAGCGAGATGACCGCGACCTCGGACGTGCCGCCGCCGATGTCGACGACCATGTTCCCGGTCGGCTCGCCGACGGGCAGCCCGGCGCCGATCGCGGCGGCCATCGGCTCCTCGATCAGGTACGCCTGGCGCGCGCCGGCCGACAGGCACGCCTCCTCGACCGCGCGCTTCTCCACCCCGGTCACGCCGGACGGCACGCAGACGACGACCCGCGGGTGCGCCCAGCGGTTCTGGTGCACCTTCTGGATGAAGTGGCGCAGCATCTCCTCGGTGACGTCGAAGTCGGCGATCACGCCGTCCTTCAGCGGGCGGATCGCGGAGATCGTCCCGGGCGTCCGCCCGAGCATCCGCTTCGCCTCGATCCCGACGGCGTGGACCTCGCCCGTGCGCGAGTCGATCGCGACGACCGAGGGCTCGGACAGCACGATCCCGCGCCCGCGCACGTACACGAGCGTGTTGGCCGTGCCGAGGTCGACGGCCATGTCCCGGCCGCCGAAGCCGGTCAGGTAAGAGAAGAAGCCCATGTAGGTAACGTCGCCGAAGGCGATACGCGAGGAC
The DNA here is from genome assembly GCA_963791405.1 of uncultured Solirubrobacteraceae bacterium. Taxonomy (GTDB): domain Bacteria; phylum Actinomycetota; class Thermoleophilia; order Solirubrobacterales; family Solirubrobacteraceae; genus DASQMT01. The sequence goes on along the minus strand of CAWBSJ010000022.1, from coordinate 46,519 downwards.
GAGCGAATCGCCTGGCAGGCGAAACCAGGATCCTAGCGGGTCAAAATCTGCTGCAAACCGCCATGCGGCAGGAGGTCGAGCAGGCGCGCGAGCGGCAGTCCGACGACGTTCAGGTAGTCCCCGGCGACGCTCCGGACGAGCGCCGCGCCGGCGCCCTGGATGGCGTAGCCGCCGGCCCGGCCCTCCCACTCCCCGAGCGCCACGTAGGCCTCGACCTCGGCCGGCTCGAGCGCGCGGAAGACGACCTCGGTGATCTCGACCGCCTCGGCGACGACGGCGCCGTCGCGCGCGAGCGCGATGCCGCCCACGACGCGGTGCGCGCGGCCGGCCAGCCGCGCCACGTACTCGACCGCCTGGGCCGCGTCGGCGGGCTTGCCGAGCACGTCGCCGTCGACGGCGACGATCGTGTCCGCGCCGAGCACCAGCGCGGCGGCGTGGTCGAAATCCGGCCAGCGCCTTGCGGCGCGCGTTCTCCGCCGCGACCGCCTCCGGCGCGCCGTGCATGAGCTCCTCGACGCCGGCGGGCGCGACCGTGAACGGCACGCCCACCTGCGTGAGGATCGCGCGCCGCTGCGGCGACGCGGACGCCAGGACCAGTGGGCCGCCGCGCACCATCACGCCCGGGATCGGCGGTCGCCGATCCACCCTCTCCCTGACGCGACGGCACGCGGCGACCCACTAGTTCGGGAAGAACAGGTCCGCCTCGCGCGCGGCCGACTCGTCCGAGTCGGACCCGTGGACCATGTTCTGGCCGACCTCGAGCGCGAAGTCGCCGCGGATCGAGCCCGGGGCGGCCTCGAGCGGGTTGGTGGCGCCGATCACCTGGCGCGCGGCCGGGACGGCGTCCTGGCCCTCGAGCACCAGCGCGACGAGCGGGCCGGAGGTGATGAACGACACCAGCTCCTCGAAGAACGGCTTGCCGTCGTGCTCGGCGTAGTGCTGCTCGGCGAGCTGGCGGTCCATCGTCATGTGGCGCAGGGCGGCGATGCGCAGCCCCTTGCGTTCGAAGCGGGCGATGATCTCCCCGGTCAGGTTGCGCGCGAAGGCGTCCGGCTTGACCAGGATCAGGGTCCGGGACATGGGTCTCCGTGGGTCGGGATTCAGCGTGAGGGACGCGGCGACGGCTCGACGACGGCGTCCTCGGACGTCGTCGAGGAGCGCCGCCGGCGCCGGCCGCTCGAGGCGGCGGGCGGGGCGACGCCGGTCTCGGCCTCGCAGAACGGGCACAGCCGCCACGCGGGGTCGATCGGCTTGCCGCAGGACTCGCAGCGGTCCTTCAGCTTGCGCATGCAGCTCGGGCAGCGCAGGTAGTCGGACTTGACCTCGTACTCGCAGTGCGGGCAGAGCTCGTAGTCGAGCTGCACGAGCCGCGCCTCGGCGGCCTGCATCTCGAGCTCGCGCAGCCGCACGTCGTCGAGGTACTCCGGCGGGCGCACGATGCAGTAGATGATCGTGCCCACGAACGGGAACAGCGCCGCGAGCGTGGCGCAGCCCACCAGCATCGGGTCGTCGATCCGCCGCCGGGCGTCCGCGAACGTCCAGAAGACGAGCGCGAACCACACGACGATCAGGACCAGGATCAGGACGTTGACGGCCGTGTTGAGCGCGTCGTTGTCTATGCCGAAGACGCCGAAGGTGAGCATGGTGCTGGCAGGAACCGTAGCGTCAGGTCCGGCCGATCAGAGGAACATCCGGCCGAAAGCGTAGCCGAGCGCGAAGAACACGAGGATCGTCAGCGCGACCACGACGGCGACCAGCGCGATCATCCCCAGCACGCTCGGGCCCCTGTCGTTCACAGCGCGGAGGCCCTCCTCGTGCCCGGCTCGGAGACGAGGTCGGCGATCAGGTAGATCGACCCCGTGGCGACCACCGCGCCGTCGGGGCCGGCCAGCTCGCGGGCCCGCGCGAGCGCGGCGCGCGGCTCCGGGACGATCTCGGCGGGAACGCCGAGCTGCGCGGCCAGCGAGGCCAGCGTGGCGGGCGGGAGCGCGCGCGGGCTGGGCGCCGCCGTGCAGACGAAGCGCTCGCAGCTTGGCGCGAGAACGCGCAGCATCGCCCCCGCGTCCTTGTCGTCGAGGATCGCGACGACGCCCACGAAGGGGCGGTCGGGCAGCGCCGCGGCGAGCGCCTCGACCCCGCTCGGGTTGTGCGCGCCGTCGAGGATCGTCAGCGGCCGCTCGCCGACCACCTGCATCCGGCCGGGCACGCTGATCCACGACGCGACGTCGGCGACGATCGCCGGGTCGAGCGCGCCGAGCCGGGCGCGCGCCGCCGCGCACGCGGTCGCGAAGTTGGTGGCCTGGAAGCCGGGCAGGCCGCTGGCGACGGGCTCCGGCCGGACGATCCGCGCGCCGGTCGCCTCGGCCAGCGCGACGACCTCGGGCTGGTCGTCGCCGAGCACGAGCGTCGCGGACGGCGCGACGACCGCGAGCTTCTCGCCCGCGATGTCGGGGATCGTCGGGCCGAGCCAGCGCGTGTGCTCGAGGCCGACGTTGGTGAGCACGACGACGCCGGCGCGCAGGACGCCCGTGGCGTCGTGGCGCCCGCCGAGGCCCGCCTCGACCACGGCGACCTCCACCCCGCGCCGGGCGAGCTCGTCGAAGGCGGCCGCGGTGATCAGCTCGAACTGGGTCACGCGGTCGCCGTCGCGCAGCCCGCGGTCGACCTTCGCGGCCGCGGCGGCCGCGCGCTCGACCGCGGCGCCGAGCGCGGCGGGCTCGAGGTCCGCGTCGGCGATCCGGATCCGCTCGGCGAAGGTCGTCAGGTGCGGCGACAGGAACGCGCCCGCGCGGACGCCGTGCGCCTCGAGCAGCGCGGCGGTCATGCGGACCGTCGAGCTCTTGCCGTTCGTGCCGACGACGTGGATCGCGGCGAAGCGCTCCTGCGGCGAGCCGAGCGCGGTCAGCAGCCGCCGCATCCGCTCCAGGCCGAACTTCATCCCGAACAGCTCGAGGCCGAGCAGGTGCTCCTCGGCGCGTGCGGCGGACCACGTCACAGCGAGCCACGCTCCTCCTGCAGCCGCGCGAGCTTGTCGCGCTCGGTCGCTGACCACGTGCTCGGGCGCCTTGGCCACGAAGCGCTCGTTGGCGAGCTTCCTCTCGGCGCGCGCGATCTCGGCGTCGAGCCACGAGCGGCGCTCCTCGATCCGGCGCGCCTCGGCGCCCGGGTCGACGGCGTCGGAGGCCAGCACCGCGATGGCGCCGCCGGGCACGGTGACGGTGGCGACCGGCTCGCCGTCGCCGTCCCACGTGCAGCGCGCGAGCCGCGCGACGTACTCGGCGGTGCGCGCGTAGCCGTCGGCCTCGAGCCGCGCCGGCAGCACCGCGCCCGGCGCCGCGCCGATCCGGTCGCGCCAGCCGCGCAGCTCCTGCACCGCGCCGATCGCGCGCTCGATCTCCGCCTCGGCCTCCGCGTCGATCAGCGCCGGGTCGCTCGCCGGCCAGCGCCGCGCCATCAGCAGGCCCTCGCCACCGGGCACGTGCGACCACAGCTCCTCGGTCACGAACGGGATCACCGGATGCGCGATCGCGAGCGTCTCGGCGATCACGCCGAGCGCGAAGCGGCTGACCGCCGCGTTGTCGTCCTCGTAGAGCCGCGGCTTGACGATCTCCAGGTACCAGTCGCAGAGCTCGCCGTAGACGAAGTCGTAGAGGCCGAGCGCGGCGCGGTGGAACTCGAACGCCTCGATCGCGCGCGCCGTGTCGGCCTTGGCGCGCTGCAGCCGCGAGAGGATCCACGCGTCCTCGACCGTCTCCGGGACGGGCGGCGCGTCGTCGAGCACCACGCGCGGGTCGGCGCGCAGCAGCACGAGCCGCGTGGCGTTGAAGAGCTTGTTCGCGAGCTGGCGGCCCTGGGCGACCTTCTCCTCCGAGAAGCGGACGTCCTGCGTCGAGGACATCGCCAGCAGCCCGAAGCGGGTGCCGTCGGCGCCGTGCTGGTCGATCACGTCGAGCGGGTCGATCCCGGTGCCGAGCGACTTGGACATCCGGCGCCCGTCCGGGGCGAGGATCGTCGAGTGGTTGATGACGTCGGAGAACGGCACCTGGCCGGTGAACTCGATCCCGAACATGACCATGCGCGCGACCCAGAGGAAGAGGATGTCGCGACCGGTCGACAGCACGTCGGTCGGGTAGAACGCGCGCAGCTCGGGCGTGTCGTCGGGCCAGCCGAGCGTCGCGAACGGCCACAGCCCGGACGAGAACCACGTGTCGAGCACGTCCTCGTCGCGCTCCCAGCCGTCGCCCTCCGGCGGCTCCAGTGCCCGACGTAGGTCTCCTCCCCGCGGTACCAGACCGGGATCTGATGGCCCCACCAGAGCTGGCGCGAGATGCACCAGGGGCGGATGTTGGCCAGCCAGTCGAGGTAGCGCTTGCGCTGGCTCTCCGGGTGGATCCGCAGGCTGCCGTCCTCGACGGCGCGGATCGCGGGCGCCGCGAGCGCCTCCATGTCCATGAACCACTGGAGGCTGATCAGCGGCTCGACGCGCTCGCCCGAGCGGTGCGAGAACGGGACCGCGTGCGTGTACGGCTCGGTGCGGCTGATCGCGCCCGCCTCGCGCAGCGCGGCGACGACCGCCTCGCGCGCCTCGAGCGCGGTGAGGCCCTCGAAGGCCGCGCCGGCGGCGGCGTTCATGCGGCCGTCCTCGCCGATCACCACGAGCTCGTCGAGCCCGTGCGCGCGCCCGATCTCGAAGTCGTTCGGGTCGTGGCCGGGCGTGATCTTCAGCGCGCCGGTGCCGAACTCCGGCTTCACGTACGGGTCGGCGATGATCGTCAGCCGGCGGCCGACGATCGGCAGGATCGCCGTCTCCCCCACGAGCCGCGTGTAGCGCTCGTCGTCCGGATGGACCGCGATCGCCGTGTCGGCGAGGATCGTCTCCGGCCGGACGGTGGCGACCGTGACCGAGCCGCCGCACGAGGCGAGCGGGTAGTCGACGTAGTAGAGCGTGTCGGTGACCTCGCGGTCCTCGACCTCGAGGTCGGAGATCGCCGAGCGCAGGCCCGGGATCCCAGTTGACCATGTAGTTGTCGCGGTAGATCAGGCCCTTCTCGTGGAGCGTCACGAAGACCTTGAGGACCGCGCGCACGTAGCTCTCGTCGAGCGTGAAGCGCTCCTCCTCGTAGTCCATCGACGCCCCGAGCCGCTGGAACTGGCCGAAGATGATCCCGCCGTACTCCTCGCGCCAGCGCCAGACGCGCTCGATGAACGCGTCGCGGCCGAGCGCCTCGCGGCTCGTGCCCTCGGACTCGAGCAGCTTCTCGACCTGGCGCTGGGTGGCGATCCCCGCGTGGTCGGTGCCCATGATCCACTTCGCGCGCCGGCCGAGCATGCGGTGGTAGCGGATCAGGCAGTCCTGGACCGACCCGTTGAGCGCGTGGCCCATGTGCAGCGCGCCGGTCACGTTCGGCGGCGGGACCGCGATCGAGTAGTTCTCGGCGGCGGTGCCCTCCGGCGCCGGGTGGAACAGCCCGGACTCGAGCCAGCGCGCGAAGATGCGCGCCTCGGCCTCGGCGGGCTCCCAGCGGGTTCGGTCCTGCAGGTCGGACATCGGCCTGCGGAGGATAGATATCAGTAGAGCCGCGGGCGGTCGCGCAGCTCGAAGTGCATGTAGTCCTTGGTCCCGCCGCGCATCGCGCCGAGCCAGCGGAGGTCGCCGGCGTCGGAGCCGGCGAGCGCGGCGACGACCTCGGGCGGCACGCTGAGGAAGCCGTGGAGCGCCAGCTGCGCGTCGCTCGGGCTGCGCGCGGTCGGCGCGACGCGGCCGTGCGCGGTGAAGGTGGCGCGGAACGTCCGCGCCAGCAGCGCGAGCAGGTCCACGGTGGCCTGGACGAGCTCCGGCGGCCAGTCGCGCGACTGGTCGCCCAGCTCGGTCGGGAAGAGGAACCGCGCGAGCGCCTGGCGGTGGCGGTCGCGGCCCTCGGTGGCGCCCGCCGGGGCGACCGGCCGATAGCGCCAGCGCCCGCGCTCCCCGGCGGCGGCGAACAGCAGCGGGCTGAGCTCCTCCGCCCCGCCGGACGGCGCGCCGCGCTGCGTGGCGATCGAGAGCGCCGCGTTCACGAGCGACTCCTCGTCGGCGAACGCCGCCCTGAGCCGGTCGCTGCCGAGCGCGAGCCGGCGCGCCTCGGCCAGCATCGCGTCGTGGCTGCGGGGATCGGTGTCGATCGTGCGCCCCGACGCGTCCTGGCTCGGGTCGACGCCGGTGATCGCCGCGATCATCCGCGCGCGCTGCGAGCCCGGCCCGAGGTCCTTGACGTTCGGGCTCGTCGAGCCGTTGATGTCGATCGCCGAGCCGTAGGAGTGGTCGGAGAGGACCGACGGGTTGTTCGTGTTGAAGCGGATGTTCGCCCCGTAGGCGGACTGCAGCGGGTACGACGCGCCCAGCCGCCGCTCCGCGATCTCGAGCCGCGCGGCGAGGTCCGCGTGGACCCAGAGCTGGAAGCCCTGGAAGCCGACGCGGACGAGCGCCCCGTAGTAGGCGAGCACGCGGTCGACCGCCACGTCGTCGCCGTCGCGCTGGGCGCCGAACGCGTTGAGCAGCGCGGTGCGGACCTGCTTGTAGAAGTCGAGCGTCGCCTCGGCGAAGAAGCGGTGGACGGGCCGCAGCTTCTCCCACTCGGCCGCGATCCGCGCCTCGCGCGGGTCCTGCTGCGGCTCGGGCGCCGCCCACAGCTCGTCCTCGTCGAAGAACGGGCGCGGCCCGCGCCGGACGGGGTCGAGCAGCCGCGCGACGACCTGGTTGCCGGCCCGGCCCTGGAGCCGCAGCACGGCGGCCGCGGGCGCGCGCGAGGACCGACCCTGCCCGCCGCGGGATCGATCGCGATCGCCACCGGGGGCTGGCGCGCGGCTGTGCACCCTCCGAGTATCGCGGTCGCGGCCGGGTAGGGCAACGGCATGCGCATCGGCTACTTCCTGTCCTGCGAGGAGTTCGGCCCGCACGAGCTGCTCGACCAGGCACGGCTGGCGAAGGACGCCGGCCTCGACCGCCTCTGGATCTCCGACCACTACCACCCGTGGAACGACGCGCAGGGCGAGAGCCCGTTCGTCTGGTCGGTGATCGGCGCGATCGCCGGCGCCGTCCCGGGCATGCACGTCACGACCGCGGTGACCTGCCCGACGGTCCGGATCCACCCCGCGATCATCGCCCAGGCGGCCGCGACGTCGGCGGTCCTGCTCGAGGGCCGCTTCGCGCTCGGCGTCGGCAGCGGCGAGGCGCTCAACGAGCACATCCTCGGCGACGGCTGGCCGGAGGCGGACGTGCGGCTGGAGATGCTCGAGGAGTCGATCGAGGTCATGCGCGGGCTCTGGGAGGGCGGGCAGTTCAGCCACTACGGCACGCACTACGCGGTCGAGAACGCGCGCATCTACACGCGGCCCGAGACGCCGCCCCCGGTGCTCGTCTCCGGCTTCGGGCCGAAGTCGATCGAGCTCGCCGCGCGCGTCGGCGACGGGTACTGCACCGTCGGGCCGGACGCGGACGCCGTCGCGCAGTACCGGCGCGAGGGCGGCGAGGGGCTCGTGCAGGGCGGGACCAAGGTCTGCTTCGGCCCGGACGCGGCCGAGTGCGTCCGGACCGTGCACCGCACGTGGCCGAACGAGGGGCTGCCCGGCGAGCTCGCGCAGATCCTCCCCCAGCCCGCGCACTTCGAGCAGGCGGCCGAGCTCGTGACCGAGGAGATGATCGCCGAGTCGGTGCCGTGCGGGCCGGACGTCGACCGGATCGCCGAGGAGATCCAGGCGTTCGCCGACGCGGGCTTCGACGAGCTCTACCTCGCCCAGATCGGCGATCGCCAGGCCGAGTTCTTCGAGCATGCTCAAGACGGAGCTGCTGCCCCGATTCCGGTAGTCCGGCCGGATGCCGGACGCGATCTCAGATCGCGGGGCCGGATGCCCCGCGGCGCAACCACCTTGCGTGCTGGTCGTCGAACCGGCGGTCGAACGGGACGCAGACGTGGCGCTCGCGGTACGGCGCGAGCTCGCGGACGGTGTTGAAGCCCGCGGCGGTGACGATCCCGGCGGCGCCGGCGTAGCGCGGCGCGGCGGGGATCGCGTCGACCCGCTCCGCGCCGGCCGGGAGGTCGCCGACGGCGATCGGCGTCACGACGTGCAAGGGCGCGTCGCCGCGGCGCTCGTCGGCGATCCGCGCGAGCGCGCGGACCTCGCGCGCCGGGCCGGTGTGGACCACGAGCCAGGGCGCGCCCGGGCCGGGCGGCGGGCCGGCCGGCGGCGGGGCGGGGAGGTCGAGCGGCGCCACGGCGCCGGCGAGGCCGGCGAGCGCGCGCTCGTGGCCCGGGTGCAGCGGCTCGACCACGTGGACCGCGTCGAAGCGCGGCAGCGGGCCCTCGATCCGCCGCGCGTAGCCCGCCCAGCGCAGCAGCCGCGCGGTGTGGCGGAGCTCCAGCCCGTCGAGCGCGGCGAGGCCGCACAGCTCGCCGAGCACGCCGCCGGGGAGCGCGTCGACGAGCACCGCGTCCGCCTCCCAGTCCGCGATCTGGCGCGCGATCCAGCGCGCGAGCGCCGGCGGGTCGGCGGCGTCGTCGAAGCCGGGTGAGCGGAGCTCGAGGCCGCCGGCCACGGCCGCCGCCCCGGGCGCGGCGAGCAGCGCGACCGCGCCGTCGAAGCCGGTCGCCTCCAGCACGGCGCGCGTGCGCGTGACCGGCCCGAGGCCGCCCCCGAGCGCGTGGCAGAGCAGCCGCGAGGCCATCGCCCCACGATCGCAGGCACGCGGGTACGCTGCCCGGCCATGCACCTGCCGGACGCCGGCCGCCGCGCCGCGCCGGCCCTGGCCCTCCTCGCGCTGGCCGTCGTGCTGCTCGCCCCGGCGACGCTCGGGGGCAAGGTGATGTCGGCGTCCGACATGGCGCTGTTCGCCGCGCCGTTCCCGCCCCAGCCGCCGGGCGCGAAGCCGCAGAACCCGCTCCAGTACGACAGCGCGTTCGTGTTCGAGCCGGACGGGCTGTTCGTGCGCACCGCGCTGCGCGACGGGCGGCTGCCGGTCTGGAGCCCGGCGCTCGCCGCCGGCCGCCCGCTGCTCGCCGAGCAGCAGAGCGCCCCGCTGTTCCCGCTCACCTGGATCGGCGTCGTCCTGCCCTACTGGGAGTCCCAGGCGTGGATCGCGGTGCTCAAGCTGCTCGCCGCCGGGCCTCGGGACGCTCCTGCTGGCACGGTCGCTCGGGCTCGCGCGCGGCCCCGCGCTGCTCGGCGCGATCAGCTTCGCGATCGGCACCTACCTCGTCGACTGGCTCATGCACCCGCACGTCAACGCCTACGTGCTGCTGCCGTGGCTGCTGCTCGCCGCCGACCGGGTGCTCGCGCGCGCCGGCCCGCGCGACGTCGCCGCGCTCGCCGCCGCGACCGGCCTGGCGTGGCTCGGCGGCCAGCCCGAGAGCGCGCTGATGGTCTCGGCGGCGGCGGTCGCGTGGATCGCCTGCCGCCGGCCGGGCCTGCGCGCGGCGCTGCTGTGCGCCGGCGGACTGGCGCTCGGCGTCGCGCTGGCCGCCGTCATGCTGCTCCCGCTGCACGAGGCGCTCGGGCAGTCGGGCGGGAGCGACCGCTCCGGCGCCCCGCTGCCGCTGCGCGTCCTCGGCGCGCTCGCCGTGCCCGAGTACTGGGGGCGCCCCGACCGGGCCGACGCGGCCGGCCCGGTGAACTTCACCGAGCGGACGCTCTACGCCGGGGCGCTGCCGCTGCTGCTGGCGGTGGCGGGGCTGTTCGCGCGGCGCCCGCGCGGCCCGCAGCTCTTCTTCGCCGGGCTGACCGTCGTCGCGCTCGCGCTCGCGGTCGACACGGGGCCGGTCGTGGACCTCGCCGCGCGGCTCCCGCTGCTCGACCGGATCAACCTCGGCCGGATGCTGTCGCTGGCCGCGTTCGGGCTGGCCATGCTCGCGGCCTTCGGGCTCCAGCGGCTGCTCGACGGCGACGCGGCCGAGCGGCGGCGGATCGCGATCGCCGCCGCCGTGCTCGCCGCGCTCCCGCTGCTCGCGGTGTTCGTCGCGCACCCGGGCTGGATCGCGGACGCGGGCGACGGCGCGAACCGGCTGCTCGGCCGCGGCACGCCGACGGGCGACGCGATCGCGCAGGCCGCGACGCTGCGCTGGCTCGTCGCCGCCGGGCTGGGCGTCGCGCTGATCGTGCTGCTGGCCCGCGGCCGGCGCCGCCGCATCGTCGTCGGCGCGGCCTGCGCGCTCGCCGCGCTCGACCTGCGTCGTCATGGGCTGGGGCTTCAACCCCGCGATCGACAAGGCGCAGGCCGACCCGCCCGAGCCGCGCCCGGTCGCCGTCATGCGCGGGATCGGCGGCCGCGTGGCGGGCGCCGGCGGGCTCGAGCCGAACACCGCCTCGCGCTGGGGGCTGCGCGACGCGCTCGGGCACGAGCAGCCCGGGATCGAGCGCTACGGGCTGACGTGGGCGTTCCTCGGCGGCTCGGCGACGGTCAGCACCGAGGCGATCGACCCGGCCGATCCGCGCACGCCGAAGCTGCTCGACCTGTTCGGCGTCCGCGCGCTGCTCCTGCCGGCCGGCACGACCGCGCGGCCGCCGCTCGGGCGCGTCGCCTACGCCGGCCCCGACGGCACGGTGGCGGAGCGGCCGACCGCGCTGCCCGAGGCCTTCGTCGCGCACGGCTGGCGCGCGAGCGCGGACCTCGGCGCGTCGATCGGCCTGCTCGCGAGCCGCAGCGCCGCCGCCTCGCGCGACGCGCCCGCGATCGAGGGCGCCGGCGCGCCCCCGGCCGGGACCTCCGCCCCCGCGACCCCGCGCGCGGATCGCCCGCCGCACCGACACCTCCGTGACCGTCGCGCTCGCCCCGGGCGCGGCCGGCCAGCTCGTCCTGCTCGACACGTTCTATCCCGGCTGGTCGGCGGAGGTCGACGGCCGCGACGCGCCGATCCGCGCCGCCAACGGCGTCTTCCGCGCGGTCCCGGTGCCGGCGGGCGCGCGCGAGGTGACGTTCTCCTACCGGCCGGGCAGCGTCGTCGCCGGCGCCGCGATCAGCGTCCTCGCGCTGCTGGCGATCGCCGCGCTCGCGCTCAGGCGGACTTGGCGGCGGGACCCTCGTCGCCCTCGTCGGGCGCCTCGGTCACCAGCGTCGGCTTGACGCCGCGCTCCACCGTCTCCTTCGTCACGACGCACTTCTTCACGTCGCGCCGCGAGGGCAGCTCGAACTGCACCTCGAGCAGGATCTCCTCGATGATCGAGCGCAGGCCGCGGGCGCCGGTCTCGCGCTCGAGCGCCTTGTCGGCGACCGCCTTGAGCGCGTCGGTCGGAGAACACGAGCTCGATCCCGTCGAAGCCGAAGAAGCGCTGGAACTGCTTGACGATCGCGTTGCGCGGCTCGGTGAGGATCGTGATCAGGTCCGCGCGCGAGAGCTGGTGCACGGCGCTCGTCACCGGCAGGCGGCCGATGAACTCGGGGATCAGCCCGTACTGCATCAGGTCCTCGGGCAGGCACTCCTCGAACACCTCGCCGGTGTCCTTCTGGTGCTTGGACGTGATCGCCGCGCCGAAGCCGACGCCCTTGTGGCCGATCCGCCGCTCGATCACCTTGTCGAGGTTCGCGAACGCGCCGCCGCAGACGAACAGGATGTTCGTCGTGTCGATCGTGAGGAACTCCTGGTGCGGGTGCTTGCGCCCGCCCTGCGGCGGGACCGAGGCCTGGGTGCCCTCGAGGATCTTCAGCAGCGCCTGCTGGACGCCCTCGCCGGACACGTCGCGCGTGATCGACGGGTTGTCGGCCTTGCGCGCGATCTTGTCGACCTCGTCGATGTAGATGATCCCGGTCTCGGCCTTCTTGACGTCGAAGTCCGCGGCCTGGATCAGCTTGAGCAGGATGTTCTCGACGTCCTCGCCGACGTAGCCGGCCTCGGTCAGCGCCGTGGCGTCGGCGATCGCGAACGGGACGTTGAGGATCCGCGCGAGCGTCTGCGCGAGCAGCGTCTTGCCGCAGCCGGTCGGGCCGAGCAGCAGGATGTTGGACTTCTGCAGCTCGATGTCCTGGTCGTCCGCCTGCATCATCTGCACGCGCTTGTAGTGGTTGTAGACCGCGACCGAGAGCGTCCGCTTCGCCTGCTCCTGCCCGACGACGTACTCGTTGAGCACGCCGTAGATCTCCTTCGGCTTCGGCAGGTTCTCGATGTCGAACGTCGGCGGAGCCGTCAGCTCCTCATCGATGATCTCGTTGCAGAGGTCGATGCACTCGTCGCAGATGTAGACGCCCGGGCCCGCGATCAGCTTCTTGACCTGCCGTTGCGACTTCCCGCAGAAGGAGCAGAGGAGCTGCTCGTTGGAGTCGGTCGGGCGTGCCACGGGGTCCCCCTAGTGCTCCGAGATCACCCGGTCGATGATCCCGTACTCCACGGCCTCCTCCGAGGACATGAAGTAGTCGCGCTCGGTGTCCTGCTTGACCTTCTCGATGCTCTGGCCCGAGTGCCCGGCGATGATCTCGTCGAGCCGGCGGCGCAGGTCGATGACCTCGCGCGCGTGGATCTCGATGTCGGTCGCCTGGCCCTGGAAGCCGGACGAGACCTGGTGGATCAGGATCTTCGCGTTCGGGAGCGCCATCCGCTTGCCCTTCGCGCCGCCGGCGAGCAGCAGCGCGCCCATCGACATCGCGATGCCGACGCAGATCGTCGACACGTCGGGCTTGATGAACTGCATCGTGTCGTAGATCGCCAGGCCGGCGTACACCGACCCGCCGGGCGAGTTGACGTAGAGCGAGATGTCCTTGTCGGGGTCCTCGGACTCCAGGTGCAGGAGCTGGGCCACGACGAGGTTCGCGATCTGGTCGTCCACCGGCGTGCCGAGGAAGATGATCCGCTCGCTCAGCAGGCGGGAGTAGATGTCGAACGCACGCTCTCCGCGAGAGGTCTGTTCGACGACCATTGGGACGAGTGGGCTCACGGTCCTCGCTTCGTTCGCGTCCGGCTACTTGAGTCCTGCTAACTGGCGAGCAGCAGGGCCGCCCGCTCGTCTCGGCGCGAGTCTAGCAATGCCCGGGCGTGGCCCGGATGGGGTCTAGGACCCCTGTTCCGCGGCGGTCGGCGTGGCCGATTCCGCCAGCAGGTCGAGCGCCTTGCGATTGGCGAGCTCGGCCTTGAACGTGTCGAGCCGGCGGGCCGACCGCATGCGGTCGAGCAGCTTCTTCGCGCTCGTGCCCTCGGACGGCGCGGCCTCCTCGAGCGCCTCGAGGACCTCCTCCTCGGACGGCTCGATCGACTCGGCGGCGACGATCGCCGCCAGCACGGCCTCGCGCTTGAGCTGCCGCTCGGCGTCGACCTTGCCCTCCGCGACGATCTCGTCCTCCTCGCGGCCGGAGATCTGCAGGTACATCTCCTTCGAGATCCCCTGGTGCGAGAGCGAGTGCAGCATCTGGTCCCAGAGCTCGCGCGAGCGCGCCTCGACCAGCGGCTCGGGCACCTCGATCGTCGCGTTGTCGACGGCGGCGTCGAGCACCGCCTCGCGGAACGCGGCCTCGACGCGGCGCTCCTCGCCCTCGGCGAGCCGCTCGCGGATGTCGTCGCGCAGCTCGTCGAGCGTGTCGAAGCCGGCCTCGGCGGCGAGGTCGTCGTCGACCGCGGGGAGGTCCTTGGCCTTGACCTCCTTGACGGTGACCGCGAACTCGGCCTCGTTGCCGGCCAGCTCCTCGGCGCCGTAGTCGTCCGGGAAGGTGATCTTGACGGTGCGCTCGTCGCCGGCGGTCGCGCCGGTGAGCTGCTCCTCGAAGCCGGGGACGAGCCGGCCGGAGCCGAGCTCGATCATCTGGTCGCGGCCCTCGCCGCCGGCGAACGCCTCGCCGCCGATCGAGCCCGCGTAGTCCATGACCACGAAGTCGCCCTCGCCCGCGGCGCGCTCGACGGTCTCGAGCCGGCCGGAGCGCTCGCGCAGCTGCTCGACCTCGGCGTCGATCGCCTCGTCGGACGGGCCGGGCTCGGCCTTCTCGACCGACAGGCCCTTGTAGTCGCCGAGCGTCGCCTCGGGGCGGACGCCGATCTCGATCGAGAAGTTCAGCGGCTCGCCGTGCGACGGCAGCTCGCCGAGGTCCAGCTCCGGCTCGCCGACCGGGACGATCGCGGCGTCGTCGATCGCGGCGGAGTACCACTCGCCGATCGAGCCGCGGACCGCCTCGTCGAGGACCGCCTCGCGGCCGACGCGCTTGATCACGACCGGCGCCGGCGCCTTGCCGGCGCGGAAGCCGGGGACGCGCATCGAGCGGCCGAGCGCCTTCGCCGCCTGGGCGATGCGCTTCTCGACCTCGTCGGGCGGGACCTGCGCCTCGACGCGGACGCGCGACTCGGGGAGCTCGGTGACGGAGGTGGAGACGGTGGTGGCGGGCATGTGCGGCAAGCACGATACCGTCGCCGCATGGGTGCCCGGATCGCAGGCTGGCTGGTCACGGGGCCGCCCGGCCACCTCGCGGCCGGGCTGGCCGACTGGGCGTCGCTGCTGTGGCAGCTGGGGCGCGGCCGGCTGCGCCGCCCCTGAGGGCGGCGCAGCGGATCCCGGCCGAGCTCAGGCGATGAAGCCGGTCGAGGCGACGATCGCCAGGACCTGCTTCTTCGTCCGCGGCTTGTCGAAGCCTTCCGGCGCGGGCGCGACGCCGTTGTAGTCGCGGATCCAGCTCGCGTGGCGCGCCTCCACCGTGTGGATCGCCAGCGCGGCGCGCAGGATGTCGTCGTTCTTGATGCGCGGGGCCTGGCCCGCGTACGCGGACACGCCGGTGTCCTCCAGCGCCTGCGCGGTCGCGGCGAACTTCCCCGCGTCCTCGGTCGTGCCCTGGAAGTCGAACATCGGCTTCTTGACGGCCTTGCGGCCGAGCACGGCCTTCAGGCCCTTCACGTGCGCGCGCTCGTGGCCGCCGACGACGATCGCGAAGTCGGCCAGCTCGCCGCGCAGGGCGCCCTTGCGCTCCGCCTCGGTGTAGAACGCGGCCTCGAGGTACTCGAGGGTCAGCGCGTAGTTGAGGATCGCGATGTCGCCCTTGCGGCTCGCGGCGCCGGCGATCTCCGGCGCGCCGAGCGCGGCGAGGCCGGCGAGGCCGCCGCCGAGCAGGCCCGCCTTGGCGAGGAACGCCGCGCGGGTGTCGCCCGACGCCGCCGCCGCGGTCTCCCGCAGGGCGCCGTCGGCGTCGATGGTCTCGAGGTCGAGGCTCATGGTCGTCTCCTTCATGCGATGAACCCGGTGGCGGCCACGGCGTTCGTGACCTGCTTGCGGGACTTGGCCGGGTCCAGGGCGGCCGGCGCCGGGCGCTTGCCGGCGATGTGCCGGATCCACGCCGCGTGGCGCGCCTCGACCGACACGACCGAGGCGGCCGCCGGCAGCGTCTTGCGGCGCAGCCGCGGGCCCTGGCCGTTGTAGGCGGCGACGCCCGTGTCCTCGAGCACGATCGCGGTCGCGGCGAACTTCGTCGCGTCCGTCGTCGTGCCCTTGAAGTCGAACGCCGGCTTGGCGATCGCGGCGCTGCCGAGCGCCTGCTTGAGGTAGTCGACGTGCGCGAGCTCGTGGTCGCGCACGGTCGTGGCGAACGTCGAGCAGCTCGCCGGACAGCGCGCCGCCGGCCACCGCCTGCACGTAGAACTCGGACTCGAGGTACTCGAGCAGCAGCGCGAAGTTGAGGATCTTGCCGTCCTGCTGCTTCGAGGGCCGTCCGAGCGCGAGCTCGGGCAGTCCACCGATCAGCAGCCCGCCGGCGGCGATCGTGCCGCCGCCGATCACGGCCCGGCGCAGCGCCTGCGCGCGGGTCGTCCGGCCGTCGTCGTCGAGCGCCTCGCGCAGCGCGCCCTCCGGGTCCTTCATCTCGAGCGTCAAGGGCTCGGGCATCCGATGCCTCCCGTCGTGGTCTGACACGGGGAGGCGTGCGCGCGGGTGGCGCGCGGCGGATCAGCGCGTGGCGCGCCGCCGCGCGCTCGCGGCGCCGGCCCGGCGCTGGCCGAACAGCACCGCCATCGTCACCGACGGCGTGGTCAGCGGGTCGCCGAGCGGGTCGCCCGGGACCACGCCGACGCCCGCGTCCTTGTAGGCGCGCGAGAGCAGGACCGCCTTGTGCGGCGGGCTCGCCAGCCAGGCCGCCGCGGCGTCGTCGGCCGTGAAGACCGGCTTGCGCGACCACAGCAGGATCTCGCCGACGCTCCACACGGGCACGTTGCGCAGGTAGCCGGAGCGGCGCGCCCGGTCGGCGGGGCCCTGCCCGTCGGGGCTCGTGTGGGAGAAGAAGCGCCGCGCGACCATGTCGGCCGCGTACGCGCATGCCGCGCGGGTCAGCGCCGGGCGCCGGCGCACCGGCGCGACGCCGGCCTGGGCGCGGGCCGCGTTGAGCGCGCCGAGCACGGCGGCGCGCTCGGGGCCGGCCGGGCAGTCCTGCGCGGAGGCGGCCGCGGGCAGCAGAAGGAGCGCTGCGACGGCGAGCGAGATGAACCGGGCCGATGGGGGGATGCGGCCGGGCATGGGGACCCGCGGCCGAACGTACTCCGCACCCGGACGGGATTGGGCGGATTTACCCGCTAGCGGGTACGACCTGCGCGATGATCCCCGGCATGCAAGACGCGCTGATGCCCCACTGGCTGGCGGCGGTCAACCGGCGGTTCGTCAACCCCGTCCAGCGGCTCTGGGCGCCGCGGCTCGCGCCGTGGGCGCTCATCGTCCATCGCGGGCGCCGGAGCGGGACCGAGTACCGCACGCCGGTGCTGGCGACCGTCGAGGACGACCGGATCTACGTCGGGCTCTACTACGGCGAGGGCTCGCAGTGGGTCCGCAACGTGCTCGCGGGCGGCGGGTCCGTCGTGCGCGCGGGCCGCACGCACCGGCTCGAGCGCCCGCGGATCGTGCACGACGCGCTGACCGAGCGGCTGCCGACGACCGCGCGCGTCGTCGTCCGGCACGCGCCGGTGCTGGTCGCCGACCTGGCCTAGGGCCAGCGGTCGGCGATCCCGGGCGGGACCGGGATCCCGGGGCGCAGGTGCTCGCACGGCACGGGCTCGCCCGCGACGAGCCGCAGCGGCACGTGCCCCGCCCACACGGGCAGCGCGGCGTCCTCGCTCTCGCCGTCGTCCGGGCCGCCGGCGGAGATCTTCGCGCTCGCCTCGGTGAGCGGCAGCTTGAGCACGGCGGTGGCCTTGAGCTCCTGCCGCGTCGGGCCGCGCGCCTCGGCCCAGCGGCCGGGCAGCACCTGCTCGCTGAACGCCTCGAGCGCGGCGAGCTTCTCGTCCGGCGCGGTGACCGCGGTCGCCTCGCCGAGGATCACCACCGAGCGGTAGTTCGCGCTCATCTCGAACACGCTGCGGGCCAGCACGATGCCGTCGAGCAGGGTCACGGTGAGGCACGCGGGGAGCGCGCCGCCGAGCGCGCGCAGCGTCCGGCTGGCGGAGGAGCCGTGCACGTACACGTCCTCGCCGATGCGCGCGTGCAGCGTGGGGATCACGTACGGCTGGCCCTCGTGGGCGAAGCCGAGGTGCGCCACGAGCGCCTCGTCGAGGATCGCGTCGGATCGCGTCCTGCTGGTAGGACGCGTGTTCGTGCAGGCGGCGGACGCGCACGCGCTCGGACGGCGCGGCGGTGCGGCGGCGGGGTTGCACCGGGGAGCTCACCGCGCAGCAGGATGGGGCACGAGTGGTCCTGCGTCCAGGGCCATTGACGCGACCGCCGAGAGGGCCAATGATGCGGGCATGGCGGGCGAGGACCGGACGGCGGGCGGCGACGACCCCGCCGCGCTGCTGGTGACGCTGGACCCGGAGCGGCCCGAGCCGCTGCGGCGCCAGCTCGCCGGCGAGCTGCGCGAGGCGATCCGCGCGGGGCGGCTGCGGACCGGCGTGCGGCTGCCCGCGTCGCGCGCGCTCGCCGAGCAGCTCGGCGTCTCGCGCGGCGTGGTGACCGACGCCTACGAGCAGCTCGGCGCCGAGGGATGGCTCGCGGCACGCCGCGGCGCGGGCACCGTCGTGGCCGCGGCGCCGGCGGTCGCCGCGCCGCCGCCGGTCGCCGCCACGCCGGACCGCGGTGCGCTTCGACTTCACCCCGACGACCCCGGACGTCGCGCTGTTCCCGCGCCGGGCCTGGGCGCGCGCGATCGCCCACGCGTGCGCCGAGGCGGCCGACGCCGACCTCGACTACGGCAGCGCGGCGAACGGGATGACGTCGAAGTTCATCCCGTAGACGCCCGCGATGGCGGTCGGGACCAACGCGATGGCGGCCCACGCCGAGATCTTGCGCATGTCCTCGTTCTGCCGGGTGGCCAACGCCGCGGTGCGCGCCGAGACCAGGGGGTCAGCGCGTCGGCGAAGTGGCCACGGCTCGGTCCACGGTGGGCGAGGTGGTCTTCGACGTCGCGGAAGTAGGTCTTGATCTCGGGCGGGCACGAGCGGCGTGTCGTCGCTGGCGAGCGTCGCCATCGGCTTGATGAGCGGCGCGACCGCCCGCCGGAGCTCGCCGACTTCGCGCTTGAGCAGATAGATCTGCTCGATGTCGATCGGCTTGTCCGGCGAGAAGACGGCTTCTCCATCTCGTCGACATCCTCGTCGACGGCCTCGACGACGGCGACGTACTTGTCGACGATGCGGTCGGCGATGGCGTGCATCACCGCCGCCGGTCCGGCGGCGAGACGGTGGCGGGATCGTTCGAGGTCGCGACGCAGTCCGCCAGGCCGGAGAACGAGCCATGGCGCACGGTCACCAGGAAATCGGCGCCCAGGAAGATCATGATCTCGCCGGTCTCGACGATCTCGGAGGCGGTCGCGGCCGTCTCGTGGTCGACGTAACGGACCGTCTTCAGCACCAGGAAGAGGTACGTCGGGGTAGCGCTCGAGCTTGGGCCGCTGGTGGGCGTGCACCGCGTCCTCGACGGCCAGCTCGTGCAGCCCGAAGCTGCCACATCCGCCATCTCGCTCGGATCCGGCTCGTACAGACCGACCCAGACGAACCCCTCGCCGCGCCGCGAACCTCGGCGATGGCATCCACATAGGACTCATCGGAGCCAGTGGCCTGGTCCGGCATCCGCTTGCCCTCGACATAGGCCGCGCAGTCGACGATCCAGGAGATCGGTCGTCCCGAGCGGTCCGGAGCCGCATCGGGCGCGAGTGGCGGGGACTCGTCCGTCACGCGCACACCTCCGTTTCGGCGCGCGTCGGCAACCCTACTTGCCCGGCTGCCGTGGTGGGACTCACCTCGGCCGTATTGATTCCGTAAACGCGCGCCCGCCCGGCGTCAAGGTCCCGTCAGGCCGATCCCCCGCGACCGGTTGCCGGGGCGACACTCGCGTTGTCCGGTCGCCATCGGGGCGACCCGGAGTGGAAGGGGCCTGGGCCGATGGCCGACCTGGCCTACGCGGTGCTGCTGATCGCCGGCTTCGCGTCCTGGCGCTGATGCTGCGGGGGCTGGAGCCGCTGTGATCGCCGCAGCTCCTCGAACGTCGTCGGCGGGCTGATCGCGCTGCTGCTGATCGTCTACCTGTTCGTCGCCCTGATGCGCCCGGAGAAGTTCTGATGTCGCCCACCGTGGCCGGCCTCCTGCAGGTCGGCGTCCTGCTGGTGCTCCTCGCCGCGGTCTACGTGCCGCTCGGCGACTACATGGCGCGGGTCTTCACCGACGAGCAAGCACTGGCGGTCGAGCGCGCCGTGTACCGCATGGTCCGGGTCGACCCCGACGCCGAGCAGCGCTGGACGACTACGCCGCCGGCGTGCTCGGCTTCTCGTTCGTCTCGATCGTGCTGCTCTACCTGCTGCAGCGGCTGCAGCCGCTGCTGCCGCTGGACTTCGGCCGCGGCGCCGGTCGAGCCGGGCGATGGCGTTCAACACGCGCGTGTCGTTCGTGACGAACACGAACTGGCAGTCCTACGTGCCCGAGACGGTCATGGGCCACACCGTGCAGATGGCCGGGCTCACCGTGCAGAACTTCGTGTCCGCGGCGGTCGGGCTGGCGGTCGCGGTGGCGCTGGTCCGCGGGTTCGCCCGCGTCGGCGACCGACCGGCTCGGCAACTTCTGGGTCGACCTGACCCGCGGCGTCCTCCGGATCCTGCTGCCGTTCTCCTTCGTCGCCGCGATCCTGCTGATCGCGCTCGGGCGTGGTGCATGTGCCTGCACTCCGGCGTCGACGTCACCGACGTCGACGGGACGCGCACACGATCGCGCTGGCGCCCGCCGCGTCGCAGGAGGCGATCAAGGAGCTGGGCACCAACGGCGGCGGCATCTTCAACGCCAACTCCGCGCACCCGTTCGAGAACCCGAACGCGCTGACCAACCTCTCGAGATCTTCCTGCTGCTGGTGATCCCGGTCTGCCTCACCCGCACGTTCGGCACGCATGGTCGGCAACACCCGCCAGGGCTACGTGCTGCTCGCGGTGATGGGCGTGATCTGGGGCGCGTTCCTCGCGGTCGCCTGGTGGGCCGAGACGCACCCGAACGGGCCGGCCGCGCTGGCCGCCGGCGGCGCGCATGGAGGGCAAGGAGGTCCGGTTCGGCATCCCGGCGTCGGCGCTGTTCGCCGTGTCCACGACCGGCACGTCGACCGGCGCGGTCAACTCGCTGCACGACAGCTTCACCGGCGCCGGCGGCGGCGGTCACGCTGCTGAACATGCTGCTCGGCGAGGTCGCGCCCGGCGGGGTCGGCACCGGGCTCTACGGCGATCCTCGTGCTCGCGATCATCGCGGTGTTCCTCGCCGGGCTGATGGTCGGCCGCACCCCGGAGTACCTGGGCAAGAAGCTCGGCCGCGGCGAGGTCACCGCCGCGGCGATCTCGATCCTGGCGATGCCGGCGCTCGTGCTGCTCGGCGCCGGGCTGGCGATCGCGCTGCCCGGCACGCCGGCGCGCTGAACAACGACGGCGCGCACGGCTTCTCCGAGGTGCTCTACGCCTACGCCTCGGCGGCGAACAACAACGGCAGCGCGTTCGCCGGGCATCACCGTCACCAGCGACTTCTTCCAGGCCACGCTCGGCGTCTGCGATGCTGTTCGGCCGGTTCGTGCCGATCCTCGCCGTGCTCGCGCTGGCCGGCTCGCTCGCCGCAGCAGCGGCGCGTCGACGGCCGGCGCCGGGCACGCTGCCCACCGACGGCGCGCTGTTCGGCGTGCTGGTCGGCGGCACCGTCGTGCTCGTCGCCGCGCTCACCTTCTTCCCGGCCCTCGCGCTCGGGCCCGATCGCGGAGGCGCTCTCATGACCACCACCACTCGGAACGGCCCGCGAGCGCCGGACGCACGGCAGCACCACGCCGAGCAGACCGGCCGGGTCGGCGCCGGCGCGTTCAGCCCGCGCCAGCTGTGCGCGTCGCTGCCCGGACGCGCTGCGCAAGCTCGACCCGCGCACGCAGCTGCGCAACCCGGTCATGTTCGTGGTCTGGGTCGGCTCGGTGCTCGTCACCGTGCTCGCGATCGTCGACCCGAGCGTGTTCGCGGTCGCTGATCGCGGTCTGGCTGTGGTTCACCGTGCTGTTCGCCAACCTCGCCGAGGCCGTCGCCGAGGGCCGCGGCAAGGCGCAGGCCGAGTCGCTGCGGCGCACCAAGAAGGACACGATCGCGCGCCGGCTCGGCGACCGACGGGGCCGAGGAGCAGGTGCCGGGCACCGAGCTGCGCATCGGCGACCTGGTCGTCGTCGAGGCCGGGCGAGATCGATCCCGGGCGACGGCGACGTCGTCGAGGGCATCGCGACCGTCGACGAGTCGGCGATCACCGGCGAGTCCGCGCCGGTGATCCGCGAGGCCGGCGGCGACCGCTGCTCGGTCACCGGCGGCACCACCGTGCTGTCCGACCGGATCGTCGTGCAGATCACGACCAAGCCCGGCGAGTCGTTCGTGGACCGGATGATCGCGCTGGTCGAGGGCGCCGCCCGGCAGAAGACGCCGAACGAGATCGCGCTGACGATCCTGCTGGCCGCGCTGACGATCATCTTCCTGCTGGCCGTGGTCGCGCTGCAGCCGATGAGCCGGCTACGCCGGGCAGCACGCAGTCGCTGATCGTGCTGACCGCGCTGCTGGTCTGCCTGATCCCGACGACGATCGGCGCGCTGCTGTCGGCCATCGGCATCGCCGGCATGGACCGGCTGGTGCAGCGCAACGTGCTGGCCACGTCCGGCCGCGCGGTCGAGGCCGCCGGCGACATCGACACGCTGCTGCTGGACAAGACCGGCACCATCACCTTCGGCAACCGGCAGGCCACCGAGCTGATCCCGGTCGCCGGGCGTCCCGTGGCCGAGCTGGCCGCGGCCGCCCGGCTGTCCAGCCTCGCCGACCAGACGCCGGAGGGCCGCAGCATCGTCGAGCTGTGCGCCGCGGAGTACGGCCTGCCGGCCGAGGCCGACGCGGACGAGGCCGCGCGAGTTCGTCCCGTTCACCGCGCAGACCCGGATGTCGGGCTCGACATCGGCGACCGCGGCGATCCGCAAGGGCGCGGCGCGCGCCGTGCTGGCTGGGTCCGAGGCCGGCACCGTGCCGACGAGGTCGCGCGAGTCGTCGACCGGATCTCCGACGGCGGCGGCACCCCGCTCGTCGTCGCCGAGCGCGGCAGGGACGACGCCGGGTGCTCGGCGTGATCCGGCTGTCCGACGTGGTCAAGCCCGGCATGGCCGAGCGGTTCGCCGAGCTGCGGGCGATGGGCATCCGCACGGTGATGATCACCGGCGACAACCCGCGACCGCGCGGGCGATCGCGGCCGAGGCCGGGGTGGACGACCACCTCGCCGAGGCCACGCCCGAGGACAAGATGGCGCTGATCCGCAAGGAACAGGAGGGCGGCCGGCTGGTCGCGATGACCGGCGACGGCACCAACGACGCGCCCGCGCTCGCCCAGGCCGACGTCGGCGTCGCGATGAACACCGGCACGGCCGCGGCCAAGGAGGCCGGCAACATGGTCGACCTCGACTCCGACCCGACCAAGCTGATCGAGATCGTCGAGATCGGCAAGCAGCTGCTGATCACCCGCGGCGCGCTGACCACGTTCTCCGTCGCCAACGACCTGGCGAAGTACTTCGCGATCCTGCCGGCGATGTTCGTGGGCTCTACCCGTCGCTGGGCGCGCTGAACGTCATGGGGCTGGCCACGCCGCAGTCGGCGATCCTGTCGGCGGTGATCTTCAACGCGCTGATCATCGTCGCGCTGATCCCGCTGGCCCTGCGCGGCGTGCGCTACCGGCCCGTCGAGCGCGGCGACGCTGCTGCGCCGCAACCTGCTGATCTACGGCCTCGGCGGCGTGGTCACGCCGTTCGTCGGGATCTTCCTCATCGACCTGCTCGTCCGACTCATCCCGGGGATCTGAGACATGCTCACTCGCTCGCCACCGACCGGCGCCGGGCTGCGCGTGCTGCTCGTGTTCACGGTGCTCTGCGGCATCGTCTACCCGCTCGGCGGTCTGGGCCGTCGCCGGCATCCCGGGCCTGCGCGGCCAACGCCGAGGGCTCGGTCGTCACGCGCCGACGGCACGCGCCGTCGGCTCGTCCTGATCGGGGTCGACCCGGTGGCCGCGGACCCGGCCGCCGACCCGTACTTCCACACCCGGCCCTCGGCGGTCGCGCACCTCGCGGGAGGCACGTGCTCGGCCCGGCCGACACGTCCACCTCCGGCGGCTCCAACAAGGGCGCGTTCGACCCGGACCTGCTCGCGACCATCGAGCAGCGCCGGCCTGATCGCCGCCCGCGAGGGCGTCGACCCGGCGCGGGTGCCGCCCGACGCGGTCACCGCGTCGGCCTCCGGCCTGGACCCGGACATCAGCCCGGCCTACGCGGCGCTGCAGGTCGCGCGGGTGGCCCGGGTGACCGGCCTGTCCGACGCCCAGGTGCGGGAGCTCGTCGAGGCCCACCGAGGCCGCGTCCTCGGCTTCCTCGGCGAGCCGGGCGTGAACGTGCCGACGCTGAACCTGGCCGTCCGGCCGCCCTGCGGTGAAGCTCCGCGGGCGGGTCAGGCGCTGCGCCGGGCCAGCGCCTGGTCGCGGCGCTCCTCGAAACGGCTGGCGGCGGCGTCCACCTCGGCGAGGAACTCGGCCAGCTCCATGCGGGCCTTCTCGCCCTCGGCGCCGAAACCCTCGCGCTCGAAGATGCGCCACTGGCGCAGCACCGGCCAGATCACCTCGTCGTGGTGGATGCGCAGGTCGTAGATGCCGGCCATGGCGATCTGCACGGCCTTGCGCCGAAGTCCTCGATGCCGCGCCGGGCATCTGGAAGCCGACGACCTCGTCGGGATCGCCCGCATGGTCTCGTCCGGCGCGAGATCGAAGCGCCGCCGTGACGAGGTTGCGGTAGAAGACCATGTGCAGGTTCTCGTCCGTGGCGACCCGGGCGAGCAGCTTCTCGCCGATCGGGTCCCCGCTGTTCCGGCCGGTGTTGCGGTGCGAGACGCGGGTGGCGAGCTCCTGGAACGACACGTAGGCGACACGTTGCAGCAGCGCCTTGTCGTCCGCGTGAAGCCGGTCTCCATGTGTCTCATCCGCGCCCGCTCCAGCGCGACCGGGTCGACCGCCGCGGGTGACGAGCAGGTAGTCGCGGATGCAGATGCCGTGCCGGCCCTCCTCGGCGGTCCACCGGTGCACCCAGTGCCCCACGCGCCGTCGCGGCCGAACGCGCGCTCGATCTCGTGGTGGTAGCTGGGCAGGTTGTCCTCGGTGAGCAGGTTGACGACCAGCGAGGTCCGGGCGACGGCGACAGCTTCGACTGCTCGGGCTCCCACGCCTCGCCGCCGAGGACGGCGAAGTCGCGGCCCTCGCTCCACGGCACGTACTCGTGCGGGAACCACTCCTTCGCCATCTCGAGGTGGCGGTTGAGGTTCGCCTCGCGATGGGCTCGAGCTCGCGAAGCAGGTGCATGCTGTCCGAAGAGGCCATGACCCCAACCTACGGTACCGTAGGTTACGGTGGCGTAACCACGGTCGGGTGAGCGGCCGCAGGGCCTGTGAGATGGGGCATCTCCGCAGCGGAAAGACGTTCGGGCCAGTGACACACCGTCACGCGGCGACCGAGCGGGCCTGAGCTGCCACCCACTGTCCTAAAAGGACGCAATCGTCGTTGCCCGGGCCCGCCGCGGCCCGGTGAAGGGGCGACCCGACCCGCGGACTCCCCCTGGACCGCATCAATTCCGACTCGTGCATTACGCGAGGTGTGTTGCCGGCGATGTGCATATCGGGACGAAAAGCTGAGTGTGGTACTGGGAGGTGCCTTCGTTGCCGAGGAGCCGCCGACGAGACATCAGCCCCGCCGAGATTCCCAAGGCGCACCGCATCTGGTGGTGGATCGCCGCCGTGGTCGCGTTCGCGTTCGTACTGGGATTCGCCATCGCTCCGTACGTGGAGCTGCCGCGCGGTTTCCTGGAGGAATTCAGTCTGAAGCCGGCGCCGGAGAGCGCCATCACCTGGGTGATCATTCAGACCGTGGGAATCGCCATATCCACGGTGCTCATGCTCTATTTCATCGGCAAGGCGAGGCTCGAGAACGCGGCATATCGCGCCGACCGCATCGATATCCAGGCGTTCACCGACGAGCGGGACGCGGCGGGCGCCGCACTCGACGGTTACTCGGCGGCCGAACTGACGGCCCGCTTCAAGCACGTGCTCAACGGTTCGCGCCTCGACACCCCGACACCGGTGCCCGGGGTCGGGGTCTCCTACGACTTCATCCAGATCGTGGAGAACGCGGGCGAGGCGGCCGAGGGCTGGTGGCGGGTGGCGACCCGGCTGGTGAAGCTGGTGCAGCCGCCGGCCGCGTTCCGGATCGGCGGAACCATCCGGTCCGGTGCGGATGGCACCTGCCGGCTGGTCCTCGAGCTCGTCCGGGTGCCGCGCTTCGCGGCGAGCCCGATCGTGATCGAGGACGACAAGCCCTGGATGCGCGTCCTGCACCGGGCGGCCAACGCGGTGGCGGCCCTCGTGCTCCCGCGCAGCAAGTACGGCCGGAACAACATCTACTGGGCGGCCTGGCGCAACGCCAAGATCCCCGACGGTGCGCTGTTCGACGCCTACCAGCACGCCAACCACCTCGTCGAGCACCGCCGCTACGACGAGGCGCTCGGCGAGTACCACCGGGCGCTCGCCCACGATCCGTCGAACGTGTACATCAGGCTCGAGATCGCCGCGGTACAGGAACAGCTGGACCTGCACCTCGACGCGCTGGCGACCTACGACGACGTGGTCACGATCTGCAGCCGCGGTCAGGGCCGGCTCGGCCGCTGGTGGCGCGTCACCCCACCCGTGGGGGAGCGGCAGTCCCGCCGGACGCGCCGGCAGCAGGACACCGCACATGCTGGTCGCCAGGTACCGGCACGCGCTCGTGCTCGGCCTCGGCGACACCATCGCGAGCCGCCTGGTGGGTGCGGTTACCCGAGGCCCGGCGCCGACCCTGTCCACGACACCCGGGTCCGCCGCCGGGCGGACCTGCGCACCATGCTGCGCATGCGGTTCAGCCGCTACCTCGCGGTGCGGATCGTCACCGACACCGCGGAGGTCTCCCAGCCCTACCGGGTCCGTGACCATGCGCGCGTCCTCGACGCCGACGTCCCCGAGTTCGTCGACTTGCCCGGCAAGCAGGCCGAGCTGACGGGATACGTCGAGCGGGCCGCCCGCGCTCCGGGTCGTACCTGTGCGCGCTCTCCCAGTACGAGATCGAGCGGATCCTGGTCGACTACGGGCGATTCCGGGTGCGGCACTGGATTCGCTGGCGGCGCCTGTCCCGGGTGCTGTCGATGAACGCGCTACGGCTGTGCCTGGTGTGGATCGTGCTGCGCCGGGCGATGGCGGACATCGACGACGACGGCGAGTCGGTGCCGCGGCCGCGGCCGGCCGACCCCGCACCCTGGCGCAAGGTTCGCCTGCCGAAGCTGTTCACGGACGCCAAGTGGCCGCCGCACCATTCCGAGCTGGCGGCGGCGGTCAATGCCGTGACCCGGCGAGGGTTCGGCCACCGGAGTTCCTGGAGCGAGTGCTACAACGCGGCATGTGTCTACGCGGTCGCCATGTTGAACGTCGGGTCGCGGGGCCGGACCGACGGGCGCTGGCCGCGGGGCGCGCAGCCGCAGCTCCACGGCGCCGCCCGGGACACCGTCGCGAGCCTGGCGGTCGACGAGCTCTATCACGCGGCCATGGCGAGCCACAGTGGACGGCTCGCCGCCCATCGCTCCTGGTTGGTGGACGAGGATCTCGATCTCGCGGCGTTGCGCGACCATCCGCGGTTCCGGATGTTCGAGATGGTCACGTTCGCGCCGGACCGGCCCGCACCCGTGCGGCCGTTGCGCTCGCACGTCTGGGAGCAGGCCACCTACCTGCGGCAGCTGGTGAGCGACATGGCGAACTGCCGCGCCCACTTCTGGCGGACGAGGGCGGACGCCCCGACGCCCTTCGACGAGTACACAGTGGACGCCCAGTGAAGGGCCGACCACGATGCCTGGCTGCAGCTGCGTGACCTCGCGGTCAGCCGGCAGGACTGGTACGCCCGCCACGAGGCGATCCTCGCGTACCGCCGCTGGGCCAAGGAGGCCGGCCTGCCCGCGAAGGTCGCCGGCTATCCGGCCTACAGCGACACGCTGCTGTCCACTCAGTACGGTTCCTACCACGGCGAGCGATGCGAGCCCCTGCTCACCCGGCAGGCTGTCGACGACGTGGCCGGGAGGTACGTCAAGGACTGTGACACCAGGCTCGACCAGCTCGTCGGCATGGTGCCGTCGCTGTCGGCCGAACTCTTGGTACCGAAGGGACTCCCGCGGCTGCCCGGTACGGCCGCCCGCCGCCAGCGGCTGGAGTTCGGCCGGCGCACCGCGCGCTGGGCGGCACTGTCGGCCTGGTTCGACGACTGCTCGGCCAGCGTCGCGTCGGCCGCGGCCAGGCGCGCGGAGCTCGAGGGCTCCTGAGCGGATGCCGGGCGGGCACCGCGACGTCGGCACGATCCGGCGGGGTGGCCGTGATCGTGCCGACGTCGGGTGGTTGTCCTACAGCCCCGCGGTCTGCAGGAGCAGGTTCGGCGTGCCCGCGGGAACGCCGACGAATACGTTCGGCGACGCGGCCGCCTGCATCCAGGCGTTGATCGTCGCGCTGGCGACGTCACCCTGCGAGCTCTTGTAGAGCGCGCCGAGGCCGGCGACGTGCGGGGAGGCCATCGAGGTGCCGTTGATCGTGTTCGTGCCGCCGCCAGCCACGCGGACGTGATGTCCACGCCCGGCGCGTAGACCTCGACGCAGGCGCCGTAGTTGGTGAAGTACGCGCTGTTGTCGCCCGAGTCGCTGGCCCCGACGGTGATGACGTTGGCGGCGCTGGCCGGCGAGAACTTGCACGCGTCGATCGTTGTTGTTGCCGGCCGCGATGGCCACGAACACGCCGGAGTCGGCCATCGCGTGGCGGCGTCGTTGACCGCCTGGTTGAAGCCGCCGCCGAGCGACATGTTCGCCACCGCCGGGGCCGCGTGGTTGCGGCGACCCAGTCGATGCCGGCGATCACGGCCTCCCAGGTGCCGCTGCCGCCGCAGTCGAGCACGCGGACGCCGCGAGCGCACGCTCTTGGCCACGCCGTAGGTCGCGCCGCCGATGGTGCCGGCCACGTGGGTGCCGTGCCCGTTGCAGTCTCGCCGTTGCCGCCGGTGGCGTCGAAGGCGTTCTGGGCGCGCCCGGTGAAGTCGGGGTGGTCGGCCTCGACCCCGGTGTCGATGATGTAGGCGGTGACGCCCGCGCCGTCGGCGTACCGCTGTAGGTGCCGTCCAGCGGCAGGGCCGGCTGGTCGATGCGGTCCAGGCCCCAGGGGGCGCCGGTCTGGGTGCCGTCGCTCGACCCTCGGCGTTCTGCTCGATCCGCTTGACCGACGGGTCGGCCTGCAGCTCGTCGCAGCTGGTCGGCCGACAGCGTGGCGGCGAAACCGTTGAGCGCCGCCCGGTAGACGTGCCGCGGCTTGACCTTCAGGTCGGCCGCGAGCGCGCCGGCCTGGACGACCGTCCTTCAGCGTGACGATGTACTGCCCCGGCACGCCGTCGGCGGAGGCCTTGAGAACGGGAACCATGATGTGGGCCAGCGGCGGCCGCGGGGGCCGCCATCCCGACCGTCGTGCACGCCGCGGCGGCGACGAGGACCGGCAATTTCACGCTCTTCATTGATACCTTTCGCAGGGTTGGCAAGCCCTTACGGACCCTCGACTGGAAATGGCTTGCGTAAACAAGTTTCCAACCAAGTCCGCGAGGGACAATCCGCCACGAGGCGTATCCGCGTGTACTCCGAGAGCGATCGAGCCACTCGACGTCCGGGCCGCCGAGTCACCCGCATCGGGGGATGCGTCGGCGCGATCCGGTAACCGACGGTGGCGCGTGGCGGCCAACACGTGACCGTCCTTCGGCCGACCGTTCGGAAGTGCACATGCCGCCTTCCCGCCCAGGCGCGACCCGATGAGGCTGCCCGCGCTGTTCGCGTCGCTGCACGGGCTACCGGGCGGCGTGGCTGCGGCCCGACCTCGTCGCCGGGCTGACCGTCTGGGCGGTGCTCGTGCCCGAGGCGCTGGCCTACGCCACCATCGCCGGGGTCCCGCCGGTCGTCGGCCTCTACGCCGCGCCGGCCGCGCTCGTGCTCTACGCGCTGTTCGGCAGCTCCCGGCACCTCGTCGTCGGCCCGATGTCCGCCACCGCGGCGCTCTCCGCCGGCGTCGGTCGCCGACGTCGCCGGCGGCGACCCGACGGCTCGTCGCGCTGACCGCGGCGCTCGCGATCGTCACCGGGCTCGTCGCGATCGTGGCCGGCCTGCTGCGGCTGGGGTTCCTCGCGGCGTTCATCTCCGAGCCGGTGCTCAAGGGCTTCATCGTCGGGCTGGCGCTGACGATCATCGTCGGCCAGCTGCCGAAGCTGTTCGGCGTCGACAAGGGCGAGGGCGACTTCTTCGAGAAGCTCTGGGCGCTGCTCGCCGACCTCGGCGAGACCGACGCTGGCCGACGCTGGCGGTCGGGCTGCGGCTCGCTGCTGCTCGTGCTCGGCCTGCGGCGCTTCGCTCCCGCTGGTGCCCGGGCTCGCTGGTCGCCGTCGCGCTCGGCATCGCTCGCCGTCGGTCCTGTTCGACCTCGACGACCAGGGCGTCGACGTCGTCGGACCGATCGACAGCGGCCTGCCGCCGCTCGGGCTGCCCGACGGTCGGGCTCGACGACTACCTGGCGCTGGTCGGCCGGCGCCGTCGGCGTCGTGCTGGTCGGGTTCGCCGAGGGGCTCGGCGCGGCCAAGACGTACGCCGCCCGCGCCGGCTACGACGTCGACGCCAACCGGGAGCTGCTCGGGCTCGGCGCCGCCAACCTCGGCTCCGGGCTGTCCGCCGGCATGGTCGTCAACGGCAGCCTGTCCAAGACCGCGGTCAACGGCGGCGCCGGCGCCCGCACCGCAGCTGTCCGGGCTGATCGTCGCCGCGCTCACGGTCGTCACCCTGCTGTTCCTCACCGGCCTGTTCGAGCAGCTGCCCGAGGCGACGCTCGCCGCGATCGTCATCGCCGCGGTCGATCGAGCTCGTCGACATCGCCGCGCTGCGCGCGGCTCTACCGGATCTGGACCCGGCGGCTCGGCGCGATCTACGGCCTGGCCGCGCGGGCCGACTTCCTCGCCGCGATCGCGGCGCTGCTCGGCGTGCTGGTCTTCGACACCCTGCCCGGGCTGTTCATCGGCATCGCGCTCTCGCTGCTCCTGCTGCTCTACCGCGCCTCGCGGCCCAACGTCGCCGTGCTCGGCCGGGTCGCCCGGCCGCCGACGGCCATCTGGGTCGACCGCGCCCGCCACCCCGACGGCGCCACCGCCGACCGGGCGTCGTGGTCGTCCGCGTGGAGAGCGGCCTGTTCTTCGCCAACGCCGACCACGTCCGCGACGCGGATCCGCGCGCCGTCGCGGACGCCTCGGCGTCCACGCGTGGTCGTCTCGACGCCGAGACCGTGCCGTTCGTCGACGTCACCGCCGCCGCAGATGCTCGCCGGCGCTCAACCGCGACCTCGCGCCGCCGCGGCACCCGGCTGCTGCTCGCCCGCGACATCGGCCAGGTCCGCGACGTGCTGCGGCGCGCCGGCGCCGACCCCTGCTCCACGCCCTGTACCCGAGCATCAACGCCGCCGTAGCCGCAGCAGCAGCCGCGGCAACTGCCGCCGCTACCGGCGCCGCTGCCCCGCCGCGCCCGCAACCGGCCGCCGGCGACTCCTGACGGTTACGGGGCCAGTACCGTGCCGTCCAATTCCGACGGTGACATCACAAACGCCGACCAGGTTGGCGATGTGTCCCATTGGGATCCGCGCCTCGAGGCGGGCCGGCCACGTGACGATGACGCGCGTGGACGGGTGGACGACAGGACCAGGTGCCATTAGGTTCGGCGATACCGGTGGCCGTCAGCTGCTCCTGGTCCTGGCGGCCCTGATCGTGGTGAACGGTTTGGCGTTCTGGGGCGACCGGTTCGCCCTGTGGGTCGACAACGCGATGCACTGGGCGCCGGCCTGACCGCGGTCGTCTGCGGCTGGCTCGTCGGCCGCCGGATGCGCGGGCACCAGCGCTGGTGGCGGCTGCTGATCTCGTTGGGCATGCTCGGCTGGTCCCTCGGTCAGTTTTCTGGTCCTGGTACCAGCTCATCGACGGCCGGGGCCTGCCCTCGCCGTCGCTGGCCGACGTCGGCTACCTGACCTTCCCGGTGTTCGCGCTCGCGGGTCTGTTCGCGCTGGCCCGCGCGCGGTCCGGCCGGACCGGGAGCGCTGGCAGCCCGGGCGATGGACCGCGCACTTCGGGATCGCCGTGGTGATCGACGGCCTGGTCGTCACCGGCTCGCTGTTCATCCTGACCTGGACCGCCGCGCTCGGGCGGTGGTGCGGGCGACCGGGCCGGACGCGCCGCCTGGGCCGTCGCCATCGCCTACCCGCTGTCGGACCTCGTCCTCGTCGTGGTCGCGGTGCTGATGGTCGTGTTCGACCGGGTGGACCGGCCCTACCGGGAGAACCTGCTGCTGTCGCGGTCGGCATCGTCGCGCTGGCCTTCTCCGACAGCATCTTCGCCTACCTGGTCAGCATCGGCGCGGAGAGCATGAAGCCCTGGGCCGACGCCGGGTTCGTCCTCGGGCGCTGTTCATCGCCTTCGCGCTGCTGGTCGCGCCCGGCCGGCGACGGAGGAGAGCCCGCCGGTCGGGGTGGACTGGTGGCAGATGGCCCTGCCGTACCTGCCGGTGACCGCGGTGGCGCTGCTGATCAGCGGGCAGCTGCTGTTCGGCGACGGGCCGGACGGGGTCGAGGTCTTCGTCGGCGTCCTCGTGATCTTCCTGGTGCTCGCCCGGCAGCTGCTTTCGTTGATGGACAACCGGCTGCTGCTGCGCCGGGTGTACGAAGGCCAGCAACAGCTGGCCCACCAGGCGTTGCACGACCCGCTGACCGGCCTCGCCAACCGGACGTTCTTCGCCGTGCGGCTCGAGCAGGTCATGCGCGGCGTCGGCGATGACGCGCTTCGGCTCATCTTCGTCGACCTCGACGGCTTCAAGGAGGTCAACGACCCGTTTGGCCACGCATACGGCGACCTATTGCTGCACGCGGTCGCGGATCGGCTGCCGCTGCCTCGGGCCGCCGACACCGTCGCGCGGCTGGGCGGCGACGAGTTCGCGATCCTGCTGGAGGGCGAGATCGACGCGCCACAGGCCGTCGCGGACCGGATCCGCGACGCGCTGCGGCGCCCGTTCGCCGTGCACGGTACCGAGCTGCCGTCGGCGCGAGCATGGGCCTGGTGGTCCTGGATCCCGACCGAGCCGCTCGTCACCTCGGATGTCCTGCTCGGCCGGGCGGACACCTCGATGTACGCGGGCAAGCGGCTGGGAAAGGACACCACCGTCGTGTACCGCCCCTCGCAGGACGGCCCGCCGGACTTCACCGTCGCGCTGCGCACGCGCAGGGCGGCGTGCCGGACGGCTTCACCATGGAGTTCCAGCCGATCGTGCGGCTCGGCGACGAGACCCCGGTCGCGGTGGAGGCGCTGGCCCGGTGGACCGCGCCGGACCACACCTCAGATCCTCCGCCCCACTCGTTCGTCCGGGCGGCGGAAAGCGCCGGGCTCGGTGCCGAGCTGGACGCGCTGGCGCTCGACCTGGCGTGCCGCGAGATCACCGCCGCCGAGCTGGAGCTGACCGTGCACGTCAACATCTGCGCCAGCCGGCTGGGCACCGAAGACGCTGGAGCGGAGCGTCACCGCGGCGCTGGCCCGCTACCGGCTGCCCGCCGACCGGCTCGTCGTCGAGATCACCGAGACGGTGCCGGTGCTCGACCTCACGGCCGGTGCCGAGGCGATCCGGCGGTTACAGGCACTCGGCGTGCGAGTCGCGCTGGACGACTTCGGCGCCGGATACAGCTCGATGACCTGCCTGCACGCGTTGCCCGTCGACCTGATCAAGCTGGACCGCGCCCTGACCACGGGCGTGCAACTGGACCGGGACGTCGCGCGGTGCCGGCCGACGGTCAGCCTGGGCGCCGAGCTCGGCTTCGCGATCGTGGCCGAGGGCATCGAGTCGGCCGACCAGGCCGAGCTGCTCGGCGAGGCCGGCTGCACGCTGGCTCAGGGCTACCGGTTGGCCGCCCCGGCCCGCTGTCCGCGCTGCGGCTCACGGTCTCC
The DNA here is from genome assembly GCA_963791405.1 of uncultured Solirubrobacteraceae bacterium. GTDB lineage: Bacteria > Actinomycetota > Thermoleophilia > Solirubrobacterales > Solirubrobacteraceae > DASQMT01. The sequence continues at coordinate 13,014 of CAWBSJ010000022.1, read as the reverse complement.
CGCAGCTAGTCCACACCGGGCGGGATCAGGCCGAAGATCGTCGCGGTGGAGCCCGACCCGTTGCGGTGGATCGGCCCGCCCGCGAGCACCCAGGCGCCGGTCGTCGGCAGCTTGGCCAGGTTTGCCAGGATCTCCAGGCTCATCCGCCGCCGCTGGTAGACCAGCTTCGACACCGTGTAGGTCTCCTCGGTACCGACGTCCGGGCTCTGTACGTGTCGGTGCCGGTGCCACCGCGGCGGCCGAGGCGACCGGTGTCGATCAACCAGCGCACCGCCGGAATCGAGAAGCCCGGCTGGTGGATCAGGCCGTTCTCGTCGAGGTTCGGGAACGCGGGCGTGCCCCAGCGGGACTCCCAACCGGTCCACAGCACGACCATGGAACCCGTTGGGAATCCGGCCGTGCCGCCGTTCCCACGACTTGATGTCGTCGACCGTCACCGCGTAGTCGGCGTTCGCCGCGGCCTGGTCCCGGATGTCGATCTTCACGGCGGGCAGGAGCAGATCGCCCGGGTCCATCTGGTCGGCCAGCGCCGCACCCTCGGTGAAGTGGCCGGGTGCGCCCCAGTGCGTGCCGGTGTGCTTGCCCTCGCGGACGAACTGCAGGTAGTAGCCGTCCGCCGGGATGGTGGCGATGGTCTCCAGGGAGAAGGCCGGGTCGCCCGGGAACACGTTGGTCGCGGCCCGGTCGTTGACGTGTGACAGGTTGACCAGGGTGAACCGGTCCAGCCGGATCGGCGCGGCCAGGCCTGCGCGGGCAACGGGCCGGCCAGGACAGCGCCCCGAACAGCCCGGCCATCCCGGCGGTCAGCACCCTTCGCCTCTGCGGCATACGAGATCACCTTTCCGGTCACCCTTCACCACCGGGCGACGTCCGCGCGGCGCGGTGCACTGGATATCACCCCGAGGTGCGTCTGCCCAAGGCCAGCGTCGTCGCCGCACGCGGAACGAGCGCGAGGAGCACGAGCCCGGACAGCGCGGAGACGGTGATCGCCCCGGTGGAGCCGAAGATCGTGTACTGCGCCTCGACGTCGATGCCGACGAGCGTCGTGACGGCCCAGCCGAGCCCCCAGAGCACCGGTGTCGTGAGCGCCCAGAGCCACCGCCGGCGTGCTCCGGCGGCAGGGCGAGCGCCTGGGCGATGCCCAGCGGGATGCCGGTCAGCATGCCCATCAGCGCCAGGTCGGGCAGCGAGGTGCGGAACCCGACCACGGAGGCGCCGAGCGCCAGGCCCACCCGCCATGCCGGCGGTCGTCGCCGGGAACCCAGCGGGCGGCGGGAGGCGGCCCCGGGCGGCGAGCTCTGGCCGGCCCCGATGACGAGCCCGGTCACCGCGCCGCCGACGAGCGCGGCGCCGAGATCGTCGACGGTCCCGGCGACGGCGCTCCGGCCGAGGCCCGCCGAGCGGGAAGGCGAGGAAACCCGCGGTCCAGAGCGCCCAGTGGCGCAGGGCGCGGGACCGGATCGCGCGTGCGCGGTCATCGGCCCGCACCGACGAGACGGAGCCGGCGGCGCGCCGCGCACCAGCAGGACGGCGGCGAAGACCACCAGCCAGACGCTCCACAGCACGTAGCCGACGAAGTTGGCCATGTCGACGACGGCAGCTCCAGCGGCGACAGCACGCCCGCGAGGATCAGGACGGCCGACAGCCCGCCGAGCGCGACGAACAGGCGTCCGGCGAACGCGGCGCCGAGCGCGACGAGCACCAGTCCGGTCCAGGCGGCGGTGAGCAGGTAGCCGCCGGTCTCGCCGACGAGGTTGCCGAGCACGCGGTTGGCGGTGGCGAACGCCTCGCGGCCGTGGCCGCGCGGGTCGTCGCCGGCGGCCTCGCGGCCCAGCCGGGCACCAGCAGCGGCCAGCGCAGCAGGCCGACGACCTGCACGGCCGCCGCCGCGATGCCGACGGGGACGGCCCAGCGCATCGCGCGGGGCGTCGGACAGCCGCCCGACGCCGATCGCGACCGGGGCGAGCAGCGCGGCGCCGAGCGCGAGCACCAGGAACCAGGCGGTCGACGGCGCCCTGGGACGTCGCGGAAGGCGGCGAGCACCTCGGCGGCGGGGTGCTTGAGGACGTCGGGGTAGTCGAAGACGGCGCCGAGGCCGGTGAAGGCCACGTTGACGAGCACGGCGGCCGCGATCATCAGCGCGGCGGTGCGGCGGGTGGTCATGAGCGGGTTCCTCTTCGCGGGGCTGGGCGGTGCCGCGGCGATGTGCGCGACGAGCAGGCCGTCCGGGTGGTCGGCCAGGTGGTCGCGGGCGAGCAGCAGGGCCCGGTCGGCGTCGCCGGCCAGGTAGGCGGCGGCGACGGCGACGAGCGGCGGTCGCGGGCGTCCAGCGGCGGCCGCGCGCGGCCCGTTCGAGCAGCGCCGGCCGGTCGGCGGCGGCGAGCGCGGCCGCGACGAGCACGGCCGGGTCGTCGCTGGTCTCGGCGCGGCTCGACGAGCGTGCAGATCGCGGCTGGCGTCACCGGCGATGAGGCGCCGGATCAGCTGCGCGGCGGGGGTCGTGTCCATGTCCGCTGAGCATCGATCAGGGTCCTGTATGACCTACTGACGACCGGCTGACGCGCTTAGGCTCGCCCGGTGCTGACCGTCGCGGTGCTCGGGCGCGTCGAGGTGCGCCGCGACGGCGCCCCGGCCGTCGGTGCCGAGCGGGCTGACCACGGAGCTGCTGGTGCGGCTCGCGCTCGACGCCGGCCGTCCGGTCCGGGCGGAGCGGCTGGTCGAGGACCTGTGGCCCGGCCGCCGGGACCCGGCGCAACACGTTGCAGGCCAAGGTCTCCCAGCTGCGCCGGGCGCTCGGCGACCCGGCCGCGCTGACCGGCGGCGCCGCCGGCTACACGCTCGCCGTCGACCCGGCCGGGTCGACGCGCTGGAGGCGCTGCGGCTCGCCGACGAGGGCGCCGCCCAGCTCGCCGCGGGCGACGCGGCCGCGGCCGCCGCGACCTGCCGGGCGGGGCTCGCGCTGTTCGGCCCCGAGGTCCTGCCCGCCGCGGGGACGGCCGACTGGGTGCCGCCGCACCGGGTGCGGCTCGACGAGGCCCGGCTGCGGCTGACCGAGGACGGGCTCGCCGCACGGCTCGCGCTCGGCGCGGCCGGCGAGCTCATCGGCGAGCTGGAGGCGCTGGTCGCGGTCCATCCGCTGCGGGAACGGCTGTGGGCGTTGCTGATCACGGCGCTGTACCGGGCGGGCCGGCAGGCCGACGCGCTGGCCGCGCACCGCCGGGTCACCCGGCTGCTCGCCGACGAGCTGGGCGTCGACCCCGGCCCCGAGCTGGCGGCGCTGGAGCGGCAGGTGCTCGCGCACGACCGGCCCTCGCGCCGGCCGCGCCGGTCGCGGCGCCCCGCCGCGGGAACGTGCCCGCGCCCACCACCCCGCTGGTCGGCCGCGCCGCCGAGCTCGCCGCGCGTGCGCGCGGCCGCTCGCGCCCACCGGCTCGTCACGCTCGTCGGCCCGGCCGGGGTGGGCAAGACCCGCCTCGCGATCGAGGCCGCGCGGCGGCCGGCGCCACGGACGGCGCGTGGCTGGTGCGGCTGGAGGGCGTCCGGACCGCCGCGGAGCTGCCGTCGGCGCTCGCGGACGCCGTCCCCGGCGTGGACGCCGCCGGCGGATCGCCGCGGCTGCGCGGCGCCGACCTGCTGCTCGTGCTCGACAACTGCGAGCACCTCGTCGAGGCGGTCGCCGCGCTCGCGGCGCACGTGCTCGACGCCGCGCCGCGGCGTGCGGGTGCTCGCCACCAGCCAGCGGCCGCTCGGGCTCGACGGCGAGGTGGTCTGCCCGCTCGCTCCGCTGCCCGAGGCCGACGCCGTCGCGCTGTTCGCGCGCGCGCCACCGACGCGCGCCGTCGTTCGCGCTCACCGCCGACCGGCGCCGGCCGTCGCCCGGCTGTGCCGCGCCCTCGACGGCCTCCCGCTGGCGATCGAGCTGGCCGCCGCCCGCGCCCGGGTCCTCACCGTGCCGGAGATCCTGGCAGCGGCTCGACGACCGGTTCGCGCTGCTCGCCGACCCCGTCTCGGACCGGCGCGCGCACGCTCGCCGCCGCGCTGGCCTGGAGCTACGACCTGCTCTTCCCCGACGACCAGCGCGGGCTGTGGGCGCTCGCGCAGTTCCCCGCCGGGGCGACGCTGCCCGCGGTCGAGCACGTGCTGGCCGCGCTCGACGTGCCGGCCGCGCGGCCCTCGACGTCGTGGAACGGCTGGTCGACCGCTCGCTGGTCATCGTCGACGACCGCGGGCCGGGCCACCCGCTACCGGCTCCTCGACAGCGTCCGGGCGTTCGCCGCCGACCGGGCCGCCGAGGCCGGCGCCGCCGACGTCGCCGCGGACGCGGTCCTCGGCTGGGTCGCGGGCGCTGGCCGCACCGTCGCGGCCGGGTGCGCGGGCCGGACCAGGCCGCGCTCGTCGCGCGTCACGCGCCGCCGAACGCGCCACGATCGACGCCGCGCTCGACCGGGCCCGCGCCCACGATCCGGTCGCCGGGCCTGCGGATCGCCGTCGGCTTCGGCTGGGCGTGGGTCCTGCTCGACGACACCGCGGCCGCCGCCCGGCTGCGCGCCGCCCGGCTCGCCGCCGGCGGCGCCCGGCGACGCTCGGCGTGCCGCCCTGCTCCTGAGCTTGGCTCGAGGCCATGTCGGGCGACCTGCGGCCGGCCCGCGCCGCGCTCGACGCCGCGATCGCCGCTCGCCGGGACGACCCGCGGCTCGTGAACCTCACGCGCTGGTACGCGGGTTCGTGCTGTTGCAGGAGGGCCGGCCCGCCGAGGCGCTCGCCGACCTGGAGCGCTGCCACGCGGCGTTCACCGCGCGCGGCGACACCTGGGGGCGGGCGGCAGCCTGCTGCTGGCCGCGTTCGCCCACCTCGCCCTCGGCGACATCGGCGGCGGGCCGCGCCGCCTGCGAGGAGGCGATCCGCATCATCGCGCCGCTCGGCGACGCCTGGGGCGCTCCTGCACGCCGAGGCCGCGCTGGGCCGGGTCGCGCAGGCCGAGCGCCGCTTCGCCGACGCCGCCCGCCACCACGCGCACGCCGCCGAGTCCGCGGCACGGCCTCGGCTTCGCCGGCGCGGCCGCACTGCACCTCGCGCACCTCGGCCAGGCCCAGCTCGACGCCGGCGACCCGGCCGCCGCCGCGACGCTGGGCCGCGCGATCGCCGGCGCGGAGCAGGCGGGCGACCTGCGGCTGCTCGCCATGACCCGGGTCGACGCGGGCCGAGGTGCTGCGCGCCGCCGGCGACCGGGCCGCGGCGCGCGAGCTGCTGGTCGCGGCCGACCGCTGGTACGCGGAGTCCGGCGCGGGCGACGGGGCCGCGCTCGCCGCCTGCCTGCTGGCGACCCTGCGCGCCGAGGACGGCGACCCCGACGCCGGGCCGGAGCTGCGCAGGATCTCCGAGCGGCCCGGTCCACCGGCGACCAGCCACGTGCGGGCCCTCGCCCTGGACGCCCTCGAGGAGCTGGCCCGCGGGCCGGCGCCGGCGCCCATGGTGCGCGAGTGACCTGAAGTGGCGCTCGAACAGCCCGCCCGCCTCGATCGCGGCGTGGTCGGACACCGTGATCACGACCGCGACCACCGCGAGGCCGCGCCGAGCGCCCGCGGCAGGCGTCACCAGCTGCGGCATGTCCTGCCGCACCAGCAGGTGGATCCGGACCACCGGTTCTACGCCGCTACCAACTCGAAGCGCGCAGCGCTTCGTCCACAATGGAGCGAGCGGTCGCGGTCAGGATGATCGGCGAACCGGATGTCGCCTGCCACAACGGAACCGGCCCCGGCGAGGGGCCCATGTCGCGCTTACAGCCGGTTACTTGTTTACGGGGTTGGTTGATCGCGCGTAGTTTTCTGGGTGTGACTGTGGTTGCGGTTGTTACCGTCTGCTCTCCCGGATTGGGGTAGGGTGGGATGGGGGTGGTGTGGCGGGCGCATGATGAGTTGTTGCGGCGGGATGTTGCGGTGAAGGAGTTGCACGTCCGGGTGGGGGTGGATGGTGATTTGCGGTTGCGGCAGGTGTTGCGGGAGGCGCGGGCGGCGGCGCGGTTGCGGCATCCGGGTGTGGTTGCTGTGCATGATGTGGTGGTTGATGGTGGTCGGCCGTTGATTTTGATGGAGTTGGTGGAGGGGTTTTCGCTGGCGGAGCGGGTGCGTCAGCAGGGGCCGTTGTCGGAGCGGCGGGTGGCTGAGGTGGGGGCGCGGGTGTTGGAGGCGTTGTCGGTGGCGCATGCGCAGGGGGTGGTGCATCGGGATGTGAAGCCGGCGAATATTTTGCTTGATGGTGAGCGGGTGGTGTTGACGGATTTTGGTATTGCGGCGGTGGTGAGTGAGACGACGGGCAGTAGTAGCTCGTTGGTGGGGTCGTTGGATTATTTGGCGCCGGAGCGGGTGAATGGGGAGGTGGCGTCGCCGGCGTCGGATGTGTGGTCGGTGGGGGTGACGTTGTGTGCGGCGTTGCGGGGGGAGTCGCCGTTTGCGCGGGGGATACGCAGGCGACGTTGGCGGCGGTGTTGACGTTTGAGCCGGTGGCGATTCCGCAGGCGCCGCGGTTGTGGCGGGTGTTGGAGTTGTTGTTGCGGAAGGATCCGCGGCAGCGGTTGACGGCGGCTGCGGCGAGTGCGATGTTGGCGGCGATCGCGAATGGTTCTGCTGCTGACGCGCCGGCCGAGCCCATACCCGAACCCACCCCCATTCCCGCGGCCGAACCGGCCGGCCAGCCGGAAACGGTTCGCGTGGGGCAGCCTCTCCGGGATTCGGCCACCGGAACCCGGACGCGACTGGACGGGATGAGAGGGCGGCTCGCGGCGCTCGTCGCGGTGCTCGTCCTCGTCGTGGGTGGCGGGATCTGGTTGGTCGTGCGGCCCGCGGGCGACGTGGCGGGGACCGCCACCAGCGCCGGTCCGGCGGTATCCGTGCCGGCCGGGTTCACCGCCCACAGCGGCGACGGGTTCACCATCGCGATACCGCGGGGCTGGTTCAAGGATCCGTCCGCGCAGGACGTCGTGTGGGTGAGCGACCCGCACAGCCCGCGCATCGTGCTGGCCCACCTCGAATGGTTCGACCGCGTCCCGCCCGGCGGCGCGATCGGTGCGCTCGCCGATCTCGAGCAGGGTGACTTCCTCGACGCGGACGTCATCACCGACTACAAGCGGATCAAGCTGGCCAAGCTCCCCGCGGCGCCTGGCACGTCCCGCGCGAAGCTGGAGGTGTCCTACCACGTCGACGAGGACGGCGGGTTCGACCTGCACGAACGGATGCACGCGTTCGTCACCGCCACCGGGCGGACCTACATCCTCACCGTCTCCTCGCAGGGCGATACCCGCGCCCAGGCCGAACGGCTCTGGCGCACCCAACAGGACGACCTGACGGCCATTGTGGACAGTCTCCGTCTCACGCCGGCACCTCAGCGGTAGCCCGCCGCATCAGGCGAACGGCTCGGATCCGACGACCCGAAGCAGGTCCAGGTAGTCGATGTCCGGGGTGCCGGGCGGCGCGGTGTAGATGAGCAGCCGCTGGTCCTCGCTGGGCGTCAGCAGGACTTCGCAGTCGAGCACGATCGGGCCGATCTCCGGGTGCCGCACCCGCATCCGGCCGTGCCGCGGCACGGCGACCTCGTGCAGCGCCCAGAGGGCGGTGAACTCCTCGCTGGTCGCACTGAGCCGTGTCACCAGCGCGGTGGCGTCGGCGTCGTACCCGCGGCGGGCCACGGCCGCGCGGAGGTCCGCCACCAGGCGGTGGCCCTGGTGGTCCTGTTCGTCGGGCGGGTACGCCTGCCGGACCGCCGGGTCGTTGAACCAGCGCCACAGGATGTTGTGGTCCTGGTCGCAGTCGTGCTTGCGCACCGAGCAGACGCTGCCGAACAGCGCCTGCGCCATGGCGTTCTGGGCGAGCACGTCGCCGAGGTCGTTGAGGATCTGGGCCGGCGTCGCGGTGAGCTGGTCGAGCAGGTACAGCAGGCCGGGCCGGACGTGGTTGCCGGCCAGCCGCCCGGCGGGTGGCCGGTGGCCGGCGAGGACGTACAGGTGGTCCCGCTCGTCCTCGGTCAGCCGCAGCGCCCGGGCCAGCGCGCGAGCACCTGCGTGGACGGCTGCGAGCTGCGCGCCTGTTCCAGGCGCATCAGGTAGTCCGCGGAGATGCCGGCGAGTTGGAGCGACCTCCTCGCGGCGCAGCCCCGGGGTGCGCCGCCGCGGTCCGCCCGCCAGCCCGACCTCGTGCGGGCGCAGTCGCTCCCGCGAGCGTCGCAGGAAGTCGGCCAGCTCGGGACGGTCCACACTGACATGATCTCGCTGCCGGGCGCCGCCAGCCAAGGACGGCGAGTCCTAGGCTGAGCCGTCCGCTGCCGGGCGGCGCGGCGCGGTGCCAGCCTTGATCGGGTCAGCAACGAGACGAGGGAAGGCGCGGCGGCATGCCACAGGCGGTTCGATTCAACGAGTACGGCGACATCGACGTGCTCGAGGTCGTGGAGGTGCCCCGGCCGGTTCCCGGGGCCGGCCAGGTCCTGGTCGAGGTGAAGGCGGCGGCGATCAACCCGGGCGAGGCGGCCATCCGTGGCGGTGCCTTCGCGGACCGTTGGCCCGCGACGTTCCCGTCCGGGCAGGGCAGCGACCTCGCCGGCGTCGTCGCGGAGGTCGGCCCGGGCGTGACGCGGGTCGCGGCCGGCGACGAGGTGATCGGCGTTCACCGACGACCGCGCCAGTCACGCCCAGCTCGTCCTCGTCGAGGCCGGCGAACCTCACGCCCCGCCCGGCCGGCGTCTCCTGGGAGGTGGCCGGTTCCCTCTACGTGGCCGGGACGACGGCGTACGCGGCCGTCCGGGCGGTGTCCCTCGCAGCCGGGGGACGACGCGTGGTCGTGTCGGCCGCGGCGGGTGGGGTCGGCTCGATCGCCGTGCAGCTGGCCAGGAACGCCGGCGCCACGGTCATCGGCCTGGCCGGCCCGGCCAACCACGACTGGCTCGCCGGCCACGGCGTGGTCCCGGTCGCCTACGGCGACGGGGTCGCCGACCGGATCCGGGACGCCTCGCACGGCCGGGTGGACGCGTTCATCGACACCTTCGGCGGCGGCTACGTCGACCTCGCGATCGAGCTCGGGGTCGCGCCGGAGCGCATCGACACGATCATCGACCCCCCGGCCGTGGCGAGGCACGGCGTCAAGGCGGACGGCAACGCGGCCGCGGGCACGGCCGAGGTGCTCGCGGAACTCGCCGCGCTGATCGACAAGGGCGCCTCGAGGTCCCGATCGCGAAGATCTACCCGCTGGCCGAGGTACGCGACGCGTACCGGGAGCTGGAGCGCCGGCACACCCGCGGCAAGATCGTGCTGCGCCCCTGACCGGCGCGGCGGCCGCGCCCCGGGTCAGTCGACCGGCAGGACCGGTGTCCGCGCCAGCTCGGCCTTCGCGATCGAGCGGAGGTGCACCTCGTCCGGGCCGTCGAACAGGCGCATCGCGCGGTGCCAGCCGTACATCGCGGCCAGCGGGGTGACGTCGGTGACGCCGGCGCCGCCGTGCACCTGGATGGCGCGGTCGATGACCGCGGTGGCGGCCCGCGGCACGGCGACCTTGCCATGGCGACGAGCTCGCGGGCGGCCTTGTTGCCCGCCGTGTCGATGACGTGGCAGGCGTCGGTAGCACAGCAGCCGGGCCTGCTCGATCTCGAGCCGGGACTCGGCGATCTGCTGCTGGACGACGCCCTGGTCGGCCAGCGGTCGCGCCGAAGGCGACCCGCTGCTGCGCGCGCTCGACCATCAGCGCCAGCGCCCGTTCCGCGGCGCCGAGGGCGCGCATGCAGTGGTGGATGCGGCCCGGGCCGAGCCGGGCCTGCGCGGCCGCGAACCCGCCGCCCTCCTCGCCGAGCACGTTCGCCGACCGGGCACCCGGACGTCGTCGAAGCGCGACCTCGGCGTGGCCGTGCTGGTCGTGGTGGCCGAACACCGGCAGGTCGCGGACGACCGCGACGCCCGGGGTGTCGCGCGGCACGAGGACCATCGACTGCTGGCGGTGCGGCGGCGGCGTCGGGATCGGTCTTGCCCATGACGATGAGCACCGCGCAGCGCGGGTCGATCGCGCCGCTGGTCCACCACTTGCGTCCGTTGATCACGTACTCGTCGCCGTCGCGCTCGATCGCGGGTGGCGATGTTCGTGGCGTCGCTGCTGGCGACCTCGGGCTCGGTCATCGCGAAGGCGGAACGGATCTCGCCGTCCAGCAGCGGCTCGAGCCACGTCCTGCTCTGCTCCTCGGTGCCGAACAGGTGCAGCAGCTCCATGTTGCCGGTGTCCGGCGCCGCGCAGTTGATCGCCTCCGGGGCGAGGTCGATGCTCCAGCCGGACGAGCTCGGCGATCGGCGCGTACTCGAGCTGCGTCAGCCCGGACTCCGGCGGGCAGGAACAGGTTCCACAGGCCCTGCGGCGCTGCGCCTCCGCCTTGAGCTCCTCGACGACCGGCGGGACCGCGTGGTCGTCGGGCCCGCCCGCGCTGCCGGTGCGCCGAGGTACTCCGCCTCGGCGGGCAGCACGCGTTCGCGCATGAACGCGACCATGCGGTCGTGCAGCTCGCGTGCCCGGGCCGAGGGCGCGGGAAGGTCGTAGTCCGCCACGGGAGGCTCCTGACGATCCGGCCGACTGGTCGGGTTCGAACCTACCCGCTCCGGTCGGCCGGATCGCCGGTCGCGGCTAGTAGCGGTAGTGGTCCGCCTTGTACGGGCCCTCGACGTCGACGCCGAGGTACTCCGCCTGCTTCTTGGTCAGCTCGGTCAGCCGCACGCCGAGGGCGTCGAGGTGCAGCCGGGCCACCTTCTCGTCCAGGTGCTTGGGCAGCACGTAGACCTCGTCGCGTACTCGCCCTGCTTGGTGAACAGCTCGATCTGCGCCATGACCTGGTTGGTGAAGGAGTTGCTACATCACGAAGCTCGGGTGGCCGGTCGCGTTGCCCAGGTTCATCAGCCGGCCCTCGGACAGCACGATGATCGAGTGCCCGTCCGGGAACCGCCACTCGTGCACCTGCGGCTTGACCTCGATCTGCTCGATGCCCGGGCACCTGGGCCAGGCCGGCCATGTCGATCTCGTTGTCGAAGTGGCCGACGTTGCCGACGATCGCGTTGTGCTTCATCGCGCCATGTGCGTCGGCGCGGATGATGTCGATGCCGCCGGTCGTGGTGATGAAGATGTCGGCCTGGCTCGACGACGTCCTCGAGCGTGGCGACCTGATAGCCGTCCATCGCCGCCTGCAGCGCGCAGATCGGGTCGATCTCGGTGACCACGACGCGGGCGCCCTGGCCGCGCAGCGACTCGGCCGCAGCCCTTGCCGACGTCGCCGTAGCCGCAGACGACGGCGAGCTTGCCGCCGAGCATCACGTCGGTGGCCCGGTTGAGGCCGTCGGGCAGCGAGTGCCGGATGCCGTACTTGTTGTCGAACTTGCGACTTGGTGACCGAGTCGTTGACGTTGATCGCCGGGAACAGCAGCGTGCCGGCCTCGGCCAGCTTGTAGAGCCGGTCGACGCCGGTGGTCGTCTCCTCGGTGACGCCGCGCATCTCCGCCGGCGATCCGGGTGAACCGCTGCGGGTCGGCGGCGAGGCTGTCCCGCAGCGTGCTCGAGGATCAGCCGGTACTCCTCGTGGTCGTCCTCGGTCGCCCGCGGCACCGCGCCGGCCGCCTCGAACTCGACGCCCTTGTGCACCAGCAGGGTGGCGTCACCGCCGTCGTCGACGATCATGTTCGGGCCCTGCGCCGTCGCCGAAGTCGAACAGTCTGCTCGTGCACCACCAGTACTCCTCCAGCGTCTCGCCCTTCCAGGCGAAGACCGGCGTGCCGGCGGGCGCGTCGACCGTGCCGGTCGGGCCGACGACGACCGCGGCGGCGGCCTCGTCCTGAGTGGAGAAGATGTTGCAGGACACCCAGCGGACCTCGGCGCCGAGCGCGACGAGCGTCTCGATCAGGACGGCGGTCTGGATGGTCATGTGCAGCGAGCCGGCGACCCGCGCGCCGCGCAGCGGCTGCGCGTCGGCGAACTCGCGGCGCAGCGCCATCAGACCGGGCATCTCGTGCTCGGCGAGGCGGATCTGGTGGCGCCCGAACTCGGCCAGGGACAGGTCGGCGACCTTGAAGTCGGTGTTGCTCATGCCGTCTCCCTCACGCGAAACGCCTGCGCGGCGGCCGGGCCGTACGTCCGGGACAGCCGCTCCACACAGGACTCGGGATCGATCGTGTACTCCTGCGGCCCGACGGTCTCCAGCACCAGCGTGGCCAGCAGGCAGCCGAGCTGTGCCGCGCGTTCCTGGTCGAGCCCGCGCTCGAGGCCGGCGAGGAAGCCCGCCCGGAAGCCGTCCCCGACGCCGGTCGGCTGGGTTCCGCCGCGTGGCGCGACGACCGGCACGGCGACCGGCTCCTGCTTGCAGCTCTCGATGGTCGCCCCGAGCCGGCCGCGGGTGGTGACCCAGGTGCCGACGCGGTCGAGGACGTCGTCGTCGGCCCAGCCGGTCTTGTAGGTCAGCAGGGTCCGCTCGTAGTCGTTGGTGAACAGGTAGGCGGCGCCGTCGACGAGCTCGCGGATGTCCTCTCCGGTCAGCCGGGCGAGCTGCTGGGAGGGGTCGGCGACGAACGGCACGCCGAACTCCAGGCACTCGGTGGTGTGCCGCAGCATCGCCGCCGGGTCGTTGGGGCTGACCACGACGAGCGGGTCGGTGACGCCGGTGAGGATCGGTGCCAGCTCGATCTCCCGGGCCTCGTCCATGGCACCGGCGTAGACCCTGGCGATCTGGTTGTGCGTGGTGTCGGTGGTGCACAGGAACTTCGCGGTGTGCCGGGAGGTCGAGTAGCGCACGTGGTCGGTGACGACGTGGTGGTCGGCGAGCCAGGTGCGGTACTCGGCGAAGTCGGCGCCGACCGAGCCGACCAGCACCGGGGGCGTGGCCGAGGCAGCCGAGGCCGTAGGCGATGTTGGCGGCCACCCCGCCGCGCCGGATCTCCAGCTCGTCGGCGAGGAAGGACAGGGAGACGGTGTCGAACTTGCCGCCACCAGCTGGTCGGCGAACCGGCCCGGGAAC
>CAWBSJ010000021.1:0-221048 GCA_963791405.1 uncultured Solirubrobacteraceae bacterium | reverse complement strand
GAAGCGGTCGAGCGCGAACGGCGCGTTCAGCGGGTGCGGCTCGTCGTGGGCGATCGTGTGCGCGTAGACCCAGCCCGAGCCCGGCGTGCCCTTGAAGCCGCCGGTGCCCCAGCCGCAGTTGAGGTAGAGCCCGTCGATCGGCGTCAGCCCCACGATCGGCGAGGCGTCGGGCGTCACGTCCACGATCCCGCCCCACGTCCGCAGCACGTGCGCGCGCGCGAAGATCGGGAACAGCTCGAGCGCCGCCGACATCTGCGCCTCGATCACGTGGACGCCGCCGCGCTGGCCGTAGCCGTTGTAGGCGTCGATCCCGGCGCCCATCACGAGCTCGCCCTTGTGCGCCTGGCTGACGTAGACGTGCACCGCGTTCGACATCACGACGCAGTCGAGGACCTGCTCGAGCAGCTCGCTGACGAGCGCCTGCAGCGGGTGCGACTGGACCGGGATCCGCAGCCCCGCCATCGCCGCCAGCACCGACGAGTGGCCCGCCGCGGCGAGCGCGACCCGGCCGGCGCGGATCGTCCCGCGCGACGTCTCGACGCCCTCGATCCGGTCGCCGTCGAGCAGCAGCCCGGTCACCTCGCAGCCCTGGATCAGGTCGACGCCGAGCGCGTCCGCGGCGCGCGCGTAGCCCCAGGCGACGTGGTCGTGCTTCGCGATCCCGCCGCGCGGCTGGTAGGTCGCGCCGAGCACCGGGTAGCGCGGCGCGGCCGACGTGTCGACGATCGGGCAGACCTCCTTGACGCCGTCGGCGTCGAGCCAGACGGCGTCGACGCCGTTGAGCCGGTTGGCGTGCACGCGCCGGACGCCCTCGCGCACGTCGCCGAGGTTGTGCGCGAGGTTGAGCACGCCGCGCTGGCTGAACAGCAGGTCGTAGTCGAGCTCCTCCGCCAGCCCCTCCCAGAGCTTGAGCGAGTGCTCGTAGATCGCCGCGCTCTCGTCCCAGAGGTAGTTCGAGCGGATGATCGTCGTGTTGCGGCCCATGTTGCCGCCGCCGAGCCAGCCGCGCTCGAGCACCGCGACGTCGGTGATCCCGTGGTGCTTCGCGAGGTAGTACGCGGTCGCGAGCCCGTGGCCGCCGGCGCCGACGACGATCACGTCGTAGGACGGCTTCGGATCCGGCGTGCGCCAGAGGAAGTCCGGGTGCTCGTGCTCCAGCACTCAGAACGCCGGCGTGGCGATCGGCTCGTCGCCCAGCTCGATCCGCCGCCGCGCCACGTAGTCGCGCAGGTTGTCGCGCACGCCCTCGTCGATCGGCGGCTGCTCGTACGCGTCGAGCGTCTCGCGCCAGATCTTCGCGGCGCGCGCGGTCGCGTCGAGCCCGCCGTTCTTCGTCCAGCGGTCGAAGTTGTCGGTCGAGGACAGCAGCGGCCGGTAGAAGCAGTCGCGGAAGTGCATCAGCGTGTGCGCGGCGCCGAGGAAGTGCCCGCCCGAGCCGACCTCCTCGTGCGCGTCGAAGGCGAGGCTCTCCTCGGTCACCTCGAGCGGCTTGAACTCGTGCTTGAGCATCCGCAGCAGCTCGATGTCGACGATGAACTTCTCGTAGCTCGACACGAGCCCGCCCTCGAGCCAGCCCGCCGAGTGCATGACGAAGTTCGCGCCGGCGAGGAACGTCGGCAGCATCGTCATCAGCGACTCGTAGGCGGCCTGGGCGTCGACCACCGTCGACGCGTTGAGCCCGCCGCCCGAGCGGAACGGCAGCCCGAACGAGCGCGCGATCTGCCCCGTGCAGAGCAGGCCGATCGCCGACTCCGGCGTGCCGAAGCTCGGCGAGCCGCTCTTCATGTCCGTGTTCGAGAGGAACGAGCCGAAGACGACCGGGCAGCCCGGGTTCACGAGCTGCGTGAGCGCGATCCCCGACAGCGCCTCGGCGATCTGCTGCACGAGCGTGGCCGGGATCGAGACCGGCGACATCGCGCCCATGAGCAGGAACGGCGTCGTGATCACCGCCTGGTCGCGGCGGTTGTACTCGAGCATCGCGCTGAGCATCCGGTCGTCCCAGCGCAGCGGCGAGTTGCAGTTGATCAGCGAGATGCTGGCCGGGGAGTCCGGCAGCGTGCCGCCGAAGGCGATCTCGTCCATGGCGATCGTGTCGCGCGCGTTCTCGGCCGAGATCACCGAGCCCATGTGCGGCTTGTCGGACAGGGTCTGGAGCGCGTAGACCATGTCGAGGTGGCGCGAGTCCAGCGGCCGGTCCTCGGGCTCGACGATCGTGCCGCCCGCCGAGTCGAGCTCGGGGAACGACTGCGACAGCTTCACGAAGTTCTCGAAGTCGGCCATCTTGCCGTCGCGGCGCGTGTCGCCCTCGCGCACGAACGGCGGGCCGTAGACGCCGGAGAAGACCATGTGGTCGCCGCCGATGTGCACGCTGTGCTCCGGGTTGCGCGCGACGAGGTCGAACTCGCGCGGCGCCTTCGCGACCTGCTCGAGGATGAACTCGGGATCGAGGAAGACCTTGTCGCCGTCGACCTTCTGACCCGCGGCGCGGAAGTACTCGACCGCCTCGGGCAGCATGAACTCGACGCCGAGCTCGGAGACGATCCGGCGCCAGCCGCCGTCGAGGACCGCCATCGCGTCCTCGCTCAGGATCTCGTAGCGGGGCATCTCGTTGACGTACATGCGGCTCCTGT
This sequence comes from uncultured Solirubrobacteraceae bacterium, assembly GCA_963791405.1. Taxonomy (GTDB): domain Bacteria; phylum Actinomycetota; class Thermoleophilia; order Solirubrobacterales; family Solirubrobacteraceae; genus DASQMT01. Next base: position 218,418 of record CAWBSJ010000021.1, on the reverse strand, counting down.
CCTTGACGTCGCGCTCGGCGATCGTAATATATCTTCCGTGGAACAAGAGTTCCAACCGACCCACGGCACGCAGGTGATCGATCGCGGCGCGCAGCTCCTCGCCCTCGTGCTCGCGGCCGAGACGCCGCGCCCGCTCGGCGAGCTCGCCGCCGACGCCGGCCTGCCGAAGTCCACCGCGTCGCGCCTGCTCGGCGCGCTCGAGCGCAACGGGCTGGTCGAGCAGGAGGGGCTGCGGGGCGCGTTCCGCGCCGGCCCGGTCGTCGCCCGCTACGCCGGCCGCGGGCTCTCCGTGCGGCTGCTCGTCGAGGCGTCCGAGCGCCCGATGGCCGCGCTCGCCGAGGCGACGGGGGAGACGATCAACGTCGCCGTCGCCGCGCCCGACGGCGTCGAGCACCTCGCGCAGGTCGAGAGCCGCCACTACCTCGGCACGAGCGACTGGGTCGGCCGCCGCGTGCCCTACCACTGCAGCGCGAACGGCAAGGTGCTGCTCGCCTTCGCGGCCACCGGCGCCGCCGAGGGCGCGCTCGAGCCGCTCACCTCGCGCACGATCACCGAGCCGGCGCTGCTCGCCGCCGAGCTCGCGACCGTCCGCCGCGAGACCTTCGCCACCGCCGTCGACGAGCTCGAGCTGGGGCTGAGCGCGGTCGCCGCGCCGGTGCTCGACGAGTCCGGCCGCGCCGTCGCGGCGCTCAGCGTGTCCGGCCCGACGCTGCGGCTCTCGCCGCGCCGCGTCGCGGAGCTGCGACCGATCGTGATCAAGCAGGCGCGGGCGCTCGGGGAAGCGCTCGGCCATCGTCCCGAGGGAGCCGAATGACCCACGAGGAGATCCTCACCCTCCTGTACGAGGAGACCCTGGTCGGCAACGCGCCCGCCGTCAAGGACGGCGTGAACCAGGGCCTCGAGCTCGGCATGGATCCGGGCACGTTGCTCTACGACGCGCTGATCCCGTCGCTCGAGGAGGTCGGCGCGCGGTTCGAGCGCGGCGACTACTTCGTGCCCGAGATGCTGATCGCCGCGCGGGCGATGCAGGGCGCGCTGGACATCCTCCGCCCGCTGCTCGCCGAGACCGGCGCCAAGCCGCTCGGCACGTTCCTGATGGGCACGGTCAAGGGCGACGTGCACGACATCGGCAAGAACCTCTGCAACATCATGCTCGAGGGCGCCGGCTTCGTCGTCATCGACCTCGGGGTCAACGTCCCGCCGGAGAAGTTCGTCGAGGAGATCAACAAGAACGAGCCCGACATCGTCGGCTTCTCGCGCCTTCCTGACCACGACGATGCCGATGTTCAAGGCGAACATCAACGCGCTGAACAAGGCCGGCATCCGCGACAAGGTCGCGGTCATGGTCGGCGGCGCGCCCGTCACGCAGGAGTACGCCGACGCGGTCGGCGCCGACGGCTACTCGGCCGACGCCTCCTCCGCCGTCAAGAAGGCCAAGGAGCTGCTCGAGCAGCGCCGGGCCGCGGTGCCGGCGTAGACCATGGACACGATCCTCCAGGGGCGGTCCAAGACCGTCGTCATCGGGTCGACGCAGCCGTTCTGCATCATCGGCGAGCGGATCAACCCGACGGGGCGCAAGAAGTTCGCCGAGGAGCTGCGCAACGACGACCTCTCCACCGTGGTGGTCGACACCGAGGCCCAGATGGCGGCGGGCGCCGACGTGCTCGACGTCAACGCCGGCATCCCGCTCGTCGACGAGGCGGAGCTGCTGGCGAAGATGCTCCAGCTCGTCCAGCAGCACACGGACGCGCCGATCTGCATCGACTCCTCGGTCATCGAGGCGCTCGAGGCCGGGCTCGCGGTCTACGAGGGCAAGCCGCTCGTGAACTCGATCACCGGCGAGGACGACCGGATGGAGGAGATCCTCCCGCTCGTCGCCAAGCACGGCGCCGCCGTCATCGGGCTGGCCAACGACGAGACCGGCATCCCCGAGACCGCCCAGCAGCGGCTCGAGATCGCCACGAAGATCGTCTCCCGCTGCGGCGACTTCGGGATCCCGCCCGAGGACGTCGTCATCGACCCGCTCGCCATGACCGTCGGCGCCGACACCGAGGCGGTCACGACGACGCTCGAGGCGATCCGGCTGATCCGCGACAACCTCGGCGTGAACATGTGCCTCGGCGCGTCGAACGTGTCGTTCGGGCTCCCGCGCCGGCACGAGCTCAACGCCGGCGTTCATCCCGATGGCCGCCGCCGCGGGGCTGACGAGCGCGATCATGAGCACCGCGCCGATCATCGTCGACCAGACCCGCGCGGCCGACCTGCTGCTCGGCCACGACCCGTGGGGCTCGAGCTGGATCGCCGAGCACCGCGCCCGGGTGAAGGCGGCCGAGGCGGCGTGACGCAGGAGGTCGCCGCGCCGGTCGGCACCGAGCGGGCGCGGCTCCGCTTCGAGCCCGAGGGCGCCGAGGTCCGCGTCCCGAACGGCACGCCGGTGTTCGACGCCGCGAGCTGGAACGGGATCGCGATCGACTCGACCTGCGGCGGCCACGGCACCTGCAAGAAGTGCAAGGTGCGCGTGCTCGAGGGCGAGCTGCCGGTGTCGAGCGTCGACCCGCGCGCGTTCACGCCGGACGAGCTGCGCGACGGCTGGCGGCTCGCCTGCCGCGCGCCGGCCCACGGCGAGCTCGTGATCGAGGTGCCGCCGCTGCAGACGCGGCCGAAGGCGGCGCTCGCCGGCGTCGGCCGCCACGTGATCCTGCGGCCCGTCGGTGCAGAAGCGCCACCTCGTGCTGACCGAGCCGACGATGGAGGACCAGCGCTCGGACTTCGAGCGCCTGCAGGACGCGCTCGAGGACCTCGCGCCGCACGCCGGGCTGCCGGTGCTGCGGACGCTCGGCCGCGTCCTCCGGCGCGCCGACTGGGACGTCACCGCGGTGGTCTGCGACGAAGAGCTGATCGACGTCGAGCCGGGCGACACGACCGCGCGGCGCTTCGCGATCGCCTTCGACCTCGGGACGACGACGGTCGTCGCGACGCTGCTCGACCTCGAGACCGGGACGCCCGCCGCGGTCCGCTCGATGCTCAACCGCCAGCAGCCGTTCGGCGCCGACGTGATCACCCGGATCAGCGCGACGATGATGGACGAGGGCGCGCTCGACACGCTCCAGGCGCGCGCGCAGGAGACGCTCGCGCAGCTCACCGAGGAGGTCTGCGCCGAGGCGCGCGTCGACCCGGGCGAGGTCTACGAGATCACGCTCTGCGGCAACGTGACGATGACGCAGCTCGCGCTCGGGATCGACCCCGAGCCGCTCTCGATGGCGCCGTTCGTGGTCACCACGCACAACCCGCCGGCGCTCGCCGCGTCCGACTTCGGCGTGCCCGTCCACCCGCGCGCGCCGGCCTTCGCGTTCCCGTCGCTCGGCGCCTACGTCGGCGGCGACATCGTCGCCGGGATGCTCGCCACCGGGCTGACCCGCGACCGCCGGCTGCGGCTGTTCATCGACGTCGGGACGAACTCGGAGATCGCGCTCGGCAACCAGGACCGCGTCGTCGCCACCGCCGCGCCCGCCGGCCCCGCGTTCGAGGCCGCGCAGATCCGCTGCGGGATGCGCGCCGCCGACGGCGCGATCGAGGGCGTGAAGATCGCCGACGGCGAGCTGACGCTCGAGGTGATCGGCGACGTCGCGCCGGTCGGCATGTGCGGCTCGGGGCTCGTCGACTGCGTCGCCGAGCTCGTCCGCGCCGGGCTGCTCGACCACTCGGGCCGCTACGCGACCGACGAGGTCGCGGCGGAGGTCGCGCCCGGCGATCGCGGACCGGCTGACGTTCATCGGCAAGGAGCGCGTCTTCGTGATGGCCTGGCGCGGCAGCGACCCGGCCGACTCGATCTTCCTGTCGCAGCGCGACGTGCGCGAGCTGCAGTTCGCGAAGGCGTCGATCGCGACCGGCTGGGCGATCCTGCTCGAGGAGCTCGGCGCGTCGGCGGAGGACATCGGCCAGGTCCTGCTCGCCGGATCGTTCGGCGCCTACCTGTCGCCCGCCAGCGCGATCCGGATCGGGCTCGTCCCGCGGATGGCGCTGCCGCGGATCGTCTCCGCCGGCAACGTCGCGGGGGAGGGGGCGAAGATCGCCGCGCTCAGCCTGCGCGAGCGCGCGGAGGCCGAGGCGATCGTGCGCGAGGTCCGCTACGTCGAGCTGTCCGGGCGGACCGACTTCAACGACCGCTTCATCGACCAGCTCGCGTTCCCGGGATGACCGACCGCCGTGATCGCCTGCGGGGCGCTCGCCGCCGACGTGCGGCGGATCGCGGGGCGGCGCGGCTGGGACGTCGACGTCCATCCCGTCCCCGCGCTGCTGCACAACCGGCCCGAGCGGATCGCGCCCGCGGTCGCGGCGGAGCTCGCGCGGCTGCGCGGCCGCTACGAGCGCGTGGCCGTCGCCTACGCCGACTGCGGCACCTACGGCGCGCTCGACGCGGCGCTCGGCGACGTCCCGCGGCTGGCCGGCGACCACTGCTACGACGTGCTCGCGCGCGACGACGTCCGCGCGGCGCTGGACGAGGAGCCCGGCACGTACCTGCTGACGGACTTCCTCGCGCGGACGTTCGAGCACACGGTCTGGCGCGAGCTGGGGCTCGACCGCCACCCCGACCTGCGCGACGCGTACTTCGGCCACTACACGCGCGTGGTCTGGCTGGCGCAGCGGCCGACGCCGGCGACGCGCGCGGCGGCCGAGCGGGCGGCCGCGCGGCTCGGCCTCCCGCTCGTGGTCCGCGAGGCCGGCGACGGCGGCCTCGAGCGCGGGCTCGAGGCGCTCGTCGCCTAGCCGGCTACTTCGTCGGGACGATGCGGAGGTAGGGGAGCGGGGACTCCCAGCCGTCGGGGTAGCGCTCCTTGGCCTGCTCGTCGCTGACGGAGCCGGCGATGATCGCGTCGTCGCCGGGCTGCCACTGCGCGGGCGTCGCGAGCTGCTCGCGCGCGGTGAGCTGGAGCGAGTCGATCACGCGCAGGACCTCGTCGAAGTTGCGCCCGGTCGTCATCGGATAGATGAGGATCAGCTTGACCTTCTTGTCGGGGCCGACGACGAAGACGTTGCGCAGCGTCGCGTTCTGGGCCGGGGTGCGCGCGGTCGGGTCGCCCTCGACGTCGGCCGGGAGCATCCCGTAGGCCTTCGCGATCGAGTGGTCGGTGTCGGCGATCAGCGGGTAGTTCGGCGCGGTGCCCTGGCTGGACTCGATGTCCTTGGCCCACTGCTCGTGGTTGTCGGTCGGGTCGACCGAGAGCCCGGCGATCTTCACGCCGCGCTTGTCGAACTCCGGCTTGATCGAGGCCATGTAGCCCAGCTCGGTCGTGCACACGGGCGTGAAGTCGCGCGGGTGCGAGAACAGCACGGCCCAGCTGTCCCCGACCCAGTCGTGGAACGAGATCTCGCCCTCGGTGCTCTGGGCGGTGAAGTCGGGCGCGGTGTCGCCGATCGTGAGTGCCATGGAATCTCCTCGGTCTGGAAGGCTTCCTCCATATTACCGATCGGGAATCCCGGTTTTCGGCGTCAGCGATGCCCGGCGTGGTGCCGGTGGTGGTGGCGCGGCCGGTGCGGTCGCGGCGCTTCGGGCAGGTCCCCGATCGCCCGGAAGCCCTCGCTGATCGCGCTGTGCGTGTAGGCCATCGCGCCCGAGTCGCTGTTCGCGATCGACACGTTCCGGAACGGGACGCGCCCGCGCACCTGCGGCTGGTCCGCCACGGGCCCGTAGACCGACGGGTCCCAGACGGAGGTGAGCTCGTGCGCGTAGCCGTAGTTCCAGCGGTTGACGGTCAGCGAGTGCAGGTCGCGCTCGGGGTCGAAGTCGCCGCCGGACTTGTTGACGCTCCGGTCGATCACGTCGTAGAGCGCGCCCTCGAGGTCCTCGAAGCTCATCGCGAAGAGCTGCTCGCGCCCCGACTCGTAGGCGGCGATCTGCGGCACCCGCCGCGGGTCGTTCGGGACCACCGTGAACGACAGCGACGCCGGCGCGGACGGCGGCTCGTTCGGCGTCGGCCCGTACGCGCTGCCGAAGCGCGCGCCCGCGCTGATCGACGTGCTGTCCCAGAACAGGCTCTTCCCGCGCGGGCTGACCGAGCTGATCTTCGCGTCGGCCCACGCCTGCCAGTTGTTGAGCACGCCGCGGCCGTAGATCAGCGGCACCTTGCGGGCGTAGCAGAGGTCGTCGACCTGCCGCCGCGGCAGCCCGTCGACCAGGTGGGCGGTGACGCGGTTCCAGCACGCCATGACGACGTGCGAGCCGCGGACGCGGAACCCGACCGGCTTGCCGCTCCCGCCGACCGGCGTGTAGACGACCTCGGCGTAGCGGTCGCCGCGGCCCGCCGGCTTGACGTTCGTCACGAGGCAGTTGAGCCGGATCCGGACGGTGTTGCCCGGCCGGTCGAGCTGCGTGTAGTCGCACGGGGCCTTGACGATGTTCTCCTGGTTCGGGCGCCCGCCGTCGACGTCCGGGAACGCCGCCGGGATCAGCTTCGACACGAGCAGCCGGAGCAGCGACGTGTTCCCGTCCGGCCACGCCCGCGACGGCTCGGAGCCGACCATGTTGTCCATCTGCGGCGTCCGCCCGACGCCGGGGAACGTGAGCCCCTCGGTGTCGGGCAGCCCGAGGCCCTCGAAGCCGGGCTGGCCGAGCATCCAGCAGTCCGCCGCGCTGACCGCCTGGGCGCCGGCGCCGAGCAGCCCGTGCGAGGAGCGCTGGTACTGGACGATCGCCTCCTCCGGCGCGCCCACGTACGTCTTGAGGTACTGCTTGTAGGTGATCCGCGTGAGCAGCTGGAGCTTCTGGTCGGTGGTCAGCGGCCCGTGCTTCGCGGAGAGCCAGTCGGTCGTCGTGTCGGTCTGGATCCGCACGATCGCGTCCCTGGCCGCCTGCGAGAACGGCGTGCGGGCGAGGAACGCGGTCCAGCCCTCGGGCGTGTTGGGCTCGGTCGCGTTGTTGCGGTTCTGCGCGAGCGTCTCGGTGCCCCAGTCGGCGGCCGGGAACAGCAGCATCTGCCGCAGCCCGTAGCTCGCGGGGATCCCGGGCGCCGTGCTGCTGGGGAAGTTGTCGACGTCGACGCCGCAGAAGTCGAGCATGTCGAGCGCCGGCTGCCCGTAGGAGCCGGGGATGTCGAGCAGGCTGCCGGCCGGCTGGTTCCAGGCGCCGATGCTGTCGAGGTTGACCGTCCCGCCGTTGCGCAGGATCGTCAGGTCGGCGCCGCCGGCCGCGCGCGTTCGGCACGTGGAACTCGTTGCGGTGCGAGTGGCCGCCGAAGTCGGGCAGCGGATCGAGCAGCAGGACCTTCTTGTCCGGCCCGAAGCGGTCCTGGTAGAACTTCGCCGCCGCGAGGCCGCTCGCCCCGGCGCCGACGATGACGCAGTCGTAGCAGTCGCGCTCGTCGACGACGTACGGGACCTTCACGCCGGGGCCGCCGCGCGAGGAGTGGCGGGCGGCGGCGTCCGCGTCCGGCTTGCCGTCGATCTTGTAGATCTTCTCGATGACGTGGTCGGGCTCGCCGGTCAGGCCGGTGGCGGTCGGCGGGTAGTAGCCGGGCGGGAGCGTCGGCGGCTGGGGGCGCCCGCCGTGGCTCGCGGCGAGCGCGGCCTCGGCGCCGGTCAGGTGCGGCGCGGCGGCCGCGGCGGCGAGCCCGGCGGCGCTGATGGCGACGCCGTCGAGGAAGTCGCGACGGCTGATCCCGTCCTTGCTGCCTGCGTCCTGACCCGCCATGCCCGACTCCCCCTATCGCTGTTCGGGGAAGCCTCGCCGTCGCGGGCGGCGGGGGCAATCGACGGCGCGTACAACACGACGCGCCTCCGACCTGCCGTTCCGTCAGGCGGTGGCCTGGACCTGGTCCTCCAGGCCGAGCTCCGCGATCGCCGCCTCGCGCAGCTTGTACTTCTGGATCTTGCCGGTCACGGTCATCGGGAACGCGTCGGTGAAGCGCACGTGGCGCGGGACCTTGAAGTGGGCGATCCGCCCGCGGCAGAACGCGCGGATCTCCTCCTCGTCCGCCGTCGCGCCCTCGCGCAGGGTGACCCAGGCCACCAGCTCCTCGCCGTAGCGCGCGTCGGGCACGCCGACGACCTGCACGTCGGCGATCGCGGGATGCCCGTAGAGGAACTCCTCGACCTCGCGCGGATAGACGTTCTCGCCGCCGCGGATGACCATGTCCTTGATCCGCCCGACGATGTTCACGTAGCCGTCCGCGTCCATCGTCGCCAGGTCGCCCGTGTGCATCCAGCCGCCGGCGTCGATCGCCTCGGCGGTGCGCTCGGGGTCGTCCCAGTAGCCGGACATGACGCTGTAGCCGCGCGTGCACAGCTCGCCCGGCTCGCCGCGCTCGACGACCGTCGCCGCGCGGGTCGACGATCTGCACCTCGACGTGGGGATGGACGCGCCCGACCGTGCCGACGCGCTGCTCGAGCGGGTCGTCGGTGCCGGTCTGCGTCGAGACCGGGGACGTCTCGGTCATGCCGTACGCGATCGTCACCTCGCCCATGTGCATGTCGGCGATCACGCGCTTCATCACCTCGACGGGGCACGGCGAGCCGGCCATGATCCCGGTCCGCAGCGAGGACAGGTCGTGCTCGGCGAAGGACGGGTGCGCGAGCTCGGCGATGAACATCGTCGGCACGCCGTAGAGCGACGTGCAGCGCTCCTCGGCGACCGCCGCGAGCGTCGCCTCCGGCTCGAACGCGGCCGCCGGGATGACCATGCACGCGCCGTGGGTCACCGCGCCGAGGTTGCCCATGACCATGCCGAAGCAGTGGTAGAAGGGCACCGGGATGCAGACGCGGTCCTCGGGCCCGTAGCCGCACGCGGCGCCGACGAGGTAGCCGTTGTTGAGGATGTTGCGGTGCGAGAGCGTCGCGCCCTTCGGGGCGCCGGTCGTGCCGCTCGTGTACTGGATGTTGATCGGGTCGCCGGGGGAGAGCGCGGCCTCGCGCGCCGCCAGCGCGTCCGCCCCGGCCTCGCCGGCGCGCGCGAGCAGCGCGTCCCACTCGGCGCCCCCGAGCCAGAACACGTCGGCCAGTGCGGGCAGCTCCGGGCGGACCTCCTCGACCATCGCGACGTAGTCCGACGACTTGAACGCGCGCGCGGCGATCAGCGCCCGGCAGCCGGACTGGGCGAGCGCGTAGCGCAGCTCGGTCGTCCGGTACGCCGGGTTGACGTTGACGAGCACCGCGCCGATCCGCGCGGTGGCGAACTGCGTCAGCACCCACTCGGCGCAGTTCGGCGCCCAGATCCCGATCCGGTCGCCCGGCTCGACGCCGAGCGCGAGCAGCGCGCGGGCGAGCCGGTCGGTCTCCGCGTCGAGCTCGGCGTAGCTGAGGCGGATGCCCTGGTGGCGCGCGACGAGCGCCTCGCGGCCGCCGTGCTCGGCCGCCACGCGCCGGAGCGCGGCGCCGATCGTCTCCTCGAGCAGCGGCGGCTCGGTCGGCCCGGCGGCGTGACTCGGCGGCATCGCTTCCTCCCTCGGGTGGTCCTCGTCCGCGACCATACCGCGCGCCGCGACGACCGCCCGCGCCTGCGCCGCGTCCATCCAGATCTCCCAGCGGCCGGAGGCGGAGGTGCGCTCGTCGTGGAAGCGGTAGGGCCGCCGGCCGCCGAACTCGAGCTGCCGCATCCGGCCCGCCCCGCCGAGCACCGAGGCGATCCGCCGGTGCGGCCAGCCGAGCGCGTCCTCGACCGCCGGGAACGGCCGCGGGCGGTCCGGCGCCGCGGCGAGCGCGCATAGCAGAGCTCGCATTAAGGGAGTCGCGCGATCGTAGAACCGTGCGACCTCGGAGGGGTTGCCCATCGCGTTGTCGGCACGGTGCTGGCTTGACTTGGCTTGCACTGCCACGATTGAATCGAAAGGGGTCGAATGGAGCATCCCAAGGAATCCGGCATCAGCCGGCGACAAATGTTGCGCAGATCGGCCGGGGCGGCCGCCGGTCTCGGAGTCGCGGGCGTCCTCGCCGGCTGTGAGAACACGACCACGCCGATCGGCGCCGACACCGCCGCGGCCTCGGGCGAGGTCGCCGAGCTCGTCGTCGCGAAGCCGACCGGCCCCGCCGGGCTGCCGCTGCCGCGCCCCGACAACTCGGTCACCTGGGCGATCACCGACGAGAACAAGCCGATCGCCGACGGCGCCAAGCCCGAGGCCGGCCCGCTGCGGATCTTCAACTACGCCGACTACATCGATCCGGCGACCGTCAAGAAGTTCCAGCAGCAGTTCAACACCAAGGTCCAGGTCGCGACGTACAACTCGGCCGACGAGGCGGTCGCGAAGCTCGCGTCCGGCGCCGTCGAGTTCGACCTGATCATGGGCCTGAGCGGCTCGAACATCGTCAACCTGATCGCGCAGAAGCTGATCAAGCCGCTCAACCACAGCTACCTGCCGAACCTCGAGAAGAACATCTGGCCCGAGCTGGCCGACCCGTTCTACGACCGCGGCGCGCGCTACACCGTCCCGTACGTCGTCTGGATGGACGGCATCGGCTGGCGCAACGACAAGGTCGCCGAGGACGTCGCCGGCATGGACGTGCCGTGGGACATCTTCTGGAAGTCGCAGGCGTACAAGGGCCAGGTCGGCATCCTCGACGACCGCCGCGACGCGCTCAGCATGCCGATGCAGCGCGACGCGATGCAGAAGGGGATCCGCCCGGACCTCAACACCGAGGACGAGGCGCTGATCGACAAGGCGCGCGAGGACCTCTCGGCGCTCGGCCCGATCTGCAACCCGAAGATCGCGATCACCGACTACCAGACGCTGCCCGAGGGCAAGACGGTGCTCCACCACTCGTGGTCGGGCGACCTGCTCGGCGGCGCCTTCTACTACATGCCCAAGGGCGTCCCGCCGAGCGTGCTCTCGTTCTGGGGCCCGGACGCCAACGGCGTCGTCCAGAACGACTTCTTCGTCATCGGCAAGACGGCGAAGAGCCCGGTGCTCGCGCACGAGTTCATCAACTTCTTCCTCGACGAGAAGAACGCCTACGACAACTTCGTCAACTTCACGGGCTACACGCCGCCGCAGAAGAACATCGACGCGGAGGCGCTGATCAAGCAGGGCGCGATCCCGAAGTCGCTCGAGCAGGCGGTCGTCCGGCCCGACCAGTTCGCCGCGAACCAGGAGCTGCTGCAGCTCAGCATCGAGGGGCAGCGGTTCTGGGACGAAGCCTGGTCGAAGTTCAAGGCCGGTTGATGCAGCAGTCGCGCTGGACCTGGCGCCTGCTCGCGCTGCCGGGTGTCGCGTGGCTGTCCGTCTTCTTCCTCGCCGCGTTCTACGCGGTGCTCGCCGTCGCGTTCGGCAACCAGGACACGCTGTCCCAGCCGGTCCCGTACTGGAACCCGCTGGACTGGAACGTCGGCTACGTGCTCCAGATGCTGGAGAACGTCTGGAACGGCGAGCAGTACCTCACGGTCTCGCTCCGCACGATCGAGTTCGTCGCCATCGCGGTCGGCCTGTCGCTCCTGATCGGCTATCCCGTCGCCTACTTCACGGCCCGCCACGCGGGCCGCTGGAAGGGCGTCATCCTGCTCGCGCTGATCCTGCCGCTGTGGATCAACTACCTGATGCGGATGCTGGCCTGGATCAACCTGCTGGCGCCGGACGGGATCGGCTCGCGCGCGCTGCACAGCGTCGGGATCGAGAAGCTGTTCCTCACCATCGGGCTGCTCGACGAGCCCGGCGGCTGGCTCAACGGCCAGCCGACGACGGTGATCCTCGCGCTCGTCTACGGCTACATCCCGTTCTTCATCCTGCCGCTGTTCGTGGCGCATCGACCGGATCGACAAGCGCCAGATCGAGGCGGCGCGCGACCTCGGCGCCAGCCCGCTGAGCGCGTTCCTGCGCGTGACGCTGCCGCTCTCGGTGCCGGGGATCCTCGCCGGCGCGGTGCTGATCGCGCTGCCGATGTTCGGCGACTACTACACCGCCGACCTCGTCTCGGCGTCGACGCAGACGAACATGATCGGCAACCAGATCGACGAGGCGATCCGGCAGGGCTCGGAGAAGGTCACCGGCGCGGCGCTGACGCTGCTGCTCTCGGCGTTCCTCCTGATCCTGATGTTCTACTACCTGCGCACGACCCGGCGGGCGGGGACCTCCGCCCAGACGACATGACCTGGCTGCGCAACCCCTGGGGCAAGCCGCGCTGGCTCGCGCTCGTCACCGGGATCTACGTCCTCTGGTCGGTCGTGCCCGTGCTGCTGGCGATCGCGTTCGCGTTCAACGCCGGGCGCTCGCGGACCACCTGGCAGGGGTTCTCGTTCCGCTGGTTCACGGGGGAGACCGGCAGCGTGCTCCACGACCCCGCGCTGCGCGACGCGCTCCAGCACACGCTGATGCTGGCCGTGATCTGCGTCGCGATCGCGGTGCCGCTCGGCGTGGCGCTCGCGCTCGGGCTCCAGCGCTGGCGCGGCCGCGGCAGCGGCACCGTCAACACGCTGATGCTGCTCCCGCTCGTGACGCCCGAGATCGTCATGGGCGTCGCGCTGCTGCTGCTCTTCCTGCGCATCTTCCCCGGCATCGGGCTCGGGACCGAGGCGCAGGCGATCGGGCAGGTGACGTTCACCCTCTCCTACGTGGTGGTGATCGTGCGCGGCCGGCTCGTCTCGATCGGACCGGAGTTCGAGGAGGCGGCGGCCGACCTGGGCGCGCCGCCGCGCGACCAGCTCTTCCGCGTCCTGCTGCCGCTGCTCGCGCCCGCGATCGTCGCCAGCGCCGCCGTCGCCTTCGCGATCTCGATCGACGACTTCGTCGTCACCCAGTACCTGGCCAGCGACGCGAGCACCACGACGGTGTCGATGCTGCTCTACGCCAACGCCCGTGGTGCGCCGACGCCGGCGCTCAACGCGATCGCCACCGTCGGGCTCTTCATCACGCTGGCGACGCTGGTCGCCGCGTTCCTCGTCTATCGTCGGTTCGCGGGCGGCAACGAGGCCACCTCGCTCGCGACTCTGGAGGTCTGATGCCGGGAGAGATCCAGCTCGAGGAACTGACGAAGGCGTTCGGCGAGCACGTCGCGGTCGCCGGCATCGACCTGGAGATGCCGCCGGGCGAGTTCTTCACGCTGCTCGGCCCGTCCGGCTGCGGGAAGACGACGACGCTGCGGATGATCGCCGGGTTCGAGCGCCCGACGAGCGGCCGGATCGTGCTCGACGGCAGCGACGTCGCCAACACGCCGCCGCACCAGCGCAACGTCAACACGGTGTTCCAGAGCTACGCGCTGTTCCCGCACCTCGACGTCGCCAAGAACGTCGCCTTCGGGCTCAAGTACCACAAGCTGAGCAAGCAGGAGCGGGCCAAGCGGGTGGGCGAGGCGCTCGAGCTCGTGAACCTGACCGAGTTCGCGCACCGCAAGGCCGACCAGCTCTCCGGCGGCCAGCAGCAGCGCGTCGCGCTCGCCCGCGCGCTCGTGCTGCGCCCGCGCGTGCTGCTGCTCGACGAGCCGCTCGGCGCGCTCGACGCGCAGCTGCGCAAGAACCTCCAGGTCGAGCTCAAGGCGCTCCAGGCCGAGCTCGGCATCACGTTCGTGTTCGTCACCCACGATCAGGAGGAGGCGCTCACGATGAGCGACCGGATCGCGGTGATGAACAAGGGCCTCGTCGAGCAGGCCGGCCTCGCCGCGGGGGATCTACGAGGAGCCGGAGACGGTGTTCGTCGCCGACTTCCTCGGCGTGTCGAACCTGCTCGCCGCCGAGGCGATCGGGAACGAGGGCGCGGCGTGCGCCGTCCGGATCGGCGACCGCGTGTTCCGCTGCCGCCAGGGCGAGCTCGACGCGCGCGGCGAGGTCAAGGTGATGATCCGGCCCGAGCGGATCAGCATCGAGCAGCACGAGAACGCGGGCGACGAGCGCCTGCCGGGGATCGTCGAGCGCTCCGTCTTCCTCGGCGGCGCGCACGAGGTCCACGTGCGCGTGCTCGGCGGCGAGCTGCTCAAGACGATGGTCGCGAACGACGGCCGCGAGCTCGCCGGTGTCGATCGAGCCGGGCGCCGCGGTGAGCCTGCACCTGCCGCCCGAGGCGCTGCGCGTCCTGCGGCCGAGCGAGTCCGCGACGGAGCAGGCCGAGACCGACGAGGAGACGCTCAAGGTCCGGGCGCCCGACGAGCCGCAGCCGGCGACCGCGCCGCCGGGCACCACGACCTAGCGCCTCACGGGTAGGACATCAGCAGCGCGTAGTGCGCGTCGGGCAGCCCCTGGTAGAGGTGGGGTACGTCGGCGGGGAACGTCACGAGGTCGCCGGACTGCGAGCTCGACCGGGCCGGACGCCGGGCCGACCCGCAGCCGCCCTCGACGACGAGCAGGTGCTCGATCACGCCCGCGTGGTGCGGGTCGGCGTTGCGCGGCTCCGGGCCGATGTCCATCGCGTAGAGCTCGAACGTCCCGCGCCGGTGCGACGCCGTCAGCAGCCGGCCGACCTGGGCGGCCTCGGTCGACCGGACCACGGGCTGCTCGGAGGCGCGGACGACGCGGAGCGCCGGGCCCTCCTCCTCGACGAGCCGGCCGAACGGGACGCGCAGCGCGGCGGCGATCGCCCACAGCGTCTCGACGCTCGGGTTGCCGCGGCCCGACTCGAGCTGGGCGAGCGTCGACTTGCCGAGCCCCGCCTCGGCGGCGAGCTCGGCCAGCGTGAGCCCGGCCTGCTGCCGCAGGCGGCGGATGTTCGTCGCGACGGTGCCGACGAAGAGTTCTACTTCATTGGACAAAGATCCATTCCCGTGGCATAGTGTCCATCATGATGGAACCAAACACCATCAACGTGGACCGTACCATGCTGGGCGGCGCACGCGACGTCGCTCCGATCGCGTTCGCCGCGCTCGTCATCGGCGTCTCGTTCGGGATCCTCGCCCGCGACGCCGGGATGGGCGTGGTCGCGCCGATCGTCATGTCGCTCACGACGTTCGCCGGGTCGGCGCAGATGGCCGCCGCGGGCGTCATGAACGACGGCGGGGCGGTCGCCGCTGCGGTCGCCGCCGCGATCCTGCTCAACCTCCGCTACGTCGCGATCGGCGTCTCGGTCGCGCCGTCGCTCCGCGGCCGCCCCGCCCGCCGGCTCGCCGAGTCGCAGCTCGCCACGGACGAGTCGTGGGCGATCTCCCAGGACCGCGGCCACGTCAACCGCGAGCGGCTGATCGGCGCCGGGCTCGTCCTGCTCGTCGCGTGGACGACCGGCACCGTCGCGGGCGTCGTCGGCGGGAGCGCGCTCGGCGACCCCGCCACGTACGGCTTCGACGCGATGTTCCCGGCGCTCTTCCTCGCGCTGCTCGTCGGCCAGCTGGGCGACGGCCGCGCGCGGGCGGCGGCGCTCGCCGGGGCGCTGATCGCGCTCGCGCTCACGCCGGTCGCGCCGCCCGGGATCCCGATCGTGGCCGCCGCGGCGGGCGCGCTGCATCGCGCTGCGGCCGGAGCGCGCGGCGTGAGCACGACCTGGCTCATCGTCGTGCTCGTCGGCGCCGCCACCGTGGCGCTCAAGGGGCTCGCGCCGGTCCTGCTCGGCGAGCGCGAGCTGCCCGCGCCGCTCGCCCGCGTCAGCGGCGCGCTCGCGCCGGCGCTGCTCGCCGCGCTCGTCGTCGTCCAGACCGTCGGCGACGGCCAGGCGCTGACCGTCGACCCGCGCGTCGCCGGCGTCGCCGCCGCCGCGGTCGCGCTCCTGCTGCGGGCGCCGCTGCTCGTCGTGCTCGTCGCGGCGGCCGGCGTCGCCGCGGCCGTGAACGCGCTGACCTGAGCTCACGTCGCGCTGACGGCCGTCCCGGACATCGAGCAGCGCTGGGTCCCGGCGTCGACGAGCACGACCGCGTTGATCGTGGTCGTCCGGCTCGGGCCGGCGACGATCAGCGTCGCCACGACGCGGAAGTAGTCGGCGCCGGAGGCCTGCGGCCCGCCGGTGTCGAGCGGCGCGCCGGCGGGCAGGTCGAACTGGAGGTTGCCGACCTGCGTCGCGCCGCCGTTCGACGGGTCCGTCCCTGTGTCGATGGCGACCGTCTCCTGGGCCTGGCTCGCCTCCGCCGCGGTGATGCTGATCGGCAGCGACACCGTGCCCGCGTCGGCCGTGCAGCGGCCCTGGATCCGCAGCCCGGCGGCGTCGAGCAGGGTGACGGGCTGCGGCGCCGCGGTCGCGGCCGCGGCGAAGGCGATCCGGGCGGCGCCGGGGCCCGCCGGCCCGGCGGGGCCGCGCTCGCCGGCCGGCCGCGGCCCGACGCGCGCGAGCATTGCGCGCACGCCCGGCGAGAGCTTGCGCGCGGCGACGGCGTCCCGGGCCAGCTTCGCCGTGTGCACGCTCCGCGGCGCGAGCTTGGCGCGGACGACCGCGCCCTTGCGCAGCTGCTGCTTGCCGACGCTGTGCGCCGGCAGCGTCGGCCGCGGCATACGCGCCACCGCCGAGGACGAGGAACACGGCGAGCGTCGCCATGACGTTCGCGTAGCTCAGGCGAGCGATGACTCGGCGGATGAAGCTGGACACGGCGCGGACCTCCCCCTCGGACGGTGCGACGCCGCGAACCTACCGGCGCACCAGGACGCCGCCGCGCCGGCGGTCCGTACGCCGACCGCGCGCGCTAGCCGGCGACGGCGGCCGGCGCGACGTCGCGCAGGCGCTCGTTGCGCGGGTCGAAGCGCGGCTCCGCCGCGACCGTCGCCGCGTGCCGCTCGCCCTCGGCGTAGACGCCGAGCACGGTCCCGACCTCGGCGCGCTCGACCGGCAGGTAGCCGTAGGCGATGCTCTCGCCGACGCTCGCGCCGAGCGCGGCGCTCGTGACGTAGCCGACGGCGGCGTCGCCGTCGAGGATCGGCTCCTTGCCGACCAGCACGACCGACGGGTCGTCGAGCACGAGGCAGCGCAGCCGCCGCCGCACGCCCGCCTCCTTCACCCGCGCGAGCGTCTCGCGGCCGCTGAACGGCCCCTTGTCGAGCTTGACGGCCCAGCCGAGCCCGGCCTCGTACGGGTCGTGCTCCTCGTCGATGTCCGCGCCCCAGAGCCGGTAGCCCTTCTCGAGCCGCAGCGAGTCGTAGGCGGCGCCGCCGCAGGCGACGGCGCCGAGCGGCGCGCCGGCCTGCCACAGCAGGTCCCACAGCGCGAGCCCGAACTCCGTCGGCGCGTAGATCTCCCAGCCGAGCTCGCCGACGTAGGAGATCCGCAGCATCCGCACCGGGACGGGGCCGAGGTGGAGGTCCTGCGCGGTCATGTACGGGAACGCCGCGTCGGACACGTCGGCGTCGGCGAGCCCGGCGACGAGGTCGCGCGCCCGCGGGCCCCAGACGCCGATCGTGCACAGCCCGGACGTCTTGTCCTCGAGCTGCACGGAGCCGTCCCACGGCAGGTGGCGCGTCATCCACGCGATGTCGTGGCGCCCGACCGCGCCGCCCGTGACGACGAGGAACGTCTCCGGCGCCGGTGCGCGTGATCGTGAGGTCGCACATGATCCCGCCGCGCGGCGCGCACATCGCGGTGTAGACGATCGTCCCGACCGGGCGGTCGACGTCGTTCGCCGCGAGGCCCTGGAGGAAGGCGAGCGCGCCCGGGCCGCGGACCTCGACCTTCGTGAACGGCGTCAGGTCGAACAGGCCGACCCGCTCGCGGCAGGCGCGGTGCTCGCCGGCGGCGATCGGCGACCAGTCGCGCGCCGGCCAGTCGTGGCGCGGGAGCACGTCGCCGGGATCGAGCTCCGCGTTGGCCGCGAACCACTGCGGCCGCTCCCAGCCGGCGCTCTCGAAGCAGTGCGCGCCGAGCTCGAGCTGGCGCGGGTGCAGCGGCGTCCGGCGCAGCAGCCGGACCTGCTCCTGCTGCTGGCGCGGGTGCAGCACGTCGTAGACCTCGCGGTACTGCTGCGCGCCGCGCAGCTGCGCGTAGGTCGCGGCTCAGCCCGTGCGTGTCGAAGCGCTGCGGGTCGCACTCGTGCAGGTCGGTGCGGACGTCGCCGCGCACGATCAGCTCGGCGAGCGCGCGGCCGGCGCCGCCGGCGTGCGTGACCCAGATCGCCTCGCACAGCCACAGCCCGCGGGCGGCGGCGGCCTCGCCGATCAGCGGCATCCCGTCGGGCGTGAACGACATCAGCCCGTCGAAGCTGCGCGCCAGCGGCGCCCGGCCGACGGCGGGCAGCAGCCGGCCGGTCTCGGCCGCGGCGCGCGCGAAGTCCTCCGGCGTGAACGGCAGCATCGACGGCTGGCCCGGGCCGCCGGGGGCGGCGATCTCCCACGGCTCGACGAGCCGCGGCTCGTGGTCGTAGTTGCCGATCCCGTAGGCGTCGCCGACCTGGCGGAAGTAGAGGTCGGCGTCCTGGTGGCGGAGGATCGGGTGCACGACCTCGCGCGTCTCGCCGGCCAGCTCGGGCAGCGGCTCGGTCACCGCGTACTGGTGCAGGACGGGGACGAGCGGCAGCCGCACGCCCGCCAGCCGCGCGACCTTCGGCCCCCAGATCCCCGCGGCCAGCACGACCGCCGTCGTCCGGATCGTCCCGAGCGTGGTGTGGACGGCGCGGACCGCGCCGCGCTCGACGTCGAAGCCGGTGACCTCGCAGCCGCCGTAGCGCGTCGACGCCGGCGGCGGTCGCCATCGCCTCGGCCGCGCGCAGCGCCTTGGCGATCCCGTCGGTCGGCGTGTGCAGGCCGCCGAGGATCCGCTCCGGGTCGATCAGCGGCACGAGCGCCTGCACCTGCCCGGGCTCGAGCAGCGCGGCGGGCAGGCCGAAGGACTGCGCGCGCCCGTAGCGCCGGTGCAGCTCCTCCCAGCGCTCCGGCGTCGCGGCGACCTCGATCCCGCCGACGCCGTGGAAGCAGCCGAGCTCGCTGAACAGCTCGACCGTCTCCTGCGCGAACCGCGTCATCGTGCGCGACGGGTTGTGCTGGAACACGAGCCCGGGCGCGTGCGAGGTCGAGCCGCCGGTCTCCCACAGCGGGCCCTGGTCGACGAGCACGACGTCGTCGCGTCCGAGCTGCGCGAGGTGGTAGGCGACCGAGGCGCCCGCGACGCCGCCGCCGATGATCACGATGCCGGCCGACTCCGGTACGCGGAGGACGCTCACGACGTGTGATATATCACACCCGTGGCGCGCTCCCGGTACGACTTCGTGATCGTCGGCGGAGGGTCCGCGGGCTGCGCGCTCGCCAACCGGCTGTCGGCCGATCCGGCGCACCGCGTGCTCGTGCTCGAGGCCGGGCGCGGCGACCCGCCGTGGGACGTCTTCGTCCACATGCCGGCGGCGCTCGCGTTCCCGATCGGGAGCCGCTTCTACGACTGGCGCTACGAGTCCGAGCCCGAGCCGCACATGCACGACCGGCGCATCTTCCACGCGCGCGGGAAGCTGCTCGGGGGGTCGAGCTCGATCAACGGGATGATCTTCCAGCGCGGCAACCCGCTGGACTTCGAGCGCTGGGCGTCGGACCCCGGGATGGAGACGTGGGACCACGCGCACTGCCTGCCGTACTTCAAGCGGATGGAGACGTGCCTCGCGGCCGCGGCGGACGACCCGTTCCGCGGGCACGACGGGCCGCTCGTGCTCGAGCGCGGCCCGGCGCGCGGGCCGCTCTTCGACGCGTTCTTCGCCGCCGTCCAGGAGGCCGGCTATCCGCTGACCGAGGACGTCAACGGCTTCCGCCAGGAGGGCTTCGCGAAGTTCGACCGCAACGTGCACCGCGGGCGCCGGCTGTCGGCCGCGCGCGCGTACCTGCATCCGGTGATCGGCCGGCCCAACCTGGACGTCGTCACGCACGCGCCCGTGACCCGGATCCGGATCGAGGACGGGCGCGCGGTCGGCGTCGACGTCGCGCGGCGCAGCGGCCGCGGGACGCGGCGGATCGACGCCGGCGAGGTGATCCTGTGCGGCGGCGCGTTCAACTCGCCGCAGCTGCTCCAGCTCTCGGGGGTCGGCGCGGCCGACGAGCTGCGCGCGCTCGGCATCAAGGTCCACGCCGACCTGCCCGGCGTGGGGGAGAACCTCCAGGACCACCTCGAGGTCTACGTCCAGCACGCGGCCACGCAGCCGGTGACGATGGCGCCGCACTTCCGCATGTCCGCGCGGCCGAAGGTCGGGCTGGAGTGGCTGCTGCGCAAGAGCGGCCCGGGCGCCACGAACCACTTCGAGGCGGGCGGCTTCGTCGCGCTCCAACGACGACGTCGCCTACCCGAACCTGATGTACCACTTCCTCCCGATCGCGGTGCGCTACGACGGGACGCTGCCCGAGGGCGGCGGCGGCCACGGCTACCAGGTCCACGTCGGCCCGATGTACTCCGACGCGCGCGGGACCTGCAAGATCGTCTCGAAGGACCCGCGGCGCAAGCCGGCGCTGCGCTTCAACTACCTCTCGACCGACCAGGACCGGCGCGAGTGGGTCGAGGCGATCCGCGTCACGCGGCGGATCCTCGGCGCGCCCGCGTTCGCGCCCGTTCAGCGGCGGCGAGCTCTCGCCCGGCCCCGGCGGTCGAGTCCGACGCCGAGATCCTCGACTGGGTCGCGCGCGACGCCGAGACGGCGCTGCACCCGTCGTGCACCGCGAAGCTGGGGACCGGCGCGGACGCGGTCGTCGACCCGCGCACGATGCGCGTCCACGGGCTGCGCGGGCTGCGCGTCGTCGACGCGTCGGTGTTCCCCTACGTGACCAACGGCAACATCTACGCGCCGACGATGATGACCGCCGAGAAGGCCGCCGACCTGATCCTCGGGAACACGCCGCTGGCGCCCGAGCCGATCCCGTTCTACCGCCACGGGCACGGCGGAGGCGGCGGCCGCCGCACCCCGCTAGCCCCCATGCGGGATGCCCGCGCGCGGGGCAGACGCGGCGGGTGGGGGCGAGGACCATGGTCGGCGACGCCCCCCCGGACCCGGGAGCGCTGAAGTGGACGAGATGTGCGCCCGCCGGGCGTTGCGCACGGGGACCGGCCGTAGCTCTCCTCGACGAGCCGGTCCCCGTCGCGCTGCGCTAGCCGGCCGGCAGCTCCGCGACGATCGCGGTGCCGCGCCCGGCGCGGCTCTCGATCGCGAGCGTCCCGCCGATCGCGCCGACGCGGTCGCTCAGCCCGATCAGGCCGGAGCCGCGCTGCGGGTCGGCGCCCCCGATGCCGTCGTCGGTCACCGCGACCCGGATCAGCCCGTCCGCGCGCGACGCCGTGACGCGGACGACCGACGCGTGCGCGTGCTTCGAGGCGTTCGTGAGCGCCTCGGAGACGACGTAGTAGATCGCGACCTGCGCGGGCTCGGCGACGGGGTCGACGGCGCCGACGTCGAGCTCGACGGGGACGGGCGAGCGCCGCGCGAGCGCCTTGAGCGCGGACGCGAGGCCGCCGGCGAGCGACGCGGGGTGGATCCCGCGCGAGATCTCGCGCAGGTCGTCGATCGTGCGGGTGAGGCCGCCGGCGACGGCGTCGATCCGGCGCTGCGCCTCGCGCGGGCGGTCGTCGATCGCGAACTGCGCGGCGCGCAGCTCGAGCCCGAGCGAGACGAGCCGCTGCTGGATCCCGTCGTGCAGGTCGCGCTCGATCCGCCGGCGCGCCTCGTCGGCGGCGGTGACGATCCGCGCGCGCGAGCCGGCGAGCTCGGCGCGCGACTCGGCGTTCGCGACGGCGACCGCCGCGAGCTCGGCGAACTCGGCGAGCCGCGCCTCGGTGCGCGCCGGGAGCGGCTCGGAGGCGCCGGCGAGCAGCATGCCCCACGGACGCCCCTGGACGGCGATCGGCGCGCCGACGGCGGAGCTGATCCCGATCCGGTGCAGGTAGGCGGCCAGCGCGCCGGCGTCGGGGTCGAAGCGCTCGAGCCGCTCGACGCGGCCGCTGGCGCGGACGAGCGCGCCGATCGTGCCCGGCCCGGTCGGGACGCGCGAGCCCTTCGGCAGCTCGCTGTAGGGCGCGCCGGAGCCGGCCACGAGCGTCGCGCTCCCCGGCTCCTCGAAGTGCAGCATCGTGGTGATCTCGGCGCCGATCAGGCCGCGCGCCTCCTCCGCCACGGCGGCGAACACCTCGTCGGGGCGCGACTCGCGCGCCACGAGCGTGGCCACGCGGCGCAGCGCGGCCTGGGCCTCGGCCAGCCGGCTCAGCGCGAGCCGGCTCTCGGCGCTGGCCACGGCGCTGCCGACCAGCTCCGCGAACTCGATCAGGCGGGGCTCGATCTCGCGCGCGAGCGGCTCGCCGCACGAGCAGGCGGCGACCATGCCCCACACGCGGCCCTCGACGGTGATCGGGGCGCCGGCCGAGGAGCGCGCGCCGAGCCGCCGCAGCTCGGGCGCGATCGAGAGCATCGCGATCTCGTAGTCGTCGATCCGGAGCGTGTGCCCGCCCGCGACGAGCGTGCGCTCGAGCAGGCCGCCGTCGTCGGTCCACTCCAGGCCGAGCGGGAGGTGGCCGTTCGGCCCCCAGGCGCCGGCGACGGTCCAGCGGCGCTCGCCCTCGACCCGGTGCAGGTGCGCGATGTCGGCGCCGAGCAGCTCGCCGAGCTCGCGCGTGACGGTCGCGAAGATCTCGTCCGGCGGCGGGTCCTGCGCGACGAACGCGGCGACGCGCCGGAACGCGCGCTGCGCCTCCGCGAGCGCTCCCCGCTCCTGCTCGACGACGGCCAGTCGTCGCCGGGTCCCGCCCCAGTGCGGTCGCACGCCGAGAAGGCTACCCGTTGACTTCGTGGCCGTGGCGCTGAACACTCGCGACCCCATGAGCCGGCAGCGCCTGGTCGTCGCGGACGACGACGTGCTCCTCCGCGAAGGCCTCGTCAGCCTGCTGGAGCGCCACGGCTTCGAGGTCGTCGGCGCCGCGGGCGACGCGTCGCAGCTCCTGGCGTACACGCGGATGCACACGCCGGACGTCGCGATCGTCGACATCCGGATGCCGCCGACCCACACCACCGAGGGGCTCGAGGCGGCGCTCGAGATCCGCCGCGCGCTGCCCGGCGTCGGGGTGCTCGTGCTGTCGGCCTACACGGAGCTCGAGCAGGCGACCGAGCTGATCAGCGGCGGCGGCGGGGTCGGCTACCTGCTCAAGAGCCGCGTCATGGACGTGGACGAGTTCATGGGCGCGCTCCAGCGGGTCGCCTCCGGCGGCTCGGTCGTCGATCCCGGGCTCGTGGCGGAGCTGTTCGCCCAGCAGCGGCGGTCCGACCCGCTCGGCGAGCTGACGCCGCGCGAGCGCGAGGTGCTCGCGCTGATGGCCGAGGGACGCTCGAACGCGGGGATCGCGCGGCGGCTGTGGCTCGCCGGCGGGACGGTCGAGAAGCACGTCAAGAGCATCCTCGCGAAGCTCGACATCAACGCGACCGACGACGACCACCGGCGCGTGCTCGCCGTGATCGCGTTCCTCGAGAGCAGCCGCTGAGCCGCGCCGCGCGGCCCGCTTGCTAGCTTCGGGCGCATGGCCAAGGTCTTCGATCGGATCGACGATCACCTGCGCGCCTGGATCGCGCGCCAGTCGATGTTCTTCGTCGGGACGGCGCCGCTCGCCGCCGACGGCCACATCAACGTCTCGCCCAAGGGCCCGATCGGATCGCTGCGCGTGCTCGGCGACGACACCGTGGCCTACCTCGACATCATCGGCAGCGGCGCGGAGACGATCGCCCACCTGCGCGAGAACGGCCGCATCGTCGTCATGTTCTGCGCGTTCGAGGGCCCGCCGCGGATCCTCCGCCTGCACGGCCGCGGCGAGGTCGTCCTCCCGGGCGAGCCGCGGTTCGACGCGCTGCTCGCCGCGGGCGGGTTCGCGGAGCCGGCCGTCGACGCGAGCCGGCGGTCGCTCGTGGTGGTGCACGTCGAGCGGATCGCCGACAGCTGCGGCTACGGCGTCCCGCTGCTGTCCTACGAGGGCGAGCGCGAGCACTCGGACCTGTGGGCGCAGAAGCGGCTGCGGACCGGCGGGGAGGAGGCGTTCGCCGCCTACCGCGCCGAGCACAACACCGCGAGCATCGACGGGCTCCCCGCGCTCGACGAGGACGCCGTCCCGGCGTCCTAGAGCGCCGCCGCCAGGCGGTGGTGGCGCAGCTTCTCGGGCGGCGCCCCGTGCAGGACCCAGTCGCCGTCGTCGCGGCGGCTGACCGTGCCCGGCGCGCGTCAGCTCGCCCATCGCGGTGGTGACGCTGGGGCGGTGCGCGCCGATCAGGTCGGCGAGCCGCTGGTGGTTGAGCGGGAGCGGGACGACCACGCCGTCCGGGTGCACCCGGCCCCAGCGCTCGGCCAGGTGCCAGAGCATCAGCAGCAGCCGGTCGTCGACGCGCTGGTGGTAGGCGATCGCGAGCGCGACGGCGAGGTGGTGGGCGCGCCGCGTGCCGCGGTTGAACAGCTCGACGCCGAGCTGCGGCCACGGGACGATCCGCTTCACGAGCCCGTGGTCGAGCACCGCGAGCCGGGCGGGCTCGAGCACCATCCAGCCGACCTCGGCGCGCACGTGCGAGCCCTCGTCGTCCCACTGCCACGGCCGCATCACGTCGCCGTGGCCGATCAGCTCGCAGCAGCGCCGGCCGAGCACGTCGACGGTCCGGCTCATGAGCCCGTCGACGATCATGAACCCGCGGTGGTGCGAGTCGACCTCGAGCGCCGCGGCGGCGTCCCACTCGCCGGTCGAGAGGCGCAGCACGCGGGCGAGCGCCTCGTGCCGCGCGCGCTCGAGCTCACCCGGGTCGAGCAGGTCGCCCAGGTCGGGATCGGCATCGACGAGGCTCACGCTCGCGGGCGGCATACGGGTGTGCCTACCCGCAGGCGTCACGTCCGCACGCGGACGTCGGCGCCCCGACGGCGCGGCTTCCGGTTCCCGCGACGCGGCCTAGGGTCGCCGGCATGCCGCTGCCCACGGAGTTCGCCATCGAGGATGCGCCGCTCGGCGCCGTGCCGGGGGTCCGCCTGCACGGGGAGCTCGACGTGGCCACCGCCCCGCAGCTGACCGACACGCTCGACGACGTCGTGCGCCTCACCGCCGGCGCGCTGGTGGTCGACCTGGGCGACGTCGAGTTCCTCGACTCCAGCACGATCGCCGTCCTCGTCCACGCGCGGGCGCTGCTCGCCCGCGCGGACCGCGACCTCGTGCTGGTCTGCCCGCACGGCCCGATCCGGCGCGTGTTCGAGCTCACCGGCGTGTCCGACCTGTTCGCGCTGTTCACGTCGCGGCAGGCGGCGGAGGAGGCACTCGTCCCCGTCGGACTGAGCGGCTACCGTGCCGGGATGCCCGCACCCTGCCTGCTCGACTGCGACCCGGGGCACGACGACGCGATCGCGCTGCTGCTCGCCGCGGCGCACCCCGCGCTCGACCTGCGGGCCGTCAGCACCGTCGCGGGCAACGGCGAGATCGACCGCGTCACCCACAACGCGCTCGCGGTCTGCACGCTGGCCGGGATCCGCGACGTGCCGGTCGCGCAGGGGGCGGCGGGCCCGCCCGGGCGTGGCGCTCGAGGTCGCGACCGACATCCACGGGGAGAGCGCGCTCGACGGCGCGGTGCTCCCCGAGCCGGACGTCGCGCTCGACCCGCGGCCCGGGGCGCAGCTGATCGCCGACACGATCGCCGCGGCGCCCGAGCCGCTGACGCTGTTCGCGACCGGTCCGCTGACGAACGTCGCCGCGGCGTTCGAGCGCGCCGACCTCGCCGGCGTCCGCGAGGTCGTCTGGATGGGCGGCTCGACGGAGCGCGGCAACCGCGCGCCGTACGCCGAGTTCAACGCGTGGGCGGATCCGGAGGCGGCCGCCGCGGTGCTGGGGAGCGGCGTGCCGTTCACGATGGTCGGCCTCAACCTGACCCACCAGGCGCTCGCGACCGCGGAGGTGATCGCGCGGCTCGCCGCCCTCGGCAGCCCGCTGTCGGACGCCGTCGCCGGCTGGCTCGCGTTCTTCGCCGACACCTACCGCACGCTGTTCGGCTTCCCGGCCCCGCCGGTCCACGACCCGTGCGCGGTCGCGCTCGTGGCGGCGCCCGGCGTGGTGGCGACCGTGGACGCGTTCGTCGCGATCGAGACCGAGGGCCGCTGGACGCGCGGCGCCACCGTCGTCGACCTCGACGGGCGGCTCGGGCATGCGCCGAACGCCCGCGTGGCGACCGAGCTCGACGTCGCGCGCTTCTGGGACCTGGTCGTCGACGCGGTCGCGCAGCTGGGGCGCTGACCGTGCTCCCGCGCGGGCTCGCGCCGCTGCTCGTCTTCGTCGCCAGCGGCGCCGTGCTCGTGCTCGAGATCCTCGGCGTGCGGCTGCTCGCGCCCTACGTCGGGCTGACGCTCGAGACGTACACGACGATCATCGGCGTCGTCCTCGCCGGGATCGCGATCGGCGCCGCGGCCGGCGGGCGCGCGGCCGACCGCGTCCCGGCGCGGCCGCTGCTCGCGCTGCTGCTCGCCGGCGGCGGGCTGCTCGCGCTGCTGACCGTCCCGCTCGTGCGCGCGCTGGGGGAGGCGTTCGAGGGCTCGGGCACGGCGAGCGCGATGGCGCTCGCCCTGTTCGCGCTGCTGCCGGCCGCGACCGTGCTCAGCGCCGTGACGCCGGTCGTCGTCAAGCTCGAGCTCGGCGACCTCGCCGCGAGCGGGACGGTCGTCGGCCGGCTCTCCGGCTGGGCGACGGCGGGCGCCCTGGCGGGCACGTTCGCGACCGGCTTCGTGCTCGTCCCGCTGCTGCCCGTCCGCGCCACGGTGATCGGCGTCGGCGCGCTGCTCGTGCTCGCCGGGCTCGCGGTCGGGCTGCTGTTCCGCGCGCTGCCGGGCGGCACCGCGCTGGCCGTCGCCGGGGCCGCGGCGCTGCTCGCCGCGGTCGCCGCCGTGTCGGGCTCGCGCTGCCAGACCGAGAGCGTCTACTTCTGCGCGAACGTCGTCGCCGACCCGGACCGGCCGGCGGGCCGCACGCTCGTGCTCGACGACCTGCGCCACTCGTACGTCGACCTGGACGACCCGCGGCACCTCGAGTTCGCCTACACGCGCTGGATGGGGGATGCGATCGACGCGCTGGGCGCGCCCGGCGACCCGGTCGACGCGGTCTTCGTCGGCGGCGGCGGGTTCACGCTCCCGCGCTACCTCGCCGCCACCCGGCCGGGCTCGCGCTCGCGCGTGCTCGAGGTCGACCGGCAGCTCGTCGACCTGGCGCGCGCCGAGCTCGGGCTCCGCACCGGCCCGGACCTGCGGGTCGAGGTCGGGGACGCGCGGGTGACGCTGCGCGGCGAGCCCGCCGCCTCGGCCGACCTCGTGGTCGGCGACGCGTTCGGCGGGCGCTCGGTCCCGTGGCACCTCGCCACGCGCGAGTTCGCCGCCGACGTCCGGCGCGTGCTCCGCCCGGACGGGGTCTACCTGCTCAACGTGATCGACTTCGGCGACCTCGATCTCGTGCGCGCCGAGGCCGCGACGCTGCTCGACGTCTTCGCCGACGTCCGGCTCGTCGCGCGGCCCGGACCCGCCGGCGGCAACCTCGTGCTGATCGCGTCGCCGCGACCGCTGCCCGCGCCGCGTCGCGTCGAGCGCGCGCGGCGCGCGCACGCTCGGCCGCGCCGCCGTCGCGCGGTTCGCCGGGGACGCCGCCGTGCTGACCGACGACGACGCCCCGGCGGATCAGCTCCTCACCGCAGGGACGTGAAGTTCCAGTCCCAGGTCGTCGAGTAGCCGTTCTGCACGCCGCGCACGTTCGGCGACGCGACGACCGACTGGTAGTCCCACATGTACGGGATCGCCGGGGCCTGCGCCACGATCTGCTTGTTCACCGCGGCCCACGCGTCGGCTCGCTCGCCGGGGTCGACGACCGGCTTCGCCTTGTCGATCGCCGCGTTCACCGTCTTGTCGTCGAGCTCGGACCAGTTCGAGTTCGAGACCTGCAGGATGTTCTCGCCGTTGAACGTCGGGTCCAGCACGGTCTGCGGGTCGGCGAAGTCCTGCGCCCAGCCGAACCCGGAGCAGACGCTCGTCTCCGACTTGCGGCACCTGGCAGAAGCTGGTCAGCATCGTGTCGCGCGTGACCTGCCGCAGCTTCGTCTTGAAGCCCAGCTCGTTGAGCTGGCGCTCGACGATCTCCGCGATCGACTTGTCGGGGTCGGCGTTGTCGGACACGATCAGCAGCGTCTCGTCGCCCTCGTACTTCCCCGACGCGAAGCCGGCCGCCTTGAAGTACTTCGCCGCCAGCGCGCGGTCGCCCTCCGGCTTCTGCATCCAGTCGAACTCGGGCCAGCCCGCGGCGCCGCCGGACTCCTCGAAGCCGGCCATGCCCGGCGGGATCCAATGCTGCGCGATCGGGCCGAGCGCCTCGCCGCCGCGCTGCTGGCGCAGCGCCGTGCGGTCGAAGCCGGCGATGACCGCCTTGCGCACGTCGAGGTCGTCGAACGGCGGGCGCGAGGTGTCGAGCGAGACCGCTCGCCAGCCACCGCCCGGCACGACCGAGAGCTCGGTCTTGTTCGACTTCAGCAGCCGCTCGAGCTGCCGCGCGGGCGGTGGGCTGTTGCCCGAGGCCATGCTCTCGCCGGAGAGGATGCGCTTCGTCGCGACGGCGGTGTCGTCGTTGCCGGCGCGGAACTCGATGCGGTCGAGGAACGCGGGCCGGAAGTCGCCCACGTCGGCGTACTGCGGGTTGCGCTCGAGGTTGAGCTCGCGTCCGGGCTGGAACCCGGTCACATCGCCCTGCGCGTCGCCCTCGACCTTGTAGGGACCGGTGTAGACGGCATGCTGCTCGCCGTAGGTCGACGGCACCTCCCGGTCGAAGCGGCGCGCGAACTCCTTCGGCACGGGGACGGAGATCGGCATCGCCAGCGCACCGGCCAGCGCGGCGCCGGTGCCCTTGTCGAGCTTGAAGACGATCGTCTGGTCGTCGGGCGTCCGGATGCCGGAGATCGGCTTGTAGTCGCCGGGCGCCGACGGTGCGCCGACGAGATCGCCGAAGTAGGTCTGGACATAGCCGTTGGACACCGCTGCGGTGAACGCGCGCTCGATCGCGTACTTCACGTCCGCCGAGGTGACCTCGCGGTCGACCGGGTCGGAGAACATCACGCCCTTGCGCAGCTTCACGGTGACCGTCTTGCCGTCGGGGGCGACCTGCGGCTCCGACCCGGCGAGGTCCGGGACCGGCTTGCTCGCGTCGTCGGGCCGGTAGGAATAGAGCCCCCGGTGCAGCGCGTTGACGATGCCGATCGCGTACACGTAGTACGTCTTGCCCGGGTCGAGCCAGTCGACGTCGCTGGCCGAGAGCACCGTGAGCGTGCCGCCCTTCTTCCCGTCCGCCGGGTCCTTGAGGTTGGCCGTCGCGCTGCCCGCGAACAGCTGCTCGGTCGGGTTGTCGGACTCCGACTGCGCGGGCGTGCCGGACGAGGACGACGAGCCGTCGTCGCCTCCGCCGCAGCCCGCGATGGCGATCGCCGCGGCGCAGGCGGCGAGGAACGGCGAGCGTCTCATCGACCAACGGTAGGGCGTTACCTACCGCCCTCCGCTGTTACGACGGCACCCCGGGGTTACCGCGCGATCGCGGCCTGCGCGGCGGCGAGACGGGCGATCGGGACACGGTAGGGCGAGCAGGACACGTAGTCCAGGCCGGCCATGTCGAAGAACGCGATCGAGTCCGGGTCGCCGCCGTGCTCGCCGCAGATCCCGAGCTTGAGCGAGGGCTTGGCCTCGCGCCCGACCCACGCGCCGAGCCGGACGAGCCAGCCGACGCCCGGCCCGTCGATCGTCTCGAACGGGGAGCGGTCGAGGATCCGCTGCTCGAGGTAGTGGGTGAGGAAGCCCGATTCGACGTCGTCGCGGGAGAGGCCGAGCGAGGTCTGGGTGAGGTCGTTGGTGCCGAAGCTGAAGAAGTCGGCCTCGCGGGCGATCCGGTCGGCGATGAAGCACGCGCGCGGCAGCTCGATCATCGTCCCGATCAGCGGCCGGAGGTCCTCGGCGCGCATCTCGGCGATGACGTGCTCGACGCGCGCGCGCAGGATCGCGACCTCCTGCTCGTAGGCGACGAGCGGGAGCATGATCTCGACGAGCGGGGTGTCGCCGGTGCGCTCGCGCACGGCCCGCGCGGCGGCGATGATCGCCTCGACCTGCACGTCGTAGATCTCGGGCGCGATGATCCCGAGCCGGGCGCCGCGGGTGCCGAGCATCGGGTTGGTCTCCTCGAGCTGGCGCACGCGGTCGAGCGTGCGCTCGAGCCGGCGCACGTCGCCGGGCCGCTCGTGGCGGGCGCGCTCGAGCTCGACCGCGAGGTCCTCGCCGTTGGGGAGGAACTCGTGCAGCGGCGGGTCGAGCAGCCGGATCGTCACCGGCAGGCCCGCCATCGCCTCGAACAGGCCCTCGAAGTCCTCGGTCTGCAGCGGCAGCAGCTCGGCGAGCGCGGCGCGGCGGTGCTCGCCGTCCTCGGCCATGATCATCGCCTGCATCTTCGGCTGGCGGTCGGCGGCCATGAACATGTGCTCGGTCCGGCACAGGCCGATCCCCTCGGCGCCGAACTCGCGCGCCTTGCGTGCGTCCTCCGGCGTGTCGGCGTTCGCGCGAACGCCGAGCCGGCGGTGCGCGTCGGCCCAGGTGAGGACCCGGTCGAGGTTCGGGTCGACGTCGGGCTCGGAGAGCGGGACGTCGTCGGCCGTCACGCGGCCGGTCGACCCGTCGATCGCGATCAGGTCGCCCTCGCGCAGGACCGTGTCGCCGACGCGCAGCTCGCGCGTCTCGAGGTCGATCCGCAACGCGGAGGCGCCGGCGACGCACGGCTTCCCCATCCCGCGCGCGACGAGCGCGGCATGGCTGGCCTTGCCGCCCTCGGCGGTCAGGATCCCCTGGGCGGCGAAGAAGCCGTGGACGTCGTCGGCCTCGGTGAACGGGCGGACGAGCACGACGGCGCGGCCGCGCTGGGCCCAGTCGACCGCGTCGTCGGGCGTGAAGACGATCTGGCCCTTGGCGGCGCCCGGCGAGGCGGCGACGCCGGTGGCGAGCACATTGAACGCGGCGTGCGGATCGAAGGTCGGGTGCAGCAGCGCGTCGAGGCTGGCGGCGTCGATCGTGGTCAGCGCGCGGCGCTCGTCGAGCAGCCCCTCCGCGACCGCGTCGACCGCGAAGCGGACCGCGGCCTGCGCCGGGCGCTTGGCGTTGCGCGTCTGCAGCATGTACAGGCGCCCCTCCTCGACGGTGAACTCCGTGTCCTGCATGTCGAGGTAGTGCGCCTCGAGCGTGCGCAGGATCCGCAGCAGCTCGGCGTGCGCGTCCGGCATCACCTCGGCCATCTGCGCGAGGTCGCGCGGGGTGCGGACGCCGGAGACCACGTCCTCGCCCTGCGCGTTGACGAGGAAGTCGCCCGACGGCTCGGGCGCGCCGGTCACCTCGTCGCGGCTGAACGCGACGCCCGAGCACGACGTGTCGCCCTTGTTGCCGAAGACCATCTGCTGCACGTTGCAGGCCGTGCCCCAGTCGTCGGGGATGTGGTTGATCCGGCGGTAGGTCGCCGCGCGCTTGCCGACCCACGAGTCGAACACCGCGCGGATCGCCTGGGCCAGCTGATCGGCCGGGTCCTGCGGGAACCGCTCGCCGGTCTGCTCGGTGAAGATCGCCTTGAAGTCGTCGACCAGCCCGCGCAGGTCGGCCTCGCCGAGCTCGACGTCGTCGGTCACGCCGGCGGACCGCTTGCGCTCGGCGATCGCGGCCTCGAGCCGCTCGCCGGGGATCCCGCGGCAGACGTTCGCGAACATCTGGACGAAGCGGCGGTAGGCGTCCCAGGCGAAGCGGGGGTTCTCCGTCCGCGCGGCCAGCCCCTCGACCGACGCGTCGTTGAGCCCGAGGTTCAGGACCGTGTCCATCATCCCCGGCATCGACTCGCGCGCGCCGGAGCGGACCGAGACCAGCAGCGGGTCGCCGGCGTCGCCGAGCCGCTTGCCGGCGCGCTCCTCCAGCGCCGCGAGCGCGGCCGCGACCTCGTCCTCGAGCCCGTCGGGGAACGTCCGGTCGCGCTCCATGTAGGAGACGCAGGCCTCGGTCGTGATGGTGAACCCGGTCGGCACCCGGTCCGCGCCCAGCACGCGCGTCATCTCGGCCACGTTCGCGCCCTTCCCGCCGAGCAGCTCGCGCATCTCGCGGCCGCCGCGGTCGAAGGGCACGATCCATCTCTCGTCGCTCATCCGGGCATCATCGCGCAGGGGTGCGGCTGTCCGCACCGCCTTCCGCCTGCCGCCCGTATGTCGGGCCCCGGCGGCGTCCGGGAGCATGCTGCTCACGAACCCAACACATATCCCACGGATGGGATTCCTCACCCGCCCTGCCCCAGGTCCCGCTCTTCCCTCCTCCCCAGCAGCCCCGGGCATGTGCTTCACGAGACCGCCGCGTTCCCCCCGCGGCGGTCTCCTTCGTTAACGGGCATGATCACCGGCGATGCCGGTCCTGTCCGTCCAGCTCTACTCGATCCGCGACCAGGTCGCCGCGGATCTGCCGGCGGCACTCGACCGGCTGGCCGGGATCGGGGTGCGCCACGTCGAGCCGTTCGACGTCACGGGCGATCCCGAGGGGCTCCGCGCTGCGCTGGCCGCCGCGGGCCTGTCCGCGCCGAGCGCGCACGCGCAGCTCACCGACGCGGCCGCGCTCGGCCGCGTGCTCGACGGCGCGGCGACCGCCGGCGTCGAGACGGTGATCCACCCGTTCAGCCCGCGCGAGCAATGGACCTCGGAGGCCGGCGTGCACGCGGCGGCCGACGCCGTCGCCGCGGCGCTGGAACCGGCGACGGCGCGGGGCCTGCGGATCGGCTACCACAACCACGACTGGGAGCTGGCGCTGCTGCCGGACGGCCGGACGGCGCTCGAGGCCTTCGCTGACCGGGCGGGACCGGACGTGCTGCTCGAGCTCGACACCTACTGGGCAGCGGTCGGCGGCCAGGACGTCCCCGCTCTGCTGGGCCGGCTCGGGGA
Organism: uncultured Solirubrobacteraceae bacterium; assembly: GCA_963791405.1. Taxonomy (GTDB): domain Bacteria; phylum Actinomycetota; class Thermoleophilia; order Solirubrobacterales; family Solirubrobacteraceae; genus DASQMT01. The sequence continues at coordinate 185,700 of CAWBSJ010000021.1, read as the reverse complement.
CCGCGTCCGGCTGCTCCACGTCAAGGACGGGCCGATCGACCGTGACACCGCCGCGCAGCTCCCGGCGGGCAGCGGCGCGATGCCGTTCCCGGCGATCATGGCCGCCGCGACCGCGGCCGAGCTCGCGGTGCTCGAGTTCGACGACTACGCCGGCGACGTGTTCGACGGGATCGCGGCAGGACACCGCTACCTGACGGTGCTGGCCGGATGAGCGGGAACGGGCCGGTCGGCGTCGGCGTGATCGGCGCCGGCACGATCAGCGAGCAGTACCTCCCCAACATGCGGGCGTTCCCCGACCTCGACGTGCGGGTCGTGGCCGACCTCCGCCCCGACGCCGCGCGGGGCCAGGCGGAGAAGTTCGGCGTGCCGGCGTGGGGGAGCGTCGAGCGGCTGCTCGCCGACCCGGGCGTGGAGCTCGTGGTCAACCTGACCGTCCCGGCCGCGCACGCCGAGGTGGCGGAGGCGGCGCTGGCGGCGGGCAAGCACGTCTGGAACGAGAAGCCGATCACGGCGGACCTGGCGTCGGCCGCGGCGCTCGTCGCGCGCGCGGACGCCGCGGGGCTGCTGCTCGGCAGCGCGCCCGACACGTTCCTCGGGCCCGGCCTGCAGACCGTGCGGCGGCTGATCGGGGCTGGCGCGATCGGCACGCCGCTGACCGCCGCGGCGGTGATGCAGTACGCCGGCCCGCACCGCTGGCACCCGAACCCGGACTTCCTCTACCTCGCGGGCGCCGGTCCCCTGTTCGACATGGGCCCGTACTACCTCACGGCGCTGTGCCAGACGTTCGGCGCCGTCCGGCGGGTGGCGGCGCGCGGCGCGTCCGCCGGCCCGACGCGGGTCATCGGCACCGGCCCGCGCGCCGGCGCGGAGATCGCGGTCGCGGTGCCGACGTACGTCGCCGCTCTCTACGACTTCGCCGGCGGCGGCGTCGCGCAGGCGACGTTCAGCTTCGACTCCCCGCTGCGGCGGACGGGCGTGGTCGAGATCGCGGGCACCGAGGCGACGATCGTCGCGCCCGACCCGAACCGGTTCGGCGGGACCGTCGTGATCGAGCGGGCGGATGCCGAGCCGGAGCGGATCCCTGCGACCGGGGTCGAGGGCGGGCGCGGGATCGGCGCGGTCGACATGGCCCGGGCGATCCGGGCGGGCGGCCGCCATCGCGCCACGGGGCGGCTCGCGCTCCACGTGCTCGACGCGATGCTCGCCACCGCGGCGTCCGCCGAGCGCGGCGCGTTCGCCGGCGTCGACAGCGGGTTCGACCCGGTCGCGGCGCTGCCGGACGGCTGGGATCCGACGGAGCGGACGCTCTAGCGGGCGAGCCGGGCGCGGCCGCCGGCGATCGACTCGGTCAGCCCGAGCGCGTCGGCGAGCGCGTCGATCATGGCCAGCGTCCGGTGGCCGACCGGTGCGCCCGCCTCGGAGAGGCAGGCGACGAGGCGGTCGAGCGCGTCGCGGAAGTCGCCGGCGTCGACGGCCGCCTCGATCTCGAAGGCGTGCGCGCGGGTCAGCGCGGGCGCGGCGGCGGCGAGCAGCCCGAACGAGCGCCGGCGCAGCGCGACGTGGTGCGGCTCTTCCCCCATCGGGGGTTCATCGGCAACTCCGGCCCGGGACTTGAGCCTCAGCCGGTGAAGAGCGGGGCGAGCGTCAGGCCCGCCAGCTCGATCGCCTCGAGGTCGTGGACGTCGGCCATCGAGAACGTCAGCCCCTCGATCCCGACGTCGCGGAACGCCTGCGCGCGCTCGGCGATCTGCTCCGGCGTGCCCGCGGTCGTGTTCGCGATCCGGTCCTCGGGCAGCCCCGCCTCGCGCATCGCGTCGAGCTTGGCGCGGACGCCCGCCTCCGTCTCGGCGATCGCGAGTGTGAGCATCGACGTCTTGGTGATCTCCGCCGGGTCGCGCCCGAGCGTCTCGCAGTGACGGCCCAGGACGCCGAGCAGGTGCCGCGCCCGCTCGGCGTCGCCGAACAGGTTGCAGCCGTCGGCGTACTGAGCGACCATCCGCAGCGTCTTGCGCTCCCCGCTGCCGCCGACGAGGATCGGGATGTCGCCGCGCAGCGGCTTGGGGTTGTTGTAGGCGCCCGTGACCGAGAGGCGGTCGCCCGCGACCGTCGCGCGCTCCTCGGTGAACATCGCGCGCGCGATCCGCAGGTGGTCCTCGAGCCGCTCGAAGCGCTCCTTGAGCGGCGGGAACGCGTACCCGTAGGCGTCGTGCTCGGCCTCGAACCAGCCCGCGCCGATGCCGTGGATCGCGCGGCCGCCCGAGATGACGTCGAGCGTCGTGGTGATCTTCGCGTGCTGCGCGGGGTTGCGGTAGGTGACCCCGCCGACCAGCAGGCCGAGCGCGATCGTGTCGGTGCGGGCGGCGAGCCCGGCGAGCATCGTGTTGCCCTCGAACATCCAGTTCTCGGGCGGCCCGACGGGCGGGATCTGGTGGTAGTGGTCCATCAGCGTGACGGATGTGAAGCCCGCGCCCTCGGCCGTCCTGGCGATGGCGACGAGCTTGTCGAAGACCGCCTCCGGCCCGACCCCGGGGTAGTTGAAGTTCGGCAGGTGCAGGTCCAGCTGGATCGGCGCTCTCATCGCTCCCACGCTACTCCGGCGCCCACCCCAGCTCGTCGCGGAGCCGCTGCGGGAGGGCGCTGACGATCAGGTCGTAGGAGTCCTCGACCAGGTCGCGCACGAGCCGGCCGGGCAGGCCGGCCACCGCGATCGTGTTCCAGTGGCGCTTGTCCAGGTGGTAGCCGGGGCGGATCGCGGGATAGCTGTCGCGCAGCGCGACGGCGAGGTCCGGCTCGCACTTGACGCTCACCTCGAGGGGCGTGCGGTCCAGCGCGGCGATGGCGAAGATCTTCCCGCCGACCTTGAACACCGAGGTCCCGGGCGAGAACGGGAACTCCTCCACCGCCCCCGGCATGCGCAGGCACCAGGTGTGCAGGGCGGCCGCGTCCACCCGGGCATCCTCGCACGGGTTTGACGGCCGGCGGCCGGACGTGGGAGGGTCGATCGACCCCCCAAGGAGGCGACGGTGGAGACGCACGGCTCGGAGAGCTACTACGTCATCGGCGAAGGACTGCTGACCGAGAGCGTGGGCGGGAGGACGCTCGCGTTCGCGGCCGCGGCGCCGCCGTTCCGGTTCTCGCGCATGGGCCCGCGCGGGCGCGCGCTGGGCGAGGCGAACCGGAAGAAGATCGCGCTGGCGATGACCGCGGGCGGCGGCGGGACGGGCCCGGTCCCGGCCGGCTACACGTACCTCGGCCAGTTCGTCGACCACGACCTGACGTTCGACCGCACGCAGGTCACGCTCGGCCAGCACGTGTCGCCGGCCGACCTGCTGCAGGCGCGTTCGCCGACGCTCGACCTCGACTCGCTCTACGGCGCCGGCCCGGCCGATCCCGCGTCGGAGAAGTTCTACGCCGACGACCGCCACCTCAAGCTGGGCAGGACGGCGGCGATCGACCCGGACCCCGCCTTCGAGGGCCACGACCTGCCGCGCGGGGAGGGCTCGACGCAGAAGGCCAAGCGCCGGGCGATCATCCCCGACCCACGCAACGACGAGAACCTGGCCGTCGCCCAGACGCATCTGGCGATGGCCCGCTTCCACAACCGGATCGTCGACACGCTGCCGGCCTCGGTCCCGGCCGGGCAGCGCTTCGCCAAGGCGCGCGAGCTGGCGGTCAAGCACTACCAGTGGATGCTGCGCCACGACTACCTGCCGCGGATCTGCGAGGAGCGGATCCTCGACGACGTGTTCACGAACGGCCGCAAGGCGTTCGAGCGCAACGCCGTCCCGACCGACGTGCCGACGATGCCGATCGAGTTCTCGGTCGCCGCGTTCCGGCTCGGGCACAGCATGATCCGGCGTGACTACAACTGGAACAAGCGCTTCCCGGGCACCGCCGGCGCGCTGTTCTTCCTGTTCGACTTCAGCGGCACGTCGGGCTCGCTCGGCGGGTTCCCGCGGCTGCCGAGCAACTGGATCGCCGACTTCCGCCGGCTCTACGACTTCGCGGGCGAGGCGGGGAAGGCGAACCTGGCCGCGCCGGGCGGCCTCAACCACGCGATGCGGATCGACACGTCGCTGACCAACCCGCTGCGCTTCCTGCCGAAGGGGTCGTTCGGCGGCCGGGCCGCGGACGAGGGCACGATCACCGCCAACCTCGCCTTCCGCAACCTCGCGCGCGCGCAGATGGTCCGGCTCGCGACCGGGCAGGGCATGACCGCGTTCCTCAAGGACCGCGGCGTCAACGTGCGCGCGCTGACGAAGGCGCAGATCCGCAACGGCAAGAACGGCGCGGAGCTCGACGGCCTGACCGCGACGCAGCGCGACGGGCTGGCGAAGAGCACGCCGCTGTGGTTCTACGTGCTGCGCGAGGCCGAGCTCAACGACGGGCGGATGCGCGGCGTCGGCGGGCGGATCCTCGCCGAGACGTTCCACCGCGCCATGGAGGGCAGCAGCCACTCGATCGTGCGCGACACGGCGTTCCGGCCCAGCTTCGGGCCGAACTCGACCACGTTCCGGATGGTCGACCTGCTGCTGTTCGCGTTCGAGGGCAAGAAGAAGCTGCTCGCCCCGCTCGGCTAGCCGGCGGCGAAGACGAGCAGGTCGCCGAGCCCCGCGTCCGCGCCGGGGCCGGCGATCGTCGGCCGCCAGCCCGGGTCGACGGCGCGGTACGAGGTCGGGTCGTGGTCGATGATCCCGGCCAGGACCTCGGCCACGATCGTGCCGCCCACCGGCCCGAGCCGCTCGCCGCCGGCGCGCAGCTCGGCCTCCTTGAGGACGTAGTACCAGAGCGGCGTCTCCCATTCCCAGCCGGCGACGCCGACCTCGGCGCGCGTCAGCGGCTCGACGCCGAGCGCGGCCGCGACGGCCTCGCCGGACGGCAGCCCGGTGGCCAGCCCGCGCTGCAGATCGCGCACGGCGAGCGAGCGGAACTCCGCCTCGCGGACCTCCCCGGTGATCTGGGCCGGCAGCCGGACCAGCGCCGGGACGAGCCGGCCGTCGATCGCCTTGGCGCGCTGCGGCGCGGGCGGCCGGCCGGGCAGGTCGAACAGCTGGCCCCAGTCGATCTCGTGCTCGGCGGGCACGGGCCGGAAGCCGATCAGGTCGGGGAACAGCGCCAGCGGCTCGCCGCCCGGCCGCAGCCGGTAGGCGTTGCGGACCTGGCTGTGGCCGTAGCGGAAGGCGCCGTCGGCGAACTCGACCGGCAGCGACGGCGGGTCGGTCGGGTGGAACCAGCGCCGGCCGCCGTCGCGGGCTCCGGCGGCGAGCTCCTCGCCGACGAGCCGCGGCAGGTAGTCGTGCAGCACGATCCACTGCAGGTGCCAGCGCAGCGCGCGCCGCGCCTCCTCGAAGACGTCGTCGGAGCCGTCCTCGCGCAGGCGGTCGGCGAAGCGGTTGTGCGCGCGCAGGAACGCGACGTGGAGCTGGCTGATCGGGAGGTGGACGTCGTTGCGCGGGTCGCCGATCAGCGCGACGCCCTCGGCGTTGCGGGGCAGGTCCGCGCCGTCGCGCCCGAGCAGCATCCGGGCCGGGTCGTCGCGCTCGACCAGGTACGGCTGGCCCGCCGGGCCGAGGCCGTAGACGCACTCGAGGTCGAGCCGCGCGACGCGCGCGTTGCGCAGGCTGCCGACGTCGGCGCGCGACGCGAGGGCGCTGCGGTCGGCCGTCAGGTCGTGCGCGAGGAACTGCGCGAACACCGGCCAGCCGGCGGCGCCCTGCGCGTCGGTCGTGGCGCCGGACGGGTCGCGGTCGACGAACGGGGATGCGGCTCCCGCGACCGCCTCGCGCCCGCGCGCGCGGAAGAAGTCCTCGCCGTCGCGCAGCGGCGGGAGGTCCGGGAACATCCGCCCGTACCCGCCCGCGCCGAGCTCCGCCTCGGCCTCACGGCCCGGCGCGAGGCAGTGATCGCGGACCGGGTGCGAGGCCATGCCGCGGATGATGGCGCACGGCGTGCGCCGGCACGGGCGGCGCGGCGTCAGACGACCGGCTCGGCGGGCGGCTCGAACGTGACCGCGTGGACGCGGTCGGCGAGCGCGGCCGGGACGGGCAGCTCGCGCGCGCCCTGCGCGCTCCAGCCGCCCGCGGCGGCGGTCTCCACTCCGGTGCCGAAGTACGCCTCGAACGCCGCGCGGGGGCCGCTCACCGCCATCGCGATGCCGACGAGCGGCCCGACCTCGAACCCGGCCTCGCGCAGCGCGCGCGCGACCGCGTCGACCGCCTCCGGATCCGGCCGCAGCGCCTCGAGCGACTCGGCCGTGATCGGCGGGGCGTCCTCCAGCGAGCGGCCGGAGGCCGGCCGCATGACCACCGTCGCCACGAGCGTGTCGCTCACGTCCCGCCCAGCATCAGGCGCTCGATCATCGCGACGTCCTCCGGCCCGAGCGGGCCCGGGCCGGCCGGCGTCGTGCTGCAGCGCAGCTTCGCCAGCAGCACCGCCTTCTGCGCGTCGACGAGGCCGGCGCCGGTCGCGTTGTCGGGACCGGGCACGGCCTCGTTGCCGAAGTTCGGGTGGTTCGTCCCGGTGGTGACGTCGCGCGCGGTGGTCGTCAGCAGCTCGCGGACCTCCGCCGGGCCCAGCCGCGGGCAGGCCTGGAGGATCAGCGCGCAGACGCCTGCGACCTGCGGGCAGGCCGCCGACGTCCCGCTGAACACCGCCCAGCCGTCGTCGGGCGCGGTCTCGTCGCCCTCCGGGAACGTGCCGCCGGCGAGGTCGCGGTCGATCGCGCAGCCCGGCGGGATCGGCAGCATGATCAGCTCGGCCCGGGGGAGGAGCCCGACGAGCCCGGACACGTCCGGCACCCGGCGCCCGGGGTAGATCTGCGAGTCGAACCCGCTCGCGTAGTCCGACGCGCGGAGCGCGCCCGCCTGGTCGATCGCGACGCCGCCGACGCTGATCACGTCCGGGTGCTGGCCCGGGAAGCCCCAGTGCCCGTTGCCGGCCGCGAAGACGACGACGATCCCGGCCGCCCACGCGGCGGAGACCGCCGCCGCGCGCGCCTGGTCGGCGGCGCTGAGCGGGCCGGAGCGGATGTCGGCGCTCCAGCTGTTGGAGATGATGTCGGGGCCGAGCGCGACGGCGGCGTTGAACGCGGCGGTCATGTTGACCAGGGCGCCCGACGCGGTCGCGGCCTTGACGGGCTTGAGCGTGCAGTCGGGCGCGGTCGCGAACACGTTCGCCGACTCGCCGGTCCCGTGGCCGTTCGCGTCGCTGCCCGCGTCGGCCGTGCCGGGCCCGAGCACGACCGGGTCGATCCGGTAGCCGTGCGCGGTGAACCAGGGCTGGCGCGCCCAGCCCGTGTCGACCATCGCCACCGTGACGCCGGTGCCGGTCGTACCGGCGCGATGCGCCGCCGACGCGTTGCACGCCATCGCCACGCCCGCCGGCACGTCGAGGTGGAAGTAGGGGACCGACGGCGGCATCGCCGTCGCGGTCGGGAACGTCGGCTCCTCGATCGCGACGCCCTCGAGCACGGCCTCGAAGCGCGTGCCGTCCGTGCTCACCAGCCCGCGGACGTCGGTCTCGGGCGTGTCGAAGAACGTCGCCTCGGCCTCCTCGCCGCCGCCCTTGATGACGGTCCGCTCCTCGGCCACCAGCGAGGTCGCGAAGGCCTCCTCGAACAGCTCGCGCGGCCCGGCGATGTTGATCATCAGCGACGTCGACTGGAGCACCTCGAAGCCGGCGCCGGCGAGCAGGTCGACCGCGCGGGCGACGACGTCGTCGGCGGAGGCGAACGCGGCCACGGTGCTCGCCTCGGCGACCACGCCGGGGTCGAACAGCGAGCGCCCGCCGATCGAGCGCGGCGAGGCGAGCGCGAAGATCCGGTCGGGGAACGGCGGCGTGCGCCGCCGCCGCGTGCTGCTCCGCTTCTCCGCCATGCGGTCCTTCCGTCGGGGGGTGGGGCCCGATTATCGCGCGGCGAGCAGCGCGTCGATCGCCCGGGCGACGCCGTCGCGGTCGTTCGCCGCCGTGCGGTGCGCGGCCGCGGCCAGCACCGCCTCCGTCGCGTTGCCCATGGCGATCCCGACGCCCGCCTCGCGCAGCATCGCGATGTCGTTCTCGGCGTCGCCGATCGCCGCGAGGTCGGACGGCGCGAGCCCGAGCCGCGCGGCCGCTGCGCGGACCGCCTGCGCCTTGTCGATCCCGGGCGCGGTGATCTCGAGGTAGCGCGGATGCGAGAACGATGCCGCGACCGTGTCCGGGAGCCGGTCGCGCAGCGCGTGCAGCGCGGCGGTCTCCTCCGCGGTGACCGCGATGCACATCAGCTTGTACGGCGCCGCGGCGCCGTCGGGCAGGTCCGGCGACTCGGTCGGCGGCTCGTCGGTCAGCATCGCCTCCTCGATCGCGCCCAGCCCGATCGTGCGCACCCGCCAGCCGTCGAGCTCGAACCAGCCGGCCTCGATCCCGTGCGCGCGGGCGAGCCGCAGCACGTCCGCGGCGACGTCCTGGTCGAGCGTCGTGCCGTCCAGCGCCTCGATCGCGCCGTCCGCCGCCCGGTAGGTGAGCGCGCCGTTGAAGGCGATCAGCGGGCCGGCGAGCCCGAGCGCTCCGACGACCGCCTCGAGCGCCCGCGCGCTGCGGCCGGAGGCGAGCAGCACGTGCAGGCCGGCGGCGCGGGCGCGCGCCACGGCGGCGACGTTCGCGGGGGAGAGGCGGTGCTCCGGATCGAGCAGCGTGCCGTCGACGTCGAGCACGATGCCGGCGACCGGGCGCAGTTGGTCTGCTTCGGTCCGGCTTTGGTCTTGACCGATCATGTCGTAGTCTGGAAGATGGCACAGACTTGACGACCCGAGCACGCTGGAGGAGCAGATGGCACGACTGAAGATCGCCTACGTCGGCGGCGGGTCGACCCGCGGAGCGGGCACGATGGCGAGCTTCATCGAGCAGGGCGAGAACTTCGCGGGCTCGGAGATCGTGCTGATCGACCTCGACGCGGAGCGGCTCGAGCTGATCCGCGAGCTCGCCCAGCGGATGGCCACCGCGAAGGGCCTCGACCTCACCGTGACGGCCACGACCGACCGCCGCGCCGGCCTCGACGCCGTCGACGCCGTCCTCACCTCCTACCGCCCCGGCGGCTTCGAGGCGCGCGTGCTCGACGAGCGGATCCCGCTCTCGCACGGCGTCATCGGCCAGGAGACGCAGGGGCCGGGCGGCTTCTTCATGGCGCTGCGCTCGATCCACGTCATGAAGGGGATCCTCGAGGACCTCGAGGCGCGTCGCCCCGGCGGCGCGGATCTTCAACTACACGAACCCGGTCAACCTCGTCGCGCAGGCCGTCTGCGACCACTCCGACATCCCGTTCGTCTCGCTCTGCGAGGGGCCGATCGTCTTCCCGGAGGAGATCGCCGAGGCCGCCGGGCTCGATCCCGCGAAGCTCGACGTCGCGAGCGTCGGGCTCAACCACGGCTCGTGGAGCGTCCGCGCGCAGTACGACGGCGCCGACCTGCTCCCGCTGGTCCAGGCCGCGTACGAGCGCCGCGCCGAGGACCCCGAGCTGCGCCCGCAGACCCGCCGGATGCTGCGGCTCGCGTCCGTGATGGGCGCGCTGCCGAGCGAGTACTTCCAGTACTACTACTTCGAGGACGAGGTCCTCGGCGAGCTGACGAGCAAGCCGACCACGCGCGCGGAGGACATCCTCAGCTGGGTCCCCGGCTACTGGGACCACTACGTCGAGCAGGCGCGCAGCGACCGGCCGGCGCTCGACCCGGGCCGCTCGCGCGGCGGCATCAACGAGCTCGAGCTCGCGATCGACTGCATGGACGCGGTCTTCAACGACCGCGGCGAGACGCTGCCGGTCAACGTGCCGAACCAGGGCTCGATCCCCGGGCTTCCCGGACACGCTCGTCGTCGAGACGCTCGGCGTGTGCGACGCGCAGGGCATCCGCCCGCTCGACATGCCCGGCCTGCCGGCGCACCTGCGCGGCCTGGTGGAGGCGCTCGGCGAGTACCAGCAGGCCGCGGCCGACGCCGCCTGGTCGGGCGACGCGCACGACGCCGTCCGCGCGCTCGCCGCCCATCCGCTCGTGCGCTCGATCGACATGGCCGAGCGGCTCTACGCGGAGATGGCCGCCGCCCACGCGCAGCACCTGCCCGCGCGGCTCGTCCCGGCCTGACCGGGCCGATGGACACGGAGCACGGCGTCGCCGCCTGGTCGTCGCCGGCGTGGATCGCCGGCGCGACGGCGTGGCTCGACGAGCAGCTCGCGGCCGCCGGCCGCGAGCGCACCGGCGCCGCGGAGCAGACCAGGGTGCGCCCGTGGTCGACGCTGATCCGGGCGCCGACCGCGGGCGGCGACGTCTGGTTCAAGGCGGCCGGGCCGGCGACGGCGTTCGAGGCCGGGCTGGTGCCCCTGCTCGCCCGCCTGGCGCCGGATGCGGTGCTGACGCCGATCGCGGCCGACCCCGAGCGCGGCTGGCTGCTCCTGCCCGACGGCGGCGAGCCGCTGCCCGCGGACCGGTTCGACGCCGCGCTCGCGCGCTACGGCGCGCTCCAGCGCGGGCTCGCCGCGCACGCCGGCGAGCTGCTCGCGCTCGGCGTCCCCGACATGCGCCCCGCGATCATGCCGGCGCGGTTCCGCGAGGCGCTCGAGGCGGTGGCCGCGATCGCGGCGCGCGCGGATCGCCCGGGCGACCGCGAGATCGTCGCGCGCGCCGCCGCGCTCGAGCCGGCGTTTGGCGACTGGTGCGCGCGGCTCGGCGAACGCGCACCCAGCCTCGACCACAACGACCTGCACCGCTGGAACGTGCTCGGCGACGGCCGCTTCTTCGACTGGGGCGACGCCGTCGTCGCGCACCCGTTCGCGACGCTGCTGGTCCCCGACATGCTCGACGCGGACCCGGGCCCGTACCTCGACGGGTTCGGCGACCGGCACGCGCTGCGGGAGGAGGCGGAGCTGGCCCGCCGCGTCGCGACGATCGCGCGCGTCCTGACCTGGGAGCGCGCGCTGCGATCCGCGTGGGAGCAGGGCGAGGCGCTCGACGAGCGCTGGACCGAGGCGCCGGCCGAGACGCTCGCGACGCTGCTCTAGGCTCGTCGCGTGCCGCGCCGCCGTGACGTCCGCCGCTTCGGCCGCGGCCCGTACATCCTCGGGTTCGAGCGCGACGCGGACCGGTGGGGCGACGGCTTCCCCTACGACGTCCCCGCCGTCGCGGCGATCGAGGACCTGCGGCTCGACGCGCCGGTCACGCTCCTCGCGGGCGACAACGGCACGGGCAAGTCGACGATCACCGAGGCGGTCGCCGAGGCGATGGGCTTCGCCGCCGAGGGCGGCGAGCTCGAGCGGCCCGGCGAGCTGCCGCCGGTCGCGCGCCCGGTCATGGGCGGTGCGCTGGACTCCGGTGCTCGGCACGCGCAAGCCCCGCAACGGCTACTTCCTGCGCGCGGAGAGCTTCTTCAACATCGCGCAGTTCATCGACGGCGGCTCGACGTTCGCGCCCGACCTCTCGCTCTACGGCGACGTCCCGCTGCACGGGCAGTCGCACGGCCAGTCGTTCCTCGCGCTCGCCGCGAACCGCTTCGGCGGCTCGAGCCTCTACGTGCTCGACGAGCCCGAGGCCGCGCTGTCGGTGAGCGGGGCGCTCGCGCTGCTCGCGATCATGGTCCGCGCCGCCGCGGCCGGCGCGCAGTTCCTCGTCGCCACCCACTCGCCGGTCCTGCTCGCCTGCCCGGGCGCGCGGATCTACGAGCTCGACGCGGACGGCGTGTGCGAGCGCGCGTACGACGACCTCGAGGCCGTCCGGTTCACGCGCGCGTTCCTCGACGCGCCCGACCGCTTCCTGCGCGCGGCGCTCGAGGAGCCCGGCGACTCAGCGTAGGGCGGCGCCGGACTCCGGATCGAACAGCTGGACCTCGTCGGGCGCGATCGCGAGCTCGAGCACGTCGCCGGCGCTGAGCCGCGTGCGGCCGGGCACGACCGCGGTGAAGCGCGCGCGGTCGTCGTCCGCCAGCAGCGTCGCGTCGCCGTCCTCCGTCGCCTCGTCGGCCGCCGCGGCCGCCTCGCCGCGCGGGCGCTGCGCGTCGACCGGGAAGATCACGTGGCTCTCGCTGCCGAGCCGCTCGACCACCTCGAGCTGCGCGCGCAGGACGGGGCCGCCCCCCGTCGCCGCGCCGGCTGCAGGTCCGACGGCCGCACGCCGGCGATCACCGCGCCCTCGTGCCGCACGCCCTCGGGCAGGGGGAGCTCGATCCCGGCCATCTTCAACCGGCCCTCGCGCACCTCGCCCTCGACGAGGTTCATCGGCGGCGAGCCCATGAACGCCGCGACGAACAGGTTCGCCGGCCGCTCGAACAGCGCCTCGGGCGTGTCGCACTGCTGGATCGTCCCGTCGCGCAGCACGGCGACGCGGTCGCCGAGCGTCATCGCCTCGACCTGGTCGTGGGTGACGTAGACGGTCGTCGTGCCGAGCCGGTCGTGCAGCCGCGCGAGCTCGGCGCGCATGCCGACGCGCAGCTTCGCGTCGAGGTTCGAGAGCGGCTCGTCCATCAGGTAGGCCTGCGGCTCGCGCACCATCGCGCGGCCGATCGCGACGCGCTGGCGCTGGCCGCCCGACAGCGCGCCCGGCTTGCGGTCGACGAGCTCGGTCAGCCCCAGCACGCCGGCGACCGAGCCGACCTGCTCGCGCATCGCCGGCTTCGGCGTGCGCCGCAGCTTGAGCGCGAAGGCGAGGTTGTCCCACACGCGCATGTGCGGGTAGAGCGCGTAGTTCTGGAAGACCATCGCGATGTCGCGGCTGCGCGGCGTCGCCTCGGTCACGTCCTTGTCGCCGATCCGGATCGTGCCGCTCGAGACGCCCTCGAGCCCGGCGATCATCCGCAGCAGCGTGGACTTGCCGCAGCCCGACGGGCCGACGAGGACCATGAACTCGCCGTCGCCGATCTCCAGGTCGACGTCGTCCACGGCGACCACGCCGCCCGGGAAGACCTTGCTCACGCCTGTGAGGGCGATCCCGCCCATGCTGCGCTCCTCGGTTCGGGGATGAAGGGGAGGCCGGCCACCACGGTGGCGGCGTCGACGCTGACGCCGGCGCGGTCGAGCGCCAGCAGCAGCGCGCCGGCGATCGGCGGCGCCGGGTGGCGGACGGCGACGGCGCCCGGCAGCTCGGCCATGGTCGCGTTCGCCAGCCGGTCGGTCGGATGGCCGAAGACGCCGCCGGCGAGCACGATCGGCGTGCCCTCCAGCGGCAGGTCGAGCTGGCCCGCGCAGGCGCGCGCCTGGCGGCCGAGGATCGAGCCCATCCGCGCGACGATCGTCTGCGCGACCGCGTCGCCCGCGTCGGCGACGTCGAGCACGGCCGGGGCGAGCCGGTCGGCCTCGTGCTCCTCGAGCCCGCCGCGGCGGGTGAACGCGTGCAGCAGGTCGATCGCGTCGCGCGCGCCGAAGAGCGTCAGCGCGCGCCGGGAGATCGCGGTCGGCGGGCCCATGCGGAGCGCCTCGTGGTAGACGGCCCGCAGCCCCGCCTTGGCGAGATGCCGCCCGCCGGCGCCGTCGGGCCAGAAGCCGAGGTGGAACACGCGGCCGTCGGGGTGGCGCGCGCCGACCGCGTTGTAGGTGCCGCTGACGACCGAGACGCCGGTCCAGTCCGGCGACCCGCCGCGCAGCGCGCCGATCGCGTCGTTGACCACGAGCGGCGCGACCGGCAGCCCGAGCCGCTCGCGCAGCGCGCCCCGGAGCAGCGCGAAGTCCTCCGGCCAGTCCGCGCCGGCGAGGCTGAACACGGCCGCGCGGAGCGCATCGGGCGCCAGCGACGCGCGGGCGAGCGCGTCGCGCGCCGCGGAGGCCATCGCGTCGATCGCGACGTCCGGGGTCGGCGCGTTGTAGATGTCCGACATCCCGCCCTTGCCGGCGCCGAGCGTCCGCCCGTCCGGGGCCGCGACCGCCGCGAGCGTCTTCGTGTTGCCGCCGTCGACGGCCAGCACCGGGCTCACTCCTTCACCGCCCCGGCGAACATCCCGCGGATGAAGCTGCGCTGCAGGAAGACGTAGACGATCACGACCGGCAGCGCGACGATCACCGCGGCCGCCGCGGTCAGCGTCACGTCGTTCGAGCCGCGGTTCGCGCCGGCGAACAGCGCGAGCCCGAGCGGGGCGGTCCGCAGGCTGTCGCTCTGGATCATGATCAGCGCGAGCAGGAACTCGTTCCAGGTCCACATGAAGACGAGCACGAGCATCGTCGTGATCGCCGGCCACGCCTGGGGGAGGAGCACACGCCAGAGCGTCACGAAGCTCGTCGCGCCGTCCAGCCGCGACGCCTCGACGAGCGAGCCCGGCGTCGAGCGGAAGAACGCGCGCATCCAGAACGTGCCGAACGGGACCGAGAGGCCGATCTGGGGGAGGATCAGCGCCCACAGGCTGTCGGTCAGCCCGGCGTCCTTGAACACGTAGTAGAGCGGGATGACCGTTGCCTCGTAGGGGAAGATGAGCCCGAGCAGCAGGACATAGAAGAGCAGGTCCGAGCCGCGGAATCGCATCGCTCCGAACGCATACCCGGCCAGCGTGGAGAGCACGGCGGAGACGATCGTGACCGTCCCCGCGACGATGAAGCTGTTGACGAGACCGCGGCCGAGCGCACCGTCCTGCCACGCGGTCTTGAACGTGCCGAAGTCCAGCGTGTCGGGGATCGAGAACCCCGTCACCAGGTCCGAGCGCTTGTGCAACGCCAGCAGCACGATGCTGAGGATCGGGTAGATCGCGATGATCGCGAAGACGATCAGCACGGTGTAGCTGAGCAGCTGCTCGCGGCGGGCGGCTGTCACTTGGTCGGATCCCGGTCGACGATCCGCGTGATCCCGAACGCGACCACGAAGATGAGGGCGGTGAGCACGACGGCGATCGCCGCCGCGAGCCCGACCTTGCCGTTCACGAACGCGTTCTGGTAGACGAGCACGGACGGGACGGTGGTCTGCGTGCCCGGCCCTCCGGCGGTCGAGACGTAGATCAGGTCGAAGGTCCGCAGGGCCATGATCGTGGTCAGCGTGAGCGCCACGGCGAGCTCGCCGCGGAGACCGGGCAGCGTGACCGCGAAGAACTCACGCACGCGGCCGGCGCCGTCGATCCGCGCGGCCTCGTAGAGCGAGAGCGGGATCTTCTGGATCCCGGCCAGGAACAGCACGAGGCAGAGACCGAACATCACCCAGCTGCCGACCAGACCGAGCGCCGGCAGCGCGAAGTCGAAGTCGCCGAGCCAGCCGCGCGCCAGGCTCCCCAGCCCGACGGCCCGCAGCGCCTCGTTGAGCGGCCCGTCCGGCGCGTAGATCCAGACCCAGGCGATCGCGATCACGACGGTCGCGATCGTCTGCGGCAGGAACAGCACGGCGCGGAAGAAGGTGACGCCGCGCACGCGGCTGTGTGCGATCAGGGACGCGAGCACCAACCCGAGGAAGCAGGGCAGCAACGCGTAGAAGATGATCAGCACGAACGAATGGACGAACGACGTCCGGATGCCGGGGTCGTCCCAGAGCTCCTTGTAGTTGTCCAGGCCCGTCCACGCCCCGACGGTCAGGCCGTCCCAGTCGAAGAACGACAGGTACGACGTGTAGAGCAGCGGCCCCAGCGCGAACAGCGCGTAGAACACGAAGGCGGGAAGGATGTAGAGGTACGCCACCCGCCGGGGCTCGCCGGGTGCGCGCGTGCGCACCCGGCGTTGCTGCTCGTCCGGCACGAGGTCAGTTCCCCGCGAGTTCCTCGTGGTACTTCTCCCAGTCGTCCTGGGTGCGGCTGATCACGTCCTCGGGCGACGTGCGGTCGGCCAGCATCTCCTGGAACGACTGCCCCATCGTCGCGAGCATCGTCGGCGACGACCAGTCCGGGAACAGCGTCAGGCCGCCGTCGGCGACGAGCTGGTCCCAGCCCTCCTGGACCTCCTTGCCGAACGGATCGGTCGGCTCGGCGGTGCCGTTGGTCGCGGCCGGGACCTGCTGGGTGTCCACGAGCGCCTGGCCCGCGTCGGGGCCGGTGATGGCGTTGAGGTACGCCGCGGCGAGGTCGGGCTGCTTCGTCTTGGCCGAGATGTGCATCGGGAGGCTCGCCGAGCCGATCGCAACCTTCTTCCCGCTGTCACCGGGCGGCATGTCGAAGAACATGGCGTCGTCGCCCAGCCCGTCCTTCACCGTGGCGGCGTTCCAGTTGCCGCCGAGGATGACCGCGCCCTCGCCCTTGGCGAACGCGATCGCGGCCTCCGAGTCGCCGCGCGCGTTGAACGAGTCACCGCGGCCCATGTAGCCCTTGTCCGCCCACTCCTTGAGCTTCTGCAGCGACTCGAGGTTGCCCGGCGAGTCGAACGTGGCGCCGTCCTTCTGGAAGATCCAGTCGCGGATGTCCTGGGCCGGCGTGTAGGCGCCCTGGATCATCCCCCAGAGGTGGATCGCGCCGTACTGGTCCTTGTTGCCGAGCGCGATGACGGGCTCGTCGGCAGGGAGCGCGGCCTTGAGCTTCGGCAGCGCGGCCTCGAAGTCGGCGAACGTCTTCATCGACGCCGGGTCGACGCCCGCCGCCTCGAGCTTGGACTTGTTCGCGAACACGCCGGTCGACTGCCCGGACTGGGCGACGCCCCACAGCGTGCCCTCGCCGAACGTCTGCCCGTCGTCGGTCCACTCGAACTGCTGCAGGGTCTCGGGGGTGTACGACTTGTCCCAGCCGTAGGCCTTGGCGTACTCGTCGAGCGGCAGGATCAGCCCCGCCTTCACGAGCTCGCCGTCGACCTGGTAGCCCTGGTTGCCGGCGAACACGTCCGGCGGCTTGTCGCTCGCGGCGACGAGCTTGGCCTGTTTGAACCAGCTCGCGGTGTCGCGGAACGACAGGTCGACCGTGACGTTGGGGTACTTCTCCTCGAACTGCGCGGTCAGCTGCTTCAGCGCGTCGCGCGGTCCTCCGGAACCCTCTCCGGAGATGACCTTCAGCGTGACCGGGCCGAGCTTGTCGAACCCGTCCGTCTTGACGGCCTCAGCCGGCGTCCCCTCGGACTGCTGGTTGGGCTTGTCCTCCCCCGGGGTCCCGCCGCACGCGGCGACGGCGGTCGCGAGCAGGAGCGGCAGCACCCCGCATAGCGAACGTCTCCTCATGACTTGCCTCTCGTTGAACGTGTGCGCGGCGCATCAGCGTCGCTTGGAATCGATAGCGGTCGGCGCGGTACACGGTGCGTCCGAGGTCGACGATCCTGCCGTCAGCGCCAATGGCGACGGTCGTCGCGAACAGGACCGGCGCCCCCTGCGCCAGTCCCAGCAGCTCCGCCTCCTCCAGCGCGGCGGAGCGGGCCTCGAGCTCGTAGTCCGCGCGGCCGGGCGGATGCCCTGCGCGGTCGAGCACGTCGTACAGCGAGGCCGTCGTGAAGTCGGTGTCCGCGAGCTCGGGCGCGAGGCGCAGCGGGACGCGGTTGTGGTCGAGCGAGATCGGGAGGCCGTCGAGCTTGCGCACGCGGCGCAGCTCGAACAGCTCGGCGCCCGGCGCGATGATGAACGTCTCCGCCTCGTCGAGCGTGGCGGGGCGGACCGTCGCCTCCAGCACGTCGGCGCCCGCCTCCAGCCCGCGGCTGCGGCCGAGCTCGCTCAGCCCCATCAGCGTGTTCGGCGGCTCGACGAGCGCCTCCCCGGTCACGAACGAGCCGCGGCCGCGGCTCTCGACCATCCCGTCGCTGATCAGCTCCTCGAGCGCGCGCCGGACGGTCGCCCGGCTGACGCCCAGCTCGTCGCACAGCCAGCGCTCGGAGGGGAGCCGGTCGCCCGGCAGGAGCGCCCCGCTCTCGATCTCCCTCGCGATCTCGCGGTAGACCCCGAGATAGAGCGGCTGCGATGCCTCGCTGATCGGCATGTGCCGCGGGACTATTCCAAGGTTTGCGCTCATGTCAAGCCGTTTGGTCTGCTTTGGTCGGTCATGGTACGTTCCGGTCCATGGGGTTCCAGGACACCGGCCTGTGGGCTGACGTACTCGAGATGCCGGGGCCGCTGGCCGCCACCATCGACGCCCGCGCGGGGGTCGCCGAGGCCGCCGAGCTGCTCCGCGGCGACGGCGTGCGGCGGATCGTCGCGACCGGCAACGGCGCCGCGTACTACGTGGCGCACGCGCTCTGGCTCGCCTCGCTGGAGGCGGAGTCGGACGGCCCGCCGATCGTCGCCGTGCCGTGCGGCGTCGCGGTGCGCGGCGGGTTCCGCTGGCGCGACGGCGACGCCGTCCTCGCGGTCTCCTCGTCCGGCGAGTTCCGCGACGTGGTCGAGATCGCGCGCGGCGCCGGCTCGCGGCCGTGCGTGGCGATCACCGCCGACGCGTCCTCCTCGCTCGCCGCCGCGGCGACCGCGACCGTGCTGCAGACCGTCGCCCATCAGCGCGCGGTGACGCACACCCAGGCGCTGGCCGGCGGCTACTCCGCGGGGCTCGCGCTGTGGTCCGCGGTGACCGGCGACGCGGGGCTCGAGCGGCTCCTGGACGGCGCGGTCGCCGCGATCGAGGCCGCGATCGCCGAAGCCGAGGCGTGGGCGGAGGAGGTGCTGCCGGGGCTCGGCACGCCGCCGGCCGCGATCGTCGCCGGTGGCGGGGCGGCGTGGGCCGCGGCGATGGAGCTGGCGCTGATGCTCAAGGAGGTCACCCGGATCCCGGCCGAGGGCGTCGAGACCCGCGAGGGCGCGACGTCGGCGATGTTCGGCCTCGCGCCCGGCCATCTGATGGTCTCGCTCGATCCCGCCGGCGACCCGCTCGGCGACGAGGCGGTGCGCCTGTGCGCCGCCGCCGGCGCGCGCACGCTGCGCCCGCCCGGCACCGCGGCCGGCGCCCTGATGTCGATGATCACCTCGCTGCCGGCGTCCGCGGCGCTCTCGGCCGGCCTCGCGCAGGCCGCAGGGCACGACGTCGACAAGCCGACCTGGACCGACGCCTACTACGAGACCGCCCGGAGCGCGACGTGAGCCTCCGGCTGGGGGTCGTCGGGCTGGGCAGCGTCTTCTGGACGCCGTACATGAACCTGATCGAGCGGCTGCAGGGCCAGGGCCGCGTCGAGGTGACCGCGATCTACGACGCGAGCCCCGACAAGCGCGTCGCCGCCGGCGAGCGGCTCGGCCTCAGCCCCGACGTCCCGTCGGACCTCGCCGTCTGTACCGCCGACGACGTCGACGTCGTCCTGATCCTCACGAGCATGCCCGAGCACGGCCGGCTCGCCCGCGCCGCGCTCGAGGCCGGCAAGCACGTGCTGGTCGAGAAGCCGGTCGCCACCACGCTGGAGGAGGCCGAGCAGGTCCTCGCGACGGCGGCGGACGCGCCCGGGCATCTGATCTGCGCGCCGCACATCCTGCTCTCGCCGACCTACCGGGCCATGCACGCGCGCGTCCGCGCGGGCGAGATCGGCGGGCTGCTGACCGCCCGCGCCCGCTACGGCTGGGCCGGCCCGGACTGGAGCCGCTGGTTCTACGAGCCGGGCGGCGGCTCGCTGTTCGACCTCGGCGTCTACAACGTCACGAGCCTGTGCGGGTTCTTCGGGCCGGCCAAGCGCGTGACCGCGATGACCGGGGTCGCGATCCCCGAGCGGGTCGTCGACGGCGAGCCGATCCGGGTGCGGGCGGAGGACAACGCGCACGTGCTGATCGACTTCGGCGACGCGCGCTTCGCGGTCGTCACCACCGGCTTCACGATGCAGAGCTACCGCTCGCCGGGGGTCGAGCTCTACGGGACCCACGGCGTGCTGCAGCTGCTCGGCGACGACTGGGCGCCGGAGGGCTACGAGCTCTTCCGCAACGACACCGGCGTGTGGGAGCTCCATCCGGAGGCCGACCCGACCTGGCCCTGGACCGACGGGCTGCGCCACCTGGTCGAGTGCATCGAGACCGGCACGGAGCCGGTCACGCGGCCCGAGCAGGCCTACCACGCGCTCGAGATCATGCTCGCCGCGCAGGCGGCGGGGGCCGACGGGCAGGCGCGCGAGATCCGCTCGGACTTCCCCGAGCCGGACCTCGGGCGGCTCGGCGCCGTGGGGTCGAACGAGCGGGTGCACGACCCGCGGAGCGCGCTGTGACGCTGGTCGACCGGCCGCCGCTCCCGTCCTCCTCGCCGCGGCCGGTGTTCGACGGTCCGGCGCACATCCGCCGCGCCGACGTGACCCGCCACGTCTGGGGCGACCCGGAGGCCGGCGAGGTGTTCGACTGGATCTACGCCTCGACCGACAAGGTCCACATGCTGCTGTTCGGGGTCCCGCCCGGGGGCGGCTTCCGCCACTCGCCGGACTTCCGCACGATCTTCGCCGCCGACGAGGTGCTGCACGTGCTCGAGGGCACGATGGTCATCGCCGATCCGCAGACCGGAGAGGTCCAGCGCGCGGGGACCGGCGAGAGCGTGTTCTTCCGCCGCGACACCTGGCACCACGCGTTCGCGCTCGGGCCGGAGCCGCTGCGCGTGCTGGAGCTGTTCGCGCCGCCGCCCGCCTCCGGTGCGTCGAGCGCCTACGCGCGCGCCCAGCCGTACCTGGAGGAGTCGCGCTACGCCGACGACGCGCAGCTCGGGCACTGGCCGCCGGCCGCGCCGGCCGACGCGCGGCTGCGGGTGGTGCGGCCGGGGGACGTGCTCTACCGCCGCGACCTCGGCGTGCTGTGCGGCGTGCTCGCCAGCACGGAGCACCTGACCGTCGCGACGCTCGAGCTCGGCCCCGGCGAGGTCGCCGCGCCGCACGCGCACGGCGGGGACGAGGTGCTGATGGCGCTCGAGGGCCCGCTCTGGGTCCGCGCGTGGCACGACGACGCGGTCCGGGTCTTCGAGCTCGAGCCGCGCGACGCGTGCTACCTGCCCGCGGGCAGCGTCCATGAGTACCGCAACGCGGGCGCGGCGACCGCGCGCGCGATCTGCGGCGTCGCGCCGAGCTGGCTGCTGTGAGCGAGGCCGTCGGCGTCGACGTCGGCGGGACGAAGATCGCCGCCGCGCGGGTCGACACGGACACCGGCGCGGTGCTGGCGGCGCGGCGCTCGCCGACGCTGCCCGCGCGCGGGCCGGCGGCCGTGCTCGCCGACTGCGTCGCGCTCGCGGGCGAGCTGGGGGAGGGGCCGCGCGGCCTCGCCGTCTGCGAGCTCGTCGACCCCGCCGGGCGCGTCCGCAGCGCGGAGACCGTCGACTGGCGCGACGCCGACCTCTCCGCCTTCGACCGCGTCGAGTCCGACGTGCGGGCGGCGGCGCTGGCCGAGGCGCGCTTCGGCGCCGGCGGGCGCGACTTCCTCTACGTCAGCGTCGGCACGGGGATCAGCCACTGCCTGATCGCCGACGGGCAGCCGCTCCTGGGCGTCCGCGGCGCCGCGATCGGGACGGGCGCGCCGCTGGTCGAGCAGTGGTCGAGCGGGCTCGCGCTCGCGCGCCGCAGCGGCCATCCGAGCGCCGAGGCGGTGCTCGCCGACCCGGCCTGCGCGGAGCTGGTCGACGACGCGGCACAGCGGCTCGGGCTCGTGCTCGCCGCCCTCGTCAACGCGGTCGACCCGGGCGCCGTGGTGATCGGCGGCGGGCTCGGGCTGCACGACGGGTACCGCGCGCGCGTCGAGGCGGCGCTCCGGGCCGCGGTCTACGACCCGGAGGCGCGCGAGCTGCCGGTCGTGCCCGCCGCGCTCGGCGCCGACGCGCCGGTCATCGGGGCTGCGCTCGCGGCGGCGGCTCGAGCCCCCGCTTGAGGCCCTCCTCGAGCAGCCGCGCCTCCGCGACCGCGCCGCCGGTGGCGGTCGGGACGGTCATCGCGAGCTCGGAGTAGAGCCGCGCCCACGCCACCGCGGTGCCGGGATCCGCGCCGCGCAGGTCCGCCCACGCGTAGGCCGCGGCCATCAGGTCGCGGTCCCCGGTCGGGTCGACGGCGGTCCCGGCGTCGAAGCTCTCGCAGTCGAGCCGCTCGCCGTCGAGGATCGCGATCGCGGGCTGCGAGCCGCGCGTGATCACGACCGTGGCGATCGCGGCGCCGAGCGCGGCGATCGCGGCGTCGGGCGAGTCGGTCCCGGTCAGCAGCGGGGCGTCCTTGGCGTCGAGGAACAGCGCGCTCCCGCGCTCGAGGTCCGCCGGCAGGCGGCCGGCGAACGCCTGGGCGTCGTCGTTGCCGCACGTCAGGTACACGCGCACGTCTTCGGGCAGGAGGTGGAGCTGCTCGAGGTTGGCGCTGACCGCGGCGGCGGGCATGAACGCCGTGACGTCGGCGCTGCGGGCGCGCGCGCCGGGGTCGACCGTGATCATCGCCCGGTCCTCGCCGCACGGCAGGACCAGCGTCTGCGGCGTCCGGGCGGCGCCCGAGCTCTGGACGGTCACGCCCTCCCGCTCGAGCTCCCCGCGCACGAACTCGCCGGGGAGGTCGCTGCCGAGCGGCGCCACGAGCGCGGCGCTCAGGCCGAGCCGGGCCGCCGCGCAGGCGGTGATCGCGCCGCCGCCGGGGGACCGCACGAGATCGCCCGCGAAGCGCTCCTCGCCGAGCATGGGCAGCGCGTCGAGCCCGACGACGGTCAGGTCGAGGAACGCGGGGGTGGCGACGATCAGGTCGACGGGCACGAGGCGGGAAGCCTAATGCCCCGGACCAGGGCGCGTCAGCCGCGGCCGCACGGAGCGGCCGCGGCTGTCCCTGCGCTAGCCGATCTTGCGATCGACGCCCTTGTTGCCCTTCAGCGTGTCCTTGCCGGGGCCGCCGTCGAGGCGGTCGTCGTCCTTGCCGCCCTCGAGCCGGTCGTCGCCCTGGTCGCCCGACAGCAGGTCGTCGCCCGGCCCGCCGTTGAGCCGGTCGTCGCCCTTGCCGCCGTTGATCCGGTCGTCGCCGAGGTCGCCGTAGAGGCGGTCGTCCCCGTCGTTGCCCTGGAGCTTGTCGTCGTCCTTGCCGCCCCGGGCCTGATCGTCGCCCGCGTCGCCGTCGATCGTGTCCTCGCCGCCGTTGCCCTGGATCTTGTCGGCGTCCTTGCCGCCCTGGATCCGGTCGTCGTCGCGGTCGCCGTAGAGCGTGTCGGTGCCGGCGTTGCCCTGCACGCGGTCGTCCTCGCGGCCGGCGCGGATCGTGTCGTTGCCGTTCCCGCCGATCACGTAGTCGCGGCCGCCGTTGCCGTAGAGCGTGTCGTTGCCCTCGCCGCCGCAGATCAGGTCGTCGCCGCCCTGGCCGTCGATCCGGTCGTTGCCGCCGAGGCCGACGATGACGTCGTTCCCGCCGGTGCCCTGCAGCTTGTCGTTGCCGGGCGTGCCGACGATCGTCGGGATCCGGCCGTTGCAGAGCTCGACCGGGACCTGGATCGGCGCGGTCGCGGTCGCCGCGCCGCCGCCGTTGCGGCTCATGGTCTGGCCCGTGAACACCTTCGCGGTCGACGTCCCGTTCGAGGACGTCGCCGTCACGCTCGCGGTGTAGGTGCCGACCTGCGCGTAGACGTGGCTCGCGGTCGGCGTCGTCGTCGTCACCTTGGTGCCGTCGCCGAAGTCCCACGCGTAGGAGGCGACCGCGCCGTACTTCACGACGGTCGTCTTCGCGTCGAACCGGACGGCCGCGCCGGCGGCCGCGGGCTTGAACGTGTAGGCGGCGACCGGCGCCTGGTCGGGCACGACGGCGACGCCGCGCGCGGCGCCGCTCAGCGCGACGGCGCTGCCCGCGGTGTTCGTCGCGGTCGCGATCGGCGTGACGTTGTTCCCGCCGCTGACGTAGGCCGTCTTGCCATCGGGGGTCACGGCGACCCCGGTCGGGGCCGGGACGTTCACGACCGGCTTCGGCGCCGCGCCGGCGACGTCGATCGGGGTGACGTTGTTCGAGCCCGTGTTGGCGACGTACGCGGTCTTGCCGTCCGGCGTGATCGCGATCGCCTGCGGGTTCGTGCCGACGGGGATGTTCGCGCCGGGCGCGTTCGACGCGACCGTCACGGGCGTCACCACGCCGGCACGCACGACCATCAGCGTCGTGCCGTCGGGGGTGACGGCGAGCGCGCGGGCGTCGTCGAGGCCGGCGATCTCCGCGCCGGCGGCGTTCGTCGCGACGTCGATCGGGGTCACGCCGGTCGCGGTCGCGACGTACGCGGTCTTGCCGTCCGGCGTGATCGCGACGGCGCGCGCACCGGCGACCGGGATGTCGTTGCCCTTGGTGCGGGCGGACACGTCGACCGGCGTCACGGTGCCGGTGCCGGCGACGTAGGCGGTCTTGCCGTCGGGCGTGATCGCGATCGACTGCGGGGCGGTGAACCCGCCGATCGCGGCCGCCGCGGCGTTGGTCGCCACGTCGACCGGGGTCACGCTGCCCCCGTTCGCGACGAGGGCGGTCTTGCCGTCCGGCGTGACCGCGACGGCGGTCGCGGCGCCGCTGAGGGTGATCGCGCCTCCGGCCGCGCTGGTGGCGGTGTCGATCGGGGTGACCGCGCTGCCGTTGGCGACATAGGCCGGCGGCTCGGCGGCGGCGGCGATCGCGGGGGCCGCCAGGGTGACGGCGGCCGCGGCGATCGCGGCGAAGGACCTGCGTTTCAAGCCTGCTCACTCCTTTCGCGCTGGGATCGCGCCGGTGCGGCGCGGGGTGCGCGTTGTTTCCGTCTCGCGAGTCCACAACCCTCGCACGGCCGCAGAGGTGCGGCTGCAGGGGAAATCCCAGGGTCAGGCGGCGAACACGACGTCGCCGTCGACCACCGTGCAGCGCACGGGGACGTCCGGCAGGTCGTCCGGCGCGACGGCGAGCGGATCCGCGCCGAGCACCGTGATGTCGGCGCGCAGCCCGGGCCGCAGCCGCCCGCAGACGTCCTCGTCGCCCGCGACGCGCGCCGCCGCGGTCGTGTAGCCGCGCAGCGCGGTCCCGGCGTCGAGCGCCTGCGCGGGCAGGTAGGGGACGAGGTCGGGGCGGCCCGGCGTGCGCCGGAGCTGGGCCCACGCGAGCCCGACGCGCGGGTCGAAGTCGGCCACGAACCAGTCCGAGCCGAGCGGGATCAGCGCGCCGGCGCGGGCGAGGTCGCCGGCCCGGAAGCCGCGCTCGTAGCGGCCCGCGGACAGCCCGTCGACCCACGAGCTGGGCGTCGCCGGGTCGTCCAGCCCCTCCATGTGCAGCGGCTGCATCGACGCCGCCACGTCCTGCGCCGCGAACCGCGGCAGGTCCGCGTCGAGCAGCGTCTCGATGTGCTCGACGCGGTGCATCCCGCGGCGCGGCGGGCCGGCGGCGGCGTAGGCGTCGAGCGCGCCGCGCACCGCGCCGTCGCCGACCGCGTGGGTGATCGCGCTGAAGCCCGCCGCCGTGAAGCGGCGGACCAGCTCCGCGTAGCGGCCGACGTCGGGCCAGAACGGGTGCGCGTTGGCACCGTCCGGCCCGGGGTCGACGAGCCAGGCGGTGCCGGAGTCGAGCACGCCGTCGAGGAAGAACTTCGCCGTCCCGGCGCGCCACAGCCGGCCGTGCTCGCCCGCGAGCGGCAGCCGCTCGGCGACCTCCTCGTCGGTGATCGACGGCGCCTGGTGCATCGGCACCAGCAGCCGCAGCGTGAGGTCGCCGCGCGCCTCGAGCCGCGCGCAGGTCGCGAGCAGGTCCGGATCGCCGACCATCACGTGCGCGCCGGTCAGGCCGACGCGGTTGAGCGCGCGCAGGGTCGCCGCGTACGCGGCGAGCGCCTCCTCCTCCGTCCACGCGGGGACGACCGCGCGGACGAGGTCCATCGCGCCGTTCTCGAGCAGCGCGCCGGTCGGGCTCCCGTCGGCGTCGCAGACGATCTCCGCGAGCTCCGGGAAGCTGCGCGCGCCCGCGACGCCGGCGAGCGCGAGCGCCGGCCGGCTGGCGAGCGCGGTGTGGCCGTCGTAGAAGCTGAGCAGCGCGGGCGCGTCGCCGAGCGCGTCCTCGATCGCGTCGGCGCGGATGCCGGCGGCGTGGAACGGCTCGTAGCGGACGCTGTGGCCGAGCACCCACGCGCCGTCGCCGCAGCGCCGCCGCTCCTCCGCCAGGCGGCCGCGGACCTCGTCGAGCGTCGCGGCGCTGCGCAGGTCGACGCCGCGGGTGGCGAGCGTGCCCCAGAACGGATGGATGTGGCTGTCGGTCAGCCCGGGGAGGACGGTCGCGCCGCGCCCGTCGATCAGCTCCGTGCCCGCGCCGCAGGCGCGGCGGACCTCGTCGTCGGCCCCGACCGCGACGATCGCGCCGCCGCGCCAGGCGATCGCGGTCGCGGTGGGCCGCTCGTCGTCGAGCGTGCGGACGTGGGCGCCGATGATCGCGCCGTCGGCGGTGGGCATCGCGAGACCGTATCGTCCGTCGGCCATGGTCTCGTTCTGGCACTCCGCGCTCGACGACGAGCCGATCCGGCCGCCGCTCGGCGGCTCCCGCTCGGCCGACGTCTGCATCGTCGGCGCCGGCTACACCGGCCTCTGGACCGCGTACGAGCTCGCGCGCGCCGACCCCGCGCTCGACGTCGTCGTGCTCGAGGCCGAGACGGCCGGCTTCGGCGCGTCCGGCCGCAACGGCGGCTGGGTCCTCGGGGCGCTCTCGGGCCGGCGCGAGCACTGGGCGGAGCGCGGCGGGCGCGCGGGCGCGATCGCGCTCGCCCGCGCGATCGCGGACACGGTCGACGAGGTCGGCCGCGTGGTCGCCGCCGAGGGGATCGACTGCGACTTCGTCAAGGGCGGGTCGCTCCACGTCGCGCAGACGCCGCTCGAGCTGGAGCGCGTCGTGGCGGAGGTGGAGGAGTCGCGCGCGTGGGACGGCGACGACGAGCTGCTCGACGCCGCCGCGACCGCCGCGCGGGTCGGCGTGGCCGGTGCGCTCGGCGGCTCCTTCACGCCGCACTGCGCGCGGGTCCAGCCGGCCAAGCTCGCGCGCGGGCTCGCGCACGCGGCCGAGCGCGCGGGCGTGCTCATCTGCGAGGGGACGCGCGCGACGCGGATCGCGCCCGGCCGCGTCGACACGCCGTACGGGACCGTGCGGGCGCCGCACGTCGTGCGCGCGACCGAGGGCTACACGGCGGGGCTGCCCGGGCTGCGCCGGCTGCTGCTCCCGCTCACGAGCTCGATGATCGTGACCGCGCCGCTGGGCGACGACGTGTGGGCGGAGATCGGCTGGGAGCGCTGCGAGACGCTGCTCGACGGCCTGCGCCGCTACGCGTACCTCCAGCGCACGGCCGACGGGCGGATCGCGATCGGCGGGCGCGGCGTCCCGTACCGGTTCGGATCGAGCACCGACCGCGAGGGCGCGCTCGATCCCGGGACCGTCGCGGAGCTGCGGGCGCGGCTCGCGGAGCTGTTCCCCGTCCTGCGCGACGTCGAGGTCGACGGCGCGTGGCACGGGGTGCTGGGCGTCCCGCGCGACTGGTCGCCGGCGGTCGGCCTCGACCCGGCGACCGGGATCGCGTGGGCCGGCGGCTACGTCGGCGAGGGCGTCGCCGCGGCGAACCTCGCCGGCCGGACGCTGCGCGACCTCCTGCTCGGACGCTCCACCGAGCTCACCTCGCTGCCGTGGGTCGGGCCGTTCGCGCGCCGCTGGGAGCCCGAGCCGCTGCGCTTCGCCGCCGTCCACGCGGTGCACGGCCTGATGCGCACCGCGGACGGGCGCGAGCGGTCGGGCGGGCGGCCGGCGCTCGCCGGCCGCGTCGCCGAGGCGATCTCCGGCCGCTAGAGCAGCGCGGGCGCGCCGCGCAGGGTGCGCTCGATCGACTCGGACACGATCTCGCGCGCGGTCCCGACGTCGAACAGCCCGGCGCGGAGCGCGGGGGCGACGCCGTCGATCAGCGTCATCAGCAGCACGCCGGAGCGGGCGGGGTCGATCTCGTCGGAGATGCTGCCGTCGCCCTGGCCCTCGCGCACGGTCCGCGCCGCGAGGTCGATCCAGCGCTGCTGGCGGGCGCGCACGTGCTCGAAGACCTCCGGCGAGTAGCGGCCGAGCGTCCACAGCTGGTGCCACAGGTCCCACGCCTCGACGATCTCGCGGTCCAGCCGCAGGCAGCCGAGGACGCAGGCGACGAGCCGCTCGCGGCCGTTGCGCGCGCTGCGCGCGTACCGGACGATCAGGTCGTAGGCGCGCTCGTCCGACGTCTCGAAGGCGGCGAGGATCAGCTCCTCGCGGTCGGCGAAGTGCGCGCTGACGAGCGGCTGCGAGACGCCGGCGGCGTCGGCGACGTCGCGGAGCCGGAAGGCGTGCACGCCGCGCTCGACCATGACGCGGGCGGCCGCGTCGGCGAGCTGCGCGCGGCGCTCCACCGAGGTCAGCCGCGTGCGCGTCATCGCGGGAGCATAAGCGCGCGGCCGTCGGCGCGCGGGTCGCTTCCGGCGTCCATGCGCCAGATCGCCTGGGTGTGGCCGACGTGGTCGGAGCGCGCGGGCAGCAGCGTCACCGCGAAGCCGGCCGCCATCAGGTCCTGCGGGGGCACGCCCGGCTCGGCGTGGATCGCGGTGGCCGGGCGGCCGGGGTCGATCCCGCCCACCACCCAGCGCGGCCGCGCGACGGCCGTCGCCGCGTCGTCGCCGTCGAGCAGGTGCAGCAGGACCTGCGCCATGAACTGCGCGTGGGCCTGCCCGCCCATCGTGCCGAGCACCCCCTCGAGCGCACCGTCGCGCTCGACGACGAGCGGGAGCAGCGTGTGCGCCGGCCGCCTGCCGGGCGCGAGCTCGTTCGGGTGGCCGGGCTCGAGGCTGAAGGCGGCGCCGCGGTTGTGGAGCAGGATGCCGGTCTCCGGCTCGAGCACGCGGGCGCCGAAGCCGCCGAACAGGCTCTGGATCAGGCTGACCGCGAGGCCGCTGTCGTCCGCGGCGACGATCGCGATCGTGTCGCCGGCCGCGCGGGCGGCCGGGGGCGCGGGGGCGGCCACGGCGCGCGCGAGCGCGTCGAGCCGCTCGTCGCCGAGCCATGCCTCGCGGTCGAACGGCGCGTGGCGCGGATCGGCGAGCGTCGCCGCGCGCTGGGCCATGCCCGCGACGAGCAGGCGGGCGAGCGTGCCGCGGTCCTGCCGCTCCGCGCGATCGAGCGCGGCGAGCGCCTGGAGGAGCAGGACCCCGGAGCAGTTCGGCGGTGCGGTCAGGAGGTCCAGGCCGCGGAAGCGGGCGGTCAGCGCGGGCGTCTCCTCGTGCGCGAACGCCGCGAGGTCGGCGGCGTCGATCCGGCTGCCGCGGGCCTGGAGGCCGGCGGCGAGCGTCGCGCCGGTCGCGCCCTCGTAGAGCTCGCGCGGGCCGTGCGCGGCGAGCGCGCGGAGCGTGCGACCGAGCGCGGGCTGGCGCAGCGTCCCGTCCGCGACCCCGAGCCGCGCCGCGATCTCCGGGCACTCGGCGAGCGCGACCGCGAGCGTGCCCGCCACGGCGAAGCCCTCCTCCGCCGCGGCGATCGCGGCCGCGAACGCCGCCGCCCACGGGCGCGCGGCGCCGAGCGCGTGCAGCGCGCCCCAGCCGGCGACGGCGCCGGGGACGGTGATCGGGTCCGGACCGGTCAGCGGCATCGTCCGGCCGCGCGTGCGCTGGTCGGCGGCGCTGACCGCGCGCGCGGCCGGGCCGCTCGCGTTGACGGCCACGGGCGCCCGGCCGGGGCGCCGCACGACGGCGAACAGGTCGCCGCCGGGGCCGCAGTTGTGCGGGTAGGTCACGGCGAGCGTCGTCGCCGCCGCGAGCGCCGCGTCGAGCGCGTTGCCGCCGGCCGCGAACGCGGCCTCCCCGGCCGCGGTCGCGCTCCGCTCCGGGCAGGCGATGGCGAGCCGCCGGGTCATGGCGCT
The DNA here is from genome assembly GCA_963791405.1 of uncultured Solirubrobacteraceae bacterium. GTDB lineage: Bacteria > Actinomycetota > Thermoleophilia > Solirubrobacterales > Solirubrobacteraceae > DASQMT01. The sequence continues at coordinate 156,112 of CAWBSJ010000021.1, read as the reverse complement.
AGCGCGGCTCGGCGGCGAGGTCGAGCGCGTCGAGCCGCGTCGCCGCGATCTCCTGGCCCGCGGCCGCGCTCGCGGGGTACCCGGTGACGGCGGTCAGGTAGGGGCGCCGCTGGAGCACGCTCACGCGGAGCCGCCCGTCCGTCGGCGGCACGGATGGTCGCGGTGCGCGGCCGGTCGTGCAGCAGCGCGATCTCGCCGAAGCAGTCCCCGGCCGCGAGCGTCCCGACGAGCCGGCCGTCGCGGACCACCTCCGCCCGGCCGGACTCGACGACGTAGAACCGCTCGCCGCGCTCGGCCTGCTCGAACACCACCGCGCCGGGAGCGAACTCGGCGTGCTCGAGCCCGCCGGCCAGCTGCTCGATCGTCGCCGCCGGGAGCGCGCCGAGCATCCCGACGCCGCGGAGGAGGTCGATGTCGGCGTCGCGCACGCGCATCCGCCCGTCGAGCCGGCGCAGGGCGGGCCAGGCGGCGGCCACGGCGAGCGGGGCCACGAGGCCGACCGCGACGAGCGCGCCGCGGACCCCGAGCAGGTCGATGATCAGCGGCGCGAGCAGGCCGCCGGCCGCGATCCCGAGCGTCAGGATCGCCTCGAAGCCGGCGAACATCCGCGCGAGGACGGTCTCGTCGGCGAGCCGGGCGAGCAGCGTGAAGCCGCCGACGTCGATCAGCGCGTTCCCGACCCCGACCAGGGCGAGCAGGGCGATCACCGCCGCCTGCTCGGGGACGGCGCCGATCAGGGCGAGCGGCGCGCCGAACAGCGCGATGCCGAGGCCGAACCAGCCGGCGAGCCTCCCCGGCCGGACGATCGCGAACGCGAAGACCGAGCCGAGCACGCCGCCCGCGCCGATCGCGGCGTTGAGGACGCCCACGCCCGCGTCGCCCGTGTCGAGCAGGTCGATCGCGACCACCACGGTGAACACGATCAGGCAGCCGCGCGTGAACGTCTGCGCCAGGCCGAGCGCGGTGATCAGGCCGAGCCGGCGATCGCCCGCGATGGTGGCGAAGCCGCGCAGGACCTCGCGGCCGCCGCCGCCGGCGGGCTCCGCCCGGGGCGGCGCGTCGTACGGGAGCGCGATGACGACCAGGGCGGCCAGCAGCGACGCGGCGGCGCACGCGGCGAACACGGCGGCCGGGCCGCTCGCGGCGAGCAGGAGGGCCGCGACGAGCGGCCCGCCGAGCGTGGCGAGCGAGTCGAGCATGCCGCGCACGGCGTTCGCGCTCGTCAGCTCCCGCGGGGACTTCGCCAGCGCGGGCAGCAGCGCCGAGTGCGCCGGCCGGTAGAGGGTCATGGCGATGGTGGCGACGACGGCGAGCCCGTACGTCGCCGCCGCCGGGCCGTCGGCGACGGTGACCAGGGCGATGGCCCCCAGCGTCACGGCGCGGACGACGCCCACGCAGGCGAGCACCCGCTCGCGCCGGACCCGGTCGGCCATCGTCGCGAGCAACGGCGCGAGCAGCGCCGCCGACGCCATGCGGGCGGCCGTCACGGCGCCGACCGCGGCGACGCCGCCGTCGCGGAACGCCACGACGCCGAGCGCGACCATGAACGCGCTCTCGCCGGCCCACATCGCGCCGAAGGAGATCTGGGCGCGGAGCAGCGGCCCGCTGCGCGCCACCTGGCGCATGGCGCGCGCCCATTCGCGGAGCCGACCCGTCACGGCGCGACTATCGCAGAACGAGAAAAGCCCCGCGTCTGCGGGGCTTTCTCGAATGCGCCGAAGAGGACTCGAACCTCCACCCGGTTATCCCGGACCAGGCCCTCAACCTGGCGCGTCTACCAATTCCGCCATCGGCGCGAGGGCTCGCGGAGTATAGCCGGGGCTCAGTGCTCCGAGACGTCGAGCGTGAGCTCGCCGAGCGGCTCCAGCCGGTAGGTCACGCGGTCGCCCGGGGCGATCGCGAGGGCGGGGACGATCGAGCCGGTGATCAGCACGTCGCCGGCCTTGACGGTCTCGCCGAACGCGGCCAGGTGGGCCGAGAGATGGGTCACGGCGGCGATCGGCTCGGGCACGAGGGCGAGCGGGTCGTCGACGACGAGCACCTCGTCGCCGTGGGCGATCTCGCCGCGCAGGTCGCTCGCCTCGATCCCCGCGGACGCCGGGCCGAGCACGACGTGGCGGTGGAAGATGTCGCCCGCGAGGATCTCCTCGACCTCGCCGCCGGCGATGTCGACGAGCTCGAACGCGACGCCGAGGCCGCCGATCGCGGCGGCCGACCGTGGCGCGGTCGGCGGCGGGCGGGAGGTCGGCCGCGACGTGGACGGCGATCTCCGGCTCGGCGGTGGGCTTGCCCCAGCCGGCGACGGCGACGACGTCGCCGGGCTCGAGCAGGGTGCGATCGGTGAGGAAGCCGACGAGCGGGGCGGACGTCCCGTGCTGCTCCATCGCCGCGCTCGTGCCGAGCCCGAGCTTCCAGCCGATCGGCCGTGCGCCCTCGCCGAGCATCCGGCGGCGCAGCTCGAACTGCCGCTCCATCCCGCGGCGGACGCGCGGGTCGTCTTCCAGGGGTGTCATGGGCGGCATCTTGCCGGTCCTTGCTTCCGTCCGCCCCCCCGGCTACCTTACCGAACACATGTTCGTACGACACCGAGGAGCCTGAGCCGCATGGACATCGGCAAGGACCTGACGAAGCGCCAGCAGGAGATCTTCGAGTTCATCAAGAAGTACTCCGCGCGCTACGGCTATCCGCCGACGGTGCGGGACATCGGCAAGGCCGTCGGCCTCGCCTCGTCCTCGACCGTGCACGCGCACCTCGCGAACCTCGAGAAGGTCGGGCTGCTGCGGCGCGACCCGTCGAAGCCGCGGGCGATCGAGATGCTCGACAAGGCGGTCGGCGCCGCCAAGAGCGCCGTCGGCGGCGGGGGCGGGCTGCCGCTCGTCGGCCAGGTCGCGGCGGGCCAGCCGATCCTCGCGGAGGAGAACATCGAGGACTACGTGCAGGTGCCGCAGATCGCGGGCGGCGACGACGGCGAGTTCGTCCTGGCGGTCCGCGGCGACTCGATGGTCGACGCCGGCATCCTCGACGGCGACTTCGTGGTCGTGCAGCGGCGCGACACGGCGAGCGACGGCGAGATCGTCGTCGCCATGGTCGGCGAGGAGGCGACGGTCAAGCGCTTCTTCAAGGAGTCCGACCACATCCGCCTGCAGCCGGAGAACGCGACGATGGAACCGATCAGGACGCGCGACGTGAGCATCGTCGGGCGCGTGGTCGGGGTGTTCAGAAAGGTGGTGTAGCCAGTGGCCCTGCTCCTCGACGCGGGCCCGCGCACGCTCCCCTCCCGAGGGGCGCCGCGCGCGGGGGTCGCATACCGATCGGATCGCTCCCCGGACCGGGCGGCGGTGGACGAGCGGAACCGGACGCTCGACGACGTCCTGTCCGGGGCCTGGGAGGGCCTGTCCGCCGCCGCCCCGGTCGCCTGCCCCGTCTGCGCGGGCGAGCTGGCGCCGCGCTGGTCCGCCGGCGCGGGCGTCGTCGGCGGCCGCTGCCGCGACTGCGGCAGCGAGCTGCGCTGAGCGCGGCCCGCCCGCGCCCGGCCGCGCGCCGCTGCGGCAGCGGCGCTCGCGCGACCGCCGCTCCGCCGGCCCGCGCGTCTGCCGCGCCGCGCGCGCGCCCGCGCCGCTCGCGCCGCGCACTCCGCCGCCACCGCGTGCCGCGCCACCCCGCCGCGCGCCGCGCGCGCCTGGCCGCACGGTGCGCTCCGGGCGGCGCGCCGCGCCGCGGCCTCGGGTACGCTCGCGCGATGAGCGACGAGGAAGCGCGCGAGGAGGTCGGCCGGCTCGAGCGGGAGTGGATGGAGGCGCACCAGGCGCGCGACCGCGACCGGCTCGAGGAGCTCGTCGCGGACGGCTTCCGCTTCACCGCCATCCACCTGCACCCCGAGCCGATGTCGCGCGAGCAGTGGATGGGCGCGGCGCTCGGCGGCTACACGATCACCACGTTCGCGTTCGAGGACGTCGAGATCGACGTGTTCGGCGAGACCGCGGTCGTGCACGCCCGCTACTCCCAGATCGCCTCGTACTCGACGGTCAACCTCTCGAACGTCTTCCGGCTCACCGACGTCTGGTCCAAGTACACGGGCCGCTGGCAGGTCGTCGCGCGGCACTCGTCCGTGCTGGGCTGAGCGGGCGGGCGCGCGGCGCGGGTTGCGCGCGCGGGCGCCGCGGCGGTCGCCGCGGCGCACGAACTGCGGGCATTGAAGGGAGGGTCGGACCGGCGCGGCGGCTCGCGTGGCGACTTTGTCTCGCATAGCGAGTCAAACGCAACACTGCCGGGCTCTCGCCACCTCAGTGGCGACTTTGTCCCGCACAGCGAGTCAAACGCAGCAGGGACCAGCTGTCGCGAGCCTCGGGCGGCGTTGACCATGCGGTGCGTTGCGGGTCTGTGTCGCTTACCGCCACCAGACGCGCAACGCAACGCAGCACGCCGGCGCCCCGCCGGGACCCTTCCCTTCAATGCCCGCCGTTCGCCGGCGCGATGACCCGCAGGCGGGCGCGCGCGCGCGCCGGCGGCTACGAGCTCGAGTAGTCGTAGAACCCGCGGCCGCTCTTGCGCCCGAGCAGCCCGGCCTCGACCATCCGGTTGAGCAGCGCCGGCGCGACCGACGACGGGTCGCGGAACTCGTCGTAGAGCGACTCCGACACCGCGAGCAGCGTGTCGAGCCCGATCAGGTCGGACAGCGCGAGCGGGCCCATCGGGTGCGCGCAGCCCTTGACCATCCCCTGGTCGATGTCCTCCTTGGAGGCGAAGCCCGACTCGTACATCCGGATCGACGAGAGCAGGTACGGCACCAGCAGCGCGTTGACCACGAACCCGGCGCGGTCCTGCGAGTCGATGCACTTCTTGCCGAGCGTGTCCTCGGCGAACGTCCGCGCGCGCTCGAGCGCCTCGTCGCCGGTCATGATCGACCGGACGACCTCGACGAGCGGCAGCACGGGCACCGGGTTGAAGAAGTGCAGGCCGAGCACGCGCTCCGGCCGCGAGGTCCCCGCGCCGAGCTTCATGATCGGCACCGACGAGGTGTTCGAGGCGAGGAACTCGGCGTCCGGCAGCACCTTGTCGAGCCGCTGGAACAGCTCGCGCTTGGCGGGCTCGCTCTCGATGATCGCCTCGATCGCCGCGTCCGCGCCCTCGAGGTCGTCGATGCTGCTCGCTGTAGGCGAGCCGGTCCGCGGCCGCGTCGCGGTCCTCCGCCGACAGCTTGCCGGAGCGCACGCCGCGGTCCAGCGACTTCTCGATCCGCGCCTGCGCGCGGGCGACCGCGTCCGCGTCCGCCTCCACGACGGTCACGTCGACGCCCGAGCGCGCGCACACCTCCGCGATCCCCGAGCCCATCAGGCCGCCGCCCACCACTCCGATCCGCATGGGCCGGGACGCTAGCGGAGCGGCGCCCGCCCCCGCCGCACCAGCGCTACGCCGCGCGCGGGACCGGGACGACGCAGACGCAGTTCGGCAGCTTGTGCGAGCCGGGCAGCATCAGCCGCCCCGCGCCGCGCTCGGCCGCCGTGCGCCGGGCCAGGTCGGCCGCGTCCACGCGCTCGAGGTGCGACGCCACGGGCTCCTCCGAGCCGACCGCGTCGATGTAGATCACGTCGTACGCCATGTCGGTCATCGTGGCTGGTCGCCTCTCCCTCGTGCGCCGGTCGCCGCCGACGCGATACCGTGGTCGCTGCTGGCCGAGCAGTCGCGGAGGTTCGTCCTTCGAGGAAAGTCCGGACATCACAGGGCAGGGTGGTCGGTAACGCCGACCCGGGGAAACCCGCGGGACAGTGCCACAGAAAACACACCGCCCAAGTCCACGCGCAGGCGTGGGACGGCAAGGTTGAAAAGGTGCGGTAAGAGCGCACCGGCGCCGCGGTGACGCGGCGGCCAGGTAAACCCCACCCGATGCAAGGCCGAGCAGGACCGCTCGCAGGTTGCCCGCCGAGGTCCAGGTAGGCCGCTCAGATGGATGGCTGTTCAAGACAGAATCCGGCTTACAGACCAGCTGAAGAGAGGGCTCCCCAGGTGGGAGCCCTCTCCAGTCCAGCTCCCCCGGTCCCGCTCCCCAACGGGACCTTCGCCGCGTAATACCCACTTTCACGAAGTTGTCACCCTCCGAACACATTCCGATCGAGATCCGCTTCATCTCGGGCGCCGACGTGGACGCGCTCGCGATCGGCCCTGACCTGATCCTGGAGGCCACCGAGCGCGCGCTGCGGGCCCAGGGCGAGCACCGCGTCGTGCTCGAGCCGCGCGAGCATCTCGTCCCGGATCCCGCCTTCGACGGCCACTTCAACCTGCTGCGCGCCTACGTCGAGCCGCTCGACGTCGCCGGCGTGAAGGTCGTCGGCGACTTCCACGGCAACTTCAAGCTCGGGCTGCCGTCCGAGCTCGCGCTGCTCACGCTCTACGACCCGCGCACCGGGCGTCCCGCGCGCGATCGTCGACGCGACCGCGATCACCGAGTGGCGGACCGGCGCCGTGACCGCGCTCGGCGGCCGCCACCTCGGCGCGCCGGGCGCGAAGGTCCTCGGCCACGTCGGCGCCCGCGGCACCGCCTTCTCGAACGTGACGCTGCTCGACCGCGTCCACGACTTCGACGAGATCCGCGTCACGAGCGCGCGGCCGGAGTCGCGCACGGCGTTCGGCGCGCGGCTGGAGGAGGCGCTCGGCAAGCCGGTCCGCGTCTGCGACTCGATCGAGGAGACCGTCCGCGGCGCCGACATCGTCGTCGAGGCGACCCGGCTCACCGCGCCCGAGCCGATCATGCGGACCGAGTGGCTCGCCGACGCCACGCTCGTCATGCCCTACGGGACGATGAGCGCCGTCGAGCTCGACCTCGTCGACGGGATGGACAAGGTCTACGTCGACGACTGGGGCCAGTGCAAGGGCGGCCGCTTCGGCGCGCTGCGCGCGCACGTCGAGGCCGGGCTGGTCACCGGCGAGTCGATCGCGGGCGAGCTCGGCGACGTCGTCGCGGGGACCCGGCCCGGCCGCGAGTCGCCGAGCGAGCGGATCCTGTTCTGGCACCGCGGCCTCGCGACGACCGACATCGCGCTCGGCCAGGCGATCCTCGACCGCGCCGTCGAGCGGGACGTCGGCACGCTCCTGCCGTACCGATGATCGTCCTCGGCACGCTCGACCCCGACCGCTACCGCCGGATCGTCCTCGACCACGAGCCGGTCGCGATCGACCCCGCCGCGCTCGCGCGCGTGGAGACCGCGCGCGCCCGCCTGCTCGCCCACGTCGAGCAGGGCGGCCGCGCGTACGGGGTCACGACCGGGGTCGGCGCCCTCGCCGGCACCGCGCTGGAGCCGGACGCCCAGCAGGCGTTCCAGCGCGCGCTGCTCGCGCGCGGCGCGGGGACCGGCCCGCCGCTCGCGCCCGAGGTCGTCCGCGGCGCGCTGCTGCTCCGGCTCGCCGGCTTCCTCGACGGCGCCGCCGGCGTCTCGCCCGCGCTGTGCGCGTTCCTCGCCGACCGGCTCAACGACGGCTGGTCGCCGCTCGTCCCGTCGCAGGGCATCTCCAGCGCCGGCGAGGTCGTCGCGCTGAGCCACCTGTTCGGGACGCTCGCGGGGGAGGGGGAGGTGCTCGAGGACGGCGTGCCCGTCGCCGCCGCGCGACGCGCTCGCGCGCCGCGGCGTCGCGCCCTACGAGCCCGGCGTCAAGGAGGGGATCGCGCTCGTCAACGGCGCGCCGCTCGCCCCGGCGCTGACCGCGTCGCTCGTCGCCCGCGCGCGCGGGGTGCTCGACCACGCGACGCTCGCCGGCGCGCTCGCGGTCGCCGTGAGCGGCGGCTCGCTGCGCCCGCACTCCACGCGCATCGCCGCGCTCAAGGGCGACCCGGGGCAGGCGGACGTCGCCGCCGCGCTGGTCGCCTGGCACGCCGGCGCGGAGGACTGGTCCGACCGCCCGCAGCCGCCGGTCTCGACCCGCGTGCTGCCGCAGGTGCTCGGCGCGGCGCTCGACCTCGTCGACCACGCCGCCGCCCAGGTCGAGCGCGAGCTGCGCGCGGTGACCGACAGCCCCGTCCTCCTCGACGCGCTCGACGACGAGCCCGCCGGCCTCTACCCGTCCGGCAACTTCCACGCGCAGGCGCTCGCCTTCGCGCTCGACACGCTGAAGCTCGCCTTCGCCCAGGTCGCGAACGTCGCCGAGAAGGGCCTGCACCGGCTGCTCGACCACCGCTTCTCCGGCCTCCCCGACCAGCTCGCCGCCGAGCCGGGGACGCAGACCGGGGTCGTCTTCCTCCACAAGGCGGCGATCGAGCACGCCGCCGCCTGCCGGCTGCTCGCGACGCCCGCGAGCGCCCAGAGCGTGGACGGCTCGTCGGGGCAGGAGGACGTCCAGGCGTTCACGTTCGTCGCCGGCGAGCAGCTCGCCGCGATCCTCGGCCGCTGCGAGCTGATCGTCGCCGGCTGGCTGATCGCGGGCGCCCAGGCGCGCGCGCTGCGCGACCTCCCGCTCCCGCCGCGGCTCGAGGCGGCGGCGGCCGCGATCGCGCTGGAGCCGGTCGGGGCCGAGCGCTCGCTGAGCGCCGATCTCGAGCGGGTCGCGGCGCTGACCCGCACCGGCGCGCTGCTCGCGTAGCGCCCCGCCGTATGCGAACATGCGTTCGCATGATCGTCTGCGTCCAGATCCCCCGCTTCGCGCTCGCCGTGGCCGCCGGGGGGAGGGACGTGCTGGCCGCCGGCCCGGTCGCCCTGGCGCCCGAGCCGGGGCGCGAGCAGTTCATCGGCGAGGTCTCCGCCGCCGCCGAGGCCTACGGCCTGCGCGCCGGCCTGCGGCTGGGGGAGGCGCTCGCGCGCTGCCCGACGCTGCGGCTCGTCGCCCCCGACCCCGCGGGCGTCGCCGACGCCTGGGAGGCGCACGTGCGCGCGCTCGAGGGGATCGGCGCCGGGGTCGAGCCCGGCGCGCCCGGGACCGCCTGGTTCGCCTCGGGCGGGATCCGCACGCTGCACGGCGGGACGCTCGACGGCGTCCTCGCCGCCGCCCGCCGCGCCCTGCGCGGCGCGCACCGGACGGCGCCGGGTGCGCCCGTCCGGATCGGCGCCGCGCCGTCCCGCTTCGCCGCCTTCGCCGCGGCCGGCCGGGCGCGCGCCCGGCGGCCGGAGGTCGCGCCGCTCGCCAACGCCGCGCTGGCCGCCTACCTGGCCCCGCTGCCCGTCTCGCTGCTGCTCGCCCGGCCCGAGGTGGCGCCTGCTCCCCGACGCGCTCGAGCGCTTCGGGATCGGGACGCTCGGCGCGCTGGCGAAGCTCCCGCGCGCGGCGCTCGCCGACCGCTTCGGCCCGGCCGGGCCGGTCGCGCGCGAGCTCGCGCAGGGCAAGGACACGCCGCTCGTCCCGCGCGTGCCCGAGGAGGGGCTGGAGGAGCGGCTGGAGCTGCCGGAGTCCGCCTCCGGCACGCAGCTCCAGCGCGGGCTCGAGCTGCTGATCGACCGGCTGCTCGCCCGGCGCGAGCGGCGCGGCCGGGCGCTGCGCGCGGTCGTCCTCTCCGCCCAGCTCGTCGAGGGCGGGACGTGGCGCGCGCGGATCACCTTCCGCGAGCCGCACGCCGACGCGCGCCGGATGCGGCTCGTGCTCGGCCAGCGGCTGGCCGAGCTGCCGTCGCCGACCGACGTCCTGCGCCTGCGCGCCGAGGGCTTCGGCCCGCCGGCCGGCGACCAGCGCTCGCTGCTGGCCGAGCCGGCGACGATCCGCCGCGCGCGCCTGCGCGAGGCGGTCCGCCAGGCGCGCTCGGTCGCCGGGCCGGACGCGGCGCTGCGCATCGTCACCGTCGATCCCGAGTCGCGCGTGCCCGAGCGGCGGCTGACGCTGGCGCCATGGGATCCGTGAAGCGGCTGGCGGCGCCGCGGCCCGTCCGCGTCGCCGCCGCCGGGGACGGCCGGCCCGAGGCGGTCGGCGGGCGGGCGGTCGAGGCCGTCCGCGAGTCCTGGCTCGTCGAGGACCGCTGGTGGACCGGCGACCCGCTGCGCCGCCGCTACTGGGAGGTCGTCACCGCCGACGGCCGCGACCTCGTCGTCTTCCGCGACCTCGTGGACGGGGGGTGGTTCGCGCAGCGCTAGCTAGGTCTGCCACAGCACCATCGCGGCGTAGGCGCGCCACGGCCGCCAGCGCTCGGCGTCGGCCGCGGAGGCGGCGCGGCGCAGGTGCAGGTCGCTGCCCGGCCAGGCGTCCGGGTCGCGGAGCGCGCGCATCGCGATGTACTCGACCGTCCAGGGGCCGAAGCCGGGCAGCGCGAGCAGCCGCTCGCGGGTGCGGGCGCGATCGAGCGGCGGGTCGAGCACGAGGCCGCCCGCGACGGCCTCCGCCAGCGCGCGCAGGGCGCGGGCGCGGCTCGCGGGCATCCCGGGCAGCGCGCCGTCGACCAGCGCCTCCGGCGGCGGGAAGCCGTCGCCGTGGAGCTCGATCAGCTTGTGCGCGGTCCGGCGCGCGCCGGCGACGCTGACCTGCTGGCCGAGCACGGCGCGCACGGCGAGCTCCCAGCCGCTCCACGTGCCGGGGACGCGGATGCCGGGCGCGCGGGCGAACAGCGGATCGGTGAGCCGCGCGGGGTCGTGGGCGGTGTCGAACACGCGCGCGAGGGCGACCGGGTCGACCGCGCCGGAGACCTCGAGCCCGCCGTCCGCGCGGGCGACGGTCAGGTCCCCGCGGCGGTAGACGCCGTCCTCCACCGACTCGAGGTCCGGGATCGAGCGCGGGTCGAGCCAGGCGAGCACCCGATCCCAGTCGTAGGGCTCGCGGACGGGGACGTGCATCGCCGTGCAACGTGGCACATCGGGCGGTCGTGATCGTCCGCTCCGGCATGCGAACATGTGTTCGATCCATGTACGCCGAGCTGCACGCCCACTCCGCCTTCTCGTTCCTCGACGGCGCGTCGCTGCCCGACGAGCTCGCGACCGCGGCGGCCGAGCTCGGCTACGAGGCGTTCGCGCTGACCGACCACAACGGCGTCAGCGGCTCGATGGAGTTCGCGCAGGCGGCCAAGGGGCTCGGCGTGCGCGCGATCCACGGGGCGGAGGTCGACCTCGAGGACGGGCGCCACCTCACGCTGCTGGTCGAGACGCAGGCGGGCTGGCGCAACCTGTCGCGGATCCTCACGCGCGCGCACGCCCACGCGCGGGACTCCGGTTTCGCCTGCCAGCCGAGCGCGCTCGTTCCTCGCCGCTCGGCTTCGGCGACGTCACCGCCGGCCGTCCCGTTGGAGACCCTGGAGGAGCATGCCGAGGGCCTCGTCTGCCTGAGCGGGTGCGCGCGCCACGGCGTCCACGACGAGCCGACGCTGCGCCGGCTGCTCGCCGCCTTCGGGCGCGACGGCCTGCGCGTCGAGCTGCAGCGCCCGTTCCAGCGCGACGACCGCGCGCGCAACCGGATGCTGGCCGGGCTGGCCGAGCGGCTCGGCGTCCCCGCGGTCGCGACGGGGGACGTCCACGCGCACGCGCTCGCGCGCGCGCCGCTGCAGGACGCGTTCACCGCGCTGCGCCACCACACGTCGCTCGACGCGTCCGAGCCGCTGCGGCGCGGCAACACGTCGCACGTGCTCGCCCCGCCGGCGGCGATGGCCGCGCGCTTCGAGGACCACCCGCGCGCGGTCGCGGAGGCGGTCGCGCTCGCCGAGCGGCTGCGGTTCGACCTCACCGTCGACCTCGGCTACCGCTATCCCGGCTCGGAGGACGCCGAGGCGGGGCGCAAGCTCGCCGAGCTGTGCCAGGCGCGGATGGGCGACCGCTACCCGCGCGGCAGCCCGCACCACGGCGCGGCGCACGCGCGGCTGGAGGAGGAGCTGCGGGTGATCGAGGGGCTCGGCCTGCCGGGCTTCTTCATCCTCCACCGCGAGCTGCTCGAGCTCGCCCGCGACGTCGCCGTCGAGGTGCGCGGGCCCGGCTCGGCCCGCGCGCTGCTGCCGCCCGGGCGCGGGCGCGGGTCGTCCGTGTCCTCGATCGTCTGCTACCTCACCGGCCTCTCGCACATCGACCCGGTCGCGAACGACCTCTTCCTCGGCCGCTTCCTCAACGAGGAGCTGACCGCGCTGCCGGACATCGACCTCGACTTCCCGCGCGACATCCGCGAGGTGCTGATCCCGCGGATCCACGACCGCTACGGGCGCGACCGCTCGGCGCTCGTCGCGGCGTTCCCGACGTTCCGCTCGCGCGGGGCGATCCGCGAGCTGGGCAAGGTGCTCGGGCTGCCGCCGGGCGAGCTCGAGCGGGTCGCCCGCGGGGCCGAGCCGTGGGCGGTGCGGGGCGTCACCGCCGACGTCGAGTCGGCGCTCGGGCTGGAGGCGGGCGGGCCGCCGGCGCCGGTGGTCGACCCCGACTCGCGCCAGGCGCCGTTCGCGATGACGACGGCCGAGTGGCAGGCGATGGTCAACGGGCGCCGGCCGGATCACGGCGAGGCGCGCCCGGGCGACGAGGGGCGGCGCGCGGCGCTGCCGGGCCGCTGGGCGTGGCTCGCGCGGCTGTGCGACGAGGCCTACGGGCTGCCGCGCCACCTCTCCCAGCACTCGGGCGGGATGATCGTCTCGACCCGGCCGCTCGTCGACTGCTGCCCGGTCCTGCCGGCGGCGATGGAGGGCCGCCAGCTGTGCCAGTGGGACAAGGACTCGTGCGCCGACGCGGGCTTCCTCAAGATCGACCTGCTCGGCCTGGGGATGCTCTCGTGCGTCGAGCGCGCGGTCGAGCTGATCGCGCAGACGCGCGGGGAGCGGGTCGACCTCTCGCGGATCCCCTACGACGACGCCGACACCTACGGCGCGATCCAGCGGGCGGACACGATGGGCGTCTTCCAGATCGAGTCGCGCGCGCAGATGCAGTCGCTGCACCGGACCCGGCCCGAGTCGCTCGACGACCTCACGATCCAGGTCGCGATCGTCCGGCCCGGCCCGATCCTCGGCGGCGCCGTCAACCCGTACATCGCGCGCCGCCAGCGGCTGCGGGAGGACCCGGGCTTCGTCGTCCCGTACGACCACCCGTCGCTCGAGCCGGTGCTGCGCGACACGCTCGGCACGATCATCTTCCAGGACCAGGTGATCGAGGTCGCGATGGCGTTCGCCGGCTTCTCGCCCGGGGAGGCCGAGGGGCTGCGGCGGGCGATGAGCCGCAAGCGCTCGGAGGCGGCGATCGCGGCCTACCACCAGCGCTTCATCGACGGGGCGGCGGCGACGCACGGGGTCGACGCGGAGACCGCCGAGCGGGTCTACACGATGATCGTCGGGTTCTCCGGCTTCGGGTTCCCCAAGGCCCACGGCGCCGCCTTCGGGCTGCTCGCCTACCAGTCGACCTGGCTGCGCGTCCACTACGGGCCGGAGTTCCTGTGCGCGCTGCTCAACGAGCAGCCGATGGGCTTCTACGCCTCCGACACGCTCGCGCACGAGGCGCAGGGCAAGGGGATCGAGCTGATCGCGCCCGACGTCAACCTGTCCGGCGCGGAGTGCACGGTCGACGACGCGGGCCGGATCCGGCTCGGGCTCAACTTCGTGCTCGGCGCGCGCTCCGACGAGGTCGCCGCGCTCGTCGCGGCGCGCGAGGCGGGCGGCCCGTTCCGCTCGCTCACCGACCTCGCCTCGCGCGCGGGCGCCGGCCGCGCGATCCTCGACCGGCTCGCCTGGGCCGGCGCGTGCGACGCGCTGGCGGCGGCCGACGTCGCCGCCGAGGCCGCGGCCGGCGACCCTGCGGCGCGGGCGGCGCCGGGGGCGGTCTCGCGCGCGCGGCGCACCGCGCTGTGGCGGCTCGGGGTCGCCGCGCCCGGCACCACGGTCGGCGACGCGGGGACCCAGCTCGCGCTCCCGCTCGAGCTGCCCGGCGCGCCGGCGCTCGACCCGCTCGCGGCCTGGGACGCGATGGTCGCCGACTACGCCACCACCGGGCTGACGCTCGGCCCGCACCCGATCGCGCTGCTGCGGCCGGACCTGCCCGCGAGCGCGGTCTCCACGCGCGACCTCGAGACGCTGACCCACGACACGCCGGTGGCGATCGGCGGCCTGGTCGTCGCGCGCCAGCGGCCGGGCACCGCGAAGGGGATCGTCTTCCTGCTGCTCGAGGACGAGTTCGGGACGATCAACGTGATCGTCCCGCCGGACCTGTACGAGCGCACGCGCCTGGCGGTGCGGACCGAGCCGCTCCTGCTCGTGCGCGGCAAGCTCGAGAAGCTGCCGGTCGCCGGCGGCGCGCTCAACGTCTACGCGCGCGCGATCGAGCCGCTGTCGGCGCCGAGCGCCGCGGTCGCCGAGGTCGTCGCGCTGAGCGAGCGGGCGCGCGCCCGGCCGCCGGAGGAGGTGCCCGCCGACGGCGCGCTGGCCGACTTCCGCGGCGTCGCCCCCGCCGTCCAGAGCTTCGCCGCCGGCCGCCGCCGCTGACCGCGCGGCCGGCCGGCCGCGGCGCGGCGCGCTGCCTCCCCACCGCGCCGCGCAAACGGATATGGTCCCGCGCCGATGGCCACCCTCGCCTTCGTGCTCCTCTTCGTGCTCCTCGCGCTGGGGGCGGTGTTCCTCGCGTTCAGCGGCGGCCCCAAGAGCAGCCGCGAGAAGGCGACGACCCGCGACGGGCGCCGCAGCGGGATCGTGCTCTTCCTGATCGCGCTCGTCGTGCTCGGCTTCGCCGTCCCGCTCGCCGTGATCGCGGCCGACAAGGACCGCAACTCGATCCCGCGGGCGGGCGTCAAGGAGCTCACCCCGCTGCAGGAGCGCGGGCGCGAGCTGTTCGGCGAGCACTGCCGGATGTGCCACACGCTGAAGGCCGCGAACGCGAGCGCGAAGGTCGGCCCGAACCTCGACACCCTCGCGCCCGGGAAGGCGCTCGTGCTCGACGCGATCGAGAAGGGCCGCGCGCGCGGCAACGGCAACATGGCCGCCGACCTCGTCGTCGGGCGAGGACGCCGAGGCCGTGGCCGAGTTCGTCGCGGTCGCGACCGGCGGCCCGCTCGGCAGCGGCGACGACAGCGGCGCCGGCGGCGGCTGAAACCGCCGCCGCGGACGTTCACCCCGCACGCTCCGCGCTTTTCCTGCGCGCCCGGGTTCGGTTCCGCCGGAGCGTCCGCAACCATGTGCCGCGGATCGGTGCATCCGCACCGTTCCGACTTGGGGAATCGTCATGAACACGCCTGCTTGCAGGGCAATTCACGACTGCTACAGTGCCCGGCCGCATCCGCTGACTCCCTGCCGGAATCGGGGAGCCGGGGATCCGTGTGGGCGGGCTGCGTAAGCAAGGGAAGAGGACGACGCCGTCATGCCACCACACGCCAACAGGTTCATCGGGCTGTACGACCAGCAGAACGAGAACCGCATCGCGGACTGGGGCGGCGACGAGCTGTTCACACGGATGCCGCGCCCGCGCGCCGTCGACGACGCCCCCGCGCCGCGCTTCCGCCCCTCGCTCGTGCTGGTCGACCCGCCGGCCGAGCCCGCGCCGGCGCCGGCGCCCGCTCCTGCGCCCGCCGCCGAGCCGCCCGCGCTGACGGTCGTGGCCGACGACGACCCGCTCGAGGCCGTCGCGGCGACCGTCCGCCAGTGGGACGGGTCGTTCGCGTCCGAGGACCCGCGCTGGGAGACGCTGCTCGCGCAGCCTGAGGAGGAGCGCGCCGCCAACGGCCGGCGCACGCGCGTCATCACCGGTCATCCCGATCCCGCGCCGCGCCCGCTGTCGCTCGTCCCGCCGGAGCGCCGGCGCCCCCGCCGCACCCCCGCCGAGTGGATCGGCGGCAGCCCCGAGCGGATCATGGCCTACGCCTTCCTGCTCGGCCTGATCCTGATCCTCGTCGCGATCTCCACCGCCGACGCCTGAGCGCCCGCCGGGCGCCCCCGTCGCACGCCGCGGAAGCCGTCGCTCCGTGGCGCCCTCGCGCGCTTGCGCCGCCTTTGTGGGAGTTCTACACTTACAAAGGGTAAGAACCGGCGTTTCCTCCCCGAGTCGCAGAGGGTCCGAACGATGAAGACGCAGATGAGCCGCTTCCACATCCACGACGAGATGTCCGCCCCGGAGGGATCGCTGCCGGTGCTCAAGGGCGCGATGGCGTCCGGCGGCCAGCTCCCGAACTTCCTCGGCGTGATGGCGGGCTCGCCCGCCGCGCTGCGCGCCTACGCGCGCTTCCGGTCCGAGCTGCGCCACGGCGCGCTGCCGGCCGCGACCCAGGAGCGGATCTCGCTCGCCGTCGCCGAGTACTACCGCAGCGCCCCCGGGCGCGCGATCCACAAGCGCACGGCGCGCCTGGCCGGCGTCGGCATCGACGAGGTCGCCGCGCGCGCGCGACTGGGACTCCGCCGACGAGCGCGAGGCGGCGCTCCTGCGCTACCTGCACACGCTGCTCGACAACCGCGGTCGCGCGCCGATGCACCTCCACGAGGAGGCGCGCGAGGCCGGCTGGACCGACGAGGAGCTGCTCGAGGCGATCTCCTACGTGTCGCTGGAGTCGTTCACGGCGATGATCAACGTCGCGGGCGAGGTGCCCGTCGACGGCTCCGCGGAGGATGCACGCGTCCTCCGCGCGGCGTAGGCTTGCAGCCGACGATGTCCGTGCGCCGCCGCACCGGAGTCGTAACGCTGGAGCACCCGGCCGTCGAGTGCTGCCCGAAGCTCCACGAGGCGGTCGAGCTGATCGGCAAGCGCTGGTCGGGCGCGATCATCGTCGTCCTGCTCGAGGGCGGCGCGATGCGCTTCTCCGAGATCGCCCACGCGATCCCGCAGCTCTCCGACCGGCTGCTGTCCGAGCGGATGAAGGAGCTCGAGGCGCGCGGGATCGTCGAGCGCCGCGTCCAGGCGGACACGCCGGCCCGCGTCGAGTACGCGCTGACCGACATGGGCCGCGAGCTCGCGCCGGCGCTCCAGCAGCTGAAGTCCTGGTCGCACCGCTGGCTGGACTGACCCGGCCGATCTTGTACGCGCGGTCGAGTGCCGCGCGCCCCGGCGATCACTAGGCTGCCCGGACCATGGACCAGCCCACCACGCCCGAGGACGTCAAGGCGCTCGCCGACGAGCGCGGCATCCGCTTCATCCGCCTGTGGTTCACCGACATCCTCGGGCAGCTGAAGTCGTTCTCCATCAACGCGGCGGAGCTCGACGACGCGTTCGAGGGCGGGATGGGGTTCGACGGGTCCTCGATCACCGGCTTCAACGCGATCGAGGAGTCCGACATGATCGCGATGCCGGACCCGAGCACGTTCTCGGTCCTGCCGTGGCGGCCGGAGACCGAGGGCGGCGGCGTCGCGCGGATGTTCGCCGACATCCGCACGCCTGAGGGCGAGCCCTACGAGGGCGACCCGCGCCACATCCTGCGCCGTGCCGAGGAGCGGATGAAGGGCATGGGCTTCGACCACTTCAACGTCGGCCCGGAGCTCGAGTACTTCCTCTTCCGCGACAGCCGCTCGACCGAGGTCCTCGACGAGGGCGGCTACTTCGACCTCACGACGCTCGACGCCGGCTCGGACGTCCGCCGCGACACGGTGCTGGCGCTGGAGAAGTTCGGCATCCAGGTCGAGTACTCGCATCACGAGGTCGGCCCGAGCCAGCACGAGATCGACATCCGCTACGGCGACGCCCTGAAGATCGCCGACGACTGCATGACCTACCGGATCACGGTCAAGGAGTACGCGCTCAAGTACGGCTGGCACGCGACGTTCATGCCCAAGCCGCTGTTCGGCGAGAACGGGTCCGGCATGCACACGCACCAGTCGCTGTTCAAGGGCGGCGCGAACGCGTTCTACGACGCCGACGACAAGTACTTCCTGTCCGACGTCGGCAAGGCGTTCATCGCCGGGCAGCTGCGCCACGCGCGCGAGATCTGCTCGATCTTCGCCCAGTGGGTGAACTCCTACAAGCGGCTCGTCCCCGGCTACGAGGCGCCGGTCTACGTCGCCTGGAGCCGGCGCAACCGGTCGGCGCTCGTCCGCGTCCCGCTCTACCACCCGGGCAAGGAGAAGGCGACGCGGATGGAGCTGCGCTGCCCCGATCCCGCCTGCAACCCGTACCTGACCTTCGCGGCGCTGCTGCAGGCGGGGCTCGAGGGGATCGAGAAGGGCTACGAGCTGCCCGAGCCGATGGAGAAGAACCTCTACCACCTGGCGCCGGACGACCGGCGCCGGCTCGGCATCGAGCAGCTGCCCGAGACGCTCGGCGAGGCGATCGAGATCACGGCGGAGTCCGAGCTCGTGCTGCGCACGCTCGGGGAGCACACGTTCAACCGCTTCGTCGAGATCAAGCGCCAGGAGTGGGAGGACTACCGCGTCCAGGTCACCCCGTGGGAGCTCGAGCGCTACCTCGGGATCCTCTGAGCTAGCGCTTCCCGCCGCCCAGCAGCCCGCCGAGCACGGAGCCGATGTCGAGGCCGCCGCCGCCCTTGCCGCCGCCTCCGCCGCCGAGCACGCTGCCCAGGATGTCCTCAGCCCGCCGCCGCCACCGCCGGTCCCGCCGGCCTGGGCGCTGCGGCTGCTCATCTGCTTGGCGAGGTAGGACATGACGATCGGCGCGAGCATCGGCAGCAGCTTGCCGATCAGGCCGCTGTCGCCGCCGCCCTGGCTGCCGAGCTGGTTGACGACCTGGTCGCGCTCGCCGCCGAAGACGTTGCTGACGATCTTGTCGCCGTCGTCCGTGTCGACCTGGTCGAGGTCGACGCCGCCCTCGACGAGACCCGCGTCGTGGCTGCCGATCGCCTTCCCGAGCGACGCCGCGCCGGCCGGGTCCTGCGCGTTGGCCTCCATCCCGCCCAGCAGCGCGGGCAGCGCCTGCCGCGACGCCTGCTCGGCCGTGGCCGGGTCGACGCCGAGCTGCGCGGCGAGTCGGTCCATCGGGATGGCGGCCAGCACTTCGTCGATCGAGGCCATGCGGGAGCTCCTCCTCGGGGAATTCGGGAACGCGAGACTACCCGGCCGCCGACTCCTCGGCGGGAACGTGGCCGTTGCCCATCGTGATGCCGGGCGGCGGCGGCGGCTCGCCGAGGTCGTCGCCGACGTGCTGGAGCGACGACGGCCACCAGATCCGGCTGCCGATCAGGAACGTCAGCGCGGGCACGACGATCGAGCGCACGACGAACGTGTCGAGCAGCACCCCGACCGCGATCACGAAGCCGATCTCGGTCAGGAAGACGAGCGGCAGCACCGCGAGCGCGGAGAACGTCCCCGCCAGCACGATCCCCGCCGAGGTGATCACCGCGCCGGTCACCGCGAGCCCGCGCAGCATCCCCTCCCGCGTGCCGTGGCCGTGCGCCTCCTCCCGCACGCGGGCCATCAGGAAGATGTTGTAGTCGATGCCCAGCGCGACGAGGAAGACGAACGTCAGCAGCGGCAGCGACGGGTCCTCGCCCGGGAAGTCGAACACGTGCTCGAAGAAGAACACGCCGAGGCCGAGCGCGGCGCCGTAGGACAGGATGTTCGTCGCGACGAGCATCGCCGGCGCGAGCAGCGCCCGCAGCAGGAACGCCAGGATCAGGAACACGACGACGAGCGCGATCGGGATGATCACCTTGTTGTCGCGTGCGGCGGAGGTCCGGTAGTCGTAGGACTCCGCCGTCGGGCCGCCGATCAGCACCTGCTCCCCGCCGGCCTGCTTGGCGACGTCGCGCAGGTGGGGTATCTGGTCGAACGCCTCGGTCGAGTACGGGTCGGCCTTGAGCTGCATCGAGAGCTGGGTGCCGGGCGGGCCCTCCTGCGGCTGGCCGATGTCCGCGACCGCCGGGTCCTGCTTGAGCGCGTCGGTGACGGCCTGGACGTCGCCGCCCGGCGGGACGATCACCGTGCTCGGCACGTTCGCGCCGGCCGGGAAGTGCGCCGCCAGCAGGTCGTTGCCCTTGACCGCCTCGACCTCGCCGCGGAACGAGTTGCCGTTCGTCAGCCCGGTGTCGAGCTGGAACAGGCCGCCGCAGAGCACGAGCAGGATCACGATCGTGGTCGTCGCGACCATCCCCGGGCGGCGCGCGACGCGCTCGCCGGTCCGCCGCCAGAAGCCGTGCGTCTCGTCGGTCTGGTGCGAGTAGCGGGCGAGCCGGCCGGCGATCGCGCCGTGCGGGCCCGGCCCGGACGGCCCGTAGGGGATGAACGGCCAGAACGCGCGGCGGCCGAAGATCGTCAGCGCCGCCGGCAGCATCGTGAGCATGAAGATCATCGCCAGCCCGACGCCGAGCGCGCCGACCGGCCCGAGCCCGGCGGTCGAGTTGACGTCGGCGAGCATCAGCACGAGCAGCGCCGCCATCACGGTGAGGCCGGAGGCGAGGATCGCCGGGCCCGCGGTGCCGAGGGCGATCCGCATCGCCGCGTGCTTGTCGTCGTGGCGCCGCAGCTCCTCCCGGTATCTGGAGACGAGCAGCAGCGCGTAGTCCGTGCCCGCGCCGAACACGAGCACGGGGAGGATCCCGCCGGTCTGCCCGTTGATCGTCACGCCCGCCTCGGCGAGCAGGTAGCCGAAGCCGCGCGAGGAGACCTCCGCGAGCAGCACGGTGAAGAACGGGATCGCCCAGAAGATCGGCGAGCGGTAGATGAGGATCAGCAGGATCAGCACGAGCCCGCCCGCGGCGAGCAGCAGCTGGCCGTTGATGTCGCCGAAGACGTCGATCGCGTCGGCGCCGTAGCCGGCCGCGCCGGTCACCTCCACCTCGACCCCGTCGCCGCGCAGCTGGTGCGCCTCGTCGCGGATGTGCGTGACGGTGTCGAGGAACGCGTCGCCGTCGTCGGGCGAGGCCTGGACCGGCGTGATGACCAGCAGCGCCTGGCCGTCCTCCGACGGGATCGGGCCGGACGACTCCTCCATCAGGTCCGTGCGGCTGCCGTTCAGCGTCTCGATCAGCTGCCGCGCGTCCTGCTGCTCGGCCGCCCCGAGCGGCTCGCCGTCGCGCGCGATCACCGTGACCGCGGTCGACACCTCGCCCTGCGGGAACTGCTTGACCTTGTCGACGACCGCGACGGACTCCGCGCCGCCGGGCAGGAACGACGAGGTCTCGTTCTCCTGCGCATCCTCGAACTTGCCGGCGTACGAGCCGGCGAAGAACGCGACGAGGAGCATCACGACGAAGACGATCCACTTGGCGCGGCGGCCGGACGGCACGGTCAGGAAGCGGGTCACGGGGCGGAGGCTCCAGTCACGGGGGAGGGCGGAGTACTACCCGATGTACGGGACGAGGCGCCATGGGGGATGGCCGTACATCTCTCTGGGGGTTGCGCCGGTCGCTCCGGATCCACGAGGATCGCGCGATGAAGCGAGTCCTGCTGGCGGCCGCGATCGCCGTACTGATGATTCCTGCCACCGCGACGGCCAGCTTCACGCAGGAGCCGGGGTCGCCATTCGACGTGGGCCTGCATCCGATCGGCATCTACAGCGCCGATTTCAACGGGGACGCGAGGCCGGATCTGTTCACGATCAACGAGCCGAACGTGTCGACGCTCCTGCGCGGCGCCGGCGGGGGCTATGCGCTCGAGGGGCCGTCGATCACGGTCGGGGCGGGTCCGAGCGGCGCGGTAATCACGAACGTCGGCGGCGACGCCCGGCTCGATGCGGTCGTCGCCAACTTCGCGGGCCAGAGCCTGAGCGTGCTCATCCGAGGCAACGGCGGATTCGGTGCACCGACGACGATCTCGCTCGGGTTCCAGCCGGGCGCGATCGCGGCCGGGAACTTCGTGGGCGATGCGGCAACCGATCTCGCGATCACCGACTGGAACTCGGGCAATGTGCGGATCCTGGCGGGCGCGGGCAACGGCACCTTCGGTGCGCCCGGGGCGGCGATCGCAACCGGCGTGAATCCGCCGCCGGATCGCCGTGGCCGATTTCAACGCCGATGGGGCGGCCGACTCGCCATCACGAACGCGGGCGGGAGCTCGGTGACGGTCCTCTTGCGCAACGGAGCGGGCTTCGTTCCCGAGGGACGCCGCGATCGCCGTCGGCGGGCAACCGCAGAGCATCATCGCGCGGGACTTCAACGGCGACGGACGGCCGGACCTCGCGCTGGCCGAATACGCCACCGACTCGTTCCGGTTGCTCTCCGTCAGCCCGGGGGCGGCTTCGTGAACGCACCTGGCTCCCCGGTGAAGGTCGGCGATGGTCCGGTGGCGATCGAGAGCGGTGATTTCAACGGCGATGGCCTGCCGGACGTGGTGACTGCCAACCAGGCGGCGAGCACCGCCTCGGTACGGCTGCGGACGGCGACGGGCTTCGTCGGTGACAGCACGCCCGAGGTCGCGACGGACTTGGGCGCGAGTGCGGTGACGTCCTCGATGCGAACGCCGACGGCCGACCCGATCTCGCGGTCGCGAACTACACGGACAACAGCGTGTCGCTGTTGCTGAACAGCACGCCGCCTCCGCCGCCGCGCCCGCCCCCGAATCTGGACAAGGACGGCGACGGCGTGCAGACCACCGACCGACTGCAACGACAACAACCCCTCGATCCGCCCCGGGGTGAAGGACAAGCCCGGCGACGGCATCGACCAGGACTGCTCGGGCAGGGACGCGCGGTATCCGCTGCTGGCGCGCAAGATCTCGGCGTTCACGTCGACCTACCCGCGCGATGGGTACAGCGTGTTCACGTCGCTGACGGTGAAGCCCGTTCGCAAGGGCGATCGAATCAAGCTGACCTGCGCAGCAAGCGCGAGGCTGCCCGCTCTCAGAGCAAGAAGCTCCGGATCAAGAAGAACGCATGCAAGCGCTCGCTGCTCAAGTACCTGGACGACGCGAAGCTGCGTAAGGGCGCCGTGGTGCAGTTGCGCGTCACGCGGCTGGGACGGTTGGCCGGGTCAGCACGTGGCGGATGCGGGCTCCAAAGCCGCCGAAGACCGTGGCCGCTGCGTGCGCGCCGGGAGAAGAAGCTCAGCCGCTGCCCGCGGCGCTGACGCTCAGAGCAGCGCGCGCCGAGCTCGGCCGGCTCGGTGACGGGACGCAGGCACGCGAAGCGCTCGCAGACGTACGCGGCGGCGCGGCCCTCGACGGGCTCGCGGCCCTCCAGCAGCGGCACGTCGCCCGCCGGCCCGCCCGCCAGGACGACGTGCGGGCGATACGCGCCGCGGACCACGCGCTCGAGCGGCGCGGCGTCCGGGCCGGCGATCGCGACCTCCTTCACGGAGGCGAAGTGGAAGTCCAGCGCCTGCAGCAGGTGGCCGAACGCCTGCGGGTGCTCCGGGGCGACCGCGTGGAGCAGCCGGATGACCCCGAGCGCCGCCTCCTCGTAGCCGTGCTCGCCGGTCAGGGCGGCGAGCCGCAGCAGGCCGAAGGCGGCGGCCGAGGCGCCCGACGGGATCGGGTTGTCCTCCAGGTCCTTGCGCCGCGCGATCAGCGTCTCGTGATCGTCGGCGGTCGCGAAGAAGCCGCCGCGCTCCGCGTCGGAGAAGCGGGCGATGATCGTGTCCGCAGCTCGCGCGCGGCGTCGAACCAGCGCGGGTCGAACGTCGCGCCGTACAGCGTCAGGAACGCCTCGAGCAGGAACGCGTGGTCCTCCAGGTAGGCGGCGAGCCGCGCCTCGCCGCGGTTGTAGGTCCGCAGCAGCCGGCCGTCGCCGTCGCGCATCGAGCCCCAGACGAACTCCGCGCAGCGACCGCGGCGTCGACGTAGTCGGGCCGGTCGAGCGCACCGCCCGCGTCGGCGAGCGCGGAGATCATCAGCGCGTTCCACGCGGTCAGGCGCTTGTCGTCGAGCGCGGGCCAGACCCGCGCCTCGCGCGCCTCGCGCAGCCGCAGCTTGATCGCGTCGAGGCGCTCCGGGTCGCTCGTGACGCGGACCGGAGCCCAGCTGCCCTCGAAGTTCGGCGGCCGGTCGAGGCCGAAGTGCGCGATCGCCACCTCCGCGTCGTCGCCGAGCACGGCGCGCATCTCGTCGGGCGTCCAGACGTAGAACTTCCCCTCGACCCCCTCGGAGTCGGCGTCGAGCGCGGACGCGAAGCCGCCCTCCTCCTGGCGCAGGTCGCGCAGCGCCCAGTCGAGCGTCTCGCAGCACACGCGCTCGAAGAACGGCTCGCCCGACACCTGGAACCCGTGCAGGTACGCGCGCGCGAGCAGCGCGTTGTCGTAGAGCATCTTCTCGAAGTGCGGGATCTCCCAGCGGGCGTCGACGCTGTAGCGCGCGAAGCCGCCGCCGACCTGGTCGTACATCCCGCCCGAGGCCATCGCGCGCAGCGTGTGCAGCGCCATCCGCCGCTCCCCGCGCGCGAGCAGGAACTCGATCACCGACGCGGGCGGGAACTTCGGCGCGCCGGTCGTGAAGCCGCCGTGCTGCTGGTCGTAGCCGCGCTGGAGGAGCGTCACGGCGCCGTCGAGCGCGGCCGGGTCCGGCTCGCCCTCGGCCGGGGGCAGGCGGCGGCGCCGGCGAGCCGCGGCAGGATCCGGCGGCCGGTCTCGTCGATCTCCGCGCCGCTGGTCGCGCCACGCCTCGGCCACGCCGACGATCACCTGCGGCCAGGACGGCATCCCCTGGCGCGGCTCGGGCGGGAAGTAGGTGCCGGCGTAGAACGGGACCGCGTCGGGCGTCAGGAACGCGTTCAGCGGCCAGCCGCCGTGCCCGGTCATCGCCTGGACGGCGTCCATGTAGATCGCGTCGACGTCGGGGCGCTCCTCGCGGTCGACCTTGATGCAGACGAAGCGCTCGTTCATCAGCGCCGCGATCTCCGGGTCCTCGAAGCACTCGCGCTCCATCACGTGGCACCAGTGGCAGGCGGCGTAGCCGATCGAGACGAGGATCGGCCGGTCCTCCGCGCGGGCCCGGTCGAGGGCCTCCTCGCCCCACGGGTACCAGTCGACGGGGTTGTCCGCGTGCTGGAGCAGATACGGCGAGGTCTCGGCGGCGAGTCGGTTGGGCATACAGTCCTCCTATGTCCCATCATCGCGAAACGGTCACCGCACTCGGCGCGCCGGACGCCGCCGGTCCCTATTCGCACGCCGTCAAGGCGGGCGGATTGATCTTCCTCTCGGGCCAGACGCCGGTCGATCCCGGCACCGGCACGCTCGTCGAGGGCGACATCGGCGTGCAGACGCGGCGCTGCCTCGACAACCTCGCGGTCGTCGCGGCGGCGGCCGGCGCCTCGCTCGACGACGCTGTCCGCTGCGCGATCTACGTGACCGACATCTCGGTGTTCAAGGACGTCAACGCCGCGTACGGCTCGTTCTTCGGCGACGCGCCGCCCGCGCGGACCACGATCGGCGTCGCCTCGCTCCCGCTCGGCGCCGAGGTGGAGATCGACGCGATCCTTGCCGTCCCGGACTGAGACCGTCACCGCCGCGGAGATCACCGCGGCGCGGCCGGAGGCCGAGAAGGTCGCGCGCCGCACGCCGGTGCTGTCGTCGCGCACGATCTCCGAGCGCGCCGGCGGCACCGTCGCGCTCAAGGCGGAGAACCTCCAGCGCACCGGCTCGTTCAAGGTCCGCGGCGCGTCGGCGAAGCTCGCCGTGCTCGGGGCGGAGGGCGCCAGCGGCGTCGTCGCCGCCTCGGCGGGCAACCACGCCCAGGGCCTCGCCGCCGCGGCCGCCGCACGCGGCCTGCGCTGCGAGGTGTTCGTCCCCGCCGACGCGCCGATCGCCAAGGCGGAGGCCGCCCGCGGCCAGGGCGCGATCGTCCACGTCGGCGGCGCCTCGCTCGAGGAGTGCCTCGAGGCCGCCCAGGCGCGGGCGCGCGACGGCGGCCTCGCGTTCGTCCACCCGTTCGACGACCCGGCGATCGTCGCCGGACAGGGGTCGCTCGGGCTCGAGCTGCTGGAGGAGGTCCCCGACCTCGCGCGGATCGTCGTGCCGGTCGGCGGCGGCGGCCTCGCCTCGGGCGTCGCGATCGCGGTGAAGTCCGCGCGGCCGGAGGTCGAGGTGATCGGCGTCCAGATCGCGGCGTGCGCGCCCTACCCCGCCTCGCTCGCGGCCGGCTCGCCGGTGACCGCCGACTCCGCGCTGACGATCGCCGACGGGATCGCGGTCAAGCGGCCCGGCGACCTCACGCTCGCGCTGCTCGGCGAGTGGCTCGACGGGATGGCGGTGGTCGACGACGAGGACGCGGCCGAGGCGATGTTCCTGCTGCTCGAGCGCTGCAAGCTCGTCGTCGAGGGCGCCGGCGCCGTGGGCGTCGCCGCCCTGCTCGGCGGCCAGGTGGCCCCGGCCGAGCACGGCACCACGGTCGCGATCCTCAGCGGCGGCAACGTCGACCCGGGCCTGCTGCTCTCGATCGCGCGCCGGCACGAGACGCTGGCCGGGCGCCGGCTCGTCGTGCTCAGCCGCGTCCCCGACCGCCCGGGCAAGCTGGCCGGCCTGCTCACCTGCGTGGCCGAGGCGGGCGGGAACGTCGTCGACGTCTCCCACGTGCGCGAGGGCTTCGACCTGCACGTGCGCGAGACCGCCGTCGAGCTCGTGCTGGAGACGCGCGGGCGCGAGCACGCGGACCGCGTCCTGCGCGCGATGCGCGCCGCGGGCTATCCCGCACAGCCGCTCGAATAGCTGCCCGAAAGGACTTGACCCGGGGTCCGCGCACGTGGTCGGATCGTTCGACCCACGGACCCACGGAGGGACGCATGCCTGCAGGACGCAGACGACGGGGCGCCGCGATCGCGGCGGGAACGCTGGCGGTGATCGCCTGCGGCGGCGGGACGGCGCTGGCCGCGCCCGTCATCACGGCCACGAACGACGCCCCGACGGTCGCCACCGCGATCCTCGGCGACGGCGCGACCCTGAGCGGCGCGGCGTTCACCGCGCGGCCCACCGACCCGGACGCCGGCGGCGCTCCGGCGCCGACGGCGGCGACGCTGGCCGACACGCCCGGCGCGTTCGCCGGCTTCCCGCTCGTCGGCGCCGACGCGGGGCTGCTGACGTCGGGCAGCGTCGCGAACATCGTCGGCGACCAGGCGAACCAGGAGGACGTCGAGTGGGCCGACGATCCGGCGGCGGCCGCGCGCGGCACGTCGGTGCACGACGCGACGACGCTGCGCGTCGACGTGAACGTCGCCCCCGGGCGCTCCTGCCTCGCGCTGAGCTATCGCTTCCTCTCCGAGGAGTTCGACGAGTTCGTCGGCAGCCAGTTCAACGACGCCTTCGTCGCCGAGCTCGACCAGTCGACGTGGACGACCGATCCGGCGACGAACGAGCTCAGCGTGCCGGACGACTTCGCCACGAAGGCGGGCGGCAAGCCGGTGAGCGTCAACGGCGTCGGGCCGACGTCGGTGAACACGCTCGAGGCCGCGGGCACGATCTTCGATGCCGCCACCGGCCTCGTCACGACCAAGACGCCGGTGACGCCCGGGCCGCACTCGGTCTACCTCTCGATCTTCGACCAGAGCGACCACATCTACGACTCCGCCGTCCTGCTCGACCGGCTCGCGTTCATCGACGAGCCGCCGACGACCTGCAAGCCGCCCGAGGTCGCGGTGATCCCGCCGCCGCCGCCCGCTCCGCCCGCCCCGGCGCCGCCGGCCCCGGCTCCGCCGGCGAACGACATCTCCGTCCCCGGCGGGAGCGTGACGTTCAAGAACGGCGCGGCGACGATCACGATCCAGGTGCCCGGTCCGGGCACGCTCACGGCCGCGCAGGCGACGGGCGCCACGGCGTCGCGGGTCGCGACGGCGACGGCCGCGGGCAAGAAGAAGAAGCAGCTGGTCAAGCCCGCCCGCAAGGTGGCGAAGAAGGCCGGCCCGGTGAAGCTGAAGCTCCACCTGACCAAGCGCGGCAAGCGCGTGCTCAAGCACAAGCACAAGCTCAAGGTGCGGCTCGCGATCTCGTTCACGCCGACGGGCGGGACGACGAAGACCGAGATCGCCAAGCTGACGATCAAGGCCAAGAAGAAGCAGCACAAGCACTGATCCGGGCCTCCGGCGGCGCCGCTTCCTGCGCGGCGCCGCCGCTGGTACGGTCGCCCACATGCGCAGCGGCGCGTGGTGGGCGCTCCTTGTCGCGGCCCTGCTCCTGGTGCCGGCGACCGCGCACGCGCGGCAGCTGACGGAGCGCGTCACCGAGGACCTGGCCGGCGACGTCGCGCTGACCGGGAACCGGGTGCTCACCTGCGATGCGCGGATCCTCCAGTGCCGGAGCGCGCTGGGCGGCCTCGGGCAGACCGACAACGACCAGCAGACGCTGATCTACGCCGACGCCGACGCCGATCCGGCGACGTTCGACTCGAGCGCGGCGGAGCTGACGCTGCCGGCCGGGGCGGAGGTCGCGTGGGCGGGGCTCTACTGGGGCGGCCGGGTGCTCGGCGGCGCCGGCGGGGCGGACGCCCCGGACTTCGCGGCGCTCGGCCGCGTGCTCCTCCGCGCGCCCGGCGACACCGCGTATCGCACGCTCGAGGCCGAGTCGAACGACATGTCCTCACCGGCGCTCTACCAGGCGTTCGCGAACGTGACGGCGATCGTGCGGGCGGCCGGCGCCGGGGCGTACGGCGTCGCCGACGTGCAGGTCGGCACGGGCCGCCACGCCGCCCAGAACGGCGGCTGGGCGCTGGTCGTGCTGTACGAGGACCAGACCCAGCCCAGCCGCAACCTCACGGTGCTCGACGGGCTGGAGCCCACCCCCAGGGTGCCGATCGTGATCGAGCCGCCCGGGCTGCGGACGCGCGGGACCGGCGCCGTCCGCGCCACCCTCGGGCTCGTCGTGCAGGACGGGGACTTCGGGCAGCGCGACGGCGGCGTCACGCTCGGCGACGCGGCCGTCGCGAACGAGCTCAACCCGCGCGACAACGTCTTCAACTCGTCGCTCACCCAGGGCGGCGCGAACCGCACGCTCCCGCTCGCGGACGCCGAGCCGCTGGACGGCCTCGATCCGGAGATCGCCGTCACGTTCGGGTGGGACGTCGACCGCTTCGACACGGTCGGCCTGCTGGCGAACAACGCGGAGAGCGCGACGATCACCTTCGAGTCGGGCGCCGACGGGTACTTCCCCGGCGTGATCGCGCTCGCCACGGAGGTGCGGGCGCCGCGCCTCGAGACGACCAAGACGGTCGATCGCGCGAGCGCAAACCTCGGCGAGCGGCTCGACTACACGCTCACCGTCCGCAACACCGGGGACGACCCGGCGCGGCTCGTGCAGATCGAGGACGGCCTGCCGATCGGGCTGACCTACGTGCCGGGCTCGCTCCGCGTCGACGGCGCCCCGGTCACCCAGACCGGCGGGATGTTCCGCGTGGTCGCGAACGTGGCGAACACCCTGACGCCGGGGCAGTCGGCGACGGTGACGTTCGGCGCGCGGATCGCGACCGGCGGCGTGCGGCCGGTGCTGGCCAATCGGGCCGTCTTCCGCGCGACGGCGGCGACGACCGGCACGCGCGGCGCGACGGACACCCCGGTCGCCGAGACCGTGGTGAACCTGCCCGACCTCGGCCTGGCGAAGACCCATCCGGGCGCGATCGTCGCCGGCGGAACGGGACGCTTCGACCTCACCGTCGCCAACACGGGGGCCGGGCCGACGGCGAACCCGATCACCGTCCGCGACGTGCTCCCGGCGCCGTTCTCGCCGGCGGCCCCGCCGGCCGGGACGGGCTGGAACTGCTCCGCGTCGGCCGGCCAGGTCGTCAGCTGCACGCGCCCGGCCCGCTCGCGCCCGGTGCGTCGCTCCCGCCGGTCGGGGTGCCCGTGGCGCTTGCGCCGGCCGCGACCGAGGCGATCGTCAACTCGGCCACGGTGACGACGATCGCCGACGCCGACCCCGCGGACGACGCCGCGCAGGACACCGTCGTCCCGCGCGTCGAGACGGACCTCGGCGCGAGCTTGACGCTGCGCGACCCCGCACCGGCCGACGGCTTCGCGCCGGGCGCCACGATCGTGTGGCGGGTCGACGTCACGAACGCCGGCCCCTCGGTCGCGCACGGCGCGACGCTCACCGAGGAGCTGCCCGCGCCACTGGCCTTCGCGCTGCCGGACGACGTGCCGGAGGACGCGCGCTGCGCGGCCGTCACCTGCCCGCTCGGCGACATCCCGCCCGGCGGGACCGTGACGCGGTTCGTCGCCGCCGCGCTGCCCGAGGGGGCGGCGGGCTTCCCGAGCGCGGCGCTGCTGACCAACCGCGTGTCGGTCAGCGCCGCGGGGGAGGAGCGCGACCCGGCCGACGACGCCGCGGAGAGCGCGATCCGCACGGTCACGCTCCCCGCGGAGCCGCCGCCGACCGGCCCGACGGGCCCGACCAGCCCGACCGGTCCGGTCGCGCCGCCGGGCGGGACACCGGCGCCGCCCGTCATCGCGCCGCCGGTGATCGCGCCGCCGCCCGCGCCAGCCGCCGCGGCGGACCTCGCGGTGCGGATCGCCAAGCCGCGGTCGCGGCTGAAGGCGGGGCGTCGCGCGACGGTACGCGTGCGGGTCGTCAACCGCGGCCAGGGTCCGGCGACGGGCGTCGCGCTCGACGCGGCGGTCCGGCGCGCCGCCGGTGGCCGCGCCCGGCGGGCCAGGTGCCCCGGCCTCGCCCGCTGCGTGCTCGGGACCCTCGTGCCCGGGGCCGCGCGGACCGTCCCGCTCCGCTTCGTCCCTCGCCGTCCCGGGCGCATCGTGCTGCGCGTGCGCGCGCGGGCCGCCGCGCCGGACGCGAACCCGGCGGACGACGCCCGGCGCAGGACGATCACGATCCGTCGCGGGGTGCGGTAGGCCGTACGGCGGGTGTCGTGACCTCCCCGGCGAAGAGGGGCGCTCACCGCATCGAGCGGGTGATCCGGAGGTGGGACATTGTGCGCATCGCCCCAAAGACCTCAGCCACCATGTCCCCCATCGCCACCCAGACCACAGAGCAACCGCATCACCCCCCGCTGGTTCGCCCTCCCGGTCGTGCGCGAGATCCCTGCGCCCCCCGCGCAGGTCGGCTCGGCCTGGTAGGTGCCGCGGCGCAACCGCGTCACGCCGCTCGGCGAGCTGATCGCCGACCCGGCGCGCGGCCTGGTCTACGGGAACCGCGGCTGCCTGCACGACGCGGGCGGTGAGATCCGCCGGGCGTACGCCACCCGCCGCTGGATCGGCTGCCGGCTCCGCTTCAAGGACTGGCACCGCGCCCCCCTGATGCAGCCCGGCCGCTTCACCGAGCTGTTCTTCCTCGACGAGGCGACCGCGTTCGCCGCCGGCCACCGCCCGTGCGCGCTGTGCCGCCGCGCCGACTACCGGCGCTTCCTGGCCGCCGGCGGCTTCGCGGGCGCCGACGACGCCGACGCGCGGCTCCACGCCGAGCGGCTCGACGGGCGCGCGCGCCGGATCCACGCGGCCCCGGCCGCGGACCTGCCCGACGGCGCGTTCGTGCTCCACGGCGGCTCGCCGTGGCTCGTCCGCGGCGACGCGCTGCTCCGCTGGACGCCCGCGGGCTACACCGACCGCGCGCCGCGCCCGGGCGGGACCGCGGCGGTGCTCACGCCGCCGGCGCTCGACGGACCTGCTGCGCGCGGGATGGCGCGGCGCCGTGCCGCTGCTGCACCCGAGCGCCGCGAAAACGTGACGCCCCCGTCATCTTCGGGATCTAGACTCCCCGGCGGTGCGCCAGGACCTCGACCACGACTGGCTCGTCGTCGGCTCGGGCTTCGGCGGCAGCGTCTCCGCGCTCCGGCTGGCCGAGAAGGGCTACCGGGTCGGCGTGATCGAGGCCGGCCGGCGGATCACCGACGACGACATGCCGCGCTCGACCTGGGACGTCAGGCGCTACTTCTGGGCCCCGCGGCTCGGCATGCGGGGCATCTTCCGGCTGACGCTGTTCCGCGACGTCGCGGTCGTCTCCGGCGCCGGCGTCGGCGGCGGCTCGCTCGGCTACGCGAACACGCTCTACCGCGCGCCCGACCGCTTCTACCGCGACCCGCAGTGGGCGGGGATCGAGGACTGGGCCACCGCGCTCGCGCCGCACTACGACACCGCCGAGCGGATGCTCGGCGTCGTCACCGTCACGGCCGACGACCCCGCCGACCAGCTCCTGCGCGAGTTCGGCCGCGAGATCGGCGCCGACCAGACGTACGCGAAGACGCGCGTCGGCGTGTTCTTCGGCACGCCGGGGGAGACGGTGGCCGACCCGTTCTTCGGCGGCGAGGGCCCCGCGCGCACCGGCTGCATCGCCTGCGGCCGCTGCATGGTCGGCTGCCCGCACAACGCCAAGAACACGCTGCCGAAGAACTACCTCTGGCTCGCGGAGCGCGCCGGGGCGACGATCACGCCCGAGCGCACGGTCGTCGACATCCGGCCGCTCGGCGCGCCCGACGGCTCGGACGGCTACGCGGTCACGACGGAGCGCACCGGCGCCTGGCTCCGCCGCGACCGCCGCGTCCACACCACGCGCGGCGTCGTCCTCGCCGCCGGCCCGCTCGGGACGAACACGCTGCTGGCGCACGCCAGGCTGTCCGGCGCGCTCCCGCGCGTCTCGCGCCGGCTCGGCGAGCTCGTCCGGACGAACTCGGAGGCGATCCTCGCCGTCACGCTGCCCAAGGGCGCGGAGGACATGACCAAGCGCGTGGCGATCTCCTCGAGCGTCTACCCGGACCCCGACACGCACATCGAGACCGTCACCTACGGCGCGGCGGGCGACAGCATCAGCGGGATGTTCACGCTGCTCGTCGGCGACGGCACCGGGCTCACGCGCCCGCTCAAGCTGATCGGCACGCTGCTGCGCCACCCGGTCCGCTTCGCCCGCGTCACCTGGCCGCGCGGCTGGTCGCGCCGGACGGTCATCGTGCTCGTCATGCAGTCGCTCGACAACGCGATCGCGCTGCGCGCGAAGCGGACGCGCCGCGGCGTGCGGCTGCGGACCGAGCAGGACCCGGAGCGGCCGAACCCGACGTTCATCCCCGTCGCCAACGAGTTCGCGGCCTGGCTGGCCGAGCGCACCGGCGGGATCGCCCAGAGCGGCCTGACCGAGGCGGCGGCGAACATCCCCACGACAGCCCACATCCTGGGTGGTGCCGTGATCGGCGCCAGCGCCGACACCGGCGTGATCGACGGGCGCCAGCGGGTGTTCGGCTATGAGAATCTGCTGGTGTGCGACGGATCCGCGATCCCCGCCAACGTCGGCGTGAACCCGAGCCTCACCATCACCGCGCTCGCGGAGCACGCGATGAGCCACGTCCCGGCCGCCGAGGCGCGGCGGGAGCGGGCGCACGCCGCCGCGTAGTCCGGTCCGCTTCATGACCACGGGGCTCGACCGCACGGCGACCGCCGCCGATGCAGCTCCGATGGACGGTCTGCTCGCCGCGGCGCGCGAGGCGCTCGGGATGGAGCTCGCCTATCTGGCCGAGCTCGACGACCGTGCGCTGATCCTGCGCGGCGTCGACGGCGACCGCGCGGCGTTCGGCGGCGTCGCGCCCGGCTTCACGCTGCCGCGCGACCACTCCTGGTGCCACGCGATGGTCGCCGGCGAGGTCCCGCGGCTCGTGACCGACGCGCAGGCGAGCGCGGCGGCCGCCGCGCACCCGTTCGTCGTCGCGACCGGGATCCGCGCCTACGCCGGCGTCCCCGTCGTGCGCGCCGACGGCTCGGTCTACGGCTCGCTCTGCTGCCTCAGCCGGCGCCCGCGCCCCGACCTCGGCGAGCGCGACCTGCGCTACCTCTCCGGGCTCGCGCGGATCGCCGCCGCGCGGATCGAGCAGGCCGAGGGCGCCAACCTGCACCGCCGCGCGGAGGTCGAGGCGGCCGCCGGCCAGGCCCTGATCGCCGCGCTCAACGCGCGCGAGAACTACACCGCCGAGCACTCGGAGGCGGTGCTGGAGCTCGCGCTCGCGGTCGCCACCGAGCTGGGGATGGGCAGCGACGACGCCACCGCGGTCGGCCAGGTCGCGCTGCTGCACGACATCGGCAAGGTCGGCGTGCCCGACGCGATCCTGCGCAAGCCCGGCGGCCTGACCGCGCCCGAGTGGGACGTGATGCGCGAGCACCCGGCGATCGGCGCGCGGATCGTCGACGCGATCGGCTCGCTCTCGCACCTCGCGCCGGCCGTGCGGGCCGAGCACGAGCGCTGGGACGGCGGCGGCTACCCCGACGGCCTCGCCGGCGAGGACGTCCCGCTCGCGAGCCGCATCTGCCTCGTCTGCGACGCCTGGCACGCGATGACCTCCGACCGCCCGTACCGCCGCGCGCTCACCGAGGCGCAGGCGCGCGTGGAGCTCGAGCGCCACGCCGGCACGCAGTTCTGCCCGACGACGGTCGGGGCGCTCCTGCGCGTGCTCGACCGCGGCGACCTCCCCGACGCCGGCCCGGAGACCACGACCGAGCTGCCGCGCGTGCGCCCCGACCGCCCGCTCGAGGCCGAGCTGCGCGCGCTGATCGCGGTCTCGAGCGCCGTCGCGGCGGCGCACCGCTTCGACGAGGTGCTCGACGCGGTCGGCGAGCAGGCGTGCTTCGTGCTGCGCGCCGCCAGCATCTCGATCAGCCGCTACGAGGTCGAGCACGACTGGATGCGCACGCTCGCCAACGCCGGCGAGCTGCACCCGGGGGAGGACGCGCGGCCGACGCTCGAGACCTGGCCGCTGAGCCCGCTCGACCGCCGGCTCGTCGACCTCGGCGAGCCGTACGTCGTCTCGCTCGCCGACGCCGGCATCCCCGCGGCCGAGCGCGACTTCCTCGAGCGGATCGAGCGCGGCTCCGTGCTGGCCTGCCCGATCCCCTACGGCGACCGGATCTGGGGCGTGCTGGAGGCGTACTCGGCCGCGGGCACGCCGCCGTTCAGCGCCGCGCACGTGCGCTTCGCCGAGGCGCTGTGCGCCCAGGTCGCGACCGCGATCGGCCGCGCCGAGCTGTTCTCGCGGCTCGAGACGCTCGCGTACGAGGACCCGCTGACGCGGCTGCCGAACCGGCGCGCGCTCGACGTCCGGCTCGAGGAGGCGGTCGCGCGCGCCGAGGCGCCGGACGGCGAGCTGGCGCTGCTGTTCTGCGACCTCGACGCGCTCAAGGAGGTCAACGACCGCCACGGCCACGCGGCGGGCGACCGCGCGCTGATCGCGACCGGCGCCGCGCTCTCCGCGGCGGCGGAGGCCTACCCCGGCTCGTTCACGAGCCGGCTCGGCGGCGACGAGTTCTGCGTCCTGATGGAGGGCCACGGCGCCGACGCCGCCCGCGCGCTCGCGCGCGAGGCCGGCGAGCGGCTCGCGTCCGCGTCCGGCGGGCCGTTCGCGTTCTCCTGCGGCGTCGCCGTCCTCGACGCCGAGCACCGCCACGCCGGCGACCTCTTCCGCGCCGCGGACGCCGCGCAGTACGCCGCCAAGCGCGTCGGCGGCGGCAGCGTGTTCGTGGCCGAGCCCGGCCTCGCCGACCCCGCGCCGGAGCCCGCCTCGCGGCGGCGCTTCCGCGACGCGCGACCCGGCGACCGCGAGGCGCTCGTCCACGGCGTGCTCGACACGCTCGACGGCGACCTCGCGGACGCGGACGCCGCGCTCCGGCTCGAGGCCGTCGCGGTCCCCTTCGCGGGCGCGCTCGACGCGGCCAAGTGGGCGATCTCGCGCCGCGCGCCCGGCGCCGACGGCGTCGCGACCGTCTGCGCGGCGGAGCGCAACGCGGTCCGCTTCAGCGTCGAGGACGAGGCGTACCCGCTCGCGGACTACCCGCGGACCGCGGCGATCCTGGAGCGCGGCGGCGGCTTCGTCGTCGCCGCGGACGATCCCGAGGCCGACCCCGGCGAGCGGGCGCTGCTCGCCGACTGGGGCTTCGTGGCCGTGGTCGCCGGCGCGGCGGTCGACCGCGACGGCACGGGCTGGCTCGTCGAGCTGTTCGCCGACCGCCACAGCGCCGCGGGGCTGACCGCGGCGCTGCCCGACCTGCGGCTGCTCGTGGCCGAGGCGGTCGCCCGCGCTCAGCCCGCGACGTCCGACGCGAAGGACTCGAAGACCTCCACGTAGCGGCGCAGGTCCGCGTCGTCGTGCATGACCGAGAGCGTCCACTCCTCGTCGGCGCCCGGGGTCATGAACACGCCGCGGTTCATGTGGTAGAGCCAGGCCAGCTCGGTGAGCGAGTGGTGGATCCCCGTGAGGTAGTCGCGGTACTCGCGGATCGGCTCGGTCGACATGACCACGCAGCCCTTGGCGCCCATGCCGACCGTGTGCGCGGGCAGGCCGTAGCGCTCGATCACGCGATCGCAGCCGGCCATCAGCTCGCGGTTGGCGGCGTGCAGCCGCTCGTACGCGCCGGGGGTGAGCACGTGCAGCAGCGCCGCCTCGGCGGCCGCCATCACGAGCGGGTTGCCGTTGAACGTCCCCTGCTGGCGGACGCGCCCGTCGGCGACCAGCTCGCCGAGCTCGTCGGTCATCCCGACGGCGCCGCCGGGGAGCCCGCCGCAGATCGCCTTCGCGAGGCAGACGACGTCGGGCGTGACGCCGTAGAGCTCGGTCGCGCCGCCCGCGGCGACCGCCGCGCCGGTCTTGACCTCGTCGAAGATCAGCACGACGCCGTGCTCGCTCGCCAGCTCGCGCACGCGCTCGAGGTAGCCGGGGTCCGGCGGGATGATGTTCACGTTCATCATCGCCGGCTCGAGGATCACGCCCGCGACCTGGCCCTCGAGCTCGGACAGCGCGCGCTCGAGCGCGTCGGCGTCGTTGAACGGGACGGGCCGCGTCTGCGACGCGGTCGTCGAGGGATAGCCGAGCCCGTAGGGGACGGCGTTCGGGTGGTCGCGGTCGCCCATCAGGTCGGGCGGCGGCTTGACCGAGACCATGACCGCGTCGTGGTGCCCGTGGTAGGTGCCCTCGATCTTGATCAGCACGTCGTTGCCGGTCGCCCCGCGGGCGAGGTGGACGGCGTCCATCGTCGACTCGGTGCCGGAGTTCGTGAAGCGCCACTGCGGGAGGCCCCAGCGGCGGCGCAGCTCCTCCGCGACGACGATCGAGCCCTCGGTCGGCGCCGCGAAGTGGGTGCCGGCGTCCATCCGCGCCTTGACCGCCGCGGCGATCACCGGGTTCGCGTGGCCGACGCACATCACGCCGAAGCCGTTGTGGAAGTCGGCGTACTCGTTGCCGTCGACGTCCCAGATGCGGGCGCCGTCGCCGCGCTCGACGTAGACGGGCCACGGGTCGCTCTTCTGGAACTGCGACGGGACGCCGGCCGGCATCACGGCGCCGGCGCGGGCGAACAGCTCGCCGGAGCGCCGCGTGCGCTCGGTGAGCCGCGCGCGCTCGCGCTCGGTCAGCGCGGCGACGCGGGCGGGATCGACGTCGGTGTTGTCGAGCGTGACGGTCATTGCGCCCAACCTATCCGGCCGGAGGGTGCGGTTATCCCGCGTCTTTGCGCAGCGCGGCGCGGACGGGGAACCGGCGGGTCCGCGCCCGTCGCGGGGTTATCCTCGGCACATGGCCGTCGCCACATCCCCCTTCGAGAAGACCGACGAGCAGAAGGCGATCATCGAGATGGTCCGCCAGTTCGCCGACGAGCAGATCATCCCCAAGGCCGAGCACTACGACGGCGCCGACGAGTATCCGGAGCCGATCGTCGAGCAGATGAAGGAGCTCGGGCTGTTCGGGGTCACGATCCCCGAGGAGTACGGCGGGATGGGGCTCGACCTGACGACCTACACGATGATCGTCGAGGAGCTCTCGCGCGGCTGGATCTCGATCTCCGGCGTCGTCAACACCCACTTCATCGGCTCCTACCTGCTGATGAAGTTCGGCACCGACGAGCAGAAGCAGCACTTCCTGCCGCGGATGGCGACCGGCGAGATCCGCGCGGCGTTCAGCCTGTCCGAGCCCGAGCTCGGCTCCGACGTCCAGGCGATCAAGGCGTCCGCCACGAAGACCGCCGACGGCGACTACGAGATCAACGGCCAGAAGATGTGGGTCACGAACGGGCTGATGTCCGGCGTCGTCTTCGTCCTCGTCAAGACCGACCGCGAGGCGAGCCCGCCCTACAAGGGCATGACCTGCTTCATCTGCGAGAAGGAGCCCGGCGCGGCCGAGAACCCGGGCCTGACCGTCCCGCCCAAGATCAGGAAGATGGGCTACAAGGGCGTCGAGTCGACCGAGCTGATCTTCGACGGCTACCGCTGCCCGGCCGGGATGGTCCTCGGCGGCGAGGAGGCGGGGCTCGGCAAGGGCTTCGTGCAGATGATGGACGCGCTCGAGGTCGGGCGCGTGAACGTCGCGGCGCGCGGCGTCGGGATCGCCCAGCGCGCGCTCGAGCTGGGGCTGAAGTACGCGCAGGAGCGCCGGACGTTCGGCAAGCAGATCGCCGAGCACCAGGCGATCCAGTTCAAGCTCGCCGACATGGCCACCAAGGTCGAGGCCGCACGGCTGCTGACCATGAAGGCCGCGCGGATGAAGGACGCCGGCGAGCGCTCCGATCTCGAGGCCGGGATGGCGAAGCTGTTCGCCTCCGAGACCGGCAAGGAGGTCGTCGAGGACTCCTTCCGCATCCACGGCGGCTACGGCTACTCGAAGGAGTACGAGATCGAGCGGCTCTACCGCGACGCGCCGCTGCTGCTGATCGGCGAGGGGACCTCGGAGATCCAGCGCATGGTCATCGGCAAGAAGCTGCTGCAGCGCAGCAGGGCCTAGAACGCCGGCAGCGGCGACGGCGTCCGGCACGCCCGGACGACCAGCGCGGCGGCGCGCTCGGCGCTCAGCGTCTCGCGCCGGCCGGGGCCGAGCGTGAACCAGCGGCGCCCGGCGCGGCCGAGCGGCACGACGGTGAAGTCCTCCGCGTCGCGCGGGACGACCCCGCGGCGCGCGGCGCCGGCGGCGGGCGCGCGCTGCTCGGCGACCAGCACGACCTCGGCGGGCGTGAGCCCGAGCAGCTCGTGCAGCGTCCCGTACGGGGCCTCGTCGAGCACGACGATCAGCGGCGGGCGGCCGGCCTCGTCGAGCAGCCAGCGCGCGCGCTCGCGCCCGTCCGCGTCGGCCGGGACCGCCTGCAGCACGCTGCGGCCGGTGCGGCGCAGCGCGCGCGTCACGGCGGCGGTGAGCTCCCGCGGCGGTCCGATGACGAGTGCGTCCATGCCCCAGGGACTGCACCGGCGCCGTTCGTATTCCGCCCGCGCTAGATTCGCGCGATGGCCCACCGCGTGCTCCCGGCCGACGCGGCCTTCTGGCGCCCCTCGAACCAGATGGGCGTGCTCAACACCGACCTCGCGAAGCAGCTCGAGGCGGGCTCGCTCGGCGCCCGCCTGTGGCGGCTGGCGCCGGGGCAGGCCAGCACGCGCCACCGCCACGTCGCGCAGGAGGAGCTCTACGTCGTGCTCGAGGGGACCGGGCGGATGCGCGTGGGGGAGGAGCTGCTGACGCTCGCCCCGCTGTCGGCGGTGCTGGTCGAGGCGGACGACGTCCGCCAGGTCTTCAACGACACGGACGCCGACGCGCTCTGGCTCGTCGCCGGCGCCCCGCCGGAGGCGGCGAACACGCTCGAGATGACGCCCGAGCAGCTCGCGCGCCAGTACCCGGACGGGCCGAAGGCACTGCCGCCCGAGCTCGCCTAGCGGATCGGCGCCGCGACCAGCGCGTGCAGCTCGAGCAGCCGCTCGAGCGTCGGCGAGTCGGGGCCCCGCTCGTCGATCCGCGCCATCCCGCACTCGGTCGCGACCGCGAACTCGATCCCGCCGCTGCCGGCCGTCGCGGCCTCGGCCAGCTCGCGGGTGCGCTGCTCGTCGCCCTCGTAGTCGATCACGCCGAGCGCGAGCCCGGGCGCCCGCAGGTCGCGCAACGGCTCGAAGTAGGCGCTGTCGACGCCGGTCTCGCGATCGACGGGCATGTGGACGAAGTCGACCGCGTCGGCGACCGCGTTGGCCAGCTCGACGCACAGCCCCAGATCCTGCGGGACCGTGAAGTGCCGGTGCTTGTAGTCGCCGTAGCAGAGGTGCAGGCCGAGCCGGCCGCCGC
Source organism: uncultured Solirubrobacteraceae bacterium (assembly GCA_963791405.1). Taxonomy (GTDB): domain Bacteria; phylum Actinomycetota; class Thermoleophilia; order Solirubrobacterales; family Solirubrobacteraceae; genus DASQMT01. Next base: position 116,484 of record CAWBSJ010000021.1, on the reverse strand, counting down.
GCGGGGTGCGCGCGAACGCGTCGCGCACCGCGCCGAGCACGAACGCCTTGTCGCCCAGCTCGCCCGCGGCGGGCAGGTTGCCGGTGAGCGCGCCGATCTCGACCGCGACGTCGTACTGGAGCGTGAGGTCGGCCGGGTCGACGACGGCCGCGATCGCCTCCACCTCGGCCGCGATCGCGTCCGCGTAGACGGGGAAGAACCGCTCCTGGTCCGCGTCGCGGATCCACGTCACGACCGTCGCGTAGGGCGTCGGGACCGACACCTGGAACCGGACGCCGGCAGGGATCGCGCCCTCGTCGCGCAGCCGGCGGAACCCGGCGTAGGACGCCTCCGCGGCGTCGGCGTAGCCGAGCGCGCGCGCCGGGATCGCGGCGACGGACGCGTCGACGGCGAGCGCGGGGAAGGCGGTGTAGTCCGGGTTGTCGGCGTCGGCGAGCCCGTGCGTGCCGGCCATCTCGACGCCGTCGAGCGCGGTCAGCTTCCCGATCTGCCAGCCGATCCACTGGCTGCGCTCACCGGTCTCGCCGTCGGTGATCGCGTGCAGGTGGCGGCCGAGGATGCCCGCCGCGGTCCGCATCGCGGTCTCGGCGTCGGGCGCCTTGAGCCCTCCGACGAGATGCGCTCCGACCGCCGTCCCGACCTGCTGGCTGGTGACCATCGTCCCTCCCGCTCTCCGCTCTCCTGGGCGGCCGGATCATCCCACCTCGCGGTCGTCAGCGAGCGGACCGGGAGCGGGGAGTAGGGTCCGCCGGGACGGGAGTCGACGGGGGAGGGGATCATGGTGCGCAGGTGCTCGTTCGGGCTGGCGCGGTGCTGGCGGCGTCCCTGTTGTGCGCGGGCGCGGCCGGGGCGAGGACGCCGATCCCCCAGGTCACCGGGCCGCTCCCGGTGTCCGCGACCTCCTATCCCTTCGGCGCCGCCGACCACCAGCTCGTCCCGCAGGACCTCTCGCGCCGCGGCTACGTGGAGGAGGAGTACCTCGTCAGCGGCAAGGCCAACGTCTACAGCTGGCCGGCGTCCGGCCCGGCCGTCGTGCGCACGCCCGACGCGCCGTACACGACGCGGATCCTCGTCCGCCGGCCCGCCAGGCGCTCGCACTTCAGCGGCAACGTGTCGTCGAGATGCTCAACCCGTCGAACCTGTTCGACCTGAACATCGGCTGGGCGCTGTCGCACGACCAGTTCATGCGCAACGGCGACGTCTGGGTCGGCATCACGGCGAAGCCGATCACGGTCGCCGCGCTCAAGACGTTCGACCCCGCGCGCTACGGGTCGCTGTCGTTCGCCAACCCGCTGCCGCTGTCCGACCCGGCCAACTGCACGGCCATCCAGACGTCCGTGGACCCGCCGGAGCTGCGCTCGCGGCTGACCGAGGACGGTCTCGTCTGGGACATCAACAGCCAGGTCGGCGCGTGGCTGAAGAGCGGCGCGCGCTCGAACCCGCTCGACTACGGCCGCGGCCGCAGCCAGGTCGAGAAGGCCTACGGCTTCGGCTACTCGCAGACCGGCGGCTACCTCGTCGACTACATCAACGCGATCCACCCGCGCGTCGTCGCCGAGGACGGCAAGCCGATCTACGACGGCTACCTCGTCGGCGTGGCCGGCGGCAACTTCGTCGGCGCCGTCCCGCTCAACCAGTGCGAGCCCGCGCCGCGCAACGCCGATCCGCGGCTGCAGATCCGCGACGCCGGGGTGCCGGTCATCCGGATCATGTCCCAGTCGGACTACCTGCTCGGGATCACCGCGCGGCGCGAGGACGGCAACACGCCGCGCGGACCGCTTCCGCCACTACGAGATGGCCGGCGCCGCGCACGCGACGCCGGACGAGCTCTACTACTCGGCCGCGCCCGGCGGACATCGTGCGGGCCGGCCGCCCCGTGCCGCCCGCGTCCTGCAACGAGGGCCCGCGCAGCCGCTTCCCGAGCTCGATCCACTTCGACGCCGGGCTGCGCAACCTCGACCTGTGGACGCGCTACGGGATCCCGGCGCCGCCCGGGAGGCAGATCGACGTGGTCAACGGCGCCCCGGTGCTCGACGCGTACGGCAACGTGACCGGCGGGCTGCGCTCGCCGTTCGTCGACGTGCCGACGAGCACCTGGTACGGCAGCTCGACCGGCGCGTCGTTCTGCTTCATCGCCGGTCACGAGGTGCCGTTCGACGACGCGACGCTGCGGTCGCTCTACCCGACCCACGGGACCTACGTCCGCAAGGTGGTGCGCGACGTCGGCGAGCTCGTCGCGCAGCGCTACCTGACGGTCCCCGACGGGCTGGAGCTGATCCGCGACGCGGCGCGCGCCGACGTGCCCTAGTCCTCCGCGGGAGGCGCCGTGGTCGTGTCGACGACCTTCCGCGGCGCCTTCCCGTCGATCGCGTCCTGGAGCTGGGCGCGAGCCGGTCGAGCGCGTAGTCGAGGCTGAGCGGGCTCGTGAAGTAGAGCGCGCCCGCGAGCGTCCCGTCGGTGTAGACCGAGCGGTGCTCCGCGACCGCGTCGAGCTTGTCGAACGTCGGCGTCTTGCCGAGCTCGGCGACGTCCGAGGGCTTCTCCGTGGCGAAGACGATGACGTCGGCCTCGAGCGTGTCGAGCCGCTCGGCCGAGATGCCGACCTGCTCGCCGGGCTTGTCGGAGAGCGCGGTGATCTTCGGGTTCATCTTGAACCCGAGGTACGTCAGGAAGTCCGTGTCCAGCCCGTCGGGGTAGACGTAGATCAGCCCGTTGTAGAAGCCGTTCTGGCTGAAGGTCGCCGTCTTGCCCTCGAACTCGGGGTGCTGCGCGGCGACCTTCGCGTAGCGGTCCTTGACGCCCTGGACGATCGCCTTGCCCTCGTCCGGCTTGCCGAGCGCCGCCGCGATCAGCTCGGTCTGCTCGTCCCACGGCGAGAAGTAGTCCGTGCTGCCCTTGACCCCGGGGATCGTCGGCGCGAGCTTCGACAGCTTCTCGTAGTCGGCGCGCTGCATCCCCGCGTTGGTCCCGATGATGAGGTCGGGCCGGAGCCCGGCGATCTTCTCGAACTCGAATCCGTCCGCGTTGCTCAGCACGGTCGGCTTCGCGTCGCCGAGCTCGTCCTGCGCCCACGGCCACACGGCGTCCGGCTGCTCGCCGTACCACTCGGTCGTCGCGATCGGCTTGTGCCCGAGCGCGAGCACCGCGTCCTGCTCGGTCAGCCCGACGACCGCGATCCGCTCCGGCTCCGCGGGAACCGTGGTCGTGCCGAACTTGTGCGCGACGGTCGCCGGGAACGCGGCGTCCGCGGCGGGCGCCGCGGGCGCCTGAGGAGCGGGGTCGTCGTCGCCGCAGCCGGCGACGAGCGCGGCCGCCAGCACGAGCACGGTGAGCAGGGATCGGGTCATCGGGTCTCCGAGTTAGGGTCGCCTAACCCTAGCGGGGGAACCCCGCCGCGGGGCGCGCTCTCCGGCGTAGACTCCGCCGCGCGGTGCCGCCTCCCTCGCCATCGGTGTCGGCCGCCTGGCCGCTCACCGGCCGGGAGGAAGAGCTGTCGGCGATCGCCGCGGCGCGCGCCGACCCCGGCTGCCAGGGCGTCGTGATCGTCGCCGCGGCGGGCGTCGGGAAGTCGCGGCTCGCGCGCGCCGCCGAGGAGGCCGCCGCTCAGGACGGCGCGACCGTGCACGTCGCGCGCGCGACGAGCAGTGCGGCCAGCGTCCCGCTCGGTGCCTTCGCCGGCCTGATCCCGCCCGGCGTGCGCTCCGACGACACACTCGAGCTGATGCGCCGCAGCGCCGACGCGATCGCCGCCGGCGCGCGCGGACAGCGGGTCGTGCTGGGCGTCGACGACGCCCAGCTGCTCGACCCGGTGTCGGCGGCGCTCGTCCTGCACCTCGCCGAGGCGGCCGGCGTGTTCGTGATCGTCACGGTCCGCCATGGCGAGCCCTGCCCCGACGCGATCGTCTCGCTCTGGAAGGACGCCGGCGCCCGCCGGTTGGAGCTCGAGCGACTCGACGACGCGGCGGTCGCCGCCCTGGTCGAGGGGGCGCTCGGCGACCCGGTCGAGCAGGCCGCGCTGCGCTGGGTGGTGGAGTCGGCGCGCGGGAACGCCCTCTACGTCCGCGAGCTCGTGCTGGGCGCCGTCGAGGCCGGATCGCTGACCTTCGACCGCGGCTTGTGGCGGCTCGACGGGCGGCCCGCGGTGAGCTCCTCGCTGGTCGAGCTCGTCGCCGGCCGCGTCTCGGCGCTCGGGGAGTCCGAGCGCGCGGCGGTCGAGCTGCTGGCGCTCGGCGAGCCGCTCACGCTCGACGAGCTCGCCGGGCTGGCCGGCTTCGACGCGGTCGAGCGCGCGGAGGAGCTCGGCATGCTCGCGGTCGCCGCCGCCCCCGCCGCCGGCGGGGAGGTGCGGCTCGCGCACCCGCTGCACGGCGAGGTCGTGCGCCGGGCGCTGCCGGGCCTGCGCGCACGCTCGCTGCGGCTCCGCCTCGCCGAGACGCTGGAGCGGCGCGACCCGCCGGCTCCGGACGACGCCCTCCGGATTGCCCGCTGGCGGCTCGACGCCGGGGCGCCGATCCCGGCCGGTATCCGGTTCGACGCCGCGCGCGCGGCGATCCTCGCCGGCGATCCGGACCTCGGCGCGCAGCTCGCCCAGTTGGCGGTCGCCGACGGCGCCGGACTGCCGGCGATCGTGCTGCTCGGGCGCGCGCACGTCGTGCGGCAGCGCTTCGCTGAGGCCGAGGCGCTGCTCGCGGCCGCCGAGGACGGCATCACGGCCGGCACCGACGCGATCGCGTACCTCGGGCAGCGCAGCTTCGTGCTGCTCTGGGGGCTGGGGCGGCGCGAGGACGCCCGCGCGCTCGTAGACCGCGCGCGCGCGTGGTCGGACGACCCCGCCTGGCACGCCCGGCTCGAGCCGCTGCGGCTCAGCGCGGCGGGGCTGTCGCAGGAGATCGCCGGCGCGTACGCGCAGACGAGCGCGATCCTCGCCGAGCCCGAGCTGGATCCCGACATCCGGCGCGCGACCGAGCGCTTCCACGCGATCGCCGCGCTGTTCGCCGGCCACGTGCACGAGGCCGAGGCGCTCGCCTGGCGCAACCGCCCCGCGATCCCGTTCCGCGACCAGTACGACCTGCTGCTGCTCGGCTCGCTCTCGATCATCGGCGTCGAGTCCGGCGCGGCATGGGCGGACCTCGACGCCTACATGACGGCGATCCTGCGCGACGCGGTGCGCGCCAACCACGGCGAGGCCGCCGGGCTCGCCGCCTTCACGCTCGGCCATCTCCGCTTCCTCGACGGCCGGTTCCGCGAGGCGGCGCGCTGGCTCGCCGAGGCGGAGCTGCGGTTCGAGCGCGAGGACTCGCTCGGGAGCCTGCTGCACGTCCGCGCCCTGCAGCTCGGGATCGCCCTCGCGACCGGCGAGGCCGGGGAGGTCGCGCCCGCGCTCGCCGCGATGCGCGCGGTGCTCGACGGGCGCGACCCGGTCCCCACCCAGCGCCCGTACGCCGAGCGCGCCGAGGGCTGGGCGGAGCGGTTGCGCGGCGACGCTGCGGGCGCCGACCGGCTCCTGCACGCGGCGGCCCAGCTCGGCGACTGGCCCGCCTACGCCGCGCAGCTCGCGTACGAGGCGCAGCGCGCGGGCGCGACGGTCCGCGCGCGGACCGAGCTCTCGGCGCTCGCGGCCCGCTGCGACGGCCGGCTCGCGGCCGCCTACGCGGTGCACGCCGAGGCGAGCGCGGCGCACGACGGCGCGGCGCTCCTGGAAGCCGCGGAGGGGTTCGCCGCGATCGGCGCCCGCCTGTACGCGATGGAGGCGGCGGCCGAGGCGGCGGCGGCCTTCGTCGCCGCCGGCCGCCAGGACTCCGCCCGCCGCGCCGCGACCCGCGCCCGCGAGCTCCACGTCCCCGGCCAGGGGACGGATCCGCCGTCGATCGACGGGCTCGACGGGGTCGCGATCGAGCTCACGCGACGCGAGGCCCAGGTGGCCGCGCTCGCACGCCGCGGGCTGAGCAACGCGGAGATCGCCGACCAGCTCGTGCTCTCGGTCCGCACGGTCGAGGCGCACGTCTACCGCGCGATGCAGAAGCGCGGCGTGACGGCGCGCACCGACCTCTGAGTGTCACACGAGGGTGCGCGGCGTCGTCCTCGGGGCATGAGGACCACGATGACCACGGCCGACGACCTGGCCGGCGCCTTCGAGGCCCAGCGGCCCTATCTGCGCCGCCTGGCCTACAGCACGCTCGGCAGCTTCGCCGATGCCGACGACGTCGTGCAGGAGGCGTGGCTGCGGCTGCAGCGCGCCGACGCCGGCGCGATCCGCGACCTGCGCGCGTGGCTGACCACGACCGTCGGCCGGCTCGCGCTCGACGCGCTCAAGTCCGCCCGGCGGCGGCGCGAGCAGTACGTGGGACCGTGGCTGCCGGAGCCGCTCGTCGAGGACCCGGACGCGGAGGACCCGGCCGAGCGCGTCACGCTCGACGAGCGCGTCACGACCGCGCTCCTCGTCGTGCTCGAGCGGCTCTCGCCCGCGGAGCGGACCGCGTTCGTGCTGCACGACGTGTTCGGGCTCCCGTTCGACGACGTCGCGGAGGTCGTCGGCCGCGGGCCGGCGGCGGTCCGCCAGCTCGCCGCGCGCGCCCGCCGCCACGTCGAGGACGGCACCCCGCGCTTCCCCGCGAGCGACGAGGAGCACGCGCGGATCGTCAGCGCGTTCGCGCTGAGCTGGCGCGCCGGCGACCTGGACGCGCTGCTCGGCGTGCTCGACCCGCAGGTCACCTACACCGCCGACGGCGGCGGCCGGGCGATCGCGGCCCGGCGGCCGCTCCACGGGGCACGCCGCGTCGCCGCGGTGCTCGAGGCGTTCAACCGCATGGCCGGCGACGCGCGCGTGCGCGCCGCGCGCGTGAACGACCGGCCCGGCCTGCTCGTGGTCGGCGACGGCGCTCGCGTGACCGCCGTGCTCTCGCTCACGGTCGACGCCGGGCGGATCGTGGCGGTCGACGTCGTGCGCAACCCGGACAAGCTCCGCCGCGTGCGCGGCGCATAGCCGCCCGCGCACCGGGGAGAATGGCTGCGGATGCCGTCGCGGATCGAGGACTACGCCCTGATCGGCGACACGCAGACCGCCGCGCTCGTCGGGCTCGACGGGTCGATCGACTGGCTCTGCCTGCCGCGCTTCGACTCGCCCGCGTGCTTCGCCGCGCTGCTCGGCGACGAGTCGCACGGGCGCTGGCTGCTCGCCCCCGCCGCCGAGGTCCGCCGCACCGAGCGCCGCTACCGCAAGGACACGCTCGTGCTCGAGACCGACTTCCACACGGACGACGGCGTGCTGCGGGTCGTCGACTCGATGCCGATCCGCGACCAGGCGCCCGACGTCGTCCGCGTCGCGCGCTGCATCAAGGGCCACGTCACGGTCCGGATGGAGCTCGTCCTGCGCTTCGACTTCGGCCACGTCGTGCCGTGGGTCCGCCACACCGGCGACGGCGAGGGGCTCACCGCGATCGCCGGGCCGGACGCGATCCACTTCGTCCCGGGCCGCCCGACGACGGGCGAGGACCTCACCACGACCGCGCGGTTCGACCTCGAGGCGGGCGAGTCGGTCCCGTTCGTGCTCACGTGGTACCCGTCGCACGAGCCGGAGCCCGACCCGGTCGACGGGCACGCGGCGACGGAGGACACCACGCGCTGGTGGCGCCGCTGGTCGGAGCGCTCGCGCTACGACGGCCGCCACCGCGACCTCGTGCAGCGCAGCCTGATCACGCTGAAGGCGCTGACCTACGCGCCGACCGGCGGGATCGTCGCCGCGCCGACGACCTCGCTGCCGGAGGCGATCGGCGGCGTGCGCAACTGGGACTACCGCTTCTGCTGGGTGCGCGACGCGACGCTCACGCTCCAGGCGCTGCTGCACGCGGGCTACACCGAGGAGGCGCGCGCCTGGCGGGCCTGGCTGCTGCGCGCGGTCGCGGGCTCGCCCGGCGAGATGCAGATCATGTACGGCCCCGCCGGCGAGCGGCGGCTGACCGAGTTCGAGATCGACTGGCTCCCCGGGTACGAGGGCTCCAAGCCGGTGCGGATCGGCAACGCCGCCTCGGGCCAGTTCCAGATCGACGTCTTCGGCGAGCTGATGGACGCGCTGATGCTCGCGCGCCAGGACGGGCTGAGCTCGGACGACGACGCCTGGACGCTCCAGGTCGCGCTGATGGCGTACCTGGAGGACGTCTGGGACGAGCCGGACGAGGGGCTGTGGGAGGTGCGCGGCGGGCGGCGCCACTTCGTCCACTCCAAGGTGATGGCGTGGGTCGCGTTCGACCGCGCCGTCCGGATGGCCGAGGAGTTCGGCCGCGAGGGGCCGGTCGAGCGCTGGCGCGAGCTGCGCGCGCAGGTCCACCGCGAGGTGTGCGAGCGCGGGTTCGACGCGCGAGCGCGGCACGTTCACGCAGTCCTACGGCTCGCAGGGCCTCGACGCCGCGACGCTGATGATCCCGCTCGTCGGCTTCCTCGAGCCCGACGACGAGCGCGTCACCGGGACGATCGACGCGATCATGCGCGAGCTCTACGTCGACGGCTTCGTCCTGCGCTACGACACCCACGACGCCGAGGACGGCCTCCCGCCCGGCGAAGGGGCGTTCCTGCCCTGCTCGTTCTGGCTCGCCGACTGCCTGGCGATGATCGGGCGCACCGACGAGGCGACGGCGCTGTTCGACCGGCTGGCGGGGCTCGCGAACGACGTCGGGCTGCTGGCCGAGGAGTACGATCCGCGCCTGGGCCGGATGGTGGGGAACTTCCCACAGGCCTTCACGCATGTCGGGCTGGTCAACACCGCGATGAACCTGGACGGCGCCACCACCGCCCCCGCGGGGCGTCGCGCACGGCGCGGCGGGGAGGATCGCCGCTGATGCGCGCGATCACCATCGACCCGGGGAAGGCCGACTCCGCCGCGCTCGAGGAGATGCCCGAGCCGGCGGAGGGCGAGGGCGCGATCCTCGTCGACGGCGTCGCGCTCGGGATCTGCGGGACGGACGCCGAGATCGTCCGGGGCGACTACGGCGAGGCGCCGCCCGGCAGCGAGCGGCTGATCCTCGGCCACGAGTCGCTCGGCCGCGTGCGCGAGGCGCCGGCGGACAGCGGCTTCGCGCCCGGCGACCTGGTGGTCGGGATCGTCCGCCGCCCGGATCCGGTCCCGTGCCCGTCGTGCGCCGCCGGGGAGTGGGACTTCTGCCGCAACGGCGAGTACACCGAGCGCGGGATCAAGGCGCGCCACGGCTACGGCTCCGAGCGCTGGCGGATCGAGCCGGACTTCGCGGTGAAGCTCGATCCGTCGCTCGGCCTGCTCGGCGTGCTGATGGAGCCGACGACGGTGGTCGCGAAGGCGTGGGAGCAGATCGACCGCATCAACGCGCGGGCCTCGGTCGGCCCCGAGCGCGTGCTCGTCACCGGCGCGGGGCCGATCGGGCTGCTCGCCGCGCTGCTCGCGGTGCAGCGCGGGTACGAGGTCCACGTCCTCGACCGCACCACCGACGGGCCGAAGCCGCAGCTCGTCGCCGACCTCGGCGCGACCTACCACACGACCGCGGTGCCCGACGTCGACCCGATCCCGGACATCGTCATCGAGGCCACCGGCGCGAGCCAGGTCGTGCTCGACGCGATGGCCCACAACCGGGCCAACGGGATCGTCTGCCTGACCGGCATCTCGTCGGGCGGGCGGCCGATCGAGCTCGACGCCGGCGCGCTGAACCGGACGCTCGTGCTGGAGAACGACGTGATCTTCGGCTCCGTCAACGCGAACCGCCGCCACTACGAGGCGGCGGCCGAGGCGCTCGCCCGCGCCGACCGCGCGTGGCTGGAGCGGCTGATCACGCGCCGCGTGCCGCTCGACCGCTGGCACGACGCGCTTGCGCGCGAGCCGGGCGACATCAAGGTCGTCGTCGAGCTCGGCGCTCCTGCCTGAGCCGGCGGTAGCATTTAACCCACGGGTTCACCATGACCGCGACGCCGCAGGAGCTCGACCACATCTTCGGGGCGCTCGCCGACCCCACCCGGCGCGCGATCCTCACGCGGCTCGCGGACGGCGAGGCGACCGTCACCGAGCTCGCCGCGCCGTTCGCGATGAGCATGCCGGCGATCTCGAAGCACCTGAAGGTGCTCGAGCGCGCCGGCCTCATCACGCGCGGGCGCAACGCGCAGTGGCGGCCGTGCCGGCTCGAGCCGCGCCCGTTCGACGAGGCCGTCGACTGGCTCGAGCGCCACCGTCGCTTCTTCGAGGGCAGCTACGACCGGCTCGAGCAGCACCTGCGGCAGGTCCAGGAAGGTCGATCGTGACGCAGCTCGAGCGGCGCGAGTTCACGCTCACGCGGACGTTCGACGCGCCGCGCGAGCTCGTGTTCCGCGCCTGGACCGACCCGGACCAGCTCGCCGCCTGGTGGGGGCCGGAGGGGATCAGCACGCCGCGGCGGACGATCGAGGTCGACCCGCGCCCGGGCGGCGCGTTCCGGTTCGTGATGGTGAGCGACGACGACGGGACCGAGTTCCCGTCCGACATGCGCTTCGTGGAGGTCGTGGAGCCCGAGCGCCTCGTCTTCGGCTGGGAGCCGCAGCGGGGCATGGGCGCCGGCACCGTCACGGTCACGTTCGCCGACCTGGGCGGCCGCACCGAGATGACGACGCACTACGAGGGCGAGACGACGGCGGCGATGGCGCGGATGTCGGAGGGCGGCTGGGGCACCCAGCTCGCCAAGCTGGAGGCGCTGCTGTCCGGGGCCTGACCGGGCGACAACGCAAGGAACTACGGCTCGGAGTACATTCCGCGCAACGTTTCGAGGGCTCGGGAGGCCCTCGAAGTCCCCAGGGGCAGAAGGGAGAACCACGTGAGGAAGCGACTCGCTTCCCTGGCCGCGCTCGCGGCCGTGGCTGTGCTCGTCCCCGCCGTGGCAGCAGACGCGGCGAAGAACGACGGCAGCCCGAACGATCCGAGGGCCAAGGCCTTCGTGAAGGAGGTGTCGGTCGACCGCGTCGAGCGGCATCAGGAGCGCCTGCAGCAGATCGCGACCGCCAACGGCGGCACGCGCGACGTCTTCGGCACCGGCTACACGGCCTCGGTCGACTACGTCGTCCGGGTGCTGGAGAACGCGGGCTACAACCCGGAGGTCACGCCGTTCAACTTCCCGTTCTGGGAGGAGTCGCAGCTGCCGGTCCTCAACCAGGTCACGCCGACGCCGGTGACCTACCGGCCCGGTACGGCGACGCAGAGCGACTCGCCGGACGTCGACTTCATCACCTTCGGCGGCTCGCCGACGGCGGCGCGTCGACAACGCACCGCTCGTCGCGGTCGGCGGGATCGAGATCCCGCCCGGCGGTCCGCCGCCCGACGCGTCGGAGAGCGGCTGCGACGCGGCCGACTATCCCGCCGCGGTGGCGGGCGCCGTCGCGCTGATCCAGCGCGGCACCTGCCCGTTCGTCACGAAGATCGAGCTCGCGGTCGAGGCGGGCGCCGTGGGCGTGATCATCTTCAACGAGGGCAACACGCCGGCGCGCTCGAACGCGCAGTACGTCGACCTCGGCGGCGAGCTGCCGGTGCCGACCGTGGAGGCGAGCTTCGCCGCCGGAAGCGCGCTGTACGCCGCCACGCAGGCGGGCCCGGTGACGATCGACCTCAGCACGTTCGGCACGTTCACCGACCGCTTCTTCGATCAGGTGATCGCGGAGACGCGCGGCGGCGATCCGGACAACGTCGTCGTGGTCGGCGCCCATCTCGACTCGGTCGACGGCGGGCCCGGGCATCAACGACGACGGCTCCGGCACGTCGCTGCTCCTCACCATGGCCCAGCGGCTCGCCCGCCCGGGTCACCCGCTGAAGCAGAAGATCCGCTTCGGCTGGTGGGGCGCCGAGGAGGAAGGGCTCGTCGGCTCGAACTACTACGCCGCGAACCTCCCGCAGGAGGAGGTGGACAAGATCGACGTGATGCTCGACTACGACATGCTGTCGTCGCCGAACTACGCGCGGCTCGTCTACGACGGTGACGGCTCGGAGGCCGACAACCCCGCCGGCCCGGAGGGCTCGGGCACGGTCGAGGAGGTCTTCCGCGAGTGGTTCGCGTCCAAGCGCCAGGCCGTCGTCGGGATCCCGTTCGACGGTCGCTCGGACTACGTCGGCTTCACCGACCGCGGGATCCCCGCGGGCGGCGTGTTCGCCGGCGCCGAGGGCGTCAAGACGGCGAACGAGGAGCGGGTCTTCGGCGGCGACGCCGGCTCGTGGTACGACCCGTGCTACCACCAGGCCTGCGACGACCTCACCACGGTGCTGAGCGGCGTCCCGCCGCTCGACGCGGAGGGTCTCGCGGTCGACATCGAGGACGCGACCGACGCCGACAAGGCCGTCGCCGCGCAGAAGATGCGCGGTGGGTCGCGCAAGAGCATGATCGAGCTGGGTGCCGGGGCGTCGTACGCCACGTGGTACTTCAGCTCCGTCAAGGATCCGTTCGGGACCGGCGCGTCCGACGGCGAGCATCGCCCGGACGTCGGCGACGAAGAAGGCGAAGCAGCGCGGGCGGAAGTTCCACGCCCGCTACCGCGGGCACAAGAAGCTCGCCCGCTAGCCGCATGAGCGACGCCGGGCGCCCTCCGGGGCGCCCGGCCCGCGCTCACAGCGCGCAGGCGCCGATGACCTCCTGCCACCAGGACAGCTCGGCGTCGCCGGTCGCACGCGCCATCCGGCGCCGCGCCTGGGTCTGCATCTGCCCGGGCGGCCCCATCATCAGGATCGGCCCGGTGACCGCGTAGCGGCCGTCCTCGAGCACGACCAGCGCACCGGGCACGTCGCGGCGCGTGCGGACGTGCTCGACGACGTTGACGCCGCCCACGGCCTGCGGATGGGCCGGGTCGCCGTCCTCCGCGCCCCACGGCCGCGCCGTGTAGATCGGGACGCTGCCGGTGTACGTGCGCGGCGGGCGCACGGGCCGGGTCGACCGGGCCGTTGCGCCAGCGATCGAGGATCTCGGGCAGCTCGCCCGCCACCTCGCGGCGCACGAGCACGAGCAGCCGGTCGCCGGCCTCGAGCCGCGTCGAGCCGCGCGGCAGCAGCGCCTCGTCGCCGCGCACGATCAGCGAGACGAGCGCGTCGCGCGGGAGGCCGAGGTCGCGCAGCCGCGCGCCCGCGGCGGCGTCCCCGTCGCGGATGAGGTGCTCGACCACGTCCGCGCCGAGCTCGCGCACCGTGCCGACCTCGATCACCGACGGCATCCGCGCCGGCTCGCCGGACGTCACCCCCAGCCAGCGCGCCACGGGCTCGATCGTGGTGCCCTGCAGGATCGTCGAGAGGACGACCGCGAAGAACACGATGTTGAAGTACTCGTCCGAGCGCGGGACGCCGTCGAGGATCGGGAACGTCGCGAGCACCACGGGCACCGCGCCGCGCAGGCCGGCCCAGCCGATGAGCGCCTGTTCTCGGAGGCTGAACCGCGCGCCGACGAGCGAGATCACGGTCGCGAGCGGGCGGCTGACGAAGACGACGAGCAGCGCGAGCAGCGTCCCCTTCCAGGCGACCTCGGGCAGCTCGGACGGGAAGACGAGCAGGCCGAGCGTGAGGAACATGCCGAGCTGCGCGACCCAGGCGAGCCCCTCGTGGAACGCCGTCACGGTGCGCTTGGCGGGCAGGTTGCCCGAGCCGAGCGCGAGCCCCGTGAGGTAGACGGCGAGGAAGCCCGAGCCGTGCAGCGCGGCGGCCGAGCCGAACGACAGCGCCGCGGCGGCGAGCGAGGCGACCGGGTAGAGGCCGGGGGAGGAGAACTGCATCTGCTGGAACGCCCAGCGCGACAGCCAGCCCACGGCCACGCCGGCGACGAGGCCGATCCCGAGCTCCTGCACGAACAGCAGCAGCAGGTCGGGCACGCCGTAGCCCGGGTGCAGCTCCCACTCGATGAAGCCGAGCACGAGCAGGACGGCGATCGGGTCGTTCATGCCCGGCCTCGCCCTCCAGCGTGCGCTCGAGCTTGCGCTTCAGCCCGGTGCCGCGCAGCAGCGAGAAGACGGCCGCGCCGTCCGTCGAGGCGACGATCGAGCCGAGCAGCAGCCCCTCGATCGTGCTGAAGCCGAACAGCCACGAGGCCGCGAGCCCGGTCACGACCGCGGTGACCAGCGTCCCGACCAGCGCGAGGCTGAGCGCCGGCCGCAGCACCGGCCGGATCTCGCCCCAGCCCGCGGCCAGGCCGCCCTCGAACAGGATCAGCGCGAGCGCGATGACGCCGACCGACTCCGCGAACGCGAAGTCGCTGAAGTCGATCCAGCCGAGCCCGTCCGACCCGATGAGCATGCCCAGCCCCAGGAACAGGACGAGGCCGGGCAGCCGCAGGCGCCCCGCGATCAGCGAGGCGCCGAGCGCCGCCGCGAGCAGGGCGCCGACGATGAGGACGCTTGCGCTGTCGTGCAAGCGCGCAGCTTATGTCAGGAGGCGGCTACTCCGGCGTGGTGTACGCCTGCGAGATGCCGCCGTCGACCATGAACGTGGTCGCGTTGACGTACGACGACTCGTCGCTGGCGAGGAACAGCACCGCGTTCGCGATCTCCCGCACCTCCGCGAACCGGCCGGTGGGGACGTGCACGAGGCGGCGCGCGGCGGCGACCGGGTCCTTGGCGAACAGCTCCTGCAGGAGCGGCGTGTTGACCGGGCCCGGGCAGAGCGCGTTGACCCGCACGCCGCGGCGCGCGAACTCGACGCCGAGCTCGCGCGACAGCGAGAGCACGCCGCCCTTGGAGGCCGTGTAGGAGATCTGCGACGTGGCCGAGCCCATCGTCGCGACGAACGACGCGGTGTTGATCACCGAGCCGCCGCCGGCGTCGAGCAGGTGGGGGATCCCGTGCTTGCAGCAGAGGAAGACCGACTTGAGGTTGACGTCCTGCACGCGCTGCCACGCCTCGAGCGACGTCTCCAGCACCGAGGCGTCGTCGGTCGGCGAGATGCCCGCGTTGTTGAACAGCACGTCGACCCGGCCGAACTCCTCGCGCACGCCCGTGTAGAGCGCCGCGACCTGCGCCTCGTCGGCGACGTCGACGGCGCGCGCGACGCTGCCGACGCCGTCGTCGCGCAGGTCGGCGCCGACGACCGTCGCGCCCTCCTCGAGGAAGCGCCGCGCGGTCTCCGCGCCGATCCCGCTCGCCGCGCCGGTGATGACGCAGACCTTCCCGTCGAGCCGGCCGCTCACAGCGCCGCCTGCCCGGTCCGCTCCTCGCGATAGACGCGGGCCTCCTCGACGAGCGCGGCGATCAGCGGCGAGGACGGGTCCGCCTCGGGGTGCCACTGGACGCCGAGCGTGAAGCGGTTGGCGGGGATCTCGAGCGCCTCGGGCAGCTCGTCGAGCGTCGCCCAGCCGGTCACCTCGAGGCCCTCGCCGATCGCGTCGACCCCCTGGTGGTGGTGCGACTTCGTCCCGTGGCGCTCTGCCCGCCCGGCGCGCGCCGCGAGCGAGCCCGGGGCGAGGTGGACGTCGTGGTCGGCGTTGTCGAACGACCCGAGCGACCGGCGGTGGTCCTCGTGGCCCGAGGTCGTCCGGGAGGTGCTGGTTGAGCGTGCCGCCGCGGGCCACGTTCATGATCTGCATCCCGCGGCAGATGCCGAGGAACGGCAGGTCGCGCTCCATCGCGCGGCCGGCCAGCGCGAGCTCGAAGGCGTCGCGCTCCGGCACCGCGCCGAGCGTCTGCGGGTGCGGCGCCTGGCCGTAGCTGGCGGGGTCCATGTCGGCCCCGCCGGCGAGCAGCAGCCCGTCGATCAGGTCGAGCACCCGGTCGGGGTCCTCGACCGCCGCCGGGTCCGGCGGGAGCAGGAGCGCGATCCCGCCGGCGGCCTGGACGGCGTCGACGTAGCTGCGGGGGAGGAGGACGGCCTGCGCGTCCCAGACGCTCCAGCGCGCCTGCTCCAGCGCGGTGCACAGGCCGATGATCGGTGACGAGCTCATCACCCCAGGATGACGCGCGCCGGCGCTAGACCTTCTCGGTCTCGTCGGCGACCCCGACGCCCTCGCCCGCGAACTCGATGTTCCGCACCGGGCCGGTGAACGTGTGGCGGGCGCGGATCAGCCACCACCCGCCGACCAGGATCAGCAGGCCGCCGACGGTCAGCGGGGCGTAGTTGACCGAGCTCCAGCTGAAGTCGGCGTTGCCCGGCACGCCGGACGGCGTGAACGGCAGGCAGAAGATGACCGTGATGATCCCCACCCAGATCGTCGCGGCCAGGTTCATCCACTTGTACTTGCGCCCGTTGTTCCACGGGCCGGGCTTGAACTCGTCGCCGATCCGCCAGCGCAGGTAGATCGGGATCGCGTAGGCGATGTAGAGCCCGATCACGCAGACCGAGACGACGGCGAAGAACGCGACCGGGATGCCCTCGGAGACGTTCCAGAGCGCCGGCAGCGTGATGAGCAGCGCGCAGGTCACGACGAACAGCACGGCGCCGACCGGGGTGTGGTTCTTGTTCAGCTTCGTCCAGATCTGCCAGCCCGGGATCGCCCGGTCGCGCGAGAACGCGTAGGTCATCCGCGACGCGCTGGTCACGCAGGCCATGCCGCAGAACAGCTGGCCGATGCACGAGATCAGGATCACGATCTCCGCCGCGGTCGACGACAGCGCGCTGTCGAGCACGGCGAGCGACCCGCCGGCGCCGTCGTTGATCGCGTCGACGTCGGTCGCCGCGAAGGTGATCGCGAGCAGCAGCACCCAGCCGATCAGCGCCGAGTAGAAGACCGAGCGCCAGACGCCCTTCGGGGCGGCCTCCTCCGCGCCGTGCGTCTCCTCCGATATGTGCGCGGAGGCGTCGAAGCCGGTGATCGTGTACTGCGTCAGCAGGAACCCGAGCGGCAGCACGTAGAACCAGAACATCCCCTGGCCGAAGCCGGAGTTGTTGATCGTCTCGGTGAACACGAACGAGAAGCTCTGATGCGACTCGGGCCCGACGATCAGGATCGCGAGGATCACCGTCACGCCGGCGACGTGCCACCAGACCGAGACGTTGTTGAACAGCGCGACGAGGTGCGAGGAGTAGATGTTCACCAGGGCGTGCAGGACCAGCACGCACGCGAAGACGATGAAGACGTCGCCGAGCGACGCGCCGTCGGCGAAGTTCACGACGCCCAGGTCGACGCTCCAGAGATTCAGCAGCGCGGAGATGAACGTTGCGCAGCCGTAGTCGACCGACGCGACGACGGCGACGAGACCGACGAGGTTGAACCAGCCGGTGAACCAGCCCCACGCGGCGCCGCCGAGCTCGCTCGCCCACCAGTAGATGCCGCCCGCGGTCGGGTAGGCCGAGACGAGCTCGGACATGCAGAACGCGACGAGCAGGATCATGCAGGAGATCAGCGGCCAGCCGATCGAGATCGCGATCGGGCCGCCGTTGTTCCACGCCTGGCCGTAGGTCGTGAAGCACCCGGCCAGGATCGAGATGATCGTGAACGAGATCGCGAAGTTCGAGAACCCGCTCCAGGCGCGGTTCAGGTCCTGCGAATAGCCCAGCTCGGCGAGCCGCTGCTCGTCGCGGCCCGGCGTCGTGGCGCTCATCCCGACTCCCCTCGGGTAAAAGGTATGAAGACCGACCCTTCGGCGGACGCGAATCTACGGGGCGCGCCAGACGGAAGTCAAGCCGACGGCATCAGGCCGGAGAGCACGTGCTCGGTGCCCTTCAGGTGCTCGGCCATGATCCTCATCGCGCGGTCGCCGTCGCCGTGGCGCACCGCGGCGAGCAGCCCCCGGTGCTGGCGGTTCGTCCACGCCAGCAGCTCGGGCGGATGGGCGATGTGGCCGATCAGGTCGCTCATCCCGCCCTGCGCCTCGGTCGCCGCGGCCACGAGCCGGTCGCTGCCGGTCGCCTCCGCGAGCCCGATGTGCCAGCGGACGTCGGCGCGGCGGAAGGCGGGGAAGTCGTCGAGCGCCGCGTCCATCGCGTCGGCCAGCGGGTCGAGCAGCGCGAGCGCGGGCTCCTCCGCCCGCTCGGCGGCGAGCACCGCGACGGCGAGCTCGACGGCGAGCCGCTGGTCGCAGATGTCGCGCCAGCCGGCGAGCAGCTCGGCCGACGGCGGGTCGGCGGGCGGCGGCGCGGCGGCCACGAACGTCCCGCCGCTGCGCCCGCGCGCCGCGGTCAGGTGACCGCTCTGGACGAGCGCGGTGAGCGCCTGGCGCAGCGTCGAGCGCGAGATCCCGAGCTGCCGGCACAGCTCGCGCTCCGCCGGCAGCCGCTCCCCGGGCTGCAGCAGCCCGAGCTTGATCGCGGTGCCGAGCCGCTCGAGCGTCTCCTCGAACGCGGTCTGGGACTCGACCGGCGCGAAGACCGTCCGCTGCGAGCTGCCGGGCAGCGCGAGCTTCACAAGCGCTCGAAGCCCCGCACGCGCTCCCAGTCGGTGACGGCCGCCTGGAACGCCTGGAGCTCGATCCGCGCGTTGTTGAGGTAGTGCTCGACCACCTCCGCGCCGAACGCGGTGTACGCCACCTGGCTGGCGGCGAACGCGTCGCGGGCGTCGCGCAGGGTGACCGGGACGTGCGGCTTGTCGGACTCGTAGGCGTTGCCCTCGAAGGCGGCCTCGAGCGCGAGCCCCTGGTCGACCCCGTGCAGCCCCGCGGCGATCATCCCGGCGATCGCGAGGTACGGGTTGACGTCGGCGCCCGCGAGCCGCAGCTCGATCCGCCGGCTCGGACCGTGGCCGACGACGCGCAGCGCGCACGTGCGGTTGTCGTCGCCCCACGCGATCGCGGTCGGCGCGAACGACCCGACGGCGAAGCGCTTGTAGGAGTTGATGTTCGGCGCGTAGAGCAGGCACAGCTCGTGCAGGCACGCGAGCTGGCCGGCGAGGAACGGCGCGAACAGCGTGTCGTCGTCGGCGAACACCGGGGTGCCGTCCTCGCCCCGCAGCGAGAGGTGGATGTGGCACGAGTTGCCCTCGCGCTCGTCGAACTTGGCCATGAAGGAGATCGCCATCCCCTCCTGGTCGGCGATCTCCTTGGCCCCGTTCTTGTAGATCGCGTGCTCGTCCGCGGTCTGGAGGACGGGTCCGTAGGCGAAGTTGATCTCGTGCTGGCCGAAGTTGCACTCGCCCTTGGAGTTCTCGACCCGCAGCCCGGCGCCGGACATGCTGTTGCGGATCCGCCGGATCAGCGGCTCGACGCGGGCGGTGCCGAGCATCGAGTAGTCGACGTTGTAGAGGTTGGCGGGGGTGAGGTCGCGGTAGCCGAGCGCCGCCGCCTGGTCGTAGGAGTCCTTGAAGACCATGAACTCGAGCTCGGTCGCGCCGACGGCGGTGAGGCCGCGCTCGGCGAGCCGGTCGAGCTGCGCGCGCAGGATCTGGCGCGGCGAGGCGACGACCGGGGCGCCGTCGGCCCACTGCAGGTCGGCGAGGCACATCGCGGTGCCCTCGTGCCACGGGACGAGCCGGAGCGTGTCGAAGTCCGGCTTCATCTCGAAGTCGCCGTAGCCGCGCTCCCACGAGGACATGGCGTAGCCGTCGACGGTGTTCATCTCGACGTCGACGGCGAGCAGGTAGTTGCAGGCCTCGGCCCCGTGGCCGACGACCTCGTCGAGGAAGTGGCGGGCGGTCAGGCGCTTGCCCTGCAGGCGCCCCTGCATGTCGGTCAGGCACAGCAGGACGGTGTCGATGCGCCCGGCGTCGACCTCCGAGCGCAGGTCGTCGAGCGAGAGTGGGGCCATGGCCGCGCACCGTACCCGCGCAAAGGTGCCGATGCCAAACCATCACGCGCCGCGGGCGCCTTGACGGGCGGCGACGGGGTGTCATAGGGTCCGTTTGGTCTAGACCAATGCGGGCGCGCGGAGGTGCGATGGCGGCATCCGACCCCGGGCTCGGCACGCGCATCCTCGGCGACCGCTGGGCGGTCGCCGACGGTGCGCCCAAGCCGGCCTGGGTCCAGATCGACGAGCAGCTGGCGGACCGGATCGAGGCCGGCGCGCTCGCGCCCGGCGACCGGCTGCCGCCGGAGCGCGACCTCGCGCAGGCGCTGGGCGTGAGCCGGATGACCGTGCGCCAGGCGCTCGCCTCGCTCGCCGCGCGCGGGCTGGTCGAGCGCGGGGTCGGCCGCGGGACGTTCGTCCGCGACGGCGCGCCGGTCGAGCACGACCTCACGCGCGTCGCCGGCTTCACCGCCGCCGTCGAGGGCCACGGGCTGGCCGCCGGGGCGCGGATCCTGTCCGCGCGCGCCTGCGCCGCCCCGGACCACGTCGCGGATGCGCTCGGGCTCGCGCCGGGCGCCGACGTGCTGCGGATCGAGCGGGTCCGGCTGGGCGGCGACCGGCCGATCGCCCTGGAGGACACCACGCTGCCGGCCGCGCTCTTCCCGGGCCTGCTCGACCGCGATCTCGGCGGTTCGCTCTACGCCCTCATGCGCGACGCCTACGACCGCGGCCCGGCGAGCGCGGACGAGCGGCTCGAGCCGGTCGCGGCGCGCCCCCACGAGGCCGCGGCGCTCGAGGTCGCCGAGGGCTCACCGCTGATGCTCGTCGAGCGCGTCGCCTTCGACGCCGCCGGCACGCCGGTCGAGTTCGCCCGCGACCGCCACCGCGGCGACCGCGCGCGGTTCCACGTCCGCGTCCTCTCCGAGGAGCTGCTCGGCCGTGCGGGCTGACCTGGCGGCCGCGCTCGCGGCGCTCGAGCCGGAGATCGGCGCCGTGGAGAGCGAGCCGGTCGCGCTCGACGGCGGCATCACCAACCGCAACTTCCGCCTCACCGCGGGCGGCCGCGACGTGGTCGTGCGGCTGCCCGGCAAGGACACCGAGCTGCTCGGGATCGACCGCGCGGCCGAGCGCGCCGCGACCGCCGCGGCGGCCGCCGCCGGGGTCGGCCCCGCCGTCGTCGCGTACCGCGAGACGCCCCCGTGCCTCGTCACGGCGTTCATCACCGGCCTGCCGGTGACCGCCGAGGGGCTGCGCGAGCCGGGCGCGCTCGCCGACGTCGCCGCCGCGCTGAAGGCGGTCCACGGGGGCGGCGCGCTGCCGTCGCGGTTCGACGCGCTCGCCGTCGTCGAGGGCTACCACGCGACCGCCCGCGAGCGCGGCGCCGCGATCCCGCCCGCCTACCACGACGTGATCGGCGGCGCGCGGCGGATCCGCGCGGCGCTGACCGGGCCCGAGCACGCGCCGGTGCCGTGCCACAACGACCTGCTGACCGCCAACCTGATCGACGACGGCGCGCGCGTGCGGATCGTCGACTGGGAGTACGCGGGGATGGGCGACCGCTTCTTCGACCTCGGCAACCTGTCGGTCAACAACGGCTTCGCCGAGACGGACGACGAGCGCCTGCTCGCGGCGTACTTCGGCGAGCCGTCGACGCGGCGCCGGTTCGCCGCGCTGCGCCTGATGCGGATCATGTCCGACTTCCGCGAGGGCATGTGGGGCGTCGTCCAGACGGCGATCTCCGCGCTCGACTTCGACTTCGCCGGCTACGCGGACGAGCACCTCGCGCGCGTCGCCGCCGGCCTGGCCGACCCGCGCTTCCCGACCTGGCTGGAGGACGCCGATGGCTGACCTGCCCGCCGCGGCGCGCTGCGTGATCATCGGCGGCGGCGTCGGCGGGACGTCGATCGCCTACCACCTCGCCGAGCTGGGCTGGCGCGACGTCGTCCTGCTCGACCGCAACCAGCTCACGAGCGGCTCGACGTTCCACTCCGCCGGCCTCGTCGGCCAGCTCCGGTCGAGCGTCTCGCAGACGTTGATGATGATGTACTCGGTCGAGCTGTACCGGAAGCTCGGCGGCGGCGAGTTCGACCCGGGCTGGACGGAGTGCGGCGGCATCCGGCTCGCCTGCTCGCCCGAGCGCTGGGAGGAGACGCGGCGCCAGGCCGGCTGGGCGAAGACGTTCGGGCTCCCGCTCGAGCTGATCTCGGCCGGCGAGGCGCAGGAGCGCTTCCCGCTGATGGTCACCGACGGCGTGCTCGGCGCCTCCTGGCTGCCGACGGACGGCTACCTCGACCCGTCGCAGCTGACCTACGCGCTCGCCGACGGCGCGCGGCGCGGCGGCTGCGCGATCCACACGAACACGCGCGTCACGGGGATCGGCGTCCGCGACGGGCGCGTGCGCGGCGTGCGGACCGACAAGGGCGACATCGAGGCGGACGTGGTCGTCAACGCGGGCGGGATGTACGCGGCCGAGCTCGGGCGCCTGGCGGGCGTGCGGATCCCGGTCGTCCCGTTCGCCCACGAGTACCTCGTCACGCAGCCGTTCCAGGAGCGCGCCCACCTCCCGACGATGCGCGACCCCGACCTCCTGATCTACTTCCGCGAGGAGGGCGGCGGGCTGGTCATGGGCGGCTACGAGCGCGCCTCGGCGCCGTGGTTCCTCGACGCGGGCGGGCTCGACGCGATCCCGCCCGACTTCAACGGCCGCCTGCTCGAGGACGACTGGGACCGCTTCGAGGAGATCGTCGTCAACTCGCGCAAGCGGGTGCCGGCGATGGAGGACGTCCGCGTCACGCGGCTGATCAACGGGCCGGAGGCGTTCACGCCCGACGGCGAGTTCTGCCTCGGCGAGACCCCGGTGCGCGGGCTGTTCGTCGCCGCCGGCTTCTGCGCGCACGGGCTGGCCGGCGCCGGCGGGATCGGCAAGGTGATGGCCGAGTGGATCGCGGAGGGCGAGCCGTCGCTCGACCTCTGGCACATGGACGTCCGCCGCTTCGGCGGCCACTACCGCTCGCCGCGCTACACGCTGGCCCGCACCCGCGAGGTCTACGAGACCTACTACGACATCAAGTACCCGAACCACGAGCGGCGGGCGGGGCGGCCGCTGCGCGTCTCGCCCGCGTACGCGCTGGCACGCGGCGCACGGCGCGGCGTTCGGCGAGAAGGCCGGCTGGGAGCGGGTCAACTGGTACGAGGCCAACGCCGCGGCGGGCGACGAGGCGCTGCGCCCGCGCGGCTGGGCGGGGCGCCACTGGTCGCCCGCGATCGGCGCCGAGGCGCGCGCCTGCCGCGAGACCGCCGCGCTGTTCGACGAGTCCTCGTTCGCGAAGCTCGAGGTCTCCGGCCCGGACGCGGCGGCGTTCCTCGAGCGGCTGACCGCCAACCGCGTGGCGCGCGAGCCCGGCAAGGTCACGTACACGCAGATGCTCAACCGGCGCGGCGGGATCGAGTGCGACTTCACGGTGACGCGGTTCGCCGAGGACCGCTTCGGGATCGTCACCGGGACCGCGTTCGGGGGCCACGACCTCGCCTGGATCGCCGGCCACGTGCGCGGCGGCGACGACGTGCGCGTCGCGGACGTCACGTCGCAGTGGGCGTGCTTCGCGCTCTGGGGGCCGCAGGCCCGCGCGATCCTCTCCGGCTGCAGCCCGGACGACCTGGCCTTCCCGTACCTCTCGTGCGCGGACATCGCGGTCGGCGACGTGCCGGTGCGCGCGCTGCGCGTGACCTACGTCGGCGAGCCGGGCTGGGAGCTCTACTGCCCGGCCGAGTACGGCGCGGCGCTGTGGCGCACGCTGTGGGAGGCGGGGGAGGGGCACGGCCTGGTCGCCGGCGGCTACCGCGCGATCGACGCGCTGCGGCTCGAGAAGGGCTACCGCGTGTGGGGCGCCGACATCACGCCCGACGAGCACCCGTACCAGGCCGGGCTCGGGTTCGCCGTCAAGCTCGACGGGCGCGACTTCGTCGGCCGCGACGCCCTGCTGCGCGCCCGCGCGGACGACGCGGCGCCGCGCTCTGCTGCCTCGTGCTCGCCGATCCGCGCGCCGTCGCGATGTCGAACGAGCCGGTGCGCGTCGGCGACGCGATCGCGGGCCGCGTGACCAGCGGGGGCTTCGGCTACACGGTCGGCGCGTCGATCGCCTACGCCTACCTGCCGCCCGAGCACGCGGCGCCGGGCACCGAGGTCGCGGTCGAGATCTTCGGCGAGTGGGTGCCGGGCCGGGTCGAGCGCGAGCCGCTGTTCGACCCCGAGGGCGCGCGCGTGCGGTCCTAGGACCAATTGCCCCTGGCGACCCGACCGGGTCCGCCCGATCATGGGAGCCATGACCACCTCCCCCAGCGAGCGGATCGTCGCCACGGCCACCACGTGGCCCGGCGTGACGACCGCGCACGGCTCGCGCGGCGAGCTGTCGATCCGCCTCGGCAAGCGCGAGATCGGCCACCTCCACGGCGACCACGCCGCGCACTTCGGGTTCCCCAAGGACGTCTCGCGCGTGCTGCGCGCCCAGGGCCGGGTCGGCCCGCACCCGGCGTTCCCCGACCAGGAGGGATGGGCGGCGCGCCGGATCGCCGGCGACGCCGACGTCGACGACGTCATCGCGCTCCTGCGGCTGAACTACGACCGCGCCGTCGGCCGCCACGGGGTTCCCGCCTAGCGCCGTCGGGCATCCTGTCCCGCATGGAGCTCGGGACGATCGGCATCTGGCGCACCAACCGGCAGGGCACCGCGACGGTGCCGCTGCTCGACGAGCTGGGGTTCGGCACCCTCTGGCTGGGCGGCAGCCCGGGCGTGGAGGAGATGCGCGCGTACCTCGAGGCGACGTCGGCGATGACGGTCGCGACGGGCATCCTCAACGTCTGGCAGCACGAGCCGGCCGACGTCGCCGCGCAGTTCGCGGCGGTGGCGGGCGAGCACCCCGGCCGCTTCCTGCTCGGGATCGGGATCGGGCATCCCGAGGCGACGAGCGAGTACCGCAAGCCGCTGACCACGATGCGCGCGTTCCTCGACGGGCTCGACGCGGCGCCGCAGCCCGTGCCGCGCGACCAGCGGATCGTCGCCGCGCTCGGCCCGAGGATGCTCGAGCTGGCGGCCTCGCGCTCGCTCGGCACGCACCCGTACTTCGTCCCGGTCGAGCACACGCGGGTCGCGCGGGAGGCGGTCGGCCCGGACGCCGTCGTCGCCACCGAGGTCGCGGTCGTCGTCGAGTCCGACGCCGAGACCGCGCGCGGCCTGGCGCGCGAGTACGCGGGCCGCTACCTCGCCTCCTCGAACTACACGAACAACCTGGAGCGGCTCGGCTACGGCGCGGCGGAGTTCGCGGACGGCGGCAGCGACCGGCTGATCGACGCGGTCGTCCCGCACGGCAGCGCGGAGGCGATCGCCGAGGTCGTGCGCGCGCATCTCGACGCCGGCGCGGACCACGTCTGCGTGCAGCCGGTCGGCCACGGGCCGGACCCCGAGGACGACTACCGGGCGCTCGCTGCCGTGCTGCTCTGACCGGCTACCGTCCCGGCATGGCCACGAACGAGAAGCCCCAGGTCGACGTCCCCTCCGACCAGTCGCCGTCCTACCAGCTCGAGCTCGACGACCTCGAGGTCGGCGACGGCGACGAGGCGGTCGCCGGCCGGATCGTCGAGGTCCACTACGTCGGCGTCTCGTGGAAGAACGGGCGCCAGTTCGACGCCTCCTGGGACCGCGGCGACACGTTCAAGTTCGCGCTCGGCAAGGGCCAGGTGATCCGGGGCTGGGACCAGGGCGTCGAGGGGATGAAGGTCGGCGGGCGGCGCCGGATCACGATCCCGCCGGACCTCGCCTACGGCAAGCGCGGAGCGGGCGGGGTGATCGGCCCGGACGAGACGCTCGTCTTCGTCGTCGACCTGATCGGCGTCCGCTAGCGGTGCCGGAGCGCGTCAAGGTCCGGCGCGAGGTCGCGGGGCGGCGCGGCAAGGCGGTGACGACGATCTCCGGCGTGCCGCTCGACGACGCCGGGCTGCGCGCGCTGGCCGGCCGGCTGAAGAAGCGCTGCGGGGTCGGCGGCTCCGCGAAGGACGGCGTCATCGAGCTGCAGGGCGACCACCGCGACGTCGTCGTCGAGGTGCTGCGCGCCGACGGCTACGACGTCGTCCTGGCCGGCGGCTGATCGCCGGTCGCGCGGCCGCGGCGGGCCAGCGCGTAGACGGTCAGCGCGAAGAAGCCCGCGGACAGCAGCGGTACGTCGGTCCGCGCCGCCATCCCGGCGGCCTGCGCGAGCGGCGCGCAGGCGTCGTCGTCGCAGCCCTCGGTCCCGTAGCCGAACACGAGCAGCAGGAAGAGCTCGGCGATCAGCAGCGCGGCGGCCGTCTGGCGCAGCAGTCGCGGCAGCGCGATCAGCGGCGCCGTCAGCCAGAGCGAGAACAGGCTCCAGAGCGTCGCGGCGGCCGCCAGCATCCGTGGATGGTTGCGCGTCGGGCGCCTGCGCGCGAGCGGTCCGCGTGCCATGATCGCTCACCGATGTTCGACCACGTGACCCTGCGCGTCGCCGACCTCGACGCTTCCGCGCGCTTCTACACGACGGTGCTCGACACGCTCGGCGTCCCCCGGTTCGACAACGACATCGGCCCCGAGTGGGACAACGACCTCTCGCTGGCCCGCGCGGATGCGGAGCACCCCGTCACGCGCAACCTGCACATCGCCTTCTTCGCCCCCTCGCACGACGAGGTGCGCGCGTTCTGGAAGGCCGGCGTCGAGGCCGGCTATCAGGACGACGGCGAGCCCGGCCCGCGGCCGCAGTACACGCCCGAGTACTTCGGCGGCTTCCTGCGCGACCCGGACGGCAACAGCGCCGAGGCCGTCTACCTGGAGGACGCGCACCGGCGCGGCCAGATCGACCACGTGTGGATCCGCGTCGCGGACGTCGCCGCCGCGCGCGACTTCTACGCCGCGATCGCGCCGTACGCCGGGATCCACCTGAACCGCGACACGCCCGAGCGGGCGCAGTTCCAGTTCCCCGACGGCTCGTTCTCGCTCGTGCCCGGCGCGCCCACCGAGCACGTCCACCTGGCGTTCGGGACCGACGACGACGCGGCCGTGGAGGGGTTCCACGCCACCGCGACGGCGCTCGGGTACGCCGACAACGGCGCACCGGGCGAGCGGCCGGTGTACCACCCGGGCTACTTCGCGGCGTTCGTCCTGGACCCGGACGGCAACAACGTCGAAGTCGTCAACCACCACCGCTGATGCCGGACGAGGCCAGCAACCAGATCTCACCCGCGGGCTTCGCCGCGCTTGAGGCCGAGCTGCACGAGCTGCAGACCGAGGGCCGGCGCGCGATGGCCGAGCGGATCAAGACCGCGCGCGAGTGGGGCGACCTGAGCGAGAACGCGGAGTACCACGACGCCAAGGAGGCGCAGGCGCACCTGGAGACGAAGATCCTGCGCCTGCGCTCGCTGCGCGACAGCGCGGTGGTCGTCGAGACGACCGGCGCGACCGACGTCGTCGCGCTCGGCAGCGTCGTCACCGTCCGGGACCTGGACAGCGGCCGCGAGCAGCGCCACGAGATCGTCGGCGCCGCCCAGTCCGACCCGGCCGCGGGGCTCCTGAGCATCGACGCCCCGCTCGGGCGCGCGCTGACCGGGGCGAAGGTCGGCGACGAGGTCGGCTTCGACGCGCCGCGCGGGCGCCGCCGGCTCGAGGTCGTCGCGATCGGGCCGGCGGCCTAGCCGCCGCCGCGGGGCCGCGAGAGACCGGGCGTGGCGGCCGCGCCGCCGGGCCGCCGGTCCGGATGGTCGCGCTCGTTGAACCGCCGCAGCCCCTCCGCCATCTCGGGCCCGTCGAGCAGCCGGTCGAAGCACTCGGCCTCGATCCGCAGCCCGTCCGCGAGCGGGCGGCCCGCGCCGCGGTCGACCGCCTCCTTGTCGGTCCGCAGCGCCGGCTGGGGGAGGGCGGCGAGCGCGTGCGCGAGCTCGCGCGCCCTGGCCAGGCATGTCCCGCGCGGGACGACCTCGTTGACCAGCCCGATCCGCTGCGCCTCGCGCGCGTCGATCACGCGGCCGGTCAGGATCAGCTCCATCGCCACGCGATGGCCGACGATCCGCGGCAGCCGCTGCGTCCCGCCGTCGCCGAGCCCGATGTTCCAGCGCCGGCAGGTGACGCCGAACGTGGCGTGCGCGTCGGCGATGCAGAGATCGGTCCAGCACGCCCATTCGAGCCCGCCGGCGTAGGCGACGCCGTTGACGGCCGCGATCGTCGGCTTCGCGAGGTCCGTCCAGCGGGTCGGCCCGATCATCCCCGGCCGCTCGCCGCGGACGTGCGCCGCCCGCTCCTGCACCGAGACCGGGACCACGTGCTCGCCGGCGAACGCGTCCTTGAGGTCGCCGCCGGCGCAGAAGGCCTCGTCCCCGGCGCCGGTGAGGACGCCGACGAGCGCCGCGTCGTCGTCGCGGAAGCGGGTCCACGCGGCGATCAGCTCGCGCGCGACGACCGGTCCGATGGCGTTCATCCGCTCGGGCCGGTCGATCGTGATGACCGTGACCGGCCCGTCCTGCTCGTAGCTGATGTGCTGGAGATCCATGTCGAGCGCCCACTTGATCATGTCGACCGGGGAGGCGAACGGGTCGGTCTCCTCGTCCGCGGCGGCCTCGGCCGCGCGGGCCGCGGCGACCTCGTCGGCGGTCGGGAGGTAGCCGACGAAGACGCCCGGCTTGGACAGCGAGCCGAGCGAGCGCTCGGCGAAGCCGGAGACGCCGAGGTGCGCGGAGCCGGCCAGCGCGTCCGTCGTCTCGAAGGTGAAGATCCGGTTCCCGGGCATCGCCTTGAGCACGGTGGCCTGGTGGCGCCAGCGCATCCAGTGGGTCACGCCGTCCTTGCTGCGCGTGATCGGCTGCCCGGCCTTGACCGTGTAGGTCCAGCCGTTCGACACCTCGCCGTCGCGCGGCAGGGTCTTGCCCTCCAGGTACTCCGGCGCGTCGCTGACCGGCTTGACCGGGGCCGTGCCGGAGGTCGCCGGGTCGTACTCCTCCTTCAGCTTCTTGGCCGCCGCCTTGTCCTTGACGACCTTCGCGTCGTAGGCCTTCTGGGCCTTCTTGTACTCCGCCTCGCTCTTCTTGTACGCCTTGCCGGCGTCGCTCTTGTCCCACGCCGTCCAGGCCGAGATGTACTCAGGGGTGATCGGCATCGGATACTCGGTCACGCCGGGGATCCCGTAGACCTTGTTGGAGTCGTCGGGCTCCTTGGCCTCCCAGCGCGTGTCGTCGATCCAGAACAGCGCCGCGCCCGGCTTGAAGTCGTCCGGCGAGGAGGGACGCTTGAAGTACGCGCCCGGCGTGCCCGCGCTGCCGATGTACTGGCGGGCGTTCTTCGAGATGCCGCCCTGCAGGCTGATGCCGCGCGACCGCTGCGTCGCCTCGGAGAGCTCGTTGCACACCATCCGCGTGGTCACGAGCGCGTTGCGGCGCTCGATCTCGCGTCGCCAGCCGGTGATCCCGTAGCCGAGCCCGCCGACCGCCTTGTCGCCCGTCCAGTCCGCCAGCGCCTTCACCCAGACGGCGTCCTGCGGCGTCCCGGTCGGCTTCTCGGGGCCGTGTCCTCCCAGTCCGTCCCGGCGTACCAGATCCGCAGCTCGGTCAGCCGGACGATCTTGTGCCACGCCCACTCGGGTATCTCACCGGCGTCGTGCAGCGCCTCGAGCTTCGCCACGGCCGCGTCGGCGGCCATGCCCGGCGCCGCCTTCTCCGCCGCCGACGTCTTGATCGCCTTCGGCTTCGCCGGCTTCTTCCCGCGCTTCTTCGGGTCCGCGGCCTCCCACTCGGCGACCTTGGCGTCGTGGGCGGTGTCCTGCGCGGCGTTCTCCTTGGCCGCCTCCGCCGCCCACGTCCCCTTCGCCTGCTCGAGGAAGTAGACGAGCCGGACCGGGCTGTAGTACGAGCCGTGCGCGCTCTTGTAGCGCATCCCGGCGTAGTCGAGCACGAGCGGCCCGAGCCAGTCCGGGGCGCCCTTGGTGGCGAGCAGCCGCTTCACCTCGGCCATCAGCGCGTCGTCCTTCAGCGCGTCGGCCCCCTCCTTCAGCCGCGCGGCGGCCGCCTTGCGCTCCTCGGGGTCCTTGATCTCGGCGAGCTCGATCTCGCGGTACATCGTCACGAACTTCCGCAGCATCGCCTCGCGTGCCGGGTAGATCGTCGCGACCAGGTCCGGGTTCTCCCACTGGTGCTGGTAGGGCTTGCGCGGCGAGCGCGCGAGCAGCCGACGGGTCGCGGCGTTCCCGATCGACCGCTGCAGCGCGAGCACCCCGGCGTAGCGGCCGGCCCTGGATGCCGGCCGCGCGGAGGGCGGGCCGTCACGGCGGCCCGCTGCGGCTGAACGACCCTCATGGCGCCGACGCTACCCGGGCCGCGGCGCCCGGACAAGCCGGTTCGGCAGCCTTTCGCGCCCGCGGGGATAGGATGCCGCGTCGCATGTCGACCGCAGAGACCAAGGCCCTGATCGAAGAGGGGGTGCGGAACTTCCAGAAGGAGGTTCCCGCGCTCGACAAGCTCAAGCTCGTGATCGAGCTGGAGCTCCGCGGCCGCGGGGACATCCAGCTCTTCCGCGTCGAGGTCCCGGGCCCGAAGGTCACCCGCGACATCGCGTCCGACGCCAAGGTCCGGCTGTCGGTCCCGCGCGCCGACTTCAACGAGCTCGCCCGCGACGGCAGCGTGCGCCAGTGGCGCGAGGCGTTCGCCACCGGCACCGTCAAGGCGAGCGGCCCCGCCGAGATCCTGAAGCTCATCCAGAACGTGGTCGAGCGCCAGGAGGAGCGGACGCGGACCCGCAAGCTGAGGCAGCGATGAGCGTCCGCATGCCGGCCGAGTGGTCGCCGCACGAGCGGACGATCATGTGCTGGCCGGCGCGCGCCGAGGCCTGGGGCGGGGACTTCGCCCAGGCGGAGTCCGAATACGCCACGGTCGCCAACGCGATCGCGGCGTTCGAGCCGGTGCTGATGGCGGTCGACCCGGCCCAGGCCGCGGAGGCGCGGCGGCGGTGCGGGGCCGGCGTCGAGCTGGTCGAGCTGCCGCTCGACGACTCCTGGGCGCGCGACTCGGGCCCGATCTTCGTCCGCGACGAGGACGGCGGCCGCGCCGGGGTCCAGTTCGGCTTCAACGGCTGGGGCGAGAAGTACGTCCCGTACGACCAGGACGCGCAGTTCGCCACCCGCGTGCTCGCGCAACTCGGCGTGCCGCGCCGCGACGCCGCCCACTTCGTGCTCGAGGGCGGCTCGATCAGCGTCGACGGCACCGGCACGCTGGTCACGACCGAGCAGTGCCTGTTCGAGGAGCACCGCAACCCGCAGCTCTCGCGCGAGCAGATCGAGGCTGAGCTGCGCGAGCAGCTGGGCGCCGAGCGGGTCGTCTGGCTCGGGCTCGGGCTCGTCGAGGACCGCGACACGGACGGGCACGTCGACAACATCTGCGCCTTCATCGCGCCGGGCCGGGCGGTGCTCCAGACCGTGCTCGACGAGGCGAACCCGAACTACGAGAACTGCCAGGAGAACCTGCGCCGGCTGCGCGACGCGGGGATCGAGGTGACCGAGCTCCCGTGGCTGCCGTACCTGCACGACGAGGACCGGTCGCGGGTCGTCCCCTACACCAACTTCTACGTCTGCAACGGCGGGCTGATCGTCCCCGTCCGCGGCGAGGAGACCGACGACGCCGCGCTCGCGCTGATCGCGTCGCTGTTCCCGGGGCGCGAGGCGGTCCCCGTGCCGGGCGCGACGCTCGCCCGCGGCGGCGGCGGCGTGCACTGCATCACCCAGCAGGTCCCGGCGCTCTAGGCACCGGCGCGCAGCCACGTGCCGACGCCGCCGTCGACCACGTGGAGCACGTCGCGCGCGCCGGCGCGCTGGAGCAGGCTCGCGGCCACCGCGGCGCGCTGGCCCGAGGCGCAGATCGCGGCGACGGGGCGGTCCGGGTCGATCCCGTCCGGGATGCCCTCGATGTCGTGGTACGGGGTGTGGACGGCGCCGGGGATGCTGTCCTGCTCCCACTCGTCGCGCTCGCGCACGTCGAGGATCTGCACCGCGTCGCCGCGCTCTCGCAGCTCCGGGACCGTGATCCGCCCGATCCGCGCGACGGGGCGGCGCTCCTCGCGCCACGAGGTCATCCCGCCGGCGAGGTGGCCGGCGATGTCCTCCAGCCCGACGGAAGCGGCCAGCCGGGCGGCGACGCGGGCGTCGTCGTCGTCGCGGCCGATCAGCACGATCTCCTCGTCGGGCTTCGCGATCCAGGCGAGCTTGGAGCCGAACCCGGCGCGGAAGGCGGTGATGGCCACCGCGCCGGGGACGTGGGCCTCGTCGAACTGCAGCTCGGTGCGGACGTCGACCACGAGCGCGCCGCGCTCCTGCGCGACGACGACCTGGCGCGGCGTCAGCGGGTGGGTGTCGGCGCCGCCGACGTGCAGCGGGCCGCGGTTGCGCTCGACGATCCGCTCGAAGTTCGGCGGCTGGGGCCCGAGGCCGGCGAGCAGCGCGCCGACGAAGTCGTCCTCGCCGGTCTCGGCGAGGAGCGGCTGGGCGCCGCGCTCGAACCCGATCGTCGAGGCGATCTTCAGGTCCATGCCCGGCCCGCCGCAGAGCGAGCCGCCGAGGTGGGCGGGCCAGACCTCGCAGCGGTCCGGGAGGGTGAGGAGGCGCTCGTGCAGCGAGCGGAAGATCAGGCGCGCGCCCTCGCGCCGCTCGACGGCGAGGTCGGGGCGGGCGATGTCGCCGACGAACAGGCTGTCGCCGGTGAGGACGGCCCAGGGCTCCTCGTCGCGGCCGCGGTCGGTGAGCGCGAACGCCGTGTGCTCGGGGCGGTGGCCGGGGGTGTGCAGCGCGCGCACGCGCAGCGCGCCGAGGTCGAGCTCCCAGCCGTCGTCGAACGGCTCGTGGTCGTAGGCGGGGGCGGCGTCGCGGTGGATGTGGATCGTTGCCCCGGTCGCCGCCGCGAGCCGCCCGTGGCCCGAGACGTGGTCGGCGTGGGTGTGGGTCTCGAGGATGTGCTCGATCCGGACGCCCGTGTAGCGCGCGAGCCGCAGGTACTCGCCGATCTCGAGCCGCGGATCGACGACGGCGGCGACCCCCTCGTCCTCGTCGCCGATCAGGTAGGAGGCGCAGCCGAGATCGTCGTGCGTGAGCTGGCGGAAGAGCATCGATCCCACATCATCCACCAAGCGGGTTAGGGTTCGAGCCCATGAGCTCCCCAGAGCAGCCGCAGTATCCCGCTGCGCCTCCCCCAGACCCGTTCGCGGGCCACACGGTCCACGAGTCCGTCGCCGTGCCCGACCCGGCCGGCCCGCCGTCGCCCGACTACCCGGCGCGGCTCGAGATCGCCTATCCGGCGGAGCTGAACCGCTGGCTGCCGCTGGTCAAGTGGCTGCTCGCGATCCCCCACTACATCGCGCTGGCGTTCGTCGGGCTCGGCGCGTTCTTCGTCGCCATCTTCGGCTTCTTCGCGGTGCTGTTCACCGGGCGCTGGCCGCGCGGGGCGTTCGACTACATGGTCGGGACGTTCCGCTGGGCCTTCCGCGTCGCGGCGTACGTCCACCTGATGACCGATCGCTACCCGCCGTTCTCCCTGCAGGACGACCCCGACTACCCGGTCCGGCTCGCGATCGACTACCCCGAGCACGTCTCGAACTGGCGCCCGCTCGTGCAGTGGCTGCTGGCGATCCCGTACCTGCTCGTCGCCTCGGTCCTCTACTGGCTGACCGGCATCTTCACGATCGTCGCCTTCTTCACGGTGCTGTTCACGAAGCAGATCCCGCGGGGGCTGTTCGAGCTGATGATGCCCGGGCTGCGCTGGAACTTCCGCGGCAACGCGTACGCGTACTTCGTGACCGACCGCTATCCGCCGTGGGAGTGGGGCTAGGGGCTACTCGCCGCGGTGCGCGCCCGACGCCCGCTTGGTGACGGCGACGGAGAAGCGCGAGGGCTGCTCGCGGACGACCGGGTTGTCGATCGAGCCGATCCGGTCGATGAGCTTGATCCACTGATCGGGCTTGAGCACCTCGGCGACGCGGCGCGCGGCCTCGGAGTTCTCCCCGTACTGCGGGCGGTAGCCGACGTGGATGTGGTCGTCGTGGTCGCCCATGGCGAACGTGTTGTCGGTGCCGGCGAACGTCATCAGCGAGATGATCTGGTGCGGCTTCATCGTGCCCTGGAGCGTGAGCAGCCGCTGGATCGTCAGGTCGGTGATCGAGCCCTTGCCCTGGGTGGAGGGGCTGATGACGATGCCGTTGACGGCGCCGATGTCGACGGCAGAGCCGGTGCTGTGCTCGGAGACGTTGCCCGACGTCGTGTAGACGCCGTGGCCGCAGCGCAGTGAGGTGACCGTCGGCTTCAGGCCGGAGGAGGCGAGGAACTCCAGCATCGCCAGCACGCGGCGGTCGATCTGACCGGTCGCGACGTCCTGGCGGCCGCAGCCGTACACGTCGATGCTCGGGTTGTGGAGCACGTGGCGCTGGAGCGCCTCCTTGCTCATCAGCATGATCTGGCCGATCGTGGGCGCCTCGGCGTCGGCGCCGAAGAACGGGTTGCGCTTGGCCGAGCGGTAGATCGCGGTCGACTCGAGCAGCTTCCAGCCGTCGAGGATCGGCTTCGGGTCGATGCGGGGGGCGCCGCGGCCGGCGGGGCGGATCTCGAAGCGCAGGTTCGGCGCCAGCTCGTCGCCCGTGCGGCCGAGCTTGCCGAGCACGGTGCCGCCGGTGACGCGGGCGCCGCGCGTGAGCGGCTTGGCCACGAAGTCGCGCGGGTCGAGCCGCCGGCCGTCCAGGCTGAGCGTCTCGTCGGTCAGGCCGGGACTGGGCGCGGCGGCCGACTCGATGGTCTTCATGACGCGGCGCACGGTCGGGCGGGCGGGGTGCGCGAACAGGCGCTCCTTCGCGGGCGTGGCCTCGGGCAGGTCGGCCTTCGGCTTGGCGGCGGAGATCCGCTCCTTGACCGGCGCCTTCGCTGCGTGCTTCTTGCCGTGCTGCTTCGCGGCGCGCTTCTCCGCGGCGTGCTTCTTGCCGTGGGCCTTCTTCTTGCCGTGGGCCTTCTTGCCGTGGGCCTTCTTGCCCGCACGCGGCTTCTCGCCGTGCCGCTTCGCGACCGCGGCCTTCGTCGACCGCGAGGCCGGGCCCTTCGGCGCCGGCCCGCTCTCGGGCAGCGCGAGGTCGCCGCGGCGCGCCTTGCGCTCGCGCGGGAACGGGAAGGTCTTGGCGATCTGGCCGAGGCCGGAGTAGAGGTAGGTGTTGCCGTAGGTGTCCTGCAGCTCGACGAAGTTGCCGAGCCGGCGCGAGTGGCCGAGGCGCGTGATCCGGCCGTCGTTGACGGCGACGACCGGCGCGCCCTGGCGGCTGAAGATCCGGATGTCGCGGCGGGTGCCGTCCGACTCGACCACGTGCGCGGCGTTCTGGCCGGGCTCGAAGCGCTTGCCGGTCTCCGAGTCCGGGAGCTGGCCGGCGTAGGTCGACTTGGCCCCGACGGGGAAGCGTCCCTGCGTCAGCCCGGTCAGCGAGCCGACGAGGTCGGTCGGGAGGCCGCCGATCACGCGCGCCCGCATCAGCACCGACTCGACGTACCAGTCGGCGTGGTTGTAGGCGAAGATCGCGCGGTAGAGGTCCTTGTCCGCGCCGGCGGCGCGGAGGTAGCGCGCGGCGGCGAAGATCGCGTCGACCGGGTTGAACGGGTCCTTCTGGCCGTCGCCGTTGGCGTCGACGCCGTACATGTCCCAGGTCGCGGGCATGAACTGCATCCACCCGAGCGCGCCCGCGGACGAGATGTTGAGGTTGCGGCCGTAGTCGGTCTCGATCTCGTTGATCGCGGCGAGGACCTCCCAGCGGATCCCGTACTGGATCCCGGCGGCCTGGTAGATCGGGAGCAGGAAGGGCGGGATCCGGAACTTCTCGATGAAGAAGTTCGGGACGCCGATCGGGGCCGGCCCGGGGGTGGCGAGCGTGTAGCCGGGATTGGCCGGGGTCGGGACGCCGCCCGGGGTGTACGCGGGGGCGGGGGAGTCGGCGCCGCCGAACGGGGCGTCCGTGTCGCCATGGCCCTTGTCACCGTCGTGGTCCTTCGCCTCGACACACCCTCGAGTCGAGGTCGAGGCCATGCCGACGGTGCCGACGAGCTTGCCGTTGCGGGGGCAGCGCTCGCCGGACCCCTGCTCGCGGTTCGGATGCTTGTCGTCCTTGCGGGCGCGCTTGACCTTGTCGACGCCGAGCTTCGGCGCCTTCGTCGTGCCGGGCTTGGCGGCCGGCGTCTGGGCCGGCTGCTGGGTCTGAGCGGGCGCCTGCGCCTGCGCGGGCGCCTGCGTCTGCGCGGGGGCGGGCTCGGCCGGCTTCGCGGTCGGATCGGGCTTCGGCGCCTCGGCGGTCTGCGTCGGCTCGGGCGTCGCCTCGACGACGGTCTCGACCGGCGACGGGAAGGGCGTGGGCTCGGACTGCTCGGGCGTCGCGGCGGCCGGCGGGGCGGCCGGGACCTCGGTCTGCGCGGGCGCCGCGGTCTCGGCCGGGGCGGGCGTCGCCTCCTCGTCCTGCGCGAACGCGCCCGCGCCGAGCAGCGCGGCGTACAGGCTGGCGCAGACCAGCGCAATGGTGAGGATGCGGGATGAAAGCGATCGCACGGCGGAGGGGGAAACGCCCTGCACGGCGGCAGGGCGGGTCGGCACCCTCGATGTCGGCACCCCCGTAGGGCGACTTGAGCAGGGAAACCCGGGTCCTCACCCCATCCGGCCCGTACTCAGGCTCAAGTCGAGGCTGAGAGTCGGCCGATCCGCGGCTCCGGGGGCCGAGGGCTAGCATCCTCTGGGTGGCCGAGCCGCACCGGACCCTCACGGAGCGTGCGCAGCCGCTGCTCGAGGAGGCGGCCGTCCGCTCGCGGGTGTCGGCGCGGACCCGCGCCGAGCGCGTCCGGAACGCGGCGCGCGCGATCCTCCAGGCGACGCTCGCCGCGGTCATCGCCTGGCTGATCGCGACCGAGATCGTCGGGCACCCGAACCCCTTCTTCGCTCCGGTCTCGGCGATGATCACCCTCGGGCTCACGCAGGGCGAGCGCGGCCGGCGCGCCGTCGAGGTCGTCCTGGGCGTGACGCTGGGCATCGCCGTCGCCGACTTCCTCGTGATCGAGCTCGGATCGGGCTGGTGGCAGCTCGGCCTGGTGATCGCGCTCTCGATGACCGTCGCGCTGCTGCTCGGCTCGGGCCAGCTCTTCGCCCAGCAGGCCGCGGTCTCGGCCGCACTGGTGGCGACGCTCCAGCCGCCCGACGGCGGGATCACCTTCGCGCGGGCGGTCGACGCGCTGATCGGCGGCGGGGTCGCGCTGGCCGTCAGCGCGCTCGTGCTGCCGGTCCACCCGGGGCGGATGGTCCGCGAGGCGGCCGGCCCGGTGCTCGCGGAGCTCGCGGGGGTCCTCGACGACGTCGCCGCGGCGCTCCAG
Source organism: uncultured Solirubrobacteraceae bacterium (assembly GCA_963791405.1). Taxonomy (GTDB): domain Bacteria; phylum Actinomycetota; class Thermoleophilia; order Solirubrobacterales; family Solirubrobacteraceae; genus DASQMT01. The sequence continues at coordinate 79,488 of CAWBSJ010000021.1, read as the reverse complement.
GCGCGCGACCGCGATGCGGTCGACGCCGCCCTGCTGCGCGGCCGGGCGATCGACGACCTCGGCCGCGAGCTCGAGGACGCCCTCGTCGTCGGGCGCGAGACTGCGCGGCTGGTCCCGCCGCGCTGGCGGACCCTGGGCACGGTCGACGTCTACTCGGACGCCGCCGCCCAGATCGACCTGGCGGTCCGCAACGTCCGCGTGCTCGCGCGCGGCGCGCGCCGGGCGATCGATCTCGACGAGAACGTCCCGCCGGAGCTGTCCGACGCCCTGCGCGAGCTGGCGGCCGCGGTCCGCGCGCTGCGCGGCGCGCTCGAGGATCCGGGCCGCACCGAGGCCGTCCGCGCCCCGGCCCTGCGCGCCGCGGGGCGCGCGACGCTCGTGCTGGAGCGGACCGGCAACCTGTCGGTGTCGGTGATCGTCGGGCAGGTGCGCTCGACGGCGGTCGACCTGCTGCGCGGGACGGGGATGTCGTACGAGCAGGCGGCCGTCGCGGTGCGGGCGGCGGTGCAGGACGCGGAGGCCGAGCAGGCGTCCTGAACTGCAGCATTGAGGCGAAGGACGGGAGGCCGCAGAACGTCGATATCTCGCGGCCGAGCGGGCGTCGATCGACGTTGTGCGCGTCTATGGCGCAGAACGTCGAATGTCGGCCGGATCGACACGCGATTTCGACGTTCTGCGGCTCCGTCCGAGCCCTCCCTCAATGCCCGCAGTTCAGCGCCCTACACGGCCTCGGGCTGGCACTCCGGGCACCAGTACGTCGTCCGCCCCCCGACGACGCCGCGCTCCATCGGCGTCCCGCAGCGCGGGCAGTGCCCCTCCCGCCGCCGCTCGCCGATCACCGCGCCGGTGTGGACGCCGCCGCGCCGGATCGCCGACCGCGTCGCCGCCCGCAGCTCACGCCGCAGCAGGTCCAGCTCCTCCTCCGACAGCGACCCCGCCGGCCGCCGCGGCGACATCCGCGCGCGCCAGAGCGTCTCGTCGGCGAGCAGGTTCCCGACGCCGGCGATCACGCCCTGGTCCAGCAGCCGCGCCTTGAGCGGCGCCTTGCCGCGGCCGACCCGCGCGCGGAACGCGGCGCGCGAGACCTCCGCGGCGTCCGGCCCGACGTGCGACAGGTCCGGCGAGATGACCGCCCGGCCCAGCCGTCGCTTGTCGCGCAGCGCGAGCCGCCCGCCGTCGGCGAACTCCAGCGAGAAGCGGTCCCAGTGGCGGGGAGCCGGCGGCTCGTCGACGACGATCCGGCCGGCCATGCCGAGGTGCAGGCCGAGCTCCGGCCCCGTCGTCTCGACCCAGAGGAACTTGCCGCGCCGGTGGCTGCGCGTCAGCCGCTGCCCGGTCAGCGCCGCCGCGATCTCGCCCGGCGCGTGCGGGCGGCAGACGTAGGTGTCGCGATCGTCGACGGCGACGATCTCGCGGTCGAGCGCGCGGTCGATCTGCTGGCGGGCGCGCTCGGCCTCGGGGAGCTCCGGCATGAGGCCCGGGAGCCTAGAGGCGCGGCGTGTGGCGGTGCGCCGAGAGCTACGCCGCGGCGGCGTTCGCGAGCATGCGGTCGATCGCCTCGGGCGCGAGCACGTGCTCGATCACCATCACGGCGGCGCCGATCACGCCGGCGCGGTCGTCGAGCGCGGAGCGGACGATCCGCAGCGAGCGCGTGCCGAGCGGGACCGCGCGCTGGTAGACGACCTCGCGGACCCCGGCGAGCAGGTGCTCGTCGGCGTGGGCGATGTCGCCGCCGATGACGATCACGCCCGGGTTGAAGAAGTTGACCGACGCGGCCAGGACCTCGCCGAGCTCGCGGCCGGCCTGGCGCACGAGCTGCATCGCCTCCGGCCGCCCGTCGCGCACGTGCCGCACGACGTCGCGCGAGTTGTCCGCCGCGATCCCCTCGGCCCGCAGCCGGGTCGCCATGGCGCCGCCCCCGGCCACCGCCTCGAGGCAGCCGCGGTTGCCGCAGCGGCAGATCTCCTCGTTGCCGGGCACGTGGATGTGGCCGATGTCGCCCGCCGCGCCCTGGGCGCCGCGGTGGATCCGGCCGTCGGTGATGATCCCGCAGCCGATGCCGGTGCCGACCTTGACGTAGAGCAGGTGGTCGTACGCGCGCCAGGCCTTCCAGTGCTCGCCGAGCGCCATGATGTTCACGTCGTTGTCGACGAGCGTCGGCGCGCCGAAGTGGTCGGCGAGCCGGTCGGCGACACGGTAGCCGTCCCAGCCGGGCATGATCGGCGGCGCCACGGGGGTGCCGGTCGCGAACTCGACCGGCCCCGGGACGCCGACGCCGACGCCGCGGACGTCGTCGTGGCTCCGGCCGACCTCGTCGAGGAGCGCGTCGAGCTTCGTCTCGAGCCAGCCCAGCACCGCCTCCGGCCCCTCGGCGATCGCGACGTCCTCGGCGCCCTCGGCGAGCACGTCGCCGCCGAGGTCCGTGACGGCGAGCCGTGAGTGGGTCGCGCCGAGATCGGCGGCGAGCACGACGCCGGCCTCGCGGTTGAAGGCGAACATCTGCGGCGGCCGGCCGCCGGTGGAGACGCTCCCGCCGGCGGGGACCACGAGGCGCTGGGACAGCAGCGCCTCCATCCGCTGCGCGACGGTCGAGCGCGCGAGGCCGGTGAGCGCGACCAGCTCGGCGCGGGTGCTGGCCTGGCCGTCCCGGATCAGGCGCAGCAGGGCGCCCGCGCCGGGCGAGCCCGTCGGGATCGTCGGCTCGATGGTCATCCGCTGGTCACGTTAGCGACTTCTGTTGGGTGCAGGCAAAAGTACGCGATTCAACCTAATTCGGGACGGCACTATTTGGCGTCGTACTTTGCACCCTTTTGCTTGACATCCTGCAAAAGCCCTATACCTTGCCGCTCCGATGGAGGAGAACGGAGACGTCGTGGGGAGCGACGTTCACCCTGCCACGTCCGCACAGGGCGACGCAACGGTGAGCGAATCTGTGCGGCGGACCCTGCGCGCCGGCGTCGCCGGCGCCGGGTTCATCGGCGGCGTGCACGCGCGCTCGGCGCGGCTCGCGGGTGCGACGCTGGCCGGCGTCGCCACCTCGACGCCGGAGCGCTCGCGCGAGGCCGCGGCGCGGCTCGGCGCGGCGGAGGCGTACGCCACGCCGGAGGAGCTCGCGGCCTCCGACGACATCGACGTCCTCCACATCTGCACGCCCAACCACCTGCACGCCGGGCTCGCCGCGCTCGCGCTCGCGCACGGCAAGCACGTCGTCTGCGAGAAGCCGCTGGCGGTCGGCACGGAGCAGGCCTCCGAGCTGATCGAGGCCGCGCGCGCCGCGGACCGCGTCGCGACCGTCCCGTTCGTGTACCGCTTCCACCCGGTCGTCCGCGAGGCGCGCGCCCGCGTCCGCTCCGGCGCGCTCGGCCCCGTCCGCCTGATCCACGGCGGCTACCTGCAGGACTGGCTCGCCTCGGCGGACGACGACAACTGGCGCATCGACGCGGACCTCGGCGGCCCGTCGCGCGCGTTCGCCGACATCGGCTCGCACTGGTGCGACCTCGTCGAGTTCATCACCGGCGACCGGATCGTCGCGCTCTGCGCCCAGACCGCGACCGTGTTCCCCGAGCGCGCGACGCACGCGCACGCGCAGGCGTTCGCCGCCGCCGGCTCCGGCAACGGGAAGCGCCGCGCCGTGACGACCGAGGACGCGGTGACCGCGCTGTTCCGCACCGAGTCCGGCGCCCAGGGGACCCTGATCGTCAGCCAGGTCTCGCCGGGGCGCAAGAACGACCTCCACCTCGAGATCGCGTGCGAGCACGCGAGCGTCCGCTTCGAGCAGGAGCGGCCCGAGACGCTCTGGCTCGGCCGCCGCGAGCAGGGAGAGACCCTGTGGCGCGACCCCGGCACGCTCGGGCCCGAGGCCGCGCCGTACGCGATCGCGCCCGCCGGCCACCCGCAGGGCTACCTCGACTGCTTCGACCTGTTCGTGGCCGACACGTACGCGGCGATCGCGGGCCAGGGCACGCCCGACGGGCTCCCGACCTTCGCCGACGGCGCCCGCAGCGCGCAGATCGTCGACGCCGTCCTCGCCTCCGCGGACCGCGCGGCATGGGTGGAGGTCTGAGCGTGGCCGAGCTGCTGGAGATGCGCGGCATCCGCAAGAGCTTCCTCGGCGTCGAGGTCCTGCACGGCGTCGACATCGACTGCCGCGCCGGCGAGATCCACGCGGTCGTCGGCGAGAACGGGGCCGGCAAGTCGACGCTGATGAAGGTGCTCGCGGGCGTCCATCCCGCCGACGCCGGCGAGGTCCTGATCGACGGCGAGCCGCACACCTTCCACCACCCGATCCAGGCCCAGGCCGCCGGCGTCGCGATCATCTTCCAGGAGTTCAACCTGCTCCCCGACCGCACCGTCGCGGAGAACGTCTTCGTCAACCGCGAGCCGACGCGCCACGGGATCGTCGACATCCGCGCGATGGAGCGCCGGACGGCGGAGCTGCTCGAGGAGGTCGGCGAGGTCGGCTTCGGCCCGCGGACGCTCGTCCGCCACCTCTCGACCGCGCAGCAGCAGGTCGTCGAGATCGTCAAGGCGCTCTCGCTCGACGCGCGCCTGCTGGTCCTCGACGAGCCGACCGCGGCGCTGGCCGAGCACGAGGTCGAGGTCCTCTTCACGCTGCTGCGGCGGCTGCGCGAGCGCGGGCTCGGGATGCTCTACATCTCCCACCGCCTGCGCGAGATCTTCGCGATCTGCGACCGCATCACGGTGCTCAAGGACGGCGAGCTCGTCGCCACCCAGGCGACCTCCGAGGTCGACACCGGCAAGCTGATCTCGCAGATGGTCGGGCGCGAGCTCGACGGCTACTTCCCGCCGCGCGGGACGCCGGAGGAGCTCGGCGACGTCCGGCTCCGCGCCGCCGGCGTGAGCACCGGGGTCCTCGACGACGTCTCGATCGAGGTCCGCGCCGGCGAGATCGTCGGGCTGGCCGGCCTCCAGGGCTCGGGGCGGACGGAGCTCGCCCGCGCGCTGTTCGGCGCCGACACGCCGAGCGCCGGGACCGTCGAGGTCGACGGCAAGCCGCGTCGGCCGCGGCCCGCGCGCCGGGATCAAGGCCGGCATGGGCTTCATCACCGAGGACCGCAAGCTCGAGGGCCTCGCGCTCGCCCAGCCGATCCGCGACAACACGCTGCTCGCGCTGCGGTCGCTCGGGGGCAGGCAGCGGCGGCGGCTCCCCGGCACGGTCAGCGTCCAGGAGCTCGCCCGCTCGGTCGAGCTGCGCGCCCGCTCGCTCGAGCAGGAGGCGCGCTTCCTGTCCGGCGGCAACCAGCAGAAGGTCGTCCTCGCCAAGTGGCTGGCGATCCAGCCGGGCGTCCTGATCTTCGACGAGCCGACGCGCGGCGTCGACGTCGGCGCGAAGGCCGGCATCCACGATCTGATGCGCGGGCTCGCGCGCGAGGGCGTGGCGATCCTGATGATCTCGTCCGAGATGCCGGAGCTGATCGGCGTCGCCGACCGCATCCTCGTGATGCGCGGCGGGCGCCTGGCCGGCGAGCTGCCCGCGGGCGCCGCCGAGACCGAGATCATGGCGCTGGCGGCGGCCGACGAGCCGGTCGAGGCCTCGGCGTGAGCGTCTCGGAGACCAGCCCTCGAGCCAGCCCGCCCGCCCGCCGGCGCGCGACCTGGTGGCAGAACACCCGCACGTCGATCAGCGACTCGCCGGCGACGCCGGTCTACCTCGCGCTGATCGGCGTCTTCATCCTCGCCTGGATCGTCGTCACGATCGACGGCGGGACGTTCCTGACCGTCCGCAACATCGTCAACATGCTCCAGCGCTCGGTCGCGCTGGGCATCGTCTCCGCCGGTCAGACGGTCGTCATCCTCGCCGGTTCGCTCGACCTCTCGGTGGCGTACCTGATCAGCCTCTCCTCGCTGCTCGCCGCCGAGACGATGGACGGCCAGAGCGCGAACATGGTCCCGGCGATCGGGGTCGTGGTCCTGCTCGGCGTGATCGTGGGCCTCGGCAACGGCCTGGTCATCACGAAGCTCCGCGTCAACGCGTTCATCGCGACGCTCGGGACCGGGCTGATCATCAAGGGGTACATGGACAACCGCTACGACGGGCCGGCGGGGGCGATACCCGACGGCTTCGAGGAGCTCGGTTACCGGCGGTTCGGCGTCATCCCGGTGTCGGTCTTCCTGCTGCTGGCGGTCGTCCTCGTCATCTACCTGCTGCTGCGCTACACCCGTTTCGGCTTCCGGCTGTTCGCGGTCGGCGGCGACGAGGAGGTCAGCCGCCTCTCGGGCGTCAGGACGCACCGCACGATCATCGCCGCGCACGTCGTCTGCTCGCTCTGCGCGGTGCTCACCGGCCTGTTCCTCGCGAGCCGGCTCGGCTCGGGCACCCCGACCGTCGGCCAGGACGGCGGCTACGACCTCGAGTCGATCGCCGCGGTGGTGCTCGGCGGGACGGCGCTCGCCGGCGGCCGCGGCGGCGTGCTCGGCACGCTCGGCGGCGTCTTCATCCTCGCCGTGCTCGACAACACGTTCAACCAGCTCGAGGTGAACGCGTTCCTCAAGGACGTCGTGCGCGGCTTCATCATCATCGCCGCCGTCGCGGTCTACGCGCGGCGCGGGACCGGGGGGCGCGTGTGACGACCGCGACGGCCGACTCCTTCGAGGCGCCGCACAGCAGCCGCGGCGAGCGGATCCGCAAGGCGCTGATCGGCACCGCGCCGATCTTCCTCGTGCTGATCGTGCTGCTCGTCTGGATCACGATCCTCAACCCGAACTTCCTCGAGCCGCCGGTCTTCCTGTCGTTCCTCAAGCGCGCGGCGCCGCTCGTGATCCTCGCGGCCGGCCAGTACTTCGTGATCGTGTCCGGCGAGTTCGACCTCTCCGTCGGCTCGCTGGTGACGGTCGTCGTGGTCGTCGCCGCGCGCCTGATCGACGGCGACCCCGGCAACACCTGGCCCGTCATCGCGCTGCTGCTCGCGATCGGCGCCGCGGTCGGCGTCGCCAACGGCGTGATCACGACGCGCCTGCGCGTGCCGTCGTTCATCACGACGCTCGGCATGCTGCTGATCCTCCAGGGCGCCGTGTTCCTGTGGACGGGCGGCGCCCCGCGCGGCGCGCTCGCCGACAACTTCCGCGAGATCGGCCGGCTCGGCATCGAGGACTTCCCGGTCCTCGATCAGCTGCCGTGGTCCGTGCTGATCATGCTCGTGCTCGGCGCGGGCGCGATCGTCCTCATGCGGAGGGCATGGGGGCGGCGCCTGCTCGCCGTCGGCGACAACGAGCAGGCGGCGCGGATGTCCGGCGTCCGTGTGGAGGACATGCGCACGTTCGCCTTCGTCCTCTCCGGCCTGTCGGCCGCGGTCGCGGGGATCCTGCTCGGCGGGTTCGCCGGCGTCTCCGCGCAGGTCGGGCAGGGACTGGAGTTCGAGGCGATCACCGCGGTCGTCCTCGGCGGGGTCGCCCTCGGGGGCGGCCGCGGGACCGTGCTGGCCGCGATGGCCGGCGCGCTCACGCTGGAAGCGCTGTTCACGCTGCTCAACCTCCAGGGCGTCTCCGGCGCGCTGGAGGACACCGTGCAGGGCATCATCATCATCGCCGCCGTCGCCTTCGCCTCGTACCGCCTGCGGGGCTCGCGATGACGGCACCCGGCAGCACCCACACCCAGAGGAGGGTCATGAAGAGGAATCTGGCGCTCGCCGCCATGATCGCCTGTGCCATGTTCGCGGCCGCGTGCGGCAGCGACGACAGCGACACCGCGTCCGAGGAACCGGCCGCGACCGCGACCGCCGAGGAGGGCGGGAACACCGAGTCCAACACGGGGGAGCAGTCCGAGTTCTTCGTGCAGGCCGACTACGACCGCCAGCTCGCGCAGCGCGAGATCCCGCCCGAGGGGCCGGACGACAAGCCGTGGGAGCAGATGATCGAGCCGGAGATGCGCGACACCTCCGAGTTCGCCGCCAAGGAGAGCAGCGGCTGGAACCTCTGCTTCTCGAACGCCGCGGTCGACAACCCGTGGCGCCAGGTCGGCTGGACCACGATGCAGCAGGAGGTCAAGCTGCACAAGGAGATCGCCAACTTCAAGGCGGTCGACGCCGAGGCGAAGGACGACAAGCAGATCTCCGACATCGAGGAGCTCGCCGGCGGCAACTGCGACGCGCTGATCGTGTCGCCGAACACCACCGCCACGCTCACGCCGGCCGTCGAGGCGGCCTGCAAGAAGGTGCCGGTCATCGTGTTCGACCGCGGCGTCGACACCGACTGCCCGGTCACGTTCGTCCATCCGATCGGCGGCTATGCGTTCGGCGTCGACGGCGCCGAGTTCCTGAAGGAGGAGGTCGACTCGGGCGGCAAGATCCTCGCGCTCCGGATCCTCCCGGGCGTGGACGTGCTCGAGACCCGCTGGTCGGGCGCCAAGGTGCAGTTCGACGACTCCGACCTGGACGTCGTCGGCGTGGAGTTCACCGACGGCGACGCGGCCAAGACGAAGTCGATCGTCTCCGACTACCTCCAGCGCGAGGGCCAGCTCGACGGCGTCTGGATGGACGCCGGCGCGACCGCCGTCGCCGCCATGGAGGCGTTCGAGGACAACGGCCAGGAGATCCCGCCGTTCGTCGGCGAGGACCAGAACGACTTCCTGACCAAGTGGAAGAACGACGAGCTGAACGCGATCGCCCCGACGTACTCGAACTACCAGTGGCGGACCGCGGTCATCGCGGCCGTCAAGGTGCTCAAGGGCGAGGAGGTCCCGAAGGAGTGGGTCCTGCCGCAGCCGGCGATCATCGCCGAGAACCTCGACCAGTACGTCGACCCGAACATGCCGCCGCTGCACTACGCGCTCTGCGGCTGCAAGGACATGCCGGGCTACCCGCAGGTCTGGGGCGGCAAGTAGGCGGATGAACCCCCTCGGCGCAAACGCGTGGATCTGGGTCTCCCCGCTCACGACTGAGCGGCTGGAGGCGCTGGCGCCGCGCGTGCGCGCCTGGGGGTTCGACGTGCTCGAGCTGCCGATCGAGCAGCACGGGGACTGGGATCCCGCCCGCGCGGCGGAGATCCTGCAGGAGCACGGCCTGCGCGCCTCGGTCTGCGTGGCCATGGGGCCGGGGCGCGAGCTGTGCGCGACCGACGCCGCGACCGTCGCGTCGACGCAGTCCTTCCTCGAAGGAGTGCATCGACACGGCGGCGGTCGTCGGCGCCGGCGCGATCGCCGGGCCGATCTACGCGTCGGTCGGGCGGACGTGGCGGATGACGCCCGACGAGCGCAAGCGGTGCTACGCCGAGCTGCGCGAGAACCTGGCGCCGCTCGCGGAGCACGGCGCCGAGCGCGGCGTCAAGGTCGCGATCGAGCCGCTCGTCCGCTACGAGACGAGCGTGATCAACACGACCGAGCAGGCGCTCGAGGTGATCGACGGCCTCCCGCCGGAGGGCTGCGGGCTGCTCGTCGACACGCTACCACGCGAACGTCGAGGAGAAGGACTTCGCCGCCGCGTTCACGCTGGCCGGCGACCGGCTCGCGCACGTGCACGCGTCGGCCAACGACCGCGGCGCGCCGGGCGCGGACCACATCGACTGGCCCGCGTTCCGCGACGCGATCGCCGCCGCCGGCTACGACGGCCCGATCGTGATCGAGTCGTTCACCGCGGAGAACGAGACGATCGCCACGGCCGCGTCGGTCTGGCGGCCGCTCGCCGCGAGCCAGGACGACATCGCGGTCGACGGCCTCGCGTTCCTGCGCGACCTGCTCGGCTAGCCACCTCCTACACTCACCCGCACACGGTGAGCGACCTCCTCCGGATCCTCGCGGTGCTGGGCCTCGTCGCCGGCAACGCCTTCTTCGTGATCGGGGAGTACGCCGTGGTCACGGCGCGCCGCGCCGCGCTGCAGAACCGCCGCGGGAGCGCCGCCGCGCTGCGGCTGATGGACGACCCGGTGCGCGTGATCTCGACCGTGCAGGTCGGCATCACCGCGATCGGCATCCTCGCCGGCGCCCTGGCCGAGCCGCTCGTCCGCGGGCTGATCGGCGACGCGCTGCCCGGCTGGGCGACCTACGTGCTCGCGTTCGGGATCGTCACCTACCTGTCCGTCGTGTTCGGCGAGCTGGTGCCGAAGGCGCTGACGCTGGAGAAGTCCGAGACGCTGGCGGTGCTGATCGCGCGCCCGATCGAGCTGATCTCGGTCGTGCTGCGGCCGGTCGTCTGGGTGCTGCAGGGGTCGGCGGCGCTGGTCCTGCGCCCGTTCGGCATCGGCGAGGTGACCGCCGGCGAGTCGATCCGCAACGCCGCGGAGCTGCGGGCGATGGTCGACGAGGCGGAGGAGTCCGGCGTGATCCCGCGCGCGCAGGAGGAGCTGCTGCACAACGTGTTCGACTTCCCCGACCGCGAGGCGCGCGACGTCATGGTCCCGGCGCTCGACGTCTGCTGGCTCGACGCCGACCTGACCCCCGCCGACGCGATCGACCGCCACATCGAGACGCCGCACACGCGCTATCCGGTCGGGCGCGGGAGCCTCGACCGGCTCGAGGGCATCGTGCACGTCCACGACCTGGTCGCCGCCGCGCGCCAGGGCGCGCCGGAGACGATCGGGCCGCTCGCGCGACCCGCGCTGATCGTGCCCGAGACGAAGGACATCGGCGCGCTGATGCGCGAGCAGCGGGCGGAGGGGGCGCAGCTCGCCGTCGTGGTCGACGAGTACGGCGCGGTCGCCGGCATCGTCACGCTCGAGGACGTCCTCGAGGAGCTCGTCGGCGAGATCCAGGACGAGTTCGACCTGCCCGACGGGCGGATCGAGCGGGTCGCGGACGACACGGTCCGGGTCGCCGGCTCGATGACGATCGACGACTTCAACGAGGCGATCGGCACGCGGCTGCCCCAGACCGGGCCGCGGACGCTCGCCGGCCTCGTCTTCGACGCGCTGGGGCGCCGTCCGGTGCCCGGCGACAGCGTCGAGTCGGCGGGGGTGAAGCTGGCCGTCGAGCGGGTCGACGACCTGCGCATCACCGGTCTGCTCGTCACGCTGCCGCAGGCGCAGACGGCCGCCTGACTGCGATACTCGTGAACGAGTCGTGAAGCCCCTCCGGGTGGTGTCCGCAACCCTGTTCTCGCCGCGCGGCGGATCCGCGTTCGTCGCCCGTGCGCTGGCGCGCTGCCTGCGCGCCGAGGGGGTCGAGATCACCCACGTGTCCGGCTCGCGGTCCGACCTCGAGGGCGACGCCGGCGACGCGCGCGTGTTCTACGGCGACGTCGACGTCCGCGCGGTCGACTTCGCCGCCGCGCTCGCGTCCGACGACCCGATGGCGTTCACCGGCGGCCCGGGCCAGGCGCCGATGCACCCGTCGTTCGAGGACCGGCCGGGCCAGGCCGATCGCGTCTTCGCCGCGCTCGACGACCTCGCCTGCCGGCGCCAGGTCGCCGCGTGGGCGCGCGCGCTCGAGGCCGCGGGCGCGGCCGACGCCGACGTCCTCCACCTGCACCACCTCACCCCGCTGAACGCGGCGGCGGCGAAGGTGGCGCCGGGCGTCCCGGTCGTCGGGCACCTGCACGGCACCGAGCTGCTGATGCTCGAGGAGATCGCGGACGGCGCGGACTGGCCGCACGCCGCCGCGTGGGCGGAGCGGCTGCGCGGCTGGGCGGGCGCGTGCGCGCGGCTGATCGTCGCCCCCGGCAACCGCGAGCGCGCCGTCGAGCTGCTCGGCGTGCCGGCGGAGCGCTGCGTCGCGCTGCCGAACGGGTTCGACCCGAAGGTCTTCCGCCGCCGCGACGTCGATCGCGACGCCGTCTGGGAGCGCGAGCTCGGCGTCGTGCCGCCCGGCCCGGTCGTCCTGTACGTCGGGCGCTTCACCGCGGTCAAGCGGCTGCCGCTGCTGATCGAGGCGTTCGCGGCGCTGCGCGGCGCGGCGACGGTCCCGCCGCCCACGCTGATCCTGGTCGGCGGGCACCCGGGGGAGTGGGAGGGCGAGCATCCGCGCGAGACGGTCGAGCGCCTGGGCGTCGACGACGTGCTGCTGACCGGCTGGCGGACGCAGGACGCGCTGCCCGAGCTGCTGTGCGCCGCGGACGTGCTCGCGCTCACGTCGCGCCGCGAGAGCTTCGGCCAGGTGCTCGTCGAGGCGATGGCCTGCGGGCTGCCGCCGGTCGCGACCGCCTCGCACGGCCCCGCGCTGATCGTCGGCGACGGCGAGACCGGCTGGCTGGTCCCGGTCGACGACCGCCCGGCGCTGACGACGGCGCTCTCCGCCGCGCTCGCGGACCCCGCCGAGCGCGAGCGCCGGGGCGCCGCCGCCGCGCGCGACGCCGCCGAGCGCTTCTCGTGGCCGGCGATCGCGGGGAACGTCGCCGACGTCCTGCGGGACGCGGCCGCGACGCGCGGCGCCGCGGCGCGGCGCGCCGTCTCGGCCTCGTAGACGTCCACCGCGCGCGTGGATCACGCCGTATCGCAGCCGGTCCTGAGGACGCGGTGGTGACGACCGCGTTCAACGCCGGCACGCCGGTCGCCGGGCCGCACCGGGTGTTGCGGAGCTCGCGGGGCGCTAGCGACCCGGCGCGGCGCGGCGTCCATGCCGCGCCGGCCGGGACTGCTCGCTAGCCGGCGAGCGGGGTGGGGGGGCGGCGGCGGAGGCCGACGGCGCCCGCCATCGCGAACGCGGCCAACGCGGTGCCGGCGAGCGCGCCGACACCGGCGTCGGCCCAGTCGAACTCGTCGCCGGCGGACGAGGCCAGCGCCACGGGTGCGGGCTTCGACGCCTGCTGGTCCGAGGCTGCGACGTCGGTGCCCAGAGCGGGCAGGTGGGACGCCACGTCCGCGCTGTCGGAGAGGACGAGCGGGGGCGGCGCCCAGTGCCCGGTCACGGACTCCGGCGGTCGGCGAACGCGACCGCCGGGAACGTGACGAGCGCGGCGGTGAGCGCGGCGATACGGCGCTTCATGGTTCCTCCTTCGAGGTGGGACGGGATGCAGGGAGGGAGGTGGCGGGCGCCCGGGGTGATACGTGGGCCGAGCGTGTATCACCGCCGCCGCCGCGGTCTCTCCTCCATCCGTTCCCTCGCTCCCCCAAGGAGGAGACATGTCGCAACGCGGAGCCCACCGCATCCTTCCCCGCCTGGCGCTCGCCGCCGTGGCCGCCGTCTGCATCGCCGCCCCGGCGGCCTCCGCCGCCCCGGTCGAACCGGTCCCGGCACCACCGCCCAGGACGCCGGCAGCACGACCTGCACGCGAGCACCGTCCAGCCGCCCGACGGCAGGCCGTCGTGATCCAGGACGCGCGCGGCGAGTCCGCCGCCAGCGGCGGCACGCCGGCAGGTCTCGGGCTCCAGGACGCGCGCGGCGAGTCCGCCGCCGCCTCCGGCACGTCCTTCGCCGCCGGCGGACGTCCGCGAGCCGCGCGTCCGGGGCCCGCCGCGTGGCCCGTGAACCCGCGTCGCTCCGCAGCCCGAGCAGCCCGGTCGCGACCGGCGACGGCGACGACATCGGCCTCGACCTCCCGGTCGCGCTGCTGCTCCTCGCGGGTACGCTCGCGCTCGGCGGCGGCCTGGCGGTCGCCGGCATGAAGGCGCGCGAGCACGCGCCCACCGCCCACTAGCGCCCGCCCAGGGGCCCCGCGCTTCCCGCGCGGCGCCTCTTCGCGTGTCCATGACGGTTCTCAAGGAGGAGCGATGTCGCTTCGCAGCTCGCTGTCCCGTCTCGCCCTCGTCCTGGTGCTGGCCGGCCTTGTCGCGGCGCCGGCGGCTTCAGCCGCACCGTTCGAGTCCGCAGGGACGGTGACCCAGGACGCACGCGGCGAAGCCGTCGCGGATCCGCTCGACCTGCCCGCCGTCCCCGCGCCGCCCGCGCGCCCGTTCGACCCGGAGCCCGTATCGCTGTCCGCCGAGCCGGCGAGCACCGACGCCGGCGGGGACGTCGTCGACGTTCCCGTCCTGCTGCTCGTCGTCGCAGGGGCGCTCGCGCTCGGCGGGGGCCTGGCCGTGGTCGCGCTCAAGGCTCCGGCCCGGCCGCGCGCGTCGCACTAGCCGACCGGCGGTCCCCCGAACACGAGGCGTCGCGCTCCGCGCGGCGCCTCTTCTGCGTTCTGGGCCACTGCAAGCGGCTGACAGCGCGCCGCAACCGCACTGCAAGCGGCCGGGCGCACGCTCTTTCCATGCCGGACCGCCGATCCCACCCATCGCATCCGGAGCGCCGCTGCCCCCAGCGCTCGGCGAACGATCGCCAGGGCCGTCGTCACCGAGCTGGCCGTCGCCCTCGAGCCGGCCTGCCGCGATCCGTTCCTCGACGGCTGTGGCGACAGCCCGCGCTTCCGGTCTTCCCCCGCACCCGTCCTGCGGTCGCCCCGGCGACGCGCGGTGAGCGGGCGCTGACTCCCACCACACCTCTCACCCGAAGGAGCTGCTTCCCGTGCTGCAACAGCCGGAGCGGCTGCGTATGCGGCCGCACGACACCCACACCGACGCCGAGCTCGTCGTGGTCGTCCGCGCGGCCGCCGCCGGCGACCCCGCCGCCCTCCGCCGTCTGGTCACGCGCTTCGAGCCGCTGCTGCGACGCGTCACCCGCTCCTTCCGGCTCAGCTCGTGGGACGCGGACGACGTGATCCAGTCGACCTGGCTCCAGTTCCTCCAGCACGGTCGCGCGCTGCGCGAGCCGTCGGCGGTCGCCGGCTGGCTCGCCACCACGGCGCGCCGCCAGAGCCTCTGGCTGCTTCAGCGCCACGTGCGCGAGCGGCTCAGCGACGACCCGGCGTGCGACGAGGTCGGCGACTGGGCCGGGCCTGAGGACGAGCTGCTCGAGGCCGAGCGCAGCGCGCTGCTCCAGGGCGCGCTCGCGCAGCTTCCGCAGCGACAGCGGAACCTGATGCGCGTGCTCGTCGCACAGCCCGAGCTCAGCTACGAGGAGGTCGGGCGGCGGCTCGACATGCCGGTCGGGAGCATCGGCCCGACCCGGGCGCGCTCGCTCGTGCGGCTGCGCGGTGACGACGGCCTGCGGGCGTTGCACGCCGCGGGCGCCTAGTCCGGTCCGCCCCGGCGTCCGGAGCCCCGGCGCCGCGGCGGCCCTTCGGGACCGTCCTCGGCGGCCAGCGAGCGGACGGCCTGAGCCACGCGCAGGCTGTGCCGCGCGAGGTCTCCGCGACGCGGCACGGCCCGGACGCCGCAAGGCGGTGTTGGCCGGGCGCAGCATGCGCTGGACAGTTGCGCGTCAGCGGACTCGTGTCGACGATCGTCCGCAGTGCGGCGGTGCTGTACTTCAGATCGTCGAGATCCGCCAGCTGGTCTCGGCCTCGTCCCCCGCTCCGAGCTGATAGAGCGCTGAGTCCCCCGGGTCGATCCAGCTCAGGTAACCGCCCTCGAGGATCTGCAGCGGGCGCTCGATCGCGCCGGTGAAGCTGTAGCGGTCCCGCTCGGGGAGCACCGGGTCGAAGTAGCGCGGGCCGTAGAAGTCGGAGACCGGCACGCCGTTCACCGGGTACCAGACCGCCTGGCAGGGATCGCAGACCTCGAGCAGGTACTTCACCCGCCGCCGCGGGTCGAGCGGGTGGGCGGCGGCGATCGAGCCGATTGCCGTACGGGTCGGTGATCATCTCCAGCGCCTCGTGGCTCAGGTCACGCTCCAGGTGTCGTTCGCCGCGACCAGCGCGAACGGCTGGCGCGTGAACGCGTTCATGTGCAGTCCCGTCAGTCGCTCGCGCTCGAAGTCGTCGATCGATCTCGGCCGTGCGCTCCTCCCCGACCGCGGTACTCGAGCTCGCGCACGAGCTCGTCGGCGTCGCCGAAGATGACGATCGGGGTGGTAGTCGCTCGGCACCGACTCGAGGTCCTCGAACGCGTCGACCGTCGACGCGGAGCCCCCAGTACGGCGTGAAGTCGCGCGTGATCTGCTTCTGCATCGCCGCCGCGGCCTGCAGGACCAGAGCCGCGTCGGGATGTCGCGGGTCAGCGACACGAGCGCGACATGGTCGGTGAGCGGCACGAGCACTCCCTTCGTGTTGACCTGCGTCGGCAGATCCGGAGAGGCTGCGTTCGAGGACCGGACGAGATGCTCGAACAGTCAGACATCGCCCACTATCTCCTGTCGCTCGGCCTTGTCAAGCCGCGCGACGTGGTCGAGGAGGACCTCACCGTCGTCGACGCGTCGCGTCGGAACTGCGTCTTCCTCGTCACGACGCGCGCGCGGCCCGACGTTCGTCGTCAAGCAGGCGGGCCCGCGCAGCGCCGACACGCTGCGCGCACGAGGCCGCCGTGCTCCACGCGCTCGGCCGAGATGCCGGAGCTGGCGGGCCAGGTGCCAGCCGTCGTGCATCACGAGCCGGAGGCACGCCGGCTGGTCCTGCGCACGCCCGCCGGCGCCCGCGACTGGGCCGACCATCAGCGGGCGCTTTCCCCGCATCCCGGCGCGGACGCTCGGGCGCACGCTGGCGGACGCTGCACCGGCTCCCGGCGCGACGCGCTCGAGCGCGCCGCCCGGCGCGACCGGATGTGGGGGCTCTCGCTCCCCGAGCCGCCGCACGAGCTGCTGCTCGACCTCAGCGCCGGCGGCCCAGGAGCTCGTGGCTCGCGTCCAGGCCGAGCCGCGCCCTGTGCCACCGCCTCGAGCGAGCTGCGGGAGCGACGTGCCGCCGACGACGCGCTCGTGCACGGCGACCTCCGCTGGGACGAACTGCCTCGCGCTCGCGGCGCCCGGCGTCGCGCCGCCGGACGCGCGCTGCTGCTCGTCGACTGGGAGCTCGCCGGACGCCGGGCCGGCGGCGTTCGACGTCGGGACCGTGCTCGCCGAGTACCTGCGTGCGTGGGTCGGGTCGATCCCGATCGTCGAACCCGCGCGATCCCGGCCGGCTCGTCGCTCGCGCACGTCATCCGCCTGCGACGCGCATGCAGCCCGCGATGCAGGCGCTTCTGGTCGGCCTACCGGCCGCCATCCCGCGGTGCCCGCCGCCTCTCCCGCGCGTCGTCGAGCTCGCGCCGTCCGGCTCCTCCAGACCGCGGTCGAGCGGGCGCAGGGTCTCGCCGCGCCCCGTCGCGCACGTCGTGACGCTTGCTGCAGCTCGCCGACAACATGCTCCGCCAGCCCGACGAAGCGGCGCTCGGGCTGCTCGGGCTGCGCGCGTGAGCGATGGCTACCGCGATCAGGTCGCCGCGCGCTCGGCGCGGTGACGATCCGCGGCCCGACGCGGTTACGTCGTGGCTCGGCCGCCGTGAGCCGGGCCCTGCCCGCCGCTCGAGGCCGGCGCTCGACGACGCCGCGCGCCGCAGCTACCTCGTCTCGGCGCTGCGGGAGGAGCTCTACGCGTCGTTCTTCTGCCACGGTCGGGCCCGTGCCCGCGCGCGGCGGTCGCAGCCGAGCCGCGTCGCCGATCCCCGGCTCACGCGCGGCGCATGTCGCGGCCAACACCGGGCGCGGGGCTGGGAGCCCGGCTGGACCGTCGAGCGGGTCGACGGACGACAGAGGCGGTCGTCACGAGCGCGCGCCTGCGGCGCGCGTCCCCGTCGGCGACTGCCGCGCGCCGCGGGCGTGATGCCGCCCGGCGCCGCCGTCAGCGTCCGTCTGCCGAAGGAGCTCCCGGCGCTGTCGCCCGGGTTTCTACACCGTGGTGAGCGAGGCTGCCGCCGACCTCGAGGCGGCCGAGAGCCGTCGTGCGCGTGTACTGGAACATCACGCGCGGCGGGCGCGCCGGCGCTCGTCGCCGCGCTCACCGCGCGGCTCAACGCGTGCGCGCGTGCCGTTCCGTCTCGAAGGTCGCCGACCATCCGTTCCGCCTCGACCGCTGCGACGCCGCGGTGCTGTACCTCCGCGGCCGGACGTTTCGCAGCGCGCTCGGCACGCGCTGCGAGGACGCTGCCGACGCGCTGCGCGTCGCACCTGCGCCGGCGGTCCCGGCCTTCACGCTCGCGCTCGCCCCCGGCGTCGGCGCTCGCCGAGGACCGGGCGACGGGCGAGAGCTTCGGCGAGCGGCGCTGCGCGCTCCTCGCCGAGGCGATCGTGCGCGCCCACGAGGCAGGGCGTGCCGCGGACCGAGCGCGGTCGATGCCGTGGTCGCCCGCTTCGCCGAGGCCGGGCGTGCGAGCTCGACGCGCCGTACCGCGAGCCGTCGCTCGCCGGCCGCCATGTCCTCTGACGACGCGTTCCTCGACGCGGCCGCGTCGATCGGCCGTCGCATCGTGGCCGATGCGGTGTGGCACGACGGCCGCTGCAGCTGGATCGGCGCCGTCGGTCGACCCCGCGCGCCGTGGCGCATCGAGTACCGCGCGCTCGAGCCGAACCTGTACGACGGGACCGCGGCGTCGGCCTGTTCCTCGCGCAGCTCGCCGTCGTGACCGGCGACGCGGCGGTCCGTCGCACTGCTCGTCGGTGCGATGCGTCAGGCGGTCGCGCTGCGCCGGCGCTCCCGCCCGGCCGGCGCGACGGGCTTCCACGCCGGTCTCGCTCGGCGTCGCCTGGGCGGCCGCGCACGTCGCCCGCTGCTCGACGATGACGAGCTGCGCGGCGGGCGCCGCGCGGGTCGCCGCCGCGGCGCAGCCGCCACCCGGCTCCGAGCGCTGCCCCGACGTCGATCCTGGGCAGCGCCGGCGACGATCCTCGCGCTGCTCGCGCTGGCGGAGCGCTTCGACGACCCGGCGCTGCTCGAGGACGCGCGTCGCGGCCGGTGACGAGCTGATCGATCGATGCGCGCGTCACGCGAGCACGGCTGGTCCTGGGCGGATCCCCGATCGTCGCCGACCGGCGTCAGCTCTGCGGGCTCTCGCACGGCGCGCGGGGATCGGCTGGGCGCTGCTCGAGCTCTTCGCGGCGACCGGCGACGAGCGGTTCCGCGCGGCCGCCGAGCGGCGCCTTCGCCTACGAGCGGTCGTGGCTCGACGCGCACTCCGGGCACCTGGCCCGACCTGCGCATCGGCGGCCAGCGTCGCGGCGCGGCCGGCGCTCCCGTCGCCGGCGATCGGCACGTGGTGCCACGGTGAAGCGCGGCATCGCGCTCACACGTCTGCGCGCGATCGACGTGCTCGGGCCGAGGCGATCTACCGGGACGAGCGGAGATCGCGCTCGAGACCACTCGCCGGGATCTGCACCGGGCTGAGCTCCAGGAGCGCGACGATCTCTCGCTCTGCCACGGCGCGGCCGGCGCCGCCGACGTGCTGCTGTGCGGGCGGCGGCGCTCGGCGGGCGATGGCCGGGCGGCGCGTCGGCGCTGGGCGTGGCGGCGATCGAGCGCCACGCGCGGGCCCGGGACTGGCCGTGCGGCGCGCCGGGCGGGACGACCCCCGGCTCTGTTCCGCGGGCTCGGCGGGATCGGCTGGTGGTTCCTGCGGCTGCACGACCCGGCGATCCCGTCGCCGCTCAAGTTGCCCTTCCGCGGTTGACAGCGCTGCGCGCGCGGGCGTAGGTTCGTCAGATCGGTCAGCGACACTCGCTACGAGGAGGTGTTCGCGTGGCGCCGGTCCCGCGTCAGCATCCAGCTCGTCGGGCGCCTCGCGGACGCGCACAGCCCGGGCCCGCGCCGATCGCGGGCCTCCCGCCCGCGCCCGACCGTGCCGGAGCTGGTCACGTTCGTCGGGTACGTCGGCGACACCGGTCGTCAAGCCCGCGAACGCGACAGACAACTGGCTGCTGCTCTACCTCGACTGGCGGATGATCCGCTGGCTGCTGATCGAGGGCGCGGGCATCGTCCACGCCGACACGCGTCGCGGAGGACGCGGCAACCCCGCGCGCGATCGCGACGTGCTCTGGGTCGATCGGGACGCGGCGGTGGGCTGCGGCAGCGGGTCGCAGTCCGTCGAGGCGCGGTTCCTGACCGGCGAGTTCACGCGCGCCGCCGACTTCGAGCCGCGGGACGGACGGCGGGCCACGACCGGACCGTCGGTCTCACCACGCCGTACGGCGTTCTGCGGCCGAAGTCGCGCTAGCGATCGGCGTCAGCCCGCCGCGGCGAGGAGCTGCTCGCCGCTCGTCGGGCGTGAGCTGCCGCGGTGCGCGCGAGAGCGCGAGCGCGCGCACGTCCTCGAGGCTCCCGCACACCGCGCACTCGAAGACCCGCACGACCTCGCCCTTGCCGAGCGTGGCGATCTGTCCGTCCCGACTCATCGCGACGTCGTCCAGCTCGCCCTCGCCGGACTGCAGCACCGCGAGCGCCGCGCCCGTGTGCGCGTCCCAGAGGCGCAGCGTGCCGTCCTTGCTCGAGCTGAGCACCTGTGTCGCCGTCGGCCGTGAACACGGCGGTCGTGACCTCGTCCTCGTGGCCGCGCATCACGACTGGCGCGCCGCCGTCGGGATCCCAGACGTCGGACCGTCCGTCCGCCCCGGCGGTCACGAGCCGGCCGTCCGGGCCGTAGGCGAGCGCGTTGACAGGTCCGGCGATGCCCCTCGAGCGCGCGCTCCGGGCGGCCCGGTCGGTCGCGCCGCCAGACGAGGACGTCGCCGCGTTCCGGGGATCGCGGCGACGTGCTCGCCGTCCGGGCTGAACTGCGGCGCCCAGTACGAGGTCTCCGGGCGTGCCGCCGAGCGACACCTCCCGCCCGGACGCCAGATCGCGCACCACGATCCCGCCCTTGTCGCGTCGACGTAGACGATGCGCTCGCCCGTCGCGTCGAACCTGGCGGAGTTCGATCCCCTCGGCCGCCGGAGCGCTGGACGGCCACCTCGGCGGAGTCGGTGGCGATCGGCCACATGCCGCACGAGCGACGCGGAGTCGCTCGGGATCGACGAGCGTGTCCGTCGCGCGGGGGAGAACTTGGCGGCCGTGTAGCCGCCCGGCCCGGGCAGGCTCGCCCGCAGCCGGCCCGCGGCGGTGTCCCAGACCCGCACGGTCCCGTCCTTGCTGCCGCTCGCGATCAGCCGGCCGTCGCGGTTGAAGTCGAGGTCGTAGGTCTAGCTCGGCACCGTCCATGCCTGCGTCCGCCCCGCGTCCCAGATCCGGACCGTGCCGTCGTCGCCTGCGCTCACGACGCGGTCGCTCGTCCGGCCGAAGCCGACGTCGTACACCCGTGAGCGCTGGCCGCGCAGCACGGCGACCGGCGGGCCCGCCGGCCACGCTCCAGACTCGCGTCACGCCGTCCCGGCCGCCGGCCGCGAACCGGCGGCCGTCGGCGGCTGAAGGCGGCCGCTTGCAGCTGCGCGTCCCTGCCCGTCGAACTGCTTCTGCTCGCCGCCGTCCCGCGCGTCCCAGAGCCGGATCCGGCCGTCGTCTCCGACGCCGAGGATCCGGCGCCCGTCAGGGCTGAAAGCGACGTCCGTCGGCCGGCTCGCCGCCGCGGTGCAGGATCGTCCCTGCGTCCGCCATCGGCCGCGTCCCAGAGCCGGACGCTCCCGTCCTCGCCGGCGCTCACGACCCGGCTCTCCGTCCGCGCTCGATGTCGACCCCGAGCACCGCGCCCTCGTGGCCGTCCAGGCGCACCGCAGTGCTCGCTGTCCGTCCGCGGCGATCACCCGCACCGTGCCGTCGCTCGAGCGCCGCGGCGACGCGGCGGTCGTCGCGCGCTGCACGCGACGTCCTGCACACGGCCTGCCTCTCGCGTGGAACAGCACGTCGCGGCCCGGCCAGCGACCCGTCGGTCGACGACGACCGTGCCGTCCTCGAAGCCCGAGCGCGATCTGGCTGCCTTCCGGGGCGTCAGCGCGCGGCGAGCACCGCGCCGTGTCCCGCGTCCAGGCGCGCGACCGCGCGCCGGTTCGCGCATCCCACACCAGCGCGCGGCCGTCGGTCCCACCGGTCACCATCCGTCGGCCGTCCGGGCTGTACGCGGCCGCGTTCGCGTCCAGCGAGTCGGCCCGCAGCACGCCGAGCTGGTGGAACGCCGAGCGTCGCCTCGCGCAGCGCCGCGCCGGCCTGATCCGTCGGCGCCGTCTCGAGCGCCCAGAGCGCCAGCCTGCACGCCCAGCTCGGGATCGACGGCGAGGGCCTTCGTCCGACTCCGAGCGCCAGCTCGCGTGACATCGGCGACGTCGCGCTGCGTGGACCGCGTCGCGCCGCTGCGTCGATCGCGACGAGCGCGATCGCCGCGATCGCGATCACGCCGGTCGCGAGCGCCGCCACCGCGATCGCCAGCCGGCGCCGGTGCGACGCGGCGCTCGCGCCGCTCGCGCTCGGCGCTCGCGGCGAGGAACGCGCGCTCCGGCTCCGTCGGTCCCGGATCGCCGCGCTCCGCCCACTCCTGCGCCTCCGCGAGCCGCGCGCCGTGGTACAGCGCGCTGTCGTCGCGGCCGAGGCGCGTCCACTCCTGCTCGGCGAGGCTCAGGCTCCGGTGCAGCCTCAGGTCGTCGCGGTCCTCCTCGATCCAGTCCCGCAGCCGCGGCCACTCGCGCAGCAGCGCCTCGTGCGCGAACTCGACGCTGCCCGCGCTGACCGTCAGCAGCCGCGCCTCGGCGAGCTGCTCGATCGACGCCGCGCGGCGGCGCCGTCGCCGGTCGCCTCGAGCTCGGCGAGCGGGAGCCGGCGGCGCTCCACGCCGCCCTCGGGCTCCACCTCCGCCAGCCGCAGCAGCACGGTGCGCGCCACGGCCTGCTGCGCGCGGTCGAGCCGGCCGAAGGCCTCCTCGGCGAGCCGCGCGACGGCGCCGAGCACGCCGCCCGTCTCCTCGTACGTCGCGAGCCGCAGGCGCGTCCCGTCGCGCCGCTGCCACAGCTCGAGCAGCGCCGTCGAGAGCAGCGGCAGCGCGCCCGGCTGGTGCTCGACGTCGGCCACGAGCGCGTCGGCCAGCTCGGGCTCGACGACGCAGCCCGGCCCGTTCGGCGGGATCCACGATCGCCGAGCGGAGCTCGACGTGGCGCAGCGCGCCGACCAGCACCTGGTTGGCCGCGAGCAGCCGCGCGAGCTCGGGGTACGCGGCGCAGCGCCCGTAGAAGTCGGCCCGCAGCGCGACGACCACGGACGCGCCGTCGCCGCCCTGGGCGAGGCCGCGACGAGCCGGGCCGCGAAGCGGCTGCGCTCCGGCTCGTCGCGGCAGGCGGTGAACAGCTCCTCGAACTGGTCGACCGCGAGCACGAAGCGGCCGCCGACGCCGGAGCTGTCACGCGCGCGAGCTCGGCGCACGGATGCTCGCCCGGGCGCATCAGCAGCAGCGGCCAGTCCTCGCTGCCGGGCAGCGTGCCGCTCGCCAGCGCGGGCAGCAGACCGGCCCGGACGACCGACGACTTGCCGCTGCCGGACGGGCCGACGACGCCGAGCAGCGGCGCGCCGACGAGCTGCGCCACGAGGTCGGCGACGAGCCGCTCGCGCCCGCAGAAGTAGTCGGCGTCGGCCGCCTCGAACGACGCGAGGCCCTTGAACGGGCAGATCACCAGGCCGCCGCGCGGCCGGCCGGGCCGCGCGCGCTCCGGCGCAGCAGCGCGACGCCGCCCGCCAGCTCGTCCTCCATCGAGCGGAGCCGCGCGCGTCCGGCCGCGGCCTCTCCCGGCGAGCGCACCGACGCGCCGCTCCGCCTCGTCGCGCGCCCACTCGGCGGCGACCCGCTCGACGCGCGCCGGGACGCCCTCGGCGGCGGCCCAGAGCAGCTCGGCGGGGATCGCGTCGGCGTCGGCGCCGGGGACGTAGCGCCGCCGCGATCGCGCGGACCGCCTCGACGCCGATCGGGCCGAGCTCGATCGAGGCGTCGGGGCGCGCGCCGTCCAGTGCCGCGGTGCTCTCGGCGACGCCGAGGATCGAGCACGGGCAGCCGCGGGAGCACGCCCGCCAGCGCGTCGAGCCGCGAGCTTCGCGTCGGCGTCCGGCCGCGTCGAGCGTCGTCGAGCACCAGCAGCAGCGGGCGCTCGGCGACGCGCGGCACGGTCGATCGCCCGCCGCACGGCTCCGTCCGGGGCCGGCGCCGGAGGCGAAGAGCACGGCGTCGCCGCGCCGGTGGACCTCCTCCGCCAGCTCGGCGGCGATCCGCGTCCGCCCGATCCCGGGCGGGCCGGTGATCAGCACGAGCTCGCCGCGGCCGCTCGCGGCGCGCTCCCAGCGCGCGAGCAGCCAGTCCAGCTCGGCCGTGCGGCCGAGGATCGCCGGCCGCGCGGCCGCCGCGAGCTCGCCGGGCAGCTCGGCAGGCCGCAGGCGTCAGCTTCGGATCGTGCCGCAGGATCGCCTCCTGCAGCTCGCGCAGCTCCGGGCCCGGCTCGACGCCGAGCTCGCCGACGAGCCGCTCGCGCGCGTCCTGGAACGCGTCGAGCGCCTCGGCCTGGCGGCCGCAGCGGTAGAGCGCGAGCATCAACTGGGCGGCGAAGCCCTCGTGCGTCGGGTGCTCCGCCACCAGCCCGCGCAGCTCGCCGATCGATCTCGGCGTGCCGCCCGGCGGCGACGTCGGCCTCGACGCGGCATGCCAGCGCGGCGATCCGAGCCTCCTCGAGGCTGCGCGATCGTCGCCCGAGGCGAACGGCGCGTCCGCGAGGTCGCCGAGCGGCGTGCCGCGCCAGAGCCCGAGCGCCTCGCGCAGCAGGTCCGCGGCGGCCTCTGGCCGGCCGCCGGCCAGCTCGCGCCGGCCGCGCGCGACGAGCTCGTCGAACCGCTCGACGTCGCGCTCGCCGCGGCGGACGCGGAGCCGGTACCCGGCCGCGGTTCGCGTCACCGCGTCGCCGTCGCCGAGCGACTTGCGCAGCCGCGAGACGTGGACCTGCACGGTCTTGACCGACCCGGCCGGCGCGTCCTCGCCCCACAGCGCGAGCGCCAGCCGCTCGGCGCTCACCGGCTCGTTGGGATTCAGGAGAAGGACGGCGAGGACCGCTCGCGGCTTGGCTCCACCGAGCGGGATCGAGCCGTCGGTGCCGCGGACCTCCAAAGGTCCCAGGATGTTGAACTCCATCGTCCTCGGCGCAACGCTACCTTCCGGCGCGTCGCGCGGATAGGGCGCTCGCGGCTCACGCATCGCCGCGTGGACCGCGTGGGGCGCCCGGGCACCAGGGCCCGACGGGCCGCTCGGACACCGGCCCGGTGACGCAACGGACGACCACGTGCTCGATCGCGCCGCGGCGCTCGAAGACCACGAAGCGGTCGATGACCTCGGCCGGGCACCCGCACCGCGGGCAGGACGTGAGCTCGAGCTCCATACGGGGAGAGAGCGCGGGCGTCCCGCCCTGATACGTCCCGCCGGGCTACGTGACGTCCGGCGCGCCCGTCAGCTCGCGCGCCAGCATCCACAGCCGCTCGCGCGCGTCGGCGTCGTAGGCCTGGTCGTCGGCGCGCGCCTCGCGCGTGCGGTCGTAGAACCGCCCCGTCACGCCCTCCAGCTCCGGCGCGACCGCGAGCCGGACCGTGGCCTCGACGCCGGTCTCGAGCTCGTCGAGCGAGCTGCCGCGCTCCTCCAGGACGATCTTCGTCGGCATGAACGTCGCCGGGTGGAGGCTCGTGACGGTCACGCCGCTCCCTCCGAGCCGGTCGGCCAGCGCGAAGCCCGCCGTGATCTGCGCGAGCTTGGACTGGCCGTAGGCGCGGCCGCCCGAGTAGCCGCGCTCGATCTGCGGGTCGGCGAAGTCGATCGGCGCCTGGCCGAGCGACGCGACGTGGACGATCCGCGCCGGCGCCGAGCGGCGGAGCAGCGGCAGCAGCTCCTGGGTGAGCAGGAACGGCGCGAGGAAGTTGACCGCGAAGCGCAGCTCGTAGCCGTCGCGGCTCTCCTGGCGGGTCCGCTCGTCCGGCGCGCCGCTGCCGATCCCCGCGTTGTTGACGAGCACGTGCAGCGCCGGCAGCGCGTCGAGCTCGGCGGCGAGCGCGCGGACCTCGTCGAGCGAGGCGAGGTCGGCGCGGTGCGTCCGCTCGGCCGGGACGCCGAGCGCCTCGGCGGTGGCCGCGAGCCGGTCCGGGTCGCGGCCGTGGAGATGGACGACCGCGCCCATCGGCACCGCGAGCCGCTCGGCGACCGCACGGCCCAGGCCGTCGGTCGCGCCGGTGATCAGGACGGTGGTCTCCTCGATGCGCGCGCATGCGACCGAGGGTGGCACGACCGCTAGAGCGGGGCGCCGTCGTCGTACAGGCGCCGCACGGTCACGGTGCCGGGCGGCGCCGCGTCCATGCAGAGCCGGCAGAGGACGCACTCGTCGAGGTTCGGCTCGACGATCTCGAGCGTCCCGTCGGCGCCCTGCGCGTAGATGTCGACCGGGCAGACCTCGGTCAGCTTCGCCGCCAGCGCCGGGTCCCCGGCGACCGACGCGTCGACCTCGATGTCGATGAAGAGGCTCATTCTGCCTCGCTTCGCTCGTCACCGGCGGCGCTTCGCGCTCCGATCGCCTGCCGGACCAGGTCCGGGATGTCCTCGATCCGCTCGGCGATCGTGATCCCCGCGGCCTGCAGCCGGGCGATCTTCTCGGTCGCGGTGTCCTCCTTGCCCTCGACGATCGTCCCGGCGTGGCCGAACGACATGCCCGGCATCTCGTCCATGAAGCGCCCGGCCATGAACGCGATCGATCGGCAGCCGCGGGCCGTAGTCGGCGAGCTGCGCCTCCATCCGGCCGCCCGGCTCGGTGTAGATGACGATCGCCTCGGTCGCCGCGTCGGCCTCGAACAGCGGCATCAGCTCGGCGTAGGTCGAGCCGATGATCGCGTCGCCGCCGATCGACACCGCGGTCGACTGCCCCAGCCCGGCCGCCGTCAGCGTCGAGGACATCTCGGTCGTCATGCCGCCGGAGCGGCTGATCACGCCGACCGGCCCGGACGAGTACGCCTGGCGCGCGTTCCGCGCCGGCCCGCCGATCCCGCCCATCTTGATCACGTCGGGGACGATGATCCCGAGGCAGTTCGGGCCGATGATCCGCGCGTCGTGCAGGTCGGCGAGCTCGACCATCTCGGCGACGTCCGCGCGCGGGATCCGCTCGGTCACGATCACCACGAGCTTCACGCCGTTCTCGAGCGCCTCGAACACCGCGTCCTTCGTGAACGCGGGCGGGACGGTGACGACGGATCCGTCGATCGGCGCGCCGTGGTGCGCGACCGCCTGCGCGACGGTGTCGAACACCGGGACGCCGTGGACGTCGCGGCCGAGCCGGCCCGGCGTCACGCCGCCGACGATCCGCGCGCCCGCCCCGTAGTCCAGGCACTCGCGCGTGAGGTTGACCGCCTCGCGGCCGGTGATGCCCTGGACGATGAACGTCGTCTCGGCGTCGATGAGGATGCTCATTCTGCCTCGCGCTTCGCGCTCGTCACCGCTTCGCTCGCGGCCACCGCCCTCCGCGCGGCCTCGTTGAGCGACACGGAGCGGTCCGCGTACGGGACCCCGTAGCGCTCGAGCAGCTTGAAGCCCTCCTCCTCCCAGGCGCCCGGGATCCGGAAGATCGCGATCTTCTCCGCCGGGTCGTAGCCGAGCTCGACGCACGCCTTGATGACCCCGCGCGCGACGATGTCCACGCGCGTGTTGGAGACGATCGACATCATCACCGCGATCTTGTCGACGCCCGGCTTCTGCAGCACGAGCTTGGCCAGTCCGCAGGCCTTCGCGACCGACGGGTTGCCGCCGATCTCGCAGTAGTTCGCGGGCCGGCCGCCGTGCGCGCGGACCGCGTCGAACAGCGTCAGCGAGCCGCCGCCCGCGCCGATCACGAGCCCGAGGTCGCCGTCGAACTCGGTCACGTTGCCGGCGACGCCGCGGTGGTCCTGGGCGTCGACCGCCTCGCCCGCGAGCTCGAACGGCGTCGCCTCGCGCGCCTGGCGCGTCTCCTCGGCGCCGACGCCGAGCTCCTTCAGCAGCGCGGCCTGGCGCGGGCGCGCCTCGTTCTCCATGTCCATGTGCGCGTCGACCGCGACGAAGCTCCCGTCCTCGAGCTCGGCGAGCGGGTTGATCTCGGCGAGCGTCATGTCGTAGTCGCGGAACAGCCGCGCGAGCCGGGTCAGGATCGGGGTCAGGCGCGTCAGCGCCCGGCCGGTCACGCCGACCGACGCGATCACCTGCTTGGCCTCGAAGTCCGAGAACGGCCGCAGCGTCGAGAAGTGGGCGCGGCCGACCCGGTCGGGGTGCGTCTCCGCGACCTCCTCGATGTCGATCCCGCCCATGTCGGAGAAGATCAGCACCGGGCGCTTGCGGGTGCCGTCCCAGGTGACGCCCGCGTAGTACTCCTGCTTGACGGCGACGCGCGAGTCGACCAGCACGCCGCGCGGCATGTGGCCGCCGATCTCGAGCGCGAGGATCGCCTCGGCGTGCGCCGCGGCCTCGTCCGGCGTGTCGGCGAACTTCACGCCGCCCGCCTTCATCCGCCCGCCGGTCAGGACCTGCGACTTGATCACCGTCGGCGCGCCGATCCCGGCGGCCAGCTCGCGCGCCTCCTCCGGCGTCGTCGCGAAGCCGTGGGCGGAGACCGGGATGCCCGCCTTGGCCACGACCCGGCGGGACTCGAACTCGAAGAAGCGCATCGGTCCGCGCAGCCTAGGCGGCGCGCGGACGGCTCGCGCCGGTTCCTACGCGACCGGCTCGGACAGCAGCGCGCGCAGCGCCCGCGTGACCGAGGGATGCAGCTCCCATTCGACCGTCCCGTCCAGCCGCTCGAGGTCGGCGACGACCCGCGCCTCGCGGGCGGCGACGTGGACCGTGCAGCCGGCGGCGGCGAGCTGGTCCCACTCGCGCGCCAGCCGCACGAGCGCGAACGTCTCGTAGCGGCGCAGGAAGGTGAGGTCGAACACGAGGTCGCATGCAGTCCTCGTGCATGAGCGCGCGGACCGCCTCCTCGACGGCCGGGAGCTCGATGTGCCGGAGGTCCGTCCCGACGTTGATGACGCAGGTCCGCTCGCCGAGCCGCCGGATGGTGGGCGCGACGAGGGGCGTGGCCGTCAGTGGGTCCGACACGTGGGCGCTCATGCTGATGCAGGTTGCCCCCCACGCGCGGGTGCCTAACCTCCATTGCTCTACCCTCCGGCGCGTGAGGGCCCGAGCCGTCCTGATCGCCGTCGCGGGCCTGCTCGCGACCGCCGCGCCCGCCTCCGCCGCCGACGTCTCGATCAAGCTCGGAGACGCCGCCGGCGTGCGGCTCGGCAACGCCACCGACCTCACCGGGCGGGTGACCGCCGCCGGCGCGCCGCTGGCCGGGCGGACCGTCCGGCTCGAGGTCCGCGCGCACCCGTTCGACGGCGACTGGGAGGAGCGGCGGCAGCGCCGTCACCGCCGCCGACGGCGCGCTACGCGTTCGCGCCGCGGCTCAAGCGCAACCATCGCGTCCGCGTGCGGCTCGACCCGCTGGCGGACGGCAGCGACGCGGGCCTCAGCCCGGCCGAGGACGCCTACGTGCTCCCGGCGTTCACGCTCTCGTTCCGCTCGCGCGACGACGAGGCGATCCGGCTGCGCCAGGTCTACACGGTCCCGCGCGGCGTGCGCCTGACCGCGCCGACGCTGTTCTACGTCGGCGCATGCAAGCCGGACACCGGAGGGGCGTGCACGGCGACGCGCGCCCCGCGCGCCGCGAAGGCGAGGACGCGCCGCGTGCGCGCCGGCCGCTACGTCGCCCGCGCGCGCGTGCGGATCCCCGCCTCGTTCGGCGGCCGGTTCTCCTACGTCAGCTGCTTCGCGTACTCGAAGGGCTCGGGCATGGGCGATCCCGACCAGCGCTGCCCGCGGCACTCGATCCGGCTGCGCTAGCCGCCGCAGCCGCCCGTCGACGGCGAGCAGCAGCCAGAGCAGCGGCGTCCACGACGGGATCACGAACGCGAACGGGATCGAGCCGAGGAAGACGACCGGCGGGACGATCATCGCGCGCTCGCTCGCCGCGGCCCGCGCCGCGGCGCCCGGCACGAGCAGGTCGTGGCGGCGCATGTAGCGCAGCATCAGCAGCGCGAGCAGCGAGGCGATCCCGACGACGAGCGCGTAGAGGGCGACCGAGACGGAGCTGTCGTTGAACCCGCCGAGCAGGTTGGTCGGGTACGGGATCAGGCAGACGAAGGCCAGGTAGACGAGGTTGACCACCACCAGCCGCGGGTCGATCGCGCGCAGCATCGCGAAGTTCCCGTGATGGCTGACCCAGAAGCGGCCGATGACCGCGAAGCTGAGGAAGTAGGCGAAGAACTGCGGCCACTCCTCGCGCGCGAACTCGCCGAGGTGCTTGTCGTCGAACCCGCGCGGGGACGTCGATGCTCAGCACGAGCAGCGTGATCGCGATCGCGAACACGCCGTCGCTGAAGGCGATCGTGCGGCCGAGGTCGCTGGCGAAGCCGACCGTGGTGTTCTCGTCCTCGTCCGCCACCGCGCCAGGATCGACGCGCGGCCGGACGGATCGGCTACATCCCGTACGCCGCGCGCAGCTCCGGGTCCTTCTCGGCCAGCAGCTCCGCGAGGCCGACCATGACCTTGCACTGCTTCCAGGTCGCGTCGTCCTGCATCTTGCCGTCGAGCATGTGGACGCCGCGGCCGTCCGGGATCGCCTCGAGCACGCGCAGGGCGAACTTCACCTCGTCCGGGTCGGGCGAGAACACGCGCCGGGCGATCTCGATCTGGCGCGGGTGCAGCGACCAGGCGCCGACGCAGCCCATCAGGAACGCCGCGCGGAACTGCGCCTCGCAGCCCTCGACGTCGGCGATGTCGCCGAACGGGCCGTAGAAGGGGAGGATCCCGGTCGCCGCGCAGGCGTCGACCATGCGCGCGATCGAGTAGTGCCAGAGGTCCTGCTGCGCGCTCACGCGCGGGTTGTCGCTCGTCGGGGTCCGAGAGGACGGTGTAGCCGGGATGGCCGCCGCCGACGCGCGTCGTCTTCATCCGCCGCGAGGCGGCGAGGTCGGCCGGGCCGAAGCTCATCCCCTGCATCCGCGGGGAGGCGGCGGCGATCGCCTCGAGGTTGGTCACGCCGAGCGCGGTCTCGAGGATCGCGTGGACGAGGATCGGCCGCTGCAGCTCGTGCTTGGCCTCGAGCTGGGCGAGCAGCCGGTCGACGTAGTGGATGTCCCACGGCCCCTCGACCTTCGGGACCATGATCACGTCGAGCCGGTCGCCGATCGCGCCGACCAGCGTCTCGAGGTCGTCGAGCACCCACGGGGAGTCGAGCGCGTTCACGCGCGTCCACAGCGCGGTGCCGCCGAGGTCGGTCTCGCGCCCGAGCTGCGCGAGCCCCTCGCGGGCGGCGACCTTGCGGTCGGCGGGGATCGCGTCCTCGAGGTTGCCGAGCACGATGTCGGCCTGCCCGGCGATCGCCGGCAGCTTCGCGACGATCCGCTCGTTCGAGGGATCGAAGAAGTGGATCATGCGCGAGGGCGTCACCGGGATCTCGTGCAGCGGGTCCGGCGCCCCCTGGGCGAGCGGCTTGAAGAAGTCACGTGGGTTGCGCATACACGGCGCACCGTACCGGCGCTCCTGCCAGCATGGCGCCGTATGACCACGCCTTCGATCGAGACCGACCAGGCCGCGCGCGAGGCGAGCGGCGCCCATCCCTACGGCCGCTACCTCGAGGAGTTCGAGGTCGGCGCGGTCTACAAGCACTGGCCGGCGAAGACGGTCACGGAGGGCGACGACCACCTCTTCTGCCTCCTGACCATGAACCACCACCCGCTGCACATCAACGACGTCTACGCGGCGGGCTCGCAGCAGGGGCGCAACGTGGTCGTGGGGCCGCTCGTGTACTCGCTCGCGCTCGGGATGAGCGTCTCCGACGTGTCGGGCAAGGCGATCGCCAACCTCGCCACCGAGGAGCTCAAGCACCCCGCCCCGGTCTTCCACGGGGACACGCTGTTCTGCGAGTCCGAGGTGCTCGAGGTCCGCGAGTCGCAGTCCAAGCCGGACCGCGGCACGGTCCGCGTCCACACCCGGGTGCTCAACCAGGACGGGGTGCTCGTGGCGGAGTTCAAGCGGCTCGTGCTCGTCCCGCGCAAGCGCTGAATCGGCCGGAGGACGGCCGAATTTGAGGTGACGCATCGCCGGGTAGGGTGCGGATAAGGTCCGAAGATGGCCACCGAAACGAGCGTTCCGACGAAACACCGCCGCCTCCTCGACTGGGTCGACGAGGCGGTCGCGCTGTGCCGTCCGGACGCCGTGCACTGGTGCGACGGCTCGGCCGAGGAGTACGACAAGCTCTGCCGCGGGCTCGTCGACGCCGGCACGTTCGAGCGCCTGTCGGAGGCCAAGCGGCCGAACTCCTACCTCGCGCTGTCCGACCCGGGCGACGTCGCGCGCGTCGAGGACCGGACGTTCATCTGCTCGGCGTCCGAGGACGACGCCGGCCCGACGAACCACTGGCGCGACCCGGACGAGATGCGGGCGCTGCTGGAGGAGAAGTTCGCCGGCGCGATGCGCGGCCGCACGCTCTACGTCGTCCCGTTCTCGATGGGCCCGCTCGGCTCCCCGCTCGCCGAGATCGGCGTCCAGCTGACCGACTCCGCCTACGTCGCGGTCTCGATGCGGATCATGACCCGGATGGGGCAGGCCGCGCTCGACGAGCTCGGCGACGACGGCGAGTTCGTGCCCTGCCTGCACACCGTCGGCGCGCCGCTCGAGGAGGGCGAGGTCAGCGGGCCGTGGCCGTGCAACGAGGAGAAGTACATCGTCCACTTCCCCGAGACGCGCGAGATCTGGTCCTACGGCTCGGGCTACGGCGGCAACGCGCTGCTCGGCAAGAAGTGCCTGGCGCTGCGGATCGCCTCGGTGATGGCGCGCGACGAGGGCTGGATGGCCGAGCACATGCTGATCCTCAAGCTCACCTCGCCCGAGGGCGAGCGTGAAGTACGTCACCGGCGCGTTCCCGAGCGCGTGCGGCAAGACGAACCTCGCGATGCTGATCCCGGCGATCGAGGGCTGGACGGTCGAGACCGTGGGCGACGACATCGCCTGGATGAAGTTCGGCGAGGACGGCCGGCTCTACGCGATCAACCCGGAGGCGGGCTTCTTCGGCGTCGCGCCCGGGACCGGCGAGGTGACGAACCCGAACGCGATGGCGACGGTCCGCGCGAACACGATCTTCACGAACTGCGCGAAGACCGACGACGGCGACGTCTGGTGGGAGGGGATGACGAAGGCGACCCCCGACCACCTGACCGACTGGCACGGGGACGAGTGGACGCCGGATTCGGACGCGACCGCCGCGCACCCGAACGCGCGCTTCACCACGCCGGCGGCGCAGGACCCGGCGATCGCGCCCGAGTGGGACGGACCCGGCCGGCGTGCCGATCGACGCGATGCTGTTCGGCGGCCGCCGCTCGACGGTCGTCCCGCTCGTGCACGAGGCGTTCGACTGGGAGCACGGCGTCTTCCTCGGCTCGATCATGGGCTCCGAGACGACGGCGGCGGCGGCCGGCGAGGTCGGCAAGCTGCGCCGCGACCCGTTCGCGATGCTGCCGTTCTGCGGCTACCACATGGGCGACTACTTCCGCCACTGGCTGGAGATCGGGCGCCGCGACGGCGCCGTCCTGCCGAAGGTCTTCTACGTCAACTGGTTCCGCAAGGACCTCGACGACGGCCACTTCCGCTGGCCCGGGCTTCGGCGAGAACGCGCGCGTGCTCGAGTGGGTCTTCCGGCGCTGCGACGACGCCGTCGAGGCGCGCGACACCCCGATCGGGCGGCTCCCGACCGAGGACGGGCTCGACACGGACGGGCTGGAGATCGACGCCGCCGACCTCGCGGCCGTGCTGGCCGTCGACCCGGAGGAGTGGCTCGCCGAGATCGAGCCGATCCGCGCGTTCTACGCCGAGTTCGGCGACAAGCTGCCGGACGAGCTGCGCGCGCAGCTCGACGCGCTCGAGCAGCGCCTGCGCGACGCGGGCTAGCGCGTCAGGACGGCCACGAGCCCGGGGAAGCGGGCCTCGAGGTCGTCGCGGCGCAGCGAGATGAACCGCTGCGTGCCCTCGGCGCGCGTGCGCGTGAGGCCGGCCTCGCGCAGCAGCCGGAGGTGGTAGGAGCCCGTCGAGGCGGGCAGCCCGACCTGGCGCTGCAGGTCGGTGCACGAGCGCTCGCCGCCGTCGGACGAGGATCCGCAGGATCTCCAGCCGGATCGGGTCGCCCGCGGTCCGCATGACCGTGGCGAGGTCCAGCGCCCCGGTCGACGGATGGGGGATGCGCTCGCGGGTCGAGGCGGCGGTGGGCACGGCGCGTATGGTACAACTTCTGAACTTCCAAATGTTTGGAAAGATCAAATGTCGCTGATGCTCTCCTCCCCGCCCAAGACCGGCCGCCGCACGCTCGGCCCGACCGCCGCCTACGCGGTCGCGTCGTCCGTGATCGGCCTCGCGCTCGTCGCGTCGATCACCCCGTCGCCGCTGTACGGCACCTATCGCGAGCTGTGGGGCTTCTCGCCGCTCGTCCTGACGCTGGTCTACGCGACGTACGCGTTCGGCGTGCTGGCGACGCTGATCCTCGCGGGCCGCGTGTCCGACCAGGCCGGGCGCCGGCCCGGTGCTGCTCGTCGCGCTCGGGACCCTGATGGTCACGAGCGTGCTCTACATGCTCGCCGACTCCGTCGTCTGGCTGTTCGTCGCGCGCGGCCTCCAGGGACTCGCGACCGGCCTGGCGCTCGGCGCCGCCAGCGCGGCGATGCTCGACCTGCACCCGCGCCGCGACCCGTCCGCGGTCGGGCTGGCCAACGGCGTGCTGAGCGCCGGCGGGATCGGGCTCGGGATGCTCGCGTCGGCGACGCTCGTCGAGCTGGCGCCCGCGCCGCGCGTGCTCCCGTACGTGCTGCTGTTCCTGCTCTTCGCGATCGCCTTCGCCGGCACCGTGGCGCTGCCCGAGCCGGTCGAGGAGCGCTCGCGCCCGCGGCTCACGCCGCAGAAGCCGAGCGTCCCGGTCCCGGTCCGGCGCGCGTTCCTGCTCGCCGCGCTCGCGGTGATCTCGTCGTGGTCGATCGGCGGCCTGTTCTTCTCGCTCGGCCCGCAGCTCTCCGCCGGGCTGTTCGACAGCACCGACCACCTCGTCACCGCGCTCGGCGTGTTCCTGCTCGCCGGCGCCGGGTCGCTGGCCCAGCTCGCCTTCGGCCGGGCGCGCCCGTGGGTCGGCGCCGTCACGGGGTCGATCGCGCTCGCGGCCGGGATGCTGCTGATCGTCGGCGCGGTCGCGCTCGAGTCCCCGGTGCTGTACATCCTCGGCTCGCTCGTCGGCGGCGCCGGCTTCGGCGTCGCCTTCCTGGGCGCGCTCCGCGCGCTGTCGATCGTGATCCCGCCGGACCACCGCGCCGCGGTGATGTCGGCGTTCTACGTCGTCGCCTACCTGTCGATCTCGGTGCCCGCGATCCTCGCCGGGCTGCTGATCACGCCGCTCGGGCTCGACACGACGTTCGAGATCTTCGGCGCGGTCGTGGCCGCGCTGGCGCTGGTCGTCGCGGGCGAGGCGTGGCGGACGCGCCCGCGCGACGCCGTCCCTGCCATCGCGTAGGGTCGGCGCCGCGATGGCGGACGTGGTCGGTCGTCGGCGGCGGGATCATCGGCCTCGCCGCCGCCGATGCGCTCGCCCGGCAGGGCGCGGCCGTCGTGGTGCTCGAGCGCGGCGAGCCGGGCGCCGGCCAGTCCGCCGGCGCCGCGCGCGGCTTCCGCCACCTGCACGCGACCGACGCCCAGATCGCCGACGCCGTCGCCGCCCGCGCGGGCTGGGACGCGTGGTCGGCGCGGGCCGGCGAGCCGCTCGTGGGGGAGGAGGGCGCGCTGCGGCTGGGCGGCGACGTCGCGGCCGACGCGGCGCGGCTGCGCGCGTGCGGCGTCCCCGCCGAGGTCCTGGACGCCGCGGGTGACCGGCATCCCGCGCTGCGACCCGACGCCGGCCCGCTGCTGTGGGACCCGCGCGGCGGGGCGATCCGCGCCGCGCGGGCGATCGCGTGGCTGCGCGGCGGCCTCGACGTCCGCCGCGCGACCGTGACCGCGGTCGCGCCGGGCCGCGTCGAGACCGCCGACGGCGCGCTGGAGTGCGGCGCGGTCGTCGTCTGCGCGGGCGCGGGGACCGAGCGGCTGTGGCCGCACGTCGAGCTGCGGCGCACGGTCCACCTGCGCGTGACGTTCGCCGCGCCCGGCGGCGACGACGCGCTCGTGGGGCGCCGCCACCTGGGCGGACCGCAGCGGGGCGCTACGGCGCGCGCACCTACGGCGTCGCCGACGGCCCGGGGCGGTTCGCGCTCGGCCTCGCCGAGCTCGACGCGCAGCCCGCGCCCGCCGACCCGCTCGCCGCGGAGGTCGGCGCGCCGCCGGACCTCGCCGCCGTGCGCGCGCGGCTGCACGCCTACGCGCGCGCGGCGTTCCCCGGGCTCGGCGAGCCGGTCGGCGAGGTCGTCCGCCTGCTCACCGTGCTCCCGGGCGACGACGAGGACGCCTACGTGCTCCACCGCGAGCCGGGCATGGCCGTCCTGGCGGGCCACAACCTGTTCAAGCTCGCGCCGCTGCTGGGGGAGAAGCTCGCGCGCGCCACGCTGTGACGCGGGACACACTTATCTTCGGTACGTGAGCTAATCTTAGTGACGTCCACTGAGATTTGACTGGAGCCACCTGACGTGAACCCCTTCTCCGACACCCCCAGCGCCGTCGCCGGCGGCACCTGTGCCGTCTGCGGCGAGCGTCCCGGGACGTTGCGGGTCGTGGCCTCCGACGGCGTCCAGCGCCGCGCCGCCACGGTCTGCGAGCCGTGCGCCAACCGCCTGATGGCGGCCCAGGCCCAGGGCGCCCCGCTCGGCGTCCAGCCGACCGCGCAGCCCGGCCCGGACGCCCCGCAGTCCGAGACGCCCGACGCTCGACCAGTTCGGCCGCGACCTCACCGACGAGGCGCGCAACGGCCGGATCGACCCGGTCATCGGCCGCGCGAGCGAGATCGAGCAGACCGTCGAGATCCTCGCCCGCCGGCGCAAGAACAACGCCGTGCTGATCGGCGAGGCCGGCGTCGGCAAGACCGCGATCGTGGAGGGCCTCGCCCGCCGGATCGCGGAGGGCGACGTGCCCGCCACGCTGCTCGGCGTCCGCCTGGTCGCGCTCGACCTCGCCGGCATGGTCGCCGGCGCCCAGTTCCGCGGCCAGTTCGAGGAGCGGCTCAAGACCGCCCTCGCCGAGGTCGCCAAGGCCGAGGGCCGGATCGTGCTGTTCATCGACGAGGTCCACACGATCCTCGGCGCCGGCAACGCCGAGGGCGCGATGGACGCCGCGAACATGCTCAAGCCGATGCTCGCCCGCGGCGAGCTGCGGATGGTCGCCGCCACCACGCTCGTCCGAGTTCCGCAAGATCGAGCGCGACGGCGCGCTCGCCCGGCGCTTCTCGCCGGTGACGGTCGAGGAGCCGTCGGTCGAGGAGACCGTCGAGATCCTGCGCGGCCTGCGGAGCGCGTACGAGGAGCACCACGGCGCGACGATCGACGACGCGGCGCTGCTCGCCGCGGCGCGGCTCAGCGACCGCTACATCCCCGAGTACCGCCTGCCGGACAAGGCGATCGACCTGATCGACCAGGCCGCCGCGAAGGTGCGGCTGCGCACCGGCGGCGCGCCCGACACGGCGAAGCTCGAGGCCGAGCGCGAGCGGCTCGCGGCCGAGAAGCAGGCCGCGGTCGACGCCGAGGCCTACGAGGACGCCGCGCAGATCAAGGTCCACATCGAGCGGATCGAGCAGCACCTGGCCGAGGCCGTCGGCGAGACGCCCGTCGTGGGCGAGACCGACGTCGCGGCCGTGATCGCCGGGCGCACCGGGATCCCCGTCGGGGAGCTGGTGACCGGCGAGCTCGAGCGGCTCCAGGACCTGGAGACCGACCTGCACGCCCGCGTGATCGGCCAGGACGAGGCCGTCGAGATCGTCGCCGACACCGTGCGGCGCGCCCGCGTCGGCCTGTCGGACGGCGACAAGCCGCTCGGCACGTTCCTGTTCCTCGGCCCGACCGGCGTCGGCAAGACCGAGCTGGTCAAGGCGCTCGCGGAGCGGCTGTTCGCGACCGAGAAGGCGCTCGTCCGGATCGACATGTCCGAGTTCCGCGCGCCGCACACGGTGGCGCGGCTGATCGGCTCGCCGCCCGGCTACGTCGGCTACGGCGACGGCGGCCAGCTGACCGAGCCGGTGCGCCGGCGCCCGTACTCCGTGATCCTGCTCGACGAGATCGAGAAGGCCCACCCGGAGGTCTGGAACGTCCTGCTGCAGCTGATGGACGACGGGCGGCTGACCGACGGCGAGGGCCGGACGGTCGACTTCACCAACGCGGTGGTCGTGATGACCTCGAACCTGGGCGCGGGCCAGGCCCGGCGCGGGATCGGCTTCACGCCCGCGGCCGAGGCCGGGGGCGACGACCGGATGCTCGCCGCCGCGAAGGAGGCGTTCCTGCCGGAGTTCCTCAACCGGATCGACGAGATCGTCACCTTCGAGTCGCTCACGCCCGAGCAGGTCGAGCAGATCGCCGGCCTCGTGGTCGCCCGCACCGCGGCGCGGCTGCAGGAGGAGCGCGGGATCGCGCTCGAGGTCGACGGCGCGCTGGTGTCGCAGCTCGCCCGCGACGGCTTCGACGCCGAGTTCGGCGCGCGGCCGCTGCAGCGCCACATCCGGCGCACGCTGGAGAAGGCGCTCACGAAGGCGATCCTCGACGGCAGCGTCACGGACGGCGCCACCGTCCGGGCCACCGCGGGCGAGGACGGCGCGATCGTCCTCGAGGCCCGCGAGCCCGCGCCGGTCGCCGCCTAGCCCGGCCGCGGCGGGCGCCCGCTCAGTGCGGGTGCTCGCCGCCGGTCGCGGCCGGCGGCCGCGACTCCTCGGCGAGCGAGGTGATCGTCAGCAGCCCGCGCGCGGCGTCCTCGAGCACCTGCGTCGCCTCCTCGATCGAGCGCGCGTAGAGCTCGACCAGCAGGTGGACGACGATCTGGTCCTCGTCGTGCTTGTGGAAGCGGACGTGGGTGAAGAACTCGCGCGTCCCGTGGTCGCCGAACGCGGCGTACGCGAGCGCGTCCGCGGCCTCCGGCCCGGAGCAGGTCTCGACCGCGTCGGCGTCGACCGTCACCGTGCAGGACGCCACCCACGGCGTGCCGGCGACCATCCGCTCCCAGCGGTCCTCGATCGGCTCGATGCGGCCGTTGTGGAAGCCGAGGTGCGGCTGGTCGTGCATGCAGTCGAGGCACTGCACCACGGCCTCCTGGATCTCGTCGACGACCTCGCCGCGCTCGCCCGTGACCGGATCGATGCGGTGGATGCCCTCGTAGTGGACCTGGACCTCCAGCTCCTGCGACCAGCAGCGGTAGCAGCGGAGCCAGGAGCCGATCGGCTCGCGTGAACTCTCCATCCGGACCCATTCTATGCTCCGGCCCGTGGCGACCCGCGGCCTGCCGCTGCTGCTCATCCTGTGCGTGCTCGCGGGCTGCGGGGACAGCGGCCCCTCCGACGAGCAGCGGATCCGCGACGACGCTGAGCAGCTTCGAGCGCGCGGCCGCGGCGCACGACTACGCCGCCCTGTGCGACCGGATCCTCGCGCCGAAGCTGATCGACACGCTCGAGCAGATCGGGCTGCCGTGCGAGACCGCGCTGCAGAAGGGCTTCGAGGGCGCTGGAGGATCCGCGGATCTCGGTCGGCGTCGTGAAGGTCGACCGGCGACACCGCCACCGCCCAGGTCCGGTCCAGCGCCGCGGGCCAGTCGCCGAGCGAGGACACCGTCGACCTCGTCCGCGCCGGCGACGGCTGGCGGATCGCCTCGCTCGGCGGGACCGGCGCCGGCTAGCGCCGGCGCTCGAGGGCGGCGAGCAGCGCGGCGCCGTCGAGCGCCGGATCCTGCTCGGCGAGGAAGCGCTCGGCGGCCCGGCGGCCGCCGAGCGCGCGCAGGCCGCGCTCGCCGTGCTCGGCGACGAAGTCGGCCAGCGCGCCGAGCCGGCGCGCGCGGGTCCGGGCGGCCGCGAGGTCCAGCCCCGCGCGATGGGCGTCGAGCGCGTCGGCCAGCGCCTCGATGCCCGTCGACCGGGTGGACCGAGGAGACCGCGAGCGACCGGCGCGCCGTCGCCGAGCGAGCGCAGCGCCGCGCGCAGGTCGCGCACCGCGCGCTGGGCCGTCGCGCCGAGGTCGGCCTTGGTGACCACGAGCACGTCGGGGACCTCCATGATCCCGGCCTTGAGGAACTGGAGGACGTCGCCCGAGCCCGGCTGGACGACGACCGCGACGGTGTCGGCCGCCTCCGCGACCTCGGTCTCGGACTGGCCGACGCCGACCGTCTCCACCACGACGACGTCGAACGCGGCGCTCAGCGCCTGCGCCGCCGCGCGCGTCGCGGGCGCGAGCCCGCCGAGCCGCTCGCCCGCGGCCATCGACCGGATGAACAGGCCGCGATCGGCGGGATCGGCGTCGATCCGGGCGCGGTCGCCGAGCAGCGCGCCGCCCGAGCGCCGCGACGACGGGTCGACCGCGAGCACGCCGACGCGTCCGCCCGCGGCCGCGCCAGACGCGGACGAGCGCGCCCAGGAGCGTCGACTTGCCGGCGCCGGGCGGGCCGGTGACGCCGACCACGTGCGCGGGCGCCTCGCCGCCGAGCCGGGCCGGAGCGACCTCGGCGAGCAGCGCG
This sequence comes from uncultured Solirubrobacteraceae bacterium, assembly GCA_963791405.1. Classification (GTDB taxonomy): domain Bacteria; phylum Actinomycetota; class Thermoleophilia; order Solirubrobacterales; family Solirubrobacteraceae; genus DASQMT01. The sequence goes on along the minus strand of CAWBSJ010000021.1, from coordinate 39,237 downwards.
GCGATCTCCGCGCGCCGCGCGGGCGCGCGGTTCTCGAGCAGGTTGAGCGCGGCGGGCGCCGCGCCGAGGTCGCGCGCGCGCAGCCGGCGCGCCGAGCGTCCGGCGCCGCTCGCTCACGCCGCGGCGGCGATGCCGTTGCGCTCCGCGACGATGCCGACGACGTCGCGCAGGATCCGCGTCAGCTCGAAGTCCTTCGGCGTGTAGACGGCGGCGACGCCCGCGGCGCGCAGGCCGGCGACGTCGCCCTCGGGGATGATCCCGCCGACGACGACCGGGATGTCGCGCGCCGCCCGCCTCGCGCAGCGCGTCGAGCACGTCCGGGATCAGCGAGCGGTGCGAGCCCGAGAGGATCGAGAGCCCGATCACGTGGACGCCCTCGTCGACCGCCGAGCGCGCGATCTGCGCCGGCGTGAGGCGGATCCCCTCGTAGACGACCTCCATGCCCGCGTCGCGCGCCCGCACGGCGATCTGCTCGGCGCCGTTGGAGTGCCCGTCGAGGCCGGGCTTGCCGACCAGGATCTTCAGCCCGCGGCCGAGCTGCTCGGCGACGCGCGCGACCTCGTCGCGCAGCGCGGCGACCTCCTCGCCGGGCGCCGGCGCGGCCGCCTCGCCGACCCCGGTCGGCGCGCGGTAGGAGCCGAACGCGTCGCGCAGCGCCTGCGCCCACTCGCCGGTCGTCGCGCCCGCCCGGGCGGCCGCGATCGTCGCGGGCATCACGTTCTCGTCGCTCGGCGGCCACGCGCGCGAGCTCGTCCAGCGCGGCGCGCACGGCGGCCTCGTCGCGCGCCGCGCGCCAGGCCTCGAGCGCCGCGACCTGCTCGGCCTCGACGGCGGGGTCGACGGTCAGGATCCCGCCCTCGGCATCCGCCGGTCAGCGGCGAGGGCTCGGTCGTCGTGTAGCGGTTGACGCCGACCAGCACCTGCTCGCCGGACTCGATCCGCGCGATCCGCTCGCGGTGCGACTCGACCAGCGCCGCCTTCATGTACGGCACCGCCTCGACCGCGCCGCCCTGCTCCTCGACGCGCGCCATCTCGGCCCGCGCGCCCTCGAGCAGCTCGCCGACGAGCCCGTCCATCACGACCGAGCCCTCGAACAGGTCGGGGTACTCGAGCAGGTCGGTCTCGTAGGCGAGCACCTGCTGGATCCGCAGCGACCACTGCTGGTCCCACGGCCGCGGCAGGCCGAGCGCCTCGTTCCAGGCCGGGAGCTGGATCGCCCGCGCCCGCGCGTCGCGCCCGAGCGTGACCGCCAGCGCCTCGAGCACGATCCGCTGGACGTTGTTCTCCGGCTGGGACTCGGTCAGCCCGAGCGAGTTGACCTGGACGCCGTAGCGGAAGCGCAGCCGCTTCGGGTCGGTGACGCCGTAGCGCGTCGCGCCCGAGCTCCTCCCACAGCGTCGCCATCGCGCGCAGCTTCGCGTGCTCCTCGACGAACCGGACGCCCGCGTTGACGAAGAACGAGATCCGCGCGAAGACCGCGCCCATCTGGTCCTCGCGCACCCGCGGCCGGACCTCGTCGAGCACCGCGATCGCGGTCGCCATGGCGAACGCGATCTCCTGCACCGGCGTCGCGCCCGCCTCCTGCAGGTGGTAGGAGCAGACGTTGACCGGGTTCCAGCGCGGCACGTGCTCGACCGTGTAGGCGACGGTGTCGGCGATGAGCCGCAGCGACGGCGCCGGCGGGAACGCGTAGGTCCCGCGCGAGAGGTACTCCTTGATGATGTCGTTCTGCGTCGTGCCCTGGAGCACGGCGGGGTCGATCCCGTTCTCCTCCGCGACCGTGATGTAGAGCGCCAGCAGCCACGCGGCGGTCGCGTTGATCGTCATCGACGTGTTCATCCGGTCGAGCGGGATGCCGTCGAGCAGCGCGTGCATGTCGCCCTTGTGGCCGACGGGCACGCCGACCTTGCCGACCTCGCCGCGCGCCAGCTCGTGGCCGGCGTCGTAGCCGGTCTGGGTCGGGAGGTCGAAGGCGATCGACAGCCCGGTCTGCCCCTTGTCCAGGTTCGAGCGGTAGAGCGCGTTCGACGCGGCCGCGGTCGAATGGCCCGCGTACGTGCGCATCATCCACGGCTTGTCGGGCTCGGGCAGGCGGTGACCCACGCGTCCATTCTCCCGCATCGGGTATCACTCCGCGCCATGCGCGCGATCGACACCCTGCACGGCGGCAGCGATCGCGTGATCGCGGTCTGGGAGCACGACGGCGTGCTGATCGACCCCGGCCCGGAGAACACGCTGGACCGCGTGCTCGGGGAGCTCGGCGACGGCTTCGAGCCGCGCGCGGTCCTGCTCACGCACATCCACTTCGACCACGCGGGCGCCACCGGCGCGCTGCTGCGCCGCTTCCCGGACGTGCCGGTCTACGTGCACGAGCGCGGCGCGCGCCACATGATCGACCCCGAGCGGCTCGTCTCCAGCGCCGCGCGGCTCTACGGCGGGGAGGACGGCCTGCGCGCGCAGTGGGGCGAGGTCGTCCCGGTGCCCGAGGCGAACGTGACGATCCTGACCGGCGGCGAGACGGTGCTCGGGGAGTACCGCGTCGCGTACACGCCCGGCCACGCGTCGCACCACGTCGCCTACCTGCACGAGCCGACCGGCATGGCGCTGGTCGGGGACGTCGCCGGCGCGCGGATCCCGCCGGCCGACTTCGTGCTCGCCCCGACGCCGCCGCCCGACATCGACGTCGAGGCCTGGGACGCCTCGATCGACCTCGTCGCCGGCTGGGAGCCGAGCGCGCTCGCGCTCACGCACTTCGGCCAGGTCGACGACGTCGGCCCGCACCTGGACGCGATGCGCGCGAGCCTGCACGAGCTGACCGCGCTCGTCGCCCGGCACGGCTACGAGGCGTTCGCCGCCGGCCTCCACGAGCGGATCGTCGAGCACGCCGGGGACCTCGCGCCGCAGGTCGAGCAGGCCGTGCCGATCGAGCACGTCTACCTCGGGCTGCGCCGCTACCTCGACAAGCGCGCCGCTGCATAGCCGCTTGTAGCATCGGGTACGACCTCGCCCGGCAGTGGTCATCCGGGAGATGGGAGGTCCCCGTTGAGTACGGCAGCACCCGCGCTCGGCCGGTCCGGCGTCGGCTCCGAACAGGCCCTGAACTGGGCCCTGCGCGTGATCCGCCTCGGCCCCGCGCTGATCCTGATCGCCCTGATGGCGATCCTCAGCCTCGCCTCGCCGTTCTTCCTCACCGGCGACAACATCTCCAACGTCGCCGTCCAGGTCGCGCCGCTCGCGTGCCTCGCGGTCGGCCAGCTGTTCGTGATCCTCGTCGGCGGGATCGACCTCTCGGTCGGCTCGCTGCTCGCGCTCTGCACCGTGACCGGCGCGCTGGCCTACGGCTGGGGCGACATCGGCGGCGCGCTCGTCATCCCGATGATGCTCTTCACCGGCATGGCCGTCGGCGCGCTGAACGGGATCATGCTCGTCAAGGGCCACATGCCGCACGCGTTCATCCCGACGCTGGCGACGCTCAACGCCGCGCGCGGGCTCGCCCTGCTGCTGTCGGACGGCGCGCCGATGCCCGGCATGCCCGGGCTCGTGCGGACGATCGGCAGCGGCGAGGTCGGCCCGATCCCGGTCGCCGTGCTCGTCGTCGCCGGCTTCGCGCTGCTCGCGTGGATCCTCGCGACGCGGCTGCAGTGGGGCCGCTGGATCTACCTCGTCGGCGCCGACAAGGAGGCCGCGCGGCGGATGGGCATCCCCGTCGACCGCGTGATCATCTCCGTCTTCATCATCTCCGGCCTCGGCGCGGGCCTGGCCGGCCTGATCACCGCGGGCCGCACCGACGCGGGCTACCCGTCGGCCGGCGAGCTCGACGAGCTGGCCGCGATCTCCGCGGTGATCATCGGCGGCGCCTCGTTCTGGGGCGGCCGCGGCAGCGTCGGCGGCGCGATCGTCGGCGTGCTGATCTTCGGCGTGATCTCCAACGGGCTGAACCTGCTCAACGTCAACACCTACATCCAGCTGATCGCGATCGGCGTGATCGTCGTCGTCGCGGTCGAGCTCGACGTGATCCGGCGGCGGCTGGAGGAGCGGTTCCGCACGATGCGGGGGGCGGACGCATGAAGCGCTTCGAACGCGAGGGCAAGGGCGACGGCGGCGCCGTGCTGGAGGTCTGCGACCTGCGCAAGCAGTACGGCGCGACGACCGCGCTCCGCGACGTGTCGCTCGAGCTGCGCGAGCGCGAGGTGCTCGCGCTGCTGGGCGACAACGGGGCCGGCAAGTCGACGCTGATCAAGATGCTCGCCGGCGTCGAGCAGCCCGACGGCGGGGAGATCCGGCTCGACGGCGAGGCGGTGCGGATCGGCTCGCCGCACGAGGCGCGGGAGCTGGGGATCGAGACGGTCTTCCAGGACCTCGCGCTGTTCGACAACACCGGCCCGGTCGGGAACTTCTTCGCCGGGCGCGAGCGGACCCGCGCGGGCTGGCTCGGCCCGTTCGCCTGGGTCGACGACGGCGCGATGCGCAAGGAGACCGAGGCGCTGATCGACCGGCTCCAGGTCAAGCTGCCCGACCCGAAGGCGGAGATCGGGCTGCTGTCCGGCGGCCAGCGCCAGGCCGTCGCCTGCGCGCGGGCGATCGCGTTCGGCAAGCGGATCGTGATCCTCGACGAGCCGACGTCCGCGCTCGGCGCGCGCGAGTCGGCGAACGTGCTCAAGCTGATCCGCGACGCGACCGACGAGGGGATCTCGGTGATCCTCATCTCGCACAACATGGAGCACGTGATGGAGGTCGCGGACCGCGCCGTCGTGCTCCGCCAGGGCCGCTACGTCGGCGAGGAGACGCCGTCGAAGGAGACCCACGAGAAGATCGTCTCGATGATCGTCGGCGGCGACGAGGCGGAGGACGCCGAGCCCGCGGAGACGCGCTGATGCGCCGGCTGCTGCCGGGCCTGCTGGTCGCGCTGCTCGCGGCGCTGTCGCTGTCCTGCGGCGACACGGGCGACCAGATCCGCGTCGGCTTCGTCCCGAAGTCGCTCAACCAGGAGTACTGGGTCAACACCAAGAAGGGCGCCGAGGCCGCGCAGTCCGGCGACGTCAAGGTGCTCACGAAGGCCGCCGGCGCCGACACCCAGATCGTCGAGCAGATCGACCTGGTCGAGAACCTGCTCGCCCAGGACGTCGACGCGCTCGTGATCGCGCCGTCGGACTCCAACCTGCTCAAGCCGGTGCTGGAGAAGGCGGCCGCGCGGATGCCGGTCGTGCTGTTCGACTCCGACGTCCCCGGCTGGAAGCAGAAGACCGCCTACGTGGGGACCGAGAACGAGGTCGGCGGCGAGAAGGCGGGCGAGTACATCGCCAAGCTGCTCAAGAACGAGGGCGAGCTGGCGATCGTCTCCGGCATCCCCGGCTCCGAGGTCGGCATCCAGCGCGTCGACGGCGTGCAGAAGGGGCTGGAGAAGGGCGGCGGCGGCGTGAAGGTCGTCAAGGAGATCACCGGCCAGTTCGACCGCAACCAGGCGGTCGGCGCGACCGAGGACATCCTCCAGACGAACCCCGACGTCGACGCGATCTTCGCCGCCAACGACCAGATGGCGCTCGGCGCGATCCAGGCCATCTCCGCCCACAAGAAGACCGACCAGATCAAGCTGATCGGCTTCGACGGCGCGCTCGAGGCGACGCAGCACATCCTCGCCGGCGACATGCAGGCGACGATCGCGCAGGACCCGTACGGGATGGCCAAGACCGGCGTCGAGGAGGCGCTCGCGAAGCTGAAGGGCGAGAAGGTGAAGAAGACCGTCGACACCGGCGCGAAGCTGATCACGCCCGACAACGCGCGCGACTACTTCGAGGAGGTGCGCGGCAAGCTCGGCGGGACCGGGCGCGGGCTGGACGGCTGACTACATGGAGTAGATGCGCGGATGACGCCCGCGCGCTCGCCCGGGCGTGATAGGCATCCGGGGTAACACGGAGCTCCCCAGGGGTGGGGCTCCTCCCCGCATACAGGAGGCTTCATTTGCGCTCGTCATCCACGCGCCTCGGCGTTGCCGTGGGCGCGTTCCTCGCGTGCCTGGCCGCGGCCGGCCCGGCGTCCGCCGCCGGGCTGTCGCTCGACTGGCAGGACTGCGGCGACGCCGGCGCCCAGTGCGCCACGGCGTCGGTCCCGAAGGACTACGACCAGCCCGGCCTCGGGACGCTCGACGTCAGCGTCGCGCGGTCCCCGGCGACCGGCCCGGGCAAGAAGCTCGGCTCGCTGTTCTTCAACTTCGGCGGCCCGGGCGCCGCAGGCGGCCCCGTACGTCGAGGCCTACGGCGCGGACCTGTTCCCGGTCCTCAACCGGCGCTTCGACATCGTCGGCCTCGATCCGCGCGGCAGCGCCACGCTGGACTGCAAGGTCAACCAGGAGACGACCGGCGTCTACTCGAAGCCGTTCACGACGCCGGACACGCTCAACGTCACGCTCGCTGCTGGCGAAGGACAACCGCTACATCTCGCGCTGCCTCCAGCGCAACCAGGACCTGCAGTACCTGTCCACCGCGAACGTCGCGCGCGACTTCAACGCGGTCCGCGAGGCGGTCGGCGACAAGAAGATGACCTACCTCGGGTTCTCCTACGGGACGTTCCTGGGCGCCACGATCCAGAGCCTGTTCCCGGGCAAGACCCGCGCGGTCGTGCTCGACGGCGCGCTGGATCCCGACCAGTACATGAACGACCCGCTCGACAGCCTCGACGAGCAGACGGCCGGGTTCGAGCGCGCGATCAGCCGGTTCATGATCTCGTGCGCGGCGCACCAGGACCTCTGCCCGATCGGCGGCGGCGACGTGAAGGGCACGATCGACGACCTGATCGAGCAGGCCGACACGACGCCGATCCCGGCGTCGAACGCGCCCGGACCGCCCGGTGTCGGGCGACGACATCCGGGCCGCGCTGGCCCAGGAGGTCTACTCGCCCTACGCGTGGGACGAGCTGCGCGACGCGCTGGTGCTGCTCCAGGGCGGCGACGGGGCGGGGATCCGCGTGATCGCCGACGGGTTCTTCGGCCGCAACGACGACGGGACCTACGACCCCGGCTCGGACCGGTACTTCCTGCTCAGCGCGGACGAGCAGCACTACCCGCGCGGGATCGCGCCGTTCCTCAAGGCCGGCAAGTCGTCCTACCAGGACTACGACTACGCGTACTGGAACCACGGCTACTCCGAGCTGAACTGGGGCCTGTATCCGATCCGCGCCCGCGACACGTTCGACGGGCCGTTCCGGACCGCGCGGAGCGCGCCGACGACCCTCGTGGTCGGCACGCGCTACGACCCGGCGACGCCGTACAAGGAGGCCAAGCGCCTCGTGCAGCAGCTCGGCAACGCCCGCCTGCTGACGATGACCGGCGACGGCCACACCGCGTACGACGGCTACCCGGCCGACGGCTACAACTCGGAGTGCACGGACAAGGCCGTCGAGGCGTACCTGATCGACGGCGCCGTCCCGCCCGCCGGCACGAAGTGCGGCCAGGACCTGCCGGACTTCACGGCGCCCGCGGCGCAGGCGAAGCTGCTCCGCGCGCAGGGCACGCACCGCGTGCTGATCCAGCCGGGCACCCGCCCGCTGGAGCTGCCCTAGCCTCCTCCCGTCCCGACCCGCCGCGGCCCGCACCGGGGCTGCGGCGGGCGGACGGGGCGGCTAGGCTTCCCCGCAATGGCACAGACCGTCGAGCTGCCGCGCCCGGCGGGACCCGACAGCGAGCTCGGCGGGCACTGGCGGGTCATCGTCCGCAACGACGACCACAACACGTTCGATCACGTGGCGCACACGCTCGCGCGCCACATCCCGGGCGTGTCGGTGTCGAAGGGCTACGCGATGGCCGACCTGATCCACAACCAGGGCCAGGCGGTCGTCTGGTCGGGGATGAAGGAGCCGGCGGAGCTCTACTGGGAGCTCTTGAAGGACGCGGGGCTCACGATGGCTCCGCTCGAGCAGGCCTGACCTCGAGCACGCCGGTGCCGGCGCGCTCCACGAGGTCGTGCCAGACGTAGAGCACCGGGACCTGGTACCAGCCCGAGTAGTCCCCGCGCCAGAGCGAGAACTCCTCGCCGTACCAGTAGCGGTCGAAGTCCGCGTGGTCCTCGAACGTCGCCATCTGGAGGAACTTGTACTGGTCGTCGCGCGACCGGTAGATCGAGTACTCCGACGCGCCGTAGCGCAGCGCGAGCGGCGCGATCTGCTGCAGCGCCTCCTCGAAGCGGTCGCCCCGGAACAGCGTGCTGTACCAGGGAACGTGTACGACTCCGGCCATCAGGCCCCCACCTCCGCGCGGATCGCACCCGGGCCCTCGGAGGTCGCGCCGAGGCCCTCGGCCTCCGCGCCCACGAGGATCGCGATCTTGCCCAGGTGCTCGTTCTTGTACATCGACTGGTGGGCCTCGGCGACACCGTCGAACGGCATGGTCTTCCACAGCACGGGACGGATCTTGCCTGATTCGATCAGCTCGTTCGCCCTCGTCGCCTCGTAGGCGTTCGCGAAGTGGCTCCCGATGATCTGCTTCTGGCGCATCCAGAGGTAGCGGACGTCGAAGTCGAGCTGGTAGCCGGAGGTCGCCCCGCAGATGACCACCTTGCCGAACGGCTTGACGGTCAGGACGCTCGTGGGGAACGTCGCACGGCCGACGTGCTCGAAGACGACGTCGGGCGGCGCGCCGCCAGCAGCTGCCGCACGTGCTTGGCGAAGCGGCGCGACTCCTTGGCGCGCGCGGCCTCCTCCTCGGGCGTCTCGCCGCCGCGCCGCATCATCCCGGCGAAGTCGTTGCGGTCGATCACGTCGCAGGCCCCGAGCGCGCGGCACAGCTCGCCCTTCGCGGCGGAGGAGACGACCCCGACGCAGTCGGCCCCGGCCAGCCGGCAGAGCTGGATCGCGAACACGCCGAGCCCGCCCGCCGCGCCCCAGATCAGCACCCGGTCGCCGGACTGGATCTTCGCCTGGTCGATCAGCATCCGGTAGGCGGTGAAGTAGGTGAGCCCGTAGCTGGCCGCCTCCTCCCAGCGTCAGCGAGGTGGGCTTGGGCAGGCACTGCTGGGCCTGGACCTTGCAGAACTGGGCGAACGAGCCCCAGGTCGTCTCGTAGCCCCAGATCTTCTGGGACGGTGCCGCCAGCGGGTCGAGCCCGTGCACCTCGACGTCCTCGTACGACGCCTGGTTGCAGTGCAGGACGACCTCGTCGCCGGGCTTCCAGCGCGTGACGCCCTCGCCGACCTTCCAGACGATCCCGGACGCGTCCGAGCCGCCGATGTGGTGGTCCTCGGCGTGGGAGCGGAAGACCGACACCGGCTGACCGAGCGCCGCCCAGACGTTGTTGAAGTTGACGCCGGCCGCCATCACGCGCACGACGACCTCGAAGGCTCCGGGCTCGGGTACCGCCATCTCCTCGAGCTGGAAGGCCTCCAAGGGCTCGCCCTGGCGCTCCTCGCGGATCACCCAGGCGGCCATCGAGGCGGGCAGCTCGCCCGGCTCGACGTCCAGTTGCGCGACTCGGCTTGTGTCGACGGCCATGCCCGCGATCCTAGCCCGGGCGCTAGAGTGCCGCGCCGGTTTCGAGGAGGAGGGGAACGGATGACACGGAAGCTCGTCGCCGCGGCGCTGGGATGTGCCGCACTCGCCGTCGCCGCGCCGGCCGCGCAGGCGGCCCGCTGCGACCCGATCGGGGGCGGCGCGTGCCTGCTGCCGTTCCCGAACGACTTCTACACGCAGCACGACGTGACGTCGCCGACCGCGCGCCGGCTCGCCCTCGACCGCAGCGTGATGCCGGCGAACCGCGACGGGGTCCGGATCGACCCGCGCGACTGGAACCGCGCGGACGGCTTCAGCCCCGGCCAGCAGATCACGGTCCGCATCCCCGGGCTGAACGGGCAGCGCGCGTTCGACCGCAGCGGGCTGGCGCCGATCACCGACATCGGCCGGAGCCTGCGGCGCCGCGCCCCCGTGGTCCTGATCGACGCGCGCACCGGCAAGCGCCAGCCGTACTGGGCGGAGCTCGACCGCTCCGCGCCGGCAGGGCAGCGCGCGCTGCTGATCCGGCCGGCGCGCAACCTGCGCGAGCGGCGCCGCTACGTGGTGGCGCTGCGCGGGCTCAAGACGGCGTCGGGCCGCGCCATCGCGCCGACGTTCGGGTTCCGCGCGCTGCGCGACCGGCGGGCGACACGCTCGCAGGCGATCAACGCCCGGCGGGCGTCGATGCGCAAGGTGTTCCGCCCGCTGCGGCGCGCCGGGGTCGGCCGCGGCGACCTCGTGCTCGCGTGGGACTTCACGGTCGCCAGCCGCCGCTCGATCACGAGTCCGATGCTGCACATGCGCAACGACGCGTTCGCCGGCCTCGGCGACACGGACCTCACCGACCTGAAGCCGGAGGGGCGCTCGCCGGCGTTCGCGATCACGGCCGACACGCCGACCCCGGCCGACCCGGAGATCGCCCGGATCGTCGCCGGCACCGTCACGGTCCCGTGCTACCTCCAGAACGCGGGCTGCGCGGTCGGCGCCGGCTTCAACCGCGGCGCGGACGGCCTGCCCGAGCAGAAGCCCGGCAACACCTACGCGGCGCCGTTCCGCTGCGTGATCCCGCGCGACATGCCGGCCGGCGGCGGCCGCGCGCTGCTCTACGGCCACGGGCTGCTCGGCAGCCCGCTCGACTCGGACGACTCCGCCCAGGCGCAGCTCAAGACGCTCGCGCACCAGCAGGGCTTCACGGTCTGCGGCACCTACTGGAGCGGGCTCTCGGACGCCAACGGCGGCGAGGACACCGGCCAGGCCGCGGCGGCGATCCAGGACCTCTCGAAGTTCGGCGCGATCACCGACCGGCTCCAGCAGGGCATGCTCAACATGCTCTTCCTCGGCCGCGCGATGGTGGCGGCCGACGGGTTCCGGGCGCAGCCCGCGTTCGCCGGCGCGTTCGACGCTTCGCAGCGGCTGTTCTACGACGGCAACTCGCAGGGCGGGATCGAGGGCGGCGCGCTGACGGCGGTCGCGCCCGACTTCGACCGCGCGGTGCTCGGCGTCGTCGGGATGAACTACTCGACGCTGCTGCAGCGCTCGGTCGACTTCGCGCCGTTCCGCGCGCTGCTCGACGGCGCCTATACGAAGCCGCTCGACCGGATCCTCATCTACTCGCTGCTCTCGAACCTGTGGGACCGCGGCGAGTCGGACGGCTACGCGCAGCACATGACCACGAAGCCGCTCCCGCGGACCCCGCCGCACGAGGTGCTGCTGCACGTCGCGCTCGGCGACCACCAGGTGGCGCCCGTGACCGCCGAGGTGATGGCGCGGACGATCGGCGCGCGGGTGTGGGACAAGCTCGACCCGGGCCGCTCCGCCGACGAGAAGCCGTTCTGGGGCATCCCGTCGCTCACGCGCTTCCCGTCCGCGGGCTCGGCGCTCGTCGTCTTCGACTCGGGCCCGGTGACGCCGGCGAACCCGCAGGGGACCCCGCTGCCGCCGGAGACGAACACGCCGCCGTCGGCGGGCACCGACCCGCACGAGTTCCCGCGCCGGACGCAGGAGGCGCGGACGATGAAGGACCAGTTCCTGCGCGTCGGCGGCCGGCTGCAGTCGCCGCCGTGCGGCGGCGCGGTCTGCCACTCGAACGGCTGGACCGGCCCCTAGAGGCGGCCGGCGCCGGCGGCTGGGGCGAGCCGCCGGCGCCGGGCGCCAGGGGAGGATCTAGACGGTCGCCAGCTCCGGCTCGGCCTCGGCCTCGGCGGCGGGCGGCGTCTCGGGCTGCACGCGGCCGGGGGCGATCAGGAACCAGGCGGCGACGGCGGCGAGGGCCAGCGCGGCGGCGCTGATCGTCATGCCGGTGCCGAGCGCGTCGACGAACGCCGAGTGCGCGGCGTTCACGACCTGCTGCGGCGCGCCCTCGAGCCCGGCGCCGGAGCCGAGCCCGTCGACGAGCCGGTCACGCGCGTCGGCCGGGACCTGGGGGAGGGCCTGCTCGAGGTCGTGCCGGCCGACCGAGGCCACCAGCGCACCCAGCGCGGCGACGCCGAACGTGCCGCCGACCATCCGGAACATGCTCAGCGTGCCCGAGGCGACGCCGGCCTTGGTCCGGTCGACCGCGTTCATGGCCGCCATGCTCATCGGCGACATCACCGCGCCCATGCCGAAGCCGAGCAGGATGAAGGCGCCGATCAGGTAGCTGTAGCTCGTGTCGACCTCGATCCGCGACTGCCAGAACATCGACACCGCGGTCAGGAACAGCCCGACGACGATCAGCGGCCGCGGGCCGTAGCGGTCCGCGAGCCGGCCGGCGATCGGCCCGGCGACGATGATCACCAGCGTCGAGGGGAGGAAGCGGATGCCGGCCTCGAGCGGGGAGTACCCGAGGATGTTCTGCATGTAGAGGGCGAGGAAGAAGAACGTCGCCAGCATCCCGAACGAGATCGCGAAGGCGACGATGTTCGCGCCCAGGAACTGCTTGGAGCGCAGCGCCTCGAAGTCCACGATCGGGGACGCGGCGCGGCGCTCGATGAGGATGAACGCGATCAGGCTGACGACGCTGAGCGCGAGCAGCCCGATGATGCGCGGGGAGCTCCAGCCCCAGCCGTTGCCCTCGACCAGCGCGAACACGAGCGCGGTGAGGGAGGTCGTCATGGCGACGATGCCGGGGATGTCGACCCGCCGGGAGACGGTCTCGTCGCGCGACTCCTCGGCCGCGAACAGCGTGACGATGACCGCGCCGACGGCGACCGGGAGGTTGATGAAGAAGATCGCGCGCCAGGAGACCTCCTCGGTCAGCCAGCCGCCGACGACCGGGCCGATCGCGAGCGCGATCGCCGAGACGCCGGCCCACGTGCCGATCGCCTTCCCGCGCTCGTGCGGCGGGAACGCGTTGGAGATGATCGAGAGGGTCGCGGGCATCATGAACGCCGCGCCGATCCCCTGGATCGCACGCGAGGCGACGAGCGCGCCGTCGCTGGGCGCCAGGCCGATCGTGGCCGAGGCGAGCGCGAAGACGACGACGCCGAACAGGAACATCCTGCGGCGCCCGAAGATGTCGCCGAGCCGTCCACCGGTGACGAGCAGCACGGCGAAGGTCAGCGTGTACGCGTTGACGGTCCACTCGAGCGAGGACAGGGACGCGTCGAAGCTCTTCTGGATCGACGGCAGGGCGACGTTCACCGCCGTGTTGTCGAGCATGATCATGAAGAGCGCGAAGCTCATGGCCCCGAGGGTCCACCAGCGGCGGTTGCCCTCGGAGAGACGGAGCCGGTCGGTCATGGGGAGGTGATCCTTTCGGCGATGGGGAGGAGGGCGGTGTGCAACGCCGTGCGCTCCGCGTCCGGCAGCTCGCTCGCGAAGTCGACCAGCGCCGCCTCGCGGGCGGCGGTCAGGCGGTCGAGCACCTCGCGGCCCTGGGGGAGCAGGGCGATGAGCCGGGAGCGGCGGTCGTGCTCGCACTCGCGGCGCGCGACGAAGCCGCGGCCGACGAGGCCGTCGACCGAGCGCGACATCGCGGGGACCGACATCGACGAGCCGGTCGGACGAGGTCCTTGACCGAGCTCTCGTCGAGCTCGGACAGGAGGAACAGCGCCTTCATCTGGGTGAAGGACAAGCCCACCTCGCCGAGCACGCGGAACATGTCCGGCGAGGCCGTGCGGTTCACGTGGGTGCTGAGCTGCACGAGGAGCTCGGCGAGTTGTTGCGGGCTTGCAATGGTTGATTGCACGCATGCAAGTAAAGCACGCCCGGACGGTACGGGTGTCCACACTCTTCGCGTCGAGGCGGGTTCGAACCCGGTCGGCAGCGAGGTCGCTATCGTTCTGCAAGTGACTCCGCTCGCACCGCTTCCCGGACGAGACCGAGGCGCTGGACGCGTACTCGCGCGTGGTGACGCACGTCGCCGCGACGCGTGTCGCCGTCGGTCGCCAACCTGCGGCTCACCCGCCGCGGCCGCACGACCGGCGCCGGCTCCGGCGTGGTCTTCACGCCGGACGGCTTCCTGCTCACCTCGGCGCACGTCGTCGAGGGCGCCGCCGCGCGCGTCCGCGGCTCGTTCACCGACGGCCGCGAGCTGACGCTGCGGATCGTCGGCGCCGACCCGCTCTCCGACCTCGCCGTGCTGCGCGCCGACGAGCCGGCGCCCGACCCGGCGCCGCTCGGCGACGCCGCGGCGCTGCAGGTCGGCCAGCTCGTCGTCGCGATCGGCAACCCGCACGGCTTCGCCAGCTCGGTGACGGCCGGCGTCGTCTCGGCGCTCGGGCGCTCGCTGCCGACCCGCTCGGGCCGCGCGATGCGCGTCGTCGACGACGTGATCCAGACCGACGCCGCGCTCAACCCGGGCAACTCGGGCGGCGCGCTCGTGGACGGGCGCGGGCGGGTGGTGGGGATCAACACGGCGGTCGCGGGGGTCGGTCTCGGTCTCGCCGTGCCGGTCAACGCGACCACGCGCGGCATCGTGTCGGCGCTGATGGCCGACGGGCGCGTGCGGCGCGCCTGGATCGGGATCGCGGGCGGGACGCGCCCGCTCCCGCCCGCGGTCGCGAACCAGCTCGGCCGCGAGCGCGGGCTCGAGGTCGTCGAGGTGATCGCCGGCTCCCCGGCCGACCAGGCGGGTGTCCGCCCCGAGGACCTGGTCGTGGGGATCGACGACGAGCCGGTGGGCGGCGTCGACGACGTGCAGCGGCTGCTCACGGCCGCGACGATCGACCGCTCCGTGGAGCTGGCCGTCGTGCGGGGCGGCACGCAGCGCCGGCTGGCGCTGGTGCCGCGCGAGCTGTCGACGCGCTAGCGCTAGCCGACCTGCGGGCCGGCGAGCTGCGCGCGGAAGGACGCGATCTCGGTGACGGCGGCGGCGACGTACGCGGCCTCGGCCAGCGCCATCTCCTGCTGGAGGTCGGCCTGGTAGAGGGAGTTGCCGGCGATGCCGTTCTCGACCGCGGCCGCGAGCTCCTCGCGGAGGTCTGAGAGATGGGTCCTGGCGAGTTCGAGTTCGGGTGACATGGTGGGGGCTCCGGGAAGGGGAGTGGGGGAGGACGAGGGGAACCTTCTCATCGCTCGCCTACCCGGACGATGAAGCTGACCTCAGAATTCCCTAAGTGCTGACCGCAGCCGGGGGGTGCGGCCAGCCGCCCCTCAGGGCAGCAGCAGGTCGTTCTGGGCCGACGGCCGCTGCGCGCCGACGCGCAGCAGCGCGGGCCGGATCCGCCGGTCGGCGGCGCGGATCTCGTACGTCGCCCTCGGGCACGTCCATCTGCAGCGTGCCCGTCCCGTCGGCGCGGATCGCGCCCGTCGTGCCGGTCACGCCGGACGTCGCGGCCGGCGGTCTCCAGCGTCAGCTCCTGCTCGCGGCCGGTCTGGTTGGAGACGATCAGCCGGATCGGCCCGCCGCCGAACCGCCGCGGCGAGACGTGGATGTCGCGCCCGGCGATCGCCGCGGTCACGTTGATCGTGGCCGGCGGGCGGTCGTCGTTCGCGTGATCGCCGTCGTCGCCGCAGCCCGCGAGCGCGAGCAGCCCGGCGACGGCCACGGCACAGCGGATCCGCATCGTGCGCGAACCCTATCCGCTGCAAGCGCGGCTGCGTGCCGTCCGGCCGCGGGCGTATGAAGCGCGGTCCATGTCGCGTCGCTCGCTCGCCTCCGCGGACCTCCTCAAGCAGCCGCTCGCGACGGCCGAGTTCGTCGCCGTCGACACGGAGACGAACGGGCTCGCGCGCGAGCGCTGCGAGATGACGGAGGTCGGCGCGGTGCTGGTCGGCGGCGGCGAGCTGCACGACCGCTGGTCGTCGGTCGTCGGCGTCGCCGTCGCCGCTCACGGCCGGCATCCAGCGCTTCACCGGCATCACGCAGGACATGGTCGACCGCGCGCCGCCGCCCGAGGCGGTCCTGCCCGACCTCGCGCGGATGCTGCGCGGCCGCGTGCTCGTCGCGCACAACGCGCGCTTCGACGACACGGTGCTGCGCGGCGCGTTCGCCCGCGCCGCGCTGGACTGGCCCGAGCCGCCGGTGCTCTGCACGGTGGCGATGGCGCGGCGGCTCGCGCCGCTGCAGCGCCGCCGCGGGCTCTCCGCGCTCGCCGACGCGCTCGGGATCGAGGTCACCGTCACCCATCGCGCGCTGCCCGACGCCGAGACCTGCGCGCGCGTGTTCTGCGCGCTGTTCGGCCGGCTCAGCGCGCACGCGGGGACGATCGGCGAGGCGGTCGCGCTCCTGGGGTCCAAGCGCGGCGGGAGCACCGGCGGGCGGCGCCCGCGCGCCGGGGCGCGGCGGCGGCCGCCGGCCGAGCGGCCGGACTTCTCGTCGCTGCCGAAGGACCCCGGCGTCTACGTCTTCCGCGACGCCGACGGCCGGCCGCTCTACGTCGGCAAGTCGGTCTGCCTGCGCACCCGCGCCCGCGCGCACTTCACCACGCCCGCCGACTGGACCGGCCACGCCGAGCACGTCGACTACCAGGCGACCCAGTCCGAGCTCGGCGCGCTGCTGCTCGAGGACCGGCTGATCAAGGCGCTGCGCCCGCCCGGCAACAAGCGCGGCAAGCGCAGCCCGGACGGCTACGTCTTCCTGCGCTGCCGGCTCGACATCCCGTTCCCGATCCTCGAGGTCGCCCCCGAGCCGGCGACCGGCCACGCCGTCACCGTCGGGCCGGTGCGCGGCCGGGCCGCCGCCGCCGAGCTCGTCGAGCAGCTCAACTCGCTGTTCGGGCTGCGCCACTGCGGCCGCCGGCTGCCGCGGCGCGAGCACCCGAGCGCCTACGGGCAGATGGGCCGCTGCCTCTCGCCGTGCCTCGGCGACCTCGACCCGAACCTCTACCGCGAGCGGCTCGACCTCGCCCTGCGGCTGTTCGTCGACCGGCGCGACGGCGGCGCCGCGCTGCTCGCGCACCTCGACGCCCAGCGCCGCGAGGCCGCGGCGGAGGAGCACTTCGAGCGCGCCGCCTGGCTGCTGCGCCGGCGCGAGCGGCTGGAGGGCCTCCTGCGCCGGCTCGGCGGGCTGCTGCGCGCCACCCACGCGGGCGTCCGGCTCGTGCTCGCGCCGCACCCCGCGAAGCACGGCCGCTTCGACGCGTTCTGGATCGCCGGCGGGCGCGTCGTCGACTGGGGCGCGCTGCCCGCCTCCGACGAGGAGCTGGCCTCGCGCAGCACCGCGGCGCTGCGGGCGGCGCCGCGGCCCGAGCTGGGCGGCTGGCTCCCGGCCGAGGAGGTCGCCGAGACGCGGCTGGTCGGCTCCTGGATGGCGAGCCACGCCCCGCCGGCGCTCGAGCTCGACGCCCGCGCGATCGACGGCGGGCGGCTCGGGCGCTGGGTGCGCGGTGTAGCGTCGGCCGCGTGATCCGCGGCCTCGACCACGTCCAGCTCGCGGCGCCGCCGGGCAGCGAGGCGGAGGCGCGCCGCTTCTTCGGCGGCCTGCTGGGGCTGGAGGAGCTGCCGAAGCCCGCGCCGCTCGCCGCCCGCGGCGGCGTCTGGTTCGCGTGCGGCGCGCAGCAGCTCCACGTCGGCGTGACACCGGACTTCGCGCCGGCGGAGAAGGCGCACCCGGCGTTCGCCGTCGGCGAGCTCGACGTCGATCGCCGACCGGCTCGTCGAGGCCGGGGTGGACGTGCACTGGGACGACGACCTGCCGGGCGTCGCGCGGTTCTACGCGAGCGACCCGTGGGGCAACCGGCTGGAGTTCGTCAGCGCGGGTGCGCCCCCCGGTACGCCATCACGTTGAGCAGGCTCAGGCCCTGGCGCTCGCGCTCCGGCGGCGGCGAGGCGTGCGGCTCGAGCGCGGTCCATCGCGATCACGTGGGTCACCGGCAGGTCGGTCATGCGGCCGATCCGGTACGGGACGTCGGAGCGCAGCCAGCGCGACGTCTGCCCGGGCAGCGTGGAGACGATGATCTCGTCGAACGACCCGGGCGGGCAGACCTCGGCCACCGCCTGCACCGGATCGGCGTCGCCGATCGTCCCCGTCGCCTTCAGCCCCGCGTCGCCCCAGCGGGCGAGCGCCGCCTCCAGCTCCGGCGCGTCCGCGGCCACGGGACCGGCGCCGGCGGGCATGACGAGGGTGAAGTCGACCGGGACCGACGAGCGGTCCGCGCGTTCCCGCAGGGCGGCCAGGAGGTCGTCCGAGGTGGCG
The DNA here is from genome assembly GCA_963791405.1 of uncultured Solirubrobacteraceae bacterium. Classification (GTDB taxonomy): domain Bacteria; phylum Actinomycetota; class Thermoleophilia; order Solirubrobacterales; family Solirubrobacteraceae; genus DASQMT01. Next base: position 21,206 of record CAWBSJ010000021.1, on the reverse strand, counting down.
GTGACGGTGGCGACGACGAGCACGTGCGCAGCCATGTGGCACTCCTCTCGGTGATGTCCCCAGGGAGACTACGCCGCTGCGAAGGGGAGCTCGACGACCTCGGCGCTGACGCCGTCGTCGCCGACCTCGACCGTGCTGCCGGGCTCGGCCTCGCGCCGCACGAGCGCGAGCGCGATCGGCCCGAACCGGGGCGACTCGACCACCGTGCCGACGCGTCCCGACCTGGCGCTCGCCGAGCCGCAGCGGCGCGCCGGAGGATGCGGCCGCGGACAGCCGCAGCCCGCGCAGGTGGCGGTTCGGCTTCCCGCGGAAGTGGAGCCGCGCGACCGTCTCCTGGCCGACGTAGCAGCCCTTCTCGAACGAGACCGCGCGGTCGTTGAGGCCGGCCTCCTGCGGGATCACCGTGTCGTCGAGGTCGGCGCCGTAGCGCGGCCGCCCGGTCTCGACCCGGCGGATCTCGTAGGCCGCCCCGGTCGCCGGGACCGCGCCGGCCGCGATCAGCGCCGCGGCGACGGGCTCGCGTGTCCTCCGCGGCGCACAGGACGTCGACGCCGAGGTCCGTCGCGATCAGCCGCACCGTGGCCCCGCCGACCGTCGCGACGCGGTGGGCGTGCTCGCGCTCCGGCAGCTCCGCCGCGCCGGCGACGCGGCGCGCCTCCGGCCCGACGAGCGAGAGCAGCCCGGACTCCAGCGTGCGCTTGTGCAGCTCGACGTCGCGGCCGAGCTTGAAGCGCCGGATCATGTTGAACAGCTCCTGCAGCGCGACGCGCTCGGTGTCGAGCAGCAGCTCGTCGCCGGTGTCGAGGATCCGCAGGTCGCCGAGCATCTTGCCCTTGTGGGTGAGGAACGCGGCGTAGCAGCCCTCGCCGGGCACGAGCGCCTCGACGTCGTTCGTGACCTGGCCGTGCAGGAACTCCTTCGCCTCGCCGCCGCTCAGCGCGAGCTTGCCGCGCTCGGAGCGGTCCACGATCGCGCAGCCCTCGCTCGCATGGCGGAGAGCGCGTCGGCGGTCGTCTCGGTGAGCGTCACCACTGCTGCTCATCGTAGAACTGCCGGGTGCGGACCAGGCGCCGCTCGACCTCGCGCTGGACCTCCTCGACCACCACGACCTCGGGCACGCCGGCCGCCAGCGCCTGGCGCACGACGCCGGCCTCGTCGGCGCCGCCGAGCCGCTCCAGCAGCGCCAGCAGGCCGTCGAGACCCAGTCCGCGGGCTGGCGCGAGCGGGTCGTCGGGGTCCGGTGGGGGCGGCAGGTCGGCCATGACCGCTAGATTGCGCCCACATCATGCCGCTCGCCGAGACCTTCGAGCAGATCGTCGACTCGCTGCCGTCCGACTGGACCGACCTCGAGCTCGACCTCCGCGTGGACGAGACCCGCTACCTCGACGCGGCGACGCTCGTGGTGCAGATGAACGCCCAGCCGTACTCGCACTACGACTGGCACTGGCGGATCCTCGTCGCGCACCAGTTCGGGCACGCCGCCGCCGAGCCGGTCGTCCACGGCACCCTCCGGCTGCTCGACCAGGCCGGGATCGCCGGCGAGCTCGTCCTGCGCGAGCTGCGCACCGGGCGCGTCGAGAACGTGCAGATGTGGGGTCGCGGCGAGTCGGTGCGGCAGGAGTTCAAGCGCATCCGCTCGCAGTAGCGCGCTAGTCGCCCGGCGGCGGGCCGACGAGCGTCGTGTCGAACGCCCGGCCGATGTCGGGCGGCTCGTCGAGGATCCCGAACCGCACGTCCCAGCGCCCCCACGCCCGCAGCACGGCGGGCCGGAGCTGCCCGAAGGCGCGCGCGCCGGCCGTGAACGCCGCGTCGACGGCGTCGAGCTGGGCCGCCAGGCGGTCGCGGTCGAGGTCCGGCTCGGCCGCGAGCATCGCCGAGACCGCGCTCTCCGGGTCGCGCTGGGTCTCGTCGTAGCCGCGCTGGAGCGCGCGGATCGTGGCGCGGATCATCGGCGTCCGCTCGACGAGCGTGCGGCGCGTGACGCACAGGACGAGCTCGGGGTAGGACGGCGCCCCGTAGTCGTCGACGCGGAACTCGCGCATCCCCGGGCGCTGCGCCTCCAGCTCGACGCCCTCCACGTTCCAGAACGCGGTGGCGCCCGCCACGCGGTCCGCGAGCAGCGCCTTGACGGCCTGGAAGCCGATCGTGACCGGCCGGACCGCGCCGGGGTCGCCGCCGGCGCCGGACACGATCGAGCGCAGCACCGCGTCGTCGGACGGGAGCCCGGTCACGCCGACCCGCCGGCCCTCGAGGTCGCGCGGCGACCGCACGTCGGGCTGCGCGAGCACCGCCGCGAGCGGCTGCTGCACGAACGCCATCACGCCGACGAGGTCGGCGCCCTGCTCGCGCGCGAGCCCGAGGTCGTGGATGTCGAGGATCGCGAGGTCCGCGCGGCCGGCCTGAGCTGCTTCAGCGCGTCGGTCGAGGCGCCCGGCGCCTTGACGTCGAGCTCGACGCCCTCGGCCTCGTCGTAGTCGCGCTCCGTCGCGAGGTAGATCCCCGCGTGCACCGCGTTGGGCTGGAAGTCGAGCAGCAGCGTCGCCTCGGCGCCGGGGCGGTCGGTGCCGGAGTCCGACGCGCAGCCGGCGAGCAGCGGGAGCAGGAGGACGAGGAGCAGCGCGCGGCGCATGGGGCGGGGAGGGTAGGGGAGCGGGGAATAGCGCCCGGCCCCGCGCGGTCCTGGGGACATGGCACGGATCCTCGTCCTCGGCGGCGGCGTGTGCGGACTCTCCGCGGGGCTGATGCTCGCCCGCGACGGCCACGCCGTCACGGTGCTCGAGCGCGACGCCGCCCCCGTGCCGGACTCGCCCGAGCGCGCCTGGGCGGACTGGCGGCGCGCCGGCGTCCCGCACTTCAAGCAGCCGCACGGGCTGCAGCCGCGCGCCCGCGACATCCTCGACCGCGAGCTGCCCGACGTCGTCGCCGCCTGCCTGGACGCCGGCGCCACCGTCGGCGATCCGCTCGACTTCATGCCGCCGACGATCGCCGACCGCGGGCGGCGCCCCGGCGACGAGCGGTTCCGCACGCTGCAGGTCCGCCGCCCGGTGCTCGAGCAGGCGCTCGCGCGGGTCGCCGACGCCGAGCCGGGGCTGACCGTCCGCCGCCGGGCGGGGGTCGCGGGCCTCCTCACCACCGGCGTCAACGGCTCCACGCGGGTGACCGGCGTGCGCACGGACGCGGGCGACGAGCTCGCGGCCGACCTGGTCGTCGACGCGATGGGCCGCGGCTCGCGGCTGCCGAAGCTGCTCGCGGCCGCCGGGCTGGAGCGGGACGCCGACGCGACCGTCGGCGCGGGGTTCGCCTACTACTCGCGCTACTTCCGCGGCGCCGTGCCGGCGCCGCGCGCGCCGCGGCTCACCCATCTCGGGAGCCTCTCGGTGCTGACGATCCCCGGCGACGGCGACACCTGGTCGGTGACCTTGTACGCCGCCGCCGCCGACCGGCCGCTCAAGCGGCTGCGCCATCGCGGGCACGTTCACCGCGGTCGTCCGCGCGCTGCCGCGCCACGCGCACTGGCTCGAGGGCGAGCCGCTCACCGGCGTGCTCCCGATGGGCGGGGTGACCGACCGGATCCGCCCGGCGGCGCCGCGGACGCGCGGCGTGGTGAGCGTCGGCGACGCCTGGGCGTGCACGAATCCGACGCTCGGCCGCGGCATCGCGGTCGGGCTGATGCACGTCGCGCTGCTGCGCGACGTCGTGCGCGAGCGGCTCGGCGATGGGCTCGAGGACGCCTGGCGCGAGCGCACCGAGGCGGAGCTCCGCCACTTCTACGACTCGGCGCTCGCGAGCGACCGCGGCCGGCTCGCCGCGATGGCGGCGCACCGCGAGGGGCGCGAGCCGCCCGTCCCCGCCACGCACGCCGAGGCGGTCGGCGCCGCGCTGCCGCTGGCCATGGGCCGCGACGCGGACGCGTTCCGCGCCGGGCTGGAGATCATCGGCTGCCTGGCGCCGGCGCACGAGGTGCTCGCGCGGCCGGGGCTCGCGGAGCGCGTGCTCGGCCTGGCCGGATCGGCGCCGCCGCCGGAGCTCGAGCGCGGCGCGCTGCTGGACCTGATCGCCGCCTGAACCGGCCCGCGCCTCCGCCTCCGTAGTATCCCGTCGCGGATGCGCCGCCGGGTCACGTTCTCGCGCAACGTCACGTTGTCGCTGTCGCGCACGTGCGTGTCGCACTGCAAGTACTGCGCGTTCGCGACGCATCAGCCGCACCTGCACACGCCCGACGAGGTCGAGGCGCTGATCGACCGCGCGGCGCGCCGCAACGTCAAGGAGCTGCTGGTCCTCACCGGCGACGACCCGGGCCACCATCCGGGCGTCCGCGAGCGGCTCGCCGAGCTCGGCTTCGACGACTTCGTCGGCTACGTCGCGTGGGCCTGCGAGCGCGCGCTGGACCGCGGGATCCTCCCGCACACGAACCTCGGCGCGCTCGGCCGCGACGACCTCGCGCGGCTGCGCGAGGTGACCGCCTCGCAGGGGCTGATGATCGAGTCGCTGCGGCCCGACCTCGTCGCGCACCAGGCCTCGCCGACCAAGGACCCCGCGCTGCGGCTGGCGACGCTGCGCGACGCCGAGGCGCTGAAGATCCCCTTCACGAGCGGGATCCTCGTCGGGATCGGCGAGACCGAGGCCGACCGGATGGCGGCGCTCGAGGCGCTCGCCGGGTTCGGGAACCTGCAGGAGGTCATCCTCCAGAACTTCGTCCCGCACCGCCGCTACTACGGCGAGGAGCCGGCCGACATCGCCACGGAGGCCGCGGAGGCGTACTGGCGCACCGGGCTGCACGACGGGCCCGACGTGCCCGCGCCGGCGTGGGCCTCGCCGGTCACGGTCGACGACATGGAGCGGCTCGTGCGCGAGGCGCGCCGGCTGATGCCCGAGATCGGGATCCAGATCCCGCCGAACCTGGCCGACTGGTGGCCGCGGCTCGTGGCGGCCGGGGCGACCGACCTCGGCGGGCTCTCGAGCAACGGCGACCACATCTCGCCCGAGCACCCGTTCCCGTCGCCCAACCAGGTGCGCAAGCGGCTGAGCGCCGAGGGCGTGGCGCTGACCGAGCGGCTCTGCGTGTACCCGCGCTTCATCGACCCCGAGTGGCTGGCGCAGCACGTCCTCGACGTGATCAAGACGAAGTACTGGAGCTTCATCCCGCGCCGCGGGTCCGGGCGCGTCGACGGGCCGAAGGGCGCGCTGCGGCCGGACACGATCGCGCGGGCGCGCGCCGGCGCCGCGCTCGACCCCGGCGAGGTCACCGCGCTGTTCGCCGAGACCCGGCCCGAGGCGATCGAGGACATGCGCCAGGCGGCCGACGAGCTGCGCGCCGAGCTGGCGGGCGACACGGTCACGTTCGTCGTCAACCGCAACATCAACGTGTCGAACGTGTGCATCGTCGGCTGCGCGTTCTGCGGCTTCGGCCAGGGGCGGCGCTCGCCCGACGCCTACACGCACGAGCGCGACGACTTCGTCGCGCGGATCCACGACGCGGTGGCGTACGGCGCGACGGAGCTGTGCATCCAGTCCGGCATCCACCCCGACTGGGGGCTGGAGGACTACGAGTCGTGGCTGCGGCTCGCGAAGGAGACCGCGCCGGACGTCCACCTGCACGCGTACTCGCCGATGGAGGTCGCGCACATGTGCGACCGCTCCGGGCTGCCGCCGGCGGAGGTGTTCGCGCGGCTGCGCGAGGCCGGCCTCGGCTCGGTGCCGGGGACCGCGGCCGAGGTGCTCCACGACGGGGTGCGCGAGCGGATCAGCCCGAACAAGCTGCCCGCCGGGCGCTGGGTCGAGATCATCGAGGCCGCGCACCGCTCCGGCCTGCGCTCGACCGTGACGGTCATGTTCGGCCACATCGAGGAGCCGCACGAGCTGGCCGAGCACATGCGCGTCGTGCGCGCGCTGCAGGAGCGCACCGGCGGGTTCACCGAGTTCGTCCCGCTGTCGTTCATCCCGTTCCACACGCTGCTCGGCCGGACGCACGGGATCGAGGAGATCTCGCGCGAGGAGAACCTCAAGCACACCGCCGCCTTCCGGCTCGCGCTCGGGCACACGGTGCCGAGCGTGCAGGCGTCGTGGGTGAAGATGGGGCTCGACGCCGCCACCGAGGCGCTGCGCTGGGGCGTCAACGACCTGGGCGGGACGCTGATGGAGGAGTCGATCTCGCGGCTCGCCGGCTCCTACCACGGGGTCAAGCTCGATCCCGACGACCTCGTCGGCGCCGCGCACGCGGCCGGCCGGCCCGCGGCCGAGCGGACGACGCTGTACGCGATCCGGCGGCGCTATCCGCCGGTCGCCGCCGCGGCCTGAGCGATCACGCTGACGTAGTCGATGTGGCCGAAGAACGCGCCGGACGCCATGCGCGCGCGGGCCTCGGCCTTGAGCGCGTCGGCGAGCGGCGCGCCGATCGTGCCGCGCGCGGCGAGCGCGGTCGCGCCGCGGTCGACGAGCGCGAGCAGGTAGTCCGTGCCGGCGCCCGCCGACGTGTAGGGGTGGGCGCGGACCTCGATGCCGCCGAAGCCCGCCGCGCGGACGAGCGGCACGGCGCGCCGCATCAGCCAGGGGTCGTGCACGACCATGTCGATCACGGCCTCCGCGCAGCTCTGCAGCGGGTCCGCGGCGTCCCGCGCGAACGTGATCGTCGCGTAGTCGCCGTCGAACACGGCGAGCCGGCCGCCGCGCCGCAGCACGCGGCGGGCCTCGGCGAGCGCCCGCTCCGCGTCCGGCACGTGGCAGAGCGACGTGTGGAACACCACGGCGTCGAACGCGCCGTCGGGGAAGTCGAGCGCGCGGGCGTCCCCGATCCGGAAGTCGAGCCCGGGGGCCAGCGCGCGGGCCCGCTCGACGAAGAGCGGCGAGGGGTCGATCCCCGTGACGCTCGCCACGCCCGGGAGCGTCGCGAGGTGGCGGCAGACCGGCCCGGTGCCGCAGCCGACCTCCAGCACGGCCGCGTCGGCCGGGCAGGTCGAGGGCGGCGGTGTAGTCGGCGAGCATCGCGCGCTGCGCCGGGTCGGCGGCGCGCAGCTCCAGCACGGTCGCGAGCTGCTCCTGCAGGTCGGGGTCGACCTCGGTGATCGTCGCGTAGACGTCCGGCATGGTGGACCTCCTCCTCCGGAGGGACGCCGCCGCGCGCCAGTCCTATTCCCGCAGCAGCAGGTGGCTGTCGCCGAACTCGTGCCAGCGGTAGCGCAGGGCCAGCGCGGCCGCGTACGAGCGGGCGACCAGCTCGGCGCCGGCGACCGCCTCGAGCAGCAGCAGATGGCTCGCCTCGGGCTCGTGCCAGCCCGTGATCAGCCCGTCGACCACGCGCACGCCGCGCTCCGGCGTGATCACGAGCGACGTCCAGCCGGCGGCGGCGCGGACGCCGCCGCCGGGGGCCGCCGCGGTCTCGAGCGCGCGCGTGACGGTCGTGCCGACGGCGATCACGCGGCCGCCGGCGCGGCGGGTCGCGCCGACCCGCGCCGCGGTCGCGGCGGGGATCGCGAAGCGCTCGGGGTAGGGGCGCTCGCCGCGCTCGGGCGAGCTCACGCCGGTGTGGAGGACGAGCCGCGCGACGCCGACGCCGCGTGCGGCGAGGGCGTGCAGGACGCGCGCCGAGAACGGGCGGCCGGCGCTCGGCGCCTCGGCGCTGCCGGGCACGCGCGCGAAGATCGTCTGGTGGTCGGCGAGCGGCCGCGGACGCGGCTGGTGGGCGTAGCGGATCGGCGCCCCGTGGGCGGCGAGGTAGGCGGGCGGCGGGGCGGGGAGGTCGAGCCGCGCGACCCAGAGCCGGCCGCGGCCGAGGTACGGCGCGACGAGCGTCGCGACGCCGCCGTCGGGCAGCGCCAGCGCCTCGCCGGCCGCGCCGCCGGTGAACCGCTCGCCGCCCGCGCGCAGCTCGACGACCCAGCGGCCGGTCGGCGCGGCCCGCGGTCGCGCCGCCCAGCGAGCCGGGCGGCGGCTCGGGCGTCGACAGGTGGACGGTGAGCGCGGTGCCGTCCGGCGCGCCGCGCGGGCAGCGCGGCCGGGAGCACGGCGGACTCGTTGACCACGAGCAGGTCGCCCGCGCGCAGCTGCGACGCGAGGTCGCGGAACCGCGTGTGGGCGAGCGGTGCGTCCTCGCGCGCGACCATCAGCCGGACCTCGTCGCGCGCGAGGCCGCGCGCCTCCGGCGGCTCGGCCGCCTCGAGCGCGGGCGGCAGCGTGAACGCCGCCCGCGGCCGCCGGGCCGCGGCCGCGATCACGCCGGCGCCTCCGCGAGCGCGCGGGCGCCGTAGCGGCCGCTGGGGAGGTCGCCCTCGATCAGCGCGAGCAGCCCGGGGACGCTCGCCTCGGGCGGCGGGCGGTCCGAGATGTCCTCGCCGGGGAACGCGTCCTGGTGCATCCGCGTGTTCATGTCGCCGGGGTCGACGGCGTAGATCCGCAGGCCCGGGTGCTCGGCGGCGAGGACGGCGGTGAGCTGCTCCAGCGCGGCCTTCGACGCGCCGTAGCCGCCCCAGCCCGGGTACGCCTCGACCGCGGCGTCCGAGGTCACGTTGACCACCCGCGCCCCCTCGACGAGCTTCGGCAGGGCGAGCTGGGCGACGGCCAGGGGAGCGAGGACGTTCACCCGGAGCACCTGCTCGAGCCGGTCGAGGGGGAGCTCGGCGAGCGGGGGGAGCGGGGAGGGGCCGAGATCGGAGGCGTTGTTGACGACGAGGTCGATCGCGTCGCCGGCGGCGTCGACCAGCGCGTGGCGGTGCCACGGGTCGGCGACGTCGCCGGCCAGGGCGATCAGCTCGGCGCGGTCGCGCAGCTCCGCGGCGGCGCGCTCGAGCGCGGCGCCGTCGCGGGCGTCGAGGACGAGGCGCCAGCCGCGGTCGGCGAGGGCGGCGGCGAGCGCGCGCCCCAGGCCGCGGGAGGCGCCGGTGACGATGGCGGTGGGCATGGGGACGACGCTAGGCGCGGCGCCGCCCGCCCACCATCGTCAATTGGGCCTAGGACCCCTCGGCGAGCGCCGCGCGGACGTCCTCGAGCAGCGCGCGCAGCTCGCGCACCCGCGCCGGGCCGAGCGCGGCGTCGAGCCGCGCGTCCAGCTCGGCGACCAGCTCGCGCGCGATCGCGAAGACCTCGCGGCCGCGCGCCGTCGCCCGGACCAGCTTGGCCCGCCCGTCGCCCGGATCGGGGACGCGCTCGACGTAGCCGTGGCGCTCGAGGTGCGCGACGAGCTCGGCCATCGACTGCTTCGCGATCCGCGCCCGCGCGGCGAGGACGCTGACGCGGGTGCCCGCGTCGTCGAGGTACTGGAAGACCGCGCCGTGCGCGTAGCGGACCTCGGGATGCCCGCGCGCGGCGAGTCGCGCGATCAGGCGGTCGGAGAGCACGACGAACGGCTCGCGCAGCAGGATCGCGAGGTTCTCGGGGGCGCGGCGCGCGCTGGTGTCGGGGAGTTCGCTTGACATACGACAGGCGTCCTGTCTATCTTGGACAGGCTCCCTGTCCAACTGTACCGGAGGAACGATGGAACGCATCCGCGTGGGTGCAGAAGAGGTCGTCGTGCGCGCGGCCGGCGCCGACACCGGCGGCGCGCTGGTGGCCGTCGAGGTGACGATGCCGCCCGGCGGCGGCCCGCCCGGCGCTGCACCGCCATCCCTCGGCGGAGCTCTACCGCGTCGACCGCGGCGAGCTCGCGATCTACCGCGAGGAGGACGGCGCCGTGCGCCGGATCGCCGCGCCCGCCGGCGCCGTCGTGCCGATCCCCGGCGGCGCCGCGCACACCGTGCGCAACGAGTCGGACGCCGAGGCGCACGCCCACGTCGTGTTCGCGCCGGGCGGCGAGATGGAGGCGTTCATGCGCGCGGCGGCCACGCGCACCGACCCCGCCGAGGTGATGGCGCTCGCCGCCCGCCACGGCGTCGAGCTGCTTCAGGCCGGCGCGAGCCCCTCGCGGACCGCGTAGAGCGCCGCCTGCGTGCGGTCGCTCAGGCCCAGCTTGGCCAGCACGTGGCCGACGTGGGTCTTGACCGTCTTCTCCGCCACGCCGAGCTCGAGCGCGATCCGCTTGTTCGCGTAGCCGCGGGCGATCAGCCCGAGCACCTCGAGCTCGCGCGGCGTGAGCAGCTCGGCCGCGCGCGGCCGCCCGCCGCCGGCCAGCCGGTCGACGAGCCGCGTCGCCACCGCCGGCGAGAGCGGCGCCTGGCCGGCGTGCGCGGTCCGGATCGCGCGCACGAGCTCCGCCGGCTCGGTGTCCTTGAGCAGGAACCCGGCCGCGCCCGCCCGCAGCGCCGTGAACAGCCGCTCGTCCTCGCCGAAGCTCGTCAGCACGATCACCCGCGCGCCGGGCACCCGCTCGCGCAGCCGCGGCAGCGCGCCCGCGCCGTCGAGCCCGGGCATCACGAGATCGAGCAGCACGACGTCGGGCGCGGTCGCGCGCCGCCTCGCGCACCGCGGCCTCGCCGTCGGCCGCCTCGGCGACCACCTCGAGGTCGGGCTGCAGGTCGAGGTAGGTCCGCAGGCCGCCGCGCACGACCGCGTGGTCGTCCGCGATCAGCACGCGGATCACGCCGGCACCTCGAGCCGCAGCGTCGTCCCCGCGCCCGGCGCCGAGGCGACCTCGAGCCGCCCGCCGATCGCGGCCGCCCGCTCCTCCATCGACGTCAGCCCGAGCCGCCGTCCGCGCACCCCCGCCGCGGCGGGGTCGAAGCCGCGGCCGTCGTCGGCCACCGTCAGCACCAGCAGGCCGCCGCCGTCCTCGAGCCGGACGTCGATCCGCCCCGCGTCCGCATGGCGCAGCGCGTTCTGGAGCCCCTCCTGCGCGATCCGGAACACCTCGCCCGACGCGCCGGCGGCGAGCGGCGGCGGGCTGCCGACCGCGAGCCCGATCTCGCGCCCGGACACGCGCCGCAGCACGTCGACGTGCTTGCGCAGCATGCGCCCGAGCCCGTCGGCCTCCAGCGACGCCGGCCGCAGCTCGAACACGACCGCGCGCAGCTCCTCCATCGCGGCCCGCGCGAGCGCCTGGACGCGGTCGACCTCGGCGCCCGCCCCGGCGTCGCCGCGCGCGAGCAGCTCGCCCGCCGCCTCGGCCGCGAGCACGACGCCGAACAGCTGCTGCGTGACGGAGTCGTGCAGCTCGCGCGCGAGCCGGTTGCGCTCCTCGACGATGTTGAGCTCACGCGCGCGCTCGTGCAGCCGCGCGTTCTCGATCGCGATCGCCGCGTGCGCGGCGAGCAGCACGATCAGCCGCTCGTCCTCCTCCGTGAACGCGCCGCCGTCCTCCTTGTCGGTCAGGTAGAGCGCGCCGATCACCCCGCCGCGCGCGACGATCGGGACGCCGAGGAACGACCGCATGTCGGGATGCGCGGACGGCCACCAGCCGCGGAAGCGCGGGTGCGCGTGGATGTCGTCGGTCCGGTACGGCTCGCGCGTGTCGAGCATCGCGCCGAGCATCCCGTGCGTCCGCGGCAGCGGCCCCATCGCCGCGATCAGCTCGTCGCTCATCCCCGACGTGATGAAGCGGGCGAAGCCGCCGTCGCCGTCGGGCACGCCGAGCGCCGAGTAGCGCGCGCCGCCCAGCTCGCGCGCCGCATGCACCAGTTGTTGGAGCACCGGCTCGACCTCGCGCTCCGCGGCGAGCGCCAGGACGACGTCCGAGAGCGTGCGGAACGCGGTGGAGTCGCGGCCGGAGAGCATCGCCGGACCGAGGTTACGGATCCCGGACACCGGTTTGCCGGGAGCGCCGGCGGTGGCATGATGGCCCGGGGTGGCCACTTCGACCGAGACGAGGGAGCTCGCCGTCGCACCCGTCCGCGAGCGGCTGCTGGCGCTCATCGGCGAGCGCCGGCCGGGCGACGCGGTCGCGCTGCGCGCGTTCGCCACCGAGTACCTGCGCCGGCTCTCCGCGGACGCCGCGCAGTCCACGGCGCCCGAGGCGCTGTTCGCCGAGGTCGCCGGCGCGTTCGACTTCGCCGCCGCCCGCGGCGACCGCCCGATCGTCGGTCCGCGCGTTCAACCCGACCACGGCCGAGCACGGCTACGAGCGCCCCGGCAGCGTGCTCGAGACCAACAGCGAGGACCTGCCGTTCCTCGTCGACAGCGTCCGGGCCGAGCTCGAGGCCGAGGGGATCGGGATCGTCCGCGTGCTGCACCCGATCCTCGGGCTCGAGCGGGGCGAGGAGGGGCGGATCACGGGCGTGCTGCACCCGCGCGAGGCGACCGCGCGCGAGTCGGTCATGCACTTCGACCTCGACCGGCGGCTCGACGCGGACGAGCTCGAGGCGGTCGCCGACCGCGCGCAGTCGATCCTCGGCGACGTCCGGCGCACGGTGCTCGACTTCCCCGCGATGGCGGAGCGCGGCCGGCGGATGGTCCAGCTCGCCGGCGCCGGGCTCGCCCGCTACGCCGACGACGAGGTCGACGAGACCGTCGCCTTCCTCGAGTGGCTGCTGGCCGACCACTTCATCCTGCTCGGCTACCGCGAGTACCGGATCGCCGACGGGGCCTACGGCCTCGTGCCCGGCTCCGGGCTGGGGATCCTCGCCGACGAGGCGTCGTCCGCCTACGCGCGCCCGCGCCCGCTCGCCGACCTGCCCGACGGCGTGCGCGAGCGCGCGCTCGAGGGCGACCTGCTGATCGTCACGAAGACGAACCGGCTCTCGCCCGTCCACCGGCGCGCGCGGATGGACTACGTCGGCGTCCGCAAGATCGCGCCGGACGGCAGCGTCGCCGGCGAGGCGCGGCTGATCGGCCTGTTCACGTCCAAGGCCTACACCGAGCCGGCGTCCCAGACGCCGCTGCTCAACCGCAAGCTGCGCCAGATCCTCCGCCACGAGGACCTGATCGAGGGCTCGCACGACTACAAGGCGGCCGTCGCGCTGTTCGACTCGTTCCCGAAGGACGAGCTGTTCTCCGCCCGCGCCGACGACCTCCGCCGCGCGGTCGTCGAGCTGCTCTCGCTCGAGGGCGACCGCGTGCGGCTGCTCGGCCGGCGCTCGGCCGACAACCGCTCCGTCTCGCTGATCGCCGCGCTGCCCGCCTCGCGCTACGACCCCGACGTCCTGGAGGGCTTCCTGCGGCTGCTGCGCGAGCGCTTCGGGACCGAGGCGGTGGCCGCCCAGACCGTGCTGGGGGAGGGCGAGCGCGTCCGCGTCCACGTGACGGTCCACGTCCCCGGCGGCGTGCCCGACATCCCCGTGCGCGACCTCGAGCAGGAGCTCGTCTCGCTCACCCGCACGTGGGACGACGGCCTGCGCGAGCGGCTGCTGGACCGCTTCGGCCCGACCCGCGGCGCCGAGCTGGCGGCGCAGTGGGGGCCGCGCTTCCCGGGCTACTACCGCGCCTCGGTCGAGCCGGCCCTGGCGATCGGCGACGTCGAGTGCTTCGAGCGGCTGGAGCGCGAGGGCGAGCCGTTCGTGGTCGGGCTCCAGAACGAGTCGGGCAGGACCCGCGTCGCGCTCTACAAGACGGGCGGGAAGGTCGAGCTCGGCGACGCGATGCCGACGCTCGAGGACCTCGGCCTGCGCGTGATCGAGGAGGTCCCGACGCGGCTGAAGGGCGGAGACGGCGAGACCTGGGTGCAGGACTTCGGCGTGCTCGGCCCGGGCGATCGCCCGCTCGACCTCGGCGCGCTCGGCGACCGGCTGGCCGACACGATCACGGCCGTCCGCAGCGGGCAGACCGAGTCGGACACGCTGAACCGGCTCGTCGTCCTGGCCGGTCTCGAGTGGCGCCAGGTCGACATCCTGCGCGCCTACCGGATGTACCGCCAGCGGATCGGCTCGCGCTTCACGCAGGCGTACCAGAACGACGTGCTGGCGGCCAACCCCGAGGTCACCGCCACGCTCGTGCGCTACTTCGAGCAGCGCTTCGACCCGGACCGCCCCGCCGACGAGGCGGCCGAGCAGGCGCTGCGCGACGAGATCCTGGCCGGGCTGGAGGCGGTCGCCTCGCTCGACCACGACCGGATCCTGCGCAACCAGCTGCTGCTGATCGACGCCACGCTGCGGACGAACGCCTTCGACCCGGAGCGCGAGGTGACCGCGTTCAAGCTGCGCTCGGCCGACGTGCCGGCGATCCCGCAGCCGCCGCCGCTGTTCGAGATCTACGTGTACAGCCCGGCGATGGAGGGCATCCACCTGCGCGGCGGAGCCGTCGCCCGCGGCGGCATCCGCTGGTCGGACCGGCAGGACTACCGGACCGAGGTCTTCGGATTGATGCGCGCCCAGCTGACCAAGAACGCCGTGATCGTGCCCGCCGGGGCGAAGGGCGGCTTCTACCTGAAGCGGCCGCCGGGCGACCGCGACGAGCTGAAGGCCGAGGTCGAGCGCCAGTACGTGCGCTACGTCGGCGGGCTGCTCGACCTGACCGACAACCTGGTCGAGAACCGGGTCGTGCACCCCGAGCGCGTCCGCGTCCGCGACGACGACGACACCTACCTCGTCGTCGCGGCGGACAAGGGCACGGCGACGTTCTCCGACACCGCGAACCGGGTCAGCGAGGAGCGCGGCTTCTGGCTCGGCGACGCGTTCGCGTCCGGCGGCTCGAGCGGCTACGACCACAAGGCGCTCGGGATCACCGCCCGCGGCGCGTGGGAGTCGGTCAAGCGGCATCTGTCCGAGCTGGACCTGGACCCGGCGGCCGACCCGTTCACGGTCGTCGGCATCGGCGACATGTCGGGCGACGTGTTCGGCAACGGGATGCTGCTCTCGGAGCAGATCCGGCTCGTCGCCGCCTACGACCACCGGCACGTGTTCATCGACCCCGACCCGGATCCCGCGGCCGGCTTCGCCGAGCGCGAGCGGCTGTTCGCGCTGCCCGGCTCGAGCTGGGACGACTACGACCGCGCGGCGATCTCCGAGGGCGGCGGCGTCTGGCCGCGCGCCGCGAAGTCGATCCCGCTGTCGGAGCAGGCGCGCGCCGCGCTCGGGGTCGAGGACGAGCGGATGGCCCCGGCGGACGTCATCCGCGCGATCCTGCGCGCCCCGGTCGACCTGCTCTTCAACGGCGGCATCGGCACCGTGGTCAAGGCCTCGGACGAGAGCGACGACGACGCGCAGGACCGCGCGTCGGACGCGATCCGCGTCGACGCGGCCGACCTGCGCTGCCGCGCGGTCGGCGAGGGCGGCAACCTCGGCCTCACCCGCCGCGCCCGGGTCGAGTACGCGGCCGGCGGCGGGCTCGTCTTCGCCGACTTCATCGACAACTCGGCGGGGGTCGACTGCTCCGACCACGAGGTCAACCTGAAGATCCTGCTCGGGCTCGCCGAGCGGCGCGGGGAGCTCGACCGGCCGGCGCGCGACGAGCTGCTGCTCGCGGTCACCGACGACGTCGTCGCGCACGTGCTCTACGACAGCTTCCTGCAGGCGCAGATCCTCGCCCAGGAGGTCGCGGTCGCCCGCGACCGGATGTACGCGTACGAGGACCTGATGGTCGCGCTCGAGGCGGGCGGGCTGCTCGACCGCGGCTCCGAGGGGCTGCCGGGCGCGGAGGAGATCGCCGAGCGGCGCCGGGCCGGCCGCGGGCTGGAGCGCCCCGAGCTCGCGCTGCTGCTCGCCTACGCCAAGCGCTCGATCGCGCGCGACCTGCTCGCCTCCGACCTGTGCGAGGACCCGTGGCTGGAGGACGACCTGCGCTCGTACTTCCCGGGCCCCGTGGTCGAGCGCTTCGGCCATCTGCTGGCCGAGCATCCGCTGCGGCGCGAGCTGATCGCGACGGTGAACGCGAACCTCGTCGCCAACTCGCTCGGGCCGACGTACGCGTCCCAGCTCGGGGCGGAGCGCGGCGCCGACGCGGCGGACGTCGTGCGCGCGTTCCGCGTCGCGCGCGAGGTGACCGGCGCCGACGCGCGCTGGGATGCGATCGAGCAGCTCCCGCGCGGGCTCGACCGCGCGGTCGCCGACGAGCTGATGCGCGGGGTCGACCGGCTCGTCGACGCCGCCACCCGCTGGTACCTCGCCCACGACGGCCGCGAGCCGCTCGAGGCAGCGGATCGCGACGGCCGAGGCGCCGTTCGCCCGGCTCGTCGCCGTGCTGCCGGAGATCGGCGGCGACGAATGGCGCGCGCAGCGCCGGGAGGCGGCCGACGGGCTCGTCGGCCAGGGCGTGCCCGACGACGTCGCGTGGGCGCACGCCTGCCTGCCCGAGCTGATGCAGGCGCCGGACATCATCGCCGTCGCCGCGGCACACCGGCCGCGAGGTGGAGGAGGTCACGCGCGCCTACCACGTGCTCGCCGAGCGGCTCGACATCGTCTGGCTGCTGGGCTCGCTCGAGGAGCTCCCGCAGCCGACGCGCACGCAGCGCTGGGCGGTCCAGGCCGTGCGCGAGGACTGCCTCGACGCGCTCGCGGAGCTGGCGCGCTGCGCGCTCGCCGAGGCGCCGGAGGACCAGGACGCCGCGGTCGCCGTCGACGCCTACCTCGAGGCCCACGCCGCCCAGGCGCGGCGCCTGCGCGCGGTGACCGCCTCGCTGACGGTCGAGGGGACCGGCGACCTGCCCGCGCTGATGCTCGCCGTGCGGGCGCTGAGGGCGCTTGGCCGCCTGATGCCGAACCTGGTCCTGGGCCCCCTGCTCCGGTACGCCGGGGCGGACGACGCGACGATCTGGGTCGAGACCGACGGCCCGTGCGAGGTCGAGGTGCTCGGCTGCCGCGAGCCGACGTTCCGCGTCGGCGGGCCACCACTACGCGCTCGTCCACGTCACGGGGCTCGAGCGCGCGGCGACGATCCCCTACGAGGTGCGGCTCGACGGCGCGCGCGTCTGGCCGCAGGACCTGACGACCGTATCCGCCGAGCGTCATCCGCACGCACGACCCCGGCGTCGCCGTTCCGGATCGCCTGGGGCTCGTGCCGGGTGAGCGCGCCCGCACCGCCCGCCGCACTCGCTGACCAAGGACGAGCACCCCGAGGGCCGCGAGGTCGACGCGCTGCGCGTGCTCGCCGACCACATGTGCCGCGACGACCTCGACGTCTGGCCGCACGCCCTCGTCCTGCTCGGCGACCAGGTCTACGCCGACGAGGTCGCGCCCGAGGTCGTCGAGCAGATCCGCGAGCGCCGCGACGTCACCGTCCCGCCCGGCGAGCAGATCGCGGACTTCGAGGAGTACACGCTGCTCTACCGCAACGCGTGGTCGGAGCCGCACATCCGCTGGCTGCTCTCGACGGTGCCGACGGCGATGATCTTCGACGACCACGACGTCCACGACGACTGGAACACGTCGCGGACCTGGGTCGAGGACATGCGCGCCACCGGCTGGTGGGACGACCGCATCGTCGGCGGGCTCGCGAGCTACTGGCTCTACCAGCACATGGGCAACCTCGCGCCCGATCACCTGGCCGAGGACGACCTGTACCGCGCGCTGCGCGAGGCCGAGGACGGCGAGCCGCTGCTGCGCGAGTACGCGTTCCGCGCCGACCGCGAGGTCGCGGGCACGCGCTGGAGCTACTGCCGCGACTTCGGCGCCTCGCGGCTGATCATGATCGACTCGCGCGCCGGCCGGGTGCTCGATCCGCCCGAGGAGCGCTCGATGCTCGACCCGGGCGAGTGGGAGTGGTTCGAGGAGCACGCGCAGGGCGACTTCGACCACCTGCTGATCGGGACGTCGCTGCCGCTGCTGCTCGCGCCCGCGCTGCACTACCTCGAGGCCTGGGACGAGGCGGTCTGCAACGGCGCGTGGGGCGGGCGCGCGGCCGTGCTGGGCGAGAAGCTCCGCCAGGCCGTCGACCTCGAGCACTGGGCGGCGTTCGGCGTCTCGCTCGAGCGGGTGATGGGGCTCGTGCGCCAGGTCGGCAGCGCGGAGACGACCGCGCCCGCGTCGATCGTGGCGCTGTCGGGGGACGTCCACCACGCGTACCTCGCCGAGGTCGGGTTCCCGGCCGGGAGCGACGTGCGCTCGGCCGTCTACCAGGCCACCTGCTCGCCGTTCCGCAACCCGCTCAACGATCACGAGCGGCGCTCGATCCGCGCCGCGTGGACGAAGCCCGTGGCGCTGTTCGGCCGCGCGCTCGCGCGCGCCGCCGGCGTCGGGCCGCCGCCGGTCCGCTGGCGGATGACGCACGACTCGCCGTACTTCGACAACCAGGTCTGCTTCGTCGAGCTCGACGGCCGCCGCGCGCGGCTGTGGCTGCAGAAGACGGTCCCCGGCGAGGACGACGGGTTCTCGCTGGAGACCGTCTTCGAGCAACCGCTCGCCTAGGACAGCGCGGCGAAGCCCTCGCGCCAGGTCGCGTGCGCGGGCGACCAGCCGAGCTCGCGCTTGGCCTTCCCGTTCGCCGCGCCGCGGATCGTGGTCATCATCGCGACGGCGGCCTCCCCGGCGGCGAGCCGGCCGATCCAGCGCGGGACGTGCCGCGGCGCCGGCGCGCCCACCGCGGAGGCGAGCGCGGGCAGCCAGACGCGGACCGGCGCGGGCTCGTCGTCGGTGACGTTGTAGACGCCGGGCGCGCCGCCCTCGATCGCCGCCACCGTGGCGGCGGCGGCATCGTCGATGTGGATGAACGACCAGACGCCGGCGCCGTCGCCGACGACCGGGAAGCGGCGCTTGCGGACCATCTCCAGTTGGTCGCCGTCCGCGGCGAGCCCGGTGCCCGGGCCGTAGAACGCCGCCGTAGCGGAGCGCGATGCCCTCGATCCCCTCGGTTCCCGTGACGAGTGCCTCGCAGCGCTTGATCGCGTCGTGCGTCGCCCGCATCGACGGCACGGGGTCGGGGTCGAACGGGTCGGCCTCGGTCTTGACCGGGCCGCCGCTCCGGATCGCGGGCCAGCCGGCGAACGACTGCGCCACGATCCGGCGGGAGCCCGCCGCGCGCGCGCCGGCGAGCAGGTGCTCGGTGCCCTCGGTCCGCAGCCGGTTCGTGGCCGCGAACGCGCGGTCCATGTTGCGCGGGAGCTTGAGGTCGCCGAGCGCGGTGAGCTGGTGGACGACGACCTCGGGCTCCGCCGCGGTGACGGCGGCGACCACGGCGTCGCGGTCGAGCGCGTCGGCGACGACCGCGTCCGCGCCGGCGGCGCGGAGCGCGCCGGCCTTCGCGCCCGACCTGGTCATGCCGGTGACGTCGTGGCCGTCCGCGATCAGCGCGCGGACCAGCGGGGTGCCGATGGCGCCGGTGGCGCCGGCGATGAAGATGCGCATGGGGAGGTCTCCTTTGCTGTGATGAGCCCTGAGACGAGATGGCCGCCCCGGACGTGACAGCCGATGCGCTGCGCCCGCTCGTGTTCTCGATCGCGCTGCGGATGGTCGGCAGCGCGGGCGAGGCCGAGGACCTCGTGCAGGAGGCGTATCTCCGCCTGCACCGCGAGGGCGACGTGCGCGCGCCGAAGGCGTTCCTGACCACGGTGGTGACGCGGCTCGCGATCGACCACCTCCGCTCCGCGCGCGTCCGGCGCGAGACCTACACGGGCGACTGGCTGCCCGAGCCGCTCGTCTCCGCGCCGGGGACCGACGAGCAGGTCGAGCGCGACGAGACCGTGTCGATCGCCTTCCTCGTCCTGCTCGAGCGGCTCGAGCCGGTCGAGCGCGCCGTCTACGTCCTGCACGAGCTGCTCGGCTTCGCGCACGAGGAGATCGCGCCGGTGGTCGGCAAGACCGTCCCGAACTGCCGCCAGATCCTGCGCCGGGCGAAGCAGCACGTCGACGCGGGGCGGCCGCGGTTCGAGCCGTCGCGCGAGCGCCGCGAGGCGCTGCTCGCGCGCTTCCTCGCCGCCGTGCGCGGCGGCGACGTCGACGGGCTCGTCGGGCTGCTCGCCGCCGACGCGGTGCACGTCGCCGACGGCGGCGGCAAGGCGCGCGCGACGCAGGTCCCGATCCTCGGCGGCGCCAAGGTGGCGCGGCTCTGGGCCGCGTTCGGTCAGCGACCCGAGGCCGCGGAGGTCGAGCTGGTCGCCGTGGACGTCAACGGCCAGCCAGGCGTCGCCGCGCTCGGGCCGGACGGCGCGCTCGTCGTCGTCATCAGCGTCGACGTCGCCGACGGCCGGATCCAGCGCGTCTGGGCGGTGCTCAACCCGGACAAGCTGGCCGGCCCGGCGGCGGCGCTGGGCGCGGGACCGGGCGGTCCCGCGCCGCGCGCCGGCTAGTCCAGCGCCATGTTCGGCTCGGCGCCGTCCATCCCGCCCTCGCTCACGCAGGATCCGCCGCGGTTCAGCGTGTAGACCTGGCGGACGCAGTTGCGCAGCGCGAGCTGGCCCCAGTAGCTCGGGTGCAGGTCCTCCTGCAGCTGGTACGGGGGCACGAGCGTGGTGACCGTGCGGATCTGGCTCACCCACTCGCTGCGGTCCGCGGCGCCGGGCGACGTCCAGTTCGGCACGCCGGTCTCCTCGAGCAGACCGACGGTGTTCTCGCACAGCCGGTGGCCGGCGAGTGCGCCGCGCGCGTCCATCACCTCGGCGCCGGCGGTGGCCGCGGCCGGCTTGATCACCCGCTCGTCGAGCGTCTGGACCATCGTGTCGTTCGCCCAGTCGGCGTCGCGGTTCCAGACGCCGCAGCCGCCGATCGTCTGGCGCGTGAAGCCGGTCTCCTTGTAGCGGAAGCCGCTGCCGCGCGGGATCGGGGACGAGTAGGTCTGCGCGACGAGCCGGTAGTCGGACGCGGCGTAGCCCGCGTTGGTCATCGCCTGGCGGATGTTCGCGTAGGCGCCGGCCGTGGCGTCGCGCTGCTGGGCGATGAAGCTGTCGGTGAACCGGCTGCGGATGCTCGAGTCGTCGTTGCAGTAGTTCTTCCACCACGACGGCGAGGTCAGCCAGTCGGTCACGCAGGTCTGGACGACGTCGGCGAAGCCGAAGTTGTTCGCGCTGATCAGGACCATGATCAGCCGCACGCGGCGGGTGGACGCGTACTGCTGCAGCGCCTTCGCCTGGCCGATGTGGCCGGCGCCGTCGTCGTAGAAGTCGAGCCCGGGCTTGAAGTCCGAGCCGCTGCTGTAGGGCTGGGTGTACGTGCGGGCGCCGGAGCAGGCGAGGTTGGCCGACTCGATCCCGCCGATGTGGATCTCGGCCGCCTTCGAGCGGTGGCAGCCGGGGATCGACTCGCGGCCCGCGACGTCGTGGTAGGCGGTCGAGCCGAGCGCGTCCACGCGCGAGGGCTCTTGTTCGTGTTGCCGGCCCAGCGGCCGGCCTCCCCGGAGATGGCCGAGTCGCCGAGCGCGACGACCGCGTCGGGCACCCCGGTCGGTGGCGCAGCCTGCGCCGAACCCGCCGTCACCGCCATGGACAGGACCGCCAGCGCGCAGAGCGCCGCCGCACGTCGCTTCATGGAGCCTCCCTCGTTGGCCTT
>CAWBSJ010000020.1:0-70468 GCA_963791405.1 uncultured Solirubrobacteraceae bacterium | reverse complement strand
CGGGTCGAGCGCGAGCATCTGGCCCTCGGCCTCGAACGCCGCCTGCGCGTCGGCCAGCGGCGCGCCGGCCTCGAGGATCGCCGTGAAGTCGCCCACGTTGTGCTCGAGCAGCCGCGCGAGCCCGGTGGTCTCGACCACCGCGCCCTCGCCGGGCGGGCCCCACGGCTTGGTCCCGCCGCCGCGCGGGATGACCGTCCGGCCCTCCTCGCCCAGCGTCTTGAGCAGGGCGGCCGCGTCCGCTGCCGTCTCCGGCTTCAAAACCGCTCCGCCAGGCCGGCCGCCTCGAGCGGGTGCTGCCGGTAGATCCCGGGCACCTCGCCGCACAGGCGCGGCGTCGGCATGACCTTGCCGGGGTTCGCGAGCCCGGCCGGGTCCCAGGCGCAGCGCAGGCGCTGGAACGCGTCGAGGTCGGCCTCGGCGAACATCTTCGGCATGTGCTTCTTCTTGTCGACGCCGACGCCGTGCTCGCCGGTGATCGAGCCGCCGGCCTCGAGGCACGCGTCGAGGATCCGGCCCGACAGCTCCTCCGCGCGCTCGGCCTCGCCCTCGTTGCGCCCGTCGAAGCAGACGAGCGGGTGCAGGTTGCCGTCGCCGGCGTGGAAGACGTTGGCGACGATCATCCCGTACTCCTGCGCGAGCGCGTCGATCGCCTCGAGCACCTCGGGCAGCTTGGTCCGCGGGATCACGCCGTCCTGGACGAAGTAGTTCGGCGAGATCCGCCCCATCGCCGGGAACGCCGCCTTGCGCGTCTTCCAGAACAGCTGGCGCTCGGCCTCGTCGCGCGCGACGCGGACGTCGTCGGAGCCGCAGCGCTCGCAGACCGCCACGACCTCCTCGAAGCGCGTCTCGCACTCGCGCTCGGCGCCGTCGAGCTCGACGAGCAGGGCGGCGCCGCGGCCGACCGGGTAGCCGGCGTGCGCCATCTGCTCGCTCGCCTCGATCGCGACCTTGTCCATCATCTCGATCGCGCCCGGGACGACGCCGGACTGGACGATCTCCGAGACCGCCTCGCCGGCCGCGTGCGTCGAGTCGAAGAACGCGACGAGCGTCTTGACCGTCTCCGGCGACGGCATCACGCGCAGCCAGACCTTGGTGGCGATGCCGAGCGTCCCCTCCGAGCCGACGAACGCGCCGAGCAGGTCGTAGCCGGGCGGGTCGAGCTCGCGCCCGCCGAGCGTCACCAGCTCGCCGTCCGCGAGGACGATCTCGAGCCCGCAGACGTAGTTCGTCGTGAACCCGTACTTGAAGCAGTGCGCGCCGCCCGAGTTCTCGGCGACGTTGCCGCCGATCGAGCAGACGATCTGCGAGCTCGGGTCGGGCGGGTAGAAGAAGTCCGGCGCGACCGCGGAGGAGACCGAGATGTTCGTCACGCCCGGCTCGACGCAGACGCGCTGGTTCGGCGAGGTCGATCTCGAGGATCCGCTTCATCCGCGAGGTGACGATCAGGACGCCGTCGGTGAGCGGCAGCGCGCCGCCCGACAGCCCCGAGCCGGAGCCGCGCGCGACCCACGGGACCTGCGCCGCGGCGCAGGCCCGCACGCACGCCTGGACCTGCTCCGCGGTGCCCGGCAGGACCGCCACGCCGGGCGTCGCGGCGTACTGGAGCAGCCCGTCGGACTCGTAGGTCCGCAGGTCGTGCTCGGCGGTCAGGCACCACTCGTCGCCGACGATGTCGCGCAGCCGGCCGATCAGCTCCCTCATCGGTCGGACCATAGCCCCCGCCTAGACGACCATCCAGGACAACAGGCTCGTCGACTGCAGGTAGACGAGCACGCACATGATCAGCAGGAGCACGATGCTCCAGCCGAAGACGCGCCTGAACAGCTCGCCCTCGCGCCCGCCCATGCCGACGGCGGCCGCGCCGATCGCGAGGTTCTGCGGCGAGATCATCTTCCCGAGCACGCCGCCGGACGAGTTCGCCGCCGCGAGCAGCGTCGGGTCCAGCCCGGCCTCCTTCGCGGCGGAGATCTGCAGCGCGCCGAACAGCGAGTTCGAGCTCGTGTCCGAGCCGGTGACCGCGACCCCGATCCAGCCGATGATCGACGACAGGAAGGCGAGGATCCCGCCCGCGCCGGCGATCCACAGGCCGAGCGTGATCGTCTGCGCCGAGAGGTTCATCACGTACGCGAGGGCCAGCACGGTGGCGACGGTGAGCGTCGCCCACTTGAGCTGGTTGAGCATCGCGCCGTAGACCTTCAGGGCGCGGCGGGGGGAGACCTTGAGCACGACCATCGTCAGCAGGCCGGCGACCAGCAGCAGCGAGCCGGCGGCGTTGGCCCAGTTGAACTTGAACGTGGTCGAGGCGACCGCCTCGCCGTCCACGCGTGCGGATGTCGAGCCCCGGCCAGCTGAACTCGCTGCCGAGGTCGGCGAGGAACGTCTTGACCGGCCCGATCTGCGCGATCCCGAAGATCGCGATGATGATCAGGTAGGGCGCGTACGCGGCGGCGATCTCGCCCTTCGTGTCCTTGTGGTCGTCCTCCTTGCGCCGGATCTCGGCCTCCATCGCCGGGTCGGCGACGGCCGCGCCGGCGATCGCCGGGCCGCCGCGCTGGAAGCGCTCGCCGCGGATCGGCTCGCTCGGCTGCCAGACCTGCAGGAGCGCCACGATCGCGCCGGTGGCCAGCAGCGAGGCGACGATGTCGGTCAGCTCGACCGAGACGTAGTTCGAGCAGGCGAACTGGGCGACGGCGAAGACGAGGCCGCCGACGACGGCGGCGGGCCAGGTCTGGCGCACGCCGCGCAGCCCGTCGACCATGCCGACGAGGATCAGCGGCACGAACAGCGCGAGCAGCGGCGTCTGGCGCCCGACCATCGCGCCGAGGTCCTCCTTGGGGAGGCCGGTGATCTCGCTGAGCGTGATGATCGGGATCGCGATCGCGCCGAACGCGACCGGCGCGGTGTTGGCGACGAGCGCGACGGCGGCGGCCTTGATCGGCTGGAAGCCCAGCGCGATCAGCATGACCGCGGTGATCGCGACGGGGGTGCCGAAGCCGGCGAGCGCCTCGAGCAGCGCGCCGAAGCAGAAGGCGATGATCACGGCCTGGACGCGCTGGTCGTCGGATATCCGCCCGAACGACCGCCGGAGGACCGCGAAGTGGCCGGTCGACTCCGTCATGTTGTAGATCCAGATCGCGTTCCAGACGATCCACATGATCGGGAACACGCCGAAGATCGCGCCGAGCAGTGCGGAGTTGAACGCCTGGCCGACCGGGACGGAGTAGACGGCGATCGCGACGATCAGCGAGGCGACGAGGGCGGCGAGCGCGGCCCAGTGGGCCGCCCACTTCAGGCCGCCGAGCAGCACGAAGAGCGTGATCAGCGGCACCACCGCGAAGATGACGCTGAGACCGAGTGAATCCCCGACGGGATCGGTGACCTGCTGATACATCCGTTCGCCTCCCCTGACGCGTTCGGTTGCGCGGAGGCGTACCCAGCTCGTGCGCGATGCAACCAGGTGGTGCGACGGCGCCGCATGGCAGACTCCCGGCCTCGTGCGGGTCTCGCTGTTCGTCACGTGCTTCAACGACACGCTCTTCCCCGACGCGGGGCGGGCGACGGTCGAGCTGCTCGAGCGGCTCGGCTGCGAGGTCGACTTCCCGCTCGAGCAGACCTGCTGCGGCCAGATGCACGGGAACTCGGGCTTCGAGGACGACGCGCGGCCGCTGGCGCGAGCGCTTCGCGCGCGTGTTCGGGGACGCGGAGCACATCGTCTCGCCGAGCGCCTCGTGCGCGGGCTTCGTGCGCGAGCACTACGCCCGGCTCGGCGTGCCGTTCGACGGGCCGAAGGTCTACGAGCTGTCCGAGTTCGTCTGCGACGTGCTCGGCGTCGAGGACGTCGGCGCGTCGTTCCCGCACCGCGTGACGCTGCACCCGACGTGCCACTCGATCCGCGCGCTCGGGATCGGCGACCGGCCCGAGCGGCTGCTGCGCAACGTCCGCGGGATCGACCTCGTCGAGCTCGACGGCGCGCGCGAGTGCTGCGGCTTCGGCGGGACGTTCGCGGTCAAGAACGCCGACACGTCGATGGCGATGCTGGGCGACAAGATCCGCGGCGTGCTCGACACCCGCGCCGAGGTCTGCACGGCGGTCGACACGTCGTGCCTGATGCACATCGGCGGCGCGCTCGCGCGCCAGCGCGCCGGCGTCCGCGTGATGCACATCGCCGAGATCCTGGCGGCGCAAGAATGACGTGGATCGCTTCCCGGCTCCGCCGGCGATCCCGAGGAGATCGGGAATGACCGCCGGGCTTCCCGGTCGCGGCCCGGAAGGCGCTCGCCGACGCCCAGCTGCGGCGCAACCTCGGCAAGGCGACGACCGCGATCCGCGTCAAGCGCGCGAACGCGGTCGCCGAGCTCGACGACTGGGCGGCGCTGCGCGACGCGGGCGGCGCGCTCAAGGCGCACGTCATGGCCACGCTGCCCGAGCAGCTCGAGCGGCTGGAGGAGCGCGTCACCGCCGCGGGCGGCATCGTCCACTGGGCGCGCGACGGCGCCGAGGCGAACGCGATCGTCGCGCGGATCGCGCGCGAGAACGGGACCGACGAGGTCATCAAGGTCAAGTCGCTGCTGTCCGACGAGATCGGGCTCAACGAGGCGCTCGCGCTGCGCGGCGTCCACGCGATCGAGACCGACCTCGCCGAGCTGATCGTCCAGCTCGGCGACGACGAGCAGTCGCACATCCTCGTCCCCGCGATCCACCGCAACCGGGCCGAGATCGCGGCGCTGTTCGAGCGCACGATCGCCGAGGGCCAGGAGCTCGGGCTCGAGCCGACGGCGATCGCCGAGGCGGCCCGCCGGCACCTGCGCGAGAAGTTCCTCAGCGTCCCGGTCGCCGTCTCCGGCGCGAACTTCGCGATCGCCGAGACCGGCTCGGTCGGCGTCGTCGAGTCCGAGGGCAACGGGCGCATGTGCACGACGCTGCCGCGGGTCCTGGTCACGCTGATGGGGATCGAGAAGGTGCTGCCCGCGTGGCGCGACCTCGAGATCATGCTCCAGCTGCTGCCGCGCTCCTCGACCGCGGAGCGGATGAACCCGTACACGTCGATCTGGACCGGCGTGCGCGAGGACGACGGCCCGCGCGAGTTCCACCTCGTCCTGATCGACGCGGGCCGGACCGACGTGCTCGCCGACCCCACCGGCCGCCAGGCGCTGCACTGCATCCGCTGCTCGGCCTGCCTGAACTCCTGCCCGGTCTACTCGCGCACCGGCGGCCACGCCTACGAGTCGGTCTACCCCGGCCCGATCGGCGCGATCCTCACCCCGCAGCTCGAGGGGCTCGACCAGGCGCCGACGCTGCCGTGGGCGTCCTCGCTGTGCGGCGCGTGCTACGAGGTCTGCCCGGTCAAGATCGACATCCCGACCGTGCTCGTCCACCTGCGCGGGCGGGTCGTGAAGGAGGTCAAGTCGCGCTGGAGCCCCGAGCGCCTCGCGATGGACGCGCTCGCGAAGGTCTTCGGCTCGCGCGGGCGCTACGAGCGCGCGCAGCGGCTCGCGCGGGCGGGCAACGGGCCGCTCGCCCGCCACCTGCCCGGCACGTCGGGGTGGACGGCGATGCGCGAGCTGCCGGACGTGCCGCCGCAGTCGTTCCGGGAGTGGTGGGCGGAGCGGCGCGACCGCGGCCGCCCGCGCACCGCGCCGCGCGCGGACACCGCGGGCCGCTCGCACGGCGGGCCGCCGGCATGACCGGCGGCGCGCGAGGAGGTCCTCGGCCGGATCCGGGGCGCGCTCGGCCCCGGCGCGGTCGTGCCCGGAGATCCCGCGCGACTACCACGTGGCCGGCAGCGGCGCCGCGGCGGGCAGCGAGGCGGTCGTCGCCCGCTTCTGCGAGCGCGCGGGCGACTACAAGGCCACGGTCCGGCGGATCGCCGCGGCGGACGTCGAGGACGCCGTCGCCGAGGCGTGCCGCGAGCAGGGCGCCCGCCGGCTCGCCGTCCCGCCCGGCGCGCCGCACCGCGTCGCGGGTCTCGAGCTGCTGATCGACGACCCGCCGATCTCGGCGCGCGGGCTCGACCAGGTCGACGGCGTCCTCACGGGCTGCGCGCTCGCGATCGCCGAGACCGGCACCGTGGTGCTCGACGGCGGCGAGCAGAGCGGCCGCCGCGCGCTGACGCTCGTCCCCGACTTCCACGTCTGCCTCGTCGAGGCGGCGCGGATCCACGCCTCGGTCCCGGACGCGATCGCCGCGCTCGCCCCCGCCGCGGCGGAGGGCCGGCCGCTCACCTTCGTCTCCGGGCCCGAGCGCGACGTCGGACATCGAGCTCGAGCGCGTGGAGGGCGTCCACGGCCCGCGGACGCTGGTCATCCTGGTGCTCGAGTGACCCGCGGGCGGCGCTCGCGGCGCTGCTCCTGCTCGGCCTGCTCGCCGCGCCCGCGCACGCGGGCGAGCCCGATCCGACCGCCCCCGCGTACGACCTCGCCCTGAAGGGGAGCGACCGCGGGCTGCGCTGGACCGGGCGCGAGACGCTCACGATCACCAACCCCGGCGCGACCCCGCTGACCCGGGTCTGGATCCGGCTCTGGGGCAACGGCGAGTCCGGCTGCGGCGGCCGCCGGCCGGTCACGATCGGCAACGTGGCGGGCGCGGTCGCCGGCCGGCTCGCGGTGCGCTGCACGGCGGTGCCGCTCGCGCTGACCGTCCCGCTGGCCCCCGGCGCGCGCGGCAGCGTCGGCGTTCGACGTCGGGATCCGCGTCCCGCGCCGCCCCGGGCCGGTTCGGGCGCCGCGGCCGGCTCGCGCTGCTCTCGAACGCGATCCCGGCGCTCGCGCACCTCGAGGGCGGGCGCTGGCGGCTCGACCGCTACTTCGGCGCCGGCGAGGCGTGGACCTATCCCGCGGCGGACTGGACGGTGCGGCTCGACCCGCCGCCGCGGGACCCAGGTCGCCGCGCCGGGCGTGCTCGGCGCCGACGGCGCGCGCCGCCTGCGCACGGGCGCGACTTCTCGTTCGCCGCCGGGCGGCTGCGCTCGAAGGCCGCCACGATCGACGGCGTCCGCGTGACGGTCTGGGCGGTCGCGGAGCCGGCGCCCCGCGGGCCTGGACCGGGTGCTGCGGATCGCCCGCACCCGGCTGCCGCGGCTCGCCGCGCGCTTCGGCCCCTACGGCTGGCCCGACCTGCAGATCGTCGTCAACCGCGACGCCGCGATGGAGCACACGGGGCTGATCATGACCCCGCGGCAGGACTTCGTCGTCACGCACGAGCTCGCGCACGAGTGGTGGTACGCGCTGATCTCCGACGACCAGGCGCTGGCGCCGTGGCTCGACGAGGGCTTCGCGTCCTACGCCGAGGAGGCCGCCGGCTCGCAGCGGCGGCCCTGGTGCCGCGGCCCGCGCCGCGGGGCGTCGCTCGTGACGCGCCCGGTCGACTTCTTCCGCGGCCGCCGGATCGCGGCCTACGGCCTCGTCTACAGCGAGGGCGCCTGCCTGCTCGACGTGCTGCGCAAGCGGATGGGCGCGGCGCGGTTCGACGCCGCGCTGCGCGGCTACGCGCTGGCGCACCGCTACGGCTGGTCGACCGGCGCCGCCTTCCGCGCGGCGATGGACGCCGCCTCGCCGGTGCCGCTCGGCGACCTCTGGGCGCGCTACCGCGTGTCCTGACGCAGGACGACCGTCGTCCCGCCCGCGGTGTTGAGCCAGACACGTCGCCGCCGTCGGCGAGCCCGGTCACGCCCATCGTGTCGCACCGTGGCGTCCGCGCCGTGCGCCCCGTCGTCGTGTCGAGCCCGAGCAGCCGGTCGTGCCGGCCCGTCGACCGTCACGTGGGCCCACGTGACATCCGCGTCGCCGGCGATCCCGTCCCGTCGACCCACCGAACCACCGGCTCCAGATCAGCGTGCCCGTCGCGGGATCCAGCCGGGCGAGCTCGGTACCGACCCGCGCCGCCGCGTAGAGGCGTTCCCCTCGGCCGCCAGCGATGTCCGCTGCCCGGCAGCCCGACGGGATGCTGCCCCGGCGCGCGCCGGTCCGCGGGTCCAGGCGGTGGAGCGTGTCGCCGAGGCCGAGCGCCCACAGGTGCCGTGCCGAGCTCGAACCGCGCGACGCCGGCGGTGCGTCGGCGAGCAGAGACCGCGGCCGGTGGCGGGGTCGAGGCGCAGCGCGTCGATGCCCGAGACCGCCCAGACGTCGTCGCCCCGGGCCACGTGCCCACCCGGAAAGGCCGCCCGTCGGCGTGCGCACCGCTGTGCGGGCGACGACGCCGTTCGTCGCCGGGTCGATCCGCTGGATCAGGGAGCTCCTCGACGGACGCCCAGAGCTGATCGCGGACCCGCGTGATCGCGATTTGCCAGCGGTCTGACCGGAACCCGCCTGCACGCGCCCGTCGCCGGTCGAGGCGCAGGACCGCGCCGGCGACGTGGTCGGCGATCCAGACCGAGCCGAAGCGTCGACGATCTGCACGGGATTGTCGGTCACGTTCAGCGTCGCCACGACGCGCGGCTGGGCGGGCAGCGGCGTCGTCGTCCCCGCGCAGCCACACCGCGGTCGCGGCCACGGGCGGCGATCTCGACCAGCGCGGCCACGAGCGCGAGCGCCGGCGCGGGACGCAGCCGTCGGTGCCGGGCGAGGCGGCCCGCCGCGCGTCACGCTCCGCGCATCGCGCAGCTGCAGCCGAGCCTGGTCACGAAGTCGTCGCTCATGCTCCCATCCTCCGGCGGACCGCCGCCAGTCCGCGGCTGACGCGCTTGCGCACGACCGACTCCGAGGTCGCGAGCGAGCGCGCGATCTCGTCGTAGCCGCGCTCGTCGATCACGTGCGCCCGGATCGCATCACGCTGGTCCGGCGAAGCAGCTCCAGCAGCGCGGTCGCGCCGCCGCTGTCGGCCAGCGCCTCGATCTGCGCGAGGTCCGCGTCGTCGAGCTCCAGCCGCTCCATCCCCAGCCGCTTGCGGGCGCGCTCCTCCGCATAGCCGCGGCGCTGGCGTCGGCGAGCTTGTGCATCGCGATCCCGAACAGCCACGCCGCCGGCACGCCGGACGCGGCTTGTAGCGGCGCCGCGCGCCGAGCGCGGCGGCGAACGTCTCCGCGGTCAGGTCCGCAGCGAGCTCCGGGTCGCGCGTGCGTCGGGCGAAGAACCCGAGCAGTCCTCGGCGTGGCGGCGGTACAGCCGGTCGAACGCGTCGGGGTCGCCGGCCGCGAGGAGCACCGCGTCGGTGGGGGCGGTCGTGGCCATGCATCCGGTTCTTCGGAGCAGTCGGAGCCTGTGACCGACCCTATCCGCGATCTAGTACGCGGTGGTGCGCGCGCGGTGGCGCGGGTGCGCCTTGTAGCGCGGCGCGGCGCCGCGGTGCCAGAGCGCGTTGTCGACCGCCGTCGCGGTCGTGGCGCCGTGCGCGGCCACGAGCCGCTCGACCGCCTCGACCGCGCAGGCGCGGATCTCGACCTCCTCGGGCGAGTCGTGCGCGAGCAGCTCCCCGCGGTCGATCCGCGCGACGAGCGCGGGGTCGAAGCGCGAGCACGCCGTCGATCCGCAGCACGTGCGGGACGAGGTTGTCGGCGAACAGCGTCAGCCGCGCGAGGTCGCCGGCCGGGGCGAGGCCCTGGAGGTGCAGGTCGGCGGCCGCGAGCTGCGCGCGCTTGAAGAACGGCACGACCGCGCCGTCGTACGGCGAGCGGTCCGCCCACGTCGGGATCTCCGCCAGCCGCTCCGCCAGTGCGACCGCCGAGCCGTCGCCGCTGCGGGCGAGCGCGAGGAAGGCGCCGTCCCCGACGACGGCGCCGAGCTCGGCCAGCGCGGTCGCGAACAGCGCCATCAGCTCGTGCTCCGGGTCCTGGCCGAACGCCGCCGCCACCGCGCCGGCGTCGAGCGCCGCGCAGCTCCGCCGCGGTCCACGGGCCGCGGGCGCGCAGGCCCGCCTCGATCGTGCGGAAGCCCGACAGGCCGGGCGGCTTGCGCAGCGTCGGGAACCAGCCCGAGCCGAAGTTGACCGCGTTGAGCTGGAGCGAGAACGCGGCGCGCGCCTCGTCCGGCGTCCCGGGCGCGAGGTCGGGCGCCGGCGGCGAGGCGGCGGGGAGCGTCGCCGCGTAGGCCGCCACGGCGTCCTCGACCACCCGCACCGAGCGCGCGGCCGCCGCCACGCGCGCGCACGCCTGCGCGGATCTCGTCGGGCAGCGCCATCGGCGCGGATCCTAGACCCGACCGCCGCTCGCGCTAGCGTGCTGCGAGGTGCCGTCAGAGCAAGCCGTCGACGCCCTCCTCGAGGGCCTGAACCCGCCCCAGCGCGAGGCGGTCACGGCGGGCGAGGGGCCGCTGCTGATCCTCGCCGGCGCCGGCTCGGGCAAGACGCGCGTCCTCACCCACCGGATCGCCTACCTGCTGCGCACCGGCCAGGCGCGCGCGGACGAGATCCTCGCGATCACGTTCACGAACAAGGCCGCGCAGGAGATGCGCGAGCGCGTCGAGCTGCTGGTCGGCCGCGCCACCCGCGCGATGTGGGTGATGACGTTCCACTCCGCCTGCGCGCGGATGCTGCGCGCCGACGCGCACCGGCTCGGCTACACGCGCCAGTTCACGATCTACGACGCGGCCGACTCGCGGCGCCTGATCAAGAAGTGCATCGACGACCTCGACATCGACCCGAAGCGGTTCACGCCGCGGGCGATGCAGGGGCAGATCTCCGACGCCAAGAACAAGCTGCGCAGCGCGGAGGACTACCGCCAGCTCGTCGGCTCGTTCTTCGAGCAGACCGCCGCCGACGTCTACGAGGCCTACGAGCGCGAGCTGCACCGCGCCAACGCGATGGACTTCGACGACCTGCTGTTCCGCGCGGTCAACGTGCTCGAGCTGTTCCAGGAGGTCCGCGACCGCTACGCGCAGGCGTTCCGCTGGGTGCTCGTCGACGAGTACCAGGACACGAACCAGGCCCAGTACCGCTGGCTCCAGCTGCTCGCGGGCGAGCACCGCAACCTGGCCGTGGTCGGCGACGACGCGCAGTCGATCTACGGCTTCCGCGGCGCCGACATCACGAACATCCTCAACTTCGAGGACGACTATCCCGACGCGACCGTGATCAAGCTGGAGCAGAACTACCGCTCCACGCAGACGATCCTCTCGGCCGCGAACGCGCTGATCGCCAACAACCGCGGGCAGAAGCCCAAGGAGCTGTGGACCGACGTCGGCGAGGGCGACGAGATCAAGGTC
Organism: uncultured Solirubrobacteraceae bacterium; assembly: GCA_963791405.1. Taxonomy (GTDB): domain Bacteria; phylum Actinomycetota; class Thermoleophilia; order Solirubrobacterales; family Solirubrobacteraceae; genus DASQMT01. The sequence goes on along the minus strand of CAWBSJ010000020.1, from coordinate 59,336 downwards.
CGCGAGCTGTCCGACGAGCACGCCGAGGCGCGCTACGTCACCGCGGAGATCGAGCGGCTCGTCGACGAGGGCGTCAGCCGCGCCGAGCTCGCCGTCTTCTACCGCACGAACGCGCAGTCGCGCGTGCTGGAGGACATGCTGGTCCGCGCCCAGATCGGCTACCAGGTGATCGGCGGGACCAAGTTCTACGAGCGCGCCGAGATCAAGGACGCGGTCGCCTACCTCACCTTCCTCGTCAACCCGGCCGACGGCGGCGCGTTCACGCGGATCGCCAACGCGCCGAAGCGCGGGATCGGCCAGACCTCGCTCTCGCGCGTGCTCGCCCACGCCGACACGATGGGGATCACGCCGTGGGAGGCGGCCGCGGCCGCCGAGGACGTGCCGACGCTCGGCACCGCCGCGCGGCGCGCGTTCGCCCGCTTCATGTCGACGATCGAGCGGCTCAAGGAGCGGGTCGACAGCGGCGCCCCGGTCGCGGAGGTGCTGGAGGAGACGCTGCGCGAGACCGGCTACCTCGACGCGCTGGAGGCCGAGCGGACGATCGAGGCCCAGGGCCGGATCGAGAACCTCGGCGAGCTCGTCCAGGTCGCGCGCGAGTACGACGCGCAGCCCAGCACGGGGGAGGCCACCGGCGTCGCCGAGTTCCTCCAGCAGATCTCGCTGATCGCCGACGCCGACACGCTCCGCGACGACGAGGGCCTCGTGACGCTGATGACGCTCCACAACGCGAAGGGGCTCGAGTTCCCGATCGTGTTCATGATCGGCTGCGAGGACGGCGTCTTCCCGCACAGCCGCGCGCTCGACGAGGGCTCGCTGGAGGAGGAGCGGCGGCTCGCCTACGTCGGGATCACGCGCGCCATGCGCGACCTCTACATCACCTACGCCCGGCGCCGGAACGTGTTCGGCGACCAGTCGTTCGGCGTCCGCTCGCGCTTCATCGACGAGATCCCGCGCGACCTGACCGACCAGCCCGACCGCAACGCCGTCGGCGCGGGCCGCCCGGCGGGGCTCGGGCACGTCGCGTCGTGGGGCACCGCCGCGGCGGCGACGGCCGAGGCGCTGGGCGAGCCGGCGGGCGGCGGCGCGGTCTTCCGCGTCGGCGACGACGTCGTCCACGCCGCGTTCGGCGACGGGGTCGTCACCGGGGTCGAGCCGGGCGGGATCGTCGTGGTAACTTCGCGGGCGAGGGCCGGGAGCGCAAGCTGATGGCCGACTACGCGCCGATCCGGCGCCGCTGAGCGCCCCTCCTCTCCCCCCGTGACCGGGCCGCGCGCAGCGCGCACGGCCTGCAGCGGTAACGCGACTTCGTGCGGATAGTGTCGAGCGATGACTGGAAGAATGGGCCGCTTGCCGCCCGTGCCGGGTCGTTCGTACGGCGGCACGTCGTCGTCGTGATCGCCGCCTTCGTCGTCGTCTGCGGCTCGGCGGCCGCCATGACCGGCGTGGCCAGACAGGCGGACGGACGCTCTACGCGTGCGTCACGGCGCAGTACAAGACGCTCAACCTCTCCTCGCGCTCGGCGAAGTGCGGCCCGGGCGAGCGCAAGATCAGCTGGAACGCCAAGGGCGCGCGCACGCGGGCGCGGGGCGCGGCCGGCGCGCCGGGCCGCGCTGGCGCCACCGGCCCGGTCGGAGCGATCGGGCGCAAAGGGCGAGACCGGCGCCAAGGGCGAGACGGGGCGCAGGGCGAGACCGGCGCTCAGGGCGAGACGGGCGCGCACGGCGCCGACCGGCGCGACCGGGCCCGCCGGCGCGCAGGCGAACCGGGCGAGGACGGCGCGGAAGGCGCCGTCGGTCCGCCGGGCTGACCGGCGCGCCGGCCCGCAGGGCGACACGGGCAACGAAGGGCGACAAGGGCGACCCGGGCACACCGGAGCCCAGGGCCGAAGGGCGCAAGGCGACGACGGCGCGCCGGGCGCAGCCGGGCCGAAGGGCGACCAGGCTCAAGGGCGACAAGGGCGACGCCGGCGCACCAGGGTCCGCCCGGTCCGTCCGGCGGCGGCGTCTCGCTGACCGACGCCAACAGCGTCACCCTCGGCAAGGTGTCTCGCCTCGACGCGTCCGGGCCACCGTGCTCACGTCGACGGGTACCAGATCGTGATCCCGTACAACGGGTGCTCGATCCGGCGCAGATCTACTGCACCGGGCGCCAGCTGCACCGGCACCGCGTACCTCAACGACGGCGACGGCGGGACCGCCGCCATTCGACTCCATCTACGGCAAGTGGGCGGTCTACTCCGCGGCGGCGAACGCGCTGATGGCGCCGGCGACGGTGGCGAACGGCGTCTCGACGGCGGCGTTCACCGCCGCCACGATCGAGAACCCGACTGCGGCGCGAACGCGGCACCCGTCGGGCTGGGCTCCGTCGTCGTCACCCGCGCCACGGTCGGCCTGCCGAACACCATCGCGCTGCCGCTGCGCCTCGGCTGATCCGCGCATCGCGGCCGCGCCGTACACGCCGCCGCGCGCTGTACCGAGCGACGGCGGGCGGGGCCCTAGCATCCGCCGGGCCGTGCGCCGTCTGCTGCTCCTCTGCTGCGCGATCGTGTTCCTCGACACGGTCTTCTTCGCCGCGATCACGCCGCTGCTGCCGCACTTCGAGGACGAGTACGACCTGTCGAAGTCCGGCGCGGGGATCCTCGCGGCCGCCTACCCGGCGGGCACGTTCGTCGGCGCGCTCCCGGGCGGCTACCTGGCGGCGCGCGCGGGCGTCCGCGCCACCGTCCTGCTCGGCATCGGGCTGCTCGTCGTCACCTGCGTGATGTTCGCCTTCGCGGACTCGGCCGGGATGCTCACGCTGGCGCGCTTCATCCAGGGCATCGGCGGGGCCGCCTCGTGGGCGGGCGCGATGGCGTGGGTGGCCGGCGCCGCGCCGCGCGACCGCCGCGGCGAGATGATCGGCACGACGATGGGCGCCGCGGTGGCCGGCGCGCTCGTCGGGCCGGCGGTCGGCGCGCTCGCCGACACGGTGGGGATCGCGCCGACGTTCTGCGCCGTGGCCGTGGTCGGCGTGCTGCTCGGCGGCGGTCGCGCTGCGGACGCCGCCCGCCCAGCCGGAGGGGACGTCGAGCCCGCGCGAGCTGTGGGCGGCGCTGCACGACGGCCGCGTCGCCGCGGGCATCTGGCTGATCGCGGTCCCCGGGCTGCTGTTCGGGACCGTCAACGTGCTCGCCCCGCTGCGGCTCGACGACCTCGGCGTCGGCGCCGGCGTGATCGGCCTCGCGTTCCTCGGGGCGGCGGCGCTCGAGTCCGGCGTCAGCCCGGTGGTCGGCCGGGTCTCCGACCGGCGCGGGCGGCTGCTGCCGTGCCTGATCGCGCTCGCCGCCGGCGCGGCGCTGATGCTGCTGTTCCCGCTGCCCGACCAGGCGTGGCAGCTCGTCCTGCTGGTCCTGCTGGTCGCGCCGACGGTCGGGATGCTGTGGGCGCCGTCGATGGCCATGCTCTCGGACGGCGCCGAGGCGCTCGGGATCGCCCAGGGCTTCGCGTTCGCGCTCTCCAACCTCGGCTGGTCGATCGGCTACACGACCGGCTCGGCCGCCAGCGCCGTGCTCGCCGACGCGACCAGCGACGCCGTCCCCTACCTGGTCCTGTGCGCCGTCTGCGGCGGCGACGCTCGCCGTCCTCGTCCGCGTCCGCCCGCGATCGCTCCAGCTCACATGACCCCGTTCTGGCTCGACCAGCCGGGGCCGGACCGGCGCCCGCCGCTCGACGGCCTGGAGGAGGCGGACCTGGTCGTGGTCGGCGGCGGCCTGACGGGGCTGTGGGGCGCGCTGCAGGCGGCCGAGGAGGGCAAGCGCGTCGTCCTGCTCGAGGGCGAGCGGCTGGCGTTCGGCGCGTCGGGGCGCAACGGCGGCTTCTGCTCGGCCTCGCTCACCCACGGGATCGGCAACGGCCTCGCGCGCTGGCCGGACGAGCTCGCCCAGCTCGAGCGGATGGGCCGCGAGAACCTCGCCGGGATCCGGGCGGCGATCGAGCGCCACGGGATCGACTGCGGCTGGCGCGAGCGCGGCGAGATCGCGGTCGCGACCGCCGAGCACCAGCTGCCGTGGCTCGAGGAGGAGGCGGAGCTGCTGCGCGCCCACGGCTGGGACGCCGAGCTGCTCGACGGGCCGGCGATGCGCGCGCAGGTGGACTCGCCGACCTTCCTCGGCGGCCTGTGGACGCGCGACGTCTCGGCGCTCGTCGACCCGGTGCGGCTGTGCTGGGGCCTGGCGCGGGCGGCGGAGGCGGCAGGCGCCCGGATCTGCGAGGGCACGCCCGTCACCGCGCTCGCCCGCGACGGCGCCGGCGTCCGCGCGGAGACGCCCGGCGGCCGCGTGCTCGCGCGCGGCGCGCTGCTCGCGACGAGCGCGTTCCCGCCGCTGGTGCGCGCGATCGGGCGCTACGTCGTGCCCGTCTACGACTACGTGCTGGTGACCGAGCCGCTGTCGGCGGAGCAGCGCGCCGCGATCGGCTGGGACGGCGGCCAGGGGCTCTCGCGACGTGACGAACCTCTTCCACTACTTCCGCATGACCGACGACGGGCGGATCCTCTGGGGCGGCTACGACGCGGTCTACGACTTCGCGGGCCGGGTCGCACCGGAGCGCGACGAGCGGCCGGCGACCTTCGACCGGCTCGCCGAGCACTTCTTCACCGCCTTCCCGCAGCTCGAGGGGATCGGCTTCTCGCACCGCTGGGGCGGCGCGATCGACACCTGCAGCCGCTTCGCGCCGCTGTGGGGGCGCGCGCTCGGCGGCCGCGCGGTCTACGTCGTCGGGTTCACCGGCCTGGGCGTCGGGTCGAGCCGCTTCGGCGCCCGCGTCGCGCTCGACCTGCTCGACGGCGCCGACACGGAGCGCACGCGGCTGGAGATGGTCCGGCGCCGGCCGCTCCCGTTCCCGCCGGAGCCCGCGCGCTGGGCCGGGATCCGGCTCACGCAGCGCGCGCTGGCGCGGGCCGACGAGCGCCAGGGCCGGCGCGGCCCGTGGCTCCGCGTGCTCGACCGGCTCGGGCTCGGGTTCGACTCCTGATCAGCAGGCCGCGCGCGCGACCGGGCCGCCCGCCGCGGACGCGCAGACGCGCTGCCCGCCGATGACCCGCACCCGCGCCGCCGCGACGCGCGGCGCGAAGTTCGCTCCGGCCACGGCGACGGGGTTGACCCGGATCGGCGCCCCGGCCAGCGTCGCGCGCGCCTGCACCTGGTAGCGCAGGTGGCGGCCGACCTTGGCCTTGCGCGCGGCGCCAGCACACACGCTGGCCGCGGATCGTGCCGCCGGGCGCGCGGACCGCCTGCATGCCGCGCGGGAGCAGGTCGCAGATGCGCAGGTTGCGCGCCGTCTCCGGTCCGCGCGAGGTGACGCGGATCGTGTAGATCACCTTGCCGCCGGGGCGCATGCGCCGCCGGTCGGCGCGCTTGGTGATCCGCACCGACGCGCCGCGGTCGCGGACCACGACGCCGGCGACGTCGCCGTTGTTGTCGTTGCCCGTCTCGGCGCTCGGCCCGGTCACCGCGACGCCGTTGCGCACACGGCCTGGCTCCTGCGGCCGGACGCCGACGGTGATCGTCACCTTGCCGCCCGCCGGGATCGTGCCGAGAGCGCAGGTCGGCGGTGGCCCGGCCTCGCAGGTGCCCTGGCTGATGTCGACCGAGACCACGTCGACGTCGAAGACCGGCGTGTCCACGAGGACGACGTCCTCGGCGGGGCCGTCGCCGCGGTTCTCGATCACGACGCGGTACGTGACGAGATCACCGACGGCGACCAGTGCTTGTCGGCCGTCTTCGTCACCACGAGGTCCGGCGTGCCGGGGTTCGGCGGCGTCGGGCCGGGCGGCCCGACGTCGACGGTCACCGTCGCGGCGACGATCTGGCCGTCGCGGTCGGCGACGCGGTAGTCGAACGTGTCACGGCCCGTGAAGCCGGCGTTCGGCGTGTAGGTCACGCGGCCCTTGGCGTCGACCGCCGTGCCGCCGTTCGCCGCCGCGCGGATCACGGTCACGGTCGAGGGATCGAAGGAGCCGCTGTCATTGCGCAGGACCGGGATCCGGACCGGCGTCTCGAAGGGGGTGGTCCGCGCGTCGTCGCGCGCGAGCGGCGTGACCGTGATCGTGATGTTCTGGCGCAGCCGCTGGCCGCTCGTGTCGCGCACCGTGTACGTGAAGTGCTCGATGCCCGAGTAGCCCGGGTGGGGGATGTAGAGCAGGTCGCCCGTCCCCGGGCTCCAGAACGCGAACCCGTGCGCCGGCTCGCGCACCCGGACCGTCGTCGGGTCCAGCGACCCGCGGTCGTTCTCGAGCAGCGGCAGCGAGACCGGCCGGCCCACCCGGGTCGTCGCGCTGTCGTCGGCGCCGACCGGCCGGACGACGTACGGATCGCGCGCCTGGCTCTCCTCGGGCGTGTTCGCGTTGTCGAGCGAGTCGACCTCGGCGACGTTGACGTACTTGCCCGATGTCGCGTCGTCCCACGCGGCCGGGACCGACGATCGGCGGCAGCGCCGTCCCGACGCGGGATCGGGCTTGCGCTCGACGCCGGTCGCGTGCAGCTCAGCGAGGACGAGCCGACCACGGTGGCGCCGCAGTCCCAGCCGCTGCCGCTCGGTAGGGCGGTGATCGTGCCCGCGGGCAACGTGTCGGTCACCGTCACCGGCGACTGGACCGGCCCGACGCCGGTGCCCGTCTCGGTCGCAGCGGACAGCGTGAACGTGCCGCTGCCGCCGGTCACGTACGGCCCGTCGTTGGACTTCGCCAGCTTGAGCCGCGGCAGCGGGTTGATGCTGTCGACGACCAGCGTCCGGATCTCGTGGATGTTCGTGCTGCCGCCGGTCGAGGCGCTGAAGCCGAACTTGAACGTCGGCGGCGGGTTGGGCGGCAGGGGCTCGCGCAGCACCTGGGTGTAGTCCGTCTGCGACGGCGTCTTCAGGTAGACGGTGACACGCGCGTTGGCCTGCGACGAGCGGGTCGACGGTGATCCGGACGTCGCGCTGGACGTCGTCGTCGCGGTCGGTCGCGCCCGGCTTGTCGAGGCTCGCCGGAGCGCCGACGTCCGGCGTCGCGAGCAGGCAGTAGCCCGTGGTGCCGTTCCCGGGGCCGCGCAGGCTCACATGGTCCGGTTGCAGCCCGCCGGGCGCGGTGCGTCGCACAGCCGTTGCCGCGGTTCTCGCGTGTCGTTGGCGAAGTTGCCGTACTCGTCGATGCCGACGCCGAAGTAGCCGCCGAGCAGGCCCGGGGTGTCGTTGCGCTGGGCGTAGCCGAGGCTGCCGCCGTCGGCGCCCGGCTGCGTCAGGTTCTGCGCGCCGTCGGCGACGAAGAACGAGAAGCCGTCGGCGCCGGTCCCGTTGTAGGCGAAGAACGAGAACCGGATGTCGAGCCCGGCGGTGAGCGGCAGCGCGTCCTGATAGAGGATGAAGCCGCTGCTGAAGCCGTTGTTGCTCGTCAGCCGCAGCGCGCCGTCGCCGTCCGGGTCCGCCGCCGGCCGGCAGCGACGGCTGGCCGAGCGGGCAGCCGGGGATCGGCACCTGGTTGAGCAGCTGCGACGCCGTCAGGCACGGCGTCCAGGCCGAGCCGCCGACGAGGTAGTTCGGGTTGTTGACGGTCCTGTTCTGGAACGAGTCCTGGATCAGCTCCGCCGCGGGCGCGCGGTGCGGCGGCGGCGAGCGCGCAGACCACCGTCGTCACGGCCACGACGCAGCGCGCACGGTTCCCCCGACCCATGCGCGGCATCTTGGCGCGCTCGCGCTCCCTGCGCAACCCGTGCACGGCTTCGTCTAGATTGCCGCGCCACATGAGCGCAGAGATCATCGACGGGAAGGCGATCGCCGAGGAGGTCCGCGGCGAGGTGGCGGCCGCGGTCGCGGAGTGGGTCGCCGCCGGGCACGACGCGCCCGGGCTGGCGACCGTGCTGGTCGGGGAGGACCCGGCGTCCGCCGTCTACGTGGGCGGCAAGCAGAAGGCGACCCACGAGGTCGGCATGCAGGGCTTCGACCACCGCCTCGCGGCCGACACGCCGCAGGCCGACGTCGAGGCGCTGCTCGGCGAGCTCAACGCCGACCCGCGCGTGTCGGGCATCCTGCTCCAGCTCCCGACGCCGGCCCACATCGACGGCAACGGGCTGACCTGGCTGATCGACCCCGCCAAGGACGTGGACGGGCTCACGCCGGTCTCCGCGGGCCTGCTGGCGAAGGGCCGCCCGGGGCTGCGGCCGTGCACGCCCGGCGGGCTGCATGGAGCTGCTCGACCGCCACGACGTCGAGCTCGAGGGCGCCGAGGCGGTCGTCGTCGGCCGCTCGGACCTCGTCGGCAAGCCGGTCGCCCAGATGCTGCTCGCCCGCAACGCGACCGTGACCGTCTGCCACTCGCGCACGCGCGACCTGCCGGAGGTCTGCCGCCGCGCCGACGTCCTCGTCGCCGCCGTCGGCCGGCCGCGGATGGTCCAGGGCGACTGGATCAAGCCGGGCGCCACGGTGCTCGACGTGGGCATCAACCGCACCGACGACGGCCTCGTCGGCGACGTCGACTTCGACGCCGCGGCCGAGCGCGCCGCGCGGATCACGCCCGTGCCCCGCGGCGTCGGCCCGATGACGATCGCGATGCTGCTGCGCAACACGCTCGAGGCGGCGAAGGCGAGCGCCGGCGAAGCCGGCCGCGGTGGCGAGGCCGCAGGCCGGACAGAGCGTGAAGCGGCTGCGCGACGGCGAGTGGATCGCGCTCGCCGGGGCGGTCGCGCTGATCGCCTCGCTGTTCCTGCACTGGTACGGGACGGCGGACCGGCGGCGCCGAGGCGACCGCATGGCAGGCGTTCGGGATCCTCGACGTCGTGCTCGTGCTGCTCGCGCTCGTCCCGATCGCGCTCTTCGCCACGCAGGCGACGCGTTCGAGCCCGGCGATCCCGGTCTTCTTCAGCGTGATGACGATCGTCGCCGGGCTGCTCGCCGCGCTGCTGATCCTGCTCCGGATCGTCTTCCAGCCCGGCCCGAACGCGCTGGTCTCCGTGCAGCCGGGCGCCTGGCTCGGCCTCGCCGCCGCGGTCGTCGTCCTGGCCGGCGGCTGGCGCTCCACGCGCGTCGAGTCGATGCCCGGCATGCGCGCCCCCGCCCGTGCGGGAGATGCCGGCGCCCGCGCCCTAGACTGCACGCCGTGCTGAGCCGTGACCAGGTGCTCCATGTCGCCCGCCTCGCGCGCCTCGAGCTGAGCGAGGACGAGCAGGCGCGGATGGCCGAGGAGCTGAGCAAGGTGCTCGACCACATCGAGCGGATCGCCGAGCTGGGCGACCTCGACGACGTCGAGCCGACGTCGCACGTGATCGCGGTCGAGAACGCCCTGCGCGCGGACGAGCCGCGCCCGTCGCTGCCCGCCGACGTCGCGCTCGCGAGCGCGCCCGAGGCCGACCAGGGCGGCTTCCGCGTCCCGAGCCCCGGCCCGGCCCCGGCATGAGCGACGCCCTCTCCCTCACCGCGGCCGCGGCGGCCGCGCGGATCCGCGCGGGCGACCTCGACCCCGCCGAGCTGTGGGACGGCTACCGCGCCCGCGCCGCCGCCGACGCCCACAACGCGTTCACCTGGGTCGCCGACGCGGACGCCCCGGCCGTGGACCGCGACGCGCCGCTCGCCGGCGTCCCCGTCGCGGTCAAGGACCTGTTCGCGACCGAGGGCGTCCCGAGCCAGGCGGGCTCGCGGATCCTCGAGGGCTACCGCCCGCCGTACACCGCGACCGCGGTCGAGCGCCTGACGCGCGGCCGGCGCGCCGCTGCTGGCCAAGACGAACCAGGACGAGTTCGCGATGGGCTCGTCGACCGAGAACTCCGCCTACGGGCCGACCACGAACCCGTGGGACCCGACGCGCGTGCCCGGGGGCAGCTCGGGCGGCTCCGCCGCGGCCGTCGCCGCCGGCAGCGCGCCGTGGGCGATCGGCACCGACACCGGCGGCTCGATCCGCCAGCCCGCCGCGCTGTGCGGGATCGTCGGGCTCAAGCCGACCTACGGCGCCGTCAGCCGCTACGGGATGATCGCCTTCGCCTCGTCGCTCGACCAGGCCGGCCCGTTCACGCGCGACGTGACCGACGCCGCGCTGCTGCTCGGCGCGATGGCCGGGAAGGACCCGTGCGACTCGACCTCGGTCGGGCTGCCCGGGCCGGTCGAGCTGCCGCGCCGGACCGACCTGCAGGGCATCCGGCTCGGCGTGCCGGAGGAGCTCACGGGCGAGGGGATCGAGCCCGGCGTCCTCGCCTCGTTCACCGCGACGCTCGAGCTCGCGCGCGAGCTCGGCGCGACCGTCGAGCCGTGCGGGCTCCCGCACGCCCCGCACGCGCTCAGCGCCTACTACCTGATCGCGCCGGCCGAGGCCTCGTCGAACCTCGCGCGCTACGACGGCGTGCGCTACGGCTTCCGCGCCGACGGCGCGCGCGACCTCCTGCACATGTACACCGAGACGCGCGAGCAGGGCTTCGGCGCCGAGGTCAAGCGCCGGATCATGCTCGGGACCTACGCGCTCTCGTCCGGCTACTACGACGCCTACTACGGCCGCGCGCAGAAGGTGCGGACGCTGATCAGCCGCGACTTCGACGCCGCCTGGGAGCGGTTCGACTTCATCGTCACGCCGACCGCCCCGAGCGTCGCCTTCCCGCTCGGCGCCAAGACCGACGACCCGCTCGCGATGTACCTGAACGACTTCTGCACCGTCCCGATGTCGCTCGCCGGCATCCCCGGGATCTCGATCCCGAGCGGCTTGAGCGAGGGGCTGCCGGTCGGCTTCCAGCTCGCCGGGCCGGCGTTCAGCGAGAACGCCCTGCTCGACGCCGCGCACGCGCTCGAGGCGGCCATCGACTTCCGGGAGGCGCCGTGGCGGCGCTGACCTGGGAGCCGGTCATCGGCCTGGAGATCCACGTCCAGCTCGACACGCGGACGAAGATGTTCTGCGGCTGCGCGCTGAGCTTCGGCGAGGCGCCGAACTCGCGCACCTGCCCGGTCTGCCTCGGCCTCCCCGGCACGCTCCCGGTGGTCAACGCGCAGGCGGTCCACTTCGCGCTGATGATGGGGATGGCGCTGGGCTGCGAGATCGCCCCGCGGTCGATCTTCCACCGCAAGAACTACTTCTATCCCGACCAGGCCAAGAACTACCAGATCTCCCAGTACGACATCCCGATCTGCGCGGGCGGGCGGCTGGGGGACGTGCGGCTGCACCGGATCCACCTCGAGGAGGACGCGGCGAAGCTCGTCCACCTCGGCGAGTCGGGGCGGATCCACGGCGCGGACGCCTCGATCGTCGACTACAACCGCGGCGGCACGCCGCTGTGCGAGATCGTCACCGAGCCGGACATCCACTCGGCCGAGCAGGCGCGCGACTGGCTCAACCTGCTGCGGGTCACGCTGCGCCAGCTCGGGGTCAGCGACGTGAACATGGACGAGGGCTCGCTGCGCTGCGACGCCAACGTCTCCGTGCGCCCGGCGGGCACGACCGAGCTGGGGACCAAGACCGAGCTGAAGAACATGAACTCGTTCCGCTACCTCGAGCGCGGCGTCAACGCCGAGATCGAGCGCCAGATCGGGCTGCTCGAGGCCGGCGAGCCGGTGGTCCAGGAGACGCTGCACTTCGATCCGGCGAGCGGGCGGCTGTCGTCGCTGCGCTCGAAGGAGGAGGCGCACGACTACCGCTACTTCCCCGAGCCCGATCTCGTGCCGATCGTGCCGACGCCGGAGATGCTCGACGCCGCGCGCGCCGCGCTGCCCGAGCTCCCGGCCGAGCGCGAGGCGCGCTACCGCGACGCGTTCGGGCTGGCCGCCGATCCCGCGCGGCTGCTCGCCTACGAGCCGCAGTGGGGCGACTACTTCGAGCGGGTCGACGCCGAGGGCAAGGCGGCCGCGAACTGGGTCGAGCAGCTGCGGGCGCGGATCGGCGCCGACGCCGACCCCGCCGCGTCGAAGGTCACGCCGGAGGCGCTGGCGCGGCTGATCGGGCTCGTCGGCGAGCGCACGATCAACGCCGGCGCGGCCCGCCAGGTGCTCGACGCGCTGGTCGCCGAGGGCGGCGACCCGCCGCGATCGTCGAGCGCGAGGGCCTCGGCTCGCTGGGCGGCGGGGACGAGCTCGCCGGCGTCGTGGCCGCGGCGATCGCCGCCAACGGCGACGCGGCCGAGAAGGTCCGCGGCGGCAACGCGAAGGCGATGGGCCCGATCGTCGGCTTCGTGATGCGCGAGACCAAGGGCCGCGCGGACGGCGGCGAGGTCGGCCGCCTGATCCGCGAGCAGCTCGGCGTCTAGGGACCGGCCCGGCCCGAAGTTGGGCCGCGGGCCTCATGTGCGCCGGCGCCGGCCGCCGTAGCTTCGCCGGGTGCCGTGACCCGCGCGCGTGGAGAACGAGGCCAGACCGGCGCCGAGCTCGTCGGCATGCTGCTGCTCGTCGCGCTGATCGTCGCCGCGCTGCTTCGCCTCGGGCACCGCGGACGCGATCGCCTCCCACACGAGCCGCATCGTCTGCCGGATCTCGGGGAGCACCGACTGCGCGGAGCCGGCGCCCGCCCCGGCGCCCGGCGATGACCGCCCCCAGGGGCCGCCGCTGACCGCCGGCCCGCTGCCGGTCCTCCCGTGGCCCGGCACGTCCGTCTCGGTCACGTGCACGTTCGCGCCGGGCGGCCGGCTCTGCTCCGCGCCCGAGGGCAGCGGCGTCGGCGTCCAGGCCGAGGGGCGGGTCACGATCGACCGCGGCCAGACGACGCTCGACGACCAGGGCTGCCCGCACCAGCAGCTGTCGCTGACGACGACGCTCGAGCTCCAGGCGCGGGGCAGCGCGGAGGGCTCGACGGCGAGCGGGTCGCTGAACGCCCACCTCGGGCACGCCTCGAAGTACCAGGTCACGGTGTCGCCCGACCGCGCCGACGCGCTCGAGGACGGCGCCGCGCCGCCCAACCCCGTCGACCCGCGGACGATCGCGGAGGGCGAGAGCGTCCAGCTCTCCGAGGAGTACTACGCCGGCGTCGGCGGCGAGGCGCAGTACCGCGCGATCCAGGCGCGCTTCGGCTACGACCGCGGGCATCGCGTCTCGAGCGCCGTGCAGCGGACGAGCCCGACCACGGTGCGCGTGCTGGCCGGTGACGCCGACTTCGTCCGCCAGACGCTCGCGCTCGGGCTCGGCAACGACGACTTCGGGATCGCGCTGGGCGGCACCGAGGAGCTCGCCGACGGCAAGCTCGCCGCGATCGACATCGACATCTCGACCCCGGAGGGCTGGGCGGCCTACCAGGACTTCGTGGCCACCGGCGCGCTGCCGGACCCCGGCACCGCGGGCACCGTCGACCCGACCACGTCGCAGACGCTCGACTACAGCGACAAGACCAAGGCCGAGGTCAGGCTCCCCAACGTGACGCTGGGCGGCACGCTCGGCAGCTCCGAGGGCCACGTGAAGGTGACCGAGCACGAGGACGGCACCGTCGAGGTGCTCCGGACCGCGCGCTACAACGACGTCGGGCTCGCGATCGCGGAGACCAGGGACGCGGACGACGCGATCGTCGGCGAGCCGCGCTACTCGCTGCTGCTGCACGGCGTCGACGGCTCGTTCGTCGACGGGCTGCAGCAGCTCGACGGCAGCAGCGGCGAGGTCCCGGACGGGAACCTCCGGCTCGACCTGAGCGCGGACGACCTCGCGGAGCTGCAGCACCTCGCGCGCGAGCAGCTCGCGGACCAGGTCGAGCTGAACGGCGACGGGCGGCCGACCGCGGAGGAGATCGGCGAGTCGCTGGCCGACGGCGACGGGATCGTCGAGTGGGGCGACACGCAGGCCGACTTCGGCGCGCCCTACAGCGAGCTCGCCGGCGCCGGCACGCCCGAGGAGATGCTGATCGCCCTGTACCGCATGCGGGCCGGCGCCGACGGCGTCGCCGCCGAGCTGCAGTCGCTGCTGCTGGACGCCGGCGTCGAGCTCCCCGGCGAGATCGTCACGCCCGACTGCGGCTGACCCGGCGCCGAGCCGCCCCGCGGGCGGCGTACGATGGGCCGATGGCACGCCTTGTACGCATGGACCAGACCGGGCACACGACGCTCGCGGAGTGGACGCCGGGCGACGCCGCCGCCGTCGAGGCGGCCGCCGCCGCCTTCCGCGAGGAGCTCGACCGCGGGCTCTACGCGGTCGTCAGCACGGGCGAGGGGCACGCCGAGCAGGTGCGCGAGCTGCCCGCGGGGGCCGAGCTCGTGATCCTGCGGCGGCCGATCGCCGGCGGGTGAGCACCGCCCCGGTCCTGCCCGAGACCGCGGCCGTCTACTGGCGGCCGCGGGTCGACGCCGCGCGGCTGCGCCGGCGCGAGCTCGGCTGGACGCTGAGCACGCTCGCCCACACGATCCCGTTCCTCGCCGTCGCGGCGCTCATGCTCTACCTCGAGCCGCTGTCGTTCCCGGTCGCCGCGATCGCGATCGTCCACGCGTGGGGGATCCCGGCGCTGTACGCCAACCGCGGCGCGCTGGTCGTCAAGCCGCGCCCGCGGGCCGGCGACGGCGCCGGAGCGGACCGCGCTCGGGCTGCTCGGGGACCTGCTCGGCCACGACGCGCGCGAGCTGCACGCCCGCACCGGCCTCGCGCTGGAGCGCGGCACGCTGGGCGTCTGGCTCGTGGGGGAGGCGGGCGCGCTGCTCGTCCGCCCCGGCGGCCGGCGCGTCGACTGCTGGTGCGTGAAGGTCGACGGCGACCTGCCCTCGGCCGACCGCACCGCGCACCTGCTGCTCGCCCTGCGCGAGGACGAGGCGGGCTTCGCGACGGTCGCGAACCTCGCCTTCAGCGGCGCCGCCTGGCGGCTCCGGCACCGGCTCGCGAAGCCGATGCGCCCCGCGCTCGCGGCCGCGCGCGCGATCTAGCGACCCGCCCGGATGTCGAAGCCGCGGCCGCGAAGTGCGGTCCGCCGGTCCATGGCGGCGACGGCGCGCGGCGCCGATCATGCTCGTCATGACCGCCACCACCGCAGCCGCAGCGACCCGCCGGCTCGTCCTCGTCCCCGCGGCGCCCGAGCGCGCCCGCGGCCGGGGCGACGCCCAGGTGCGGCGCTACCGCCTCGCGCGGCTCCGGCTCGAGGGCCGCGACGTCGCGCGCGACGAGCGCTTCGAGCACGTCAAGCGCTCCTACGACTGAAGCTCTCTCCTCCCGCCGCCCGCCGCGCCCGCGGCGGGCGGCGGTCCCATCTCATCGTCCGCTTAAGGACGCCCGGTACGCTCTCCGGACCATGGAGAACACCTCTTCCACCTTCGGCGACCTCGGCAAGAAGGCGGTCGCGTGGCTGGTCCTGATCGCCGCGGTCATCATCGCGCTGAAGATCATCGTCGGCTCGGTCATCGGCTTCATCACGATGATCCTCGGGCTCGTCGTGGTCGTCGGCCTGGTCGTCGCTCGTGATCTGGGCGCTGCGCCACATCTGACCCCGTGCCGTACCTGATCATCGCCTTCTCGTTCGCCCTCGCGGGCGGCATCGTGGGCAAGATCAAGGGGTCGTCCTTCTTCATCTGGTTCCTGATCAGCGGGATCCTCCCGGTGATCGGGCTGCTCGCGGCGATCCTCTACCGCTCCGAGCGCAACGAGGTCCGGCGCCAGTGCCCGGGCTGCGGGCGGGTCGTGCCGCTGTACGACGCGATCTGCACGCGCTGCGGCACGGAGCTCGAGTTCCCGGATGTCGCGATCGAGCCCGAATCGGCGGCCTACGGCCGTTAGACTCGGTCGCTCGTAGAGCACCGAGAACGATGGAAGGAGGTTCGAGCAAGCGATGATGCGAGCGGTCGACGCGATCATGGAGTGCCTCAAGGCGGAGGGTGTCGACGTCGTATTCGGGTATCCCGGCGGCGCGAACCTCCCGACCTACGATGCGATGTACGACTCGGGGATCCACCACATCCTCGTGCGCCACGAGGCCGGCGGCGGCCACGCCGCCGAGGGCTACGCGAAGGCGTCGGGCAAGGTCGGCGTCTGCTTCGCCACCTCGGGCCCGGGCGCGACGAACATCGTCACCCCGCTCACCGACGCGATGATGGACTCCGTCCCGGTGGTCTTCTTCACCGGCCAGGTCCGCACGGACCTGCTGGGGACCGACGGCTTCCAGGAGGCGGACACGTTCGGCATCACGATGCCGATCGTCAAGCACTCGTTCATGATCCAGCACCCGACGGAGATCCCGCGGGTCGTGCACGAGGCGTTCCACATCGCGCGCTCCGGGCGCCCGGGGCCGGTGCTGATCGACATGCCGACCGACCTCACGCGGGTCGAGATCGACTACCAGCCCGTCGGCGACGTCCGCCTGCCCGGCTACCAGCCGACGACCGAGGGCAACCAGAAGCAGATCCGGCTCGCCGCGAAGGCGCTCGCCAACTCGCGCCGGCCCGTGATCTACGCGGGCGGCGGCGTGATCAACGCGAACGCGTCGGAGGAGCTGACCGCGCTCGCGCGCGTCGACGGGCTGCCCGTCACCTGCACGCTGATGGGCCTCGGCGCCTTCCCGGCGCCCGACCCGCAGTGGCTGGGCATGCTCGGCATGCACGGGACGCGGACCGCGAACTACGCGATGGACGAGGCCGACCTGATCGTGGCCGTCGGGGCGCGCTTCGACGACCGCATCACCGGCAAGCTGTCGGAGTTCGCGCCGCGCGCGAAGTTCATCCACATCGACATCGACCCGGCCGAGATCTCGAAGAACGTCCCGGCGCACATCCCGATCGTCGGCGACGCGAAGAACATCCTCGGGCGGCTCGTCGAGGAGTACCGCGGGCTGGAGCCGGATCCCGCCCGGATCGCCGAGTGGTGGGAGCGGATCGAGCGCTGGCGCGTCCAGCACCCGCTCCGCTACGACGACAGCACCGACAGCGAGATCAAGCCGCAGTACCTCGTCCAGGCGCTGTACGAGGCCACGGGCGGGCGACTGCATCCTCGCGACCGACATCGGCCAGCACCAGATGTGGGCGGCGCAGTACTTCCACTTCGACAAGCCGCGGCGCTGGATCCAGTCGGGCGGCCTCGGGACGATGGGCTTCGGCCTGCCGGCCGCGATGGGCGCCCAGGTCGCGCAGCCCGACATGCAGACGATCGTCCTCTCGGGCGACGCGTCGATCCAGATGAACATGCAGGAGCTGTCGACGCTCGCGACCTACGGGATCCCCGTGAAGGTCGTGATCATGAACAACGGCTTCCTCGGCATGGTCCGGCAGTGGCAGGAGCTGTTCTGGGACCGGCGCTACTCGCACGTCGAGATGAGCGAGTACCCGGACTTCGTCAAGCTCGCCGAGGCGATGGGCTGCCACGGCGTGCGGCTGACGGAGAAGGCCACGCTCGTCGACGACCTGCGCGCCGCGCTCGCCGTCGACGGCCCCGTCGTGGTCGACGCCCGCGTCACGCGCGAGGAGTCCGTGTACCCGATGATCGCCCCGGGCGAGGCCGCCCGGAACATGGTGGGCTGAGCGATGGGCGAGCCGGGAACCAAGGAGCTGCTGTCGCTCGAGGACCTGGAGGCGGCCTCCGGCGTGCGGACGGGCCGCAAGCACGTCCTCTCGATCCTCGTCGAGAACAAGCCGGGCGTCCTGACCAGGATCGCCGGGCTGTTCGCGCGGCGCGGGTTCAACATCGACACGCTGGTGGTCGGGCCGACCGACGACGCGTCGCTGTCGCGGATCACGCTCACGGTCGACGGGGCGATGCACCCGATCGACCAGGTGACCAAGCAGCTGCACAAGCTCGTCAACGTGCTCAAGATCCGCGACCTCGAGCCCGACGAGGCGGTCGCGCGCGAGATGGCGCTGTTCAAGATCTCCGCCGACGCGGGCGCGCGCGGCGAGATCATGCAGGTGACCGAGATCTTCCGCGCGAAGATCGTCGACGTCCAGCGCCGGTCGCTGATCGTCGAGGTCACCGGGACGCACGACAAGATCGAGGCGTTCGAGCGCATGGTGCGCCCGTTCGGCCTCGTCGAGATGGCGCGCACCGGCGAGATCGCGCTGTCGCGCGGTCGCGGCGAGACCTGATCCGATCGCGGGGCGCGGCGGCGGCACGGGTGCCGCCGCCGCGCCGTCGCGCGCCGTACCCTGGAGGTGTGGCCGCGGAGGCGCGCACCCAGGACCACGGGATCGCGCTCTACGGCGCCGCGCGCGCCGAGCTGCTCGTCCGCAGCGAGCGCGCCGTCCGGCGCGCGCGCCGGCGCGGGCGCGGCATCGTCGCCGCGCTGACCGTGCGCGTCGACCCGGCGGTCGACCCGAGCGCGGTCGTGTTCGCGTCGCGCCGCACCGGCGACGACTGGTTCTGCTTCGAGCAGCCCGACCGCGACGGCGGCGGCGCTGGCCACGCTCGGCGTGGTCGCGCGGCTCGACGCCGGCGCCGACCGCTTCGGCTCGGTCGCCGAGGCGTGGCGGCGGCTCGCCGGCGACGCGGTCGCCGACCCGCCCGACGGACCGCCCGGCGCCGGGCTCGTCGCCACCGGCGGGTTCCCGTTCGCCCCGGGCGGCGCGCGCGGCGCCGCACTGGGCCGGGTTCGGCCCCGGCGGCCTGGTCGTCCCCGAGGTCGCGCTCGCGCGGCGCGGGCGCGACGTGCGGCTGACCGTCGCCGCGCTCGCCGCGCCGGACGACCTCGCCGAGGACGTCGTGGCGCGGGTCGAGGCGCGGCTGGCCGACCTGCGCGGCGCGGAGCTGCCGCTGCTCGATCCCGCGCCCGCCGGGCGCTTCCGGATCGCGAGCGTCGCACCGCCCG
Organism: uncultured Solirubrobacteraceae bacterium; assembly: GCA_963791405.1. Classification (GTDB taxonomy): domain Bacteria; phylum Actinomycetota; class Thermoleophilia; order Solirubrobacterales; family Solirubrobacteraceae; genus DASQMT01. The sequence goes on along the minus strand of CAWBSJ010000020.1, from coordinate 40,673 downwards.
AGCACTACGAGGCGGCCGTCGAGCGCGCGGTCGAGCGGATCCGCGCGGGCGCGTTCGAGAAGATCGTGCTCGCCCGCGAGGTCGCCGTCCACGCGCCGTCGCCGCACGACGCCGCCGCCGTGTTCGGCGTCCTGCGCGCGGGCTTCTCGTCCTGCTTCGTCTACTGCGCCGGTCGCGGGGACGCCGCGTTCGTCGGCGCCTCGCCGGAGCTGCTGGTGCGGCGCGAGGGCCTGCGCGCCTCGACGGTCGCGCTCGCCGGCTCGACGCGCCGCTCGGCCGACCCGGCCGTCGACGCGCACCTCGGGGAGCAGCTCATGGGCTCGGCGAAGGACCGCGAGGAGCAGGACATCGTCACGCGCCGGATCGCGCGGGCGCTGCGCCCGCTGAGCGTCTGGGTGACCGCGCCCGACGAGCCGGAGATCATCCGGGTCGCGAACATCCAGCACCTGGCCACGCCGATCCGCGCGCAGCTCACGCATCCGCGCTCGGTCGTCGAGCTCGCCGGGCTGCTGCATCCCACGCCGGCGGTCGGCGGCGAGCCGCACGCGGTGGCGACGCCGCAGATCCCCGCCTTCGAGGGGCTGGACCGCGGCTGGTACGCCGGGCCCGTCGGCTGGACCGACGCCAACGACGACGGCGAGTTCTGCGTCGCGCTGCGCTGCGCGCTCCTGCGCGGGACCGAGGCGCGGCTGTTCGCGGGCGTCGGCGTGGTGCGCGACTCCGACCCGGCCGCCGAGCTGACCGAGACCGAGGTCAAGCTCGGCGCGCTGCTGCCGGTCCTCTCGGGCTAGCCGGCCGGCTCGCGCACGAGCTCCATCGTGGAGCAGTGCACGCCGCCGCCGTTGTTCTGCAGCTCGTCGTACGGCACGGTGATCACCTCGACGCCGGCGGCGGCGAGCCGCTCGGCCGAGCGCGGGTTGCCGTCCGACATCAGCACCCGCCGCGGCGCGAGCGTGAGCAGGTTGATGCCCCACTCCTCGCCGGGCGCGACGTGGATCGTCTCGATCCCCTCCGCCCGCAGCCGCTCCAGGAAGAAGAACGGCAGCCCGTCGGCGTCGATCAGCGCCAGGTCCCGGTCGACCATCGCGAGGTGGCCGTCGATGTGGATCGTGTAGCCCGGCAGCGGCACGTCGATCAGCTCCCAGCCGACCTCGGCGAGCACCGCGCGCAGCTGGCGCGCGCCCTCGGGGTTGCAGCGGATCGAGGTGCCGAGCGCGGCGAGCCCGGGGCGGAGCTTCGCGAACGAGCCGCCCTCCATCGTCGCCGTGCCCGGTCATCGTGGCGAGGATCGGCATCCCGGCCGCGGCCACGACGCGCGTGACGTCGGCCTCCTCGCCGCGCCGCATCCGCACGGCCATCCGCCCGATCACGGCGCCGCCGGGGACGGTGATCAGCGGGTCGCGGACGTACATCGCCTTCGTGAACGCGCTCGCCAGCGGCGCCGCGGTCACGACCTCGATCCCGTCGGCCTCGAGCGCCGCCACGAGCCCGGCGTGCTGCGCCTCGGCGCGGGCGACGTCGGGCGGCTCGCGCCGCGTCCAGTACCAGCCGCCGTCGGGGTCGACGAGCGCGCCGAGGTCCGCGTCCCAGGCGTCGGCGCGGATCCGGTCGAGCGCCGGGCCGGGCGGGCGGACGAGCACGCTGCGCAGCCGGCCGACCTCGTCCGCGGCGCCCCACGGGCGGCCCCAGACGGCCTCGACCTCGTCGTGGAACGGCGGCTCGGCCGCCGTCGCCATCCGCGTCTGGTGCAGCTCGGCGGTCATACGGCGCGGCGCTTGCGCCAGACGTCGAGCACCTCGCGCACGCTCGCGGTGCGGTAGGAGATGCGCGAGTCCAGCGGGCGCACGACGAGCTCGAAGCGGCCGGACTCGAGCTGCTCGAGCTCGGTCACCAGCGCGTGGAAGCGACGGCCCTTCTTGTCGACCAGGACGATGTCGCCCGCCCCGATCCCCTTCGAGGTCTGGCGCCCGGGCCCCGCGTCGGGCTCCGGCTCGCCCGGGATGTCCAGCAGTCGCTCCTGCGCCATCGTCGGCGGAACGCTAGACCGCGGCCCGGACGGCGTCCCACACGGCGCGGTGGACGGCGACGTTCTCCTCGCGATCGGTGCGGACGTGGATCAGCGTCGCGCGCCCGGAGGCCAGCGCGGCGTCGAGCGCGTCCCGGAACGGCGCGGGCGCGGCGACGCGGACGTGGTCGAGCCCGAACAGCGCCGCCGCGTGCGCGAAGTCGGTCCCGTGCGGCGTCGCGACGTGCTCCTCGAACGCCGCGCCCTGCGTCGCCACGGGCAGGAAGTGGAAGATCCCGCCGCCGTCGTTGTCGAGCAGCACGATCACGAGCGGCAGCCCGAGCCGGCGCGCCGCGAGCAGCCCGCCGAGGTCGTGCAGGAGCGCGACGTCGCCGGTCAGCAGGACCACCGGCCCGCCGGCGGCGGCGACGCCGAACGCGGTCGAGGCGGTCCCGTCGATCCCGTTCGCGCCGCGGTTGGAGAGCACGCGCGGCGGCGGCCCGGCGCGCAGCGGGAAGAACGTCTCGACGTCGCGGACGGGCATGCTCGAGGCGACCACGAGCGTCGCCTCGGCCGGCAGCCGCACGCCGAGCTCGGCCGCCACGCGCGGCTCGCTCAGCCCCTCGTCGGCGCCGAGCACGGACGCGATCGCGGCGGCGGCGGCGCGGTCGGGCCCGGTCCACTCGTCGAGCCAGAAGCGGCCCGCGGGTGCGGCGCGCGACCCGTTCCGCCAGCGCGTCGATCAGCGTGCGCGGATCGCCCGGGCAGCAGCGTCGCCGCGGCGCCCGCCGGGTCCTGCCACGCGCTCTCGGGATCGAGCACGATCTGCAGCGTGTCGAGGCCGGCGAGCCACTGGCGCAGCGGCTTGGAGGTGGGGAGGTCCCCGACGCGCAGGACGAGCTCGGGCACGCGCGCGGCGCCGAACGCGGGGTCGCGCAGCAGCGCGTCGTAGTGGGCGATCGCCGCCGGGCCGCGGCGCGCGCCCGACAGCGGCTCGGCCAGCAGCGGGAGCGCGGCCTTGTCGGCGAGCGCCGCGAGCGCGGCGCCCAGCCGCGGGTCGCGCTCGGCGCGGCCGGCGACCAGCAGCGCGCGCGGGCGCTGCTCGAGCTCCTCCGCGAGCGTGTCGACGACGCCGGGCGCGGGCGGCGCCGTGCGGCCGGGCCGGGTGACCCACGGCCGCCCGCCGGCGCGCCCGCCGCCGCCCGGCTCGGCGTCGGGCAGCGGCTCCTCGAGCACGAGCGGCTCGCGCAGCGCGAAGTTCAGGTGCACGGGGCCCGGCCGGCCGTCGAGCGCGGTCCAGACCGCGCGGCAGGCGAGCTGCCGCAGCCAGCGGATCCGCTCCGGCGTCGCCGGGTGGTCGTCGACCTCCGCGTACCACTTGGCCGCGCTGCCGTAGAGCTTGACCTGGTCGATCGTCTGCCCGGCGCCGACGTCGCGCAGCTCGGGCGGCCGGTCGGCGGTGAGCACGAGCAGCGGGACGCGCGCCTCGTGCGCCTCGATCACCGCCGGCGCGTAGTTGGCGGCGGCGGTGCCCGACGTGCACGCGAGCGCGACCGGCAGCCCGGACGCCTTCGCGAGCCCGAGCGCGAAGAAGCCGCCGCTGCGCTCGTCGAGGTGCGACGTCGCGCGCAGGCGCGGGTCGCGGGCGAGCGAGAGGACGAGCGGCGTCGAGCGCGAGCCCGGCGACGTGCACGCCTCGCGCACCCCGCAGCGCGCGAGCTCGTCGACGAACGCGCGCAGGCCGAGGTAGGTGTCGAGGGCTGTCATGGTTCCGGGCGCGATGGCCGACCTCGTCCTGCTGCACGGCTTCACCCAGACCGGGCGCAGCTGGCAGCCGATCGGCCACGCGCTGGCGGGACGGTACCGGGCGGCGGCGCCCGACCTGCCCGGCCACGGCGCCTTCGCGGAGCGCCGCCCGGCGAGCTTCGCCGCCTGCGACGCCTACCTGCGCGCGGTCTCCGAGGAGCCGTACGTGCTGTGCGGCTACTCGATGGGCGGCCGGATCGCGCTGCACGCGGCGTTCGGGCTCGGCGACCGCGTGCGCCGGCTCGTGCTGATCGGGGCGAGCCCCGGCATCGCCGACGCCGCCGAGCGCGCCGCGCGCGCCGCGTCCGACGCCGCGCTCGCGGACCGGATCGAGGCGATCGGGATCGAGGCCTTCCTGGCGGAGTGGGAGGCGCAGCCGCTGTTCGCCGGGCATGCCGCGCGGCGTCGCCGAGCTCGCGGGGGAGGACCGGCGCCGCAACACCGCCGCCGGGCTCGCCGCCGCGCTGCGCGGGCTCGGCACCGGCGTGATGCCGTCGCTGTGGGAGCGGCTCCCCGAGCTCGACGTGCCGCGTCGACCTCGTGGTCGGGCGAGCGCGACGCGAAGTTCCGCGCGATCGCGGAGAAGCTGGCCTACGCGCTTCCGCACGCGACGGTCACGGTCGTCCCCGGACGCCGGCCACGCGGTCCACCTCGAGGCGCCCGACGCGGTGGTCGAGGTCCTGGCGGGCTGATCAGCCCAGCAGGCCCGGGCCGGCTCGGCACGGCGATCGCGCCGCGCCGCCGCGAGCAGCGCGGGCGGCGGGGCCTCGAACGCCGCCGAGCGTCGCCAGGCCGCACCACGGCAGCGGCCCGCCGGCGGCGAGCGCCGCCGCCGCGTGGACCCCCGCGGCGATCCCGAGCGGCCCGTCGAACGCCGACGCCACGTAGACGTCGCTCCCGGCCGCGCGCGCGAGCCGCGCGTCGCGCAGCAGCCCGGTGATCCCGCCGGAGCGGCTGACCTTCAGGCAGACGGCGTCGGTGACCCCCGCGCCCGGGCTCCGCCGTCTCGTCCATCGCCACCGCGCAGACGCCGGCGGCGCGCACCGCGGCGCAGCGCGTCGGCGCCGTGGACCGGCTCCTCCGCGTACTCGAGGCCCGCGGGCGCCAGCGCGCGCAGGTTCGCGAGCGCCTCGTGCGCCGTCGACCACGCGCCGTTCGCGTCGACGCGGATCGCGAGCTCCGGCCCGCCCGCCGCGCGCACCGCGGCGATCCGGCCCGCGTCGTCGCCGACGCCCACCTTGACCTTCACGCAGCCGAACCCGGCCCGCGCCGCCGCCTCCGCCGCCGCGGCCGCGCCCGCCCGGTCCGTGGCGCCGATCGTCGCGTTGACCGGCACCGCCGCCGCCGCGCCCGGCGACGAGCAGGTGCGCGACGGGCCGCCCCGCGCGCCGCCCGGCGCGGTCCCACAGCGCGAGGTCGATCGCGGCCAGCGCGGCGGGCACGTCGCGCTCGGCCGCGCACGCCGCCAGCAGCGCGTCGTGGTCGTCGTCCGGCCCGGCGTCGCGGAGGACCGCGGCGTAGGCGTCGAGCGCCGCCGCCACGACGCCGAGCGAGACGCCGTCGTACGGCTCGAGCGGCGCCGCCTCGCCGTGCCCCTCGTCGCCGTCGCCGAACGCCAGCCGGACCTGCAGCAGGTCGCGCTCGCGCAGCTCGCCCCAGGCGGTGACCAGCGGCGCCCGCAGCGGGAGCCGCACCGGGGTCACCGCGAGCGTCGCCATCAGTCCCACTAGCTCGCGAGCAGCCCCGCGGAGAGCAGCACGCAGAACACGAGCTGCAGGCGCCCGGTCGCGGCCAGCGCGCCGTTGAGCGACGGGCCGTCGGTCCGCGTCCGCACGGTCCCGACCAGCGGGATCGCGAGCGGGATCGCCAGCCACGAGAGGAACAGCCACGGCGACAGCGAGCCGAGGATCCACGGCAGCGGCGCGGTCACGAACGCGCAGCACGACCATCGCCACGAACAGCGCCCGCGCGCGGTCGCGGCCGAGCCGCACCGCGAGCGTCCGCTTGCCCGCCCGCCGGTCGGTCTCCAGGTCGCGCACGTTGTTGACCACGAGGATCGCGCTCGCCAGCAGCCCGACCGGCACGGCGAGCACGAGCGCCTCCCACTCGAGCCGCTCGACCTGCGCGAAGTAGGAGCCGGCGACGGCGACGACGCCGAAGAACAGGAACACGAACACCTCGCCGAGGCCCTCGTAGCCGTACGGCCGCGGCCCGCCCGTGTAGAGCACGCCGGCGAGGATCGACGCCGCGCCGACGAGCAGCAGCTCCCAGCCGGCGGTCGCGATCAGGTAGACGCCGGCGAGCACCGCGATCGCCGAAGGCCATGTAGGTCGCCCGCAGCACCTGGCGCGGCGGCACGAGCCCGCCGGCGGTCACGCGCACCGGCCCGAGCCGGTCCTCGGTGTCGGCGCCGCGGCGCGCGTCGGAGTAGTCGTTGGAGAGGTTCGTCCCGACCTGGATGAACAGCGCGCCGATCAGCGCGGCGAGGAAGGTGAGGACCTTGAACGTGCCCTCGGTCGCCGCCAGCGCGGTGCCGACGAGCACCGGCGCGACCGCCGCGGGCAGCGTCCGCGGCCGCGCGGCCATCAGCCAGATGCGCGCGGCGGATGGACGCTCGGCGACGTTCACGACCGGCGGGGGAAGCGCGAGAAGTCGGGCTTGCGCTTCGCCTTGAAGGCCTCGCGCCCCTCGGCGGCCTCCTCGCTGCCGTAGAACAGGAGGTTGGCGTCGTGCGCGAGCTGCTGGAGGCCGGCGTAGCCGTCCTCGTGCGCGTTGAAGCTCGCCTTGGCGAGCCGCAGCGCGAAGGGGGAGAGGGCGAGCATCTCGCGGCACCACGCCACGGTCTCGTCCTCGAGCCGGTCGAGCGGGACGACCGTGTTGACGAGCCCGAGCTCGAGCGCCTGCGTCGGCGTCGTACTGGCGGCAGAGCAGCCAGAACTCCTTCGCCTTCTTGGTCCCGACGAGGTCGCGCAGCAGCGAGGTCCCGTAGCCGCCGTCCCACGAGCCGACGCGCGGCCCGGTCTGCCCGAAGCGCGCGTTGTCGGCGGCGATCGTGAGGTCGCAGACGAGGTGGAGGATGTGCCCGCCGCCGATCGCGTAGCCGGCCACCATCGCCACGACGGGCTTCGGCAGGCGCCGCATCTGGACGTGCAGGTCGGTCACGTGGAAGCGGCCGACCGCCGCCCCCTCGGGGACGTAGCCGGTGTCGCCGCGGACGCGCTGGTCGCCGCCGGAGCAGAACGCGTCCGGGCCCTCGCCGGTGAGGATGATCACGCCGACGTCGCCGTCCTCGCGGGCGCGCGTCAGCGCGTCGGAGATGTCGATCAGCGTCTGCGGCCGGAACGCGTTGCGGACCTCGGGCCGCGCGATCGTGATCTTCGCGATCCCGTCGCCCGACAGCTCGTAGCGGATGTCCTCGTAGTCGCCGGCCGGCGTCCAGTCCACGCTCACGGCCGGTGACATTAGCCTCTCCTCTCGACCACATGGACCTCGGACACTGGCTCTCGGGCGCCGCCGGGCGCCGTCCCGACCGGATCGCGGTCGAGGACGCGGGCGAATCGGTCACGTACCGCGAGCTGCTGCTGCGCGCGGTCCGCGCGGCCGGGGCGCTGCACATGCGCGGCGTGCGCCGCGGCGTCGCGGTCGGCCTCGCGCTCGACCCCGGCCTGCCGTTCGTCGAGGCGCTGCACGGCTGCCTGCTGCTCGGCGCGCCGGTCGTGCCGGTCGACCCGCGGCTGGCCGAGCGCGAGCGCGCGGCGCTCCTGCGCGACGTCGAGGAGACCGTCAGCCGCCCGCTGCGCGGCGAGTCCGGCGTCTTCCAGCTCCCCGAGCCCGCGCCGCTCGACGCGACCGCCCTGATCGTCCACACCTCGGGCACGACCGGCCGCCCGCGCCCGGTCGAGATCAGCTTCGGCAACGTCCGCGCGAACGCGCGCGGGCTGGCGGCGGCGATGGAGCTGGCCGACGACGAGCGCTGGCTCGACCCGCTGCCGCTCTCGCACGTCGGCGGGCTGATGGTCGTCCTGCGCTCGGCGCTGATGGCGACGACCGCGGTGCTGGGCCCGGCCGAGCGCGTGTCCGAGCCGGGGATCACGCTCGCCTCGCTCGTCCCGACCCAGCTGCAGCGGCTGCTCGACGCCGGCGCGACGCCCGGGGCCGGACCTGCGGCGGATCCTGCTCGGCGGCGGGCCGATGCCGCGCGCGCTGCTCCAGCGCGCCCGCGCCGCCGGGTTCCCGGTCTGCCCGAGCTACGGGCTGACGCAGGCCTGCTCCACGGTCTGCGTCGCCGAGCCCGGCGACCTCGAGACCACGGGCCGCGCGCTCCCGGGCGTCGGCGTCGCGATCGCCGAGGACGGCGAGATCATCGTCTCCGGGGCGACCGTGAACGCGCTCGGCGGCGTCCGCACCGGCGACCTGGGCCGGCTCGACGAGCGCGGCCGGCTGATCGTCACCGGCCGCAAGGGCGACGTGATCATCACCGGCGGGGAGAACGTCGCCCCGGCCGAGGTCGAGGCGGTGCTGGCCGAGCACCCCGGGGTGGCCGAGGCCGCCGTCTTCGCCCGCCCGCACCCGATCTGGGGCGAGGCGATCGTCGCGCTCGTCGTCCCGCGCGACGGCGCCGCACCCGACGCCGCCGCGCTCCGCCTCCACTGCCTCGAGCGGCTCGCGCCGTTCAAGGTGCCGAAGGCGTTCGAGCTCGTCGGCGAGCTGCCGCGCACCGCCTCGGGCAAGGTGCGGCGCGCGGACCTGCGCTAGCGTCAGCCGCCGTGGCGCTCCCCGACGACTTCCGCAGCGAGAGCCGCAAGCGCTGGGGCGCGCAGGCCGAGGGCTGGGCGTCGCAGCAGGAGGCCCTGCGCACGCGCACGATGCCCGTCGCGGCCTGGATGATCGACGCGATCGACCCCCAGCCGGGCCAGTCGCTGCTCGAGCTGGCGGCCGGCACCGGCGACACCGGGCTGCTCGCCGCGGAGCTGATCGCGCCGGCCGGGACGCTGATCTCGTCCGACTTCGCGCCCGAGATGCTGCAGGCCGCGCAGCGGCGCGCCGAGGAGCTCGGGATCACGAACGTCCGCTTCAAGCAGATCGACGCCGACACCAGCATCGACCTCGAGGCCGGGCAGCCTCGACGGCGTGCTCTGCCGCTGGGGCTACATGCTGATGGCCGACCCGGAGCACGCGCTGCGCGAGACGCGCCGGGTGCTGCGGCCGGGCGGGCGCGTCGCGCTCGCCGCGTGGGCCGGCGCCGGACGCGAACCCGTGGCAGTCGCTGCCGGGCCGCGAGGCGGTCGCCGCCGGGCTCGGCGAGGCGCCCGACCCGGACCTGCCGGGCCCGTTCCGCTGGGCGCGCGAGGGCGTGATCGCCGAGCAGCTCGAGAACGCCGGCTTCTCCGAGCACCACGTCGAGCCGCTCGACTTCCCGGTCGACTTCCGCTCGCCGGCCGACTGGTGGACCCAGACGATCGCGTGCTCGAACCGCTTCGCGACGGCGCTCGAGGGCGCGCCCGAGGACGTCGTCGACGCGGATCGCCGAGCGGCTCGACGAGCACGCGGCGCGCTTCCGCCAGGACGACGGGACGCTGCGCCTCCCGGCGCGGACCTGGGTCGCCTGGGCGACGGCCTAGAACGACGCCGGCGAAGCGCTCGAGCAGCAGCGGCCAGCCCTGGCCGGAGTTCATCGCCGCCTCGTACTCCGCCGCGCCGTCGCCGTGGCGCGAGAAGTGCCGGTGGACCACCGTCACGCGCGTCCCGTCGCCCTCGGGCGCGAAGCGGACGTCGACCAGGCTCGCCTGCGCCGGGTCCGGCTGCGGGAGCCGCTGCGCGCTGATCTGCCACGTGAAGGCGATCCGCGCCGGCGGCTCGCACGTCACGACGCGCCCCCAGTCGCAGCGGAACCCGTGCGGCCCGGTCTCGAAGCAGTGACCGCCCTCGCGCGGCTCGATCCCGATCTCCTGCAGCACCCGCTGCGACCACGTGTACTCGGGCGGCCACCAGGCGGTCATGCGCTCCGTGAACGCGGCGAACGCGGCCTCGGGCGCGGCGGCGACGCTGATCTGGTGGGTCATGGACGCCAACTTAGTAGCCTGACGCGCCCAATGTTCTACGACGACGACGCAGACCTCACGCTCCTCGACGGCAAGACCGTCGCGATCATCGGCTACGGCTCGCAGGGCCACGCCCACTCGCTGAACCTCAAGGACTCCGGCGTCGACGTCGTCGTCGGCCTGCGGCCCGACTCCGGCTCCGTCGCGAAGGCGAAGGACGCCGGCCTCGAGGTGGCCGACATCACCGAGGCCGCCTCGCGCGGCGACGTCGTGATGGTGCTCCTGCCCGACGAGAAGCACGGCGAGATCTACCGCGCGCAGATCGCGGACGGCATCGCGCCCGGCAACCTGCTGCTGTTCGGCCACGGCTTCTCGATCCACTACGGCGAGGTCGAGCCGCCCGCGGACGTCGACGTCGCGCTCGTCGCCCCCAAGGGCCCGGGCCACCTCGTCCGGCGCCAGTACACGGAGGGCTCGGGCGTCCCCGGGCTGATCGCCGTCCAGCAGGACGCGACCGGCAACGCCCAGGCGCTCACGCTCGCCTACGCGAAGGGCATCGGCTGCACCCGCGGCGGCGTCATCGAGACGACGTTCAAGGACGAGACCGAGACCGACCTGTTCGGCGAGCAGGCCGTGCTCTGCGGCGGCGTGTCCGAGCTGGTGACCGCGGGCTACGAGACGCTCGTCGACGCCGGCTACGACCCGCGCCTGGCCTACTTCGAGTGCCTGCACGAGCTCAAGCTGATCGTCGACCTGATGTACGAGAAGGGCATCACCGGGATGCGCTACTCGATCTCCAACACGGCCGAGTACGGCGACCTCACGCGCGGCAAGCGCGTGATCTCCGAGACGACCCGCCAGGCGATGCGCGACATCCTCGGCGAGATCCAGTCCGGCGCGTTCGCGCGCGAGTGGATCGCGGAGAACCGCGCCGGCCAGGAGAACTTCCAGCGCATGCGCAAGGAGGGCCAGGGCCACCAGATCGAGCGCGAGGGCAAGGAGCTGCGCTCGATGATGGACTGGATCGACACCGAGTTCCAGGCGGGCTAGCGCGCGGGCGGGTCCTGGACGGCCGCTAGGCTCACTGGCGGCTCGTACCCGACCTCCCCAAGGCTCCCGTGACCGCGAACCCGTTCATCAAGCAGTACCTCATGACCGCCGGCCCGACGCCCGTCCCGCCGGCGGTGTCGCAGGCCATGGCGGCGCCGATGCTCTACCACCGCGCGCCCGCCTTCGACGCGCTCTACGAGCGGGTGCTCGGCCGCCTGCCGCAGGTCTTCCGGACGGAGAACCCGGTGCTCGCGTTCGCCGCGAGCGGCTCGGGCGCGATGGAGTCGGCGGTCGCCAACCTCGTCCGCCCCGGCACGAAGGCGCTGGCCGCCGCGTCGGGCAAGTTCGGCGAGCGCTGGATCCAGCTCTGCGAGGCCTACGGCGCCGACCTCGTCCGCCACGAGCCGGGCTGGGGCGTCCGCTTCGACCCCGCCGACTTCGACCGCCTGCTGGGCGAGCACCCGGACGTCGAGGTGGTCTTCACGACGCTGTCGGAGACCTCGACCGGCGTCGTCCACGACATCCAGGCGATCGCCGAGGTCGTCCGCCGCCACGGCGCGCTGCTCGTCGTCGACGCCGTCTCCGGCCTCGGCGCCGCGCGGCTCGAGCAGGACGCGTGGGGCGTCGACGTGGTCGTCGCCGGCTCGCAGAAGGCGCTGATGACGCCGCCCGGGCTCGCCTTCGCGTCGGTCTCGCCGCGCGCCCTCGACGCCGCCAACGCCCACGGCGGCGGCCGCTACTACTTCGACTGGGGCAAGACGGCGAAGAGCCAGGCCGGCGGCGCGAGCCCGTTCACGCCCGCCGTGTCGCTCTTCCTCGGCCTCGACGTCGCGCTCGAGATGATCGAGGCGGAGGGCCTCGAGGACGTCTGGGCGCGCCACGACGTGCTCGCCCGCGCCACCCGCGCCGGGGCGCTCGCGCTCGGGCTCGACCTCTACGGCGACCCCGACGAGCGCTCCACGGTCGTGACCGCGATCGAGCTGCCCGGCGACGTCGACGGCGGCAAGGTGCCGGGCGCGCTGCGCAAGCTCGGGATCACCGCGAACGGCGGCCAGGACGACCTCAAGGGCCGGATCCTGCGGATCGCCCACTGCGGCTACTTCGGCGCGTTCGACATCCTCACGTCGCTCTCGGGCCTCGAGATCGTGCTGCAGCAGCTCGGCCACGAGGTCGAGCAGGGCACCGGCGTCGGCGCCGCGCAGCGGGTCTTCCTCGAGGCCGGCGTGCTCGCCGCCGCGTGAGCCTCCTGGGCGAGCAGTACCGCGTCCTCGTCGCCGAGCAGATCGCCGATTCCGGTGTGGATCTGCTGCGCGATCGGTTCGCGGTCGACGTGGGGGTGGGCTGGTCGCCTGAGGAGCTGGCGGAGCGGATCGCGGGCTACGACGGGATCCTGATCCGGTCGGCCACGCGGATGACCGCGGACGTGATCGCGCGCGGCGGACCGGTTGAAGGTGATCGGCCGGGCGGGGATCGGGGTCGACAACGTCGACGTGGAGGCGGCGACCAAGCGCGGGATCATCGTCGCGAACGCGCCGCAGTCGAACATCGTCGCGGCGGCGGAGCACACGATCGCGCTGATGCTGGCGCTGGCGCGGAACATCCCGCAGGCGCATGCGTCGCTGACCGATCACCGCTGGGAGCGGTCGAGGTTCGGCGGCGTCGAGGTGTACGAGAAGACGCTCGGGGTGCTCGGGTTCGGCCGCATCGGCCAGCTCGTGACCGCCCGCGCGCGGGCCTTCGGCATGCACGTGGTGGGGTTCGACCCGTTCGTGAGCGCGGAGCGCTTCCGCGAGCTCGGCGCGGAGAAGGCCGACACGCCCGCCGAGCTCTACGCGCAGGCCGACTTCGTGACGATCCACCTGCCCAGGACCGCCGAGACGCGCGGGTTCCTGGACGCGGAGGCGTTCGCGGCGATGCGCGACGGGGTGCGGGTCATCAACTGCGCGCGCGGCGAGCTGATCGACGACGCCGCGCTCAAGGACGCGCTGGACAGCGGCAAGGTCGCGGGCGCGGCGCTGGACGTGTTCCCGAGCGAGCCGATCACCGACTATCCGCTGTTCGACGGCTACCCGAACGTCGTCGTGACCCCGCACCTGGGCGCGTCGACCACGGAGGCGCAGGATCGCGCGGGGGTGCAGACGGCCGAGCAGGTCGTCGCGGCGCTGACCGGCGGCGTGGTCTCGCACCGCGGTGAACATCCCCGCGGTCGGCCCGGAGGACATGGAGGTGCTCGGCCCGTTCCTGCCGCTCGCCGGCCGGCTCGGCCGGCTGGCGATGACGCTCGCCGAGGGCTCCGGCGTCGACCGGCTCGAGATCGAGTACTTCGGCCGGATCGCCGAGCGCGACACCCGGCTGCTGACGCTCGCCGTCCTCCAGGGCGTGCTCGCCGGCCACTGCGAGGAGGAGGTCAACCTCGTCAACGCGCCGACGCTCGCCGAGGAGCGCGGGATCGGCGTCTCCGAGCGGACCGAGACCGCCGCGCGCGACTTCACCGACCTGCTCCGCGTCACGGTCGCGGGCGGCGGCGAGCGCTTCCGGGTCGTCGGCACGACGCTCGGCCGCCAGGAGCGCCCGCACCTGCTCGAGGCGTGGGGCAACCGCTTCAACCTCCAGCTCGACGAGGGCGCGCACCTCGCGCTGTTCCGCTACGTCGACCTCCCGGGCATGATGGGCCGGGTCGGCACCGTGCTCGGCACGCGCGGCGTGAACATCTCGTCCGCCGCCGTCGGCCGCCAGTCGCCGGGGGAGGACGGGCGCCGGAACGAGGTCGCGGTGATGGTGGTCACCACCGACTCGCCGGTCCCGCGCGCGATCGTCGACGAGATCGCCGCCTCGCAGGGCTTCCTGGCCGGTCGCGCGGTCTCGCTCTAGCCGCGGGCTACTGCGACTGCGACTGCGCCGTCGGGTAGCAGCGCTCCATCATCTCCCACAGGCCCGAGCGCTTGAGCTCGGCCTCGAAGTACCAGTCCGGCGCCTCGGCGGGGATCCGCTCCTGCCGCGTCGGCTTGAGCGGCGCGGCGGGCTCGGGGTAGAGCTCGGAGATCAGGTGCGCGCGGAGCTTCTCCTGCTCCCGCGGGTCGCGCTGCGCCTTGCGCAGGCGGGCGAGGTGCTGCTCGACGATTCGTTTCATGATGAGGTGACGGGGTCGGGGGGCTGGAGCTTCCTGACGGCCTCGCCGGCGGGGACGTTCCCGGCGAAGACCTCGAAGGTGAGACCGGCGGTGGACGGGCGCCTGCAGCGTCTCGAGCAGCACGAGCGCGACGTCGTCGCGCGCCACGGGGCCGCGGCGGCCGAGCGCGGTGGAGACGTCGACCAGGCCCGGTGCCGGCGTCGTTCGTGAGGCTGCCGGGGCGCACGATCGTCCAGTCGAGCCCGCTCGCGGCGACGGCGGCGTCGGCGTCCGCCTTCGCGCGCAGGTAGGTGCGCATCGCCTCGGGCCCGCCGTCCGGATCCTGCGCGCCGATCGACGAGACGATGACGAAGCGCGCCACGCCGGCCGCCCGCGCGGCCTCGATGCACTTGACGGCCGCGCCGAGGTCGACGGTCTGCTTGCGCTCGGGCCCGGAGCCGGGACCGGCGCCGGCGGCGAAGACGATCGCGTCGGCGCCGCGCGCGTGCGGGGTGGGATCCTCGCGCTCGAGGTCGCACACGACGGGCACGCCGCCGTCGGCCTCGAGGTCGGCGGCGTGGTCCGGGTTGCGGATCAGCCCGCGCGCGGTGTGACCGTCGCGCGCCAGGAGGCGGATCAGGCGACGTGCGACCTGTCCGTGGCCGCCGGCGATGAGAACGTCCATGCTCATCCGAGGCTAGCGGCAAGCGCCGGCCCGATGTTGGTCGTTCTGTACAAATTGGTTGGTTCGTGCGCTGTTCAGCGCACGATGTGCAGCCCGAGCCTCCCGGGCAGCGCGGCGAGGCCCGCCGCGACCGGGTCGGGCGTGCGGCCCGCCTCCTCCGCGGCCTCCTTGCGCGCGAGCGCGCGCCGCAGCAGCGCGGCGCCGGCGATCCGCAGCGGCTCGGGCGGCACGGACTTCGGCGGCGGGTCGACGAACGGGAGCCGCGTGACCGGGTCGCGGCGGTCCAGCGCCAGCGCGGCGAGCGCCCGGCCGAACAGGTGCGAGGGC
Source organism: uncultured Solirubrobacteraceae bacterium (assembly GCA_963791405.1). Taxonomy (GTDB): domain Bacteria; phylum Actinomycetota; class Thermoleophilia; order Solirubrobacterales; family Solirubrobacteraceae; genus DASQMT01. The sequence goes on along the minus strand of CAWBSJ010000020.1, from coordinate 25,650 downwards.
GCGACGCCGTTGCCGGTGAACCCGAACGCCGCCCACGCCGGCAGGCCCTGCATCCCCACGATCGCGGGGCGGTGGGTGGGGGAGACGTCGATCGGCCCGCCCCACGCGTGGGTGATCCGGCGGCCCTCCAGCGCCGGGAAGAAGCGGACGAGGTCGCGCCGCACCTGCGCGATCACGCCGGGGTCGACGTCCATCCGGCCGCGCGTCCGCACCCCGGCGGCCATCCGCCCGCCGGCCCAGCCGAAGACGATCCGGTCGTCGCGGGTCGTGCGCAGGTAGTGCAGCAGCGCCCGCCCGTCGGAGATCGACTCGCCGCCGCGCCAGCCGAGCGCGTCGAGCACGTCCGGGACCGGCTCCGTGCAGACGATGTGGCTCGACGAGACGGTCAGCCGGTTGCGCAGCGGCGGCAGCGCCCCGGTCGCCGCGTTGAGCGCGAAGACCGCCATCGGCGCCCGCACGCGGCCCCCGGCCGCGGTCAGGATCGCGATCCCGGCCGGGTCGTTGCGGACCGCCGTGGCGCGCGTGCCCTCGAAGATCCGCGCCCCGCGGGCGAGCAGCCGCTCGCGCAGCCCGAAGGCCAGCCGCGCGGGGTGGACGGTCGCGGTCTGCGGGACGAACACGCCGCCGCGGAACACCGGCGAGGCGCAGATCGCCTGCGCGCCCGCCGCGTCGACCGCGCGCACCGCCGCGCCGTCGACGGCGTCCGCGCTGACCGCGTCCTGCGCCGGCGCCGTCGCGACGACGAGCTCGCCGGCCTTGCGGTACCAGGCGTCGACGCCCTCGGCCTCGCACCAGGCGCCGATCGCGTCGACGGTCGCGTGCGCCGCCTCGACCCAGGCGCGCGCCGGCGCGTCCCCGAGGTCGGCGCGCAGCGACGGGCAGGCTGAGGTCGAGGCTGGAGACGAAGCCGCCGTTGCGGCCGCTCGGCCCGTGCCCGCAGCGCGCCGCCTCGACGAGCACGACGCGCGCGTCCGGCGCGGCCTCGAGCACGTGCCAGGCGGTCCACATCCCGACGTAGCCGCCGCCGACGATCGCGACGTCCGCGCGCTCCTCGCCGGTCAGCGCCGGCTGCGGCGCCGGGCTGCCGGCGTCGGCGATCCAGAAGCCGTGGGCGTCGTGCAGCATCAGCCGAGGTGGGTCCGGACGGCGGCGTCGACCGCGGCCCGCTCGACGTCGCGCAGCCCGCGCGGCGTGTCGGCCCCGACCGGGTCGTCGGGGAAGCTCGCGGGCAGTCCCGCGAGCCCCTCGAGGATCGCGAGGTTGGCGAGCGGGAGGTGCAGCAGCGAGTAGCCGCCCTCGAGCGCCGCGACGAGCCGGCCGCCGCACAGCTCGCCCGCCAGCCCGACGGCGCGGTCGGTCGAGCGCGCGGAAGCCGGGCACCGTGATCGACATCCGCCCGAGCGGGTCGGTCGCCGACGCGTCCTGGCCGGCCGCGATCAGGATCAGCCCGGGCGCGAAGCGCCGCACGACGGGCGCGACGACCGCGTCGAAGGCGAGCGCGTAGCCCGCGTCGCCGGTCCCGGGCGGCAGCGGCACGTTGACCGCGCCCGCCACCTCCAGCCCCCCGGTGTGCTCCGGGTAGAGCCCGTCCTGATGCAGCGAGACGGTGAGCACCGACGGGTCGTCGAGGAAGATCTCCTCCGTCCCGTTGCCGTGGTGCACGTCCCAGTCGACGATCGCCACGCGCTCGATCCCGCGCTCGCGCTGCGCCCAGCGGGCGGCGATCGCGACGTTGTTGACGAGGCAGAAGCCCATCGCCGCGCCGCGCTCGGCGTGGTGGCCCGGTGGGCGCAGCAGCGCGAACGCGTTGTCGAGCTCGCCGTCGAGCACCGCCTCGACGGCGCGCAGCAGGCCGCCGGCGGCCAGCAGCATCGCCGCGTGCGTGCCCGGCCCGGTCCACGAGCCGTCCCCGACCTCCATCCGCTCGCCGCTCGACACCGCCGCGAGCACCGCCTCGACGTGCGCGCCGGTGTGGGCGAGCCGCAGCTCGTCCTCCGTCGCGAAGCGCGCCTCGAGCTCGGTCACCGCGTCGAGCACGCCGCTGCCCGCGAGCACGCGCCAGGTCTCGGTCAGCCGCTCGGGCCGCTCGAAGGCGGGGATCGGCGCCCAGTCCGGCTGCCCGCCCGCCGGCCACCCGCCGGGCGGGTCGTGGCGGACGCAGCGCTCGTCGAAGACGAGGCCGGTCCGGCGTTCAGCCACGCGTCTCGCCGTTCCCGGTCCCGGTCAGCGCGATCCCCGGGTCGGCGGCGCCCTCCGAGCGCGCCGCCCGGCGCAGGATCAGCGCGGCGCCGCCGAGCCCGAGCAGCGTGATCGCGAGCATCATCGTCGCGGCGGCGTTGAGGTCGGGGCGCAGGCCGAAGCGGATGCCGGAGAGGATCCGCAGCGGCCAGGTGTCGTTGCCGGCGCCCGAGGTGAAGTTCGAGATCACGACGTCGTCGAACGAGAACGTGAACGAGAGCATCGCGCCGGCCACGATCGCGGGCGCGAGCCGCGGCAGCGTGACCTGCCGGAACGTCGCCACGCGCGGACGCGCCGAGGTCCATGCTCGCCTCCTGCAGCGACGTCCCCATCGAGACGAAGCGCGCGCGGACCACGAGCAGCACGAGCGACGCGTTGAACGTCGTGTGCGCGATGAACATCGTCACGAGCCCGAGCTCGAAGCCGACGTTGACGAAGAAGATCAGCGACGAGACCGCGATCACGAGCTCGGGCACGACGAGCGTCAGGAAGACGAGCACGTCGAACGGGTTGCGCACCCGCCGGCTGACGCGCGCGAGCGCGAGCGCCGCCGCGGTCCCGAACACCGTCGCGACGATCGCCGACGCGAACGCGATCTGCAGCGAGCGCGTGATCGCGGAGGTGATCGAGTCGTCCTGGAGCGCGGCCTTGAACCACTTCGTGGAGAAGCCGGCGAACGAGGCCACGTTGTTGCCCGAGTTGAACGCGAAGATGACCACGATCACGATCGGGAAGAACAGGAAGATGTAGACGAGCGCGCTGTAGCCGCCGAGCAGCCGCGGGACCGAGAGCCAGCGCGGGACGAGGACGATCGCGGCCACGCCGATCACCACCGCGATCGCGCCGCGCGCCGAGATCTCCCCGCCGGCCAGCCCCGCGAGGAACGCGAAGACCGCGATCAGCGCCGAAGACGAACAGCAGCGCGCCGAAGAAGGCGCCGGTCTTGCGGACCGCGTCAGCCACCGTACTCCTGCTCCGTGCGCGTCGAGAGGTAGAGGTAGAGCGCGACGAAGAACGACAGCGCCGCCATCACGAGCAGCGACAGGGCCGAGCCGAGCGCGTAGTCCTGCGCCTCGAGGAACGTGCGCTGGATCACGTTGCCGATGAAGTCCACGCGGCCGCCGCCGAGGATCAGCGGGATCACGTACTCGCCCATCATCGGGATGAACACGAGCAGCGTGCCGGTGATCAGGCCCGGCGCGGTCAGCCGCAGCGTGATCTGGCGGAACGCGGCCCACTGGCTCGCGCCGAGGTCCGTCGCGGCGTCGACGAGCCGCCAGTCCATCCGCTCGAGCGTCGCGTAGAGCGGCAGCACGAAGAGCGGCAGGTAGTTGTAGACGAGCCCGAGCTGGATCGCCTGCGTCGTGTAGAGGATGTTCAGCGGCGCGTCGGTGATGTGCAGCGTCTGCAGCCAGTCCGAGAGGAAGAACTCCGGCGAGAGCACGATCAGGAACGAGTACGTGCGGATCAGGAACGACGTCCAGAACGGCACGATGATCAGCGCGAGGAACAGCCCGCGCCGGTTCTCCGGCGCGTAGCGCGCGATCCAGTACGCCAGCGGATAGCCGACGAGGACGATCAGGAGCGTGCCGATCGCCGCCGTCCGCAGCGTGCGCAGGAACGTGTCGATGTAGAGCGGGTCGAGCGCCGCCTCGAAGTTGCTCAGGTCGAACCCGTACTCGACGCCGCCGAACCCGACCGGCGTCGCGACCGCGAACAGGCAGAGGAAGAACAGCGGGACGAGGAAGAACGCGCAGTAGTACGCGAGCGACGGGTACGCGAGCTGGAACGGGTAGCCCGTCGGGTCGAGCCGGTCGGTCCGCGTCGCGCGCCGGATCCAGGCGCCCGCGAGCAGGAACAGCGGGATCGAGACCAGCAGCAGCAGGACCGCGGGCGCGAGCCCGAGCCCGAGGTTGCCGAGCTGCGTGAAGATCCCGACCGCGACCGCGAGCAGCAGCAGCCCCGCGAGGGCGCCGAGCGCGCGGCCGCGCGGCCGCGCCGTCGCGGTCGCGGTGGTGGCGTCGGCCACCGCCATCGTCAGGCGGCCTTGAACTCCGTGTAGGCGCGGTTGCGCTGCTGGAGGCTGCGCGCGGTCTCGATCTGGGACTCGTAGCCCTCGATCTGCGCGTCGGTGATGTTGATCACCGGGTCGTTGGCCAGCTCGGGGTCGACGCCCTTGATGTCCTTCACCGGCACGGGGTACTGGTGGTAGTTCATCTCGCGGCCCGCGGCGGCCGGCTCGAGCACGTAGTCGATCCACTTGTGCGCGGCGACCGGGTGCTGCGCGTCGGCCGGGATGACCCAGTTGTCGACCCAGTACTCCGTCGGCCCCTCGGGCACGAGGAAGACCATCTCGCGGTCCTTCTTGGCCAGCGACGCGATCGCGCGCCGGATGTCCCCGTTCCAGCCCATCCCGAAGTCGATCTCGCCGCGCTCGGCGCGCTCGATGAAGGTCGAGCTCACGGTGTCGACGTTCGGCTTGACGTCGATCAGGAGCTGCTTGGCCTCGTCGATCTCCTTCTGGTCCTCGGTGTTGATCGAGTAGCCCAGCGCCGCCAGCGCGAGCGCCATGATCTGCGTGCCGCCCTCGAGGAAGTTGACCTTCTTGTCGGCCATCCCGGGCGTCTTGAGGAGGTCGAACGCCTCCTTGATCGAGGCCGGCTTCTCCGAGACCTTGTCGGTCAGCCAGTAGAAGCTGGTGATGCCGTAGTCCTTCGGCACCGAGTACTTGTTGCCGGGGTCGTAGTCGGTCTGCGTGAACGCCGGCGAGAGGTTCGACGATGTTCGGGATCAGCTCGTGCGTCAGCGGCATGATCAGCCCGAGGTCCGCCATCGTCTTCACCGCGTAGCCCGTGGGGGAGATGACGTCGTACTTCGAGCCGCCCGCCCGCAGCTTGGCGAGGATCTCGTCGTTCGAGCCGAAGCCCGAGACCTTGACCGTCGGGCCGTACTCCTTCGCGTAGCCCTTGTAGTTCGCCGGGATCGGAGTAGTCGACCCAGTTGGCCAGCAGCAGGTCGCCGTCCTCGACCTGGCCGTCCGCCGGGGTCGGCGGCTTCTCGGCCGAGGCCTCCTCGTTCCCGCCGCCGCTCCCGCCCGAGTCGCCGGATCCGCCGCCTCCGGTCGAGCCGCCGCAGCCCGCGGCGTACGCGGCCATCGCCGCTGCACCGCCGGCGTACAGCGCCTGCCGGCGCGTGACCATGCGGTTCACCGCGGCGACCTGCTCGTCGGGGACCAGGATGTTGAGCTCGTCGGGTCGGTCGGCCATCTTCGTCAATTCCTTTCTCGGGGTCAGGCCTGCACTTCGAGTGGCTCCGCCGGGCGCGGCCCGCCCGAGCCGTCGTCCGCGGGGCCGAGCAGCAGCGCTGCCGTCGGGCTCCATCCGAGCCACACCTTGTCGCCGGGATTGAGGCCGTGCGCCTCGCTGCTGCGGCGCTGCACGGCGACGACCTCGTCGCCGGTCTCCAGCTTCGCGACCACCTGGACGTCGTGGCCGAGCACCATCGCGGTCTGGCAGTCCGCCGGGACGCCCTCGCCGCTCGTCGTCGTGTGGATCTCCTCCGGCCGCACGCCGAGCCGCACGCGCTGCCCGGCCTGGGCCTCGCGGATCACGCGGCCGATGCCGAAGCGGGCCTGGCCGACGACCCCGACGAGCTGGTCGCCGTCGCGCTCGAGCGTCCCCTCGAGGTGGTTCATCTCGCCGATGAAGTCCGCGACGAACGGCGTCGCCGGGCGGTCGTAGATCTCGGAGGGCGCGGCGAGCTGGTCGATGTGGCCGGCGTCCATGACCGCGATCCGGTCGGCCATCGCCATCGCCTCCTCCTGGTCGTGGGTGACCACGATGAAGGTGATGCCGACGTCGCGCTGGATCCGCTTGAGCTCGAGCTGCATCGCCTTGCGGAGCTTGAGGTCGAGGGCGCCGAGCGGCTCGTCGAGCAGCAGCACCTTCGGGTTCATGATCAGCGCGCGGGCGAGCGCGACGCGCTGCTGCATGCCGCCCGAGAGCTGCGCCGGCTTGGCCGTCTCGCGCCCGGTGAGGCGGACGAGCTCGAGCGCCTCCGCCGCCTTGCGGTAGCGCTCCTCCTTGCCGACCTTGCGCTGCTTGAGCCCGTAGGCGACGTTGTCGAGCACCGTCATGTGCGGGAACAGCGCGTAGGCCTGGAAGACCGTGTTGACGTCGCGCTTGTTCGGGGGGATGCCGACGGCGGAGCGGCCGCCGATCTCGATCTCGCCCTCGGTCGGCTCGTCGAAGCCGGCGATCATCCGCAGCGTCGTCGTCTTGCCGCAGCCCGACGGGCCGAGCAGCGCGAGGAACTCGCCCGGCTGCACCTCGAGATCGATGTCGTCGACCGCGACCAGATCACCGTAACGCTTGGTGACCCCACGCAGGACGACGTCTGGATTGCCCCCCGGCTCCATTGGGGCGGGCACCATACAGTGCGAATATTGAGAGTGTCCAGTCCGGACAAAAGGTCTAGACCCACTGGCTATACGGATGGTGGGTCGCTACTGTGCAACGCGATGGCGCTCCGCCTCGACCTCGGGCTCCTCCTTCTCCTCCCCCTTCGGGGGGAATAGTGCGTGGCGGCCGCGTAGCCGCAAACCCAACCGGAGAAGGAACCACGAGGTAAGCCAAAGGAGCAGACCATGGGCATCGACCCCGAACGGGTCATCATCTTCGACACCACCCTGCGCGACGGCGAGCAGTCGCCCGGGATCTCGCTGAACGCGACCGAGAAGCTCGAGATCGCGCACCAGCTCGCGCGGCTCGGCGTCGACGTCATCGAGGCCGGCTTCCCGATCGCCTCGCCCGGCGACTTCGAGGCGGTCCAGGCGATCGCCCGCGACGTGCAGGGCCCCGTGATCACCGGCCTGGCGCGGGCTCAAGCGCCCGACATCGAGCGTGCCGCGGAGGCGGTACGCGACGCCGAGCGACCTCGGATCCACACCTTCATCTCGACGTCGGACATCCACATCGAGCACCAGCTCCAGTCCACGCGCGCCGACGTCAAGGAGGGCGCGCGGGCGTCCGTGGCGCACGCGCGCTCGTTCGTCGAGGACGTCGAGTTCTCGCCGATGGACGCCACCCGCGCGGACGTCGAGTTCACCGCCGAGGTGGTGCAGATCGCGATCGACGAGGGCGCGACGACGATCAACATCCCCGACACGGTCGGCTACGCCGTGCCCGACGAGTACGCGGCGTTCCTGACCCGGCTCTACGAGTACGTCCCCGACCTGCGGGGATGCGTCCTCTCCGTCCACTGCCACGACGACCTCGGGCTGGCGGTCGCGAACTCGCTGGCCGGCGTCCGGGCGGGCGCCCGCCAGGTCGAGTGCGCGATCAACGGGATCGGCGAGCGCGCGGGCAACGCGTCGCTCGAGGAGATCGTGATGCTGCTCGCCACGCGGGTCGACCACCTCGGCTACGCGACCGGCGTCCAGACGCGCGAGATCGCGCGCACGAGCCGGATGGTCGCGCGCCTCACCGGCTATGCGGTGCAGCCGAACAAGGCGGTCGTCGGGCGCAACGCGTTCGCGCACGAGTCCGGCATCCACCAGGACGGCGTCCTGAAGGAGCGGACGACGTTCGAGATCATGGACGCGACCACGATCGGGCTCGAGGGCAACGACCTCGTGCTCGGCAAGCACTCCGGCCGGCACGCGCTGCACAACGCGCTGAAGGAGCTCGGCTTCGAGGTCGACGGCCAGGCGCTCAACACCGCGTTCAAGCGCTTCAAGGAGCTCGCGGACCGCAAGAAGACCGTGACGGCGATGGACCTCGAGGCGCTCGTGACCGACGAGCTCCGCGACGCGCTGCGCTCGTACACGCTCGAGTGGTTCGACGTCGACGTGTCGAACCGGCGGCCGCCGCACGCGCGGGTGTCGGTCCGCTCGCCCGACGGCGAGGAGCTGCTCGGCGACTTCACCGGCGACGGCCCGGTCGACGCGATCTTCCGCGCCATCAACTCGGCGACGAAGCGCGAGGCGCGGCTGCGCGAGTTCCGGATCGACGCGGTGACGGGCGGCCAGGACGCGCTCGGCGAGGCGAGCGTCGTGCTCGAGCTCGCCGGCCAGACGGCGTCCGGCCAGGGCGTCTCGACCGACATCATCGAGTCCGCCGCGCTGGCCTACGTGCGCGCGCTCTCGAACGCGGAGCGCAAGGTGAACGCGGCGGCCGACGCCGAGGACCGCGAGCTCACGCCGGCGCCGTAGGCGCGGGGTCCGGCGCCGCGCGGCCGACGCGCGGCGCCGGGTCGCCCAGCAGCGGTCCGCGCGGCGTGGTCCGCGAGCCCCATCACGGTGAGCTGCGGATTCACGTGGACGCTGGTCGGGAACGCGCTCGCGTCGCAGAGGAAGACGTTCTCGGTCCCGTCGACGCGGAAGTCGGGGCCGACGACGGTGCCGATCGCGTTGCCGCCCTGCGGGTGCGCGCTCGTCAGCAGCAGGTCGGCGGAGCCGCGGATGTCGCCCGGCAGGCGGGCGAGCGCCGCCGCGCTCGCGTACTCGCGGAACCCGAAGGTGGCGGGCATCACCCGGGTCGCGCCGGCCGCGAGCCAGATCCGCCCGGCGTCCTGGAGCCCGGCGAGCACGCGATCGCGGTCCTCCGGCGCGGGGTCGTAATGGATCTCCGGCCCGCCGCGCGACTCGGTGATCCGGCCCGGGACGGTCGTGCCCGCGATCACCCCGGCGCAGGCCATCCGGCGGAACCGGTGCATGTGCGCCCAGTGGCGGCCGAACCAGCCCGGCATCGCCAGCGCCTGCGTGGCCGGCGGGTTGAACCACGTCTCGACCAGGTAGGGCGGCGGGTCGCCGGGCGGGACGTACGCGTGCGACATCTGGATCCCGGCGAACGCGTCGACCTCGTCCTCGAACTCGGCGGTCAGCGGCGAGTTGATGTTGAAGTGCAGCCCGCGGCCGACCGCGTCGCCGCCGATCCCGCTTCGCAGCAGCACGCCGCTCGACCCGATCGGGCCGGCCGCGACGACGATCGTCTCCGCCGCGAGCGTCACGCGCGCGCCGCCGCGATGGCGGCCCGTGACGCCCGTGGCCAGGCGCGCCGCGCCGCTCGATCCGCTCGACGGCGAAGTCGGCGAGCACCTCGAGCCCGCCCGCCTGCTGGGCCCGGGGGAGGAGGACGTCGAGGGCGGCGTGGCGCGCGGCGAACCCGCAGCCGATGTTGCAGTAGCCGCTGCCGCGGCAGGCGTCCGTGATGTTGGCGTCCATCAGCTCGACGCGGCCGGGGAGACCGGCGTCCGGCACCGCCGCCGCGAACCGGCGCGCAGCGGGGCTGGTGCGGTCGGCGCGGATCGGCTGGACGCCGAGGTCGGCGCGCACGCGCGCGATCGCGGCGCGCAGGCCCGCCGGGGTCGATCCCGGCCGCCGGCCCACGCGTCGAGCACGGCGGCCGGCGGGTCGAGGCAGAGCCCGTTGTTGATCGTCGTGCCGCCGCCGACGCACATCCCCTGCAGCACCTGCAGGCTGAAGTTCGTCGCGAGCTGGAGCGCGCCCTCGTTGTAGAGCTCGAGGTACTGGCGCACCTCGTCGTCGGTGAAGGCGGCCGGGTCGACGTGGGGGCCGCGCTCGAGCACGAGCACGCGCCGGCCGGCGGCGGCGAAGCGGGCGGCGAGGATCGAGCCGGCCGCGCCCGAGCCGACGACGATCACGTCGTGGCGCGCGGACGGCGGCCGCGGCAGCGTCGCGAGCCGCGGCGGCGCCGGCGCGGGCGCGGGCGTCGCGCCGGGGCGGCGCTCGTACGGCGTGTAGCCGATCGACGCCCAGGTGCGGCGGTCGCCGTAGTAGCCGAGGTAGGACATCTGCGAGGCCGTGCGCACGGCGGCCTGGAGCAGCGGCAGCAGCGGGCGCGGCAGCCGCCGGCGCGCGACGGCGTCGACGCGGCGCTCGAGGAAGGCGCGCCGCGCGGCGTGGTCGAGCGCGGGCAGCGGCGGGCGGAGCGTGAGCAGCGGCCATGCGGCGACGGCGAGCAGCGCGAGCTGGACCCGGCCCTTGCCGCGCGCGTCGAGGTCGGCGAGGTAGCCGTCGACGTTGCGGGCGACCTCGGCGGGCGTGAGCAGCTCGCGGTCGCCCTCGATGGCGACGTCGGCGAGCGCCTCCAGCGCGGCGAAGCCGGCGGGGTGGAGGTAGCGCAGCCCGTCGCGGGCGCGGGCCGCCGCCGACCCACCAGGCGAAGAACCAGGCGGCGAGCACGACGTCGACCGCCATCCACGCCAGCAGCGCGACGGTGGCGGAGACGTGGAGGCCGAGCACGTCGACGTCCGGCGCGCCGCCCCACAGCAGCGTCGCGACCTGGCCGGCGACGAGCGCGGCGTACGCGAGCGCGATCAGCAGCGCGAACCAGCCGCGGCGCCGCACGTCGGCGGCGCCGAGCGCCGACAGCGCGACGAACAGCGCGTCCTTGGCGAACGAGTTGGGCAGCGCGCCGAGCACGCCGGTGTCCCCGCTCGCCAGGTACAGGCACGCGAGGACCGCGCTGAGGATCGCGTGGCCGGCGAGGAGGAGCCGGAGGCGCCGTTCGGGGGGCATGCAGCATGGCGACCCGGCCGACGCTATCCGCGGCGGCCGGCGCGCCGCAACCGCCCCTAGGGGTTGGCGCGATCACCCGCCGCGAGCGCGCGGCCCTGCGCGTAGCCCGCGGCCGACACCGCCCGGCGGCGGCCGCCGTCGAACAGGCTCGGCCCGATCGCCGCCACGCTGGCGGCGTCGGGCGCGACCGTCCGCACCTCCGCGCCGCGGCGCCTGAGGATCAGCGTCTCCGAGCGGGCCGTCGCGCGCGAGAAGCCGCGCATCGCCCCGAGCCGGTCGAACGCGAGCCGCGGCGTCGCCGTCGGCAGCAGGCAGAGCACGACGCTGCCGCGCCGCACGGGCGCGGCGTCGAGGTTCGCGGCGCTCCAGACGCCGCCGTCGACGTAGGTCCGGCCGCCGATCTCGACCGGCCGGAACATCCACGGCACCGCGCACGAGGCGAGCACGGCGTCGACCACGTCCGCCTCCGGCGCGCCGGGCGCGCCGAACACCACGCGGCGGCCGCTCGCGCGGTCGACCGCGGTCACCCGCAGCCGGCCGTCGAAGCGCGCGCCCAGGCCCTCGAGCGCCTCGCGCAGGCGCGGGATCTCGCGCGTCGCCGGGCGGCGCGCGCGGAGCAGCCCGGCGCGGGCGGCCGCGCGGGCGGGGACCATGCCGGCCGCCACGGCCGGCGCGACCGGCTCGGCGGCCGCGCTCGCCGCCCGCCCGACGGCGCCGAGCAGCGCGCTCGCCCGGCCGGCGCCGCGGTCGGCGCCGTCCGCCGCGCCGGCCGCCTCCTCCCACGCCTCCGCGACCCCGCCCGCCGCGGCCGGCCGCCGCCCCGCCGCGAGCGCGGCGGCCACGATCGAGCCCGCCGACGTGCCGACCAGCGCCTCGGCGTCGCCCGGCTCCCAGCCGCTGCCGTCCGCCAGCCCCGCGAGGCACGAGCGCATCCACGCCTCGCCGAGCACGCCGCCCCCGCCGAGGACCAGCACATCGGGTCGCATCCGGGCAGCGTAGGCGCACCGGCGTTCGGTGCATCATTGACGCGGGCCCCGCGGACGTGAAGGATCCGCGCGATGGCCACCGTCACGCCGCCCGGCCCCGCCGTCGGGGACAAGGGACTCAAGAAGGACGCGCTCGGCTTCGTCTCGAGCTGCGTGATCGGGGTCGCCTCGACGGCGCCCGGCTACTCGCTCGCCGCGTCGCTGGGGCTCGTCGTCGCCGTCGCCGGGGTGGGGCTGCAGGCGCCCGCCGTCCTGCTGGTCGCGTTCATCCCGATGCTGCTGATCGCGTCGGCGTACTACTACATGAACCGCGCCGACCCGGACTGCGGCACGACGTTCGCCTGGGTCTCGAAGCGCGATGGGCCCGTGGTGGGGCTGGATCGGCGGCTGGGCGATCATCGTCGCCGACGTCATCGTGATGGCGAACCTCGCGCAGATCGCGGGGCTCTACTCGTTCCTGCTCTTCGGCTGGGACAGCGCGGCGGCGAGCACGGTCGCGGTGACCGCCGTCGGCGTGGTCTGGATCGCGATCATGACCACGATCTGCGTGATCGGGATCGAGCTGTCCGCGCGCACGCAGGTCGGCCTGCTCGGCGCCGAGATCATCACGCTCGGGCTGTTCGCGATCGTCGCCCTCGTCAAGGTCGCGACGGGCGACGCCGGCCCCAACGCGGTCGACTTCAGCCCGGAATGGCTCAACCCGTTCGCGATCGACTCGGTCGACGCGCTGATCGCCGGCGTCCTGGTGGCGGTGTTCATCTACTGGGGCTGGGACAGCACGGTGACCGTCAACGAGGAGTCCCAGAACTCGAGCGAGGGGCCGGGCAAGGCGGCGCTCGCCGCGACCGTGATCCTGCTCCTGATCTACGTGATCGTCGCGATCGCGGCGCAGTCCTACGGCGGCCCGCAGCAGCTGATCGACAACGCGGACGACGTGCTCAGCGTGCTCGGCAAGGAGGTGTTCGGCGAGCCGCTCGACAAGATCCTGATCATCGCGGTGCTGACGTCGGCGGCGGCGTCGACGCAGACGACGATCCTGCCGACCGCGCGCACCAGCCTGTCGATGGCGCGGGCGCACGCGATGCCGAAGGCGCTCGGGGACATCCACCCGCGCTACCTGACCCCGCACGTGGCGACGATCCTGATGGGCGTCCTCTCGATCGTCTGGTACGTCGGGCTGACGATCGTCAGCGAGAACATCCTCTTCGACTCGATCGCGGCGCTCGGCCTGATGATCGCCTTCTACTACGGCATCACCGGGTTCGCGTGCACGATCTTCTACCGCCGCGAGCTGTTCCGCAGCGCGAAGATCTTCCTGCTCATCGGGGTCGGGCCGTTCCTCGGCGGCCTGATGCTGCTGGGCATCTTCGTCAAGTCGTGCATCGACCTCTCCAAGCCGGAGAACTCCGAGTCCGGCGACTCCTGGTTCGGGCTCGGGCCGCCGCTGGTCATCGGCATCGGGTTCCTGATCCTCGGGGTCGTCCTGATGCTGTTCTGGCGGATGCACGACCCGCAGTTCTTCCGCCGCAAGCCCCAGGTCGCCGACCCGGCGCTGCTCGACCGGAGCGTGGCATGAGCGGCCCGATCGTCCTCGGCTACGACGGGACCGAGGGCGCCCGCGCCGCGGTCCACGAGCTCGCGCGGATCGCCCCGCTGCTCGGCGCGGAGGTCGTCGTCGCGTTCGGCTACGAGGCGTCGCCGCTGGGGGGCGAGGTGAGCGATCTCGCCACGGTGCTGCACGAGCGCGGCGAGCAGGTGACCGCCGAGGCGGTCGCGATCCTCGCGGACGCCGGCGTGACCGCGCGGTCGGAGGTCGTGCCCGGCCGGATCGCCGAGGGGCTGTCGAACCTCGCCGACTCGCTCGACGCCCAGATGCTCGTCGTCGGCTCCTACGGCCAGCGCACGCTCACCAGCCTGCTGCTCGGCTCGACGCCGAACAAGCTGCTGCACATCAGCCACCGGCCGGTGCTCGTCGTGCGCGGCTGATCCGTCCGCCGCGTACGTGATAACGTACGCGCGTATGACGGAGACCGCCATCGTCGCCGTCGGCCCGCGCGTGAAGGCGCTGCGCGAGGCCGGCGGCCTCTCGCTGCGCGACCTGTCCGAGCGCTCGGGCGTCTCGGCGCCGATGCTCTCGCAGGTCGAGCGCGGCGAGACGAGCCCGACGCTGCAGGTCGCCGCGCGGATCGCCGGCGGCCTCGAGCTGCGGCTCTCGCAGCTGCTCCGGCTCGACGAGCAGGGCACGGTGACGATCGTCCGCGCCGACGAGCGCCGCTCCGGCGGCGCCGGCGGCCACCGCTACGAGGTCCTCACGGCGCCGCTCCCGGGCCAGCGCGCCGAGGTCTCGCGCCACACGCTGGCGCCCGGCGCCGCGACGGGCGGCCCGGGCGACCCGCCGATGCACGAGGCCGGCGCGCGCGAGACGACGATCGTCGAGGCCGGCGCGCCGACCCTGCTGATCGACGGCGCCGAGCACGCGCTCGCCGCCGGCGACAGCGTCACCTTCGACGCCGATCTGCCGCACCACTTCGAGAACCACGGAAAGGAGGAGGCCGTCCTGCTGGCGATCGTGTCAGCGGGGCTGCGTCGCTCATGAGCGCCACCACGCTGTTCGACAAGATCTGGTCCGCCCACGAGGTGGCGCCCGGCCTCATCTTCATCGACCTCCACCTCGTCCACGAGGTGACCAGCCCGCAGGCCTTCGACGGCCTGCGGCTCAACGACCGCATCGTCCGCCGCCCCGACCGCACGCTCGCGACGGCCGACCACAACGTCCCGACCGACGGCACCCCCGTCGCGGCCCGGATCGCCGACGAGCTCTCGCGGATCCAGGTCGAGACGCTCGAGCGCAACTGCGACCAGTTCGGCGTCCCGGTCTACTCGCTCGGCTCCGACCGGCGCGGGATCGTCCACATCATCGGCCCGGAGCTCGGCGTCACCCAGCCCGGGATGACGATCGTCTGCGGCGACTCCCACACCGCCACGCACGGCGCGTTCGGCGCGCTCGCGTTCGGGATCGGGACGAGCGAGGTCGAGCACGTCCTCGCCACCCAGACGCTGCACCAGCCGAAGCCGCGCAGCATGCGGATCCGCTACGAGGGCAGCCTCGGCCACGGCGTCACGCCGAAGGACCTGATCCTCGGCACGATCGGCCAGATGGGCACGAACGGCGCCGCCGGCCACGTCGTCGAGTACGCCGGCCCCGCGATCGAGGCGCTCTCGATGGAGGGCCGGATGACGATCTGCAACATGACGATCGAGGGCGGCGGCCGGGCCGGGATGGTCGCGCCGGACGACACCACCTTCGAATGGCTCGAGGGCCGCGTCGCCGCGCCGGCCGACCTCGACGCCGCCGTCGCGGACTGGCGCGCGCTGCGCACCGACGACGGGGCGGCGTTCGACCGCGAGATCGTCGTCGACGCCGGCGCGCTGTCGCCGCTCGTCACCTGGGGCACGACGCCCGCGCAGGTGGTCGGCGTCGGCGACGCGGTGCCGGAGCCGGTCACCGAGACCGACGAGCGCTCGCTGCGCTACATGGCGCTCGAGCCCGGCACGCCGATCCAGGACATCCGGCTCGACCGCGTCTTCATCGGCTCGTGCACGAACGCCCGGATCGGCGACCTGCGCGCCGCGGCGCGCGTGGTCGAGGGCCGCACGGTGTCGGCGGACGTCGAGCGCGATGGTCGTGCCCGGCTCCGAGCAGGTGCGCGCCCAGGCCGAGGCCGAGGGCCTCGACCGCGTGTTCACCGCCGCCGGGTTCGACTGGCGGACCGCCGGCTGCTCGATGTGCCTGGGCATGAACCCGGACATCCTGAGCCCCGGCGAGCGCTGCGCCTCGACCTCGAACCGCAACTTCGAGGGCCGCCAGGGGCGCGGCGGCCGGACCCACCTCGTCTCTCCCGAGATGGCCGCCGCGGCCGCCATCGAGGGCCGTTTCGTCGACATCAGGAGCTGGAGCTGGACGCCGTCGTCCGATGCGGTCCGGACGACCCGCGGAGTAACTGATCATGGAACCCGTCGTGATCAGCGGCAAGGTCAGCGTGCTCGACCGCGCCGACGTCGACACCGACCAGATCATCCCGAAGCAGTTCCTCAAGCGCGTCGAGCGCACCGGCTTCGGCGAGTTCCTCTTCTACGACTGGAAGCAGGAGCCGGGCTGGGACCTGCCGTCGAACCCGATCCTCGCCGCCGGCCCGAACTTCGGCTGCGGGTCCAGCCGCGAGCACGCCCCCTGGGCGCTCGAGGACTACGGCTTCCGCGCGGTCGTCTCGGCCAGCTTCGCCGACATCTTCTTCTCCAACTGCACGAAGATCGGCCTGCTGCCGGTCGTCCTGCCGGAGGACGAGGTGCGGGCGCTGATGGCCGCCGGCGAGGCCGAGGTCGACCTCGAGGCGCTCGAGGTCCGCTTCGACGGCCGCGCCGTCCCGTTCAGCCTCGACGCGGAGCGCCGCCGGCGCCTGCTGGAGGGGCTCGACGACATCGCGCTCACGCTCCAGCAGGAGGAGCGGATCGCCGCCTACGAGGCGGAGCGCGAGCGCGTCGGGCCGGTCACGACCGCGCTCTAGTCGTACGGCGGGAGGGTGACCTCCCGCATCTCGACGGTCGTGTCGAAGTCGCGGTAGTCCTTCGCCTCGCCGCTCACGTAGAGGGTCAGCGTCCGCCCGTCCCCGCGGTAGCCGCGCGGGATCACCGGGCGGATGTTGAACCCGGCCTTGGAGCGCGTGACCTCGGTCACGCGCCACGTCCGGCCGCGGTCGGGCGTCCGGAACACCTCGACCTCGTTGTGGTCGCCGACGCTGCGGCTCAGCACCATCCGGCTCGGCTCGCCGTGGTCGAAGGTGGCGCCGGAGTTGTGGTAGTGGAACAGCGTCCGGCCCGCGCCCGAGATCCGGTACGAGCGCCAGCGGCCGTCGACGAAGCGCGCGTAGCGGAACGTGTCGGCGCCGTCGTAGAGCGCGGTGTAGACGATCACCGGCGTGCCGTCGTGGTCGACGGCGACGTCCATCGGCCACGCGCGCCCGTGGCGCGGGCTGTAGCGCTCGACGCGGTCGAGGTCGGAGAACCTCAGCGGCAGGTCGTCGAACGTGCCCAGGCGCCGCCCGCTCGCGCCGAAGATCGCGTCGCCCTCGATCCGCAGGTAGTAGAGGCTGGTGGGGTAGGACGCGGGATGGCCGTCGGACAGCGTGGCGACCACCGACTCGCGCGGGCCCTCGGCGTACTTCGCGTAGGGCCGCGCCCGCTTCTGGTGCTCGCCGTAGCGGCCCGGCGGGCTGCGCACGAGCGTCCGCCACGGCGCCCACGTCTTGCCGTCCTCGGTGTAGGTGAAGTACGGCGCCCAGCACGGCCCGCGCACGAACAGGTAGAGCCGCGACCCCGCCTCGACGAGGTTCGGGTAGGTGTAGCCCAGCCCGCAGCCCTTGCCCTTCGGCACGGTGGAGATCGGCCCCCATCGGCCGTCGTCGCCGAGCGGCCGCGACCGGTACTGGACGATGCTCTCGCGGTTGAGCGGGAACGTGTAGCCGCTGTGCGGCGAGGAGAACGCGTAGAGCCGGTCGCGCCAGACGATCACGCTCGGGTTGTTGTGGTCGTCGCGCTCGAGCGTGGGGAAGATGTCGCGGTCGAGCCGGCGCTGCCCGGAGTCGCGGTCGTAGTCCTCGACGATCGACCGCCCGTCGAGCCCGATGCAGCCGGTGACGACGTGCGCGTCGTAGACGACGGCGCGGGGGTCGCCGAAGTACGACCACGAGCACTTGGCGACCGCGCGCGGCGCGAGCACGGGGTCGTCGTCGCCGCCGCCACAGCCGGGCAGGGCGAGCAGGAGCGCCGCGAGGGCGCCGGTGAGCAGGGTTCTGGCTCGCGTCATGCGGGGGAGGCGCGGTCAGGCAAGACGTCCCCGATGGTGACACGGCCGTGATCGGAGTACGGTCGTACCGTGGCCCAGGTGGTCGCCCACGCCGATCCGACTGCCCAGCGCGTCCTCGCGGCCGTCGCGGGCGACCTGCGCGACGGTCTCGGGACCCTCGCGGCGCGCGTCGACGCCGCCGTGCTGGCGGCGTTCCCGGCGCTCGGGACCCAGCCCGACCTGCGGCTGGCGCTGGAGCGCAGCACCGAGGCGAACCTCGCCGACGTGCTCGCGATGCTCGGCGACCCCGAGCTCCCGCTCGACACCGGCGTGCCGCCCGACGCGCTCAGCCTCGCCGGGATGCTGGTGCGCCGCGGCGTCGACCCGGGCGACCTCGTCCACGCCTACCTCGTCGCGCAGAACGAGTTCTGGCGCGCCTGGATGGAGGAGCTCGCCGCGCGCGTCCCCGCCGGGCCGCCGCTGACCGCCGCGCTCGCGCGCTCCTCCGACCGGGTGTTCACGCGCGCGGACTTCCTCGTCGCCGAGCTGATGCGCCAGGTCGACCGCGAGCGGGTCCGCTGGATGGGCGGCGCGCTCGCGCGCCGGACCCAGGTCGTGCAGGAGCTGCTGGGCGGCGACGTCACCGATCCCGCCGAGGCGTCGCGCGCGCTCGGCTACGACCTCGACCGCTGGGTCCTCGCCGTCGTGCTGTGGGAGCGCGGCGACCCCGCCGCCCACGACGGGCTCGAGGCGCGGGCGATCGCGATCGCCGAGGCCGCCGGCGCGGGCCGCGCCCTCACGCTGGCGCCGACGCACGCGACGCTCTGGGCCTGGATCGGGACCCCGGGCGAGCCCGACGTCGGCGCGATCGCGGCCGGCCTGAAGCTGGGCGCGGGCCAGGGGGCCGCGTTCGGCACGCCGGCCCACGGGCTCGAGGGCTTCCGGATCGGCCACACGGAGGCGACCGAGGCCCGCCGCGTCGCGGAGCTCGGCGGCCGCTCGGGCGTCGTCCGCTACGAGGAGATCGAGGCCGTCTCGCTGCTCAGCGGCGACAACGAGCGGCTCGGCGCGCTTCGTCGAGCGCACGCTCGGCCCGCTGGCCGCGCCCGACGAGGGCACCGCGCGACTGCGCGAGACGCTGCTCGCCTGGCTCGCCGAGGGCGGCAACGCGCGGCGGGCGGCGGAGCGGCTCCACGCGCACAAGAACACCGTGCTGTACCGGCTGCAGCGGGCCCAGCGGCTGCTCGACCGCAGCCTCGACGAGGGCCGCGGCGAGCTCGAGCTGGCGCTGCGGGCGCGCGAGGCGCTCGGCCCGCGCATCGGCCCGCCGCGCTGAGCGTTCGTCCACGCGCCACACGGCGCGGACCCCGGTTCGTCCGCGTGCCCGTTGGAGATCCGGTCATGATTCCTACTCTGGTTACACGGAGGCGGCCCCACCCGCCGGGGCCGCCTCCGTCTTCTTCCTCCGGCGGTGCCGCCCGGCCGCGTCGCGTAGTCTCCCGCGCCGCATGGCACGCCATCAGATCGTCCTCCTGCCCGGCGACGGGATCGGGCCCGAGATCCTCGCCGCGGCGACCCGGGTCCTCGACGCCGTCGGCTCCTTCGACTACGACGAGCACGTCTTCGGCGGCGCCTCGATCGACGCCACGGGCGTCGCCCTGACCGACGCGACCACGGCGGCCTGCCGCGCCGCCGACGCCGTGCTCCTGGCCGCCGTCGGCGGCCCGAAGTGGGACTCGACCGATCCGGCGGCGCCGCGCCCCGAGCAGGGCCTGCTCGGGATCCGCAAGGCGCTCGGGCTCTACGCCAACCTGCGCCCGGTCCGCCCGCTGCCCGCGCTGTACGACGCGAGCCCGCTCAAGCGCGAGCTGATCGACGGCACCGACCTGCTCGTCGTGCGCGAGCTCACCGGCGGGATCTACTTCGGCGCGAAGTCGCGCACCGACACCTACGCGTCCGACCTCTGCGAGTACTCCGTGCCGGAGATCGAGCGGATCGCGCGGATCGCGTTCGACGCCGCGCGCACGCGCGTGACGTCGATCGACAAGATGAACGTGCTCGAGACGGGCCGGCTGTGGCGCGAGGTCGTGTCGCGCGTCCACGCGGAGGAGTTCCCGCACGTCGAGCTCGAGCACCAGCTGGTCGACTCGGCGGCGATGAAGCTCGTCGCCGCCCCGCGGCACTTCGACGTGATCCTCGCCGACAACATGTTCGGCGACATCCTCAGCGACGAGGCGGCGATGCTGACCGGCTCGCTCGGGATGCTCCCGAGCGCCTCGCTCGGCGCCGGCGGCCCCGGCCTGTTCGAGCCCGTCCACGGCTCGGCGCCCGACATCGCCGGCCGCGGGATCGCGAACCCGCTCGCGATGATCCTCTCCGCCGCGCTGATGCTGCGGCACGGATTCTCGCTGGAGGCGGAGGCCGCTGCCCTAGAATCGGCGGTCGACCGAGCCCTCGCCGCCGGACTGCGCACCGCGGACCTGGGGGGAAGCGCGACCACCGCCGAGATGACCGAGGCGGTCCTGAAGGAGCTGTGAGCAGCGTGAAGCAAGCGGACCTCATCTGGATGAACGGGGAGCTCGTCGCCTGGGAGGACGCCAAGGTCCACGTCCTCACGCACGCGCTGCACTACGGCACCGGCGTCTTCGAGGGCATCCGCGCCTACGAGACCCCGCGCGGGACCGCGATCTTCCGCCACGCGGACCACGTCGAGCGCCTGTTCCGCTCGGCGGGCATGTACCTGATGGACATCCCGTACACGCGCGCGGAGCTGCGCGCGGCGACGCACGAGACGATCGCGCGCAACAACCTCCGCTCGTGCTACGTCCGCCCGCTCGTCTACCGCGGCGCCGGCCCGATGGGCCTGTACCCGCTCGACAGCCCGGTCGAGGTCGCGATCGCGGTCTGGGAGTGGGGCGCCTACCTCGGCGACGAGGGCAAGCAGCGCGGCGTCCGCGGCAAGGTCTCCTCGTTCCGCCGCATCTCGTCCGACTCGGTGATCCCGGCGGCGAAGGCGACCGGCCAGTACGTCAACTCGGTGCTCGCCAAGATCGAGGTCTCCAAGGCCGGCTACGAGGAGGCGATCCTGCTCGACGACCGCGGCATGGTCTGCGAGGGCTCGGGCGAGAACCTGTTCGTGGTCAAGGACGGCGTGATCGCCACGCCGGGCTTCAGCGCCGACATCCTCGGCGGGATCAACCGCGCGTCGGTGATCACGATCGCCCGCGACCTCGGCTACGAGGTCGTGGAGCGCGACGTCGCGCGCGGCGAGCTCTACCTCGCCGACGAGATCTTCATGACCGGCACCGCCGCCGAGCTGACGCCGCTGCGCGAGGTCGACGACCGGCCGGTCGGCTCCGGCGAGCCGGGCGAGATCACCCGCACGCTGTCGGACGCGTTCCACGACGCGCTGCACGGCCGCTCGGACCGCTACGCGGAGTGGCTCGACGTCGTCGAGGCGCCCGCGCACACCACGTGAGCCGCGTCACCGTCTACGACTGCACCCTGCGCGACGGCATGCAGGGCGAGGGGATGTCGCTCTCGGCGTCCGAGAAGCTGCGCGTCGCCCACGTGCTCGACGAGCTCGGCATCCCGCTGATCGAGGCGGGCTTCCCGTCCTCGAACCCGAAGGAGGCCGAGCTCTTCGACCTGCTGGCGGCGGAGACGTTCGCCACCGCCGAGATCGCCGCCTTCGGGATGACCCGCCGGCGCGGCGTCGCCGCCGCCGACGACGAGGCGCTGCGACTGCTCGCGGGCTCCTTCGCCCCGGTCACGACGATCGTCGGCAAGACCTGGGGCCTGCACCTCGAGAAGGTCGTCCGCGTCGACCGCGACGAGAACCTGCGGATGATCGAGGACTCGGTCGCGTTCCTCGTCGCCGAGGGCAAGACGGTGGTCTACGACGCGGAGCACTTCTTCGACGGCTGGCGCGACGACGCCGACTACGCGCTGCGCTGCGTGCGCGCCGCCGCCGAGGCCGGCGCCGCGTGGGTGACGCTGTGCGACACGAACGGCGCGTCGCTCCCGCACGAGGTCGAGGCGGCCACCGCCGCGGTCGCCGCGGCGCTCGACGCCCCGGTCGGCATCCACTGCCACAACGACGCCGAGTGCGGCGTGGCGAACTCGATCGCCGCCGTGCGCGCCGGCGCGCGCATGGTCCAGGGCACGATGAACGGCTACGGCGAGCGCTGCGGCAACGCGAACCTCGTCTCGATCGTCCCCAACCTGCAGCTCAAGCTCGGCCATCCGTGCGTCCCCGACCTCGCCGGGCTGACCGAGGCGTCGCACCTGCTCGACGAGCTGCTCAACTTCGTCCCCGACCCGAACGCGCCCTACGTCGGCCAGAACGCGTTCGCCCACAAGGGCGGGATGCACGTGGCCGGCGTCGCCGCCGATCCCGGCGACGTTCGAGCACATCGACCCCGCCGCCGTCGGCAACGCGCGCGAGGTGCTGATCAGCGAGCTGAGCGGCAAGGGCACGGTGCTCCAGCGCGCCGAGGCGACGGGCGTCGAGCTCGACGCCGGCGCCGCGGCGCGGGTCGTCGAGCGCGTCAAGCAGCTCGAGCACGAGGGCTTCCACTTCGAGGCCGCCGACGGCTCGTTCGACCTGCTGATCCGGCGCGAGACCGGCGACTACGCGCCGCTGTTCCGGCTCGAGTCCTGGCGCGTGATCGCCGAGAAGCGCGAGGACGGCCGCGTCCAGACCGAGGCGACGATCAAGATCTGGGTCGAGGGCGAGCGCTACGTGCGCACCGCGGAGGGCAACGGCCCGGTCAACGCGCTCGACGCCGCGCTGCGGGCGGCGATCTCCGAGACCTATCCGCACCTCGGCGACATCCGGCTCGTCAACTACAAGGTCCGCATCCTCGACGAGCAGAAGGCGACCGGCGCGGTCACGCGCGTGCTGCTCGACGCGTCCGACGGCAAGGACACGTGGGGCGCGATCGGGGTGTCCGAGAACGTGATCGAGGCGAGCTGGGACGCGCTCGTCGACTCGCTCGAGGCCGGCATGCTGCCCGGCCGCGTCCGGCACTCGCGCGGCGCGACGACGACCGCGTGACCACCGCGCTCGACGTCATCCCGCTCGCGCGGCCGGTCATCGGCGAGCCGGAGGAGCGCGCCGTGCTCGAGGTGCTGCGCTCCGGCCACCTGTCGCTCGGCCCGCGCGTGCCGGCCTTCGAGACCGCGTTCGCGGAGCGGGTCGGCGCGCCGCACGCCTGCGCGGTCTCGTCCGGGACGACCGGCCTGCACCTCGCGCTGCGCGCCGTCGGCGTCGAGCGCGGGGACGAGGTCGTCACGTCGCCGTTCTCCTTCGTCGCCACCGCCAACGCCGTCGTCTACGAGGGCGCCACGCCGGTGTTCGCCGACATCGACCCCGTCACGCTGAACCTCGACCCGGCGCGCCGCGGCCGCGGCGATCGGGCCGCGCACCACGCGCGCTGCTCCCGGTCCACATCTTCGGCTACCCGGCCGACATGGCCGCGCTCGAGGGCCACGGGCTGCCGATCGTCGAGGACGCCGCGGAGGCGCTCGGCGCGGCGTACGCCGACGGCGGCGCGGTCGGCGGGCGCGGGCATCCGGCGATCTTCGGCTTCTACGCCAACAAGCAGATGACCACGGGCGAGGGCGGCATGATCACGCTCGGCTCCGCGGAGCAGAAGGAGCGGATCGACTCCGAGCGCAACCAGGGCCGCGCGCCCGACATGGGCTGGCTCGACCACGACCGGCTCGGCTTCAACTACCGCCTCTCCGACATCGCGTGCGCGCTCGGGCTCGCGCAGCTCGAGCGGCTCGACGACATGCTCGCCGCGCGCGCCCGGGTGGCCGGCTGGTACCGCGAGGCGCTGGCCGGCTCGACCTCGCGCTGCCCTGCCCGGACGCCGGCGGCGCCGTCCGCGGCTGGTTCGTGTTCGTCGTCCAGCTGCCCGAGCGGCGTCGACCGCGACGCCACGGTCGTCGCCCTGCGCGAGCTCGGCGTCCAGTCCAAGCCGTACCTGCCCGCGATCCACCTGATGTCGTTCTACCGCGAGCGCTTCGGCCACCGGCCGGGCGAGTTCCCGGTCTGCGAGCGGGTGGCGGCCGCGTCGCTCGCGCTGCCGTTCTTCCCGCAGATGACCGAGGGCCAGGTCGCGCGGGTCGCCGACGCGCTCAGCGGCCTGCTCGCCGCTTGACGTAGCCGACGAAGCCCGAGCCGCCGAGCGCGCGCGCCGTGCGCTCGTCGGGCGCCGGGCGCAGCGACGTCGGCGTGAACCCCGCGCGCTCGTACAGCGCGCGGGCGCCGAGGTTCTCCAGCCCGGTGTCGAGCGCGACGCCGTCGAGCCCGGCGGCCGCGGCCATCCGGTCCGCGTCGGCGAGCAGCGCGCTCGCCACGCCGCGGCGGCGGTGCGCGGGGTCGGTGGCGAGTGCGTCGACGTAGAGCATCCGCTCGGGCGGGACCGGGGCGACGGCGCCGGTGGCCCGCAGGTGGCGCATCAGCGGCAGCATCCGCCACGGCGGCGAGTGGGTCAGCGTGAGCCGGATGAAGCGGCGCGCCAGCGCGTCGCCGGCCGAGGCGGGGAAGGCGGCGATCACGCCCGCGACCGCGCCGCCGGACTCCGCCACGCGGCAGACCTGCCAGCTCGCGGTGTGGCCGCGGCAGGGGGTAGAGCGCGGCCAGCAGGCGCCGCGCGCGCTCGGCGCCGCCGGCGTAGGCGGCGTAGTAGGGCGCGGCGGAGAGATAGAGCAGGCCGTCCGCGGCGTCCTCGGGCCGGGCGCTGCGCACGACGACCTCCATTCCCGCCATGATGGCGGGGTGTCGCGCTTCGCGGAGCCACAGCACCCCGTCTTCCGCCGCCTGAACGCCTCGATCGGCTTCGACTGGCGGCTCGGGCCGTACGACATCGAGCAGTCGCGCGCGCACGCGACGATGCTCGCGGCGACCGGGATCATCTCCGACGCCGACCGCGACGAGCTGCTCGGCGGGCTGCGCGCGTGCAGGCGGAGCTCGACGACGGCTCGTTCCCGTTCGCGCGACGACGACGAGGACATCCACATGGCGATCGAGCGGCGGCTGACGGAGATCGTCGGCCCGGTCGGCGGCAAGCTGCACACCGCCCGCTCGCGCAACGACCAGGTCGCCACCGACATGGCGATGTTCACGCGCGCGCACGCGCTGGAGACGGTCCGCCGGCTGCAGCACCTGCAGAGCGTGCTGATGCAGGTCGCCGAGCGCCACGAGGACTGGGCGATGCCGGGCTACACGCACCTCCAGCGGGCGCAGCCGGTCTACCTCTCGCACCACCTGCTGGCGTACTTCTGGATGTTCCGGCGCGACGCGCGGCGGTTCGAGTTCGTGCTCGGCGGCGACGAGCGAGCTCCCGCTCGGCGCGGGCGCGCTCGCGGGCGTGAACTTCGCCACCGACCGCCGCCTCGTCGCCGAGGAGCTCGGCTTCGCCGGCGTCGTGCCGAACTCGATCGACGCGGTCTCCAACCGCGACTTCGTGCTCGACTTCATGGCCGCCGCGGCGACCTGCGCGACCCACCTCTCGCGGCTCGGCGCGGAGATCGTGCTCTGGTCGTCGGAGGAGTTCGGCTTCTGCCAGGTGTCCGACGCGTGGGCGTCCGGCTCCTCGATCATGCCGCAGAAGAAGAACCCCGACGCGGCCGAGCTGCTGCGCGGCAAGGCGCCGCGCGTCGTCGCCGGGCTGTCCGCGCTGCACGGCGTGTTCCACGGCCTCCCGCTGACCTACAACAAGGACATGCAGGAGGACAAGGAGCAGCTGTTCGACGCGGTCGACACGCTCGACCTCTCGCTGCAGGCGGCGGCCGGGATGCTCGAGGGGATCACCTTCGACCGCGAGCGGCTCGCGGCGGCCGCCGCCGACGAGCTGATCGCCGCGACCGACATCGCCGACCTGCTCGTCAAGCGCGGGATCCCGTTCCGGCAGTCGCACGGGATCGTCGCGGGGATCGTGCGCGAGACGCTCGCCGCCGGCCGCCCGCTGTCCTCGCTCACGCGCGAGGAGCTCGCCCGCCACTCCGAGGCGCTCGACGACGACGCCTTCTAC
>CAWBSJ010000019.1:0-147983 GCA_963791405.1 uncultured Solirubrobacteraceae bacterium | reverse complement strand
CGTCCGCGCCTCGTAGCGCTTGCTGGGCGGGGCTGGGCGGGGCCGGTGATCCGATCCCCTCCCGACGGCGAACGGCAAGGGGGGATGCCTTCGGGAGGGGATCGGGACACCGGCCCCGCGTCATCGTCTCCGATGTGCGGGCGAGCGCCGAGGCGTTCAGCCGCTGCGGCGAGCGCCTCGACGGGCTGACGCGGGCGCTGCGCGACGCGCTCGGCGCGGATGCGGAGGTGCGGACCGGCGCCCTGTCGGTGCGGCCGGGGCGGCGATGTCGGCCGGCGCGGACCGCCTCGACGGCCCGGCGCTCGAGGTGCGTGGACGCATCACGATCGCCGAGGAGTTGCTGGCCGACGCGGTCGCGGCGGCATGCCGGAAGGCCGAGCGGATCGCGTCCGCGGCCGGCCGCCGGCTCGGCCACGTGGTCAGCGTGGCCGAGGACGACGACGGCGTGGTCTACGGGCGTCATCGCTCCGCGATGTCCGTGGGCGGCGGCTGGGACGGGCCGGAGCTCGAACCGTCCGACGCCAGGATCGCGGCGACGGTCCAGGTCGTCTTCACGCTCGAGGACTGACGCGCCGCGGTCGGCGGCGAGACGCTCCCGAGGCGGTCAAGGAGCGACCTGGCAGCTCGAGAGCTCGGAGGTGCGCTGCGGCTTGCCGGCGGCGTCGAGCTCGGTGACCGTCGCCGTGAGGACGGTCCCGGGTGCCGGGGCGGTGAGCAGTTTCAGCGTGCCTGCGCCCTGGCCGTTCGCGGCGGTGGCGACGGTCGTGGAGGCGAGGTACTCCGTGGCCTCGCCGCTGCCGCTCGGGTCGCAGGACGTCGAGGCGAAGACCTCGAGGAGGTACTTGGTCGACGGCGTGCTGTCGAGCGTCCACGGGACCTTGCTGCCGGTGGGGATCGCCAGGACCGGCGTATTCTGCAGCAGGTTGGCGCCGACGTCGGCGTCACCGGGGTCGTTGGGCGTGAGCCCGTCCCAGTCCAGGTCGATGCCCAGCTCGTCGTTGTCGTGCAGCGCATTGCGCAGGAGCGCGACGCGATCGTCGAGCACGACGATGCCCGGGCCGTCGCTCCAGGCCACCTCGTTGTCCTGCACGAGCGCGTCCGGCGAGTACATCGCGATGCCCGGCTGAGCGAACCCGGCGCCGTTGGGGATCGCCGCGGTGCCGGCGGCGTCGAGCCCCACGAGGTTGCGCTGGACGACGGCGCGGAGTGCCTCGTCGACGCCCGACTCGACCTGGATGCCGCCGAACACGTTGCCCGAGACGAGGTTGTCCTCGACGGTGGCGTCGTCGCCGCCCTCGATGTTCACGCCCAGCCCGCTCCCCGCGACGGCCACCGAGCCGGTCAGGTCGGTGCCGATCGTGTTGTCGTCGACCAGGGCGTAGTCGCCGTAGACCTCGACGCCGACGTAGTTTCCGCTGATCAGGTTGTCGCGGATCACGGCCTTGTCCTCCTCGACGCCCACGCCGTAGGCGGTGTTCGTGCCGGTCAGCCCGTCGGCGGTGGTCCCGATCCGGTTACCCTCGACGACGCTGGCGTTCCCGCCCTCGAGCCAGATCCCGGTCCGGTTGGCGCCGATCGCGTTGCGGGCCGCGGGAGCCGGGCCGCCGATGCGGTTGTTGCCGCCGCCGATCACCTTGATCCCGGAGGTCCAGCTGCCGAGCGGCACGGAGCCGCCCGCGTCGAGCCCGACGTGGTTGGCGCTGACCACGTTGCGGCTGCCCTCGATGACAATGCCGTCGGACTGCGCGCTGTGCACCGCGAGGCCGCGGATCCGGCTGTCGGAGGCGCCGAGGTCGATCGCGCGCTGCAGGTTGGAGCCGTCGATCGCGATCCGCAGCACGGCGGGGGCGCCGGCCGTCGGGGCGGCGCTGCCGGCCTGGCTGAGGCCGTCGAGGTCCGTCTTGCCGGCGATGACGGGGAGCGGAGTGAGCGGCGTGATCGTGTGCACGCCCGCGCCGGCGATCGCGAACGCCAAGCGGTCGGCTCCGGCGGCGGCGTTGGCGTCGTTGATGGCGCGGCGCAGGGTTCCGGCGCCGCTGTCGGCGGTCGAGGTGACCGTGAAGGTCGCGGCGTCCGCCGCGGGGACGGCGGCGGCACCCACCACCAGTGCGGCGGTGACGCTCAACGGCAGGGCGAGGCGGCGGGGCATGGCGCGTCCTTGCTGTCGGGGGGTGAGCGAGCGTGCTCACCCTCGATGACACCGTGGCCGCGGTTCTCTTCCCGCGTGGGTCAGCGCGTGTGGATGCGCTCGCCCTGCGGCCCGAAGATGGCGAGCGCCTCGGCCGGGCCGCCGACGGCGCCGAGCCAGTGCGGCACGCGGCAGGAGAACTCGGCGGCCTCGCCGGGCTCGAGCACGAAGTCCTCCTCGCCGAGCACGAGCCGGAGCCGGCCCGACAGGACGTAGATCCAGTCGTGGCCGTCGTGCACCGCGGGCGTGGGCGTGCGCTGCGCGGCCGGGTAGGTGACCTTGAACGCGTGCATCCCGTTCGCGCCGTCGCGGGTCAGCGGCTCGAACGTGATCCCGTGGCGCCGGAACGCCCGCCCGCGGACGCGCGGGTCGGCGTGCTCCGGCGGGGCGAGGAGGGCGTCCACGCTGACGCCGAGCGCGCGGGCCAGCGGTGTGAGATGGCCGAGCGTGAGGCGGCGCGCGCCGGACTCCAGGCGCGAGACCGTCGACGCCGCCATCCCCGCGTGCCGGCCGACGTCCGCGAGCGAGAGGCCGGCCTGCTCGCGCAGCTCGCGCAGGCGCCGGCGGGTCCGCTCGTCGGCCGAGTCCGTTGCCATCCTGGCAATGTAGCTTGACGGATCGGGATGCGGTGCGCCACCCTGGAGTCATGGACTTCGACGCCCTCGTCGTCGGCGGCGCCGCCGCCGGCCTCTCCGCCGCGCTCGTGCTCGGCCGCGCGCGCGTCCGCACGCTCGTCGTGGACGCCGGAGCACCGAGCAACGGGGTGGCGACGGCGATCGGCGGCCTGCTCGGTCAGGACGCCACGAGCCCCGCGGAGCTCTACGCCGCGGGCCGCGCGCAGCTCGCCGCGCTTCCCACGGTCGAGCTGCGCCCGGGCGTCGTGACCGCGGTCGAGCCGGTCGGCGACGGCGCGGATCCGGCGTTCCGCGCGACGCTCGACGGCGGCGCTGCGGTCAGCACCCGTCGCGTCCTGCTGGCAGGCGGGATGCGCTACGTCGTCCCGGACACGCCGGGCCTCGCCGAGCTGTGGGGCCGCTCGGCGTTCATGTGCCCG
Organism: uncultured Solirubrobacteraceae bacterium; assembly: GCA_963791405.1. GTDB lineage: Bacteria > Actinomycetota > Thermoleophilia > Solirubrobacterales > Solirubrobacteraceae > DASQMT01. The sequence goes on along the minus strand of CAWBSJ010000019.1, from coordinate 144,741 downwards.
TACTGCCACGGCTGGGAGCATCGCGACCAGCGGATCGGCATCCTCGGCGCGACCGGCGTGGCGCATCGGGTCCCGCTCCTGCGCGCGTGGACCGACGACCTCGTCGTGCTCGGCGACGGCGCCCTCGCCGCCGAGGAGCGGGACGCGCTGCGCGCCGCCGGTGTCTCCGTGGCCGAGCAGCCGGTCGCCGCCGTCGCGCCGGGCGTCGTCCGGTTCGCCGATGGCGACGAGCTGGCGGTCGACGCGCTCCACGTGCTCGCGCCGATGGTCCCCCGCGACGACCTGGCCGCCTCCCTCGGCCTGGAGACGACCGAGAACCCCAACGGCACCGGCCTGGCCGTCGCCGGCCGGTTCGGCGAGACGTCCGTCCCGGGCGTGTTCGCCGCGGGCGACGCGGTCGGCGCCGGCAACGTCGCGGCCGCGATCGCGGGCGGCAGCCTCGCCGGCACCGGCCTGCATCGCACGCTCCTCGAATTGCCTGCCCACTAGCGCGTCGCGCCCGCGGTCGTCAGGCGTCCTCCCACCACGTCGGCCCGCGCTCACCGAGCGCGACCTTGGCGGCGTGCACCCGGTCGCGCGCGGCCCGCTCCGCCGCCGGGTCCTGCCGGCGCTTGGCCCAGCCGACCGCAGAGCGCGCGGACATGAGCTCGCGCACGAGCGCTTTGCGGCGCGCCTCGGGCAGCGCGGGATCGCTCGCACGCCAGCGCCGCCCGTCGATGACGACGTAGCGACCGTCGGGGGTCCTCTCCGGCTCCATGTTCTCCGTACGGCGACGGCCTACGCTGGGACCGGTGGAGCCGACCCGCGCCCAGGCCGAAGCGGCCATCCTCGATCTGCTCGCGCGACGCGACCCGGGCAAGACGATCTGCCCGTCCGACGCGGCGCGCGCGCTCGGCGGCGACGACGGCTTGCGGCCGCTCATGCCGCTCGTCCGCGACGCCGCGCGCGCTCGTCGCCGCCGGCCGTCTCGAGGTCACGCAGTCCGGGGAGCCGGTCGACCTCGACGCGGCGCGCGGCGCGATCCGGCTCAGAGCTCGGTGACGGGGCCGACCTCGAGCGCGGTGAGCCGCAACTGGTCGGCGGAGAGGAACGTGTCCTCGGACTCCGTGCAGCGCGCCGCGATCGTGCCGACCTTCTCGTTCGGCTGGGGCGTCATCAAGCCGCTCGTGTCGCAGGACAACGTCGACGAGACGCCCGACGTGTCGCTGATGCACGTCGTCCTGCTCCCAGGCCAGGGCCACGAGCGCCACAACCACCCGGACGCCGACGAGGTGCTCTACGTGCTCGCCGGCGCCGGCGACCAGATGGTCGACGACGGCGAGCCGTTCGCGGTCCGTCCCGGCCAGGCGATCTGGATCCCCAAGGGCCAGTTCCACTCGACGGTCAACACCGGCTGGGAGCCGATGGTCATCCTCGCGATCTACGCGCCGGCCGGCGCGGAGCAGGCGCTCAAGACCCTGCCCGACTACGTCGAGGTGCCGGCCGGGGACGCGCCGCCGCTCGTCCGCGCCTCGTAGCTAGACGGGCGGCAGCGGCTGCTCGGCCGGCGGCTCGGCCTCCTCGACGAGGACGCGCTCCGCGCGGCGGTAGAGCTCGTCCGCCTGCGCCCGGCTGTCGCCGACGGCCGTCATCCCCGTGCGGCCGAGCTCGGCGAGCGCGCTCATCATGTGGAAGACGACCCCGACCTGGCGGGCGGGGTCGAAGTGGAGGCGGTGCCGGACGGCGACGTCGAAGAGATCGTCGACCGAGAGGCCGTGGAGCCGCTCGGACTCGAGGTGGTCGGTGGCCACGAGGTGCTTCTCGCGGCCGTTCGGCGCGTTGAACAGCGCGGTGACCGGGTCGTAGGTGCCGTCGGTCAGGAACTGGAGGGTGAGGAACGGGTGGGTCGTGCCGCCCTTGCGCAGGTTGACCTCGATCGCGTACGGCGTCCAGCCGCCGTCCGGCCCGCGCACGACCACGAAGTCCACGGCGAACCGCCCGAGGACGCCCTCGCGCGCCAGCCGCTCGCCGACCTTCGCGGCCTCGACGGTGATGAGCCGGGCGTACGCGAAGTCGGCGGGGAACACGCAGCCGAGGTAGCTCTGCCCGCTCGGCCCCCCGAGCATCTGGTCGTGCGTCGAGAGGATCTCCACCTCGCCGAGCGGCGTCACGCGGAGCTGCACGCTCGGGCTGCGCAGCTCGGCGCCCGTGATGCGCTCCTCGACGATGCCGCCGCCCGCGTTGAGCGTGCGCAGGTACGCGTCGACGTCGGTCTTGAGGCTCTCGAGCTCGAGCCGCTCCACGCGGGCGCGCAGGGCGGCCGGCTCGTCGGCCGACCCCGGGGCGGGCAGGCCGGACAGGTCGACGACCGCGTTGCCGCGGCCCGCGACGCCGTCGTTGTGCTTGACGATCGCCTGGTCGACGGCCGGCTTCGCCGCCCGCATCCGCCGCAGCGCCTCGACCACGCCGTCGACGTCGGCGATGTCCTCCCAGCCGAGGGGATGCGCCACGTCGGCCTCGGCGAACAGCCGCCGGCAGCCGGTCTTGGTCCCGAACCCGAGGTACCGCGGGTCGGCGCCGTACAGCGGGATCCCGAGGGCGAGCGCGAGGTCGCGCTCCGCGGCCGACGTCGTGAACGGGACCAGGTGGCAGCGCGCGCGGTCCGGGATCCGCGTCCGCACGGCCTCCAGCACCCGCGGGCGCTGCAGCAGCTTCGCGCTGAGCGGTCGCGGGGACCCGTCGTGCGCGGCGATCATGTGCAGCCGGGCGCGCGCGTGGCTCGGGATGACGCCCGGCAGCAGCGCGAGGTAGTACTGGACGACCTGCTCGCTCACCGCGCGCCCGGTCACGTAGATCAGCTGCAGCCGCGGCTGGCGGAGGAGGAAGAGGAGGAACAGCAGCCGCTCCTCGAACGCCTGGACCACCGCGCCGTTGTCGCCGGGCGGCGGATCCACCGACGGGACGACGACGATCGACTCGCCCGCCTCGTTCAGCCGCATCGCGCGCCACACGTCGCCGAGGTGCTGCTGGAGCCGCGCGAAGCGCTCGTCGCGCTGCTCCTCGCCGAGCTCGCTCAGGCGCGGCTGGGTCTCGAGCACGCCGCTCATGCGCTCGTGCGGGCCGCGTCGAGCCCCGCGACGTCGTAGACCCGGGTCGGCTTGGAGAACCCGCGGAGCGACAGGTCCCCGACCGGCTGCGCCGTGACGACCTGCTCCGCGCCCGCGTACACCCGGGCGCTGATGAGGATCTGCCCCGGCGCCGCCTGCTCGCACAGCCGCGCGGCGAGGTTCGTCACGCTCCCGATCGCCGCGTAGTCCGAGCGGCCCTCGAAGCCGATCCGCCCGAGGGTGGCGTGACCCTGCGCGATCCCGATGCCGAGATGCAGGTCGTAGCCCATGCGGCTCCAGGCCTCGACGAGCTGGGTCACGCGGCTCCGCATCGCCACGGCCATCCGGACCGCGCGCTCGGGGGCGTCGGGGCACGGCAGCGGGTCGTTGAAGAACACCATCAGCCCGTCGCCCGTGAAGCGCTCGAGCGTCCCCTCGAAGCGGTGGACGAGATCGCCGAGCGCGTGGTGGTACTCGCCGAGCACGTGCAGGACGTCCTCGGGCTCGACCGTCTCGGCGAAGGCGGTGAAGCCGCGGAGGTCGCAGAAGACGACGGTGATCTCGCGCCGGTGGCTCTCGAGGAACGAGTCGTCGCCCGAGGACACGACGAGCTCGGCGAGCTGCGGCGACAGGAACCGGCGCAGCCGGCCCAGCCGCTCGAGCTCGTCGACCTGCTCGCGGACGCGCTCCTCGAGCTGCTGGTTGAACGCGGCCAGCTCGGCGGCCTGCGCCTCGATCGTGTCGTGGTAGCGCTTCAGCCGCAGCAGCGAGCGGACGCGCGCGAGCAGCTCCGCATGGTTGAACGGCTTCGACACGAAATCGTCGGCGCCGGCCTCGATCGCCGTGAGCTTCTCCTGGTCGCCGCTGGCGGTGATCATCACGATCGGCAGGAAGCGCGTGGCCGGGTCCTCGCGGAGCCGCCGGCAGACCTCGTAGCCGTCCATCTCCGGCATCACGATGTCGAGCAGCACGAGATCGATGTCGCCCGCGGCCGCGAGCGCGAGCGCCTCCTCGCCGCTGCCCGCGGCGACCACCTCGTGGCCGCGCGGCGCGAGCACGGCCTCGAGCAGGCGGATGTTCTGGGCGAGATCGTCGACCACGAGGATCCGGGGCGTGTCGCTCATGTCCGCGCCGCCTGGCTCGAGCAGCTCCGCCACCTGACCGGGGAAGTCCCGGACGCTGATCGGCTTCTCCAGGTAGCCGTCGAAGCCGGCGGCGGCGAAGCGCGCGCGCTCGTCCGCCATCGCGAAGGCGGTGAGCGCCACGACGGGGATCGCCTGCGTCGCCGGGTCGGCGCGCAGGCGCCGCGAGGGCCTGGACCCCGTCCATGCCCGGGAGCTGGACGTCCATCAGCACGAGGTCGGGGCCGTGCGCGCGCGCCAGCGCCAGCCCGTCCTCGGCCGTCGTCGCCTCGAGCGTGGTGTGACCGCAGTGCTCGAGGAGATCCCGCACGAGCTTCAGGTTGCGGGGGTTGTCCTCGACGATCAGGATCACGGTCATCGCTCGTCCTCCTGCTCGCTGGTGTCCACGCCGCCCAGGCGGCCGACGAGCGCGACGAGCGCCGCGCGGTCGAGCTGCCCCTTCTGCGCGAGGTGGCTGACGCGGCCGGCCAGCCGGTCGCGATCCGCCCGGGTCATCTCCAGATGCGTCAGCACGATGATCGGGACGGCGGCCGTGTCCGGGTCCGCGCGCAGCCGCTCGGCGACCTCGAACCCGTCCATGTCGGGCATCCGCAGATCGAGCAGGACGACGAGCGGATGCTCCTGGCGGACGAGGCGCACGCCCTCCTCGCCGCTCGCCGCCCGCGCGACCGTGTAGCCCTCCGGCGTCAGGACCGCCTCGACGAGGTCGAGATCGAGCGGATCGTCGTCGATCACGACCACCGTGCGGCGACCGTCCGCCGGGACCCCGCGCGCCGGCCCGCGCGCGATCGGGGTGGGCGCGGCGACGGGCGGGGGCGGGAGCGAGAAGCCGAACAGGCTGCCCACCCCGAGCTCGCTCTCGATCCACATCCGGCCGCCGTGGAGCTCGACGATGCGCCTCGACAGCGTGAGGCCCAGGCCGGTCCCCTCCGTCGACGTCCGGACGTCGCGGCCGCCGCGCTGGAACGCCTCGAAGATCCGCTCGCGGTCCTCGTCCCCGATCCCGATGCCCGTGTCGCGGACCGTGACCTCGGCGCCCTCGTCGTCGCTCGCGCGCGGTCACGACGACCGACCCGCCGGCGCCGGTGAACTTCACCGCGTTCGTCAGCAGGTTGAGGACGACCTGCTTGAGCTTGAGCTCGTCGGCCCAGACGGCGTCGACGCCGGCGTCCGCGGCGAGCTCCAGCGAGATGCCCGTCCGGTCGGCGCGCTCCCGGACCATGGCCAGCCCGTGCTCGAGCAGGGGCACGAGCGCCAGCCGGCCCGGATCGAGCTCCATCCTGCCCGGCCTCGACCTTGGACAGGTCGAGGATCTCGTTGATCAGCTCGAGCAGATGGCGGCCCGAGTCGCGGATGTCGCGCACGTACTCGTCCTGGCGCTCGTTGAGCTCGCCGAACAGGCGCTCCAGCAGCACGTCGGAGAACCCGATCACCGCGTTGAGCGGCGTGCGCAGCTCGTGCGACATGCTCGCGAGGAACTCCGACTTGTGCCGGCCCGCGACCTCGAGCTGGTCCGACTTCTCCTCGAGCTGCCGGAACACGCGGGCGTTGTGGATCGCGACCGCCGACTGGCTCGCGAGCGTCTCGAGCAGCTCGGCGGTCCGGGCGGAGAAGGCGCCGGTGGCGTGGCGGCGCACGAGCAGCGCGCCGATGATCTCCCGCTCCCAGCGCAGCGGCACGACGAGCATCGACCGCCAGCCCGGCGCGCGCGAGCAGCTCGATGTGCGGGTCCTGCGGCTCCGCCGCGAGATCCGGCGCGCTCTGCGGCTCCCCGCTCGCCGCGGCACGCCCGACGAAGGTGTCGTCGAGATGGATCCGCGTCGCGCGCAGGGCGGCGACGAGCTCGGGCTCGGTGCCGAAGCAGGTGCGGACGTGGAACAGCCGCGTCGCCTGGTCGAACTCGAACATCGACCCTCCCTCGGTGCCGGACAGCTGCACCGCGCGGGTCACGATCGTGGTCAGCACCTCGTCGAGGTCGAGGCTCGAGGACACGGCCTGGCTGATCTCGCCGAGCGCGCGCAGCTCGTCGACCGACCGGGTCATGTCCTGGAAGAGCTGCACGTTCCGGATCGCGATGGCCGCCTGCGCCGCGAACGTGGTCAGCAGGTCGATGGTGCGGTCGCCGAACGGCTCGCACGGTCGACGCGCCAGAGCGTGAGCACGCCGGCGAGCCGGTCGCCGGCGAGCATCGGCACGCCGAGGATCGTCCGGAACCCGGCGAGCTCGCGCCCGGTGTGCCAGCGGTAGTCGGGATCCGCGAGCACGTCGGGGATCTGGACCACGCGACGGCCCGAGCCCGACCCGCCCGACGAGCGACCCGGGATCCATCTCGATCGGATTGCGATCCGCGTACTCCCGGTACCCGGGCGATCCGCCGACCAGATGGGCGAACCGGAAGCGACCGCCGTCGAACCGGTGCACGACGCCGGCGTCGGCGTCGCACAGCCGCACGGCGTGGCGGAGGACCGTCTCGAAGACCGGCTCGAGCGCCAGGTCCGCGTCCCCCATGAGCTCCAGGACCTCGCTCGTCGCGGCCTGCTGGTCGACCGCCTTGGCCAGTTCTCGTTCGAGCCGAGCCACGCGGTCGGCATCAGCCGCCAGCGGGTTCGGTCGAGCGGACACCGGGCAGACGCTCCGCCGCGAGCATAACCGCGCCTCCCCGGCCCTGCAGGATTTTGGTGCGGATCGCCGATCGATCGGACCGCCGGAGCGGTCCGCGCTTCAGAAGCGGGTGACGTCGTCCACCGCGAGCGCGGTGAGCTTGAGGTCGTTCACGGTCAGGGCCGAGCCGTCCTCCTCGGTGCAGCGGACGCTGACGAACCCGGTCGGCCCGGCGACCGCGGTGAGCGTCACCTGCTCGTTGCCGAAGTCCACGTCGAGCCCGAGCTGGCTCGCCTCGTCCAGCGTCGTCTGCTCCAGCAGCCCCTGCGACAGCGCGCACGACGTCCTGAGGCCGAACGACCCGGAGATCGAGAACTTCGCGGTCACGAGCGCGTCCGAGAGCCCGGGGGACATCGACGCGAGCGCCGGGCAGTTCCGCGCGGAGAACTCGTCGCACGACGGCACCGAGACCGCGTCGGCCTCGAGGATCCGCACGCGGCTGGTGCCCGGCGGGCCGGCGGGACCGGCCGGCCCGCGCGGCCCGTCGGCGCCCGCGAGCGCGTCGCGCGCGCCGTCCGCGATGTCCTCGAGCCGGATGCCGCCGTCCTCGAGCTCGGACGAGCGGACCGCCTCGGCCCGGATCTCGGGCGACCGGACCGCGTCCTTCGCGATCTCCGGCGAGCGGACGGCGTCGGCGCGGATCTGGCGCGCGCGCGACGCTGTCGCGCGGGAGCGTGACCGCGGCGGCGGCGGTGCCGCCCAGGGCGACGAAGAGCGCGAGGCTGGCGGTGACGTTGGCGTAAGACAGGCGGGGTCGGCGCATGGTGCCCGGTACGACCGCGGGCGCGGCGGCATATTCCCTGCAATTTTGACCTGATGCGCGCGCGTCAGTAGCGTTGCGCTGCGATGCCCTCCGTCACCCCCGGGGCGCGGGCCGCCCTCGTCGTCACCGTCGTTCTCACCGCGCTGGCCGTTGCGCCGGCGTCCGCGCTCGCCGCGCTCGAAGTCACGTCGGCCACCCTCGAGGGCACGAGCAGCGCCTCGTCCCCGGCCGGGAGCGTGCTGCCGGCGCACGTCACGGGCTCGGGCTCCAGCGGCGATCCGTGGCGCGGGACGCAGTACCAGGTCGGCACGCCGTCGGCGCAGTGTGCGAACAAGGGCGGGGGCTCCGGGTCGGGATCGGCCGACTTCAACGTCACGGCGCCGGGCGAGCCCGACGCGTCCTACGACGCCACCTACACCGCCCGCGGGACGACCGCCTGTGGAGGCAGCACGAGCCCCGCGTTCCTGGTCAAGAACGCGCTCCGCGTCACCAAGCCCGGCCCGAACCCGGACCTGCCGCCGCGCTGCGGGATCGACGTGGTGCTCGTGCTCGACAAGTCGGGCTCGATCGCCAGCTCGGGGCAGACCGAGACGGTGCGCAAGGCGACGCGCGCCTTCCTCGCCGCCCTCGCCGGCACCGGCGCGAAGGTCGCGATCGTCGACTTCAGCAGCTCCGCGGCGAACCCGGTCCCCTACACGACGGTGACCGCCGCGTCGATCGCGAACACGTTCGAGCCGTACCTGAAGAACCAGTACAACCCGAGCCGGCTACACGAACTGGCAGGCCGCCTTCAAGGAGGTCGAGACCGTCAACGCGAACAAGCCGCGCTCCGACCTCACGGTGTTCATCACCGACGGCGACCCGACCGCGCGCACGAAGGAGAACGGCACGCCGGAGACCGGCCTGACCGAGGGCGCCGTCGCGGCGATGCGGCCCGCGGCCGAGGAGGCGGACCGCGTCAAGGCGCAGGGCACGCACGTGTTCGCGCTCGGCGTCGGCGCGGCCGTGACGAAGGCGGACAGCGCCGACCGGCTGACCGCGATCTCGGGCCCCGACGAGTACCCCGGCACGCCGTTCGGCGAGGCCGACTACACGCTCGTGCAGAACTTCGACGACCTCGCCAAGTCGCTGCGGCAGATCGCGATCGAGCTGTGCGAGGCGTCCGTGACGGTGACCAAGTACGTCGACGAGGGCGACGGGCAGTACGAGCCCGATCCCGGCTGGACGTTCACGGCCGACGTCACGATGAGCGCGGGCGACTACCGCTGGCTCCAGCCGGCGCCGCCGCCGGAGACCGGCGAGACGAGCGCCGTCACGAACGACGACGGCGTCGCCGTGTTCCAGTGGAAGCCCTCGGACGCCACCGCGTCGAGCACCGTGGACCTGAGCGAGGAGCTCCAGGCCGGCTACCAGTTCGTCGACGCGACGTGCAGTCGCGTGGCCCAGCGGAGCCGCCGGCGGGGGACGATCCTGCGCACGACCACCCCGGTGGCGAAGGTCACCGTCAACCCCGGCGAGTTCGTGAAGTGCGTGGTCCGCAACCAGATCATCCCCGGGACGATCGAGATCGAGAAGCAGGCGAACCCGACGGGCGACACCGCGTTCCCGTTCACCGGCTCGCTCGGCGACTTCTCGCTCGTCGACGACGGCACCGGCAGCGGGTCCTCGCGGATCTTCCCCGGGCTGCCCCCGGGCACGTACACGGTCAGCGAGCTGGTCCCGGACAACTGGTCGCTGAGCGGCGTGGAGTGCACGCCCGCGGGCGCGGCCGCCGTCAGCGGCGCGGACACCGTGATCACGCTCGGCTGCCGGGCGGGTCGGTGGTCTGCCGGTACGCGAACACGCGGGTCGAGCCGCCCCCGCCGCCCCCGCCGCCGACGCCGCCCACCCCGCCGGCGCCGCCCGTCCCGCCCGCTCCCCCGAGCGGCGGCGGTGTGCTGCCCTACACGTCCAGGTCCACGACGCTCAACGTCGTCAAGCGCGCGGCGCGGACCGCGCGGGTCGGTGAGCGCGTCCGGTTCCGCCTCACGGTGACGAACACCGGCGACGCGGCGGCGCACGGCGTCCGGCTGGTCGACATCCCGCCCGCGGCGGTCGAGCTCGCGGGCCTCTCGAGCGCACAGCGCGCGCGGATCGTGCGCGGCAACGCCGTCTGGCGGATCGGGACGCTGGAGCCGAGCGAGTCGCGGACGGTGCGCGGCAGCGTGCGGATCAAGGCCGGGACCCCGGGGCGCAAGCGCAACTGGGTCGTCGCGACCGCGATCGACGCCCCGCTCTCCGCCGACCACGCCGACACCCGGGTGCGGGCCCGCGCGCTGCCGATCTTCACCGGCTAGCGCGTGGCCGACTACGTCATCGTCGGCGCCGGCTCGGCCGGCTGCGTGCTGGCGAACCGGCTGACCGAGGATCCGTCGGTCAGCGTGACCGTGCTCGAGGCCGGCGGCGCCGACCGGAGCCCGAACATCAAGATCCCGGCGGCGTTCGCCGAGCAGTTCCACACCAGGCTCGACTGGGACTACTACACCGATCCTGAGCCGCACGTGGACGGCCGGCGGCTCTTCTGCCCGCGCGGGAAGTCGCTCGGCGGCTCGAGCTCGATGAACGCGATGCTCTACGTGCGCGGCCGCCCGCTGGACTACGACCAGTGGGAGGAGCAGGGCGCCGACGGCTGGGGCTGGGCGTCGCTCCGCCCGTACTTCCTCAAGGCCGAGAACGACGAGCTCGGGCCGTCGGAGCACCACGCGGCCGGCGGGCCGGTCAACGTCGGGGTGCAGCGCTCGCCGCGGCGCATGAACGCCGACTTCATCCGCGCGGCCGAGGCGTGCGGGATCCCGCGCGCGGCGGACTACAACAGCCCGGAGCAGGACGGCGCCGGGATGTTCCGGACGTTCCAGAAGCACGGCCGCCGCTGGAGCTGCGCCGACGCCTACCTCCGGCCGGCGATGAAGCGCGACAACCTCGAGGTCGTCACGCGCGCGCAGGTCCAGCGCCTCGAGCTGGACGGCGCGCGCGCGACCGGCGTGGTGTACCGGCGCCGCGGCCGGGAGCACGTCGCGCCGCGCCGCCCGCGAGGTGATCCTCGCCGCGGGCGCCTTCAACTCGCCGCAGCTCCTGCTGCTGTCGGGCATCGGCCCCGCCGAGCACCTGCGCGAGGTCGGCGTGCCGGTCGCCCACGCCCTCCCCGGCGTCGGGCGGAACCTCCAGGACCACCCCTTCATCACGATGATCTGGGAGATGTCGGACCCCCATTCGCTGTACCGGGCCGACGCGCCGCGGAACCTCGCGGAGTGGGTGCTCCGCCGCTCCGGCCCGCTGACGTCCACCGTCGCGGAGTCGTTCGCCTTCGTCCGCACCCGGCCGGGGCTGCCGGCGGCCGACATCCAGTTCCACGTCGGCGCCGCCTACTTCGAGGACCACGGCGCGGAGGAGTACGACGGGCACTGCTTCGTGATCGCGCCGACGCTGCTCACGGCGAAGTCGCGCGGCTGGGTGCAGCTGGGCTCGCCGGACCCCGGCGCCGCGCCGCGGATCCTCACCAACGCGCTCGAGCACCCGGATGACGTTCGGTCGATGATCGCCGGCATGCGCCTCGCGCAGCGGATCGCGGGCACCGACCCGCTGCAAGGCCAAGGTCGTCAAGGCGCTCAAGCCGGGCGACGACCTCGACTCCGACGCCGACTACCACGACCACCTGCGCTCGCGCGTCGAGCTGATCTACCACCCGGTGGGCACGTGCCGGATCGGCAAGGACGAGGACGCCGTCGTCGATCCCGAGCTGCGCGTGCACGGCATCGAGGGCCTGCGGGTCTGCGACGCCTCCGTGTTCCCGGTGATCCCGGGCGGCAACACGAACGCGCCCGTGATCGCGGTCGCCGAGCGCGCCGCCGACCTGATCAAGGACGGCGCCGGCGTCAGCGCCTGACGGCGGCCTGCTCCGGAACCGCGCCTCGAGGTTGGCGAGCGTCTCGCGGAGGCTGCGCCGGATCGCGCGGCGCACCAGCACCCGGTCGAACACGCCCCGCCAGCCGCGGCGCGGCGTGTACTCGACGCCGATCCGGTAGTCGAGCTCGTCGCCGTGCGGCTCGAACTGGCGCCGGTGGCGCGCCTCCGGCAGCCCGCGCTGGGTGCTCGTGTACTCGACGAGCCGCCCGGGCTCGAACCGCGTCGAGGGTCATCTGCAGCTCGACGTCCCGGCCGAGCAGGCGCAGGACCAGCGCGGCGCGATCGCCGGGCTCGCGCCAGCGCTCGACGGAGACGACCCGCTGCAGCCGCGGCCAGTACGCCGGCCAGTTGGCGGGATCGGTGATGTAGGCGAAGCCGTCGCCCGCGGTCACCGGGAACCGCTGCGTGAGCTCGAGCTGCACGGGTGCGACCGGACGGGCCATCACCGACAAGGACCGCGCGCGAGGCGGGCGCATTCCCGGCGGGACACCCCGGCGGCGTTCCGTGTCCCGCCCGATGCGCCAGCTTCCGCGCGCGACCGGTACCGCCGCCGCGTCCGGGTAGAGCAGGGAGACGTCCCCGACGGCGAGGAGAGGCGAGACGATGGAGATCCCCGAGGACACGGTGCTCGATCAGCTCGGCGCCAACCTGGCGGGCTCGTGATCGGGGCCGTCATCGGAGCGCCGTCCGCCGCGTGGCGCGCCGCTCGGCGGGCCGCCGACGACGCGGCCGCGGCCGGCGACGCCGTCGTCGGGCTCGCCCGGTCGGTGCCCACCCAGCTGAGCGCGGTGACGCTCCGGCTCGGCGAGATCCAGGCCGACGTGGCCGCGCTCGCGGCGATCGCCCGCGGCGTGGGCGTGCTCGAGCTGGAGGTCGCGGCGATCGGCCGGCGCGTCGCGAGCGTCGAGGCGGGACACCGATCCCCTCGGCCCGCGGCTCGCCGCGCTCCAGCGGTCGCTCGACGCGCTGGCCGCCACGGTCGACTCCGCGGTCGCGCTGCTGCCCGACCCGGACGACTCGCCGGGTCTGCTCGCCCGCGCACGCGACGCGCTCGGCGCGACCGACGGGTCCTGACCCCGAGCGCGCCGCGCGCTGGCAGGATGCGCGGATGAGCCGACTCGTGGTGCTCGGCGGCTGCGGCGCGTGGCCGGAGCCCGACCGCGCGTGCAGCGGGTTCCTGCTCGAGCACGCCGGGTTCCGCGTCGCGCTCGACCTCGGCTACGGGACGCTGCCGCGGCTGCTCGCGCTGCTGGGCTCCACCACGGCGGCAGGGCCTCGACGCGGTGGTCGTGACGCACGACCATCCGGATCACGTCGTCGACCTGCACGGGCTGCTGCGCGCGCGGCTGTACGCGGGGCAGGAGCTGCCGCGGATCGCGCTGTACGCCCCGGAGGCCGTGGTCGACCGCGTGACCGGCCTCGAGGACGGCGACCGGTCGCAGACGGCGCGGGTCTTCGCCTGGCGGCCCCTGCCGGCGGCGGGCTACGACGCTCGGCCCGTTCCGGCTCGAGAGCCGGCCCCTGCCGCACTACGTCCCGAACGCCGGCGTGCGGCTCGCGGCGCCCGGGCTCGTCGTCGCCTACACGGGCGACACCGGCCCGGATCCCGCGCTGGCCGAGCTCGGGCGCGACGCCGACCTCTTCATCGTCGACGCGACCGACGCGCCGGGCGACCGGCCGCCGCTGAACCTGACGGCGCGGCAGGCGGGCGAGGCCGCGGCCGCGGCCGGCGCGCGCCGCCTCATGCTCACCCACTTCTGGCCCGGCAACGACCGCGAGCGCGCGCGGGCCGACGCCGCGGCGGCGTTCCCCGGCGAGATCCTGATCGCCGACGAGGGCGCGGTCGTCGAGCTGCCCCCGGAACGACGCCACTAGGCTGCCGGGCGTCCGATGCGCCTGCTGCTCGTCGTCATCGCCGCCCTCCTCGCGCTCCCCGCCACCGCGGCCGCGGTGCCGGTGCCGCGCGCGGCGCGCGCCGTCGACACCTCCCATCCCGACCGCTGGGTCGGCCATGGCACGCCGCGGAGCTGCACGTCGCGCGCGGTGGTGCGGGCGGTCGCGAAGGGCGGGATCATCCGCTTCCGCTGCGGGCCCGACCCGGTGCGGATCGAGCTCGACGAGACCGCCAAGGTCGTCAACACCAGCCGCCGCGTCGTCCTCGACGGCCGCGGGCAAGGTCACGCTCAGCGGCGGCGGGCAGCGCCGCATCCTCTACCAGAACACCTGCGACCGGCAGCAGACCTGGACGACCTCGCACTGCGACGACCAGGCGACGCCGCGCCTCGTGGTGCAGAACCTGCGGCTCGCCGACGGCGACGCCACCGGCGAGACGGTCGACGGCGGCGGGGGCGGCGCGATCTTCGCGCGCGGCGGCCGGCTCAAGATCGTGCGCTCGGCGTTCACCGGCAACCGCTGCGACCCGACCGGGCCGGATCTCGGCGGCGGCGCGGTGCGGGCGCTGTCGCAGCACGCCGGCCGGCCCGTCCTCGTCGCCGGCAGCACGTTCACCCGCGGGGTCTGCAGCAACGGCGCCGCGCTGAGCAGCATCGGCGTCTCGTGGTCGGTCTACAACAGCGTCTTCACGGGCAACCGCGCGATCGGCCGCGGCGCCAACCCGGAGCGGTCGGGAACCCCCGGCGGCGGCTCGGGCGGCGCCCTGTACGCGGACGGCAACGCGTTCCGCGTCCTGCTCGCCGGCACCCGCATGCGCGGCAACCACGCGCGCGAGGGCGGCGGCGCGGTGTTCTTCGTCAGCAACGACCGCAGCGGCGTGCTCGAGCTCCGCTCCTCGACCCTGCGGCGGAACCCGAGCGACGGCTTCGAGACCGACCCGGGCATCTTCTTCCTCGGCCGCGACCAGGTCGTCGTCGACTCGGTCGTGCGCTGAGCGCGGCGCTCAGGAGGTCTTGACCAGCAGGACCGAGCAGGCCGCCTTGTGCGTGACCGTGTTCGGCACGCTGCCGAGCAGCCGGCGGTTCATCCCCACGTTGCCGACGACGAGCAGGTCGGCCTCGTGGCGCGCGGCGAGGCCCGACGATCACCTCCGCCGGGTCGCCCTCCCGCATCGCCGTGGAGCAGGCGAGCCCCTCCGCGGCGGCGGCCTCCTCGGCGTCCGCCAGGACCCGCTCCGCCTGGGTGGAGGAGTTCGACGCCCACACGCCTCCATCGGTCGCGTCCACGCTGTAGGCGGTGAGGATCACCACCGCGGCGTCGAAGCGCTTCGCCAGGGTGAAGGCGGCGGACACCGCCTGCTGCGCCGTGTCGGAGCCGTCGGTGGCCACCGCGATGGTGCTGAGCATGGGGACGAGTATCTGCGCCCGCCGCCCCCACATCAAGCGCCAGGCGGCGGCAGGACCGCGCCCGGCGAGCCCGAACCTCCCCACGAGATGCCCGAGGAGACCACGCTCGAACGGCGGCTGGACCGGGCGGTGGCGCGCGCGACCTCGCCGCGCGGCGCCGCGATCGTGATCGCCTCGGTGTCGACGTCGATCACGATCGTGGCCGGCGTGCTGATGACCGTCGCCGACCACGAGAACTTCCCGACGATCGGCTCGGGCCTGTGGTGGGCCGCCCAGACGGTGACGACCGTCGGCTACGGCGACCACGTGCCGACCTCGTTCGTCGGGCAGCTCGTCGCCGTCCTCGTCATGCTCCTGGGCATCGGCTTCCTGACGGTGATCACCGCGGCGATCACGAGCACGTTCGTCGCGCGCTCGCGGGGCGCGCAGCCGCCGCCGGACCCCGCGGCGCCGACGGACGAGCAGCTGCGCCAGCTCGACGATCGGCTCGAGCGGATCGAGGCGGCGCTGAGCCGGCTCACGGCGCCGTAGCGCCGCTCTGGCGCGCAGGCGCTCGTTCTGGGACGATCGCGCCGAGCGACCCACGAAGGGGAGGTCCCGATCCGACGACGACGCGCAGGCGGAGCCCGCCGGCCGCCGCCTGGCCGTGCTGCTGGCGATGGCGATGTTCGTGCTCGTCGTCGACACGTCGCTGATGAACGTGTCGATCTCGAAGGTCGTCGAGGACCTCGACACGACCGTGAGCGGCGTGCAGGGCGCGATCGCGCTGGAGGCGCTGGTGTCGGCGGCGTTCATCCTGATCGGGAGCAAGGTCGGCGACCTGATCGGACGCAAGCGCGCGTTCGTCATCGGGCTGCTCGGCTACGCGCTGGGCGCGCTCGCGATGACGTTCGCGCAGGGGCTCACCGCGATCATCGTGTTCTGGGCGATCATCGGCGGGCTCGGCGCGTCGCTGCTGCTGCCGGCGATGCAGTCGCTGATCCACGGCAACTTCGAGGGCGCGGCGCAGAAGCAGGCCTACGCGCTGGTCGGCGCCGCCGCGGCGATCGCCGCCGCCGTCGGCCCGCTGCTCGGCGGCTTCCTGACCACGTTCCTGTCGTGGCGCGTCGGCTTCGCGCTCGAGGTCGTCGTGATCGGGATCGTCCTCATCAGCCTCAAGCTGATCCACGACGTGCCGTACACCGGCCCGCGCAGCGTCGACGTCGTCGGCGCGGTGCTGTCGGCCGTCGGCATGGGCGGCGTCGTGATCGGCATCCTCGTCTGGCAGGAGGGCGGCGAGTTCGTCGGCGTCCTGATCGCGGTCGGCCTGCTCGCCCTCGGGTCGCTCGCCCGCTGGCTCGTGCGGCGCAAGCGCGCGGGCAAGCCGACGCTGCTCGACCCCGACCTCTTCGCCCACGACGCTGTTCCGGCTCGGCATCTCCTCGCAGATGCTGCAGAACATCGCGCTCGGCGGGGCGATGATCGCGCTGCCGATCTACCTGCAGATGGTGCTCGAGTACAACGCGCTGCAGACCGGCCTGACGATCGCGCCGCTGTCGCTGACGATGTTCGCGACGGCGCTGGTCGCGGGCAAGCGCGGCGGCCGGCGCCGGCCCGCGAGCCTCATCCGCGCCGGCTCCGCGCTGCTCACGCTCGGGATGCTGCTGCTGATCCCGATCGTCCCGCGCGCGGACTCCGGCTGGGCGCTCGTGATCCCGCTGATCATCGCGGGCGCGGGCCTCGGGCTGCTCGTGTCCCAGCTCAACAACTACACGCTCTCGCCGATCTCGGACGAGCGCGTCAGCGAGGCGGCGGGCGTCAACTCGGCCGCCGGGTCGTTCGGGCTGTCGTTCGGGCTCGCCTTCTCCGGGGCGATCATGCTCGCGACGCTCTCGATCGCGTTCACCCAGCTGGCGGACGACAGCACGGTGCTCCCCGCCGACGCGAAGACCCAGGTCGCCCAGGCGCTCGAGGACGACGCGGAGGTGATGAGCAACACGAAGCTCGAGGCGCAGCTCGCCGACCAGCCGCCCGAGATCCAGGCCGAGATCATCCGGATCAACACCGACGCACGACCGCTCGCGCTGCAGGTCGCGCTGATCGTCCCGATCCTCGCCGGGCTGCTCGGGCTGGTCAACGGGTTCCGCATGCTGCGCCGCCCCGACCCCGCGCCCTCGGCGGCCGCCGACACGGCGCTGGCGTGACGCCCGTCAGGGGACGGTGATCGCGACGGCCCCGCGGAGCGCCGCGCGGCGGGTCACGATCAGCAGCGCGATCGCGCCGTTGACGACGCAGTAGTAGGCCGGGTAGAGCAGCAGCGAGAGATCCCAGGCGCCGACGGCACCCGCGGCGAGCAGGCCCCCGACGCTCGCGAAGGCGAACGTCACGAGCGTCTCCGAGTCCGGGTCGCGACGCGTCTTGGGAACCATCATCGCCGCGCCGATCAGGTCGGCCGCGACGACGCACCCGGTCGCCACGAGCGGCTCGTCCGCGATCACCCAGCCGGCCACGCCGACGCCGGCCACGGAGATCATCACCAGCTCGGTCGCGGTCAGGCCGCCCTCGCCGCGGCGGATCGAGAGCAGGAAGATCAACGCCGTCACGACCGCCTGGACGCTCGCCATGATCAGGCTCCACGAGGCGCCGTCGGCGTACTGCGAGAGCGTGACGACGATCGCGAGCACGCCCCAGATGAACCAGGTGCCGCGGTGCGGCCGGGTGGAGCCGTGCAGCGTGTCGCGGACGTAGGGGATCGTGTCGGCGATCCCGATCGCGCCGGCGGCCAGGCCGAGGAGGGGGGCGAGCTCGAGCATGACGACGCACTGTCGTAGGTCGCAGCGCTTTCACGTTCGCTTGTCCGAAACGCGCGCCGGCGGGAGCGGCACACGGTTGCCGCGCACGCCCCCGGTGGCGTAGCGTCGCGCGATGCGCGCACGGACCCTCGCCTGCCTCGTGCTCCTCGCCGCGCTCGCGGCGGCGGCACCCGCGACCGCGGCCTCACCGCGGATCACGTTCTACTTCGGGCTGGAGCGGCCGGAGTCCGCGGCGCGCGCCGCGTTCTTCGCGGTCGGCGACCCGGCGTCGCCGTCATACCGGCGGTTCGCGACCGCGGCGTCGGTCGGCGAGCGGTTCGGGGCGACGGCGGCGACGCGCCGCGCGTTCCGCCGCGCCGCGGACCACCACGGCCTGCGCGCGCGGATCGACGCGTCCGGCGTGTTCGCCCGCGTGACCGGGCGCGTGCGGCGGTTCGAGCGCGTCCTCGACGTGAAGATCCAGCGGCAGTTCACCAACGGGCCCAACGCCCACTTCTGGCTGATCCCGCGCAACGGCGCGCCGCACCTGCCGGCCGACATGGCGCCGCACGTGCGCGAGGTCGTGGCGTTCTCCGAGCGCTCGGCCACGGGGTCCGCCGCCACGGCGCGCACCGCGGCGCGCGAGCCGCGCAACGAGGGCCGCTGGACCGGCGGCTGCAAGCAGGCACGGGCGACGAAGGGCTACGCCTACGCGCAGGTCCGGCACGCGTACGGGCTCGACGCCGTGGGGACGGGCGCGGGCGGCTCCGTGGCGCTGCTCAACGTCGGCGAGGGGGTCCCGCGCGCGGACCGGGCGGAGTACGCGCGCTGCTTCGGGCTGCCGCGGCTGCCGACGCGCGTCCTGACGACCGACGGCCAGGCGGCGCCGTTCGGCCGCGGCACGTTCGAGCCGCAGGAGGACCTCGCGCTCGTGCGCGGGATGGCGCCCGGGCTCAGCTCGGTCACGTTCACGCAGGTCTGGCTGGAGTCGGACCTGTGGTTCCTCGGCCCGGCGCAGGTCTTCGCGGCGCCCCGGCTCCCCGACACGCTCTCGATGTCCTACGGCGAGTGCGAGCGGGACATCCGCGGCCGCCGCTTCGGGCCCTCGTCGCGCGCAGGCGCGCGCCTCATGGACGCGGTGCTCGTGCGGCTGGGGCTCGCCGGCGTCGGCACGTTCGCGTCGGCCGGCGACTTCGGCTCGACCTGCAACGGCCAGCCGTATCCCGGGGTGGCGTGGCCCGCCTCCTCCCCGTTCCTCACGGCCGTCGGCGGCAGCCGCCTGATCGTCGACCGCGCGAACCGGCGGACCGGCGAGGTCGTCTGGAACGACCTGCCCTGGCTCTCGACGTCGAACGGCGGCGGCGCGGGCGGCGGCGGCTTCGCGCACGCGTCGACCCGGCCGCCCTACCAGGCCGGGCTGGCCCTGCGCGGCGACCGCCGCGCGGTGCCGGACGTGGCCGCCCACGCGTCGATGCTCCCCGGCTGGCCGGTGAACATCGAGAAGAACTGGATCACGGACGCCGGCACGAGCGCGGCCTCGCCGCTCGTCGCCGCGGCGTTCGCGGTGATCGGCGCGCGCCAGCGCGCGGCCGGGCTGCCGCCGCTCGGGCCGGTCAACGGGCTGCTCTACGCGTCCGCGCCCGCGACGCGCTTCGACATCACCGCGGGCGACAACGGCTACACGCGCAGGGTGCCCGCGCACGCCGCGCGGCCCGGCTACGACCTGGCGAGCGGGCTCGGCGTGCCCGAGTTCGGCCGGCTCGCGTTCGCGATCCCGCCGCCCGGCCGCTGAGTCAGCCCGCCTCGACGATCAGCAGCTGCCACGTGTGCGGCCCGACGATCCCGTCGGCGCTCAGGTGGACGCGCTCCTGGAACGCGCGGACCGCCTTCTCGGTGGCCGGCCCGAACGTGCCGTCGGCGCTCACGCCGGCCAGCTCCTGCACGGCGCGCACCGGCTCGCCCTTCTGCCCGCTGCGCACGGGGACGACGAGCTTGGACCAGGTCTGCGTCCCCGCGATGCCGTCCGCCGCGACGCCGTTGGCCGACTGGAACGCCTTCAGCGCCTTCTCCGTGGCGGCGCCGAACGCGCCGTCGACCTGCACCTCGGCGCCACGGTGCAGCAGCAGCCGCTGTAGCGCCTTCACCCGGACGCCCTTGCCGCCCGCCTTCACCAACGGCCATTCCGCGCTCATGCCAGTCTCCTCGATCGTGAGCCGCGGACTCTACGAACCCGGCCTGTCGATATCGGCGCTCCCCGTTCGTGTAGAGGGTGAGAGGCCGGTGAGGAGCCGGCGCCACCCGCCCCGAAGGAGCGCACCATGCAGAGCTATCTCCTGAGCATCTACCAGCCCGACGGCCCGCCCCCGCGCCGACGTCGACATGGACCGGATCACCGAGCGGCTCGGGCAGCTCAACGCCGACATCAAGGCCGCGGGCGCGTGGGTCTTCACCGGCGGCCTGCACGCGCCCAGCACCGCGACGGTGCTGCGCGTCCGCGACGACGAGGTCCTGACCACGGACGGCCCGTACGTCGAGGGGAAGGAGCACCTCGGCGGCTTCACGATCGTCAACGCCGAGGACCTCGACGGCGCGCTGCGCTGGGGCAACCGGCTCGCGGAGGCCACCGGCCTGCCGATCGAGGTCCGGCCGCTCGCCCACACGGACGCCGGCTGAGCCACGGTGCCGGCGGTCACGCCCGCGGAGATCGAGCATGTGTTCCGCGCGGAGCACGGCCGCGCCGTCGCCTCCCTGGTCCGCGTCTTCGGCGACATCGACGTCGCCGAGGACGCGGTCCAGGACGCGTTCGCCGCGGCGGTCCAGCGCTGGCCGTCAGCCGGCCTCCCGCCGAGCCCGGCCGGCTGGATCATCACCACCGCGCGCCACAGGGCGATCGACCGGCTGCGGCGCGAGGCGGCGCGCGCGGACAAGCAGGCCGCGGCCGCGCTGCTGCATGCGCGCGACGAGCCCGAGCACGAGGAGGGCCCGGTGCGCGACGACCGGCTCCGGCTGATCTTCACCTGCTGCCACCCCGCGCTCGCAGCGCCCGCGCAGGTCGCGCTCACGCTGCGGCTGCTCGGCGGGCTCAGCACCGCGGAGATCGCGCGGGCGTTCCTCGTCTCCGAGGCGACGATGGCGCAGCGCCTCGTCCGCGCGAAGGGCAAGATCCGCGCCGCGCGGATCCCGTACCGCGTCCCGGAGGACGCCGATCTCCCCGACCGGCTCGCCGGCGTGCTCGGCGTCCTGTACCTGATCTTCACCGAGGGCCACACGGCCAGCGCCGGCGACCGGCTGGTGCGCGAGGACCTGTGCGCCGAGGCGATCCGGCTCGCGCGGGTGCTCGCGGCGCTGATGCCGGACGAGCCCGAGGTCCTCGGCCTGCTCGCGCTCATGCTGCTGGGCGAGTCGCGCCGCACCGCGCGGACGGCGCCGGACGGCGCGCTCGTCCTGCTCTCCGACCAGGACCGCGACGACCTGGGACCGCGACCTGATCGACGAGGGCCACGCGCTCGTGCGGCGCTGCCTGCGCCGCGACCAGCCCGGGCCGTACCAGATCCAGGCGGCGATCCAGGCCGTCCACGCCGACGCCGCGCGCGCCGCGGACACCGACTGGGCGCAGGTCGTCGCGCTGTACGACCAGCTGCTGGCGATCGCGCCGACGCCGGTGGTCGCGCTCAACCGCGCGGTCGCGGTGGGCGAGGTCGACGGGCCAGGCGCCGGCGCTCGCGCTCGTCGACGCGCTCGACCTCGGCGAGCTGGGCCTGTTCCACGCGGTCCGGGCCGACCTGCTGCGCCGGCTCGGCCGCGACGACGAGGCCGGCGCGGCGTACGAGGCCGCGCTCGCACTGACGGCCAACGCCGACCGAGCAGCGGTTCCTCGCCGGGCGGCGCGCCGCGCTCTAGCGCACCGGCAGCGGGTGCGCCGCGAAGAACGCTGCGAAGTGCGGGGCGGCCGCGAAGCCCGCCGGGTTGTTGCGCCCGTTCGGGAACTGGTGGGTGACGCCCGCGAGCATCGTGAACTGGAGCTCGCCGGCGCCGGACCAGCGCAGCCGCGTCGCATGCTCGAACTCCCGCACGGCGGTCGGCTCGCGCGTCAGCCCGAGCGATCGCTGCAGCGTGCCGAGCGTCGCCGCGATCGCGGGGGTCGCGAGGATCGCCGCCGGGTCGAGCGGGAGCTCGCGCAGATCGGTCTGGGCGAGCACGCGGTCGTCGCGCGTCCCGAGCGTGAGCGCCATCGGGATCGGCCGGTCGGGCACGTGGACCTGCTGGAGGCCGCCGGCGGAGAACCCGGCGGCGGCGAACACGCCGGAGCGCTCGACCGCGAGCCGCGCCGTGAACTCGCCGCCGTTCGAGAACCCCGAGGCGTACACGCGCGCGGGATCGAGCGGCAGCCGGGCGCGCAGGTCCGCGAGCATCGCGTCGACGAAGCCGACGTCGTCGGCCGGCGGGCGCCCGGCGGGATCGATCAGCTCGGCGAGCCCGCCGTCGTTCCACTTCGTCACGCGGCGGCCGGACTCCAGCATCCGGTAGCGCAGGCCGGTCGGGAACACGGCGACGAGGCCGGTCGCGTCCGCCTGCTCGCGCCAGCCGGAGATGCGGAGGAAGCGCTCACCGTCGCCGGACGTGCCGTGGAACATGAACACGAGCGGGCGCCCGGTCGTCGCCGCGGCGCGCTCGGGGACGTAGACGATGAACTCGCGCGGATCGCCGTCGACGTCGATCGTGCGGCAGTTCGCGCCGGGCGCGTAGTCGCCGGAGCTCGTGACGCATTCGATCGGGGTCTGCGCGGCCGCGTCGCCCGGGGCGAGCGCGAGCGCGGCGGTGACGAGGCCGGCGGCGGCGAGCGTGGTGCGCATGCCCATGATGACCGCGCGGGCGGACGCCGGCATTCCCGCCTAGGGTCTCCCCATGCATCTCGAGCACATGGCGATCGTCGTCGACGACTACGACGCGGCGATCGCGTTCTACGTCGACGTCCTCGGCTTCGAGCTCGCCGAGGACTCCCCCGCGCGGACGAACGACGGGCGGCCGAAGCGCTGGGTCGTCGTCCGCCCGCCCGGCGCCCGCACCGGGCTGCTGCTCGCGCAGGCCGACGGCGCCGAGCAGGCGGCGGTCGTGGGCCGCCAGTTCGCGGGGCGCGTCGGGCTCTTCCTGCGCGTCGACGACTTCGACGCCGCCCATGCGCGGATGCGCGCGGCGGGCGTGCGCTTCCACGGCGCGCCGCGCGACGAGCCGTACGGCCGCGTGGTCGTGTTCGAGGACGTCGCCGGCAACCGCTGGGACCTGCTCGGCGCCTGAGAGCCGCATCCCCCGGATCGGATGACGCGCCCCCGCCGCGCCCGATGGGATGATGCGCCGATGAGTGCGCCCATCGTGGTCGGCTTCGATCCCCGCGCGCCGGACGAAGCCCCTGTCCGCTTCGGCCTCGCGGCCGCCCGCTTCACCGGCGCGCCGGTCATCGTGGTCGCCGTCGGCCCCGACGGATCGGCGCTCGACCGTCATGCGTCCGGCGAGCTCGACGATGCGCCGAGCACCGATGAGCAGGCGGCGCTGGAGCGCGCCCGCGCCCTCGTCGAGGCGGAGCCGGACGTGTCCGGCGACGTCCGCGTCGTCGAGGGCCATTCGGCCGCGCGCGGGCTGCACCGCGCGATCGACGACGAGGGCGCCGCGCTCGTGGTGGTCGGCGCGACCTCGGCCGGGAGCGCCGGCCGCGCGCTGGTCGGCAGCACCGCCGAGCGCGTCATCCACGGATCGCCGTGCGCGGTCGCCGTGGTGCCGCACGGCTTCGAGGGCGCGGGCCTGCACAGCATCGGCGTCGCGTACAGCCGCGTCGCCCGAGGGCGAGGAGGCGCTAAGACGGCGGCGGGGCTCGCCGCCCGCGCCGGCGCCAAGCTGCGCGTCATCACCGTGCTTCGCGAAGAGGCCGGCACGCTCGCCTCGCCGCGGCGCGGAGAGCGGGCGGCCGAGGTCCTGCCGGAGGAGATCGCCGCACACCACAACCTCTCCGCGCGCGCCGCGCTCGGGGATGCGCTGGCCGGCGCGGGCGACGTCGAGGCCGAGACCGAGCTGGTCTACGGCGACCCGGCCGAGGCGCTGCTCGGGTTCACCGCGACGCTCGACCTGCTGGTCATGGGCTCGCGCGCGTACGGACCGCGGCGCGCCGTCATGCTGGGCGGGGTGTCGCGCCGCGTCACGGCCGCCGCACGCTGCCCGGTCATCGTGCTGCCGCGCGGGGCCGAGCGCTCTCTCGGCGACCTCCTGTCCTAGCCGCGCGCAGGCCCGAGCGGATGGACGCCGCGCAGATCCTGGCCTTCCGGCTCGCCCGGGTCGGCCTCGCGGGGCGGCCGCCGGCGGGCCTGGCCGGCGCGGTCGCGTGCCCCGCGTCCGACTTCCACCGCGAGGCCGGCATGCTCGCGGTCTCGGCGCGCCGGCGGCGGCTGACCCGCGCGGCGTACGACGACGCGGTCGACGCCGGCGACCTGGTCGTCGCGCACGTCGTGCGCGGCGCGATCCACGTGCTCGCGCCCGACGACCTCGCGCTGTTCGGGCGCGCGCTGGTGGCCACGGACGACGACGAGCTCGCCAGGCAGATCGGCCGCCAGTTCACGCGGATCACCAGCGAGCACGGCATCGCCCCGACCGCGGCGCTCGCCGAGGTCACGGACGCGACGAAGGACGCGCTCGCCGGCGGCGCGGCGCTCGGCAAGGTCGACCTCCACCAGGCGCTGCGCGAGCGCGTGCGGCCGGAGCTGATGCCGTGGTGCAAGGGCTGCCGGAGCCACCACGTCGCGCCGATGCTGTGGCGCTACGCGACGATCCAGGCGGGTGCGCGGCTCGACTCCGAGCGCCGCTACCGGCTCGGCCGGCCGGGCCGCAAGCCCGCGGCGAGCGAGGCGGTGCGGCGGTTCCTGCACTGGTACGGCCCGGAGCGGCCCGGCGGGTTCGCGGAGTGGGCCGGGGTGTCGCGACCGCATGCGGACCGGCTCTGGGAGCGAGGTCGCGGACGAGCTCGCCGAGGCCGGCGACGGCTGGGTCCTGCGCCGCGACGTGCGCGTGCTCGCGTCGCCGCCGGCCGCCGACGGCGTCCGCCTGATCCCGCCGGGCGACCCGTACCTGGCGAAGCCCAACCGCGCGCTCCTCGCCCCGGACGACGCGCTGCGCAAGCGCCTCTTCCGCCCCGTCGCGAGCCCTGGCGCGGTGCTGCAGGACGGCAGGCTCGTCGGCCTGTGGCGTTCCAAGGCGAAGGGCAAGGCGACGGAGGTCAGCGTCGAGAAGCTCGGGCGGATCGGGCGCGCGGCGCTCGAGCCCGAGGCGGAGCGGATCGCCGCGCTGCACGGCGACGGGCGCGTCGAGCTCGTCGTCGCCTAGAGCGCGGCGGCGCGGTCGAGCAGCGCGCGCCGCTCGGCATCCCCGTGCGCCCGGGCGGCCGCGTCGCGGAAGAGGGCGGCGGCGCGCTCGCGGTCGCCGTCGCGCGCGGTCAGCTCCGCCTCGGCGGCGACGGCGAGCGGGTAGTCGTCGAGCGCGCCGCCGGCGCGCGCCGCCGCGAGCAGCGCGAGGCCGGCCGCCGGTCCGTGCGCGTAGCCGTGCGCGACGGCCCGGTTGAGCTCGATCACCGGGCTCGGGGCGATCCGGGCGAGCGCGTCGTAGCGGTCCGCGATCCGGTGCCAGTCGGTGTCGGCGGCCGAGGCCGCGGTCGCGTGGCACGCCGCGATCTCCGCCTGCAGCGCGTACGGGCCAGCCGTCGTCGAGCCGCGCCGAGGAGCCCGAGCGCCTCGCCGATCGCGGCGCGGTCCCAGCGCGACCGGTCCTGGTCGCCGAGCGTCACGAGCGCCCCGTCGGCGTCGCGGCGGGCGGCACGCCGCGAGTGCTGGAGGAGGCAGAGCGCGAGCAGCGCGGCCGGCTCGGGCTGGTCGGGCATCAGCTGCGACAGCAGCCGGGCGAGCCGGATCGCCTCGTCGGCGAAGGCCGGCTCGCCGTCCGCGTTGTAGCCGTGGGTGAACAGCAGGTAGAGCACCGCCAGGACGCCGGGGAGCCGCTCGGTCAGCGCCGGGCCCGCCCGGCACGGCGTAGGGGATGCCGGCGTCGGCGATCTTCGCCTTCGCCCGCGTGATCCGGCGGGTCATGGTCGACTCGCGGACGAGGAACGCGCGGGCGATGTCCGCGGTCGGGACCGCGCAGATGACCCGCAGCGTCAGCGCCACCCGCGCCTCGAGCGGCAGCGCCGGATGGCAGCAGGTGAAGATCAGCCGCAGCCGGTCGTCCACGATCTCCTCCTCGGGCGCGACGGGCGCCGGCGGCTCCGTGAGCAGCGCGGCCTCCCGCAGCTTGCGCTCCTCGACGGAGGCCCGGCGCAGCGCGTCGAGCGCGCGGTTCCGGGCCACGGTCATCAGCCATCCGCCCGGGTTCGCCGGCACACCGGTCGCCGGCCAGCGCGCGAGCGCCGTCGCGAGCGCCTCCTGCGCGCTGTCCTCGGCGAGGGTCCAGTCGCCGGTGATCCGGATCAGCGTCGCGACGATCCGGGGGTACGCGTCGGCGGCGGCCTCGGCCGCCGCCGCGCGCGCAGGATCGGTCACTCGCCGGCCAGCGGGCGGATCTCCAGCCGGCCGGTCCGCGCCATCGGGTGCCCGCGGGCGACCTCGATCGCGTCGTCGAGGTTCGCGCAGTCGAGCAGGTCGAAGCCGACGATCAGCTCCTTCGTCTCGGCGAACGGGCCGTCCGAGACGAGCAGCTCGCCGTCGCGGACGCGCACGGTCGTCGCGCTGGAGACCGGCGCGAGGGCGTTGCCCAGCAGCCGCCGGCCGGCGGCGTCGTGCTCCTCGACCCAGGCCTCGACGTCGGGCAGCTCGGCGCCGTCGGTGTCCGGCTCGGGGTCGCTGCAGACGAACATCATGTACTTCATCGCCACGGTCTCCTTGGGATTCGCTTGCACCACTGTGACGATCGGGCAGCGGCGGATCGGACAGCCGGCGGGTCCGCAACCGGACGCCCACCGCGAACGGATCGCGGGCCGCGGGCGTAGACCCGCGCAGTCGTTCGCAACGGGAGGTCCCCCCACATGCAGTCCGCACGCCGCCTCGCCATCCTCGCCGCCACGCTGGTCGCGGCCGGCGCCGCCGCCGGCCCCGCCCACGCCGACACGCCGGCGTTCTGCCCGAGCCTCGAACCGCAGCCGCCCGACGGGTCGGTGCTGTTCGGCAACGAGGCCAACGGGGCCGGCTGCGTGGTGGTCCGCCTCGGCGGCGACGGGACACTGGCGCTCGAGCAGATCGTGCTCGCGCCGGGCTGGAGCGGCCGCATCAAGAGCGCCGGCGGCGCGGATGCCGACAACCGCGTCCGCGTCCGCTTCACCGAGTTCGCCACCGGCCGCGTCGTCCGGGTCCGGATCGAGCCGGGCCGGACCGTCGTCAAGGGCTAGTCCCACCACGTCGGACCGCGCTCGCCGAGCGCGACCTTCGCGGCGTGGACGCGGTCGCGCGCCGCGCGCTCCGCGTCCGCGTCGCCCCGGCGCTTGGCCCAGCCGACCGCCGAGCGGGCCGACATCAGCTCGCGTACGAGCGCGTTGCGACGCGCCTCGGGAAGGGCGGGATCGCTCGCGCGCCACCGCCGGCCGTCGATGACGACGTAGCGACCGTCCGGGGTCCGCTCGGGGCCCATGCCCCGGGTACGGTCGTCGCCTACGCTGAGACCGATGGAGCCGACCCGCGAGCAGGCCGAGGCGACGATCCTCGACCTGCTCGCGCGCCGCGACCCCGGCAAGACGATCTGTCCCTCCGACGCCGCCCGCGCGCTCGGCGGCGACGACGGCTTCCGGCCGCTGATGCCGCTCGTCCGCGACGCCGCGCGAGCGCTCGTCGCCGCGCAGCGCATCGAGGTCACGCAGTCGGGGCGGCCGGTCGACCTCGACGCGGCGCGCGGCGCGATCCGGTTCCGAGCGCTGCCGCCCGGCGCCCTGAGCGCCGAGCAGGACCGGCGCGCAGGGCTCGACGCGCAAGGGCGCCCGCCCGCGGAGGCAAGCGCGGGCGGGCGCAGCGGCCGCTGTTGGGGGATCAGCGGCCGAGCCGGAAGCGCACGGACAGGGAGCGGCGGTTTCCGGACAAGTCGGTGACGACGCCCTTGAGGCGGAGCCGGACGCTGCGCACCTTGCGCAACGCTTGCCGCGCCTTCGGCGTCAGGGCGACGGTCAGTGCCGTCGTCCCGGCGGCCACGGGTCGTTGGAGGCTGCCGACGACGACCGGCCGGCGTGGGCTGCGCGCGAGCCCGAGCCGGCGCGCGACCGCGCGGTCGGCGACGAGCTCGAGGCCGGCCGTCGCGCGCTCGCTCGAGCGGAGCGTCAGCTTCAACCCGCGCTTGCGGACCGCCCCCACGCGCTGGTCCGGCCGCAGCCGGATGCTCGCGATCGGCAGGGCACGATCGGGGGCGGGCCGGGGAGGTCCGGCCGTCGAGGCGGGCGGCCGCATCGGCGGTCCGACGGGGTTTCCGACCGTGATCTCGAGCAGCGCCACGTCGGAGGTTCCGCCCCGATCGTCCGTCACCACGTACCGGATCCGGTCGATCCCGACGAACCCGGGGTCCGGGGCATACGCGGGGACGCCGCCGCCGAACAGGATCCGTCCGTGATCGGGACCGCTGATCGGCGGGCTCGGGAAGAACGCGTCCCCGTCCGGATCGGAGCATGTCTGGCTCGCGTCGAGTGGCAGGGTCGAGCCTGGAGCCATCGTGACCGCCCTGAACGGCACGCAGATCGGCCGCCGGTTCGGAGGGAGGACCGTGATGCTGAACGTGACGACGGCCGTGTCGGCCAGACCGTCGTCGGCTCGGAACGTGAACGAGTCCGGACCGACGTAGCCGTCGCTCGGGTCGTAGTGCAGCTCGTCCCCGAACGCGCCGGGCGCGACCGTCACGGTCCCGTGCAGGGGCTGATCGATGATGCTGAGCGCGAGGGCGTCGAAGTCTGGATCGGAGCATCCTCCGCCGTCGACCGGTGTGAGCACGGTCACGACGTCCGGCTCGACTTCGTCGCTCGACGCGTTGCAGACCGGCGGCTGGTTCGGCGTCACCACGACGGTCACGGCGACCGGCGGAGTCGTGGAGGACCCGTCGCTCGCCGTGAACGTGAACGAGTCGGTGCCCGTGAACCCCGCAGTCGGGTGATAGACGAACGCGCCCGGGTACGAGGCCGGCGTGGCGGTGCCCGCCCCCGGCATGTCCGCGACCGCGAAGGTGAGGACGTCGTTGTCCGGATCCCGGCAGCCGAAGCTGACGTAGAGCCAGGTGTCGCGACCCTCGCGCACGGTCTGCGACGGCGGCGGATCGCAGGTCGGCGGCGCCGCGTCCGCGCTCGCCGGGAGCAGGCAGAGGACGAGCAGGCCGGCAGCGATCAGCAGCGGGGGGCGGCGCATGTCGGCGAGCCTCCCCGGCCCACCGGGGCTTCGCCTCAGGGATTTCCCCTAGATCTGAGTGATCAGGATCGCTTAGCATCAGGCGGTGCTGGTCGGACGCGCGACCGAGTGCGCACGCATCGAGGCAATGATCCGCGCCGCCCGCGGCGGCGAGGGTTCCGCACTGGTGTTCGTCGGGGAGCCGGGCGTCGGGAAGACCGCGCTGCTCCGCCATGCGCGCGAGCGCGCGGACGGGATGCTGATCCTCGCCGCCCAGGGCGTCGAGGGCGAGACCGAGCTGCCGTTCGCCGGCCTGTCCCAGCTCCTCGCGCCGGTGCTGGACCAGCTCCCGGCGCTGCCGGCTCCGCAGCAGCGCGCGCTCGAGGGCGCGCTCGGGCTCGGCGCGCACCGTCCGCAGGAGCGCTTCGCCGCGTACGTCGCGACGCTCGGGCTGATCGCGCAGGCCGCCGACGAGCGACCGCTCCTGGCGCTCGTGGACGACGCGCACTGGCTCGACACGGCCTCGGTCGAGGCGCTGACGTTCGCGGCACGACGGCTCGCGTCGGAGCCCGCGGCGCTGCTGCTCGCCACCCGGCCACCGGGCCGCTACGACGCGCTCGAGCGCGTGCAGCTGGAAGGACTCGATCCCGCGGCCGCGGCGGCGCTCGTGGATCGCCACAGCGCCGTCGCCGTCCCGACGGCCGTGCTCGACCGGCTCCAGCGCGACACGGCGGGGAACCCGCTCGCGCTCGTCGAGCTCACCGGCACGCTGAGCGACGGGCAGTTGAACGGGTCAGAACCGCTGCCCGAGCCGCTCCCGGCGGGTGACGCGCTCGAGCGCTCGTTCGGCGCGCGGCTCGGTGCCCTGCCATCGCGGACGCGAGCCGCGCTGCTCGTGGCGGCGGCCGACGAGGACGGCGAGCTCGGCCTCCTCTCCGAGGCGCTGCGGGCACGCGGGCTCGACGTCGACGCGCTCGCGCCGGCCGAGGCCGCCGGCGATGTCACGATCGCTGCCGGGCACCTGCGGTTCCGCCATCCGCTCGTCCGCTCGGCGGCCTACTACGGCGCGCCGGCGCCCGACCGGCGCGATGCGCATGCCGCGCTGGCCGAGGTGCTCGCCGGCGCCGACCGCACCCGCTGGGCCTGGCATCGCGCCGCGGCGACCCTGGGGACGGACGACGAGGTCGCGCTCGCGCTCGACCGCGCCGCCGGGGACGCGCTCGGCCGCGCGGCGCCGGCGGCCGCCGGGCGCGCGCTGAGCAGCGCCGCGGGACTCTCGTCGGACCAGGCGGCCCGCGTGCGGCGGCTGACGGAGGCGGGGCGGGCGTTCTACGTCGCCGGGGCCATCGACCAGGCGCTCGGCACGCTCGACGCGGCGCTCGCGAGCACGGACGACCCGCTCGCGCGCGCCGACATCCAGCGACTGCGCGCGCAGTGCCTGGCGATGCGGATCCCGCCGCGGGAGACAGGGGCACTGCTGCTCGACGAGGCCGGGCGCGTCGAGCCGTCCGATCCGGCGCGTGCCGCGGCGCTCCGGTTCGACGCGTCGTTCGCCGCGATCATGTCGGGTGAGCCGAACGAGGCGCTGCGGCTGGCGGAGCTCGGCTGGCCGACCGCGGACGCGGCAGGCGGGATCCTCCGGCTGATCGGCGCGCTGGTGCTGGGCAGCGCGCTCATCCTCTGCGGCGAGGCGCCCCGCGGCGATGCGCTCGCGCGGGAGGCACACGCGCTCCTGGACGCCGGCGAGTTGGCGCTCACCGGATCGTTCGTCGCGCCCGCCGGTGTCGCGGAGCTGTGGCTGGAGCGACTGGACGACGGCAAGCGGATCCTCGCCGATGCGATCGATCGCATGCGTGCGGAGGGTGTGCTGACGGCGCTGCCGCACACGCTCGTCGTGCTCGCGTCCGCCGAGTTCCACATGGGGGACTGGCCGGCTGCGCGCGCCCACGCCGACGAGGCGCTCGGGCTCGCGCTCGAGCTCGAGCAGCTCGCGTTCCGCTCCCAGCCGATCCTCCTGCTCGCCGTGCTCGACGGGGCACAGGGCCACCTGGCCCGCGCGCGCAGCCAGCTCGACGAGGCGGACGCGCTCGGCGAGCGGACCGAGGTCGGGTCGGTCCGCACCATGGCGGGGTGGGCGCGCGGGCTCGTCGAGCTCGGCGCCGGCGAGCACGAAGCCGCGATCGCGGTCCTCGAGCCGACCGGCCGGTTCAGCCTGGAGCGGGGACTCGAGGAGCCGGGCGTGGCGGCCTGGGCGCAGGACCTCGCGGAGGCCTACATCCGGGTCGGGCGCCCCGACGCGGCGGCGGCCACGCTCGCCACCCTCCACGCGCAGGCGGAGAAGACAGGGCGACGGCTCGCCCACGCCGCGGTCGATCGGTGCCGCGGACTGATGGCCGACGGCGACGCCGACGAGTGGTTCGAGCGCGCGCTCGCGTGGCATGACGGCGTCCCCTGCCCGTTCGAGCGCGCCCGGACCGAGCTGTGCCGCGGCGAGCGGCTCCGCCGCGACGGCCGCCGGAGCGACGCGCGGGCGCCGCTGCGCCGCGCGCTCGAGACGTTCGAGCGACTCGACGCGGCCCCGTGGGCGGAGCGGACCGGTGCGGAGCTCCGCGCGACCGGCGAGCGGGTCCGCCGCCGGGCGCCCGAGACGCTGGACCAGCTCACGCCGCAGGAGCTGCGCGTCGCGCTGCTCGTCGCGGAGGGCGCGACGAACCGCGAGGCGGCGGCGGCGCTGTTCGTCACGCCGAAGACGATCGAGACCCACCTCAACAACGCGTACCGCAAGCTCGGGATCCGCTCGCGCGTCGAGCTCGCGCGACACCTGCCGCGCCCCGCCGCGTGAGCGCTCACGTGATCCGGTAGCTGACGTGGCCGCCGGTGCCCGCCGGAATCATCGCGCGTCGTGACGAACCGCCGCTTCCGTGCGACACTCGCCGCGCCGATGCCGAACCAGGACGCCACCGGCCTGCGCCGCGGGCTGGCCATCGTCGAGGTGCTCGCCGAGCACGCGGCGGCGGACGGCGGCCCGCTCGGCGTCGTCCGGATCGCCGAGCTGGTGGGGCGCGAGAAGAGCCAGGTGTCGCGCACGCTGCGCACGCTCGCGGAGACCGGGTTCGTCGAGCGCGACCCGGGCACGCGCGGCTACCGGATCGGCTGGCGCCTGTTCGCGCTCGCGGCGCGCGCCGGGCAGCCGCGGCTGCTCGCGCTCGCCCAGCCGGTGATGCGCGGCCTCGTCGCCGAGCTGGGCGAGACCGCGCACCTGTCGGTGCTCGACGGCGCGGAGGTCCTGACCCTGCTCAGCGAGGCGCCGCCGAGCGCGATCCGCGCGACGGGCTACAGCGGCCGCGTCGTCGCCGTCTCCTCGACCTCGGCCGGCCGCGCGCTGCTGTTCGACCACGACCGCGCCGAGTTCGACGCCCTGCTCGCGAGCACCGGCCTCGCCCGCAGCGGCCCGAACGCGCCGCGCTCCGCCGCCGAGCTGTGGCGCCGGCTCGAGCGGGCGCGCGCGATCGGCTACGCCGTCGCCGAGGAGGAGTCCGAGGTCGACCTCGTCGCCGTCGCCGCGCCGGTGCGCGACTTCCGCGGCGGCGTGATCGCGGCGCTGAACGTCTCCGGCCCGCAGTTCCGGCTCGGCCCGCGGCTCGAGCGCGCCGGCGCCGCCGTGGCGGCGGCGGCCGACGGGCTCTCGGAGGCGCTCGGCGCCGCCGA
The DNA here is from genome assembly GCA_963791405.1 of uncultured Solirubrobacteraceae bacterium. Lineage (GTDB taxonomy): Bacteria > Actinomycetota > Thermoleophilia > Solirubrobacterales > Solirubrobacteraceae > DASQMT01. Next base: position 111,994 of record CAWBSJ010000019.1, on the reverse strand, counting down.
CGTCACAGACGCTCTGCGTACTGCTGGTAGTGCGCCTTGATGCGCTCGTCCGTGCCCCAGTAGGCGTGCTTGGACATGTCCGGCGAGAAGCGGCTCGCCGGCGGCGTCTTCCCGAGCGCCTCGGCGACCGCGCGGATGTGGTGCGGCGCCGCGCCGCAGCAGACGCCGAGGTAGTTCACGCCCAGCGCGTGGGCGTCGCGCGCGAAGTCGCCCAGCTCGTAGCGCGTGCACGTGAACGGGTCCAGGGCGGTCGGGAACGGGCGCACCTCGCCGCCGTGCGGGTCGCGCAGCGACTGCATCGAGCGCTGCTCGTCGGTCGTCCGGTACGGGACCGGCAGCGCGGCGACGTGGCAGTCGACGGCGGCGCGGATCTCCGCGAGCAGCGGCAGCATCGTCGCCGGCCCGCGCGAGCAGTTCAGGCCGACGACGTCGGCCCCGGCGTCCGCGAGCCGCCGGCAGGTCTCCGCGGCGGAGTGGCCCTCGCGGGTCTCGGGCTCGTGGTGGATCGTCATCGTCATCACGGTCGGGAGCCCGGTCGCGCGCATCGCCTCGAGCGCGATCAGCGCCTCCTCCGTCCAGCTGAACGTCTCCCCGATCAGCAGGTCGGCGCCCGCCTCGGCCGCCCACGCGGACTGCTCCTCGAACATCGCGCGGACCGTCCGCCGCGCATCGTCCTCGGGCGCGAAGACGTTCGTGTTGCAGAGGTTGCCGGCCAGCAGCGTGCCCGTCTCGCGCGCGACCTCGGCCGCCAGCTCGAGCGCCCCGCGATTGAGCGGCTCGAGCAGGTCCTCCTTGCCGATCAGCCGCAGCTTCTCGCGATGCCCGTAGTACGTGAACGCCTCGACCACGTCCGAGCCGGCGTGGACGAACTCGCGGTGCAGCCCCTGCACCACCTCCGGGTGCTCGAGCACCACCTCCGGGACGAACGCGCCGGCCTGGAGGTAGCCGCGCCGCTCGCACTCGAAGAGGTAGCCCTCCGCGCAGACCACTGGCCCCTGCGCGAGCCGTTCGAGGAGACCGGGAGATGTTGACATGGGAGCAACGGTACCAGCGGATGCGGCAACTACAGATCGCCGCCCTCGGCCACCAGGCGGTCGAGCTCGCGCCCGAGCAGGCCGAGCCGCGCCTCCTTCACGAGCGGCATCTCGCGGCGCCGCCGGCGCACGGCGCCGAGGTCGAGGTCCGCGGTGACGAGCGCCTCCTCCCCGACCGGCGCCTCGGCGAGGCAGACACCCCACGGGTCGTGGACGTGCGACCCGCCCCAGAAGTCCAGCCCCGGCTCGATCCCGACCCGGTTCACGAACACGACGAAGCACTCGAGCATCCGCGCGTAGAAGCGGCAGATCTCGCGCCAGTCGTCCTGGATGTCGGGCTTGCGGGCCGTGCTGCACGCGGGGACGATGAGCACGCGGGCGCCGTCCTGGACGGCCAGCGCGGCGACCGCCGGCTGCCAGGCGTCGCCGCAGATCAGCACCGCCGCGGGGCCCCACTGCGTGTCGAACGCCCGCAGCGCGTCGCCCGGCGTGAAGTGCTTGCGCTCCTCCCAGATGTCGTAGGTCGGGAGGTAGAGCTTGCGGTGGACGTGCCGGACGCGCCCCCCTTCCAGGTACGCCGCGCTGTTGTAGGTGTGGACGCGCCCGGCCTCCGCGAAGCCGATCACGCACGCCATCCCGTCCGCCTCCGCCGCGAGCGCCGTCAGGTCCGGGTCGCCCGACGCGCGCGACACGTCCTCCTCGACGTGCCCGAGCGCGTAGCCGGTCAGGCTCAGCTCCGGGAAGACGACGAGGTCGGCGCCGGCGTCGCGCGCCCGGCCCATGACCGCGCGCGTGGACGCCAGGTTCGCCTCGACGTCGCCGAGCACGGTGTCGACCTGCGCCAGCGCGATCCGGAGGTTCTGCGTCATCGGCGGACTGTGTAGCCGCTGCGGGCGCGCGCGTCCAGCGTTGGACCCGCGACAACCGTCGTTGCGCAGGCGGCCGGTCGCTTGCTACGGTCCCGCGCAGCGACGGACCGGGGGCACCTTTGCAGGTCGTTGGCGCGGGGCAGGGCGGGATCTGATGGGCGAGCGGGAGCGTCGCCTCGATGAGATCCGCACCCAGCGGAGTCCGCTCGAGAACCACCTGATCGACGAGCTGCGGTCCGGCCACATCGGCCGCCGCGAGTTCATCCGCCGCGGCACGGTCGTCGGCATGTCGGTCCCGCTGCTCGGGCTGATCGCCTCCGCCTGCGGCGTGAGCCGCGAGGAGATCGAGAAGAAGGACCCGGCGCAGACCGGCACGCCGGAGCGCGGCGGCACGATCCGCGCGGGGATCATCCAGCCGGCCGGGGCGCTCGACCCGGTGACGGTGGCCGACCAGGGCGGGCTCGGCGTGCTCGGGCAGTCCGGCGAGTACCTGATCTGGTCGGACCGCGACCTCAAGGCGCAGCCACGGCTTGCCGAGAGCTGGGCGCCGAGCGAGGAGGGCCGGGTCTGGCGCTTCAAGATCCGCTCGGGCGTGAAGTTCCACGACGGCACGCCGATGGACGCCGAGGACGTCGCGGTGACGTTCAACCGGCTCGCGGACCCGGACGCCGGCTCGAACGCGCTCTCCGCCCTCGGCGGCGTCCTGTCGAAGGGCAACACGAAGGCGATCGACGCGACCACGGTCGAGTTCCAGCTCGACGCGCCGAACGGCAACTTCCCGTTCCTCACGAGCTCGGACAACTACAACGCGATCATCCTCCCGAAGGACTACGACGGCGACTGGGAGAAGACGTTCATCGGCACCGGCCCGTGGAAGCGCTCGGAGTTCCGGCCCGGAGAGGGCGTCAGCTACGCGCCCAACCGCGAGTACTGGGACAAGGACCGGATCCCGATCGCCGACGCGTCCGAGGTCCGCTTCTACGCGACCGAGCAGTCCGAGGTCTTCGGCCTGCTCGGCAACGAGGTCGACGTGCTCGTGCAGTTCTCCGTCGCGGGCGGCAAGGCGCTGCTCACCGCGCCGGACATCCGCACGATCGAGCTCCAGGCCTCGGCCCACCGCCAGGTCCACCTCAACAACTCGACCGACCAGTTCAAGGACAAGCGCACGCGCCAGGCGATGGCGCTGCTCGTCAACCGCCGCGACCTCGTCGACGGCCTGCTCGACACGAAGTCCGACTTCGGCAACGACAGCCCGTTCGCGCCGGTCTTCCCCTCCACCGTCAAGGAGGTCACGCAGCGTCAGCAGGACGTCCGCAAGGCGAAGGAGCTGCTCGCCGCGGCGGGTCAGGAGGACGGGTTCCAGGTCCAGCTCGCCGGCTGGAACGGCTTCGAGATGCCGGACCTCGCGCAGCTGATCCAGCAGAACGTGCGCCAGGCGGGGATCACGATCAACCTGAACATCACCGACTCGACCACGTACTACGGCGATGCCACGTTCGGGAACTCGCCCTGGCTCGACTCGGCGATGGGGATCACCGAGTACGGCCACCGCGGCGTGCCGAACGTGCTGCTCGGCGCGCCGCTGCTCTCGAAGGGCACCTGGAACGGCGCGCACTTCAAGAACCCGCAGTACGACGGCCTCGTCAAGGACTACACCGCGGCCGTCGACCTCGGCGACCAGCGCCGCTACGCGAAGCAGATCCAGGAGCTGCTGCTCGACGAGAGCCCGATCCTGTTCACCTACTTCTACTACTACCTCACGGGCGCGAAGAACGACATCGCCGGCGTCGACGTGACGGCGATGGGCCACTTCGACCTGAGCCGCACCGGACGGGTGAAGTCCTAGATGGCCCGCTTCATCGGCAAGCGGGTGCTGCTCGGCCTGATCACGCTCTTCCTGCTCAGCCTGATCATCTTCATCGGCGCGCAGGTCCTTCCCGGGCGACGTCGGGCGCGCCATCCTCGGGCCGCTCGCCGACCAGCGCGCCGTGGACGCGCTCAACGAGCGACTCGGCGCGAACGAGCCGCTCATCTCGCAGTACTTCGACTGGATCGGCGGCCTCCTCACCGGCGACATGGGCACCTCGCTCGCCTTCCGCCGGCCGATCTCCGAGGTGCTCGGCGACGCGCTGGTCAACTCGCTCAAGCTCGGCATCCTCGCCTTCATCATCGTCGTGCCGCTCTCGATCCTCGGCGGCGTGTACGCGGCGCTGAACGAGGGCTCCAAGCGCGACCGCTTCATCTCGCTCGGCGGCCTCTCGGCCACGGCGATCCCCGACTTCGTCTGGGCCGTGCTGCTGATCCTCGTCTTCAGCCTGCTGCTGGGGATCTTCCCGGCCACCGCCACCGCGCCGCCGGGCTCGAACTTCTTCGACCAGCTCTACTACCTGATCCTGCCCGCGTTCTGCCTCGTCTTCGTGCTGTTCGGCTACATCGCGCGGATGGCGCGCGCCGGGACGATCGAGGCGCTGGACGCCGACTACACGCGGACGGCGATCATCAAGGGCCTGCCGCGCCGGACCGTCGTGCGCGGCCACGTGCTGCGCAACTCGCTGCTGCCGACGATCGCGGTCGTCGCCACCCAGGCGGGCTACCTGCTCGGCGGCCTGCTCGTGATCGAGACGATCTTCAACTACCAGGGCATCGGCCAGGCGCTCTTCCGCGCGGCGACCCAGAAGGACTTCCCGCTGCTCGAGACGGGCGTGCTGGTCGTCGGCGTGGTCTACCTCGTCGCCACGCTCATCGCCGACATCATGTACTCGGTCCTCAACCCGCGCGTGCGGCTCGGAGGCGAGCAGTGAGCGCGGTCGCCGGCACCAACACGCCCACCACGGCCGCGCCCGTCGCCGACGAGGAGCGCAAGGCGCAGCGCGAGCGGTGGGCGCTGCTGTGGAAGTCCAAGACGTTCATCGCCGGGGCGGTGATCGTCGGCGTGTTCGTGATCCTCGCGATCTTCGGGGAGATGCTCGCGCCCGACGACCCGTACGCGACGAACCCGCTCAACGACCTCGCCGCGCCGTCCTGGGACCACCTGCTCGGCACCGACCGCGTCGGCCGCGACATCCTCTCGCGGATCATGGCCGGGGCGCGCGACATCATGATCGTGGCGCCCGCGGCGACGATCCTCGGCACCGTCCTGGGGACGATCCTGGGCCTGATCACCGGGTACTACCGCGGCGCCGTGGACGACGTCCTGAGCCGGATCATCGACGCGTTCCTGGCCATTCCCGTCGTCATCCTCGCGATCCTCGCGATCACGTCGCTCGGCCCGTCGAACCTGGTCATCATCATCGTCGTCGGGCTCGTGTTCACGCCGCTGATCGCGCGCACGGTCCGCGCCGCGGTGCTGCAGGAGGTCGGGATGGAGTACGTCGCGGCCGCGAAGCTGCGCAACGAGCGGACGACCTACGTGCTCTTCGCGGAGATCCTCCCGAACGTGATGGGGCCGATCCTCGTCGAGTTCACCGTACGGCTCGGCTACGCGATCTTCACGGTCGCCACGCTCAGCTTCCTCGGCTTCGGCATCCAGTCGCCGGCACCGGACTGGGGGCTGCAGGTCTTCCAGCACTACGGGCTGATCAGCGGCGGCTACTGGTGGCCGGTGCTGTTCCCCGCCCTCGCCATCGCCATCCTCGTGATCGGGGTCAACATGCTCGCCGACGGCATCGCAAAGGCCTTCGAGCGATGACCACCGCACCGCCCGCCACCTCCGCGCTCGAGCTCTCCGACCTCGAGGTCGCCTACCGCGTCCGCGGCGAGTGGCGGCGCGTCCTGCGCGGCGTGAGCCTGCAGATCGCCGAGGGTGAGTCCTACGGGCTGGTCGGCGAGTCCGGCTGCGGCAAGTCGACGGCGGCGTTCGCGGCGCTGAAGTACCTGCCGCGCAACGGCCGCGTGAGCAGCGGCGGGATCACGGTCGCGGGCGAGGACCTGCTGGCGATGAGCGACGCCGACGTGCGCCGGCTGCGCGCGACCAAGGTGTCGATGGTCTACCAGAACCCGACGGGCGCGCTGAACCCGTCGATCCGGATCGGCGACCAGGTCGCCGAGGGCTACACGCTCCAGGGCGTGAAGGACGAGCGAGGCGCAGGAACGCGCCCGCGCGATGCTCGAGAAGGTCCAGATCTCCGACCCCGACGGCGTGATGCGGCGCTACCCGCACCAGCTCTCGGGCGGCATGAACCAGCGCGTGATCATCGCGATGGCGCTGTCGAAGGACCCGACGCTGCTGATCCTCGACGAGCCGACGACCGGGCTGGACGCGACCGTCGAGAGCGAGGTGCTCGACCTGGTCGCCGCGCTCCGCGACGAGTTCAAGTCCAGCGTGCTGTTCATCAGCCACAGCCTCGACGTGATCGCCCGGATGTGCGACCGCGTCGGCGTCCTCTACGCCGGCCGCCTCGTCGAGGAGGGGACGGTCGACGAGGTCTTCAACAACCCGCGCCACCCCTACACGGTCGGGCTCCTGCGCTGCATCCCGCGCGGCGGCGCGACGAAGGCGAAGGGCAAGCTCGACACGATCCCCGGCTTCCTCCCGGGCCTCGGCGCCACGCTGCCCGGCTGCGTGTACGCCGACCGCTGCGCGCTCAAGCAGGACATCTGCGTGGAGAAGGAGCCCGACCTCTTCGAGTTGGACGGCGACCACCGCAGCCGCTGCCACTTCCACGAGAAGGCGCAGGAGCTGCCGCGCGCGGAGAGCCCCGAGCCGATCAAGAACGAGCGGGCGAACGGCGACAAGACGCCGATCCTGCGCACGGAGAGCGTGCGCAAGACGTTCCACCAGGACGGGCACGACATCCGCGCGGTCGAGGACCTGACCTTCCAGCTCGGCGAGGGCGAGACGCTCGGGCTCGTCGGCGAGTCCGGCAGCGGCAAGACCACGCTCGCCCGCCTGCTGCTCGGCCTGACCGAGCCCGACGAGGGCTCGATCGTCGAGCTGAACGGGACGCCGCTCGCGGGCAAGATCGGCAAGCGCGACCGCGAGCAGGTCAAGGACGTCCAGATCGTCTTCCAGAACCCGGACTCGGCGCTCAACCGGCGCTTCTCGATCCAGCGGATCATCGGCCGCGCGGTGACGATGCTGATGGGCGAGAAGGGCGCGGAGATGGAGTCGCGCCTGCGCGACCTCGCCCACTCCGTGCGCTTCGACGTGCGGCTGATCCGCCAGCGCCCGTCCGAGCTCTCCGGCGGGCTGAAGCAGCGCGTGGCGATCGCGCGCGCGTTCGCCGGCGACCCGAAGATCGTCGTCTGCGACGAGCCGACCTCGGCGCTCGACGTCTCCGTCCAGGCCGCGATCCTCAACCTGCTCGCCGAGCTGCAGGCGGAGAAGGGCGTCGCGTACCTGTTCATCTCGCACGACCTCGGCGTCGTCCGCTACCTGTCGGACCGGATCGCCGTGCTCTACCTCGGCCGGCTGATGGAGCTCGGCGAGGCCGGCACCGTGTTCGGCCCGCCGCAGCACCCGTACACCGAGGCGCTGCTCTCCGCCGTGCCGAACGAGGACGGGACGGAGCGGCGCGCGGATCCGGCTCGAGGGCGAGATCCCGAGCCATGCGAACCCGCCGTCGGGCTGCGTCTTCCACACGCGCTGCCCGCGCTACATCGGCGACGTCTGCAAGACCGAGGAGCCCGACCTCAAGGAGGTCGAGCCCGGGCACTTCTGGCGCTGCCACTACTCGGTCGAGGATCTGCGCGAGCTCCAGAAGACGCCGCCGGGCGAGCGCGTCGCGCGGGGAGCGGAGGAGAGCTGAGGATCCGCGCCGCCGTCCTCGACGGGGTCGGCAGCGCGCCGGCCGTCGAGGCGCTCGAGCTGGCCCGGCCCGGGCCGGGCGAGGTGCGGGTCCGGCTCCACGCGGGCGGGATCTGCCACTCCGACCTGAACGCGATCGACGGCACCGACCCGATCCGCATGCCGGCGGTGCTCGGGCACGAGGGCGCCGGCGTCGTCGAGGAGACCGGCCCGGGCGTGGTGCTGCCCGCGCCGGGGACGCACGTCGTGCTGTCGTGGCTGCCCGCCTGCGGGCGCTGCGAGGCGTGCCTGCGCGACCTTCCGCACCTGTGCGCGTCGGCCTGGGACGCGATGGCCGCCGGCGGCCTGCTCGACGGCACCTCGCGGCTCTCGCGCGCCGGCGAGCCGGTCTACCACTACTCGCTGCTGTCGGCGTTCGCCGACCACGCCGTCGTCCCCGCCGCCTGCTGCGTCCCGATCCCCGACGACGTCCCGTGGGCGGTGGCGGCGATGGTCGGCTGCGCGGTGACGACCGGGACGGGCGCCGTGTGGCGCACGGCGGGCGTGCGGCCGGGCGAGCGCGTCGCGGTGCTCGGCTGCGGCGGGGTGGGGATGAGCGCGGTGCTCGGCGCGGTCGCGGTGGCGGCCGACCCGGTGATCGCGGTCGACGTGTCCGACGAGAAGCTCGAGGCGGCGCTCGCGCTCGGCGCGACCGACGCGGTGCGGTGGACCGGCGACGCCGAGACGACCGCGGAGGCGATCCTCGCCGCGAGCGGGGGCGGCGTGGACTACGCGATCGAGGCGACCGGGCGGCCGGAGGCGGCGCGCTGCGCGTTCCTCTCCACGCGGGCGCGCGGGGCCGCGGTGCTCGTCGGGATCCCGCACCCGGACGCCGAGCTGCAGCTCCCCGCGCTGTCGATCCCGCGGATGGAGCGGCGGGTGCTCGGCTCGGTCTACGGGTCCGCGCGGCCGGAGCGCGACTTCCCCGCCGTGCTCGCGCTCTACCGCCGCGGGCGGCTGCCGCTCGACCGGCTGATCACGGCCCGGCTGCCGCTCGAGGCGGTCGCGGAGGGCGTCGACCTGCTGCGCGGCGGCGCGGCGCTGAAGGTGGTGCTGGAGACATGAGCGACCTGGACGGGCGGATCGGCGAGGCGTGGGCGGGCGAGGTCCCGAACGGCAGCCACATCAACCTGGTCGTCGCGCGGCGCGGCTCCCCCACCGCGGCGGCGGCCGTGACCGTGCTGGGCTCGCCGCGGCCGGGCCACGCGCCGTTCCTCGTCTGCCCGACCGGCGGCGGCGAGATCGTCCGGCCGCCGACGATCGTGGTCAACAAGACGACGATCGCCGACGACGCGCTGGGGCGGATCACGTGGGGCGCGGCGCAGCTCGGGATCGCGCAGGGCGTGCTCGACGCCCACGCGGACGGGACGCTCGGCGCGTCCGCCGCCGACGAGCTCGTGCTGCTGGTCGCGCTCTGGGTCGACCCCGCGGCGCACGACGAGACCGCGGTCCGCGTCGCCAACCGCGCCGCGATGCACGCGGCGATCGCCGACGCGGTCTCCCCCGCCGCGATCGACGACCTCGTCGCGCGGCGCGAGCAGGTCGGCAACGCGTTCTACGGCGGCGGCTGACCCGCCGTGCGGATCGCCGAGCTCGAGGTGCGGCGGTACGCGCGGCCGCTCGACCCGCCGTTCCGCGCCGCCTGGGACCCGGTGCCGCGCGACCGGGCCGAGGCGACGCTCGTGATCGTGCGCGACGACGAGGGCCGCGCGGGCTACGCGAGCGGCGGCGACGGGCTGCCCGACGCCGACGCGCTGCGCGGGCTGCTCACCGGGCTCGACCCGCGCCGGACCGAGGTCGTGCGCGAGCTGTGCGAGACCGTCGACCTGCACGGCGGGCGGCCGTGGACCGCGGAGGTCGCGGTCTGGGACCTCGCGGCGCGCGCGCTCGGCGAGCCGCTCTGGCGGCTGCTCGGCGGGCGCTCGGACCGGCTGCTCGCCTACGCGTCGAGCGGTGAGCTGGTGGCGCCGGAGGAGCGCGCCGCGCGCGTCGTCGCGCTGCGCGACGCCGGGGTGCGGGCGGTGAAGCTGCGCTTCCACCACGCCGACTGGCGCGACGACGTGGCGGTCGTCGCGGCGGTCCGCGACGCGGTCGGCCGCGACGTCGAGCTGCTCGTCGACGCGAACCAGGGCTGGCGGATGGCCGGCGACCGGTCGCCGCGCTGGGACGTCGCGACCGCGGCGCAGTGCGCGCGGGCGCTCGAGCCGCTCGGCGTCTACTGGCTGGAGGAGCCGCTCCCGACCGCCGACGTCGACGGCTACGCCGCGCTGCGCCGGCTCACCTCGCTGCGGATCGCGGCCGGGGAGATGGTGCGCACCGCGGCGGAGGCGCGCGACCTGCTGCTGCGCGGCGGCGTCGACGTGATCCAGCCCGACGTCGTGCTCGCGGGCGGGCTCGGCGGCTGCCGCCGCGTCGCGGCCGTGGCCGACCTGTGCGGGCGGATGTTCTCGCCGCACACGTGGTCGAACGGGCTCGGGCTCGTCGCCAACCTGCATCTCGCCTGCGCGGTGTCGGTCTGCCCGTTCATCGAGGTCCCGCACGACCCGCCCGCGTGGACGCCCGCGCGGCGCGACTGGCTGCTGCCCGCGCCGCTCGAGATCGCCTCCGACGGCACGATCGCCCCGCCGCCGGGCCCCGGGCTCGGCGTCGAGCCGGACCTCGACGCGCTCGAGCGCTGGCGGATCGGCTGATGCGCGCGGCGGTGCTCGTCGAGGCGGGCCGGCCGCTGGAGGTCCAGCGAGGTCGAGCTCGACCCGCCGCGGGCGGGCGAGGTGCTCGTGCGCGTGGCCGCCGCCGGCGTCTGCCACACCGACCTGCACCTCGCCGACGGGCGGCTCGGGGACGGACGCTGGCCGGTCGTCCTGGGCCACGAGGGCGCCGGCACCGTCGAGGCGCTCGGGCCCGGGGTCGACGGGCTCGCCCCCGGCGACCGCGTCGCGTTCTGCTTCGTGCCGAGCTGCGGGACGTGCCGCCCGTGCGCGGCCGGCCGGGCGAACCTGTGCGAGACGGTGCTCCCCGCGGCGTGGGCGGGGACGCTGCTCGACGGCACCTCGCGGCTCCGGCTCGCGGACGGCGCACCGCTGCATGCACTTCAACTTCGTCTCGTGCTTCGCCGAGCACTGCGTCGTCCCCGCCGCGAGCGCCGTCCCGCTCCCCGACGCGCTGCCGCTGTGGCAGGCGGCGCTCGTCGGCTGCGCGGTGGTGACGGGTGTCGGCGCCGTGCGCAACGCGGCGCGCGTCGCCGCCGGCGAGACCGTCTGCGTGATCGGCTGCGGCGGCGTCGGGCTGCAGATCGTCGCGGGCGCCGCGCTCGCGGGCGCGGGCCGGATCGTCGCCGTCGACCCCGATCCGGCGAAGCTCGCGCTGGCGACGGCGCGCGGCGCGACCGACGCGGTGCCGGCGGGGCCCGGAGGCCGTGGCCGCCGTGCTGGCGCTCGTGCCGGGCGGCGTCGACCACGCGTTCGAGGCGGTCGGGCAGCCCGCGACGATCCGCCAGGCCTGGGACGTCCTGCGCCCGGGCGCGACCGCGATCGTGGTCGGGATCGCGCGGCTCGGCGCCGAGGTGTCGCTGCCCGCGCTCGAGCTGCTGTCGGAGAAGGGGCTCCGCGGCTCGTACTACGGCTCCGCCCACCCGGCGCGGGAGATCGGCGCGCTCGCGGACCTGGTGGCGGCCGGCGAGCTGCCGCTCGCCGACGTCGTCTCGCACGTGACCGACCTGGACGGGATCGAGGACGGGCTCGCGCGCCTGCGCGCCGGCGAGGGCGCGCGCACCGTCGCGATCATGGACGCCGCCGCCGCCGGCCACGCCTGAGGCGTAGCGGAGCCGCGGCGCGGGGAGGACGTTCCCATGTCCGCATCCCGTCTCGCCCTCGTCGTCCTCGGCCTGCTCCTGCTCGCGCCCGCCGCGCACGCGCAGACGCCCGACCCCGCCCGTTGCCCGCAGCTCGGCCTCGCGGACCAGTGGTACCCGGGCAACGCGGCGCGGCTCCAGGCCGCGATCGACGCGCGCGGGACGTGCGCGGCGCCGGGCGGGCCGCGCCCGCTCGCGGTCTTCGACTGGGACAACACGGTGATCAAGAACGACATCGCCGACCAGACCTTCTTCTGGCTGCTGCGCAACGACAAGCTGCTGCAGCCGAAGCGGCGCGACTGGTCGACGACGAGCCGCTGGATGACGCGCGCGGGCGCGAAGGCGCTGCGCCGCGCGTGCGGCGCGCTGGCGCGGCCCGAGCACCCGCTGCCGACCAGCACGTCGAACCGCTGCGCCGACGAGCTGCTCGAGTTCCGCAAGGAGGGCGCGACGACCGGCGGCAAGGAGGCGTTCGCCGGCTACGACCACCGCCGCATGGAGGCGAGCTACGCGTGGATGGCGCAGCTCATGCAGGGCCGCAAGCCGGCGACGGTCCGCCGGTTCGCGCGCCGCGCGCGGGCCAAGGCGCTCGCCGCGCCGCAGGGCGCGACGTGGAAGGTCGGCTCGGGCGAGGAGACGGCGTGGATCCGCTACTACCCGCAGATGCGCGACCTGATCGGCACGCTGCAGCGGGCGGGCTTCGACACCTGGGTCATCTCCGCGTCGCCGCAGGAGTGGGCCGACGTCTGGGGCGTCGGCGTCGGGATCGACGCCGCGCACACGATCGGCATCCGGACCGTCAAGCGCCATGGGCGGATCACGCCGCACCTGAAGGGCTGCGGCGGGGCCCGCGACGGCGCCGACACGGTGATGACCTACATCGACGGCAAGCGCTGCTGGGTCAACCAGGGCATCCTCGGCATCCGCGGCGCGGCCGCGCTGCAGCCGGCGCCCGCCGATCGCCGCCAGGTCGTGGCGGGCGGCGACGCGGACACCGACGTGACGATGGTCCGCGACGCGACCGGCGCGCACGTGGTGCTCAACCGCAACAAGCCGGAGCTGATGTGCCGCGCGTTCGCCGACCAGGACGGGCGCTGGGTGGTCAACTCGATGTTCATCGAGCCGCTGCCGCGGTTCGCCGACGGCTATCCGTGCTCGACGACCGGCGCCTTCGACCGCGCCGGCGAGCCGGTGCCGGTCATCGGCGACGACGGGCAGCCGATCCCGGACCAGGCCGACCAGGTCCGGTCGGCGCCCTAGGCGACCGGCGGAGGGTCGCCGGCGGCGCTCGCCGGCAGCGCGGGATCCCAGTCGCAGACGGCGCACGCGTGGGTGAAGGCGGAGCGCGCGAAGGCGACGCCGGCCGCGTGCGGGTCGTCGCTCGCGACCACGTCGTCCCAGTCGAGCAGGTACTCGCCGAGCTCGCCGTCCCAGCGCGCGGCGGCGGGCTCGAGCGCGGCGCCGCCGTAGCCGTCCGGCGCCGGGTGCGCGTAGGCGTAGAACGCGGCCTTGCCGTAGCGCCCGTCGCCGGGCCACCAGCCGACGGCGACCTCCTGCGCGTCCATCGCGTTGCGCATGATGAAGTCGCCGGACGGGCGGCTGGGCGGGCTCGCCGGAGAACAGGCTGACGGCGAGGTCGAACGATCCCCACCACGCGTTGACCGGGGTCGAGCGGCCGCGGTAGGGCGCCCGGAACGCGGCGAGGATCTGCGCCGCGCGCGACGCCGCCGCGTGGTACGCGCCGACCTGGGCGGCGTCGTAGGTGGCGTGCTCCTCGTCCGCGTCGAGCGCGACCGTCCACGCGACCTCCTGCGGCTGCGCGTCGAACGGCACGTCGCCCGCGAGCGCGCGGACCGCGTCGAGCACGTCGCGCGTGACCGCGCCGACCGACCGGTGCGGGGTGAGCGGGATCCGCGCGCCGCGGCCGTCGGCATGGTCCACGATCGCCTCGTGGGAGTGCAGGTCGAGGATCAGGGCGAACGCGCCGGACCCGTCCGGGGCGGGCAGCGGCAGCGTCTCCCAGCCGCGGACGGTCAGCCGCAGCGCCGCATGCTGGAGCTGCGGCTCCGGCGGCGCGAGCACCGCGGCCAGCTTCCCGAGCACCTGCGTGTGGGCGTGGAGGGTGTCGCACGTCGCGCGCCACCCCGCGTAGTCCGGCAGCTCCATCGGCGGGACGCTAGCGCGCTGGACGCGGCGGCTCCGCGCCGGTACCGTTGCTCGGCGACGCCTCTGCTGCTCCCGCCGCACATCCACCTCCTCGCCGCCGGCTGAGACGCCGCGCGCGCCGACGCGCGCGCCCGTCCGTCTCCGCCGACCGCGCCGTCGCGCGGTCTCCCACCGACCAGGAGGTTCCCCGTTGTCCTCGGACACCGTTGCCGTACCCGACGACTGGTTCGTCGGCTTCCACCAGGGCCTTGCGGCCCGCTTCTGGCGCGCCGCCGGCGCGGCGATGCTCGACGCCGACCTCGCCCGCGTGCTGCGCGCGCTCGAGCTGCCGCCGGGCGCGGCGGTGCTCGACGTCCCGTGCGGCGACGGGCGGATCGCGCTCGCGCTCGCCCGCGCCGGCCACCGCGTGACCGGCGTCGACATCGCGCCCGCCGAGGTCGAGCGGGCGGCGGCCGCCGCGGCCGGCCTCGGCGCGCGCTTCCTCGCCGGCGACCTGCGCGCCCTGCCCGTGACGGGCCCGTTCGACGCCGTCGTGAGCTGGGGCAACAGCTTCGGCTACCTGACGCCGGAGGACAGCGCGCGCTCGCTCGCCGGGATGCACGCCGTGCTGCGGCCGGGCGGCCGGCTCGCGCTCGAGTCGCTCAGCGTCGCCGAGACGTGGCTGCCCGGCGGCGTCGCCGAGCGCGCAGAGCACGAGTTCGGCGGCGTGCGCATGGACCTGGTCAACCGCTACGACGCCGTGGAGAGCCGCGTCGAGAGCGCGGTCACGTTCACGGACGCGGACGGGCACGTGGAGCGCGCCCGCCTGGCGCACCGGGTCCACACGTCCGGCGAGGTCGTGCGGATGCTGCGCGCGGCCGGGTTCGCCGACGTCGCGCTGAGCGACGGCGAGGGCGCGTTCACGCTCGGATCGCCGCGACTCGTGGCGGTGGCGACGGCCTAGGCGACGCGCGCGGCCGGCAGCGCGAGGCCGCGGGCGGCGCGGTCGACGGCGGCGCGCACGCGCGCCGCCTCGGCCGCGATGCCGACCCCGATCAGCGTCCGGCCGGCAGCGTCGCGGCGGACGCCGAGGCCGACGCCGTCGGGCGCCTGCGCGAGGACCCCGAGCAGCGCCCGCGGCGCAGGCCGCCGCGCGAGCGGCGCGGAGACACAGGCGAGCGCCGCGGGCGGGCCGCCGGCGCGGCCGAGCAGCAGCGCGGGAGTCGACCGTGTCGAAACGGTCAGCATGCGGACCGAGCGCGCGCAGCGGCGCGATCGTCATGAGCGCTCCGGCGGGGTCGCCCGGGAGGGCGACGTCGACGGCGACGACCGTGCCGGTCGCGCGCAGCGCGGTCGGCGCGCCGTCCGGCAGCGAGCCGGCCCACGCGTCCCAGGCGGCGGCCACGGCGCGCGCGTCCGCGACGGGCCAGGTGAGGGTTCCGGCGGTGAGCCACGGCACGGGCCCGAACGCCCGCGCGTAGGGCGCGACGAGCGTGTCACCGAGCGTGTGGCGCAGGATGTCGAGGTCGAGCGCGGAGGGCATGCGCCGAATCTCCCGCATCGGCACGCGCAGCGCATCGGGGATATCCCCGGTCCTGGCGCGCGCGGACCCGCGCACGCGTGGGCTAGTGGGAGTGGCTGCCGGCCCAGATCATCGCCGCGAAGACGGCGACGGTGAGGATCATGAGCGCGGCGGCGGCGATGTCGGGGAGCTCGAGCATTGGGACCAGCCTGACGCCGGCTCCCTAGCGGAACCTGAGCGCCGGACTAAGGGTTGATCAATTCTCCGGCGGCGCCCGGACGGACTCAGCGGCGGAACGCGAGCCGCTGCTCCTGCGCGCGGTTGCCGGCCGCGTCGCGCGCCCGCACCGTGATCGTGTAGCGGCCGTGGCGCAGCCGCCCGAGCTTCAGCGTCAGCACGTGCTCGCCGGACACGGACCGGCAGCGTGACGATCTTCAGCGCCCGCCTGTGGCCCTTGCGCCGGAGCGTGAGCGTCACCCGCGCCGGCTCGCTCAGCCGCAGCCGGATCCGCGCGGCGCGCTTGCCGACCTTCAATCTGAGCCTGCCGCAGCCGCGGCGCGGCGGTGTCGGCGCGGGTGTCGCCCGTCGGCGGGACCGGCGTCGTGGGCTCGGGCGGCGCGGGCGGCGGCCCGCACGGCCCGGTGACGCTGACCGTGAACGCGCGCGTCGCGGTGTTGCCGTAGTCGTCGGTCGCGGTGCAGGTGACGACGGTCGCGCCGACGGGGAACCGTGTGCCCGGCGCCGGGTCGCAGGTCACCGTGGGATCCGGACTCTCGTCGTCCGTCGCCGCCGGCAGCACGTAGGCGACCACCGCGCCGGACGGGTCGCCCGTGCGCACGGTGATGTCGGCCGGGACGCCGGTCAGCACGGGCGCGCCGACGTCGGGCGTGAACCCGCGCGACCGCGCGGCGCCGTGGTAGCCGCCGACGATCGGCAGCGACAGCTTGCTGACGGTCGCGTCGAGCGTCACCGTCGCGCCGGTCGTCTGCGCGATCCCGAGGCCGCCGTAGTTCGCGACGAGCACGACGCCGATCCGGTGCCCCGCCGCGAACACGTGGTCGGTCGGCACGAGCGGCCAGCGGAACGCCTCCGGGGCCCCGGGCGTGAGCGGGCTGGCGCTGTCGAGCCCGAAGCGGTTCGACGAGTCCAGGATCCCGCGGGTCACGCGCCACTGCGTGACGTCGGTGGTCGGCTTGGAGACCTCGAGGTAGCACGCGTCGAAGTCCGGCGCGCCCGACGACTCGCCCCAGCAGGAGCTCGTCGCCGTGTTCGCGATCCCCTCGCCGCTGCGCGTGACCTGCGTGCCCGGGCCGTAGTCGACGAGCAGCGCGCCGAGGTTCGTCTGGTCGCGGTCGGCGCTCGCCCGGATGTCGACCTCCGGCGTGCCCGAGATCCGCACGTCCTGCTGCAGCGGCGCCGACAGGAACACGCGCCGGTTCGCCTGTGAGCCCTCGGGGTCGTTCATCGTGACGGTCTCGTTGCGGGCGGCGTCGGTCCACGTGAGGGCGCTCGCCGCGCCGCCCGGGCGCAGCGCCAGCTCCCC
Source organism: uncultured Solirubrobacteraceae bacterium (assembly GCA_963791405.1). Classification (GTDB taxonomy): domain Bacteria; phylum Actinomycetota; class Thermoleophilia; order Solirubrobacterales; family Solirubrobacteraceae; genus DASQMT01. The sequence goes on along the minus strand of CAWBSJ010000019.1, from coordinate 95,246 downwards.
GGCCCCGGCCTGGGTGATCCCGCGCAGGTACACGTCCGTCGGCGTGCTGCCGGGCACGGGCCAGTCGGCGTAGTCGTGCCACGTGTCCTTGGCGTCCTCGATCGTCACGGGCGGCTCGGCCATGATCCCGTTGTCCACGCCGAGCAGCCAGTGGTCGAACCAGCGGTGCAGCGTGTCGACCCACACCGCACGGCGCGAGTCGAACGGGTCGACGTGGCCGGCGCGCAGCAGCCACAGCTTGCGCGGCACGCCGGCGGCCTTGAGCCCGTCCCACCAGACGCCGAGGTGGTCCAGCTTGACGTTGTCGTCCTGCAGGCCGTGCGTCGCGAAGACCGCGGCGCGCACGTCGCCGGCGTGGTCCTCGTAGTCGCGCGCGGCCCAGAAGCCGTTGAGGTCGCCGGTCTCGTCGCCGTCGGCGTCGCTCATCGCCGCGCGCGACGCCGCGCAGGCCGGTCGCCGGGCCTCGTTCGTGACGGTGCTCGCGAGCGAGGCCGGGTAGTTCGTGTTGAAGCGGATCCCGCCCTGGCGCGAGTAGCGGTACCACTCGGAGATCGCCGAGATCGGGACGATCGTCTTGAGCCCCTCGACGCCGGTCGCCGCGACGCCGTTGGCGAGCGTGCCGTCGTAGGACTTGCCGATCATCGCCGCGCTGCCGTTGTGCCAGTTCGGGACGATCACCTCGCCCTGCGCGTTGTAGCCGTAGACGCGCCCGTTGAGCCAGTCGATCACCGACTTCATGCCGGCGATGTCGCCCGGCCCGCCGTGGAGCGGGCAGCCCGTCGAGTTGCCGGTCCCGTCCATCTCGGCCAGCACATAGGCGTAGCCGCGCGGGACGAAGAAGTTGTCGTAGAACAGCGGCCAGCGGTCGTTCACGCCATCGCCGTCGACGTCGCCGATGCACTCGGACTCGTTGCCGCGGCAGACCGTCGTGTAGTACGGGCTCGCGTCGACGATCGCCGGCACGCGCAGGCCGGGGCCGGATCCCGGCGGGCGGATGATCTCCACCGCGATCCTGTCGTCGGCGCCGTCGCCGTCCTGGTCGATGCCGGGCTGCGGGATCAGCACCCGCTCGCGGACCGCCTGTGCGTAGTCGAACACCGGCTGCGTCTTCCCGTCGGTCACGGTGATCTGCTGCGCCGCCGCGGGCGCGGCGACGACGAGGCTCAGCAGCGCGGCGAGCGCGACGGTCGACTTCCGCATCGGGGGGTCCTCCGGGTCCGGCCCCCTACGAAGCGGAGGCGACGCGCGGCAATCTACGCCTCGCCGGACCCGCTGCCCAGCACGCACCTTGCTGACCGGTCGGTTGCCGAACAGGACCGTCTCTGGTTAGGGTCGCCTGATGCCGGCTGCCTCGAACAAGAACCTCGTCCTCGCCGCCATGGTGTTCGCCGTGGCGATGACGTTCATCGACCAGACGATCGTCGCCATCGCGGTGCCCGATCTCGAGGACGACCTGTCGCTCTCGCAGACCGGCGCGCAGTGGATCATCAACGGCTACCTGCTGTCGCTCGCGGCGCTGTTCGCGTTCGGCGGCCGGCTCGGCGACGTGCTCGGGCGGCGGCGGATGGTGACGATCGGCGTGATCGGCTTCGCCGCCGCCTCCGCGTTCTGCGGCTTCACGCCGACGAGCGGGATCGCCGAGGCGTGGATCGTCTTCTTCCGCGTGGTCCAGGGCGCGTTCGCCGCGCTCCTGTTCCCCGCCGCGGTGGGCATCGTCGTCGGCGCGTTCCCGGTCCGCGAGCGCGGCAAGGCGATGGCGATCTTCTTCGGCATCACCGGCGGCCTGACCGCGATCGGGCCGCTGGCCGGCGGGTTCCTGACCGAGTGGACCTGGCGCTCGATCTTCTGGATCAACATCCCGGTCGCGCTCGTCGCGCTGTACCTGATCTGGCGCTCGAAGCCCGACGACACGCGCCGCCCGCGACGCTCGACTACCGCGGCACGATCCTGATCTCCGCCGGCATGGGCCTGCTCGTGCTCGGGCTCCAGCAGTCGAGCACCTGGGGCTGGAGCTCGATCGCGACCTGGGCGTGCATCGTCGCCGGCCTCGCGATGGGCGTGATCTTCGTGCTGTGGGAGCTGCGCGTCGAGACCCCGCTGCTCGACCTGCACATCTTCCGCGACCGCGGCTTCGCGGTCGAGAACATCGTGCTGGCGACGATGTCGGTCGTCTTCGTCCCGTTCTTCTTCTTCGCCAGCGTCTACGCGCAGGCGGCGCTGGGCGAGAACGCGAGCAACGCGGGCTTCTACATCATGTACTTCTTCCTCGGGTTCGTGATCACGGCGCAGATCGGCGGCCGGCTGCTCGACAAGCGCGGCGCGCGGCCGTCGGTCGTGCTCGGGCTGCGCGCTCGGCGCCGTCGGCTTCTACCTGCTCGCCGGCAAGCTCACCGACCTCTCGCTCAGCGCGCAGATCCCGTACCTGATGCTCGCGGGCGGCGGCGTCGGGCTGATCCTCGGCCCGGCGAGCACGGACGCGCTCAACCGCGCGCCGAGCTCGAGCTACAGCGAGGTCACCGGGATCACGCAGACCTCGCGGAACTTCGGCGCGAGCCTCGGGCTGGCGGTGCTGGGAACGATCCTCATCAGCCGCAACGACGTCAACGTCGCCGACGCGCTGGTCCGCACCGGGGTGCCGCGGGAGCAGGCGCACGAGATCGCGACGAACATCGGCTCCGGCGGGGGCGGGGCGCCCGGGCCGCGCCTCGCAGGCGGCGATCGAGGCGGTCCAGGCCGGGTTCGCGGAGTCGGTCCAGACGGTCTTCTACGTGATGGCCGCGGTGCTGGCGGTGACGTTCGTGATCGCGCTGGTCGCGCTGCCCGGCGGCCAGGCGCAGGCGCCCGAGGCGAGCGACGAGGCGGAGCCGGATCCCGCGCCGGTGCCCGCCTAGGGGGCGCGCTCGCCCGCGCGGACCGCGACCGGCAGCCGGTTCGCGGGCGGCGCCAGCGGGCACGCCCAGCGCGGGTCGTAGGCGCAGGACGGGTTGTAGGCCACGTTGAAGTCGAGCACGAGCCGGCCGCCGTCGGCGCCGAGGTCGGCGCCCTTGACCGTGTCGAGCAGGTAGCGCCCGGCGCCGTACGTCTCGCTGCCGCTCGTGGCGTCGGCGAACGGGACGAACAGGCCGCCGCCGTAGGCCTCGAGCCAGTACAGGTCGAGCTGCAGCTCGACGCCGCCGAGCGCGAGCGACGCGGCGCCGAAGCGGACGAACGCCATCGGCTCGCCCGCGCTGGCGTCGAGCTCGAAGCGCTGCGGATCGGCGGGCTCGACGGCCGCGGTGACGCGCGCGGCCGGGTCGTACGGGAACCACGGCACGCCGCCGTACCCCGCGCGCTGCTCCTCCGGCAGCGGCGACTGCGGGTGCTCGCGGAACAGCGCGTCGCGCCCCGCGCGGAACGCGGCCACGCCGTCGGGGCCGGGCTCCGCCCGCAGCGCGGCGTAGAGCGCGAAGACGCGCCGCTTCCAGTCGAGGAGCTCGAGCTCGTCGGACACGCGGCGAGCGTACCCGGCGGCGGGCTCCGGGTAGGGTCCGCCCGTGGCCGGAGCAGAGCGGGCGCGGGGTGCCGGGCTGATCCTCGTGGCGATGACCGTCGCCAACGCGATGATCCTCATCGACCAGACGGCGGTCCCGGTCTCGCTGCCGGCGATCATGGACGGCTTCCACGTCGGCTCGGCCGACGTCCAGTGGGTGCTCAACTGCAGCCTGCTGCCGCTCGCGGGCCTGCTCGTGCTCGGCGGCCGCCTCGGCGACCTGCTCGGCCGGCGGCGCATCTTCGTCGCGGGCGCGGCCCTGTTCGCCGGCGCGTCGGCCGTCGGCGGGCTCGCGCCCGAGTTCCCGCTGCTGCTCGCCGCCCGGATCGCCCAGGGCGTCGGCGGTGCGCTGATGCTGCCGACCTCGGTCGCGATCGTCAGCGCCGCCTTCCCGGCGGAGCAGCGCGGGCGGGCGCTCGGCACGATGGGCGGCGCCGCCGCGGTGGCGGGCGCGCTCGGGCCGACGCTCGGCGGCGTGCTGACTTCGGCGATCAGCTGGCGCGCCGTGCTGCTCGTCAACACGCCGCTCGTGATCGTCTGCATCGTGACGGCGCTGCGGGCGGTGCCGGCGGACGCGCCGCGCCGCGACCCGGCGGACGTCGACCTCGCCGGCGCGGGGCTGCTCTGCGTCGCGCTGATCGGCCTGTGCCTCGGCTTCACCGAGACGCAGGGCGCGCCGTGGATCTCGGCGCCGGTCGCTGCTCCCGCTCGTCGTCGCCGTGCTCGCCGCGGCGCTGTTCGTGATCCGCGAGCGGATCGCCGACCCGCCGCTGATGAGCTTCGCCCTGCTGCGCAGCCATCGCAACTACCTCGGCGCGACGATCAGCCAGGCGGTCGGCGGCGTCGCCGAGATCGGGCTCGGCGTGATCTTCCCGCTGCTGCTGATCCTCAACCTGGGGATGACGCCCGCCGAGGCGGGCCTCGCGCTGATCCCGACGACCGTCCCGATGATCATCGTCAGCCCGCTCGCCGGCCGCTGGTACGACCGCTCCGGCGGCCGCGCGCCGCTCGTCACCGGCTACGTGCTGCTCGTGGTGGCGGGCGTCGCGCTCGCGCTCGGCGCGTCCGGCGGCTACCTCGCGATCCTCCCCGGCCTGCTGGTCTACGGCGTCGGGCTGGCGCTGATCCTCACCACGAACGACCCGGTCACGCTCGACAGCATCGACGAGGCCGACCACGGCCAGGCCTCCGGCGTGTCGGCCACCGCCGAGCAGGGCGGCGGGGCGCTCGGCATCGCGCTGCTCTACGCGCTGTTCCACGCCGCCTACGTCGACCGCCTGCACACGATCGTCGACTCCAGCCCGCTGCCCGATCCGTCGTCGGGCACCTACGCGGCGCTGCGCGCGAACATCGAGGCGGCGGAGGAGACCGGGCTGCGGGTCTCGCACTTCGACCCGTCGCTCGTGCAGTACCTCTACCCGGCGGAGGCGGCCTCGGAGCACGGGTACGAGCTGACCTTCCTCGCGGTCAGCGCGATCGCGCTCATCGGGCTCGCGGCGGTGGCGCTGCTCGTCCGCCGGCCGCCTCCCACTCGATCGGATCCCCCGACGTCGGCACCGACGCTCCCAAGTCGCTGAGGACGGCGGCGAGCGCCTCGCGCCGGACGGCGCCGTAGCTGAGGACGTGGGCGAGCACGCCGCCGTAGGTGAACGACTGCGGCGGCTCGCAGAGCGCGTCGACGAAGGCGTCGTCCCAGGCGCCGCGGTCGCGGATCCGCCGCGCGACGCGCTCGAAGCCGGCGCCGGCGCGGTCGAGCCGCGGCAGCAGCGGGCCGGAGCCCGGCGCGGGCGCGGCGCCGCCGGTGATCGCCGCGACCCAGACCTCGAGCGTGAACACGAGCCGCTCGGCCATCTCCGCCGCGCTCGCCTCCTCGCCCTCGAACCAGACCGCGACGAAGCCGGGCCGCAGCGGCCGCGCGAGCTCGGCCTCCGGGAGCGTGGCGGCGACCTCGAGCAGCTCCCGCGTGCGGTCGAGGTGGTGCCCGACGAGCCGCTCGGTGAGGTCGCGGCCGGCGGGCCGCTCCGCGCCGCCCGGGATCAGCAGCCCGCCGGGCGGGTGGAAGTGGACGCCGTTCGGCGCGTCGAGCTCGACCGCGCGGTCCGCGGCGGCGAACGCGCCCGGCGGCATGCCGTAGGCGCGCGCGAACGCGCGCGAGAACGCGGCGGACGACGCGTACCCCGCGGCGGCCGCGACGTCGGCGGCGGCCGCGCCGCCGCTGCGGAGCTGCCACGCCGCGCGCTCGAGCAGCAGCCGGCGGCGGAGCGCGACCGGCGTCTCCCCGGTCGCGGCGGCGAGCAGCCGGTCGAGGTGGTCGCGTGAGAAGTGCGCGCGCCGCGCGAGCGCGGCGCCGTCGGCGCCCGGCTCGTCGAGCGAGCCCAGCACCAGGTCGATCAGCTCGCGCAGGCGGTCGGCCACCCCCGACATCTTGATCGCTTTCGACGTCCTGCTGGACGGCGGCCGCCGCGCGCGCAACGGTGCGCGACATGGCCACCTGGAACACGTTCGCGACCGCCGCGCCCGCGCTCGCGGAGACCGTCCGCGCGCGCCTCGACGCCCACGTCCACAAGACGCTCGCCACCGTCCGCGGCGACGGCTCGCCGCGGATCTCCGGCACCGAGACCGAGCTGGTCGACGGCGACCTCTGGATCGGGTCGATGTGGCGGGCGCGCAAGGCGCTCGACCTGCGGCGCGACCCGCGCTTCGCGCTCCACAGCGGCTCGGACGACCCGCCGGGCTGGGAGGGCGACGCCAAGCTCGCCGGCGTCGTGGAGGAGATCACCGACCCGGACCGGATCCGCGCGATCAACGGCGGCAAGGGCCCGTCCGGGCCGTCGCACCTGTTCCGGCTCGACCTGCGCGAGGTCTCCGCCGTCGGGCTCAACGCCGCGCGCGACCAGCTCGTGATCGAGGTGTGGACGGCGGCGGGCGGCGTGCGGCGGATCGAGCGGGCGTGAGCGAGCGGCTGCGCAGGATCGTCGACGGGCTCGGGCTCGCACCCGGCGACCGCGTGCTCGAGATCGGCTGCGGCCACGGCGTCGCCGCGACCTACGTGTGCGAGCGGATCGCGCCGGACGGGCGGCTCGTCGCGGTCGACCGCTCCGCGGCGATGATCGCCGCGGCCGCGCGCCGCAACGCCGCGTTCGCGCCGATGGCCGAGTTCGTCACCGGCGAGCTGGAGGCGCTCGACCTCGGCGCGCGCCGCTTCGACGTGGTCCTCGCGGTCCGGGTGGGCCTGTTCGACCGGGAGCCGGCGCGGGCCCGCGCGCTGGCCGAGCGCTGGCTGGCGCCGGGCGGCAGACTGCACGTGGTGTTCGACCGACCGATGAGTTCCTGAGGCCGCAGGCGTCTCAGCACCCATGGACGCCACCGAGCTGGAAGCCGCCGCCCGCGCGATCGTCGACGCGGGCCGCTACATGACGCTGGGCACCGCGGACGCGGACGGCCGCCCGTGGGTCACCCCGGTCTGGTACGCGCACGAGGACGCGCGGAGGTTCCTCTGGGTCTCGGACCCGGGCACCCGCCACTCGTTCAACGTCGCCGCGCGACCCGACGTCAGCCTCGTGATCTTCGACTCGCACGTCGCGCTCGGGGAGGGCAGCGGCGTCTACGTGCGCGGCGTCGCCGAGCAGCTCGGCGGCGCGGAGGCGGAGCGGGCGATCGCCGTCTTCTCCGAGCGCTCGCTCGCGCAGGGCGGTCACGCGTGGTCGCCGGGCGACGTCGCCGCGCCGGCGCGGCTGCGGCTCTACCGCGCGACCGCGCTCGAGCGCGACCTCGGCCTGGACGACCAGCGCCACCGGCTGTGAGCAGCTAACCTTTCGTAAGGCAACCCCACGCCGCGAGAGGAACCGCCGTGCAGATCGAGATCTGGTCCGACATCGCCTGTCCCTGGTGCCACATCGGCAAGCGCCGCTTCGAGACGGCGCTGGCCGGCTTCGCGCAGCGCGACGAGGTCGAGGTCACCTGGCGCTCGTTCGAGCTCGACCCCGGCGCGCCCGCCGAGCGCCCCGGCGACCTCGCCGAGCACCTGGCGGCCAAGTACGGCGCGAGCGTCGAGCAGATGCGCGCCTCGCAGGCCCAGATCACCGGGCTGGCGGCCGCCGAGGGGATCGAGTTCCGGCTCGGCGACGTGCGCTCCGGCAACACCTTCGACGCCCACCGGCTCGTGCACCTCGGCGCGGCGCACGGCCTCCAGGACGCGGTCAAGGAGCGCCTGATGCAGGCCTACCAGGGCGAGGGCGACCTGATGAGCGATCACGCGACGCTCGAGCGGCTCGGCGTCGAGGCCGGGCTCCCGGTCGACGAGGTCCGTGCGCTGCTCGCGGGCGACCGCTTCGCCGACGCGGTCCGCGACGACGAGCGGACGGCCGCGTCGCTGGGCATCTCCGCCGTCCCGTTCTTCGTCGCCGACCGGAAGTTCGGCGTCTCCGGCGCGCAGTCCCCGGAGATCCTCGCCGGCTTCCTCCAGCAGGCCTGGGAGGCGCGGCCGCAGGTCGAGGTCGTCGCGGGCGGCGACGCCTGCGGCCCCGACGGCTGCTGAGCGGCGGGGCGCCGGAGTAGGGTGCGCCGCATGCGCACCCTCCTCGTCGCGACCGTCCTGCTCACGCTCGGCCTGGCCGCCGCCGCGCCCGCCACGACGGGCAGCGCGGTGCGGTTCACGGGCAAGGGGGTGGGCGACGTCCACATCGGCGACACGTTCCGCGCGCTGCGCGACGCCGGGCTCGTCGGACCGCTCAAGCCGGGCTGCGAGCTGGCCGGCCCGGGCCAGCGCTCGGCGAAGCTGATCGGGACCGCGAAGGGCTTCGTCGACCTCACGCGGACGACGCCGCGGCGCGTCCGCAGCATCACGCTGTCGGGCGGCGCGCGCGCCCGCGGCGTCGGTATCGGCTCGTCGATCCGCCAGATCCGCGCGGCCTTCCCCGGCGCGAAGGTCGACCGTCGCAGCGAGGACTCGCTCGGCGTGACGCTCGTCAAGGTCCCGCGCAGCAAGGGCGGCCGCTTCCACTTCGGCGTCAGCACGATGACGAAGAAGACGACGGTGATCGGGATCCCCACGATCGCGTTCTGCGAATAGGGGGATGAGCCGGACCGTCACGCGTCCCGGCGCCGGCCCGCTGCTGCGCGAGTGGCGCCGGCGGCGGCACCTGAGCCAGCTCGACCTCGCGCTCGAGGCGAACGTCTCGGCACGCCACCTGAGCTTCATCGAGACCGGCCGGTCGCGGCCGAGCGCGGAGATGCTGCTGCACCTGTCCGAGCAGCTCGAGATCCCGCTGCGCGAGCGCAACGCGCTGCTGCTCGCGGCCGGCCATGCGCCCGCCTACGCGCAGCGCGAGCTCGACGCGCCCGAGCTCGGCCCGGTGCGCGACGCGCTCGAGCGCGTGCTGGCGGGCCACGCGCCCAACCCGGCGCTCGTCGTCGACCGCCACTGGGGCCTCGTCGCCGCCAACGCGAGCGCCGAGCTGCTCACGGCGGGCGCCGCACCGCACCTGCTCGAGCCGCCGGTCAACGTCCTGCGGCTCAGCCTGCACCCCGAGGGCGTCGCACCGCGGATCGCGAACCTGCCCGAGTGGCGCGCCCACCTGCTCGACCGGCTCGGCCGCGAGGCCGTGGCCGGCGGCGACCCGGCGCTCGCCGCGCTGCACGAGGAGCTGGCGGGGTACCCCGGCGGCGGGCCCGCCGTCGCGCCCGACCTCGAGGCCGGCGCGATCGCCGTCCCGCTGCGGCTCCGCCACGGCGACGCGGAGCTCGCCTTCATCAGCACCGTGACGACGTTCGGCACGGCCGTCGACGTGACGGTCAGCGAGCTGTCGATCGAGTCGTTCTTCCCCGCCGACGCGGCGACCGCGGCCGCGGTGCGCGCGCTCGCCCGCTAGCGTTCTGCCCCGCGTGTACTACCTCGACTTCCTCAAGGCGCTCCACGGCCGGCTCGCCCCGCCGACCTACATGGAGATCGGGATCCGCCACGGCGACAGCCTCGCGCTCGCCGCCGGCGACGCGGTCGGGATCGACCCGTTCTACGAGCTGCGGACCGAGCTGCGCGACGACGTCAAGCTGTTCCGCGAGACGAGCGACGAGTACTTCGACCGCGAGAAGCCGCTCAAGCCGCTCGGGGGCCGTCGCGTCGCGTTCTCGTTCATCGACGGGATGCACCTCGCCGAGTTCGTCGTGCGCGACTTCGCGAACGTCGAGCGCGTCGCGGACTGGACGAGCGTGATCGTGTTCGACGACATCCTCCCGCGCACGGTCGAGGAGGCCGCGCGCGACCGCCGCACGCGCGCCTGGACCGGCGACGTCTACAAGGCGCTCGCCGCGCTCGAGCGCCACCGTCCGGACCTCGTCTGCCTGCGCGTCGACACCGAGCCGACCGGGCTCGGCGTCGTGCTCGGGCTCGATCCGCTCGACCGCACGCTGCACGAGCACTACGACGCGATCGTCGCCGAGTCCGTGACGCCGGATCCGCAGGACGTGCCCGCGCCCGTGCTCGCGCGCGCGGGCGCCGTCGACCCCCAGCGCGTGCTCGACAGCGGCGTCTGGGACCTGCTGCGACGGGCCCGCGACCAGGGGACGTCGCGGCGGCGCGGCATCCACGGCTTGCGCCGCGCGGTCCGCAAGGACCTGGGCGTCGACGTCCCGCGCCCGCGGCTCGTCGACCTCGCCACCGCGTGAGCGACTTCCGGATCGCGGTCGACCAGGCGGTCCTCGACGACCTGCGCGCGCGGGTCGCGGCCACCCGCTGGCCGCCGGCGATCGCCGGCGCGGGCTGGGAGCGCGGCACCGACATCGACTACCTGCGCGCGCTCGCGGCGCGCTGGGCGACGTACGACTGGCGCGAGCACGAGGCCGCGCTCAACGAGCTCGACCACGTCCGGATCGAGGTCGACGGGTTCGGCCTCCACGCGGTCGTGCAGCGCGCGGCGGACCCCGCGGCGACGCCGCTGCTGCTGCTGCACGGCTGGCCCGACTCGTTCCTGCGCTACCGCCGCGTGCTCCCGCTGCTGCGCGACTTCCACGTCGTCGTGCCGTCGCTGCCCGGCTACGGGTTCTCGGACAAGCCGGCCGCGCCCGGGTACTCGACCCGGCGCTTCGCCGAGCTCGTCGCCGGGCTGATGAGCGCGCTCGGCCACGACCGCTTCATCGCCTCGGGCGGCGACATCGGCGGCGGCGTCGCCGACTGGCTCGCCCACCGGCACGCGGACCGGCTGCTCGGCCTGCACCTCACCGACGTGCCGTACTCGCACCTGCTCGGCGTCGATGCGCCGGACCTCACGGAGGCCGAGCGCGAGTACCTCGCCGCCGGGCGCGCCTGGGGGCAGCGCGAGGGCGCCTACGCGGCGATGCAGGCCACGAAGCCGATGACCGCCGCCTACGGGCTCTCGGACTCGCCCGCTCGGCCTGGCCGCCTGGATCGTCGAGAAGCTCCGCGCGTGGAGCGACTGCGACGGCGACCTCGAGCGCCGCTTCACGCTCGACGACGTGCTCACCCACGTGACGCTCTACTGGGTGACGAACACGATCGGCACGTCGTTCGGCCCCTACTTCGAGCGCGAGACGCCCGGCAACGAGCGGCCCGCCGTGCCGACCGCGGTGACGCTCTTCCCGCACGACCTGATCCCCGCGCCGCGCGCGTTCGCCGACCGGATCTTCGACGTCCGGCGCTGGACCGAGCTGCCGCGCGGCGGCCACTTCGGCGCATGGGAGGAGCCGGAGCTGTTCGCGGACGAGCTGCGCGCGTTCGCGGCGGAGCTCTAGGCCGGGCCGCGCGCCCGCAGGCGCAGCCGGCCGAGCCCGAACCGGAGCCGCTCGCGCGGCGTCCGCTCCGGCGGGGCCGGCACCTGGCCGGCGACGAAGATCCGCTCCTCCGGCGTGACCGTGAGCTTGAACGGCTCGCGCTTGTACTGGGTGAACGAGTGCGCGGTGAAGCCCGCGAGCCAGACGACGGCGCGCAGGTCGTAGGCGCCGGGGGCGAGCGGCGCGGTCCCGCCGGCCGCGATCGTCGGCGCGATCCGCCCCTCGACCTTGACCGTCACGCGCACCGGCTCGTCGTCGGCCGCCTCGGGCACGTTGACGCTTCGCCTCCACCGGGACGATCCAGTCGGTCTCCTCGCCCTCCGGCTTGAGCAGGAGCTGGACGCGCGCGGCGTCCGCGAGCGCGTCGGTGACGTCGAGCTCGGCGTCCGCGAAGTGCCCCGCGACCTCGTCCGGCAGCACGAGCAGGAGCCGGCCGTCGCGGCGCCGGACGCGCAGCGGCTCGCCGCCGCGCTCGCGCAGCCAGCACTCCGTCTCCAGCGTCATCCAGGCCCCGTCCCCGCGCACGCGCCGCACGCGCGCGACCGAGCGCAGGCCGCGCTCGTACTCCGCCAGCGCGACGAGCCCGTCGTAGTCGTCGCGGCGGGCGAGCGTCGCGCGCAGCCGCAGCGCCGGCGCCAGCTCCGCGTCGAGCCGCTCGGGGAAGCGCTCCTCGATCAGCTCGCGGACGGCGGCGAGCACGCCGCGGCGGTGCTCCTCCTCGCGGCCCAGGAACGCGTTGCGCCCGAGCCGGCCGAGCAGCTTCCCGCGGTACCAGCGGCCGTAGAGGTTGTCGCGGAACTCCCCCGGCTCGGTGTGCGCGTCGACCACGTCGAGCACGCCGCGGACGTCGTCGAAGTACTCCGCCGGGTCCGGCGCGACGAACGAGGCGTTCGTGTCGGAGTCCCAGTGGACCCAGTGGTAACACGCGTAGTCGGCGAGGATCGCCATGTTGCGCGCCGCGAAGTACGCCGGGACGACGAACATGTGGTCCTCGAGCCGGCGCTTGCCCTCCGGGAAGCGGATCCCGTGCTCGTCGAGCAGCGCGCGCCGGAACAGCTTGTGCGGCGTGAGCAGGTTGAACGGCGCGGCGCGGAGCCCGAGCTCGTGGACGTTCTCGCGGAACAGGCTGCGCGGGACCGCCTTGCGGTGGCCGACGACCTTGCCGATCACGATGTCCGCCTCGTCGGCGATCGCCGTCGCGTACAGCCGCTCCAGCGCCTCGGTGCCGAGGTAGTCGTCGTGGTCGACGAAGTAGACGAACTCGCCCTGCGCCGCGTCGAGGCCGACGTTGCGCGGGCGGCCGGGCCAGCCCGAGTTCTCGATCCGGATCGTGCGGACGTTGTCGCGCTCCTCCGCGAGCGCCGCGAGCCGCTCGCCGGTGCCGTCGGTCGAGCCGTCGTCGACGAAGATGAGCTCGTGCTCGTCCGCGGGCAGCGACTGGCCGAGCAGCGAGTCGAGCAGCGGGTCGATGCGCTCGCCGGGGTTGAAGACCGGCACGATCACGGAGACCTTGGGCATTCGGCCGGGCACGATAGAGGGGCGCGGGAATAGCTGACGGCGTGCGCTCGTCGTCCCCGGAGTGCGCGTCCTCATCACCACCCGCGGCAGCGCCGGCCACTTCGGCCCGCTGATCCCCTTCGCCCAGGCCCTGCGCGACGCGGGCGACGACGTCCTCGTGGCCACGAGCGGCTCGACGGCCGATCGCGTCCGCGCGCAGGGCTTCGCCGTCCGGACCTACGACGAGCCGCCGCCCGAGGTGCGCGCGCCGATCTTCGCCCGCGCCCGCGAGCTCGACCACGACGCGGCGAACCGGCTCGTCGTCACTGAGGCGTTCGTCGGCCTCGACGGCGCCGCGGCGCTCGGCGACCTGTGCGCGATCGTCGCGGACTGGCGGCCCGATCTCGTGCTGAGCGAGTCCGCCGAGTTCGCCGGGCCGCTCGCCGCCGAGCAGGCCGGGGTGCCGGTCGCCGTCGTCGGCATCGGGCTCGGCGCGGTGGAGCTGAAGTTCATGGAGGTCACCGTCGCGGCGCTCGCACCGCTGCGGGCGCGCGTCGGGACTGCCCGCGGAGCCGGAGCGGCAGCCCGCTTACTTCACGCTCGCCCCGCCGCTGCTCGACGCCCCGGGCGCGCCGCACGCGCGCCGCTTCCGCGAACGGCCCGCGCCGGCCGAGCCGCTGCCCGACTGGTGGGACGGCGACGACGCCCCGCTCGTCTACCTCACGCTGGGCACCGTCGTACCGCAGATGGGCTTCTTCCCCGGCCTCTATCGCGCGGCGATCGACGCGCTCGCGGCGCTGCCCGTCCGCGTGCTGGTCACGACGGGCCGCGGGCACGATCCCGCCGAGCTCGGCCCGCTGCCGGACGGCGTCCACGCGGAGCGCTGGGTCCCGCAGGCGGCGGTCATGCCGCACGCCGCGGCGATGGCCTGCCACGGCGGGTTCGGCACCGTCCGGGCGGGGCTCGCGGCGGGCGTCCCGCTCGCGGTCCTGCCGCAGTTCGCCGACCAGCCCGACAACGCGCGCCGGGTCGCCGAGCTCGGCGCCGGGATCGCGCTCGACGACGTCGCCGGACTCGCGCCGGCGGTCGCCGCGCTGCTCGCCGATCCGTCCCACCGGACCGCCGCCGCCGCGGTCGCCGCCGACGTGCGCGCGCTGCCGCCCGTCGACGCCGCCGTCGCCGAGCTTCGAACACTCGCCGATCCGGTGTTCGCGTCGCGGTAGCGCGGTGCTACCTTCGGCCGCCAGATGCGGCACCGGCCGACCACCAGCGGGCTCACCCGCACCCCGTTCCCCCCGATCGCCGACTACGGCTTCCTGTCCGACTGCGAGACGACCGGGCTGATCGCGCCCGACGGATCGGTCGAGTGGCTGTGCCTGCCGCGGATGGACTCGCCGAGCGTGTTCGGCGCCATCCTCGACCGCGACGCCGGCTACTTCCGGCTCGGGCCGACCGGCGTGAGCGTCCCCGCCGGCCGCCGCTACCTGCCGGGCACGATGGTGCTCGAGACCAGCTGGGGGACACGCGGCGGCTGGATGGTCGTCCGCGACGTCCTGCTGATCGGCCCGTGGCACCACGCGAACGACCGGTCGCACACCCATCGCCGCACGCCGACCGACTACGACGCCGACCACGTGCTCCTGCGCACCGTGCGCTGCGTGAACGGCGAGGTCCAGCTCGGGCTCGCCTGCGAGCCGGCGTTCGACTACGGCATCGAGCGCGCGAACTGGGAGTACGGCGAGGACGGCTACCACGTCGCCGTGGCGCGCGCGCCCGACTCGGACGTCGAGCTGCGCATGACGACCGACCTCAACCTCGGGATCGAGGGCCCGCGGCTCACCGCGCGGCACCTGATCAAGGAGGGCGAGACCTGCTTCTGCGCGCTGTCGTGGAGCGAGCACCCGGCGCCGCGGACCTACGACGAGGCCTACGAGCGGCTCGTCTGGACGGCGCACCACTGGCAGCATTGGCTCGACCGCGGCGAGTTCCCCGACCATCCGTGGCGCGCCGACCTCCAGCGCTCGGCGCTGACGCTCAAGGGGCTCACGTACGCGCCGACCGGCGCGATCAGCGCGGCCGCGACCACCTCGCTGCCCGAGACGCCCGGCGGCGAGCGCAACTGGGACTACCGCTACAGCTGGATCCGCGACTCGACGTTCGCGCTCTGGGGCCTCTACACGCTGGGCTTCGACTGGGAGGCGAACGACTTCTTCTACTTCGTCGCCGACATGGCGAAGGCGGCGGACGGCGGGCTGCAGATCATGTACGGCATCGACGGCCGCGCCGAGCTGCCCGAGCAGACGCTCGACCACCTGACCGGCTACGAGGGCGCCCGGCCGGTGCGCGTCGGCAACGACGCCCACTCCCAGGCCCAGCACGACGTCTGGGGCGCCGTGCTCGACTCGGTCTACCTGCACACCAAGTCGCGCGACTCCCTGCCCGAGAGCGTCTGGCCGATGCTCGTCCACCAGGTCGAGACGGCGATCGCGAACTGGCGCAACCCGGACCGCGGGATCTGGGAGGTGCGCGGCGAGCCGAAGCACTTCACCTCGTCGAAGCTGATGTGCTGGGTGGCGCTCGACCGCGGCTCGCGGCTCGCGGAGCTGCGCGAGGACTGGGATCGCGTGACCGCCTGGCGCGCGGTCGCCGACGAGATCCACGCCGACATCTGCGAGCACGCGGTCGACGAGCGCGGCGTGTTCACCCAGCACTACGACACCGACGCGCTCGACGCGTCGATCCTGCTGATGCCGCTCGTCCGCTTCCTCCCCGCCGACGACGAGCGGATCCACGCGACGGTCAAGGCGATCGCCGAGGAGCTGACGGAGGACGGGCTCGTCCTGCGCTACCGCGTCGAGCACACCGACGACGGGCTCAAGGGCGAGGAGGGCGCGTTCACGATCTGCTCGTTCTGGCTCGTCTCGGCGCTGTGCGAGATCGGCGAGATCGAGGCCGGCCGCGATCTGTGCGAGAAGCTGCTCGGCTACTCGAGCCCGCTCGGGCTCTACGCGGAGGAGATCGACCCGCGCTCGGGCCGCCACCTCGGCAACTTCCCGCAGGCGTTCACCCACCTCGCGCTGATCAACGCGGTGATGCACGTGATCCACGCCGAGGAGGACCAGGAGGCGCGCTTCTCGACGTTCACCGCGGACCCGGCCCAGGCGGCCGAGCAGGGGCCCGCCGCGCTCCCGCTGGACTAGCCGGCGCGCGCCGCCCAGAACCTGGCGGCGGCGAGCGCCGCGGCCGCCAGCACGGCGCATCCGGCCGCCTGCGCGATCAGCCCGAGCGTGTCGGCGTCGTCGAGCGCCGCGGACACCGCCACCGGGCCCGCGAGCGGGCCGATCGCGGCGAAGCCGAGCAGGACGGCGAGCACCGCGCCGACGACGGTCGCGGGCCGCAGCAGCCGCGGCGGCCCGAGCAGCACCGCGACCGCGGCGCCGAGCAGCCCGCAGGCGACGTGCCCGAGCACGGCGGCGGCGATCTCCCCCGGCGTCACGGCCGGGACGAACACGCCGGACTCGAACAGGCCCAGCGCGAGCGGGTAGCCGACGAGCGCGACGGTCAGCGCCGCGGTGACCGCGACGGCCAGCAGGGCGTCGAGGCGCAGGCGGGCGCGCAGCCCGCCCCCGGCGACCGTGACCATGTCGGCCTGCGCGCGCGGCTCCCCGAGCAGGACGGCGCCCGTGAGCCACGCGGCGAGGCCGCAGCAGAGCACCGCGCTCACCGCGAAGCTCTCGTGCGGCTCGTTCGGGCGGTAGGCGTAGACGCCGACGGCCGCGAACGCGGTCGCCGCCACGGCGACCAGCGGCGCGCGGGTGCGTGCCGCGGTCAGCAGGAGGTAGCGCAGCTCGGCCCTCACGCGACGCCGCCGTCGGCGAGGCGCACCACGCGGGTCGGCGCGAGCCGGCCGCCGGCCTCCCCGGCATGGTCGGTCAGCAGCACCGCGCCGCCCGACGCCGCGTGCTCGCCCAGCGCCCGGGCGAGCCAGTCGCGGCCGTCCGCGTCGAGGCCGGCGAACGGCTCGTCGAGCAGCAGCAGCGGCGGAGCCGCGCGCAGCGCCTCGATCAGCGCGACGCGCTGCAGCATGCCCTTGCTGAGCCGCGAGGCCGGGTCGTCCAGCACCGCGGGCGCCAGCCCGGAGGCGGCCGCGTCCGCGTCCCAGCCCTGGCGGTTCAGCCCGCGCAGCGCGCGCATCGCGTCCAGCCACTCGCGCGGCCGCATGGCGCCCGCGAGCGCGACGCGCTCGGGCACGAGCGCGACGGCCCCGGCGCGGCGCAGCTCGCCCGCCGCCGGCGCGTTGAGCCCGGCGAGCACCCGCAGCAGGCTCGTCTTGCCGGACCCGTTCGCGCCGCCGAGGTGCACGACCGCGCCCGGCTCGAGCACGAGGCCGACGCCGTCGAGCACCGTCCGGCGCCCGCGGCGCACGCGCAGATCGCGGGCCTCGAGCAGCGCCGGCACCCGGGGCACGCTAGCGCCGTGCGCGGAGACTGACCGCCGCCGTTGACAGCCGCGCGGAGGCGCGAAAGGGTGCATGGGTGACCAAGAGCACCGATTGGAGCGTGCGGGACCGGACGGTCTGGCACCAGATGAGCGGGCGCCCCGCCGAGGGCGCGAAGGGCCCGATGATCGTCGCCTCGGGCGACGGCGCGTGGGTGACCGACGTCGAGGGCAACCGCTACCTCGACGGCCTGAGCGGCCAGTGGTGCGTCAACGTCGGGTACGGCCGCGCGCGCCTCGCGGAGGCCGCGGCCAAGCAGCTCGAGACGCTCGCCTTCCACCCGCTGACGCGCGGGCACCTGCCCGCGATCGAGCTCGGCGAGCGCCTGAGCGGGCTGCTCGGCGGCGACCGGGCGACGTTCTACGCGAACTCCGGGTCGGAGGCCAACGAGCTCGCGTTCAAGCTCGTGCGCCAGTACCACGGGCTGCGCGGCGAGCCGAGCCGGTTCAAGATCATCGCCCGCTACCGGGCCTACCACGGCTCGACGCTGGGCGCGCTCTCGGCGACCGGCCAGGCGATGCGCCGCACCGGCTACGAGCCGCTCGCCCCTGGCTTCCTCCACGTCCCGCCACCCGACCCGTACCGCGACGGCATCGCCGCGGACGACCTCGAGGCGTACGGCGAGCGCTGCGCCGCCGACCTGGAGCGCACCATCCAGTTCGAGCTGCCCGAGACCGTCGCGGCGGTGATCATGGAGCCGATCATCACCGGCGGCGGGATCCTGATCCCGCCCGACTCCTACCTGCCCGCGGTCAAGGCGCTGTGCGAGCGCCACGGCGTGCTGCTGATCTGCGACGAGGTGATCTGCGGGTTCGGGCGCACCGGCACGTGGTTCGGCCACGAGCGGGCCGGGGTACGGCCGGACCTCGTGACGATGGCCAAGGGCATCACCGGCGCCTACTTCCCGCTCGCCGCCACCGTCGTGAGCGACGAGATCTTCTCCGCCTTCCCGGCCGATCCGGCCGACGAGGGGCGGCTGCGCCACATCAACACGTTCGGCGGGCATCCCGGCGGTTGCGCGGTCGCGCTGGAGACGCTCGCGATCATGGAGGAGGAGGGCCTGCTCGAGCGCTCGGCGACGGCCGGCGCGGACCTGCTCGCCCGGCTCCAGGAGGCGATCGGCGACCATCCGCTGGTCGGCGACGTGCGCGGTCGCGGCCTGCTGATCGGGATCGAGCTGGTCGCCGACCAGGCGACCCGCGCGCCGGCGGCCGGCGCGGTGACCGGCGGGATCGTCAAGGCGGCCCAGCAGCGCGGGCTGCTCGTCGGGCGCAACGTCGACACCGCGGCCGGGCTGGACAACGTGGTCGCGCTCGCGCCCCCGCTGTCGCTCACCGACGCGGATCTCGACCACATCGTCGACGTGCTGGGCGCGGTGTTCGCGGAGCATGCGAAGCAGGGGGTGTCCATCGTGAAGGTGTTCGCAGGCGGCACGGTGGTGACCGCCGAGGGCTCGTTCCGGGCCGACGTCGCGGTCGAGGGCGAGACGATCGCCGCGGTCGGGCTCGACCTGCCGCGCGACGGGGCCGAGGTGATCGACGTCTCCGGCGCCCGCGTGATGCCGGGCTTCATCGACGGCCACACGCACCTCGACATGCCGTTCGGCGGCACGATGACCGCCGACGACTGGAACACCGGCAGCGCCGCCGCGCTCGCCGGCGGGACGACGACGATCGTCGACTTCTCGCTCCAGAACGTCGACGGCACCCTCACCCAGGCGGTCGAGGAGTGGCAGGGCAAGGCGGAGTCGGCCCGGATGGACTTCGGCCTGCACGTCGCGATCACCAACCTGACCGAGGACGTCAAGCGCGAGCTGCCGTCGCTGCCGGCGCTCGGCGTCGCGACCGTGAAGATCTTCATGGCCTACAAGGGGACGCCGCTCTACACCGAGGACGACGACCTCTTCGAGGCGATGCAGATCGCGCGCGACTGCGGGCTGCTCGTGCTCGTGCACGCCGAGAACGGCGACGCGATCGCGAAGCTGCAGGAGCAGGCGCTCGCGCGCGGCGACACGTCGCCGAAGTGGCACGGGCTCACGCGCCCGGAGGCCGTCGAGGCCGAGGCGACCAACCGCGCGATCCGGCTCGCCGAGGTCGCCGGGTGCCCGCTGCTCGTCGTCCACGTCTCCTGCGCCGCGTCGCTCGAGGAGATCAAGCGCGCGCACGCCCGCGGCCAGGCCGTCTACGCGGAGACCTGCCCGCAGTACCTCGTGTTCTCCGACGAGCACCTCGCGCTGCCGGACTTCGAGGGCGCGAAGTACGTGCTCTCGCCGCCGCTGCGCGACGCGTCGAACCAGCCCGCGCTGTGGAACGGGCTCCAGCGCCAGGACCTGCACATCTTCGGCTCGGACCACTGCTCGTTCAACTTCCGCGGGCAGAAGGAGCTCGGCAAGGACGACTTCACGCTGATCCCGAACGGCGCGCCCGGGCTCGAGGAGCGCTCGGCGGTGCTGTGGACGCACGGCGTCCGCGAGGGCCGCGTGAGCGAGAACCTCATGGTCGCCGTCCTCGCCACGAACCAGGCCAAGGTCCACGGGATGGCGGGGAAGAAGGGCGTGATCGCCGCCGGCGCCGACGCCGACCTCGTGATCTGGGACCCGGACCTGACGATCACCGCGACGCAGGCCAACCGCCACGGCAACGTCGACTACACGCCCTACGAGGGGATGACCTTCACCGGCTCGCCGGCGCAGGTCTACCTGCGCGGGGCGCTCGCCTACGGCGACGGCGAGGTGCGCTCCGAGCCCGGCAACGGGAAGTTCGTGCACCGCACCTTCGCCCAGCCCGCCCCGGGGCCCGCGATCCGCTGATGCCGGACCTGGATGCCGCGCGTGCCGTGGCCGGATTGAAGGAGATCCGGGGGCTGACCGAGGACGAGGACGGCGCCCAGCGCGTCGCCTGGACCGACACCTGGATCACCGCCCGCGACTGGCTCGCGGAGCAGCTCGCCGAGCTCGACGGCGTGACCGTCGAGCGCGACGCGGCGGGCAACACGTGGGCGACGGCGCCCGGCGCCGACGAGCGCTTCGTGATCGTCGGCGGCCACCTGGACTCGGTCCCCAACGGCGGCTGGCTCGACGGCGCGCTCAACGTCGTCGCCGGCCTCGAGGTGCTGCGCGCGCTGGCGCCGGAGGAGCGCCCGTTCACGCTCAAGCTGGTCGACTGGGCCGACGAGGAGGGCGCGCGCTTCGGCCGCAGCCTGCTCGGCTCCAGCGCCGCCGCGGGCACGCTGGACCCCGAGGCCGTGCGCGGCCTCACCGACCGCGACGGCACCGCGCTGCCCGACGCGCTCGCCGCCCACGACGTCGAGCTCGACCGCATGGGCGACGCCGGCGCGGGGCTCGAGGGCGCGCTCGCCTACCTCGAGCTGCACATCGAGCAGGGCCCGGTGCTCGAGCAGCTCGACAAGCCGCTCGGCGCCGTGCTGGGCACGTTCGGCGTCCAGCGCCACAAGGTCGTCTTCACCGGCGCCCACGCGCACGCGGGCGCGAGCCCGATGCACCTGCGCAAGGACGCGTTCCTCGCCGCCGCGCGCAGCGCGCTGGCCTGGCGCGACGACGCCGCGGCGCGCGACGACGTCCGCGCCACGACCGGCGTCGTCAAGGTCACGCCCGGGATCGTGACCGCGTTCAACGGCACCTGCGAGGTGTCGCTCGACCAGCGCGCGCTCGACGCGGACGTGCTCGCCGACATGCTCGCGACGGCCCGGGCGGCGTCGGAGGAGATCGCCGCCGAGGAGGGCTGCACGGTCGCCTGGGAGCAGGTCTGGGAGATCGAGCCGATCCTCTTCGACGACGGCCTGATCGACCTGGCCGACGCCGCGATCCAGGAGGTCGCGGGGACGAGCGAGCGGCTCCCGTCGGGCCCGCTGCACGACGCAGCGGAGATGGCCCGGGTCATGCCGACCGTGATGCTCTTCGTCAAGAGCCTCGGCGGCGTGAGCCACACGAAGGAGGAGGACACGCCGGACGCGGACCTCGAGCTCTCGGTCCGCGCGCTGTACGAGCTCACGCGGCGCACGCTCGCGTGGGCGGGGGAGCGGCGATGAGCAGCGCGATCGCCGACTCGCACCTGTCCAACAAGGACCTCGCGCCGACCGACGCCGGAGCGCCGGACCTGGGGGACCTACAACCTCGCGGCGCTGTGGGTCGGGCTGTCGATCGTCATCACCACCTACACGCTCGCCTCCGGGCTGATCGCCGCCGGGATGACCTGGTGGCAGGGCCTGCTGACGGTGTCGCTCGGCAACTTCATCGTCCTGATCCCGATCCTGCTCAACTCGCACCCGGGCACGAAGTACGGGATCCCGTTCCCGGTGCTCGTGCGCTCGAGCTTCGGGATCCGCGGCGCGAACGTCGCCGCGATGGCGCGCGCGCTCGTGGCCTGCGGCTGGTTCGGGATCCAGACCTGGATCGGCGCGCTCGCGCTCGACACGCTGATGACCACGCTGACCTCGGGCTGGGCGGACGTGACGGGCCACAAGGCGATCGCGTTCGCCGTCTTCTGGGTGGTCCAGGTGGCGATCATCCTGCGCGGCATCGAGGGCATCCGGTTCCTCGAGAGCTACGCGGCGCCGCTGCTGATCGGCGGCAGCGTCGGGCTGCTGATCTGGGGCTTCGGCGCCGCCGGCAACGTCTTCTCGGCATCGTCGCAGCTCGTCGCCGACGACCAGGGCTTCTGGGCGCTGTTCGGGCCCGGCCTCGCCGCCAACGTCGGCTACTGGATCACGCTGTCGATGAACATCCCCGATTTCACGCGCTACGCGAAGGACCAGCGCTCGCAGCTCCTCGGCCAGAGCATCGCGATGCCGCTGACGATGACCGGCTTCTCGTTCATCGGCATCGCGGTGACGTCGGCCACGATCGTCGAGTTCGGCGAGCCGATCTGGGATCCGGTCGCGCTCGTCGCGCGGCTGCTCGCCGACCTGCCGATCCTGCTGATCCTCGCGATGATCGTGATCGTCATCGCGCAGATCTCGACGAACATGGCGGCCAACGTGGTGTCGCCCTCGAACGACTTCTCCAACCTCTCGCCGCGCCAGATCTCGTTCCGCACCGGCGGGCTGATCACCGCGGTGATCGGGATCGCCTCGTTCCCGTGGAAGCTCTACGAGGACGTCGGCGCCTACATCTTCACCTGGCTCGTCGGCTACGGCAGCCTGCTGGCCTCGTTCCTCGCCGTGATGGTGTTCGACTACTGGCTGCTGCGGCGCGCCCGGCTCGACGTGGAGGAGCTCTACCGCTACGGCCCCGGCGGCCGCTACTGGTTCTCGGGCGGGTTCAACTGGCGCGCGCTGGTCGCGGTCGCGATCGGCGTGATCCCGGTCCTGCCGGGCTTCATCCACGCCGCCACGACGAAGGGCGGCGTCGTCGCCGACCCGGACTTCCTCGACCAGCTCTACCGCTACGGCGTGTTCGTCGCCTTCGGGCTGTCGGCGATCTCCTACGTGGCGTTGTCCTCCGCGCGGGTCGGCGCGCGCTCGGCGGAGCCGGCCTGATGGACTTCGGCGTGACGTTCCAGACCGACCCGCCGCAGCGGCGCGTGATCGAGCTGACGCAGCGGGCCGAGCGGCTCGGATTCACCCACGCGTGGACGTTCGACTCCCACATCCTCTGGGAGGAGCCGTACGTCATCTACGCGCAGATGCTCGCCGCGACCGAGCGGATCACCGTGGGCCCGTTCGTGACCAACCCGGCGACGCGCGACCCGACCGTCACCGCCTCGCTGTTCGCGACGCTCAACGAGGGCTTCGGCAACCGGACGATCTGCGGGATCGGGCGCGGCGACTCCGCGCGCCGCGTGCTCGGCCGCAAGCCGACGACGCTCGCCGAGACCGAGCAGGCGATCCACGTGATCAAGGAGCTCGCCGAGGGCCGCGCGATCGAGACGCCGGCCGGCGAGGTGCGGATCCCGTGGGTGCAGGACGGCAAGCTCGACGTCTGGATGGCCGGCTACGGGCCGAAGGCGCTCGCGCTGACCGGCCGCAAGGCCGACGGCTTCATCCTCCAGCTCGCCGACCCGGTGATCCTCGAGTGGACGCTCGGGCGCGTGCGCGCCGCGGCGGAGGAGGCGGGCCGCGACCCCGACTCGCTGGCGGTCTGCGTGGCGGCGCCGGCCTACCTCGGCGACGACCTCGCGCACGCCCGCGACCAGTGCCGCTGGTTCGGCGGGATGGTCGGCAACCACGTCGCCGACCTCGTGCGGCGCTACGGGGAGCACGGCGAGATACCCGAGGCGCTGACCGACTACATCCGCGCCCGCGAGGGCTACGACTACAGCCATCACGGGCGCGTCGGCAACCCGGACACCGACTTCGTGCCGGACGAGATCGTCGACCGCTTCTGCGTGCTGGGGACGGCCGAGGACCACCTCGCCAAGCTGCGCGAGCTGGAGTCGCTCGGCGTCACCCAGTTCAACATCTACCTCATGCACGACGCGCAGGAGGCGACGCTCGACGGCTACGGCGCCGACGTGATCCCCGCCTTCGCCTAGGCGGGGACCGGCTCCGCCGCCGTGTGGTGCTCGAAGTCGCGCTGGCGGATCAGCGCCAGCGAGGCGACCGACGCGACGGCCGCGAGCACCGCGCCGACGAGCAGGATCTCGTTGAGCCCGTCGACGAAGCCCTGCGCGGCCTCCGGCCCGCGGCCGGTCGACGGCGCCGCGTGGGCGAGGATCGCGCCGAGCGCGGCGACGCCGGTGGCGATCCCGACCTGGCGGAAGGTGGAGTTCACCCCCGACGCCATCCCGGCGCGGGCGGGCTCCACGACGGCGACCGCGGTCGAGGCGAGCGGCACGTTGACGAGCCCGGCGCCGATCCCGGCCACCGTCAGCCCGGCGAGCAGCGTCGTCCACGACGAGTCGACCGCCAGCCCGCGCATCAGCAGCAGCCCGACCGCGATCAGCGCGAAGCCCGGCCCGATCAGCAGCCGCGTCGGCACCTTCGCCGTCAGCCGCCCCGCGATCCCGGCGGTGAAGAAGATCGCGAGCGAGAGCGGCAGGAAGCGCACGCCGGTCTCGATCGCCGAGTAGCCGAGCAGGTTCTGCATGTAGATCACGAGGTAGGTGAGCAGGCTGAACAGCGACGCGGAGATCGCGAACGCCGCGATCAGGCCGCCGACGAACGTCGGCACCCGGAACAGCGACAGGTCGAACATCGGCTCGCGCTGGAGCGACTCGGCGATCGCGAAGGCGAGCAGCAGGATCACCGCCGCGGCGATCGAGCCGAGCACCTGCGCGGAGCCCCAGCCCGCCTCGTTCGAGCGGATCAGCCCGAAGACGAGCAGCGCGAGGCCGGCGCTGAAGGTGACGAAGCCGATCCAGTCGAGCCGCCGCGGGTGCGGGTCCTTCGTCTCCGGCACCGCGCGCAGGGTGACGAGCAGCGCGACGATCCCGACGGGCAGGTTGACGAAGAAGATCCAGCGCCACGAGAGGCCGGTCGTGATCGCGCCGCCGAGCACCGGGCCGACGGCGACCGCCACGCCGGTGATCGCGCCGAACACGCCGAAGGCGACGCCGCGGTCGGCGCCGCGGTAGGTCGTCGAGAGCAGCGCGAGCGAGGTGGCGAACATGATCGCGCCGCCGACGCCCTGGACGACGCGGGCGAGGGCGAGCGCGGTCGGGTCGCCGGCCAGCCCGCACAGCAGCGAGCCGAGCGTGAAGACGACGATGCCGGTGGCGAAGACGATCCGGCGGCCGACGCGGTCGCCGATCGCGCCGGCGGTGAGCAGGAACGCGGCGAGCGAGAGCGCGTAGGCGTCGATCACCCACTGCAGGTCGGAGAGCCCGGCGCCGAGCGACTGCTCGATGTCGGGCAGCGCGACGTTCACGATCGTGATGTCGAGGAGCAGCATGAAGACGCCGAGGCCGACGGCCGCGAGCGTCCACCACTTTCCGTTCATGGGGAGAGCCTCCTGGGGAGTGAGGGCATCGCCGGACCGTATCGTCAGTCAGGTTGATCGTCAATGCTTTGACGATTCGTAGTGTTGACGATTTGACTATGCTGGC
This sequence comes from uncultured Solirubrobacteraceae bacterium, assembly GCA_963791405.1. Lineage (GTDB taxonomy): Bacteria > Actinomycetota > Thermoleophilia > Solirubrobacterales > Solirubrobacteraceae > DASQMT01. The sequence continues at coordinate 69,934 of CAWBSJ010000019.1, read as the reverse complement.
GGCGGTCATGGAGGACTTCGGCCTCGGCCGCTTCACCGGCTACCTGCTGCGCGTCGCGCACGATCACGCGCACCGCTACGCCGAGCAGGCGCTCCCGGGCGGCCCGCATCCGCGCGACTACGCCGTGATGACCGCGCTGGACGCGTTCGGCCCGATCTCCCAGCAGCGGCTGGCCGACCGGATGCTCGTCAACCGCACGAGCATGGTCGCGGTCGCCGACGAGCTCGAGCGCCGCGGCCACGCCGAGCGCGCGCCCGCGATCCGGAGGACCGCCGCTCCTACGCCGTCGCGCTGACGCCGGCGGGCCAGGACGAGCTCGCGCGCCTCCACGACGCGATCGCCGGCGTCGACCGCGCGATGACCGGCGCCCTGACCGACGCCGAGCGCGAGCGGATGAACGGGCTGCTGCGCGCCCTTGTGCTGCCGCCGGACGGCGACAGCGTGCCCGCGCCGCTGCCCGACCGCAGCGGGTTCCTGGTCTCGCGCGCCCACTTCGTCGCCCGCGAGCAGGGCAACGAGATCCTGCGGCCGTACGGCATCACCGTCCGCCACTTCGGGCTGCTCACCCTGCTCGGCGCGCGCGGCCCCAGCAGCCAGCAGGCGATCGCCGGCGCGCTGATGGTCAGCGCGACGATGGTCACCCAGCTCGTCGACCACGTCGAGGCGCTCGGGCTCGCGGAGCGGCGCCGGAACCCCGCCGACCGCCGCTCCTACCTCGTGACGCTCACCCCCGCCGGCCGGCGCACGCTGCGCCGCGCCACGACCGACTTCGAGGGACTCAACGCGCGCTGGACGGCCGCGCTGGGCGCGGACGGCGAGCGCGAGCTCCAGCGCCTGCTGCGGAAGCTGATCGGCGCCTAGGGCGCGGCGGTCTTCGGGCGCCGCAGGTGGCGCACCAGCTCGATCCCGCCCGAGATCGCGATCGCGATCCCGAGGCCGAGGCCGAGGCCCTTCCACGGGTCGTCCTCGAACGCCTGCCCGCCGATGTAGCCGACGAGCGTCGAGTACGTCGCCCAGGTCACGGCGGCGATCCCGTCGAAGAACGAGAACCGCCGCAGCTCGTAGGCGACGGCGCCCGCCGACAGCGTGACCGCGGTCCGCGCGCCGGGGATGTAGCGGCAGACGATCAGGATCGGCCCGCCGCGCTCGTCGAGCAGCCGTTGTCCGAGCGCGAACGACCGCGCGCGCCGGCTGCCCGGCTCCGCGCGCTCCTTCATCCCGCGGCCGACGGTGCGGCCGATCAGGTAGGAGATGTGGTCGCCGGCGAACGCGCCGATCGCCGCCGCGACGATCACGCCGACCACGATCGGCTCGCCGTTCGACGCCGCGAACACCCCCGCGCTGATGACGAGCGTCTCGCTCGGGACGATCGGGAAGAACGCGTCGACCGCGGCGAAGGCGAGGATCGCGAGGTAGATCCACGGCGAGTCCATCGCGCCCTCGACGAGGTCCATGATCGAATCGGCCACGGCGACAGGGTGCCACGCCGGGCACGCCGCGACCAGGGTGGCGTCCCGTTCGCGGCGGGTGCGGGCGCCCGTACCCGAGCGTCGCGTCGCCTGGGCGGCTTGCCTTCGGGCGCCATCCGCGGATAGCGTCGCCGGATGCCGCTCTCCCGCCGTGCCTTCCTGAAGGCGACCGGCGCCGGCGCGCTCGCGCTGGGCGCCGGCTTCCCCGAGCTCGCCTTCCCCGCGCCGCTGCCCGGACGCCAGCTGCGCGCCCTCCGTTCCGCCGTGAGCGGCCGCGTCCTCGCGCCCGGCAACGCCGGCTACAGCGTCGCCAAGCAGCTCTACAACCCGCGCTTCGACGGGATCAGCCCGCCCGCCGTCGTGCAGGTGGAGAACGGGGCGGACGTCCAGGCCGTGGTCAAGTGGGCGAACCGCTTCGACGTGAACCTCGTCGGCCGCGCGGGCGGGCACGCCTACAACGGCGGCTCGACGAGCCGCAGCGCGGTCGTCGTCGACACGGGCGGCCTCGACGGGATCCGGATCTCCGGCCGCAACGTGACCGCCGGGCCGGGCGTGCAGATGATCGACCTCTACGCGGCGCTGACCCGCAAGGGCCTGATCATCCCCGCCGGCTCATGCCCGAACGTCGGGCTGGGCGGGCTCGTGCTCGGCGGCGGGATGGGGCTCGCGGGCCGCGCGCTCGGGCTGACGCTCGACGCGGTGACCGCCTTCGACGTGGTGATGGCGAACGGCAAGCGCGCCCACGTCGACGCGAACTCGGACCCGGACCTGTTCTGGGCACTGCGCGGCGGCGGCGGCAGCTTCGCGCTCGTGACGAAGGTCTACCTGCGGGCGACCCCGCGGACGTCGGCGGCGTGGTTCCGGATCACGTATCCCGCGAGCTCGCGCGCCGCCGCGCTCGCCGCCTGGGAGTCGGTCGCGCCGACCGCGCCCGACGGCCTGACCGCGATCTGCACCGTCTTCAACAGCAGCGCGAGCGCGTTCGGCCAGTACTTCGGCTCCGAGGCCTCGCTGCGCCGGATCGTCGCGCCGCTCACCCGCGTGGCGGGGGCGAGCACCCAGAGCGGCACCGCGAAGCTGATGCCGCTGCAGAAGCGCTGGGCGGGCTGCGGCGAGGGCGAGGCGATCGCGCAGTGCCGCAACAGCCCGCGGACCACGTTCGACGCCTCCTCGGTCTACATCGCCAAGTCGCTGGGGTCGAGCGGGAACGCCGCGTTCATCCGCGCCGCCGACGCCGGCGCGACGCTGATCTGCGACGCCTACGGCGGCGCGATCTCCGACGTCTCCCCCACGGCGACGGCGTTCGCCCACCGGAACGTCCGCTTCAGCGTCCAGATCGCGTCGTTCACCTCGCTCGGCACGGCGAAGGCCGTCGTCAAGCGGGCGCGCGGGCTGATCGCGCCGTTCGGCAACGGCGGCGCCTACCCGAACTACGCCGACCTGGCGCTGAAGAACCCGCAGAAGGCGTACTACGGGCAGAACCTGCCGCGGCTGCGGCAGATCAAGCAGCAGGTCGACCCGGACGACCGCTTCCGCACCGCGCAGGGCATCACCTGAGCGCGCGGCGGCAGCGCAGCGAGCCGGTGACGCCGACGGCGAGCACGGCGAGCACCGCGCCGAGGTAGAGCCACGCGCCGGGCGTGTCCCAGTCGAGCGTGTCGCTGAACCGCAGGATCGCGCCGAGGTGCAGCACGCCCAGCACGACCGCCTGGTACATCGGCGGGCGCACGCGGCCCCAGTCGTGCTCGCGGCAGACGGTCAGCGCGAGCGCGCCCTGGGCGAGCACGAACGTCCCGATCGCGCGGCCGGTCAGCGGCGTGATCGTCCACGGCCACAGCGAGGCCGCGTCGAGCGGCGCGATCACCAGCGCGGTGCCGAGCGCGCACAGCGCGACGCCGAACGCGCCGATCGCCGCGAGCAGCCAGCGCGGCATCGGGTCGGCGCGCTCGGGCTCCGCCCCGGGTGTCCGGATCTGGCGCAGCAGCAGGAGCAAGACCGCGGGCGGGAAGATCGCGTAGAGGACGAGCCACGCCCAGCCGGTCACCGCGTCCATGTGGAAGCGGTCGATGTGCACGAGCGTGACGACCAGCAGGACGACGCCCGCGATCAGGTACGGCGCGGCGAACGCGCGCCCGCGGACCCAGTCGCGCTCCAGCGCGCAGGTGGCCGCCAGCGTCGTCGAGGCCCAGTAGCTCGCGCCGAGGAACGCGGCGGTGAGCGGCGGCTGGATCGTCCAGGCGAACAGCGTCGCCGTCTCGGAGGGGAACACGAAGAGCGACAGCCCGAGCCAGAAGATGACGCTCGCGATCGCGACGAGCCCGGCGCGGACGCCCGGCGTCATCGGCCGCGTACCCGGGTCCGTGGGCGGCGTGGCGGGGACGACGTGGTCCTGCGCCGGGGCGCTCATGCCGCCGCCCTCCGCGCCGGCTGCGGCGCCGACGCGAGCCCCAGCCCGGGCGCCGCGATCACCGCCGCGAGCGCGTAGTAGACGAGCAGCTCGCCGGCCGCGTCGGGGCGCACGTCGCCCTGGTGGAGGAGCGGGACGAGCGCGAGCAGCAGCCCGGTCACCGGCGCCGCGAGGAAGAGCGGGCGGGCGCGGCGCCAGTCGCCGTCCCACAGCGTCCAGGCGTAGGCGGCCGCGCCGGCGAGCAGCCAGACCCCGACGAGCCGCCCGGTGAGCGGCGGGACGTCCCAGGGCCAGATCCGCGAGAACTCCGGCGGGCTGATCTCGAGCGCGATCCCGGCGGCGGCCATGCCGGCGCAGGCGAGCGCCGCGGTCGCCCGCTGGACGGCGCTGAGCGGCAGCCCGACCGGCAGGCGCCCGCCGTGCCGCCGCTCCTCCCGCACGAGGACCCACGGCGCCGTGAGCACGAGCACCGCGTAGCCGCCGAGCCAGTAGGCGAGGTGGTACCAGGGGTGCGCCTTGAACGGCGTCAGGTTGAAGAACGTCATCAGCGTCGCGGCGAGCGCGAAGAACGTGATCAGGACGAAGATCGCCCGGGCGTGCGGCCAGTCGGGCTGGCGCAGCGCGATCACGCCGAGCAGCACGGCGTTGGCGTACATCACCGCGAGCAGGCGGGCCGATGCGTCCGGCACGATCGTCCAGGTGAACCAGTCCGGGGAGCCGGGTGCGAGCAGGAGGCTGAGCACGGCGGCGACCCCGTTCGCGACGAGGAACAGCTCGACGAACTTCACCCACGGATCCTGGCCCGTGGTCCACCAACGGCGTACGTCCATAGGTGTCCTGACGTCAGGGGTCGGGGATCTATTCCCGGGTCCCGGTCGAGGGATCTCCCCCGTGGTTGCAGGGGGTGTTCGACGGGAGGGTGACGACCATGCCCACGTCACTCAAGTCCCCCCTCTCCGGACCGCGCGTGCTGGACGCCGCGTCGCTCGGCAATCACCTCGACCGGCTGCTGCGCGCGGCGCTCTCGCTGACCGGCTCGCGGCCCGACGCCGAGGACCTCGTGCAGGAGGTCTGCCTGCGCGTCCTGGCCAAGCCGCGCGTCGTCCGCGGCTCCGAGATCGCCTACCTCCACGGCGTCCTCCGCAACACGTTCTTCAGCGACTACCAGCAGCGCGCCCGCCGCCGCACGGTGCCGGTCGAGCCCGAGACGCTGTCCTACGTGACGGCGGACTCGCGCTTCGATCCGGAGACCGCGACGCTCGCCCGCGAGGTCCACCGCGCGATCGGCGACCTGCCCTGCCACTACCGCGACGCGGTCGTCGCCGTCGACGTCCTCGGGCTCGCCTACGCCGAGGCCGCGGACGCCCTGGGCGTCCCGCAGGGGACGATCATGAGCCGGCTGTACCGCGGCCGCGACGCCGTCGCCGCCGCCGTCGGCGCGCCGGAGCCCGTCGCCGCCTGACCCGCCGTAAACCCGCCGTAACGGCCGCCGGTACAGTCGGCCGGTGACCGACGCCGGGCCCCAGGGCGCGCTCGTCGGCCGCCGGCGGGAGCTGGCGGCCGTCGCGGCTGCGTTGACCGGCCTCGGTCGCGACGCGCGCTTCATCGCCGTCAGCGGCGAGCCCGGCATCGGCAAGACGCGGATGCTCGAGGAGCTCGCCGACCGCGGCACCGAGCGCGGCTGCGTCGTCCTGACCGGCCGCGGCGCCGAGCTCGAGCAGGACCTGCCGTTCGGCGTCTGGGTCGACGCGCTCGACGACCACGCCGCCTGGCTCGGCCAGGACCGGCTCGAGCGGATGCTCGGCGACCGCGTCGCGGAGCTCGCCCGCGTGCTGCCGTCGGTCAGCCCGGGCGACGCGACGCCCGCGCCCGCCCTGCAGGACGAGCGCTACCGCGCCCATCGCGCCGTCCGCGCGCTGCTCGAGCACCTGGCCGCCGCGGCGCCGGTGGTGATCCTGCTCGACGACCTCCAGTGGGCCGACGACTCGTCGCTCGAGCTGGTCGCCCACCTGCTGCGGCGCCCGCCGCGCGCGCAGCTGCTGCTCGCCGCCGCCTACCGCGCGGGCGGCCTCGCGCCGTCCGTCCTCGCCGCGTTCGAGGCCGCCGCCCGCGACCGCCGCGTCGTCGACGTCGCCCTCGCGCCGCTGAGCGCGGACGAGGCGGACGCCCTGCTCGGCGACGCGCGTCCCCGCGCGGGTCCGGCCGGAGCTGTACCGCCTCAGCGGCGGCAACCCGTTCTACCTGCAGGAGCTGGCGCGCGGCGGCGCGCCGCCCGCCGCCTCCGACGCGGCGCCGGCGGACGGCGGCAGCGTGCCCGCACCCGTGGCCGCCGCGCTCGGGCAGGAGATCGCGGCGCTCTCCGGGCCGGCGCGCGACCTGCTGCGCGGCGCGGCCGTCGCCGGCGATCCGGCGGAGCTCGACGGTCGCCGAGGCGGCCGGCGGGCTCCCCGATGCGCGTGCGGCGCTCGACGAGCTCGTCGCGAGCCGGCTCGTGGCCGCCGCCGCCCTGCCGCGGCGCTACCGCTTCCGGCACCCGATCGTCCGCGCCGCCGCCTACGAGTCGGCCGGCGCCGGCTGGCGGCTCGGCGCGCACGCCCGCGCGGCGGCGGCGCTCGCCGCCGCGGGCGGGAGCCCCGCCGCCCGCGCCCACCACCTCGAGCGCTGCGCCGCCCCGGGCGACGACGACGCGATCGCCGTGCTCGCGCAGGCGGGCCATGCGGCGGCGCCCAGCGCGCCGGCGGAGGCCGCGCGCTGGTACGCGGCGGCGCTGCGCCTGCTCCCCGCCGAGGACGGCCGCCGGCTCGAGCTGCTCGCCCCGCTCGCCACGGCGCTCGCGTCGACCGGCCAGCTCGAGCGCGCGCTCGCCACGCTGCTGGAGGTCCTCGCGGTCGTCCCGCCCGAGCTCGCCGAGCTGCGCGCCAAGCTGGTCGCCGCCTGCGCCGGCTGCGAGAACCTGCTCGGGCGCCACGGCGACGCGCACGACCGGCTCGAGCGCGCGCTCGCGGACCTGCCCGAGGGGAACCCGGTCGCGCTGGCGATGCTCGAGACCGAGCTCGCCGCCGACGCGCTCTACGACTCCGACTTCGAGGCGCTCGCGGCCGCCGCGACGCGCGCCCGCGCGAGCGCGCGACGCCGCCGGCGACCCCGGCCTCGTCGCGATGAGCGCGGCGCTCGACTGCTTCGCCCGCTACGGCCGCGGCGACATCGCGGGCGCGGAGGCGGCGCGGGCCGACGCGGCCGCGGCGCTCGACGCGATGGACGACGGCCAGCTCGCCGGCCGGCTGGAGGCGCCGTACCTGCTCGGCTTCGCCGAGTACCTGTGCGAGCGCTACGACGACGTGATCCGCCACACGGAGCGCGCGCTGGCGATCGCGCGCGCGACGGGCCAGGGCCAGTTCGTCGTCCCGATGCTCGTCGGGCTGGCGCACGCGCTCGAGTCGCGCGGGCGCGTCGCCGAGGCGCTCGACACCGTCGAGGCGGCGGTCGAGGCGGCGCGGCTGAGCGGCAACCGCCAGGTGCTCTCCTGGGCGCTCGTCGGCGAGGGCTGGATCGCGACGATGATCGGCGACCTCGTGCGCGCCGAGCGGTCGGCCGAGGAGGCCGTCGCGCTCCTCGCCGAGCTGTCGGACAGCATCCTCTCCTTCGCGACGCACGCGCTCGCGGCGCTCGTGTTCCTCGAGACCGGCGACCCGGAGCGCTGCCTGGCCGAGGCCGAGCGGGCCGGCGCGCCGGACTTCGACAGCATCGAGCCGGGCCGCGCCGCGTGGGTGCTCGCGGTGATGGCCCGGGCCGAGCTCGAGCGCGGCGACGCGGACACCGCCCGCGCGCATGCGGAGCGCGCCCGCGCGGTGCTGGCGGACATGCCGCTCCCGCTGATGGAGTCGACGGTGGCACAGGCCGAGGCGCTGCTGGCGCTGGACGCCGGCGACGCGGCGGAGGCGGCACGGATCGCCGCCTCCGCGGCGCAGCTCGCGGACACCGTGGGCGCCGCGGGCCACGCCGCCCGGATGCGCGCGCTGCAGGGCCACGCGCTCGCCGCGGCGGGCGACCGCGACGGCGCCCGCGCGGTGCTCAAGCAGGCCGAGTCCGAGCTGGCCGCCTGCGGCGTCGACCGCCTGCGGGCCGAGGCGGCGCGGGACCTGCGGCGGCTGGGCGTCCGCGTCTCGGCGCGCCAGCGCCGCGGCGGGGGCGAGGGCCTGGCGTCGCTCTCCGGCCGCGAGCGCGAGATCGCCGAGCTCGTCGCGCTCGGCCGCACCAACCGCGAGATCGCCGGCGAGCTGTTCGTGAGCGAGAAGACCGTCGAGGGCCACCTGCGCAACGTGTTCGCGAAGCTCGACGTCTCCGCCCGCGCGGCGGTCGCCGAGGTCGTCGGCCGCTCGCGCGCCGGCGTCGCGGACTAGCTAGCCGGCCGCCCACTCGGAGGCGAGCAGCCCGAAGACCACCCCGTCGAGCCAGCGGTCGCCCGAGCGCTCGCACTCGCGCAGCACGCCCTCGCGGGTGAAGCCGAGCCGGAGCGGGACGGCCTGGCTGCGGGCGTTCTCCGGCGCGGCCTGGATCGCGAGCCGGTGCAGCCCCCAGACGCGGAAGGCGTGGTCGACCAGCGCGCGCACGGCGCGCGTCACCAGCCCGCGCCCCTCGTGCTCCCGCGCGATCCAGTAGCCGATGGCGCTCGACTGGTTGTCCCAGTCGACCGCGCCGAACCCGAGCATCCCGATGATCCGCCCGTGCTCGACCATCGCCACCTGGAAGCCGTTGTTCTCGGCGAGCTGCCTGCGCGTCTGCTCGATGAACGCGCGGGTGCCCGCGAGGTCCTGCTCCGCCGCCCACGGCATCCACGGGAGCAGGTGCTCGCGGTTGGCGTCCACGAGCGCGTAGAGCTCGTCGGCGTCGGCGGTCTCGAGGTGGCGGAGGTGGACGGTGTCGGTGAGCGCGAACCGCAGCATCGCCGCAGTGTCGCGCAGGCGGCTAGCGCTGCGCGCGCTCGGCGAGCGTGCGCAGCCAGTCCTGCGCGGAGCGCTCGCGGACGCGGTGCTCGCGGCGCCGGGCGGCGCGCTGCTGGCTCGGGGCGAGCCCGGCGCTCCACGACGGCGGCGCGGGCTGGGCGATCGGCGGCGCGCGGCGGACCGGCGGGTCCGGCGGCGCGCGGTTCGGCACGGACACGGGACGGATCGTCCCCGCCGCGCCTCAAGGAGTGGTCAAGCTCCGGTGAAGATCGCGCTCGATGCGCGGCGGGTCGCCCGGCAGCGCGCGCTCCGTGCCGGTCGCGACGAAGCCCGCGGCGCGGTAGAGCGCCGCCGCCGCGGGCGCCCGGTCGGTGACCGAGAGCTCGAGCCGCTCGGCGCCGAGCGACGCGGCCCAGGCGGCGACGGCGTCGAGCAGCGCCCGCCCCGCGCCGGTGCCGCGCGCGGACGGATCGACCCACATGCCCAGCACCCGCACGGCGGCGCCGTCCGGCCGGCCCGCGGCCATGCCGACCCAGCGCGGGCCGTCGACCGCCACGAACGTCACCGTCTCCGCGCCGGCCGCGCGCTCCGCCCACACCTCCGGCCCGTACGCGGCCTCGCGCGCGGCGTCCGACCCGAACGCCTCCGGGGCGTCGCGCAGCGCGCGCAGCCGGATCTCCCGCAGCTGCCCGCCCTCGCCCTCGACGACCCTCCGGACGCGCATGCGCCCGCTCAGGACGGCGCGGGCGCCGGCGCCGGGCGCCCGGCCACCAGCAGGACGCCGAGCTCGGCGGCGATCATCACCAGCCGCATCGTCACGGCGGCCGCGGCCAGCTCGGCGTGCGGCATCGTCCCCGCGAGCAGCTCGACGTAGACCAGCTCGCGCACGCCGATGCCGCTCGGCGCGATCACGACGACGAGCCCGGCCGCCCACGCGAGGCACGCCGCCCCCGCGACCGCGAGCACGTCGACCGAGCCGGAGACCGCGAGCTGGACCAGGATCCCGTGGACCGCGTAGGCGAAGAACGCGACGCCGTAGTTGAGGAGGCCGCGCCGCGTCGCGCTCCGGCGTCACCCGCACGCGGCCGCGCAGCGCCCCGGCGGCGAGCAGCGGGACGACGAGCACCGGCACGAGCGCGAGCCACCACGGGCTGACGCCCAGCCCCATGCCCAGGCCGCCGATGGCGACGGCGGCGCACAGCGCCAGGACGTTCTCCCCGCCGACGGCGGCGAGCTTCTCCGCCGCCCCGCCCTGGACGGTCGCCGCGCGCGAGGCCGGCGCCCAGATCCCGCCGGGGACGAAGCGGAGCGCCTGCGTCCGGCACCACAGGCTGATGTCGTGGCGCGAGGTCCGGCCGCCGGCGACGATCGCCCAGCCGCGCGCGAGCAGCACCCACCAGAGCCCGGCGGCGAGCAGCGCGAGCGGCAGCGGCCACCACGAGAGCTCGGCCGTGTCGACCTCGCCCGCGGCGCGCACGCCCATGACGACGACGATCGCGACCGCCGCGACGAAGCCGGCGACGCGCAGCGCGGGATAGAACGGGCGCAGCCGCTCGGCCACCGCCAGGAGCCACCCGCGCACGCGCTCCCAGCGCGACGAGGCGGCCGGGGAGGCGCTAGCCATCGAGCCGTTCGGCCGGGATCGGCTGGGCGCGGGGCGCGCGGGCGGCGGCGCGCCGCTCGCGCCACCACGTCCGCAGGATCACGCGCGCGTAGCTCAGCCCGTAGACGAGGTTCGTGCCCTTCGCGCTCTGGCCCGCCGTCCGCGCGTGCATCGTCACCGGCCGCTCCGCGACGCGGTAGCCGTGCGCGATCGCCCCCAGCAGCAGCTCCGAGCTCTGGTACTGCGGCTGGTCGAGCGCGACCCGCGCCGTGAGCTCGGCGACCATCGCCCTGAGCCCGCTCGACGTGTCCGAGACGCGGACGCCGGTGAGCACGCCGCACGAGGCCGCTGAAGACCCGGACGCCGGCGGCGCGCACGTTGTCGCTCGTCTCCGCGCGGCCGAGCACGCGCGACCCGAGCACGAGGTCGGCCTCGCCCGCGACGACCGGGGCGAGCACGCCCGGCGCGTCGGCCGGGTCCCACTGCCCGTCGGCGTCGAGCGTGACGATGTAGCGCGCGCCGTGGGTGCGCGCGAGCGCGTAGGCGGTGGCGAACGCGGCGCCCTGGCCGCGGTTGGTGGCGTGGCGCGCCACGAGCGCGCCGTGGGCCTCCGCCACCGCGGACGTCGCGTCGCGGCTGCCGTCGTCGACGACGATCGTGGCGACGTCCAGCCCGCACCACTGCGCGGGGATCGCGTCGAGCACCCCGGCGATCGAGGCCTCCTCGTCGAGCGCCGGGATGACCGCGGCGACGGGTGGGAGCCGGAGCGCGGGATGGGCCGCCGAGAAGCGGCGCAGCGCCTCCGCCGCGACCGGGTCCGCGCCGGGCATCAGGCCGGGACGCCCGGCTTCCGGTTGACCCAGCGCGACCGGCACGGGATCCGGTCGACGTCGCAGCGGTCGCGGTAGCGGACCGCGATCTCCATCACCTCGGTGAGGAGCGCGTCCTCCAGCGTGATCGGATCCAGGCCGAGCTCGACCAGGCCCTGGTGCGCGGCGGTCAGGTCGTTCTCGGCCGCCTCCTTGCGCGGGTTGTCCACGAGGTCGATCGAGGCGCCGGTGATCCGGCCGACCAGCTCGGCGAGATCGATCACGCGGTGGATCTCGGTCATCTGGTTGAAGATCCGGACCCGCTCGCCGGGCTCGGGCGGATGCTCGATCGCGAGCTGGATGCAGCGCACGCTGTCCTGGAGGTGGATGAACGCGCGCGTCTGGCCGCCGGTCCCGTGCACGGTCAGCGGGTAGCCGATCGCGGCCTGCATCAGGAAGCGGTTCAGCACCGTGCCGTAGTCGCCGTCGTAGTCGAAGCGGTTGATGAGCCGCTCGTCGCGCCGGGTCTCCTCGGTCTGCGTGCCCCACACGATGCCCTGGTGCAGGTCGGTCACGCGGACGCCGTCGTTGCGGTTGTAGAACGCCAGCAGGAGCTGGTCGAGCGTCTTCGTGACGTGGTAGATGCTGCCCGGCGACGGCGGGAAGAGGATCTCGCGCTCGACCTCGCCGCCCTGGCTGTCGTCCATGCGGACGGTCAGGTAGCCCTCGGGGATCGGCAGCCCGCCGCCGTAGCCGTAGACGCCCATCGTGCCGAGGTGGACGACGTGCGCGTCGAGCTCGGTCTCGACCAGCGCGGTCAGCAGGCTCGTCGTCGCGTTGACGTTGTTGTCGACCGTGTAGCGCTTGTGCCGCGCGCTCTTCATCGAGTACGGCGCGGCCCGCTGCTCGGCGAAGTGCACGACCGCGTCGGGCCGCAGCTGCGCGAGCAGGTCGCGCAGCATGTCGTACTCCTTGGCGACGTCGATCCGGTGGAAGCCGATCTCGCGCCCGGTCAGCTCCGCCCAGGCCGCGCGGCGGACGCCGAGCGGCCGGATCGGGGTGAGCGACTCCGCCTCGAGCTCGACGTCGGCGCCGCGGCGCGCGAAGTTGTCGGCGATCGTCACGTCGTGACCCGCCGCGGACAGGTGCAGCGCGGTGGGCCAGCCGCAGAAGCCGTCGCCGCCGAGGATGAGGATCGTCGCCATGGGTGCTGCACGGTATTACCCCGCATTGCGCCGGTCGAGCCGCGCGGCGGATACCGTGGCGTCGCGATGCGGGTCCTCGTCACCGGCGGCTGCGGCTTCATCGGCGCGAACCTCGTGCCGCGGCTGCTCGCGCGCGGCGCCGAGGTGCGGGTGCTCGACGACCGGTCGAACAGCGCGCCGGACCCGCTCCCGGACGGGGTCGAGCTGGTCGCCGGCGACGTCCGCGATCCGGACGCGGTGGCCCGCGCGGCGGCCGGCGCGGACGCGGTGATCCACCTCGCCGCGGCCGGGAACGTCGTCGAGTCCGTCGCCGACCCGATCCCGAACTTCGACATCAACGCGCGCGGCACGCTGACCGTGCTGCAGGGGGCGCGGGACGCGGGCGCCGGCCGCTTCGTGTTCGCGTCGACGGGCGGGGCGCTGATCGGCGACGCGCCGCCGCCCGTGGACGAGTCCAGCGTCCCGCGGCCGATCAGCCCGTACGGCGCGAGCAAGCTGGCCGGCGAGGGCTACTGCCACGCCTTCCGCGGCTCCTACGGGCTGCCGACGATCGCGCTCCGCTTCGCCAACGTCTACGGCCCGCGCTCGGCGCACAAGCGCGGCGCCGTGACGCGGTTCATCGCCGGCGCGCTGCGCGGCGAGCCGCTCGTGATCTACGGCGACGGCACGCGCCTCGCGCGACTTCCTCTACGTCGACGACATCTGCGCCGGGATCCTGGCCGCGCTCGACACGCCGGACGCCGGCGGCGCCGTGCACCTCGCCTCCGGGCGGGAGACGCCGATCGGCGAGCTCGCGCGGCTCGTGCTCGCGGCGGCCGGCGCGGACGTGCCGATCGAGTACCGGCCGGCGCGCCGCGGCGAGGTCGAGCGCAACGTCGCGAGCGCGGGGCTGGCCGAGCGCGAGCTGGGCTGGCGGCCCGCGACGGGGCTCGAGGACGGCCTCGCCGCGACCGTCGAGTGGTTCCGCGCGGCGTGCTGATCCTGCTGCCGCCCTCCGAGGGCAAGACGCCGCCCGCGCGCGGGCGGCCGCTCGACCTCGGCACGCTGTCGCACCCCGGGCTCGGGCCGACGCGCGAGCGCGTCCTGGCCGCGCTGGTCGAGCTGTGCGGCGGCCCGCCGGGACCGGCGCTCGCGGCGCTCGGGCTGTCGCCCGGCCAGGCCGGCGAGCTGGGGCTGAACGCCGGGCTGATGCGTGCCCGGACCGCGCCGGCCGCGCGGGTCTACACCGGCGTCCTCTACGAGCGCCTGCGCCTCCCCGAGCTGCCGAAGCGGGCGCGCGACCGGGTGCTGATCGCCAGCGCGCTGTGGGGGATGGTCCGGCCCGACGACCGGATCCCCGCCTATCGCCTGGGGATCGGTGCGCGGCTGCCCGGGCTCGGCCCGCTCGCGGCGCTCTGGCGCCCGGCGCTGCAGGCGGCGCTCCCGACGGCGGGCTCGTCGTCGACCTGCGCTCGGGCGGCTACGCGGCGGCCTGGACCCCGCGGGGCGCGGCGGTCGTCGGGGTGCGCGCGTTCACCGAGCGCGGCGGGCGCCGCACGGCGGTGAGCCACATGGTCAAGGCGACGCGGGGCGACGTCGCCCGGCTGCTGCTCGAGGCGTCGCCGCCGCCGCGGCGGCCCGAGCGGATCGCGGAGCTCGTCGCCGCCTCCGGCCGCGAGGTCGAGTTCACCGGCGCGACCGTCGACGTGATCGAGCGCGCCTAGACGGCGTCGCGGGTGGGCATGCCCGCCCGCGCGCCGGGGGCCTCGACGGCGCGCGCCGCCGCCCGGAGCGCGAACCCCACCGCCGCCTCGACCCCGCACCCGCGCGCGAGCTCGGCGGCCAGCGCGCCGTTGAAGGCGTCGCCCGCCCCGGTCGTGTCGGCGACGCGCGCGGGCTCCGCGGCGGGGAGCCGCCGCGGGGCGGGATCGGCGAGCACCGCGCCGTCGGCGCCGAGCGTGACGACGACGGGCGCGCCGGTCCGCTCCGCGAGCGCCCGCGCCGCCGCCTCGGGGTCGTCCTCCCCCGCGAGCGCGGCGGCCTCGTGCGCGTTCGGCGTCAGCAGCGGCGCGCAGCCGGCGAGGTCGAGCAGGCCGTCGAGGACCGGCGCGGGGTTGACGATCACGCGCACCCCGGCGCGGCGTGCCAGCCCGACCGCGGCGCGGACGCCGGAGAACGGGATCTCGCAGCTGACCAGCACGACCTCGGCGCCGTCCAGCAGCCGCGGCAGCGCGCGTTCGACCAGCGCGTCGTCGACCAGCCCGTTCGCGCCCGCGCCGACCGCGATCTGGTTCTCGCCGCGCTCGTCGACCACGATCAGCGCGGCGCCCGAGACCTCGTCCTGCGCGCGCAGGACCGCGTCGAGCCCGACGCCCTCGGCGCCGAGCTCCTCGAGCAGCGTCGTGCCGAGGTCGTCGTCGCCGACCGCGCCGACCAGCGCGACGTCCGCGCCGAGCCGGGCCGCGGCCACCGCGGCGTTCGCGCCCTTGCCGCCGCCGTGGCGCTCGAGCCGCGCGCCGACGACCGTCTCGCCCGGACCGGGGAGCGCCGGCGCGGCGACGACGAGGTCGGCGTTGATCGCGCCGATGACGATCACCTCGGGCACCCCAGGGAGAGTAATCTCGGCGACCATGCCCCCGATCACCCGCGGTTTCTTCGGCCGCCGCCCCGATGTCGATCCCGGCCGCCTCCCGCCCGGGCAGTACCTCACCCACGACTTCCCCGTCCTGTCCTACGGGCCGACGCCGCACACGCCGCTCGAGGAGTGGTCGCTCACGATCGACGGGGCCGTCGACACGTCGGTCTCGTGGACGTGGGACGAGCTCACCGCGCTGCCGTCCGAGATGGTGATGAGCGACATCCACTGCGTGACCAAGTGGTCGAAGTTCGACACCGCGTGGACGGGCGTGTCGCTCGACACGCTGCTCGAGGGGGTCGAGACCGAGGGCGAGTACATCGTCGCGACCTGCGACGGCGGCTACACGACCAACCTCCCGCTCGCCGACGTGCTCGACGGCAAGGCGTGGATCGCGTACGAGTACGCCGGCGAGCCGCTCGAGCCCGAGCACGGCGGGCCGGCGCGGCTGCTCGTCCCGCACCTGTACTTCTGGAAGTCGGCCAAGTGGGTGCGCCGGATCACGCTCACCCCGTTCGACGAGCCCGGCTTCTGGGAGGTCAACGGCTACCACGACTACGGCGACCCCTGGCGCGAGCAGCGGTACCAGGGCGACTGACCCCCCGCGCGCCGCTCACGTGGGTGGTGGCGCGGGTCCGCGAGACGATCGCGGAGTCGCCGAGCGCGAAGACGCTCGTGCTCGAGGTGCCCGGCTGGCACGGACACCGCGCGGGCCAGCACCTCGACATCCGCCTCACCGCGCCCGACGGGTATCAGGCGCAGCGCTCGTTCTCGCTCGCGAGCGCCCCGGAGGATCCGCTCCCAGCGATCACCGTCGACCGGATCGACGACGGCGAGGTGTCGCCGTACCTGACCGAGGTCGTCGAGGTCGGCGACGAGCTCGAGGTGCGCGGCCCGATCGGCGGGCCCTTCACCTGGTCGGTCGCCGACGGCGGGCCGCTGCTGCTCGTCGGCGGCGGATCCGGGCTCGTGCCGCTGATGTCGATGCTGCGCCATCGCGCGCGCGCCATGAGCGAGGTCGACACGCGCGCGCTGATCTCGGTCCGGGAGCCGGGACTGGCGCTCTACCGCGACGAGCTGCAGACGCTCCAGCCCGCCGCGCACCTCGACGTGCGCTGGACCTTCACGCGCGCGCCCGCCCCTGGCCCGCGCGACTTCAGCGGCCGCGTCGAGCGCGGCGATGCTGGCCGAGCTCGGGCCGCCGCCCGGGGCCGCCCCGCACGTCTTCGTCTGCGGGCCGACCGGCTTCGTCGAGGCGGTCGCGAACCTGCTCGTGGCCGCGGGCCACGACGCGGCGCGGATCCGGACCGAGCGCTTCGGGCCGGCCTAGCCGTCGCGCCGCAGCTCCGCCACCCACCAGGCGAAGCCGTCCGCGTCGCGCGGCTCGCCGAGCCGCGCCATCCGCAGGTCGCCCGCGGCGAACGACTCGATCTCGGGGCGGGTGAGCGGCCACGGCGGCCCGTCGTCCGGGTCGCCGGGATGGCGCGCGGCGGCGATCACGAGCGCGGTGCCGCCGGGCGCGACCAGGCCGCGGATCGCCGCGATCGCCGCCGGCCGCGGCGCCGACGGCAGCGACTGGACGGTGCGGATCTCGACCACCAGGTCGTACGCGCCGCGCCAGGCCATCGGCAGCTCGAGCAGATCCGCCGCCCGGTAGTCGACGCGCGTGTCCGGGAAGCGCTCGCGGGCCAGCCGCGCCGCCGTGGGCGAGACGTCGAAGGCGACCGTCTTGAAGCCGAGCCCCGCGACGAGCTCGGCGTCGTCGCCGAGCCCGGCGCCGACGACGATCGCGCGCCGGCCCTCGCCGCGCGGCCGGGTCGCCTCCGCCCACGCGACCAGCCAGCGGTTGGGCGCCCCGCGGTCCCACGGGACGTGCGTCTCGCCCTGCTCGGCGGCCGCGTAGAGCGGCTCGAACCAGGCTGCGGGGTCGCCCGCGTCCAGCGCCTCGCGCGCGAGGCGCCCGCCGAGCCACTCCTCGTCGTCCGCCATCTAGGTCACCGCGTCCGTCTGCAGCAGGGTCTTCCCGACCGTGGCGCGCGCCTCGATCGCCGCGTGCGCCTCCGCCGCGCACGCCAGCGGGAAGCGTGCACCGATCACCGGCCGCAGGCGGCCCTCGGCGGCGGCCGCCAGCGCGCGGGCGGTGAACGCCCGCGAGGCGGCCGGGTCGGGGCGCGAGAGCCCGATCCGCTGGACGCCGCGCGCCGTCGCCTCCTCCTCGGAGACGTCGGACCAGGCGCCGCTCGCCAGGCCGTAGCTGACCATCCGGCCGCCGTGCCCGAGCAGGCCGAACGCGGCGCGCGCGATCGCCCCGCCGACGCCGTCGAAGACGACGTCGACCGGCCCCGCGGTCCGCTCCCAGCCCGGCTCGGTGTAGTCGATCGCCGCGTCGGCGCCGAGGCTCGTGGCGAGCGCCAGCTTGTGCTCCCCGCCCGCCGCCCCGATCACGCGCGCGCCCGCGGCGCGGGCGAGCTGGACGATCAGCGTCCCGACGCCGCCGGCGGCCGCCTCGACCAGCACCCGGTCGCCGCCGCGCACCTCGGCGGCGTCGACGAGCATCGTCGCCGTCCGCCCGTCGGCCAGCAGCGCGACCGCGGCGTCGATCGCGAGGCCCTCGGGCACCGGGCACGAGCGCGTCCGCGCCGACCGCGACCCGCTCCGCGTAGCCGCCCGACCCGCCGGTGCTCGTGACGACCCGCGTCCCGATCAGCCCAGGATCCGCGCCGTCGCCGACCGCGGCGACCGTCCCGCCGACGCCGTTGCCCGGGACCATCGGCAGCTCGGCGCGGAACGGGCCCGCGCCCGTGGCCCGGAACATCGTCTCGATGAACGTGATCCCGGCGAACGCGACGTCGACCAGCGCCTGCCCGGGGCCGGGCTCGGGGTCGGGCGCCTCGCCGGCCACGAGCACCTCGGGCCCCCCGAACGCCGTCAGCCAGACCACCCGCATGAGAACCCGACGTTATCGCTCCGGACACGCCCGCGCCGTGCGCGGTAGCGTTGCGCCTACTTCCGGACGTAGTAGCGAAACAGGGGAGCGTGGGTCGTGGGCACGACAGGGGCAGGGCGCGCCGCGGGCAAGCGGTGGCGCATCGGATCGGGACTCGCGATCGCGGCGGTCGCCGTCGCGGGGCTGATCCCGCTGGTGGGCGCGGAGGCGCATCGCGGCGCGGCGAAGGCCGGCGCGGCGGCGCCGAGCGACAAGGTGCTGCTGTTCGCGGCCGACGGCATGCGCCAGGACGCGGTCGAGAAGTACGCGGCGCAGGGCCGGATGCCGGCGATGCGCAAGCTGCTGCGGACCGGCGCGAAGGCGTCCGGCAACGGGCTGCTCACGCAGGCGCCGCCGAACACCGGCGCCGGCTGGCACACGCTCGCGACCGGCGCCTGGCCGGGCGTCTCGGGCGCGCTCAACAACACCTTCCACATCAACGGCCAGCCGTTCGCCAACCGCGTCGGCGGCCTCGACCCGGGGATCCTCCAGGCCGAGTCGATCGCCCAGTCCGCGGAGCGCGACGGCAAGAAGGTCGCGCAGATCGAGTGGGCCGGCGGGCGCGGCGCCGTGATCGACGGGCCGACGATCGACTACCGCAACTTCCGCTCCGGGCGCGGCGTGGCCACGAACTACGTCTCCCCGGCCGACTCCGCGAAGTTCGTCGCGTCGTTCGGGCTCCAGTTCGACCATCCCGACGGCTTCGCCGGCCAGCCCGCGTTCGCGGGCGCCGACCCGGTCGCCGCGACCGGCTGGACCGACGTCCCCGCGTCGTTCAGCCCGGCGCAGGAGATGCGCCTGCGCGTGCTCGACGGCGGCGTCGACAAGTACGGCCTCAACGCGTACCTCTACGACAGCCGCGACGACGGCCGGACGCGCTACGACCGCGTCCTGCTCTCGACGACCAAGGACGGCGACGACAGCGTCGGCGACCTGCGCGAGGGCGAGTGGGCCGACGTCAAGGTGACGATCCAGGGCTCCGATCTCGACGGCAAGACCGGCGCGTTCCTGGTCAAGGTCGAGCGGCTCGCCGGCGACCTCTCCGAGGTCCGGCTCTTCCACACCTCGGTGACGCGCGCGATCGCGTCGTGGCCGGGCTGGGCGGGCGAGCCCGGCTTCAGCGGCACGTTCGAGGACTACGTCGCGGAGGAGTTCCCGTCGTCGCAGGCCGGCGACTTCGCCGTGCTGGAGGCCGGGATCGTCAGCGAGGAGACCTACATCGAGCAGGGCGACTACTGGGAGACGGCCTACCGGCCGCTGATCAGGTACGTCCTCGACACCTACGACCCGGATCTCGCGCTGGTCGGCTATCCGGTCGCGGACGAGGTGCAGCACCAGTTCCTCGGCCTCGTCACGCCGCGGCTCCCGAACGGGGACCGCAACCCGTCCTACGACGACGTCGCGGTCGACGGGTCGCGCGACGGCCGCGTCGCGGAGCGCGCGCGGTTCATCCGCGACGCCTACGCGGGCGCGGACGCGACGCTGCGGCTCGCCCAGAAGCGCATGCGCGACCGCGACCTGACGACGTTCGCGTCGTCCGACCACGGCTTCGCGCCGCAGTTCCTCGCGATCGACGCGAGCAAGGTGCTCGTCGACCTCGGGCTGCTGTCGGCGCCGCAGACGTCCAACTGCCGCCCGGCGACCGGCGAGACGATCGGCAAGGCCAAGGCCTGCTTCGCCGGCGGCGCGCTGCAGATCTACCTCAACCAGGCCGGGCGCGACCCGGTCAGCCCGAGCTTCCAGCAGGTCGCGGCGGCCGACGCGCCCGCGACGCTCGCGGCGATCGAGGCGGCGTTCGCCGGGCTCGAGGACCCGAACGACTGGGACGGCGACGGGTCGCCCGAGGGCTGGGACGTGATCGACCGCGTCTTCACGAAGGCGGAGGCGCGGAGGATCCCGAACGGCGGCGGCGGCACGGCCGACATGTCGCACCCGACGCGGACCGGCGACCTCGTGGTCTTCGCGAACCCGCCGTACCAGTTCGACGCGGCCACGCCGGGCACGCTGTTCGCGCTCTCGGCGTTCTTCGGGCAGCACGGCTACGTGCCCGACACGCAGGACCTGTCGACGAACACGAACATGCGGGCGACGTTCCTCGCGGGCGGGCCGGCGATCGCGCACCGCACCGCGCGCAACGTCCGCAGCATCGACGTCGCGCCGACGGCCGCGTTCCTGCTCGGGGTCCCCGAGCCGGCACAGGCCCAGGGCGTGGTGCGCCGCGACATCCTCAAGGCGCGGGCGAAGTACACGCCGGTGCCGATCATCGGGCTGAACGACTTCCACGGGCAGCTCGAGCAGACCACGACGACGATCGACGGGCAGACGGCCACGGTCGGCGGCGCGCCGCAGCTGGCGACGCTGTTCGACGAGGAGGCCGATGCGCTGCCCGGCGAGACGCTGCTGCTGTCGGGCGGGGACAACGTCGGCGCGTCGCCGCCGAACTCGGCGCTGCTGGACGACCGTCCGGCGATCGACGTCATGAACGCGTGGGGCACCGACGCCACGGCGGTCGGCAACCACGAGTTCGACTACGGGCTGCCGCGGCTGCTCGACCACATCGAGCGCGCGGACTTCCCGTTCCTGTCGGCGAACATCCTCGACGAGGACACGGGCGAGACGCCGGACTGGCTGGAGGCCACGACGGTCCTCCGGGTCAACGGGGTGCGCGTCGGCGTGATCGGCGCGACGGTCAAGACGACGCCCGAGCTCGTCTCGGCGGGCGCCACGGAGGGGCTCGAGTTCGTCGACGAGGCCGAGCGGATCGAGGCCGAGTCGCGGCGGCTGCGGCGGGCGGGCGTGAAGGTCCAGGTCGTCGTCATCCACGAGGGCGCCGTCGCCGGCGCGAACCGGATCGACGGCCAGCCCGCGGCCCCGTGGGAGGGCCCGATCATCGGGATCATGAACGCGCTCCAGGACACGACGATCGACCTCGTCGTCGCCGGGCACACGCACCGGGCGGCGAACACGGTCGTCGGGAAGATCCCGCTCGTGGAGGGCTTCAACGCCGGCGCGAGCTACTCGGTCGCGCAGCTGATGGTCAAGGGCGGCGACGTCGCCTGGGCCGGCACCGCGACGCGGACGGCGAAGAACCTCGGCGTGGCCGCCCGGCCGGACGTCCAGGCGATCGTCGACGCCGCGAACGAGGAGACGGCGGAGCTGCGCAACGAGGTGATCGGGACGCAGTCGGCCGACATCCGGCGCGACCCGACGCGGCTCTCGGAGTCGGCGATGGGCAACATGGTCGCCGACGCGATGCTCGCGAAGTACCCGGGCGTCGAGGCGGCGCTGACGAACTCCGGCGGCCTGCGCCAGGACATCCTGGCCGCGCCGCCGACGGCCGGCGAGCAGCCGGGCGAGATCACCTGGGGCGAGGTGTTCGCGGTGCTGCCGTTCGGCAACCGGACCGTGATCGAGACGCTCACCGGGGCACAGCTCCGCGCGGCGCTCCTCAGCGGGCTGAGCCCGGCGTGCGACCCGAACGTCGCGACCGGCCGCTTCCCGCAGGTCGCGGGCCTCACGATCGCGTACCACTGCACCGGCACGACGCCGGTGATCGACACGCTCCTGAAGGGCGCCGCGCCGTTCGGCGACGCCGACACCGTCCGGATCGTCATCAACGACTTCATGTTCACCGGTGGCGACGGATACACGGCACTCACGGGCGGCACCGACGTGCTCCAGCCGGGCGACGCCCTCCTGGACGTCGTGATCGAGTGGATCACCGCGAACTCGCCGGTGGCGCCGACGGTCGAGGGCCGGATCACGAAGGGCTGAGCCGCGCGGTCCCGGCGCGCCGCGTGGCGCGCCGGGGCCGGCTCAGCGGCGCACGGTGAAGCCGAGCTGCCTGGCGGCCGAGCGGTTGCCGCCGGCGTCGCGGCCGGAGACGGTGATGCGGTAGCGCCCGGCGGGCAGCGCGAGGGCGATCGAGTTCGCGCCGGCGCCGAGGCTGCGCGTGCGCTTGACCGCGCGCTTGCCGGAGCGCTTCGCCGTCACGGTCACCGTCGCCCGCTCGCTGAGGCGGAACGACAGGCGCAGGCCGCGCTTGCGCTTCGACACGGCGACGCTCCGGAGTCGCGGCGCGACCGTGTCGCGCGCGGCGGGCGGCGCGGGCGCCGCGAGCGGCGCGGCGCGGGCGGCGGCGCGGTCGGGGCGCGGTCGGCGCCGGCGGTGGCCGTCGGAGCCGCGGTCGGCGTCGGAGTCGGGTCGGCGTCGCGGTCGGCGTCGGCGTGGCCGTCGGCGTCGGCGGTCGGCGTCGGCGTCGGCGTGGCCGTCGGCGTCGCGGTCGGCGTCGGCGTCGGCGTCGGCGTGGCCGTCGGTGTCGGGTCCGTCGGCGTCGGCGTGGCCGTCGGGTGTCGGCGTCGGTCCGTCGGGCGTCGGCGTGGCGTCGGTGTCGGCGTGGCCGTCGGAGTCGGCGTGGCCGTCGGCGTCGGGGTCGGCGTCCCGGCGGTCACCGTCAACACGCCCGTCATGCTCCCGTGCCCGCCCACCGTGCAGTAGTACCGGTACGCACCGGGCTGCGTGAACGTGAACGACTCGGGCGGATCGCCAGGGCCGTGGAAGTCGCTCGGCCCGAGCACCACGCCGCCGGCCGCCGCTGGTCACGAGGACGGTGTGCTGGATGTTCGCGCGGTCCCAGCGCCACTCGACCGTGCCGCCCGCCGCGATCGTCACGGTGTCCGGGTCCCAGCGCAGCGCGCCCGAGTCGACCGCGTACACCGCGGTCGTCGCCCGCTGCTCGGCGAAGGCGCCCGCCATCGCGGGATACGCGACCGCGCCGGCCGCGGCCAGGAGACCGATGCCCCGGAGTCGCCGCATGCGACCCGCCTACCCGATCCGGCGACCTTCTGACAGATCGCGGCGGACTACCGTGCCTCGAACGGCGGAAGTCGTTCAGACGCTGACGGCCGGCTCCGCCGGGTCCGGCGGCACGTCGGGCAGCAGCCCGTCCGGCACGGCGACCAGCACCGCGCCCTCGGGCGGGTACGCGCGGGCGAGCTCGTCCCAGCTCCCGACCGGCGCGATCGCGACGTCGCCCGGCTCGAGCCCGGCGATCCCGTCCGGGCCGGCGCCCATCGGCTCCGCCTCGCGCGGCAGGGTGGCCACCAGCTCGGCGGTCAGCGACGCCGCCGCGCCCTCGCCCGGCTCGGGCGTGACCAGCCGGACCAGCCGCAGCGGGCGGTCGAGCCGGCCGCGCACGACGGTCACCGGCGCCGGGAGGGTCAGCGCGACGATGTCGGCCCAGCTCTGCGTCGAGTCGCGTCCCGCCTCCCCGTCGACGGCCACGACCATCGAGGCCTCGCGTTCGGTCGCGGCGAGCAGCACGGCGCGCGCGAAGTGATCCGTCGCGCGGATCTCCGGGTCGGCGTCGATCCCCAGCCGGCGGCACAACGTGACGAGCTCGTCGAGCCGGTCGCGGCGCTCGGGCCCGGCGACCTCGGTCGACTGGACGAGCAGGACGTCGACCACCCCCGCCTCCTGCTCGGCGATCCGCCGCGCGAGCCGCAGCGCGACCGGCGCGGGCTCGAGGTCGGCGATGGCGACCAGCACGTGCTCGCCGATCGCGCGCGACCCCGCCGGCGGGAGCTCGACCTTGACCTTGTAGTGCTCGGCGACGAGCGTCGCCAGCACGACGCTGACGAAGATCAGCACGAGCACGGCGTTCACCACCGAGTCGCTGAACAGCCCGATCTGGAAGCCGACCGTCGTCGAGGCGAGCGTCGCCGCCGCCTGCGGCGTGGAGAGCGCGAACATCACCCCCGCCTGCTCGGAGGACGCGCCGAGCAACGGCCGCGACGACTGCGCCGCGACGTACTTGCCGCCGATGCAGGCGGCGATGAACAGCGCGGCGAGCCCGAGCGTCTCGGCCTGGATCATCACGCTCGGCTTGAGCAGGAGCCCGACCGAGACGAGGAACACGGGCACGAACAGCGCCGAGCCGAAGAAGTCGATCCGGCCCATCAGCGGGCCCTCGTTCGGCACCAGCCGGTTCATCGCCAGCCCGGCGAAGAAGGCGCCGACGATGCCCTCGATCTGGAACGTCTCCGCCACGACCGCGGCGGCGAGGAAGGCGGCCACCGCGATCACGTAGCGGACCGTGCGCTCCGTCCCGAGCAGCCGGAACAGGCGCCGGACGACGATCGGCAGCAGCACGAAGCAGAAGAGCCCGAGCACGGTCAGCCCGAGCGTGATCTGGATCGCGATCTCGGCGCCGCTCCCCGAGCCCGACTGCGTGCCGGCGACGACGGCGAGGATCACGAGCGCGATCGTGTCGGTCAGCACCGTCGCGCCGACCGTGCTCGCCACCATCGGGTCGTTCGCGAGCTTCGCGTCGCGGATCAGCGGATAGAGGACGAGCGTGTGCGACGCCAGCAGCGAGCCGAGCAGCAGCGCCGCCGCGGTCTCCCACCCGATCGCGAACGCCGCGACGGTCCCGAACAGCATCGGGAAGCTGAACGTCAGCAGCCCGAAGGTGATCGCCGAGCGCCGGTACTGGCGCAGCAGCGCCAGGTCGAGCTCGACGCCCGCAACGAACATCAGGTACAGCAGGCCGAGCTGGCCCAGGTCCGGGATCGTGGTGCTGCCGGCGTCCAGCAGCCCGAGCCCGTTCGGCCCGATCAGGAAGCCGCCGATCAGCAGCCCGATGATCCCCGGGACCCGCAGCCGCTCCACGATCGGCGGCCCGAGGATCACCACCAGGAAGAGCACGAGGAACTCCCAGGCGCCGCCCTTCGGCGACTCGAGGGTGATGGCGGCCAGGTTCGTCATGGTTCGTCCGTCCTCAGCAGGGGCACGTCGCCCTCGACGTCGGAGATCGACGCGCCGAACCAGCGCTCGGTGACCGTGTCGATCGTCCCGTCGTTCTCCATCGCCCGCAGCGCCGCGCCGACCGCCTGCGTGTTCGACGAGCCCTTCGGCAGGGCGGCGGCGATCGGCTCCTTCTGGCCGAGCTGCGCCGCCATCGACAGGCCCGGCTCCTGCTCGACGATCGCGGCCGCCGCGGGCAGGTCGAACATCGCGACGTCGGCCTCGCCGTCGGCGACCATCCGGATCTCCTCGTTGCGGTCCTCGATCTGCGCCGGCGGCGCGTCGGGGCGGATGACATCGTCGACGATGCCCACGAACGTGGTGTTCGCGCCGACCACCCAGCGCAGCTCCTGCGCGGTCTGGACGTCGGCGACCTCGCGGTCGCCCTTGACCAGCAGCGTCGGCGCCGCCTCGAGGTAGGGCGTGGTGAAGTCGAGCACCTCGCGGCGCGCGTCGGTCGGCGTGATCAGCGCGAACGCCACGTCGGCGTCGCCGAGGTCGCCGGCGACGATCTTCGAGAAGTCCTCGGTCCTGACCACGACCTTGTCGACCCCGAGCCGCTTCGCGAGCTCGTGCGCGAGCTCGTACTCCGCGCCGCCGGTCGGCTTGTCGCCCTGCCCCTCCCAGAAGCCCGGCGTCGGCAACGGCTCCGTCATCACCGTCAGCGTGTTCGCGGTGTGCGGCTCGAACTCCCCGCTCGAGCTGCCGGCGGCGCAGCCCGCGACGCACAGCGCCGCGAGCAGGGCGACCGCTGTGCCGAGGAGCTTCACGCGCGCACTCTACGCGGACGCGAACACGGTGTGCCAGTCCTGGCGGATGCTGATCTCCGTGAACCCCGCGCCGAGGACCTGGTCCGCGCCGCCCTGGTCGTCGACCTCGCGCTCGGCGTCGTCGTGCCGGACGACGAGCCGCAGCGCCGGCCGCCCCTCGCCGCCCGCGAACCGCAGCATCTCGAGGTCGCCGTTCGAGTTGCCGCAGGCGATCGCCGGCCGCCGCCCGGTCCGCGCCCAGATGTGGAGCGGCTTCTGCGGCCCGTCGTCGAGCGCCTCGAGCTTCGGCGTGTAGAGGATCCGGCCGTCGACGTACTCGATCCCGAAGCCGGACCCGACCACCCGCTCGCGCGGGATGCCGTAGATCGTCTCCGCGGCCGGGCGCATGAAGTCGCGGTCGCCGCCCGAGACGATGAAGGTCAGGAAGCCGTGCGCCTCGAGATGGCGCAGGAGCTCGACCATCGGGACGAACCCGCAGGTCAGATACGGCCGGTGCAGCGTCGGGTGCTGCGCGTCGGCGAAGAAGGCCAGCACCTCCGCCGCGTACGCCTCCACCTCGACGCCGGCCGACGTGTCCGACAGCGCGCCGATCAGGAGCTTCATGTCGGCGTCGTCGCCCTCGTAGTGCTTGACCATCGCCTGGCCGAGCCAGCCCGTGTCGCGCTCGTACGCCGCCTTGTACGGCTGGCGCCCGCGCAGCCCGGGGTCGCGCTCGGCCGCCGCCGCGAACGTGCGGACGATGAAGTCGAGCTGCACCGGCATCGGCTTCTCGGTCCACAGCGTCCCGTCGTTGTCGAACACGGCGATCCGCTCCGCGGGCGGGATGTAGCCCGGGTCGCCCTCGCGCGTCGCGGCGGCGACGAACGCGTCGATCGCGCGCTTCGTCTGCGTGTCCCGCCAGGCGGGCAGGCCGTCGGTCATCGGTGGTCTCCTCTCTCGAAGGCCGCGATCGCGGACTCGACGTCGGGGTACGCGGGCACGGCCTCGTCGCCGGAGCGCCGGAGCACGTCCCGCACGCGCCCGATGTCGCCGGCGATCAGCAGCTCCACGCCGTCGGCGTGCAGGTCGGCGGCCAGGTTGGCCAGCATCTCGGCGGCGGTGACGTCGACGGACGGGACGGTCTCGGCGTCGAGCACGACGGCGCGGTTCCCCGCGGCCTCGGCGCGGACGCGCGCGCGGACCGTGTCGGCGTTCGCGAAGAACAGCCCGCCCTCGATCCGCAGCACCGCGATCCCGTCCGGCGGCGCGTAGCCGGAGTGGCGGCGCAGGTCGACGAACGGCCCGCGCCCGCGCTGCTGCCCGAGCGACGCGACGTGCGGGCGCGACGCGCGGTAGAGCAGGAGCAGCAGCGAGATGCCGATGCCGATGAACAGGCCGGGCAGCGTGTCGAAGATCAGCACGCCGAGCATCGCCGCGACCGCGGCGAGGAAGTCCTGGCGCTGCGCGATCGCGAAGCGCCCGGCATGGCGCCCCGCGTAGATCCGGTACAGCCGCCGGAGCGCGGGGACGTCGACGAGCTCGATCACCGCGGCGATGACCACCGCGGCCAGCGTCGCCAGCGGCAGCTTCTCGAACAGCGCGGTGAGCAGCAGCAGCGTGACGATCGTGAGGACGGCGACGATCAGGCCGGAGAGCTGGCTGCGCGCGCCCGCCGACCCGTTCACCGCGGTCTTGGAGAGCGAGCCGTTGACGACCATGCCCGATGAGAGGCCCGCCGCGAGGTTCGCGCCGCCGAGCCCCAGCAGCTCGCGGTTGACGTCGATGTCGTAGTGGTCGCGCTGCGCGTAGGTCTTCGCCGCGCCCAGCCCCTCCGCGAACCCGACGAGCATCACGCCGATCCCGCCGGCCGCGAGCGTGCCGTAGTCGTGGAGCGAGGCGTCCGGCAGCCCGAGCGAGGGCAGCCCGCTGTCGATCGTCCCGACGATGTCGACGCCGTGGTCCTCGAGGCTGAAGACGTAGACGAGCACGATCCCGACCGCGACGGCGACGAGCGAGCCCGGGACGGCGGGCACGGCGCGCCGCAGGCCGAGCACGATCGCGAGGCTCAGCACCCCGACGACCAGCGTGAGGACGTGGACGTCGCCGAGGTCGCGGACGACGTCCCACAGCTTCTCGAAGAAGTCGCCGGAGCCCTTGGGGATCCCGAGCAGGTCGGGGACCTGGCCGACGATGATCGTCAGCGCCAGCCCGACGATGAAGCCCTTGATCACCGGCTCGGAGATGAAGCCGGCGAGGAAGCCGAGCCGCAGCAGCCCCGCGAGCAGCGCCGCGATGCCGGTGGCGATCGCCAGCGCGGCGGTCATGGCGACGAACTTGTCGTCCGACCGCACGACGACGTCCGCGACCGTCGCGGCGGAGAGCGCGGCCGTGGCCGACATCGGGCCGGTGACGAGATGGCGCGAGCTGCCCAGCGCGGCGTAGAGGAGCAGCGCCCCGGGCGCCGCGTAGAGGCCGACGACCGGCGAGACGCCGGCGATCGACGCGTACGCGAGCGCCTCCGGGATCAGCACCGCCCAGACCGTCAGCCCCGCGATCAGGTCGCCGCGCAGCCACGTGCGCCGGTAGCCGCGCAGGGAGGGGAACAGCCAGGACATGGGACGGGTGGCTATCACGAAGCGCCGGCGCGAGGATCACTCGGCCCGGGTGAGCGCAGGAATCGCGGCCGCGGCGGAGAATGCCGCGGACGATGACCATCGGCTTCGGGCTCTTCCTGATCGCGGTCGGCGCGATCCTCCGCTTCGCGGTCACCGCGACCGTCGCGGGCATCGACATCCAGACCGTCGGCGTGATCCTGATGGTCGTCGGCGCGATCGCCTTCGTGATCTCGCTCGTGCTGGAGTTCAACCGCCGCAGCGGCCGGCCAGCCGCCGCCGCCTCCGCCCGGGTACTGACCCGGACCGGGGCCTCAGTCGCGCGGCCGGATGACCGTCGTGCGGACCGGGCCGGGCTTCACGGCCGGCTCGCCGCCGAACGCTCCGGTGTTGATCGGGTCGTCGCCGTCGCGTAGCCGTAGCCGGGCGCCGGCGTCACGAACTGGTCGATGTCGATCCAGCCGCGCAGCACCCGGTCGTCCTTGTCGTCGTTCTCGCCGCCCTTCATCCGCTTCGTGCCGCGGGTCGTAGATCCGCCGGCGCTTGACGATCTGCTCCGCGCCCTTCTGCGTCGAGGTGTACGTGACCTTGTCGTCGGCCACGGTCGACACGTAGACGCCCGCGGTGCCCTGCCCGCCGTCGATCGTCCACCAGACCTGCGTCCCGTCGGGCTGCTTCTCGACCGCCCAGACCAGGCCGGTGTGGCTGAAGTAGCCCGGGCGCTCGGGATGGTCTTCGGGGTAGTGGAAGACGTAGACGTCGCCGGGGAGCGGGCTGCTGCTCTCGACCTCCGGTCCCGGGTGCCACGCGCCGGGGACCTTCAGCGCCGCCTGCTCGGCGCCCGTTCCGCCGAGCCCCGGCATCGTCGCGCCCGATGCGGCCGTCGCCCCGCGCTCGAGCACGCCGCACAGGAACGCGATGCAGCCCGGTCCAGCGCGTGCCCTTCGCCGGTCTGCCCTGGCGACCTCGAGCCGCGGTCGCCCGGCGCGCGTCGTCGCGCTCCTTCGGGCTGATGAACTCGTCGAAGAGCTTCGTGCCCTCGGCCGCGCCGAACACGTCCGGCTTGCCGCCCGGCGCCCTGCTCAGCACGGTCTCGGCGAACGGCTTCAGGACGGCGAGCGACCTCCTGGCGGAAGCGCCCGTGGGCGCGGGTTGCAGCGCGGCGCCCGGCGGCCTGGCGGGCGAGGATCCGCGCCGCGCTGCGGTTGCTGAACGCGGTGGCGCCGGGTGCGAGCACGACCCCGCGGGCGCGCGCCACGGCGGCGAGCGTCGCCCCGGCCGCCGCGGGCCGCTGCGGCGCGTCCGGCGCGCGGGCGGGCGCCGCCGTCGCGCTCTCGTGCTCGCGTGCCACGTCGCCACCCTCCCGCATCCGCCGCCCGGAGACAAGCGCCGCGACTTCATCCCGTCGGGGTGATGCGCGCGGGTCGCGCGCGGACGAGCGTTGGGCCCGACCGGCCGTGCGAACAGGAGATGGCGCGATGTGCGCGACGCTGCAGGAGCCGAGCCGATGATCCCGCTGTTGCTCGCGTTCCGTGGGCTGGCGCGCGCGATCGCCGCCGTCTGGCGCGATCCCGAGACGCGCGCACTGCCCGCCGTGGCGGCCGCGCTGGTCGTGACCGGCACCCTGTTCTACTGGCGGTTCGAGGACTGGACGGTCGTGGAAGCGTTCTACTTCTGCATCGTCACGCTGACGACGGTGGGCTTCGGCGACCTGTCGCCGACGACGGCCGGGACGCAGCTCTTCACCGTCGTCTACATCCTCACCGGCTTCGGCGTACTGGTCGCGCTGCTCACCTCGGTCGCCCAGCAGTACCTGGCGCAGAAGGCGGAGGGCGGGCACACGCGCGAGCGCTTCCGCGAGCGCCGGCAGCGCAGGGGGACGGCCGGTGAGGAAGGCTAGGCGTCCCCGTCCATCACCATCGGAGCGCCGGGCCCGCCGGGCCCGGCTGCCCATCACCACCCAAGGAGTCCGCATGTCCGACCGCCCCGTGTTCCTCTACGCCGCCCTGTACGACGACATCGACGACGCCGAGGCCGACTACCACGCCGTCTTCGACCTCCACGCCGCCGGCGCGATCGGGACGTTCGACTCCGCGGTGATCCGCAAGGAGGACGACGGCAAGGTCCGCGTCACCAAGACCGAGAAGCCCACGCAGCACGGGGCCTGGACCGGCGCCGGGGTCGGCGCCCTGGTCGGGCTCGTCTTCCCGCCCGCGCTCATCGGCAGCGCGATCGTCGGCGCGGGCGCCGGCGGGCTGGTCGGGCACCTGTCGCGCGGGCTGTCGCGCGGCGACCTCAAGGACCTCGGCGACGAGCTCGAGCGCGGCACCGCCGCGGTGATCGTGATCGGCGAGTCCAAGATCGAGGAGCAGCTCGAGAAGGCGATGAAGCGCGCGAACAAGCTGATCGAGAAGCAGATCGACGCCGACGCCGAGGAGTTCAAGCGCGAGCTCGACGCGGCGGCGCGCGAGGGCTAGCGCGCCAGGATCACCCGGATGGGGCGATGCCGTCGCGCGCCCCGCGCGCGACGGTGCGTCCCATGGCGCTACTCCGCAGCCCACGCCCAGCCGGGTGCCCGCGTGCGTGGCGAGCTGGGCGAGCGTGGTGCCGATCAGCGCGCCGATCAGCACGTCGGCGGGGTAGTGCACGCCGGTGTGGACGCGCGAGTAGCCGACCGCGGCGGCCAGCCCGCGGAGCGGCAGCGCGGCGACCGGCGACACCGCGCCCACCCCCGTCGCGAACGCGAAGGCGGCGGCGGCGTGACCGGACGGGAACGAGCGCGACGTCGGCATCGGCACGTGGCGCGCGAGCGGCACCTCGCTCGCGTGCCGGTCGGGGCGCCGCCGGCGCGCGACCGGCTTGACGACCGCGTTGACGACCGCCGACGTGACCGCCACCGAGGCGAGCCCGTGCACGGCCGCGCGGCGGCCGGTCCGGCCGCCCCCGAGCGCGAGCAGCGCGGCGCACGCCATCGAGAGCCGCGAGTGGTCCGCCGCGTTCGAGAGGCGCCGCATCGCGATGTCGAGCGCGGGGGTCGGCGCGCGCGCGACCGCGGCGTACAGCGCGAGGTCGAGACGCTCGGCGTCCTCGATCCAGCGCGCCCGGCGCGGCGGGGCGGATGCGGGTCCGCGGTCGCTTCCCACTGGGGCGTGATCCTATGACGCGGCGCCGGATCGCCGCCGTCGTCGCCCTCCTCGCCGGCGTCGCGACCGCCGCGCTCGCCCTCGCGGTCGCGGTGAACCAGTTCCCGCGCGGCCTGATCCTGCTGGGCTGCGTGCTGGTCGCGGCGGCCGCCGCCTGGTACGGCGCGCTGCGGCGCGGCGTCGCGCGCGTGGCCGGCCTCGGGCTCGCCGCGCTGGCGCTCGCCACCGCCGTCGTGGTCCTCGCCGCGGGCGGCGCGCGGTTCGCCGACCTGCTGATCGTCGCCGGGCTCCTGGTCACCCTCGCGGCGTCGCGGGCCACGCTCGGCGTCCACGTCGAC
Source organism: uncultured Solirubrobacteraceae bacterium (assembly GCA_963791405.1). GTDB lineage: Bacteria > Actinomycetota > Thermoleophilia > Solirubrobacterales > Solirubrobacteraceae > DASQMT01. The sequence goes on along the minus strand of CAWBSJ010000019.1, from coordinate 38,252 downwards.
CTGCCGGACGCGGAGCCCCCGCGACGCCCGGTGCTGTTCTACAACCCGCGCTCCGGGGGCGGGAAGGCCGAGCGCTTCAGGCTCGCCGACGAGGCGCGCAAGCGTGGGATCGAGCCGATCGAGCTCGGCCCGCCGTGGGACCTCGAGGCGCTCGTGCGCGGCGCGGTCGAGCGCGGCGCCGACGGCCTCGCGATGGCCGGCGGCGACGGGTCGCAGGCGATCGTCGCGGCGATCGCCGCCGAGCGCGGCCTGCCCTACGCGTGCATCCCCGCGGGCACGCGCAACCACTTCGCGCTCGACCTCGGCGTCGACCGCGACGACGTCGTCGGCGCCCTCGACGCGTTCGTCGACGGCGGCGAGCGGGTCGTCGACCTGGCGGAGGTCAACGGCCGCGTGTTCGTCAACAACGTCTCGCTCGGCCTCTACGCCGAGGCGGTCCAGCGCGAGGGCTACCGCGACGCGAAGCTGCGCACGCTGCTCGACACGGTGCCGGACGTGCTCGGCCCGCACGGCGGCGAGCTCGACCTGCGCTGGACCGGGCCGAGCGGCCAGGTGCACCGCGCCGGCGCCGCGATGCTGGTGTCCAACAACCGCTACCGGCTCGGCCGCGCCGTCGGCTCCGGCACGCGCCCGCGGATCGACGACGGCCTGCTCGGCATCACGGTCGTCGGCGCGCCGGCGGGGCGCGGCGAGGGCGGCGGCGCGCTGCAGCGGCCCTGGCGCGAGTGGTCCGCCCCGGCGTTCGACGTCGACGCGGACGGGCCGGTCCCGGCCGGCATCGACGGCGAGGCGCTCGTGCTGGACGCGCCGCTGCACTTCCGCATCCGGCCGGGCGTGCTGCGCGTGCGGATCGCGCGCGCGCATCCCGGCGCCTCCCCGTCGGCCACGGCGCCGGAAGGGCTCCGGGCCGGCGTCGTCGGCCTGGTGCGGATCGCCGCCGGCCGCGCGCCCCAACCCACCACCCCCGCAGAGGAGAGCCACGCATGGACCTGATGGAGATCACCGAGAAGGAGCGCCTGCGCCGCGAGGAGGTCGCCGCCCGCCTGCATGCGCTGGCCGACGCCCTGGCCCGGCACAACGAGGTCGAGTTCGAGCGCGGCGGCCTGCGCTTCAAGGTGCACGTGCCCGACGAGGTCGACTTCAAGCTCGAGATCGAGATCGACGACGACGAGCGCGAGCTCGAGATCGAGCTCAAGTGGTGACACACGAACGAGAGGAGCAGGACGCATGCGAGGGACCGGACGGGCCGCATTCGCGGCGACGCTGCTGATCATCGTCGGGACGCTGAACGTCATCTACGGGATCGGCGCGCTGGACAGCGCGAACATCTTCGTCAACGACCAGCGCTTCATCTTCACCAACCTCAACACGATGGGCTGGGTGCTGATCGTCCTCGGGGTGATCCAGTTCGCCGGCGGCTTCTCGCTGTTCGCCGGCAACACCTACGGCCGGGTGATCGGGATCGTCGGCGCCGGGCTGGGCGCGATCGCCGCGCTGTTCTCGATCGGCGACGGCAACCCCTGGTGGTCGCTGGCGATCTTCGCGCTCTGCATCTACATCGTCCACGGCATCTTCGTGTTCGGCGAGGACGAGCGCGACGATCGCGCGCTGACGGCCCCGGCGGCGGCGCTCAGCCGGCGAGCAGCCCGTGCTCGGCCAGCAGCGCCGTCGCCATCCGCCGCGCGCGCGGCGCCGCATCCGCGTCCCCCGCCAGCGCCGCGGTCGTGGACCCGAGGACGAGCACGAGCCACTGGCGGGCGACCTCGTCCGGGTCCGGGCAGCCGGCGTCGGACGCCTGCTGCGCGAGATAGCCCCGGATCGTGCCGAGGTGGCGCAGCGTCGCCTGGTGCGGTGACGCGGTGCGATCCTCGAACTCGAACAGCGCCCGGATGAAGGCGCAGCCCTCGAACGGCTCGTCCGCGAACCACTCGCCGAGCACGTCGAAGAGCGTCACGAGCCGGTCGGCGGGATCGCCGGAGCGGCGCTCGAGCTCGGCCACGAGCCACGCCTTCGTCCAGCGCTGCTCGCGCTCGGCGAGGAAGGCGATCGCCAGCTCGTCCTTCGAGCGGAAGTGGCGGTACAGCGTGGATTTCGCCACGCCCGCGCGCTCGACCACCGCGTCGACGCCGACGGCGCGGACGCCCTGCCGCGCGAACAGCTCGTACGAGGCGTCGAGGATCCGCTGACGGCCGCCGGCCCGCGGCCGCGCCGCCGACGGATCCGTGACAGGAGCCATGCCGTGGACGATACGCCACCGGGGGCCGCCCGTCCGGGCGGCGCGGCCGGCTTCAGGCGGCCGCGACGGGAGAGCGGCGCGCGGTCGCCGCTCCGAGCGGATCGGCGTGCTCGCCGAGCGGCCGGTGCGACTCCATCCAGCGTGGTGCGTGATGGTCGCGGTAGACGGCGGGCGCCATGCCGTAGTGGCGCCGGAACGCCTTGGCGAACTGCGACGGCTGGCGGTAGCCGACCCGCGACGCGACGTCGCGGACGCGCAGCGAGCGGAGCCGCAGCAGGTCCGCGGCGCCCTCCATCCGCGCCCGCGTGAGCCGGTCCTGGAACGTCGTCCGGCCGGCCTGCGCGAAGGCGCGCTGGAGCTGGCGGCGCGAGGTCGCGATGCGGCGCGCGACGACGGTGAGCTCGAGCGGATCCGCGTACTCCGTCGCCACGATCGCGCACGCCTCCTCGTACAGGCTCTCGTACAACCTGCGCGTGTGCTCGCGCTGCTGTGGCATTCGGCGACCCGCCCTTCGCTTCGTTCCGGAGTGGGAAAACGTATCGCACTTCAACCGATCGGACAGACCTGTCTGTCCGCCCCCCAAATCTTTGGGGGTCACGTCTGGGGGTCACCACGATGCGATCCGCGCCGGCCGCGCCGATGCTTGCGCCCCATGAGCGCCGAGACCGTGCACATCGCGATCGACGTCCGCGTCGACGGCGAGGAGATCAGCGGCCACGCCGGCGACGGCGTGGGCCGGCCGAAGTCGTTCTCCGGCTGGCTCGGGCTGCTCGGCGCGCTCGACGGCCTGCTGGCCTCGCCGAGTGCCGCCCCCGACCCCGGCGTGCGCGTGTGCCTCGGCTTCGCCAGCGCCGCCGAAGCCGAGGCGTTCGCCGCCTCCGCGGCGCTGCGCGACGCGATGCGCGCCGCCGGCGTCAGCGCCACCCCCGAGATCCTGATCGCGCGGAGCTGAGAGGAACCCACCATGCCCCCCCGCCCCCGTCACCTGCTCTGCGCGCTCGCCGCGACCACCGCGACGCTGGCGCTCGGTGCGCCGGCCGCGCCGGCCCGCGAGCAGGTCGATCTCAACAGCGAGCTGCGCGGGCTCGTGCGCATGGACGGCGGCCCGCCCGGCGCGATCGTGGTCGTGCAGCGGCCGGGCCGGCGGACGGTCTACCGCGCCGGCGTGCGCGACACGCGCTCCGGCCGGCCGGTGCGCGCGACCGACCACATGCGCCTGGCCAGCACGGCGAAGGCGTTCAGCGCCGCGGTGGCGCTCGCACTCGTCGACCGCGGGGAGCTGTCGCTGGACGACACGATCGCCGCGCGCCTTCCGTGGCTGCCGGCGGCGTGGGGACGGGTCACGCTCCGCGACGCCCTCCAGCACACGAGCGGGCTGCCGGACTTCTCGGCGAGCCCGGGGTTCCGCGACTACATCCCGCAGCATCTCGACGCCCGGCCGTCGCCGCGGTTCCTGCTCGGCTTCGTCGCCGGCGAGCCGCTCGGGTTCCGGCCCGGCTCGCAGTACCGCTACTCCAACACCGACAACTTCGTCGCGGCGCTGATGGCCGAGGCCGCCACCGGCCGCTCGTACGAGCAGCTGCTGGCGCGCAGGGTCTACCGCCCGCTCGGGCTGCGGGACACCAGCCTGCCGAGCGGCCGCCGGATGCCGCTGCCGTACCTGCACGGGTACCAGCCCGACCCGCCCGGGCCGGACGAGGACGTCTCGGAGCAGATCAGCGCGTCGTACGCCTGGGCGTCGGGCGGCCTCGTCTCCACGCCCGCCGACCTCACGCGGTTCGTGCGCGGCTACGCCGGCGCGCGCCTGTTCAGCCGCGCGGTCCAGCGCCGCCAGCTGCGGTTCACCCGCGGGAGCTCCGAGCCCCCCGGTCCCGGCACGAACAGCGCCGGGCTCGGGATCTTCCGCTACCGCACCCGCTGCGGCACGGTCTACGGGCACACCGGCAACACCTCCGGCTACACGCAGTTCATGGCGGCCACGCCGGACGGCCGCCGCTCGGTCACGGTGTCGATCAGCGGGCAGATCACCCACAAGTCGACCGGGGCACGCGCGGACGCGTTCCGCCGCCTGCGGCGGATCGAGCGCGATGCGGTCTGCGAGGCGCTGGCGCCCAGGCGCGACGAGGCCCTGACCCGATCGATCCGGCGCGCGCTCGGCACGGCGGCCGCCCCGGGCGCGATCGTCGGGGTGTGGCAGCGCGGCCGCGCGCCGTACGTCGGGACCTTCGGGGTCCGCAGCACCGCCTCGCGCCGGCCGATGCGCCGCGACCTCTACATGCGGATCGGCAGCGTGACCAAGACCTTCACGGTGACGGCGCTGCTGCAGCTCGTCGAGCAGGGCAAGGCCGGCCTCGACGACCCGATCTCGAAGTACGTCGGCGGCGTCACGGGCGGCGACACGATCACGCTGCGCCAGCTCGCGTCGATGCGCAGCGGCCTCGTGAACTACACCGTCGTCCCGGCGCTCGACCGGTTGATGACCGACGACCCGTACCGGTCGTGGACGCCCGCGCAGCTGCTCTCGTATTCGATCGGCAGCCCGCTGCAGTTCGCGCCCGGCTCCCAGCTCCAGTACTCGAACACGAACACGATCCTGCTCGGCCTCGTGGTCGAGCAGCTCTCCGGGCAGCCGATCGGCGACTACATCCGGCAGCACATCACGGCGCCGCTCGGGATGACGCAGACGAGCTTCCCGCTCGACGCCGCGCTGCCGTCGCCGCACGCCGACGGCTACTCGCGCGACACGCCCGGCCGGTCGATCGCGAACGCGACCGACTGGGACCCGACGTGGACGTGGGCGGCCGGGCAGATGGTCTCGACGCTGCGCGACACGCGGATCTGGGCTCGCAGCCTGGTGTCCGGCCGCGGCCTCCTCGCGCCGGCCACGCAGCGCCTGCGCCTCGCGTCCGTCGCAGGCCCCGGCGACCCGTTCACCTACGGCATCGGCATGTTCAACGTCCACGGGTGGCTCGGCCACAACGGCTCGCTCCCCGGCTATCAGACGCTCTCGCTGTACCGGCCGAGGTCGAGGACGACGGTCGTGGCGTTCATCAACAGCAACGCCGAGCACAAGGGCAGCGCTCCGAGCACCCTGCTGGGCGAGGCGATCACGAAGGTCGTCAGCCCGCGCAACGTCTACACGCTGCCTGCCGCCCCCACGACCGAGGACGACGAATGACCCGCACGACGAGAGCGGCGTCCGCGCTCGCGGTCGCCGCCGCCGCCCTGGCGTGCGCGGCGCCCGCCGCCGCCGGCGCAGGGACGGAGTACGTCCTCGTGAACGCGAACGCCGACGGCGACACGCCGGTCCGCCGGGGGACGGCGCGCGCGTACCGCTGCGACCGCGACCCGCGGATGGCGCCGACCGGCAGGCCGCTGCGCCAGCGCAACGGCGCGCGCTCCGAGCGGACGCCGGGGACCGGCGTCACCCTGCTCGCGTTCGCGCGGCTGCCGCGCTGCTTCGTCGTGTCGGTGACCGGCGGCCGGGCCGGCGGCGGCGCGCTGGACGGGACGTTCGTGGGCGAGGGGCACGACGGGGCGGGCCGGATCGAGAACGTGCCGGTCACGCCCGTCTCCACGCTGGCCCAGGCCGAGCCGCCGGGCCTCAGCGAGCGGCGCGCCTACCGGCGCGTCCAGCGCCACCTCGACATCCCCTACCACTTCGACGAGTTCGACCTCCAGTACGACGATCGCGCCTTCGACGGCGACCGCTTCCTCGCCGCGGCGCGGCGCGCCGGCGGCGCGGGCGCCCTGATGCGCGAGCTGGCCGCCGATGCGGACCCGCCGAGCTTCCACGCCCGCCACGCCGGGCCCCGCGCGGGCGCCGCGCAGGCCGGCGGCGATCGCGGAGTGGTGGAAGGAGCTCGACATCACGAAGGCCGCGCTCGGCGGGCTGACGGACTTCGGCGCGTCCTTCGCCGTGTCGGCCGTCGGCGCGGGCGCGAAGTGGGCGTTCGGCCGCTTCCTGGACTTCTACGGGCTGAACGAGATCAAGGACTTCATCCTCCCCAAGTCGGACACCGAGCGGCTGCTCGAGATGGTCCAGCAGATCAACATCCGCCTCAACAACCTCGAGGCCTCGTCGGACCGGCTCCTGAAGGCGATCGCCGAACTGAGCACGTCGGTCCTGGCGGGCCGGGCGACCGAGCTGCTCACCCACATCAACACGAACCACAACACGCTCGTGAGCCTCACCAAGCTCGACCCGAGCAAGCCCGGCCTCATGGGCGGGACGCGCGGCCTGCTGGACAACGATCGCCCTCGACGAGCCGAACCGCAACCTGCTCCACGACGTCCTGGCGGGCAGCGGCGGCGAGCGCGGGCTGCTCGTCGCGGACTCGCGGCGCGCCGCCGCCGGGCGGTTCTTCACGACCGCCGACTCGAAGTCCACCCGCCAGCTCTACGAGTACTACGTGCTCCAGCAGCTGCGGTTCGCGAACCTCCTGACCGAGCTCTGGAACACCCGGTCCTGCGTGCAGCCCGCCGGTCGCAAGGTCGACCTCGACGACCTGCATCGCGCCCGAGCAGATCAAGGGGCAGCTCGACGAGTTCCGCACGAACATCCTGGCGCAGCAGGCGCTGCTCAAGCCCGCGCTGCCCGACCACCGCTTCGTCGACGTCAAGAAGAACCTCGTCTGGGTCAGCAACCCGCCGTGGGTGACCGGCGCGGCGTACAAGCCGAGGGAGACCTTCTGCGCCATCAGCCGTCCGCCAGAGCGTCGCCTGCGTCAGCAAGGACTGGCGGAATCCCGCGATCGGCCTCGCGGGCGAGGACGAGTTCCGCGGCCTGATCGAGAGCATTCCGGGCGGCGACAACCCGTTCGACTACCTCAAGGAAGAACGCCGGGCTCGTCAGCTCCGCGAAGCCCGGGGTCGAGCGCGACCACGTCGGTGACATGTGGCTCGGCCTCGGCGGCAAGGACCCGGGCCAGTACGGAGACATCGACGCCTACAAGCCCGTCAACCGCCTCTGGTGCTTCGGCGGCTGCCACCAGCGGATCGAGCGCGTGCAGCTGCAGTCGGACACGCGCCCCGGCCCGTACGTCTTCTACAACCGGCTCGCACACAAGGATCCCGAGAACCACTGGGCCCACGCGATGCCGCGTCCGCAGCCGGTCGCGCCCTTCACGTACTGGTACCCGTGATCCGTCGTGCAGGGCGCGCGCGCTTTGCGTCGCGGGCCCCGGCCGTGGATGATGGTCGGATGGCGCCGGAGCGCTCAGCACTCGAGCCGCGCTCGGTGTCGCAGTGGGGCGCGATCGGCCAGACGTTCGCGATCGGGCCGATCTTCGCGGTCGGGTTCCTGCTGGGGACGGTGGCGGTCTTCGCGGGGTTCAACACGCCGCTGGCGATCCTGCTCGCCGGCGCCGGCACGCTGGCCCTCGCGTATGTGCTGACCCTCTACGCGCGCCGCTTCACCGGCTCGGGCGCGGTCTTCGAGTACCTGGGGCGCGGCGTGCATCCCGCGCTCGGGACCGTGGGCGCCGGCATGTACGTGATGGGGCTGCTGTTCCTCGGCGCCGGCGGCGGGTTCGTCGCGCTCGGCTTCCTCGACTGACGCGCTGCTCGCGAGCGAGCTCTCGATCGGGCTCGGGTGGTGGTTCTGGGCGCTCGCCGCGCTGGCGGCCGTGATCGCGATCAACTGGTTCGGGGTCCGCGTCGGCGTCCGGGCGATCGTCATCACGGCGGGCGTCTCGGTCGTCCCGTTCCTGGTCATCGCCGTCGCCGTGATCGCCCAGGGCGGCGCGGACGGGAACACGCTCGCGGTCTTCGACCCGGCGAGCACGTCGTGGGACGCGGTCTTCCACGGCGTGCTCTTCGCCGTCGCCCTGTTCATCGGCTTCGAGACCGTCGCGGCGCTCGGCGAGGAGGCCGTCGCGCCGCGGCGCTCGATCCCGATCGCGATGCTCGCCTCGATCGTCGTCTGCCTCGCCTTCTACCTGCTGATGACCTACGTCGGCGCGATCGGCTTCGGGCAGGCAGGCGCTCGAGCAGGGCGCGTGGTTCTCCTCCGGCAACCCGTTCGGCGAGCTGGGCAGCCGCTACGTCGGCGACGCGTTCGGCTGGATCGTGAGCGTGACCGTCGTGCTCGACCTGTTCTCGGTCTGCATCGCGTTCACGCTCGCGGCCTCGCGGGTGCTGATGGCGCTCGCCCGCGACGGGCAGCTCCCGCGCGTCCTGAGCCGGACCTCCGCGCGGTACCGCACGCCGGTCGGCGGGCTGGCCGCGATCGCGGCCTGGGCGCTGCTCGTGATCGCCTGGACCGCGGCCCTGCCGCCCCCGACGGACGGGAGCACGCCGCCCGTGCTGCAGTCGGTCCTGATCCTCTCGGCGACGGGCAGCTACCTGGTCACGCTCGTCTACCTCCTGCTCGCGCTCGGGGGCCTGTGGCTGCTGCGAGCGGATGCGGGTCCGCGGCGCGTGGGCGTGGAAGCTCCCGGTGATCGTCGTCGCGATCGCCGTGCCGGTCCTCTCCCTCGAGGGGTCGCTGGACCCGTTCCCCGCCGCGCCGAACGACCGTGCGGTGTACCTCGCCGCGGGCACCGCCGTCGCGGCGATCCTCTGGTGCGCCGCGCTCGGCGTCCTGCGCCACCGGGCCGGCGCCCGGCGCGCGGCGGTCGCCCGGGCCGGGAGCTGAGGTCGTGGCGGACATCGACGCCGTCCCGGTCCCCCGGCCGCCCGCAGGCGGGAGCGCGCTCGTCGAGCGCGACCAGGAGCTCGCGGCGCTCGACCGCCTGCTGGCGGATGCGCTGGCGGGCGATCCCGTGCTCGCCTTCATCGAGGGGCCGGCGGGCATCGGCAAGAGCCGCCTGCTCGCCGCGGCGCGGGAGAAGGCCGGCGCGGCCGGGCTCCGGGTCCTCGCCGCGCGCGGCAGCGATCTCGAGCGCGACCTGCCGTTCGGCGTCGTGCGGCAGCTGTTCGACCCGATCCTGGCCGAGCCGGACGCGCGGGCGCGCTGGCTGGCCGGGTCCGCGCGGCCGGCCGGCCGGGTCTTCGCGCCGCCCGACGAGTCGGACACGCCCGGCGACGTCTCGTACGGGATCCTCGTCGGGCTGTTCTGGCTCACCGCGAACCTCGCCGCGGACGGGCCGCTGATGCTCGCCGTCGACGACCTGCACTGGTGCGACCCGGCGTCGCTGCGGTTCCTGGCGTTCCTCGAGCGCCGGCTCGAGGGCCTGGGCGTGCTCGTCGCGACGGCCTCGCGGATGGGCGAGCCGGACGCCGACTCGCGGCTGATCGAGGAGATCGCGCACGATCCGGCGGCCGTCCCGCTCCGGCCGCAGGCGCTGAGCGACGCGGGCGTGGCCGAGCTGGTCCGCGCGCGGCTCGGCCACCGCACGGACGCGGAACCGGCCTTCGTCGCGGCCTGCCGGCGCGCGACCGCGGGCAACCCGCTGCTGCTCGGGGAGCTGCTCAAGACGCTGGCGGCGGAGGGCCTCGAGCCCGCGGCGCTGGACGCGGACGTGATCCGCGACCTCGGGCCGCGAGCCGTGTCGCGGACGGTGCTGCTGCGCCTGGCGCGACTGCCGGCCGGCGCGATCGCGGTCGCGCGGGCGGTCGCGGTCCTGGGCGACGGCGCCGGGCTCCCGGCGACCGCGATCCTCGCCGAGCTCGACGAGCCGAGCGCGGCCGAGGCCGCACGCGCGCTCGTGGGAGCCGAGATCCTGCGCCCGGATCCGCCGCTCGGGTTCGTGCATCCGCTCGTGCGCGACGCGATCTACCACGAGCTCGCACCGTCCCAGCGCGAGCTGCAGCACGAGCGCGCGGCCAAGGCGCTGATCGACCTGGGCGCCGCACCGGAGCACGTGGCCGCGCACCTGCTCGTGGTGCCGCGCCGCGCCGAGCCCTGGGTCGCCGCGCTGCTCCGCGACGCGGCGCGCGCCGCGACACGGCGCGGCGTCGCGGAGAGCGCGGTCGCCTATCTGCGCCGCGCCCTGGAGGAGCCGGCGCCGGAGGACGAGCGCCCGGCGCTGCTGCTGGAGCTGGGCATGGCGGAGGCGCTGCTGAACGTGCCGGCCTCCGTCGAGCACCTCGGCGAGGCGCACGCCCTCCTGACGGATCCGCTCGAGCGCGCGCGCGCCGGCGACGTGCTGGCGCGGATGCTCCTGTTCACGCGCCCGCCGCAGGAGGCGGTCGCGGTGGCCCGGCGAGACGATCGCGGAGCTCCCGGCCGGCTCCGTCGACGAGCGGCGCGCGCTCGAGGCGTTCGAGCTCTACGCCGGCGTGGCCTTCGGCGCCGCCGTGCCCGATGCGGCCGCGCGGCTGGAGGCGGTCCGCACCGGCGAGCGGGCGGAGGGGATCGGGGCGAGCATGCTCCTCGCCGTGTCCGCGTGGGAGTGGGCGCTCGAGGGCGGGACCGCGCAGCAGTGCTCCGAGCTTGCGCTGGCCGCCCTGGCGGACAGGAGCCTGATCGCCGTCGACCCGGGGTTCATGGCGATCGTCGCGACGACCGTGCTCGTGCTGGCCGACCGCGACGAGGTCGCTCGACGCCTGGGACGCCGCGATGGACGAGGCCCACCGGCAGGGCTCGGCGTTCGCGGTCTGCGGCGTCGACCTGTGGCGCGGATGGACGTGGCTGCAGCGCGGCGAGCTCGCCGAGGCCGAGGACGCGCTGCGCCGCGCGCTCGAGGAGACCGTGCTGGTGGAGGAGCAGGACGGCGCGGGCATGGCCTACGTCACCGCGTTCCTCGCCCGGGTGCTGCTGGAGACCGGGGACCTCGCCGGCGCGCGGGCCGTGATGGCCAATCCCGGCCGTCCCACGCCGTTCTCCGACGGCGACGCCGTCGTGCGCCGGAGCCGGACCGAGCTGCTGCTCGCGAAGGGCCGCTGGGCCGACGCGCTCGCCGAGGCGGAGGAGTGCCGCGACCGGCTGCGCGGGGCGGACAACCCCGCCTGGGTGCCGTGGCGGTCGCTCGCCGGACTCGCGCTCGACGGCCTCGGCCGCACCGGCGAGGCGATCGCCCTGCTCGAGGACGAGCTGGCCGTCGCGCGGCGCTGGGGCGCCCCCGGCGCGCTCAGCCGGGCCCTGCGCCTGCTCGGCACGCTGCGGCGCGAGGACGGCCTGGAGCTCCTGCACGAGGCGGTCGCGGCGGCGGAGGGGTCGCCCGCGCGGCTCGACCACGCCAAGGCGCTCGCCGCGCTGGGCTCCGCGCTGCGGCGCGAGCGGCAGCCGTCAGAGGCGCGCGAGCCGCTGCGCCTCGGGCTCGAGATCGCCACCCGCTGCGGCGCGCGGGCGGTCGCCGAGCATGCCCGCACCGAGCTCCACGCGGCGGGCGGGCGCCCCCGCCGCGAGGCGCTGAGCGGGCCCGAGTCGCTCACGCCGAGCGAGCGGCGCGTCGCCGGCCTCGCCGCCGGAGGCCAGACGAACCGCGAGATCGCGCAGACGCTGTACGTGACCCCGAAGACGGTCGAGGTGCACCTCACCAGCGTGTATCGCAAGCTCGGGATCGGCTCCCGCGCGGCGCTCTCGGAGGTGCTCGCGGGAGCTCCCCCGGCGTAGACGCGCCGTGGACTTCAGTCGAGCGCGCCGGCGGGAAGCACGTAGCGGAGCGGGGCGCCGCTGCTGTGGCCCTCGCCCGCGAGGCGTCCGCCGTGCAGGCCGGTCGCGCGGCCCGTGACCGCCGTCTCCGGCACGCCGGATCGGCCGATGATCCAGTCGACGACACCGGCGGCCGCCGCGCCCTCGGCGAGGATCGCCGCGCGCTCGATGACCTTGCCGCCGGAGCGGTGCGGGCGGGACAGCCGGATCACCAGGTCGCGGATCGCCGCGTCGTCCATCGCTTCCATCTAGCCCGCCGGGTCCGCGGCGCGGCCGGCTTCGAGCGCCTCGAGCCGGCGGTCGTGGTCGGCGAGCCGGTCCTCGATCGCCGCGTCGCCGCCGGCGCCGGCGTCGCTGCCGTCGGGTTGGGGTCCTTCGCCGCGCAGCCCGAGCCGCACCCGGATGTAGTCCGACAGGGTCACTCCGTCGCGCTCGGCGCGGCCCGCGAGCTCGCGGTGCTCGGCGGCGTCCACCCGGAGGGTGATCGTCTGCGTGGTCATCTGCGATCCTCCGCCGCTCGCCGTCGCGCCGCCGTCGCACGTCAGAGGGCACGGCTCTTCCGTCGCCGGGGACGACTGTCCGTGGAGATCGCCATGCGGCGCGAGGCCTGGCAGGCTCTGCGCGCAGTCGCTTCGCAGGAGCGTGGCAGCTCCGGCGTCGCGTTCTACCCGGGGCGGTGCGCGGCCCCTCCGCGCCGGACCGCCGGCTCGCGCCCTGCGGCACGGTCCGTTACTCATCGAGGACGGCCCTTGGCATGCTAGACGATGGGGCGCGCATCGGCCGGCGTCGATCTCACCCGTGTCGCGGCGTGCCACGCTCACTGGGCGGTGTCCGCGTCACGCGGCGGGGTCTGCGTCCCGCGCCGCGCGTGCGCGAGTCGATCCGCGGCGGCGGTCGCGGTCCGCTCGAGCTCGCGGAGGCGCGTCAGGCTCGTCGCGGCGCTGCTCCCACTCACCACGCGGGCGCGGTACAGGTCGAAGCGCTCGCGGTGGTAGCGGGCCTCGTGTGCGAGCCGCTCGAGCTCCTCGTCGGCGGCACGGCCGGCGTTCGGGGAACGTGTGTCCGCGGCGGGCGGGCGCTCGGAACTGGGCATCGCGCAACCTCCGTCCAGCTCGTGGGACAGGCCGACCGGCTTCCGAGTCTATCCGCCTGCCGGGCCCGGCTGACGGCGAGCGCGGGCGGTCGGCGTGTGAACACCGCGTAGCCATGCGGGTTTGCGCCCGGTTCCCTCGGGCACTACGCCGTGTAGAGCGCATGATCGGTCCCCCCGCCCGACGAGAGTCCCCGCCGCCGCCGCCCCGCCGGGCGATCGTCGTGTCGGACTGCCCCGTGATGCGGGCCGGGCTGCGGACGCTCATCCCGCGCCGCGCCGTCGGCATCGCCGAGGAGCGCGACGCGCCCGAAGGGCTGCTCGAGGCGGTCCACGCGACGGGCGCCACGCTCGTGATCGCCGCGCCCTCGGACGGCGGCGACGAAGCGCTGTTCCGCGCGCTCGACGGGCTCCCGGCCGAGTGCGGCGCCGTGGTGCTGCTCTCGGTCCCGGGGTTCAGGATCCAGGCCAGCGCGCTGCTCCACCGCTTCGACATCGTCTGCCTGCCGGTGACCGCCGGGCCGCGGGGACCTCGTGGCGGGGATCCGCCTGGCGTTGTCCGGGAGCCCGCCGCGGACCGTCCTCGAGGAGGTGGTGGCGGGCACGCAGGGCACGCTGAGCCACCGCGAGCAGGAGGTGCTGCGCGAGCTGGCGCAGGGCAAGTCCAACCGCGAGATCGCCGAGGCGCTGTGGCTGGCCGAGGACACGATCAAGTCGCACCTCCGGCGCGTCTATCGCAAGCTCGGCGTCGGCTCCCGCGCCGAGGCGGTCGCGCTCTACATCGGCCAGCTCGGCCCCGCTCAGGCCGCCACGAGCTGACCGGCCGCGAAGCCGGCGTAGAGCTCGTCGGTCGCGAGCAGGTCCTCGTGCGTCCCGACGCCGCGCAGGCGCCCGTCCTGGAGCACGGCGATCCGGCCCGCCGAGCGCACGGTCGAGAGCCGGTGCGCCACCACGAGCACGGTGGTGCGGCCCGCGAGCTCGTCGACGACCTCGCGCAGCGCGGCCTCGTTCGCCGCGTCGAGCTGCGAGGTCGCCTCGTCGAGCAGCAGCAGCCGGGGCCGCCGGAGCAGCGCACGCGCGATCGCCACGCGCTGGCGCTCGCCGCCCGAGAGCGAGCCGCCGCGATGCGCGACCTCGGCCTCGAGGTCGCCGCCCAGGCGCTCGAGCAGCGGCTCGAGCCGCGTCAGGGCGATCGCCTCGCGCAGCTCGGCGTCGCTCGCGCCGGGCGCCGCGTAGGCCAGGTTCTCGCGGAGCGTGCCGGCCATCACCGGCGTGTCCTGCTCGACGTACGCGATCTGCGCGCGCAGCTCGTTGAGGTCCCACGCGCGGAGGTCGCGCCCGTCGAGCAGCACGCGGCCCCGATCCGGGTCGTAGAAGCGCTCGATCAGCGCGAGGACCGACGACTTGCCGGCGCCCGACGGCCCGACCAGCGCGGTCAGCTCGCCGGCGGGCACGTCGAGCGTCAGTCCGGCGAGCGCCGGCTCGTCGCGGCCCGGGTAGGTCAGCGACGCGTCGTCGAACGCGAGCGCGGCGGGGTCCGCGGCGGCGAGCTCGCCGCCGACGCCGCGCGGCCGCAGGTCGCGCACGGGCGCGGGCGGCCGGTCGGGGTCGACGTCCTCGGTCCCCAGCCGGATGACCTCGCCGATCCGCCCGATCGCGGCGCGCCCGGCCTGGAAGTAGGTACCGGCGTTGACGAGCTGGAGCACGGGCTGCGTGAGGTACATGACGTAGAGCAGGAAGGCGACGAGCGTGGCGACGGTGATCGCGCCGCTGTCGACGCGCGCGCCGCCGACGCCGAGGACGACGAGGAAGGCGACCTGGATCGCCAGGCCGGCGCTCGTCCCCGCCACCGAGCTCCAGCGCGCGAAGCTGATGCCCTCGTCGTGCGCGCCCTTCGCGGCGGTGCCGATCCGGCGCAGCTCGACGCCCTCGGCGCCGGACGCCTTGACCGTGCTGAACGCGCCCAGCGCGCGCTCGAGCGCGCCGCCCATCGCGCCCACGGAGCGCTGCGCGTGGCGCGAGGCGCGCCGCAGCCGCGGCATGACGACGCCGATCACGACGCCGAGCGCGAGCACCACGCCGACGATCGTGATCAGCAGGACGATGTCGACGTAGGCCATCAGGATCAGCGCGCCGATCAGCATCACCGAGCCGGTCACGAACTGCACGAGCGACTGGATGGCGATCTGGCGCAGCAGGGTCGTGTCGGCCGTGACGCGGGCGAGCAGGTCGCCGGGCGCCTGCCGGCGCATCTGCGGCATCGAGAGCTTCAGCAGATGGCGGACGAGCATCATCCGCCCGCTGAGCACGACCGCCTCGGCGGAGCGCAGCAGCAGGAAGTTGCCGAAGCCGAGCGCGAGCGCGGCGGCGACGACGAGCGCGGAGAGCTGCAGCAGCGGCTTGGTGAGGCTCTGGTCGAGCGCGAGCGCCTCGAGCACGTCGCGCGCCGCGAGCGGCTGGGCCAGCCCGAGGCCGCCCGACGCGATCAGCAGGACGATGCCCGCGATCAGCGGCGCGCGCTGCGGGCGCAGGTGCTGCTTGAGCGCGGTGAAGGTCTCGCGGAGTCCGGCGGTGTCGTCGTGATGCATTCAGGTCACCTCGATCGGCTCGTCGGTCGGCGGGAGCGGGGCGCCGGCGAACGTGAACGGCAGCCCGGCCGCGATGACCGCGCGCGGGTGGTCCATCAGCTGGAAGTGCAGGTGCGGCTCGCTCGAGTTGCCCGAGGAGCCGCAGCGCCCGAGCTCGTCACCGCGGCGCACCGTGTCGCCGGTGCGGACCGCGACGGAGCCGCGCTGCAGGTGGCCGAGCACGGCGAACACGCCCGGCGCGCAGCTCGAGCACGACGTGGTTGCCGAGCACGTGCCGCGTCCCGGCCAGCTCGCGCGCGAACGACGCCGCGATCATCAGGGCCAGCGCGGGCCAGCTCGACCGGCTGCGGTGGTCGCGGCCGCCGTCGGCGGCGGCGACGACGCGGCCGTCCGCGGGCGCGTGGAGCGGCTCGCCGAACGCC
Source organism: uncultured Solirubrobacteraceae bacterium (assembly GCA_963791405.1). GTDB lineage: Bacteria > Actinomycetota > Thermoleophilia > Solirubrobacterales > Solirubrobacteraceae > DASQMT01. The sequence goes on along the minus strand of CAWBSJ010000019.1, from coordinate 22,378 downwards.
GGGAACGCCGTCGGCGGCTTGAACGCGGCGCCCTCGCCGAACACGGGCCGGTCGCCGGGCGCGGGCTCGAAGACGAAGTCGGCCGCGTAGGTCTGGCCCTGGCCGTGCGTGCCGTGGCTCGGCAGCCGGCTCGACGGGCTGTTGATCACGACCCAGCGGCCGCGCACGGGCGCGGCGAGGTCGACCGGCGCGATCCTGGGCGCGCCCGGGTACAGGGTGAGGCCCATCCCGAGCGTGAGCAGGACGAAGCCCCCGACGCCGGCGACGAGCGCGACCGTGCCCGGCAGGCTGCCGAGCAGGAAGATCGCGACCAGGCAGGCGGCGATCAGCGCGAAGCCGAGCAGGGTCGCGGCGCCGCGCAGGCGGGCGGCGAGCCGGAACCAGGTCGGGACGGCGTCGGCGGAGGTGGGCATGGGGCGGTCAAGCGCGGACAAGGGAGCAGCTCCCGGAGGGCTGGAGGACGTCGGGATCGCCGGAGCGCGCGGCGAGCGCCGCGCGGGCGCGCGCCTTCGCGCGCGCGGGAACCGGCTTGGAGAGCAGGCTGCGGTGCGCGGCCACCCAGCGGTAGCCGCGGTCGGTCAGGGCCGGCGTGCGGCGGGCGAGCGCCGCGAAGGGGGCGCCGCCGCGCAGTGCGGCCAGGACGGGCGGGAGGGCGGCACCGCCGGAGCGCAGCCGGTCCGTCGTCGTCGACGACGTGCCACGACGCGAGCCGCCGCTCGGGCGGGATCGCGGCGAGCAGGCGCTCGCCCTCGGCGCCCTGGATCGTCGCGACGCGCAGGCGGCCGCCGGGATCGCGGCGCAGCAGCGCGGCGAGCGTCCAGGCGCAGAAGCCGCAGTCTCGGTCGTAGAGGATCAGCATGGCGGACGCCGCGCGGGCGCGCGCACGGAGCGCGCGCCCGTCGTACGGCTCCTCCCGTCAGTCGATCGCGTTCCCGACCGCCGCGCCGGCCGCGGCCGCACCGGCGATGCCGGCGGCCACTGCGACGCCGGCGGCGAACGCCGCGGGGGTCGCGAGGACCGGGGACGTCGCGCCGATCTGCTCCGGGCTGGTGGCGACCAGCGGCAGGGCGGCGAGCCCCGGATCTGCGTTGACCTTCTCGACGAGCATGGACATGTGGTGTCTCCTCTCGATCGTTGGGGGTCTCACGTGTGCGCGCGGGCGGCGATCAGCCGTCCGCGGCCTCCTCGACGGCGAATCCGACGCCGAAGGCGGCGGCGGTGAGGGTCACACCGGCCGCGACCGCGGCGGGCGTCGCCATGACGGGCATGCGGGCCGTGAGGTCCTGGCGCTCCGTCTCGTCGGTCAGCTCGCCGAACGTGTGGCGGCTGATCTCGTTCGCGTGAACCACGAGCGTGCTCATTGTCTGAACACTCCTTCCCGTTGTCGGTTCGGGGTACTTCGGACTGCGATCGCGAGCGGCACACTAGGTGCGGCGGCAGACGACCCGCGGCCCGGATTAACCCGTCCGGGTGAAGATGTTCACCCGGAGGTGGCAATCGGGCCCACGAGACGCCCGGCGGGCCATATGACTCGCGCCATGCCCGCCTTGCCGACACTCGCGCGCCACGTCCTGGCGCCCACCCCGCCGGACCGCACCACCGCCTTGTCGCGCATGGAGCGGACCTCGGCGGTCACCCATCTGGTCGCCAGCCTGGAGTACCTCTCGCGACCGAGCGACCGGCGCACCGGCGGCTTCAACGACTGGGAGGTGAGCGGCCGCACGTTCCGCGCGCGCTCGCGCCGCCTCGGGCAGGCGCTCGGCCTGCTCGCCGATCGCCGCGTGACCGCGGCGGCGCACGCCGTGCGCGTGCCGGCGGCGCTCTCGCTGCTCGCGCCGCTGCCGCCGCGCGCCCGGCTCGCCGCCGACGCCGCGCTGACCGGCAGCTCGCTCGCGCTCTACCCGCGCCACCACTACGGGACCGACGGCTCGGACCAGGTGTCGTTCCTCGTCCAGGGCGCGGCGACGCTCGCGCGCCTCGGGCAGCGCGACCCGCGGATCGTCGACGCCGCGCTGTGGAGCGTCGCGCTGCAGTCCGTGCTCTCCTACGCCGTGTCCGGCTGGGCGAAGCTCGCCGGCCCGTCGTGGCGCAACGGCGAGGCGCTCGAGGGCGTGACCCGGACCCTGACCTACGGCGACCGGACCGCCTGGCGGCTGTTCAAGGCCCATCCGCGCCTCGCGCGCGCCATGGGCGGCAGCGTGCTCGCGATGGAGTGCCTGTTCCCGGCCGTCTTCCTCGGCAAGGGCCGGCTCGCCGCGCCGATGCTCGCCGCCGCGTCGGCGTTCCACGTCTCCAACGCGCGGATCATGGGCCTGGGCCGCTTCGTGTGGTCGTTCATGTCGATGCACCCCGCCGTGCTCTACGCGACCGGTCCCCGCGAGCGCCGCACCCGCCGCGGCCGCGCTGCTCGCGCGCCGCGACGACACGCTGCCGACCGTCTTCGGCGGTCTGCTCGCGGGCGCGCTCGGCGGCGCGATCGCCGCCCAGGGCCGGCGCCGCGGCAAGGTCGCCGCCGGCCGCGGCGACGAGCAGCGGCTCCGGACGCGCTCGGGCGCGACGCTCGCCTACCGCGTCACCGGCGCGCGCCGACGGACCTGTCGTGGTGCTCGAGAACGGCCTGCTCTCGACGCCGGAGCACTGGGAGTGGGTCGCGCGCCGGCTCGGCCGCGCGCACCGCGTCGTCAGCTACTCGCGCGCCGGCTACGGGCCGAGCTGCGCGACGCCACGGCCCCCGCTCGCTCGACACCGCCGTCGACGACCTGCTCGAGCTCGTCGACGCGGTCTCGCCCGACCGCCCGGCGATCGTCGCCGGGCACTCGCTCGGCGGCTGGCTCGCCGTGCGCGCCGCCGTGCGCGCGCCGAGCCGGATCGCCGGCGCCGCCCTGCTCGACTCCAGCCATCCCGCGGAGCTCGCGCGCTCGTCGCGCCAGGCGCAGGGCCAGGCGGTCATGACGAACTCGCTGGCGCTGATGCCGTTCTCGCTCTCGGCCGGCCTGGGCCTGCTGCTCAAGCGCCCGGACTGGGTCGACGACCTGCCGGCGCACGTGCGCCCGCTCGCGCTCGCGCAGTACCGCGACCCGCGCCTGTGGCTCGCCGGCAAGCGCGAGTGGGAGGCGGTGCTCGCGGAGTTCGGCGCCTTCGACGGGACGCTGCCGGACGTGCCCTGCCCGGTGCTCGTGATGACCGCGGGCTACACGGCGCGCAACGACGCGATCCAGCTCGAGCTGCACCACGAGCTCGCCGCGGCCGCCGCGCATTCCGAGCACCACGTCATCGAGGACGCCGACCACGACTCCGTGCTGACCGACGCCGAGCACGCGGCGCATGCCGCGGGCCTGATCGAGGCGTTCGCCGCGCGGACCACCCGGAAGGAGGCCGACCGTGTTGCGCTTGCGCACTGAGCCGTCGCTGCCCGAGGACCGCCCGCTGGGCACGATCGCCAAGGCGGTCTGCGCCGGGTTCGGCGGCTGGCTGCTCGCCACCGCCGCGAGCCAGCACCCGCACCGGGCGTTCGACCGCTGCCGCGACTTCGACCCGACCGGGCTGCTGGTGCCGAACTGGCGCTTCTTCGCCCCGGAGCCGGCGAAGCACGACTTCCACCTGCTCCACCGGGTGCTGACCGCCGACGAGCGCCAGACGCGAGTGGCAGGAGACGACGCCGATCTCGCCCCGGCGGTCGGTCCACGCCGTCTTCTTCCCGGCCCGCCGGCGCGAGAAGGCGATGTTCGACATCTGCAACGAGCTGATCATGCTGATGGCGATCCCGCGGCTGGACCTCGCGCGCACGGTGCCGTTCGAGCTGCTGCGCAACCACGTCGAGCTGCGCGTGCGCGAGCAGCACGCGACGACGCCGCAGGGGTTCCAGTTCCTGATCGCGCGCCACACGGGCCACGACGAGTCGGAGGATCCGGACTACCTGCTCGCGTCGCCGTTCATCCCGCTGGAGGAGGTCGCATGAGCGCCGCCACCCTCACCCCGTCGCAGGCGGTCGGCTACGGCCGCCAGTTCGCGGAGTTCTACGACCGCCTGTTCCCGGGCGGCGCCGCCGCCGAGCCGGTCGTCGACCGCCTCGCCGCGCTGCGCCTGGACGCCGGGCGCCCGGCCCTCGAGCTGGGCGTGGGGACGGGGCGGATCGCGCTGCCGCTCGCGGCGCGCTCCGGCCCGGTCGTCGGCGTCGACGCGTCGCCCGACATGCTCGAGCGGCTCGCGCCGGACGCCGGCGTCGAGCCGGTCCTGGCCGACATCCGCGGCTACGACGACGTGCGCGCCCACGACCTCGTGTACTGCGTCTGCGGCACGCTCTCGATGGTGCTCGAGCCCGACGGCCAGGCCGCCGTGCTGGAGGCCTGCGCGCGTGCGAGCGCGCCGGGCGCCGCGGTCGTCGTCGAGACGCACGATCCCGCGGCGGTCGCGGCGATGCACGAGGGCCGCACGCGCGAGTCGTTCTTCACCGCCTACCCGGAGCCGGGCACCGGCCTGCTGTCGCACTCGACGCTCGACACGGCGGCGGGGCTGTGGCAGCTCGCGCACGTGTGGTTCGAGGGCGACGGGACGTCGCGGGTCGCGACCGAGCTGAGCCGGCTGACGACGCCGGACGAGGTCGACGGGTACGCGCGCGCCGCCGGGCTCGAGCCGGAGGCGCGCTGGGGGACCTGGGCGGCGACGCCGCACACGGGCGCCGATCCGACGTTCGTGTCCGTCTTCCGGCGCTGACGATCGGAGTACGCTGGCTGCATGAGCCCGATTCCCGGCGAGCCGCTCAAGCCCAAGGCTCCGGAGCTCGCGACGAGCGACGGACGGAAGTTCAAGCTGAAGCTCCCCGGCCCGGCACCGCAGCCACAGCCGGAGGCGACGGAGGAGCCCGGGACGCCCCGAGCCGCATCGCGACGATCCACATCCTCCGGCCGGCCCGGATCACGCCGGCTCCTGACTGGCCGCGGCCGGTGCCCGCGCCGGGCCTCGACTTCTACGACGCCGAGCTGGCCGCGCATCACGCGCATCTCCGCGCCGCCTACGGGATCGGCCGCGGCGACCTGGTGGTCGACATCGGGTGCGGGACGGGCATGACGACGCGCGAGGCCGGGCGCGCCGCGGCGCCGGGCCGGGTCCTCGGCGTCGACGTGTCCGAGCGCGCGCTCGAGCATGCCCGCCGGGTGACGGCGGCGGAGCAGCTCGACAACGTCCGCTACGAGCTGGGCGACGCCCAGGTGCATCGCTTCGACCCGCCGCCTTCGACGTGGCGATCAGCCGCTTCGGGACGATGTTCTTCTCCGACCCGGCCGCCGCGTTCGCCAACCTCGCCGCCGCCCTTCGACCCGGGGCCGCCTGGTGCTCCTCGTCTGGCAGCGCTACGAGGACAACGCGTGGATGCAGCGCGATCAACGCCGCGCTCGGCGACACGGCGCAACCGCCGCAGCCGGGCATGGACCCGTTCTCGCTCGGCGACGCCCGCGCCACCACGGTGCCTGCTCGAGGACGCCGGCTTCCATGACGTCCGCCTCGATGACGTCCGCGAGCCGGTCCTCTACGGCCACGACCTGGACGCCGCGCTCGCGATCGTCCTCGGGTTCCAGGGCACGCGCGCGGCGCTCGAGAAACTCGACGACGACGCGGCGGCCCGCACCGTCGCGCGGCTGCGCGAGACGCTCGCCGCGGACTGCGAGCGACGAGCGCGGCGTCGCGCTCGATGCGCGCTCCTGGCTCGTCACCGCCCGGCGGGCCGCCGGGCCGACTCCTGAGCTCGAAGCACGGGAACGTCAACGCTCCGGGAGCGCGGCGAACGCCCTCTTGGTGTCCCGGTACCAGCCCAGGCCGGCGACCGGATGCTTCCACCTGCCGCGCATCGCCTCGTGCGCCTCCCTGTGCGCCTCGTCACCGGCCGCGACCATCTCCTTCAGGTGCGCGTCCTGCGCCTTGATCACCTCGTTGGCGTCCTTGCCGCGATGCTGCGCATCGCAGGGACCGCCGAGCTCCCGGCACGTCATCGTCTTCACGTCTGCGACCTCCTCGATCATGGCTTTCGACCGCTGCCGCCAAGCTACGCGCGAGTTGCCCCGGCGCTTCTCGATTCCTGATCGAAGGCGGTAGCGTGCCCGCTGTCCAGACTGGCGAGGCGGGAGGACGGTGCGCGTGGCGCTCGAACGATCGGATTGCGAAGCGCTGTTCCGCCTGTTGGAGCAGCCGGACACCGCCCCGGCGTTCTTCGACCGCGTGGCCGACGACGTCAGCTGGACGGTGATGGGCACGCACCCGCTCGCCGGCACCTACACCGACAAGGCGGACTTCGTGGCCGCGACGTTCGGGCGCTTGGCGGCGCTCATGCGCGGGGGCGTGCACCTGACGCTGGACAGCCTCTTCCTCGACGGCGACACCGTGATCGCGGAGCTGCGAGCGGACTCGACGACGCTCGAGGGCGCCCGCTACGACAACGCCTTGTGCTGGCTCTGCCGGTTCGACGGCGACCGGATCGTCGAGGTGCGCGCCTACCTGGACTCGGCGATGATCGCGTGGACGGTGGACCGCAACGAACCGCGCGACCGCCCACCCGGCTGACCGTCCAGATCGAGCCGCTTCACGCGCACGGCCACGATGCCGAGCTCGGCGGCGTCGTCGTCGTCCGGAATCCCGACGTCCGGCGCCCCCCCGGGCAGAGTCGCTGTCGCTGACAGTAGAGCCGGGAGGCGGCACTGGCCTCGGCGCGGGTCCACGCGCTCGCGTTGCCGCCATGCTGATCGTGGCAGCAGATGACGGGGGCGACTTCGTCGTCTCGGGGTCGTCCGCCGTGATCTGGATGCTGGTGGTCATCGCGGTCATCGCAGGCGGTGTCGTGACGGCGGCGAAGGGCCGCTGGGGATGGTTGGCCGTCGGTCTGCTCTTCGGAGGGCTCATCTGGCCGCTGACGGCGTTCCTCGCCGCAGCCCAGGGCAGCCTGTGGCAGCGCAACACGCTCACGGCGGAACGCTCGTCGGACTGACCGGGCGCGCGGCCCGTCCGTGCCGTTGCTCCGTCGATCAGCTCTGATAGATGCCGACCGACCGCACGATGTCTGCTCGATCGAAACGGATCGAGAGGCCCTCGCTGTCGATCTGGAAGAACGAGTCACGCTCAGGGCCGAGGTCGTACCAGAGCTCATGCTTGCCCTTGTTGATCGATCGAGCGTCAGGCCGGCCGAGCAGTCCGCGGACGTCCCGGTAGGACATGCCACGCAGTTGCCGACAGCGGAGCAGGTCGTCGGCGAGCACCTGCCTGAGCGTCGGAACACCACGCCACGATGCGCGCCGCCATGCAGCCGCGGTCACCGGCGGGCGACCGCAGGGGTATCGACGCGCCTCGATCAGGGTCGACCACGATCGCGCGAATCGCTCACGCTCGGGAAACCACGCCAGCACCGGATCCGGCGGGCGGAACGAAAAACACGACAAGACCCTTGCGTGCCCGACACGGCTTGCCGACGATCCGCTGCACCTGCGAGCAGCGCATGTCCCCCTTCACGAGCCAGATCGTCAGGGTCCGACCGTAGAGCGACCGGGTCCCGCATTGACGGTCCACCGCACTCGCGGGAGTTGGGAGCGCGCACAACGTGAGCAGCGCCACCGTGACCGAACACCAGGCAACCCCCACGCGCGTCATCTCGAGGGGAGTATCGCGCGGCGTGCCGACTTCAGGAGGACCCCCGACGATGCCCAGGCCCCTCGCCACGGCAGCGCGTCCGCGCGGCGGAAGCTCAACCGATCACGGTGATCGTGCCGCTCGGCGTGGCGGTCCAGAGCTCCCGCCCGACGTCGGCCATCCCTGCCACGCCGGCGACGGGGAGCTCGATCGCCCCGCGCCGCCTGCCGGTCGCGGCGTCGAGCCGGAGGAGCCGATCGTGCGCGACGTCGCCCGACTGCGGCGCGGACACCTGCACCCAGACCTCCCCCTTCCGCCCGTGCACCCAGCCGATGTCCTTCCCGGCCGCCACCCGCCAGACGGTGCGCCCGTCCGACGGGTCGATCAGCGCGAGCCCGCCGCGGCCGAGCAGCAGCATCAGCCGGCCCGACGGACCACCAAGGAGGTACGCGGAGACCGGGGCGCGGGCGCGCTCCGCACCGGCGGGGCGGCCGTCGCGCGCGTCGAAGCGGACCAGCCGCCGCTCCGCGGTCAGCGCCCACACGTACCGGTCCGTGATCACGATGCCGCGCGGATCGCCGGCCGGCGTGCCGAGCGGGATGTGCAGGCCGGGAGCGTCCGTCCGCGGGTCGACGCGCAGCACCCCGTCCAGGCCGACCGCCCAGACCGCGCCGCCGGCGATCCGCACGTCGGCGGGCACGAAGCGCGCGCCGGAGCGGGTGCGCATCGGGATGCGCGCGACGACGCGATTCGTGCGGGGATCGATCCGCAGGAGCCGCACCGGTCCCTCGTCGCCGCCGTACTGCAGGTCGCCGGCGACCACCCAGACCGCACCGGCGCCGGCGGCGACCCGCGCCTCGCCGCCCACCGCGATGCGAGCGGTGACGCGTCGCGTGCGCGGGTCGATGCGCAGGACGTCGCCGCGGATCGGATCCGCGCTCCACACGGAGCCGAAGCCCGGGGCGAGGGAGGACAGGCCGTCCGCGACGCGGTACGTGCCCACGACCTTCGGCGCCTCCGGCTCGCGCTCGCCGCGCAGCTGGAGCGCTCCGAGCACGACGGCCAGCGCGAGCAGCACGCCCAGCGTCACGACGGCGACCGGCGCCGGGCCCGGCAGCCTGCGCCGGGCACGCACGAGCCCGAGTCCCACGCGCCCGCGGCGCTCGTCGTGCAGCGCCACGTCGCGCAGCTGGAGCTGCAGCCGGGTGACGAAGTCATCGGTCATCGACGGACCCCCATCCATTGCCGCATCGCCGCCAGGCCTCGGCTCACGCGCTTGCGCACGACCGCCTCGGACGTCTCGAGCTCGCGCGCCAGCTGCCCGTACGGGCGCTCGTCCACGACGTGCGCGGCGACGGCGTCGCGCTGCTCGGGCGCGAGACGGTCCATCAGCGTGCGCGCGCGATCCGGCTCGCCGAGACCGTCGATGCGCGCGAACTCCGCGTCGGTGAGCTCGATCCGCTCCATGCCCAGCCGCCGCCGCATGCGCCGGTCCGCGTGGCCGCGGCGCTGCGCATCGGCCAGCTTCTTCGCCGCGATCCCGTACAGCCAGGCCGTGGCGCCGCCCCGCTCCGGACGGAAGCGGTGGCGGCTCGCCAGGGCGGCGGCGAAGGTCTCGGCGCACAGGTCCGCGGCCAGCTCGGGATCGCGGGTCCGCCGCACGAAGTAGCCGAGCAGCGCCCGGGCATGACGGCAGTAGAAGACCTCGAACGACGCCGCGTCGCTCCGGGGCAACAGCTGCTCATCGGAGGGGTCCGGCTTGCGCATCACGACCCTGTTCGCAGAACGTGAGCTTCTGTGACCGGCATTGTGGTCACAAACCGGCGGCGCGCGCGAACAACCGGTCATGCGCACCCACTCACGCAAGGTCTGGCCGCTGTTCGCAGCCGACGCCGTGCCCGCGGCCCTCGCCGTCTTCGTGTTCGACGGCGTGATCGGCGGCGTGCTCGCCCTCGTCGCCCTGCTCGGCCTGCTCGGCTGCGCCATCTACGGCCTCGCCGGCGAGAAGGTGCAGGACGGCTGCGGCGGCATCGCCGGCGGCACCGGGTTCTGACGGCGGAATACCCGGCTCGGCCGGGGCGTCGGATCGACCATGGACCAAATCGGTGCTCCGCGAGAAGGTGCGGCTGTACTTCGACACCGCAGGCGGCGACGTCGAGCACGCCGCCGAGCTGTACCACGACGATGCGGTCGTGGAGTTCCCGCAGTCGGGCGAGCGCTTCGAAGGGCGCGCGAACTTCACCGAGTGGCGCAGCCGCTACCCGGCGCCGGTCAGTTATCGGATCCGCCGCCTCACCGTGCGCGACGACCTGGTCGTCGTCGAGCTCTCGGCGAGCTACGCGGGTGGCCCGACGATGTACGGCGTGGCGCTGCTGGACTTCAGGGGCGAGCGGATCGAGCGCGAGCGGATCTACGTGATGGAGGGCTGGGACGCCGCCGAGTGGCGGAGCCCGTGGCGATCCGCGACGCCGGCCGACCCGCCTGGGTGACCGCCGCCGCCGTCAGCGCGGACCGGCGGACAAGAGCTCGGCGGCGCGCGCCTGGACCGCGTCGCTCTCGGGGTGCGTGTAGAACGCCAGGTGCGTCCCGCTCTCGAGCAGCGCGAGCTCCGCATGCGGGATCGCGGCGGCGGCGTGCTCCGAATGGTGCGGCGGGACGTCCGTGTCGGCACTGCCGTGCACCAGCAGGCAGGGTGCGCCGATGCGCTCAAGCTCGAGCGTCCCGATCTCCTCGAAGCGCTCGTAGTCGTTGTCCAGGCCCGGCTTGCGATCGCCGCCGTAGCGCACCGTCGCATCGAGGTCGAGCACGAACCGGCGCTTGCGCTCGTCGGTGAAGACCTCCTCGGTGCGCGCGCGGAGCTGCTCCTTCGTGAGCTCGCCCTCGGACGAGAGCGTCGAGCCGATCAGCTGCTTCGGGGAGTGCGCCGCCATCGCGCGCAGCAGCCAGTCGCCCGGGCGCGTGGTGAAGAGCAGCCGGGTCGGCAGGTCCTCGTGCGGACGTTGCAGGGCCTCGCTGACCGCCGCCAGCGCGACGAGCGCCCCCACGCGCTCGGGATGGCGCACGGCCAGCCGGTAGCTGCACGGCCCACCGCCCGACCAGCACAGCACGCCCGCGCGCTCGATCTCGAGCGTGTCGAGCAGTGCCGCGAGGAGATCGGCCTGGGCGTCCAGGCCCTCCCGGCCCTCCAGCGCGGTGCCGAGGTAGCCGGGCCGGGAGACCGCGATCGTCCTGAACCGCTCCGCCGGCAGCGCGCTCGCCATCGCGCGTCCCTGGTCGCAGCCGCCCGGGCTCCCGTGCACGACCAGCACCGGCGCCCCGTCGCCGGCGATGTCGTACTCGATCGGTCCGTGTGCGGTCTCAGCGATCTGCGGCATCGCGCGAGTGTCTCACCTGTCGTCGAGGAGGCGCCGCACCGCGGACCGCGACACGAGGAGGACGACGACGAGCAGCGTCACCGGTACGAACCCGCCGAGGCTCACCGCATCGCCGAAGACGAGATCGACCAGCTCGAGCACGACGAGCTTGCTCCCGGCCGCGACCACCCAGAGCGATGCCGCGGCGGCGAGCTTGGCGCGCCGCGTGTCGGCGGCGCGGATCCGGGTGACGATGCGGCCCTTGAGCAGGATCACCACCTCGAGGGCGACCTTGAGGAGCACCGCGGTGAGCAGCGAGAGGGTGAAGCTCTCGCTGATGACCGACGGGACGTACTCGATCGCGAGGTTGAGGACGACCACGTAGACGAAGACGTCGATGACGTCGGCCGGGCGAGCGCGGATCCACCGGCGGACCGGAGCCCGTGGGCGACGGGACGCTGTCGTCACAGCGCGATCTTGACGCACGTCGCGCAGCCGAGGACCGCGGCCGGCCGCGCCTCGGCCGGGAACCGGTAAGAAGGTCGGCATGACGCACATCACGATCACGCCCGTCTTCGTCGCCGACCTCGCCGTCGAGGGCGAGCGGATGCCGGTCTACGTGCACGTCATCGACCATCCCGATGCGCGCGTGCTCGTCGACACCGGCATGACGGAGCTGCACCCGGCGATGGCCGACATGGACCCCCGCCTCCGGCCGCTGAGCGAGCAGGACCTCGATCTCGCCGGCATCGACATCGTCGTCAACACGCACCTGCACGCCGACCACTGCGGCGGCAACCACCTCTTCGCCGGCCGGCCGTTCTACGTCCAGCGCCGGGAGCTCGACGACGCGCTCAGCAAGGACGACTACACGATCCGCGAGTGGGTCGAGGCGCCCGGCGTGGAGTACGTGGCGGTCGACGGCGAGCACGAGCTGCTGCCCGGGCTCCGGCTCGTCCCGGCGCCGGGCCACACGCCCGGCATGCAGATGGTCGTCGTCGAGACCGGCGGGCGCCCCGCCATCGTCGGCGGCGACGTCGCGGTGTGGCACGGCGAGTTCGACGAGCCCCCCACCGAAGGCCGGCAGCGGGTCCTTGCGCTCGACCCCGAGCTGGTCTGGCTCACGCACGAGCGCGAGCCATGGCGACCCCCCGCCGGCTGAGGCGTCTCACCCGCGTCAGGTGCGCGGTTCCCAGCGCATCGAGCGTCGCGCGAGCACGACGGCGAGATACGTCCAGGCGGCGATCACGACCAGCGGCCCGGCTGCCTGGCCCCAGGTCTCGGCGAAGTTCAGCGTCGTCTCGCCGGCGCCGGGGCCGTCGAGTCCGAACCAGCCGATCCTGACCAGGTCCGAGATCGCCGCCCCCGGCGTGAGCGACAGGACGTCGCGAAGCCGGTCGGACATGTCGGGGATCGAGTTGGTCAGCGGCCCGAGCGAGGCCAGGATGATGATCGGCATGCTGGTCAGCTGCGCGGCCTCGGCGCTCCTCGTCCATGCCGCGGTCCAGTAGGCGAACGCGGTGAACATGACCACCGTCAGCGCCGCCAGCGCCGCGTAGAGCACCGGGTTCACCGGCAGCGGCTGGCCGAGCGCCGCGGCGACCGGGATGGCGATCGCGCTCAGGACCAGCGCGCTCAGCGCCCCGGGCATGGCGATGCTCGCGAGCAGCTCGGCGTCGCGCGTCTCGCCGGTCCGCATGCGCTTGAGCACGAGCTCGTCGCGGCGGCTCACGAACTGGGAGAGCACGTTGTAGTAGACGGGGAAGAGCGCGATGACGAGGAACATCGTCACGATGGCGCCCGCGCCCACGGATGCATCGCCGCGCTCGCCCGTGAACAGCAGCCCGAGCGGCAGCAGCGGCAGGACCACCGCGTAGACGAAGGCGAGGCGGTTGCGCGAGAGCAGGACCGCGTTCCAGCGCGTCAAGCTCGCGGTCCGCCGGAGTGAGAGACGATCGGCGAGCGTCGTCATCGAAGGGCTCCTTCATGGGTCGAGGTCTCCGCAGGAGCGCGGTCGGCCGGGTCGCGACCGTCGGCGATCGAGAGGAACACGCGCTCGAGGCTCGGGCTGCGAGCATCGAGATCGTCGAGTGCGATCTGGTTGTGCGCGGCCCAGGCCAGCAGGTCGGAGAGCGAGCGCTGCAGCGCGTCCGTCTCCATGGTCGTGCGCCCGCGCTCCTGGACGACGCGGCGGATCCCGGCGAGGTCGCCGGGCACGCCGGCGACGTGCGCGAAGCTGATCGTGGACGGATGCCCCGCGGCGATCTCGGTGGGCGTCCCCGAGCGGACGATCCGGCCGTCGTGCATGATCTCCAGCCGGTCGGCGAGCGTCTCGGCCTCCTCGAGGTAGTGCGTCGTGATGAGCACCGTGGCGCCGCCGTCGCGGAGGTCGGACACGAGCCGCCACACCTCGCGCCGGCTCTCGGGATCGAGACCGGTCGTCGGCTCGTCGAGGATCACCAGCTCAGGGCTCCCCATCAGCGTGCTCGCGAGATCGACCCGGCGGGTCTCGCCGCCCGACAGGGCGAGCATGCGTACGTCGGCCCGCCCTTCGAGCGACAGCAGCGCGAGCATCTCGTCGACCGGGCGGGGCGCGGTGAGGGTCGCGCTCCACAGCCGCAGCGTCTCGCGCACCGTCAGGTCACCCGAGAAGCCGCTGCGCTGGAGCAGCACGCCGGTGCGCCGGCGCAGGACGGCGCGGTCGGCCACGGGGTCGAGCCCCAGCACGCTGACCTCACCGCCGGTCGCCGGGGCGAGCCCCTCGATCACCTCGAGGGTCGAGGTCTTCCCGGCGCCGTTGGTGCCGAGCAGCGCGGTGATCGAGCCGGCGGGAACGTCGAGATCGACCCCGCGGACGGCCTCGTACGCGGTCGGCCCCTGTCCGTAGGTCCGGCGCAGTCCGCGGACCCGGACCGCAGAGGCCGACGGCTCGCCGGGCGCCCTGGGCGCCGCCGGTCGTTCGGTTGCGTTGGCAGTTGTCATGCGATCAACGATACGGACCGTCTCGTCTTGTGTCAAGACGGTCCGTCTCGTCTCTCCGATATGGTTCGCCGCGATGTCTCCGTCCCAGCCCGATCCCGCCCGTCGCAACGAGCGCTCACGCCGCGCCATCCTCGCCGCCGCGATCGCCCTGATCGGCGAGCTCGGCTACGACCAGGTGTCGATCGAGGCGATCGCCAGGCGCGCCGGCGTCGGCAAGCAGACGATCTACCGGTGGTGGCCCTCGAAGGGCGCCGTCGTGCTCGAGGCGCTCGACGCGAGCCTGGCGACGGTCGCCGACTTCCCGGACACCGGTGACATCGTCGAGGACCTGCGGACCCAGATGAAGGGCGTCACGCGGCTGCTCGGCTCGACCGAGGTCGGCCGGGTCTACCAGGGACTGATCGCCGCGGCGCAATCCGACGCCGCGCTCTCGCGCGCGCACATCGACCAGGTCATCGAGCCGGCGAGCGTCGCGTGCCGCGAGCGCCTCGCGCGAGCGGTGCAGCGCGGCGAGTTGCGCGCGGATGCCGACGTCCAGACCATGATCGACCTGCTCTGGGGGGCGATCTACTACCGCCTGCTCCTGCACACCCGGCCGCTCCGGCCCGCGCAGATCGACGCCGCCCTCGACATCGCGTTCGAAGGCCTGCGTCCATGACGCGCGTCCTGATCACCGGCGTGCGCGGGAAGACGGGGCTCCCGCTGGCGGAGCTGCTCGCGGCGCGCGGCGGCGTCGACGTGATCGGCGGAAGCGGCGACCCCGCCTCGGTCACGATCGACGGGGTCACCCCGGCGGCGTTCTCCTGGGACGACCCGCCCGGCTGGGCCGCCGCGACCGATGGCGCCGACGCCGTGTACCTCGTCCGCCCGGACCGCGCGGACGCGCCCGACCTCGTCGCGGCGCTGCTCGCCGAGCTGCCCCGCGACGTCAAGGTCGTCCTGTTGTCCGAGCGCGATGTCGACTCGTTCGCCCCCGGCAGCTGGGCGCCACGTGTCGAGCAGGCGGTGCGCGGGAGCGCGCACGACTGGACGGTGCTGCGCCCGAGCTGGTTCATGCAGGTCTTCACCGACCCGCGCTTCTATCGCGACGAGATCGCGCGGAACGGGCAGCTGCCGTTCGCGGGAGGCGGTGCCACCGTGGCGTGGATCGACGCCCGCGACATCGCCGCCGTCGCGGAGCGTGCGCTGCTCGATGCGGGCCACGACGGGCGCGTCCACGAGCTGTCCGGACCGGAGGCCCTGACGCTGCCGCGCACCGCCGAACTGCTCGCGGACGCGCTGGGCCGGCCGGTGGACCACGTGGAGATCACGATCGCCGACGCCGTGGCCGGGATGCCGGAGGGCTTCGAGCGCGACGAGTTCGCGTGGACGCTCGAGCGGCTCCACGACGGCGTGTTCTCGGGCGTCACCGACACGGTCGAGCGGGTGACCGGCCGCCCGGCGCGCAGCCTGGCGGAGTTCCTCGCAAGCTCAGCTCCGCGTTAGAGCTCGCCGAGCCGCGGCAGCGCCTGCTCGGCCCACGCGGCTGCCGCGGCGGGGAAGGCGCCGAGCTCGGACTCGATCACGAACAGCCCGCGCACCGGGACGGACGCGCCGAGCTCGAGCAGCAGCGCGGTGAGGTGCACGTCCACTGCGAGCGCGTGGTGCGGCGACCCGCCGAGCAGCACCGGGACCGCGGGCGCCCCGGCCAGGGCGCCGGTTCGCAGGCGATCCAGGAATGCCTTCAATAGGCCCGAGTAGGTCGCCTTGTAGGTCGGGCTGGCGACCACGAGCAGGTCCGCGCCCAGCACCGTCTCGACCGCGTCGTCCACGGCGCCCGTCCCGTCGTCGCCGAACAGGCGGGGCGCGAGGACGGCCAGGTCCACCTCGACGACCGCGCGGCCGCGCGCGAGCTCGGCGCCGAGCGTGCGGGCGATGCCGTGCGTGCGGGAGTCCGCGCGCGGATTGCCGACGATGGTGACGAGCGACGCGCTCACGCGGTCCGGACCGCGATGCCGAGGCCCTCGAGCGCCGGGCCGATCGCGGCGCTCGGCTGCGTGAGGCGCACGGCGTCGATCCCGATCAGCCGGAGCAGCCCGGCGATGACCCGCCCGTCGGGGCGCCGGTCGCTTCCGCAGACCACCGCGGGCCCGGAGGCCGGCTTGGTGTAGATGACGACGCCCGCGCCGGCGGTCACGATCTCGGCCAGCGAGCGGTCGAGCGACGGCCGGCAGTCGCAGACCAGCGACCCGAACGTGTCGCCGAACAGGCACGCGGCGTGGGTCGCCACGATCGGCGACGGGCGGGCCGGCAGGTCGCCGTGGACGAGCGCCAGGGTCTGCGCTCCGCCGTTGCCCGACTGCGCGATGACGCGGAAGTCGCCGTGCGTGGTCGGCAGCCGGGCGCTCACGCGCGAGCTCGGCCCGGACGTGCGCGCGCAGCGCCGCCGTCTCGGCGCAGGGCAGGTCGGGCGGCAGCGCCCGCCGGTCCGCGACCGCGCACAGCGCGACGGCCTCGCGGCGCCCCGCGTGATGGGCGAGCGCGAGTGCGGCGGACACGCTGCCGCCGTCGTCGAGCAGCCGCCGGCGCGTCGCGCCGACCGGTTGGACCCGGCCGGGCACCGCGAGGTCGTCCGGGCCGCTGTCCGCCGCGGCGGCGACGCGCATGGTCAGCGCGGGGTCCACGACCGACCAGCGGCGCCCGGGGACTGGGCGGCGTCGATCGGGACGACGAACGGCAGCGGCGCGCGCGGTCGCGCTCCCGGCCGGACCTCCGGCAGCCCGAGGCGCCGCGTGATCGCGTCGTCGAGCGCGAGCAGGATCATCCCGCCGCCGAGCGCGCCGAGCGTCTCCAGCCCGGCCGCCGTGATGCTCTCCGCCGGCGCGGCGACGAAGGCGGTCCCGGCCGGGTCGTCGGGCGCCACCAGCACGGGGCCGCCGCCGGCGAAGCGCGTGCTCGCCGCGTCCAGGGCGCTCATGGGCCCCCCAGCGACGCGTAGCCGCCGCGGTAGAAGACGAGCGGCGCGTGGTCGTCCTCGCCGACCGCGATCGCGCGCACCCGGCCCAGGACGATCACGTGGTCGCCGCCGGGCAGCAGGCGCTCGACCGTGCACTCGAGCGACGCGAGCGCCTCGCGCAGGCGGGGGACCCCGGCGTGGCCCGGGTCGTGGTCGATCGCGCGCCAGGCGTCGCGCGCGCCGCGGCGCGCGAACGCCGCGGAGAGCGCGGAGTGCCGTTCGCCGAGCACGTTGACGGCGAACGCGCCGTGGGTCCGGATCGCCGCCAGGGTGAGGCTTGCGTCCGCGAAGCAGACGAGCAGCAGCGGCGGGTCGAGCGACACCGAGGTGACCGCGTTCGCCGTCGTCCCGACGGGCTCCCCGGTGCCGGCCACCGACGTCACGACGGTCACGCCGGTGGGCAGGCGGCCCATGGCGTGGCGGAGATCGGCCGGCTCGATCACGTCGGTCATCGGCGGCTCAGAAGAAGCCCGTCGCCGGAAGGCGCCGCTCGTTGACCAGGAGATCGCCGACCGCCCGGGCCTTGTGCATCGCGGCGTTGTGCGAGGCGAGCGTGCGGGCGTTGCGCCAGTGCCGGTCGAGGTTGGCCTCGCGCGACGTGTCCGACGCACCGCCGGCGTCGAAGACCAGCTCGGCGGCCCGGGGAACCAGCTCGGCCGCGACCACCTGCGCCTGCGCCGCCCGCACGGCGGCGGCGTGGACGAGGTCGTCGTCCTCGGCGGCGTGGGCGCGGTCGAGCGCGTCCGCCGCGGCGAGGACGCTGCTCTCGACGGCGAACGCGTAGCTCGCGATCTGCCCGACGACGCGCTGGACCAGCGGGTCCTCGCGGTGCTCCGCCGCGGCGGCGTGGTCGAAGGTGCGCGTCCGCTCGCGTGCGACCCGCGCCGCGTCGGCCGCCGCGGCACGCGCGATGCCGGCGCCGACGGCGACGAGATAGAGCTGGAGGAACGTGGAGCGCGGGACGGTCGCGGGCTTCCCGATCCCGCTCGGGAGCACCTCGTCCGCGGCCACCTGCGCGTCCTCGAAGCGCGCCGTGCCGCTGGCGCTGAGGCGCTGCCCCATGCCGTCCCAGTCGTCCTCGACCGTCACGCCCGCGCGATCGACCGGGACGACGGCCGAGACGATCGTGGCGTCGGGCAGCCGCGCGCCGACGACGATCCGGTCGCAGTACAGGCTGCCGGTCGAGTAGTACTTCGTGCCGCGCAGCAGGTACCCGCCGCCGGGCGCCGGCGTGAGGCTCGTCTCGAACCCGAAGATCGCCTTCGTCCCCCGCTCGACGGTGCCGTTGCCGAACAGCACCCCGTCGAGGACGTCCCGCAGCCAGCGACCGCGCCGGACCGGATCGGCGTCGAGGATCCGCTGCTCGACGAAGTGGAAGTGCGCCCGCAGCGCCTGTGCGATGTTCGGGTCGGCCTCGGCGAGCGCAACGACGAGCGCGAACAGCTCGCGCAGCGAGCCGCCGGGGCCGCCGTCGCGCGCCGGGACCCGGAGCGTGCCGAGGCCGAGGCGGCCGATCCGGCGCACCTCGTCGTAGGGCGGGATGCGGTCGTGCTCGCGCGTCGCGGCGCCCGCGGCGATCGCGCGCAGGAGCGCCTCGACCGACGCGGGGGACGGGGGTGAGAAGGGCTGGGGCGCGACGTCGATCGACATGGTCGGGGAGCGACGGTAGCAAGTCCACTTTCTTAATTGCCTTAGTTGACAATAGACGGATCGCATGCTTGCCTCGAAAGGCGTGACCCATTCGTCCATCGACGCCGCAGCGCTTGCCCCCGCCGAGCCCAGGGCGCTCCCCAGTGCGACCCGGCGCCCGCGCCGCGGGCTGCGGCGTGCCGCCGTCATCGGCCGCCGCGCGCTCGTCCCGCTCCTGCTCGTCGCGCTCTGGCAGATCGCGTCGTGGGCGGGCTGGATCGACAGCGGCACGCTGGCCTCGCCCGTCGAGGTGTGGCACGCGTTCGTCGACTCGTGGACGTCCGGTCAGCTCGGGCCGTCGATCCTGACGTCGCTGCGGCGCGTCGTGATCGGGCTCGCCATCGGCGTCTCGATCGGCACGGTCCTCGGGCTCGTCGCGGGGCTCTCGCGCTTCGGCGAGGAGATCGTCGACGGGCCGATGCAGATGATCCGGTCGCTGCCGTTCCTCGGCCTCATGCCGCTGCTCATCGTCTGGCTCGGCATCGGCGAGGGCGTGAAGATCGGCCTCGTGGTGATCGGGGTCATCTACCCGATCTACCTCAACCTCCACAAGGGCATCCGCAGCGTCGACCCGCGCTTCGCGGAGCTCTCGAAGGCCTGCGGCGTCGGCCGCTGGGGCGTGATCCGCAAGGTGATCCTGCCGGGCGCGCTGCCGGCCTTCCTGGTCGGCCTGCGGTTCTCGCTCGGCATCGCCTGGCTGTCGCTGGTGATCGGCGAGACCGTCAACGCCGACAAGGGCATCGGCTACCTGATCATGCAGGGCCAGCAGTACCTCCAGACCGACGTGATCGTGATGGGGCTCGTGATCTACGCCCTGCTGGGCCTGATCCTCGAGGGGATCGTGCGGCTGATCGAGTGGCGGCTGCTGCCGTGGCGCAAGGAGTTCGTCTGATGAGCGCGACGCTCGACGCGCCCGCGGTCTGGGTCCGCGGCGTCGCCCGCCGGTTCGGCGAGCGCGCCGTCCTGACCCAGGTCGACCTGACCGTGCAGCCCGGCGAGTTCCTCGTCATCGTCGGGCAGAGCGGCTGCGGCAAGAGCACGCTCCTGCGCGAGATCGGCGGCCTCGACGACGGCTACGCCGGGGAGATCGACGTCGACGGCCGCGTCGCCTTCGGCTTCCAGGACGCGCGGCTGCTGCCGTGGGCGCGCGTGTGGGAGAACGTGGTCTTCGGCGTGCGGGGCGACAGGGCATCGCGCCGCCGGCGCGCGCTCGACGCGCTGCGGGACGTCGCGCTCGAGCATCACTCCGACGTCTGGCCGTCGACCCTCTCCGGCGGCGAGGCCCAGCGCGTCGCGCTGGCCCGTGCGCTCACCCGCGACCCGAACGTGCTGCTGCTCGACGAGCCCTTCGGCGCGCTCGACGCACTCACGCGGCTGCGCATGCAGGCGCTCGTGAGCGGACTGTGGCGCGAGCGCGGCTTCTCCGTCGTGCTCGTCACCCACGACGTCGAGGAGGCGATCCTGCTGGCCGACCGCATCGCCGTGCTCGACCGCGGCGTGGTCGCGGACCTGATCGACGTCTCGATGCCGCGGCCGCGGTCGCGCCTCGACCCGCGCTTCGAGGCGCTGCGCGTCCGCATCCTCGAGGACCTCGGCGTCTCGGACATCGACGCGAGCCTGAGCGCGCACACGGAATGACAGACCACACCACCACCACGCAGCCCCGCTTCGGCGTGTGGGCGCCGGTCTACGGGACCTGGGGCGCGCGCACGCATCCGGACGATCCGGTCGACTCGGGCTACCGCCGCACCCGCGAGCTGATCCGGCTCGCCGAGGCGAACGGCTTCACGTCGACGCTGCTCGCCCAGCACATCGTGAACCCCTCCAACCCGGAGGTCGCGACGCTCGAGACGTGGACGGCGTCCGCGGCGATCGCCGAGGCCACGTCCCGGATCGAGATCATCGCCGCGATCAAGCCGCTGCTGATCCACCCGGCGGTGCTCGCCAAGCTCGCGCTCGGGATCGACGACATCAGCGGCGGGCGGTTCGCGATCAACCTCGTCAGCGCCTGGTTCAAGACGGAGATGCACGAGCTCGGCATCGAGATGCCGCCGCACGACGAGCGCTACGTGCTCTCGGAGGAGTGGCTCGCGGACGTCCGCGCGCTGTTCGACGGCGGCCCGGTCGACGCGCACGGGCCGCGGTTCCCGCTCTCCGGGCTCGACCTCACCACCGGCCGGTCCGCGCCGGCGGGCCGACCGTGTACTTCGGCGGCGAGTCCGAGCCCGCCCGGCGCCTCGCGGCGCGCGACGCCGACGTGTTCTTCATCAACGGCCGCCCGCTGCCCGAGGTCGTCGAGCTGATCGAGGACCTGCGCCGCAGGCCGCGCGAGCGCGCGCCGCTGCGGTTCGGCCTCGCCGCGTTCGTGATCGCCCGTCCCGACGAGGACGAGGCGACCGCCGAGTTCGAGCGGCTGCTCGCGCTGAGCGCCCGCGACGACCGCTCGCGGCTGGTCAGCGGCACCGACAAGGACGTGGCGATGATGAAGGTCGGCGCCGGCGTCCCGCGCGTCGGCACCAACGGCGGGACGCTCGCGGGGCTCGTCGGCAGCTACGACCAGGTCGCCGAGCGCATCGCCGCGTTCTCCGCGGCGGGCATCGAGCTCTTCATGTTGCAGTTCCAGCCCCTCGAGGCCGAGGTCGTCCGCTTCGGCTTCGAGGTGATCCCGCGCGTCCGCGAACGGTCGCTCTCGACCGCCTGACCCTCTCTCCCCGAAGGAGCCCGAAACCATGTCCAGCACCCCCGACACCCTCGCCCGGACGGCGCCGGCCCGCACGGTCGGCGAGCTCTGGTACACGCGCTGCCCGGTGCCGACGGCCTCCAGCCTCGCGATCGCGCAGGGCTGGCTGGACGACGAGTTCGCGCCCGACGCGATCACCGTCGCCTCGCTGCGCTCCAGCGCGGACGCAGCGATACCGCGAGTCGCACTTCGACCACACCCCGGCGGACTCGTTCCGCCAGGGCGGGAACATCCCGCCGATTGGACGCGGTCGCGCGGCAGCGACCTGCGGCTGATCGGGCTGTCGTGGGCCGACCAGTACCAGGCGATCGTCGCGCTGCCGCGGCAGCGGGATCGACGACCCGAAGGGCTGCGCGGCCGCCCGCGTGGAGCTCGCCACAGCGCGTGAACGACCAGATCGACTTCTGGCACGCGACGTCGCTGCGCGGGTTCGACAGACGACCCTGCGCCACGCCGGGCCTGTCGCTCGACGACGTGGCGGATCGTGGAGCTGCCGGTCGACGAGCGCTACCTGCGCCGGGCTTCAGCGCCGCGGAGCAGGAGTCGCGCAGCGGCTCGCTGTTCGGCGCCTACAGCAACCGCCGGCTCCAGGCGCGCGGAGGTGCTCGCGCTGATCCGCGGCGAGGTCGACGCGATCTACGTCGCAAGGCGGCCGCGGCCCGGACCTCGAGGCGCTCGTCGGCGTCGACGTGGTGTTCGACATCGCGGGCGCCGACGATCAGGCGCTCGCGATCAACAACATCACGCCGGCCGCGCTGACCGTCAGCAGAGGGCAGCTCGACGATCGCCCCGACCTGGTCGCGCGCTACGTGGCCGCGACGCTGCGGGCCGCGCGCTGGGCCGAGGGCCACGCCGTCGAGACGCGGCGCATCATCGCCCACGAGGTCGGCATCGCCGAGGACTTCGTGCTGCCGAGGCTATGCGCTTCGACTATCCACGCGAGCCTCGAGCCGACGCTCGAGCCCCGCCTCGTCGAGGCGATCGAGTCCCAGCAGGCGTTCCTGCTCGAGC
>CAWBSJ010000018.1:0-23220 GCA_963791405.1 uncultured Solirubrobacteraceae bacterium | reverse complement strand
CGACGAGCGCCGCCAGGTCGAGCTCCGCCTCCCCGCCCTCGCGCGGCTCCAGCGCGAGCTCGCCGCCGTCGCGCCGGAGCACGGGCGTGCCGGCGCCGGTCACCACCAGCCGCCGTCCCTCCTCGATCTCGACGCGCGTCGGGGTTGCGCCCGCGGCCACGGCGGCCAATCTAGCGGCGCGTCAGCAGCTGCGATCGCCCCACGCCGTGCAGGCGAGGCGGATGTCCGTGTAGCTGCGCAGCTCGACGACGTCGCCCGCGTTGCGCAGGATCGTGCGCGCGAAGCCCCAGCGCTTGACGGTCGCGGTGTCCTGGGACGGGTCGCCGAGCACGCGGATGACCAGCGAGCCGCCCGGCGGGATCACCGAGCCGGGCTCGAAGTGGTAGCTCTGCGGCGCGCTCTTGAGCACGTAGCCGTCGAGGTCGATCGGCCCGGCCGAGACGTTCGTGACCGTCACGGACTCGCGCTGCCCGTCGGGGTCCGCGCCGATCGCGACCGCGCCCGCGAGCGGGTCGGTGCACGCGAACCGGCAGGGGTAGATCATCGACGCGCGGATGTTGCCGAGCGGGTCGAACAGGTAGGCCCCGTCGCCCATCGCGTCCTCGTCGCTCGTGACGTTCGCGAAGACCGGCGCGCGCAGGCCCCAGGCGAAGACCGAGACGCCGTCGGACTCCTCCCCGACGTCGACCATCACCGTCGCGCCGGGGGCGACGACGGCGGACGCCGGGAACGTGAAGCGGCGCAGCCCCGAGTCGCGCAGATACCAGCCGCCGAGCGGCACCGGGTTGACCGGATCGAGGTTGCGGACCTTGACCCACTCGCCCGAGGGGTTCGAGGTGTCGCGGCCGTCGGCGTCCCAGTTCACCCACAGCTTCAGCGGCGAGACCGCGCTGGGGCCGACGCCGCAGGCGTCCGGGTCGTAGAGGCCGACGCCGGCCGCGCGCGCCTGCTGCGCGAGCACGCTGTACGTCGCGTTCGACGCCGACTCCGACCAGGTCGGCCACCAGAGCGCCAGGCCCTCGCGCACGAGCAGCGTCCCGACGTCGACCCAGCGGCCCTTCGAGCGGACGGCGACAGACCGGATGAAGCGGTGCTCGGACATGCTCAGCGGGTCCTCGGCGGCGAGCCGGACGCGGCCCTTGGCGCGGCGGACCAGCCGCTCGACGCGCTCCGTCGCCTGGACCGCGTGGCAGTCGCCCAGGCGATGGCGCGCCGAGTAGACCGACTGCTCCATCGCCTGCACGCCGGCGAAGCGGATCCGGCGCGAGCGCGTCGTCCCGTCGTTCGCGACGTCCACGTCGAACGTGTCGCCGTCGCCGACGTCGACGACCTTGCCCTTCCACACCTCGCACCCCGGGCCGGGCACGCCGACGATGCAGGCGCCGCGCTTCGCCTGCGCGACGGCGGGCGGGAGCGCGAGGGCGCAGCAGAGCAGCAGGAGGATGGGGAGCAGGCGGCGCACGACCGAAACGAGAACCCTTCTCGTAGCAGCGAAGTTGCGGCGCCGTCAACGGCGGGCGCGCCGCCGCAAGGTGCCTTGCACCTCGCGGAGCGTCCGCACGAGGCGCCGCGGCATCCGCCTGCGGAGGTTGCGCTTCCAGCCCGGCGCGCGCTCCACGACGCGCCCGTCGCGGGTCACGGCGAGCATCAGGTGCTCCGAGCCGCGGGCGCGCAGGACCCGGCCCTGGGCGCGGAAGCCGGCCACGATGACCATCGCCCGGACCTCCCAGGCGCCGGGCGGGAGCGGCGCGCCGCCGGCGCCGGTCGCGGCGGTCACGCGGCCGGTGGCGGTCAGCACCGCGCGGACCCCGTCGCGCCCGTCGACGAGCTCGGTCGTGACCTCGGCGGGCGCGCGGTACTCCTCCTGGCTGGCGCGCTGCTTGAGCAGCAGCTGCAGCGTGCTGCCCTCGGCGAGCGCGTCCGTCGCGTCCGCGCCCTGCCACAGGAGCCGGTCGCCGGCGCGCGTGAAGCGCAGCCCGTCGAGCTCGGCGTGCAGGCGCACCTCGGCGACCGGTCCGGGCTCCACGCCGGCCGACCGGACCTGCGCGCGCAGCGCGGTCTCGGTGTCGGCGAGCGCCGCGAGCGCGTCGAGGTCGCCCGCGCGCAGCAGCCGCGAGCGCGCCTGCAGGTTGAACGGGAGGAACGCGTCGACGCTCTCCGGGAAGCGGGCGACGGCGACCTCGTGCATCGTCTCGTAGAGCGCGCGCCGGATCGCCAGGTCCGGGTTCGAGTGGACCTTCTCGACGCGGTTGAGCATCTTCCCGCGGTACCAGCGCGCGTAGAGCCGGTCGCGGAACGGCCCCGGCTCGGTGTGGGCGTCGATCACGTCGAGCACCTCGCCCATGAACGCGAAGTACGTCGGCGGGTCGAGCTGACCCCAGGACGCGTTGACGTCGCGGTCGCGCAGGACCCAGTGGTAACAGGGGTAGTCGGCGAGCACCGAGATGCGCGGCGCCTCGAAGTACGCGCGCATCAGGAACACGTGGTCCTCCAGCCGCCGCCGTCCCTCCGGGAAGCGCAGCTCGTGCTCGTCGAGGAACGCGCGCCGGAACAGCTTGTGCGGCGTGAGCAGCCAGAGCAGCGCCTCCCACTCGAGGTCGACGCCGGTGCGGTTCCGGCGGAACAGGTTGCGCGGCACCGACTTCCCGTGGCCGACGACCTTGCCGATGACGATGTCGGCGTCGTCGCGCACGGCCATCGCGTGCATCCGCTCCAGCGCCTCCTCCCCCAGGTAGTCGTCGTTGTCGACGTAGAGCACGTAGTCGCCGCGGGCGCGGTCGGTCCCGAGGTTGCGCGGGCGGCCCGGCCAGCCGGAGTTCGGGATGTGCTCGACGTGGACGTTCGCGTGCTCGGCGGCGAGCGCGTCCAGCCGCGCCGGGGTCGCGTCGGTCGAGCCGTCGTCGACGAAGATCAGCTCGTACTCGTCGTCCGGCAGCGACTGGCCGAGCAGCGTCCGGATGCAGTCGTCGATGTCGCGGCCCGGGTTGAAGACCGGGACGACGACGGAGACCTTCACGAGGCGGGCTGGACCGCCGGCGCCGGCTCGTAGCCCCAGGCGACGCAGAGCTCGTGCAGCGACGGATGGATCTCGTCCGGCGGCGGCGGCGGGTCCGCGGGCTGGATCGCGCCGGTCTTGATCTTCGCCTTCCAGTCGCCGAGGCCCGGCTTCAGCTTGCCGTGGTCGAAGCGGCCGTACTCGAGCATCGACGACTCCCACGGGACGCCGAGGTACGCGCACAGCCGCTGGGTCGAGCCGCGCGGGTCCGTGGTCAGGTCCTCGTAGCGGATCGTCAGGCCGTCGGGCCGCGCCTCGCGCGCCGCCTGGATCGCGTTGCCGTAGCGCAGCACCATCCGCGCGTTGCGCTCCGGCGTGTCCTGCGGCCGCGTCTCCTGGCGCGAGCGGGCGATCGAGCCCGGGTGGCGGAGGAGGTAGATGAACTTCGCGTCCGGCCAGCACTCCGCGATCAGGTCGGCGATGAAGACGTCGTTCGGCGTCTTGTTGACCAGCACCGACTTGTGCGCGGCCGCCAGCTCGCGCTGCAGCAGCCGGTCCCAGAGCAGGAAGCGCATCTGGCGGTCGTCGAGCCCGATCTCGCCCGAGCGCCTTCGCCGCGTAGTCCGTGCGGACCTTCACGCTGAGGTCGCGCAGGTGCAGCTCCTGCGGCGAGTGGATCTGCGAGTGGCTGTCGAGCAGGACGCGCAGGAGCGTCGAGCCGGAGCGGACGCTGCACATCACGAACGCGGGCGCGGTCAGCAGCCGGTCGCCGGTCTCGCCGGCCTTGCGCCGGCGACGCTTGGGCTTGGCCGCGGCGCGCCGCAGCTCGTAGCCCGTCGCCCGCGTCAGACCGCGGTTCATTGCCCCCTTGAGCCCCACGCCGCGGGATTCTACGACGCGCCCCGGGCGCCGCTCAGCAGGCCGCGCGGGCCGGCGGGCCGGCGCCGGCCGCGCACGCGCGCGGGAACGCGGGGACGACGCGGACGCGCGCGACGGCGGCGCGCGCGGGCCTGCCGCGGAGGTTCGTGGCGCGGGCGATGCCGGCGTTGCGGACGACGCCGCTCGCGGCGGTGATGCGCGCCCGCACCTTCAGGGTCCGCTGCTTGCCGGGCGCGAGCTTGCCGATCCGCCAGCAGGCCCGGCCGTCGCCCAGGATCCGGCCGTGCGAGGCCGATCGCAGCCGCATGCCCGGCCCCGGCACGTCGCAGACGCGCAGGCCGTGGGCGGTCGCGCCGCGCCTGCGCGGCCCGGACGACGATCCGGTAGCCGACGACGTCGCCCTGCGGCGCCACCGAGGCGCCGGCGCGCTTGCGGACCAGCGAGCCGCGACTTGCCGGGCTTGACGCGGATCGGCCCGAGCGTGCGCGTCAGCGTGGCGATGCCGTCCCCGCGGATCGTCACCGCGGGGGCCAGCTCGCCGCCGTCGGCGGGCCGGAAGCGCACGCGGACGGTCGCCTTCTCGCCCGGGTCGAGCGTCCCGAGCGGGCAGCGCGCGACGTCGTCGCGCAGCGTGCAGCGCCCGCCGCCCTCGACGGTCGCCGAGAGCACGTCCGCGCCCGGGACGTCGATCGTGACGACGACGTCCTCGATCGGCTCGTCGGTGGTGTTCTCGAAGGTGATCTCGGCGACGGCGACCTCGCCGGCCGTCGGCGTCTCGGGCGTCACCTCGATCGTCGGCAGCACCGGCGGCACGCGCACGACCGAGGTGACCGTCGGCGACACCGCGGACACCGGCCGCCCGGCCGTCGCGCCGGTCCCGGAGGCGGCTCGCCGCGTTGCTGACCACGAAGCCGTCGTCCACGCTCCCGTCGACGGTCACGTCGAAGCCGGCGGTCGTCGTCGCGCCGGGCGCGAGCGTGCCGGCGGCGAAGGCCACCGAGCGGCCGTCGGCGCGCCGCGGTGCCGCCGGGGCCGGTCAGCGAGCCGGGCACCAGCGTCGAGCCCGCGGGCACCGCGTCGGTCACGCCCAGGCCGACGGCGGCGTCGTCGCCGTCGTTGCGGGTCGTCACCGCGTAGCGCAGCACGTCGCCGCGCTCGACGTCGCCGCCGTTGAGGTCGGTCACCGTCTTGTCGACGGACGAGCCGCGGCTGGCTCAGGTCGGTGGTGAAGGTCGCGACCTGGATCAGGTACTGGTCGAGCGTCGTCGACGCCTGCAGCGTCGTGCTCGTGACGCCGTTGCCGAGCAGGCCGTCGGCGACGATCCGGTCGGCGTCGAAGCCGAGCCCGTTCACGAACGGCGGGATCCGCTGGGTGATCGTGTTGGTCCCCTGGAACGAGACCGAGCTGTTGAACAGGTTGTTCGCGGGGTTCGCGGCGTCGGTCAGGAACTGCCCGTTGAGCGCGAGCCGGTCGCCCGAGCTGCCGCGATCGCCCTCGTACGCGACGACGCCGACGGAGCTCCGGACCGGCCCGCTGATCGGCGTCTTGAAGCCGCTGACGCCGATCGACAGCGGCGGATCGCCCTGCTGGATGGCCGCCAGCCCGTCGAACACGGTGAGGTTGCGCAGCGGGAGGGCCGGATCGCGGTAGACGACGATCAGCGACCAGCCGGCGTAGCGGTCCTCGCCGGTCCCGCTCTGCACGTTGGCGACCTCGTAGCGGCCGGCGCCGCCGGCCCGGACGAGCGCGGTGACGTCGGCGAACGCGACGTACGCCGCCGGGACCGCGGTGCTGGGGGCGACGGCGCCGGTCACCGGCACGTACGCGGCGCCCGCCGGGGTGCGGAGCAGGGCCGCGCCGCGCGCCGCCGGGTTCGGCGCCGCCGCGCCGCCGCCGGCGCCGGCGCTGGTCCGGCCGCCCCAGTAGAGCCCGGCGAACAGCACGTCCGTGCCCGCCGGCGGCGTGAACGTCGAGCTCGACGAGCTGAACGTGGCCGGGTCGGCGTCCGTGTCCACGGGGACCATCGCGAAGTTGTTGTTGCTCAGCGCCGCGCCGGTCGCGGTCCCGGCCTGCGACGCCGCGCAGTTCGGGGCGGCCGCCGGGCACGTCATCAGCGTGCTGCCGGTCACCCAGATCGCGCCGGGCTCGTTCGTGCTGAAGCGCGGCGACGAACGGCTGCTCGACGATCGCGGACGCCGTGGCGGGCGCGATCGCGGCCGCCAGCAGGAGCAGCGTGACCCACCTCACCGTGCGCCGCATGGCGGCGAACGCTAATCGACCCGCGCGGCACCGCCCCGGAACTGGCGCGCAGCCGCTCGGCCGGGCGGCGGCGTGCATCGGGCGCCCCGCCGGGGCGTAGCATTCCGTGCCCCGTTTCCTGAAAGGACCTCCCGTGATCGGCGCTCTCATCCTCGGCCTCGTGGCCGGCTTCATCGGCCGGGCCCTCGTGCCCAACGACGCGCTCAGCGGCATGAGCGGGCCGGCCTCCTGGCTCGCCTCGATCGTGCTCGGCCTCGTCGGCGCGTTCGTCGGCTATCTCATCTTCACCCGCGGCCTCGGGATCGGCGACGACGACGCGTTCGACCTCGGCGGCATCATCAGCGCGATCATCGGCGTCATCATCGTCCTGCTGATCGCGGGCTTCGTCCTGCGCCGCACGGCACCGCGGCGCCGCGGACCTGATCCGCTAGGCGGGGACCGCGACCCGGCGGGGGAGGCGCGCGGCGAGGCGCCACCCGCCGCCGGCCACCGGGCCGGCCTCGAGCGCCCCGCCGGCGGCGCCGACGCGCTCGCGCAGGCCCTGCAGGCCGGTGCCGGTCCCGACGCCGGCCAGGTCGGGATCGTGCGCCGCCGGCGCGTTCTCGACCGCGACGACGAGTGCGTCCCGCTCGCCGCGCACGAGCACGTCGACCTCGGCGCGCGCGGCGTAGCGCAGCGCGTTGGTCAGACCTTCCTGGACGACGTGGCAGGCGGCCTCGACGGCGGGCGCCGGCAGGCCCTCGCGCTCGCCCTCGAGCCGGAGCGTGACGGCGAGCCCGCCGCCCGCCGCCCGCGCCACGAGCTGCTCGACGAGCGCGAGGTCGGGTGCGGCGGCCAGCGCGCCCTCCTCGCCGAGCAGCTCCGCCAGGCGGCCCATGTCGTCCTCCGCCTGGCGTGCCGCGCCCGCGATCGCGGCGAACGTCTCGGCGGTCAGCTCCGGATCGCGTGCGAGCCGCTGCCCGGCGGCGGCCTGGACGACCATGACGCTGATCGCGTGCGCGACGATGTCGTGCAGCTCCGCGGCGATCCGCGCACGCTCGTAGCGCACCGAGAGCGCCGCGTGGGCCTCGCGCTCCTCCTCCAGCTCGCGGGCGCGCTCGGCCAGCGAGGCGGCGACGAGATCGCGCTCGCGCAGCACGAGCCCGACCCCCCAGCCGGCGCCGATCACCAGGATCGTCGGCACCCCGGCCTCGTGGGCGGTGAGCACCGAGAGCTCCGCCGCGCCGATCAGGGCGAGCCCGGCGGCGACCCCGGGCCGGCGCGGCTCGGAGCGGCGCCGCGCAGAGCGCATGCGCGGCCGCCAGCAGCGTCACGGCGAGCGAGTCGACGCCCGACGGGGCGATCGCGGCGAGCGCCGCGACGGCGATCAGCCAGGCGGCGCGCGGGCGCGAGGCGGTGAGGCCGAGCGCGGCGCCGAGCACGGCGGTGGCGAGCGCGCCGGGGACGTCGAGCCCCTCGGCGATCCCGCCGGCGACGCCGAGCAGCGCCGCCGCGAGCGCCACGAGCAGCGGCATCTACGCCACCACCAGCACGGGCAGGGACACCACGGCCTCGGCGTGGCCGGCGCGCACGGTCGCCTCGAACGTCCCGCGCTGGAGCCGGGCGCGCTCGCGCGCCCGCTCGATCGCCGCCCGCGCACCCCGGCTCGCCGGCCCGGAGACCGTGAGCTCGACGGCGTCGTCGCGGAAGCGCACGCCGACCGCGACGTCCGGCGCGTCCTCCAGCGCGTCGAGCAGCTGCTCCACGATCCGGTACGCGGTCAGCTCCACCGCGGCGGGGAGCGCGCGCGGGCCGCCCTCGACGGTCAGCCGCGCGTCCGCGCCCTTCGCGCGGGCGAGCAGCGACTCCAGGTGGGTGAGCGTCGGCTGCGGCGCCGTCGGCGCGAGCGGCGTGTCGGCGCGGAGCACGCCGACGGCCTCGCGCATCCCCTCGAGCGTGGCCCGGCTCTCGCGCTCGATCGCGGCGAACAGCGCGGTCGCCTCGGCCGGGTCGCCCGCGCGCGAGCCCGCGTCGGCGAGCCGGCCGATCGCGCCGATCCGCCGGTGCAGCACCTCGCCGAGCTCACGGCTGAGCCGCGAGCGGTCGGCGGCGACCTCGAGCCGGGCGCGCTCGTCGCGCGCGCGCCGCAGCTCGGCGGTCTGCGCGCGCAGCTCGTCCGCCGCGAGGCCGCGGGCATGGACGAGCCGGCCGACGCCCCACATCGCCGCGGTCACGGCCGCGAACACGGCGGCCGTGGCGACGTCGAACTCCACGACGAGGTCGAGGACGGTGAACGAGCCGGTGATCAGCAGGCCGAGCAGCGCGCCGCGGCGGTCCAGCCGCGCGCCCGTCGCGTAGGCGAGCAGGAACGCGGTGGGGAGCAGGACGCCGCAGCGCACGTACTCGCTGCCGACGAGCGCCAGGTTGACCACGAGGCCGGCGAGCGCCGCGCCGGCGGCGGCGAGCGGGGCGACCCGCCGCCACAAGAGCGGGGCCGTGACGAGGAGGAAGAGCGGCACCGCGGCCCAGTACGGCAACAGGTTGCCGATGTGGATCGCGGCCTCCTCGTCAGGGCCTCGCGTCCCGTCCGTGAGGTCCCGGGCGTTCATGACCATCAGGACCACCCCGAGCGCGCTCACGAGGAGCGCGATCGCGACGTCCGATCGGCTGATCCGCGTCCGCGCGGAGGTCATGACGTCCATCCTCTCCATTCGTGGAGCACGACGCCAGCATGCGCGCTCCGCTTCCCGCCGTCGTCACCCGCCAGGATGAACCGGGCGCGCGCGGGTCACCCGCTGGGATGAGCACCCGCGCGCGGGAGCGGCGATGATGGGCCGCGCCATGGAGGGATCCTTCGTCGCGATCCTGTTCTGCGGGCTCGCCGGCTCGGCGTCGCGCTTCGGCCGCGAGGGCGACGAGCCGGCGGACGCCGCGCGCCGTGCCGCGTTCGCGGCGCTGCGGGACGCGATCGCCGCCCACGGCGGCCGCGAGGTCCGGTCGACCGGCGACGGGCTGATGGTGGCGTTCGGGAGCGCCGTGGCGGCGGCGCGCTGCGCGGTCGCGATGCAGCGGACGGCGCCGTCGCCGCTCAGCATCGGGCTCGACGCGGGCGAGCCGCTGCCGGACGGCGACGACCTCTACGGGACGCCCGTGATCGTCGCGGAGCGGCTCTGCGACGCGGCGGGCCCGGGCGAGATCCTCGCCTCCGACGTCGTCTGCCGGATCGCGGGGCCGCGCCTCGCGGAGCCGCTCGCGGGCGCCGGCGCGCTGCGCCTGCGCGACGTGGCCGAGCGGGTCGCGGCCTCGCAGATCCTCTGGCGCGGCGACGCCGCCGCGCCCGTCGCGCCGGCGCCGGCGACCGCGCCGATCGACGTCGTCGTCGCCGACGACCAGCGGCTCGTGCGCGCCGGCCTGCGGGTGATCCTCGACGCCGAGGCCGACATCCGCGTCGTCGGCGAGGCGCCCGACGGCCTCACCGCGGTGGACGTGATCCGGCGCACGCGCCCAGCGGTCGCGCTCCTGGACATCCGGATGCCCGAGCTCGACGGGCTCGGCGCCGCGGAGCGCATCCTCAGCGACCCGGAGCTCGAGACGGCGGTGGTGATGCTGACGACCTTCGACCGCGACGCGTACATCTACGAGGCGCTGCGGATCGGCGCCAGCGGCTTCCTGCTCAAGGACGCCCCGTCGGACCGGCTGCTCGACGCGGTCCGGGTGGCCGCCGCCGGGGACGCGCTGCTCGCCCCGTCGGTCACGCGGCGGCTGATCGAGCAGTTCGCGCGGGTCGCGCGGCCGGCGACCGGGGAGATCCCGGCGGCGCTCGCCGAGCTCACGCCGCGCGAGCTGGACGTGCTGCGGCTGGCCGCGCGCGGTCTGTCCAACGCGGAGATCGCCGACCAGCTCGTGCTCGGCGAGAACACCGTGAAGACGCACGTGGCGCGGGTCCTGCGCAAGCTCGGCCTGCGCGATCGCACGCAGGCGGTCGTCGTGGCCTACGAGACGGGGCTGGTGACGCCGGAGGGATGAGCGGATGGGCGGTCCCGGGCTCGAACCGGGGACCTCCTGCTTGTAAGGCAGGCGCTCTGACCAGCTGAGCTAACCGCCCGCGACGAGAGGATCGTAGAGCGGCGCGCGCTGCCATCATGGGCCGCCATGGACGTGTCGGTGGCCTGGCGCTCGGCGCTGATCATGGCGGTGTCCCTCGCCGTGCTCGCGATCGTGCTCGCGGTCGCCCTGCCGCGGTCGTTCTTCGAGGACTACGGCTGGGCCGCCGGGCCGGCCGTCTGGGCGCTGTGCGCGCTGCTCACCGCGCGCGTGCTGCGGCTCCCGTGGCTGCCGGTCCTGGGCGGCGCGGCACTCGCCGGGCTGCCCGGGCTGCTCGGCGTGCTGCTCGACGCGCACTGGCTCGGCCCGCCGTTCGGCGTGCTCCTGTTCGGGCTCTGGTGCGGATGGATCGCCGGCCCGCGGATGGCGGTCACGGCCTGATGGACCTCGGGCTGCGCGATCGCGTCGCGCTGGTCACGGGCGGGTCGAAGGGGATCGGCTTCGGCATCGCGGCCGCGCTCGCCGCCGAGGGCGCGCGCGTGGCCGTCGCCTCCCGCGACCCGGAGCGGATCCGCGCCGCCGCCGACCGGATCGGCGCGCATCCCGTCGTCTTCGACTCCGACGACCTCGACGCGGTCCCGGGCGTGATCGCCGACGTCGAGGCGGCGCTCGGGCCGATCGACGTCTACGTCGCGAACACCGGCGGGCCGCCCGGCGGGGCGGATCCGCTCGGCTTCCCGCGCGCCGAGTGGGAGGCCGCGCACCGCTCGCTCATCCTCTCGCCGATGGCGTTCCTCGAGCGCCTGCTGCCCGCGATGCGCACCCGCGGGTGGGGCCGGGTCGTCGCGGTCGGCTCGATGTCGGTGCGCGAGCCGATCGCCGCGCTCCAGCTCTCCAACGCGCACCGCCCGGGCCTGGTCGCCGCGTTCAAGGTGCTCGCCCGCCAGGCCGCCGCGGACGGCGTGACGCTCAACACGGTGCTCCCCGGCCGGATCGCCACCGACCGGATCTTCGGCTCGCACGGCTCGCGCGAGGCGGCCGAGTCCGCCGCGGAGCGGGACGTCCCCGCCGGGCGGCTCGGCACCGTCGAGGAGCTCGCCGCCGCGGCCGTCTTCCTCTGCTCGGATCCCGCGAGCTACATCACCGGCACCACGCTGCTCGTCGACGGCGGCATCACCGCATCCGTCTGAGCGCCTAGACTCCGCCCGCGTAGGGCCGTTAGCTCAATTGGCAGAGCAAGGGACTTCAGGAAGGAGCGCTAGCCGGGAGACCGCTAGTACGTCGGCGGCTATTTGCTGGAACCCCCTTAGAGCCCTGGGTACCGGGTCCGCCCGGTGAAAATCCCACGGGATTGGGCGATCAGCAGGCAACCCCGCGGTGCGGGAGAGCCCTCAGAGGCCATACGCCGCCCACCCTAACGCGCACGGCCGAGGGTGAAGAGATGGTCCAGACCGCAAGCCCGCGCCGGAGGCGCGGGTGGCCGGTGAAAGCCGGTGCGGCAGGTTAATCCCGTGGTTCTGGGTTCGAGTCCCAGACGGCCCATCGGGCAGTACCCCCAAGGGGAATCGAACCCCTGCTTACGCCGTGAAAGGGCGCCGTGCTGACCGCTACACCATGGGGGCCGGCACGCGTTGAGTGTACGTGCGGGCGTAGGCTAGCCCCGTGGCAGTGAACGCTCCCCGCGACTCGGAGCCGCGCCGGCGACGCCGGCGGACCCCGGAGGTCGCCGAGCAGGAGATCATCGCCGCGGCAGAGGCGCTGCTGCGCGAGCGGCCGTTCCGCGAGCTCACCGTCGACGAGGTGATGAAGCGGACGGAGCTCTCGCGGCCGTCGTTCTACGTCTACTTCCGCGACCGCCATCAGCTCGTCCTGCGCGTCGTCGAGCACATCGGGGCCGAGCTGTTCACGATGGCCGACCGCTGGTTCACGGGCGACGGCGCGGGCCCCGAGCAGGCGCGCGAGGCGACCGAGGGGATCGTCTCCGTGTTCGCCGAGCACGGGCCGGTGATGCGGGCGCTCGCCGACGCGGCCGCCGACCACCCCGACGTCGACGAGGCCTACACGGAGCTCGTGACGAGCTTCGTCGACGCCACCGCCGAGCACATCGACCGCGAGGTCGCCGCGGGGCGGGTCCTGCCGCTCGATGCCCGCGAGACCGCGACCGCGCTCGTGTGGATGAACGAGCGCTACCTCACGCTGTCGCTCGGGCGCGAGCCGACGACGGAGCGCGCCGTCGTGGCCGAGACGCTGCACACGATCTGGTCGCGCACGCTCTACGGCACCGGCTCGTCCGCCGTGCCGTAGCCGCCGGGCGCGTCTAGTCGAGCACGGCCTGGAGGTACGCCCCGAGCAGGACCGAGCCGCCGGCGATCGCCACGGTGGCGGGCACCGCGGGCGGCGCGAGCTCGTCGCGGGCGCGGAGGGTCGAGACCAGGTCCGCGAGATCGGCCGCGATGCCGGCCCGCAGCCACGCCGTCGCGCCGCGGCGGGCGCCGAGGGCCTGCAGCGTGCCGGCGGCGAGCGCGACGTCGCGCGCGCCGAGGCCGATCGCCAGCACCTGTCCGGGCCGGCGGTCGGCGGCGCCGCCGACCCAGCCGCCGCCGAGCAGCCGCGGCGCGACGACGAGGCTCGCGCCGATCGCGAGCCGGCCGGCCGCTTGGAGACCGGCGAGGGTGCGTGGGCTCATGCCGCCAGGCTACCGGCGCCCGTGCGGCGCTCCGCCGTGGCCGCGCGCCAACGTCTGCATACGAACGCATGTTCGACTCGACCGCCGGGTATCCGAGGCACATGGCAGATCAGAGCAACACCCTCAAGGACCCTGACGACTGGACCACGGGCGAGGAGCGGATGACCGGCGCCCAGGAGTCGTACCTCACTACGCTCGCCGGAGAGGCGGGCGAAGCCGCGCCCTCGGATCTCTCGAAGGCCGAGGCGTCGAAGCGCATCGACGAGCTGCAGGAGCGCACGGGCCGCGGCACCTCGTAGCGTTCGGCGGCGCTCATGCGCCGCCTGCTCCGCGCCATAGCGATCGACATCGGGCCGCTCCGCCGGCACCGCGACTTCCGGCTGCTCTACATCGGCCAGGCGGTGTCGTCGGCGGGCTCGATGATCACCTACGTCGCGATCCCGTTCGAGGTCTACGACCTCACCGGCTCGACGCTGATGGTCGGGCTGCTCGGGCTCGCGGAGCTCGTCCCGCTGCTCGGAACCGCGCTGCTGGGCGGCGCGATGGCCGACGCGCACGATCGCCGCCGGCTCGTCCTGATCGCCGACTCGACGCTGCTGGCGCTGGCACTCGTCCTGGTGGCGAACAACTCGTTCGTGGCCGATCCGCAGGTCTGGCTGCTGTTCGTGATCGCCGCCGGCATGTCGGCGGCCGAGGGTCTGCAGCGCCCGGCGCTCGAGGCGATGCTGCCGCGGCTCGTGCCGCGCGAGGAGCTCCCCGCGGTCTCCGCGCTGGAGGGGCTGCGCGGCACCGTGGGGCAGATCGCCGGGCCCGGCGCTGGCGGGGCTGCTGATCGCGGCGTTCGGGCTCGGCGCGACGTACGCGGTCGACGCGGCGACCTTCCTCGTCTCGCTGGGCGCACTGCTGATGATGCGCGAGATGCCGCCGTCCGAGGACGCCGCGCCGCCCAGCGTGGAGCGGGTCCGCGAGGGCTGGCGCTATGCCCGGTCGCGCGAGGAGCTCGTGGGGAGCTACGCCGTCGACATCAACGCGATGCTGTTCGGGATCCCCGTCGCGCTGTTCCCGGCGGTCGCCGACCGCTACGGCGGGCCGGAGCTGCTCGGGCTGCTCTACGCGGCCGAGCCGGTCGGCGCGGCCGCGCTGACGCTCGTCAGCGGCTGGGTCGCCCGCGTGCGCCGCCAGGGGCGCGCGATCGCGGTCAGCGCCGCGCTCTACGGGCTGGCGATCCTCGTCTTCGGGCTCGCGGACGCCCTGCCGCTGGCGCTCGCCGCGCTCGCCGCGGCCGGCGCGGCGGACGCCTCGTCGCAGATCTTCCGGCAGACGCTGTGGAACCAGTCGATCCCGGACCGGATGCGCGGCCGCCTGGCCGGGATCGAGCAGCTCTCCTACTCGATCGGCCCGACGCTCGGCACGGCGCGCGGCGGCGCGGTGGCGTCGGTCACCAGCGTCCCGTTCTCGATCGCCGCCGGCGGCGCGGTCTGCGTCGTCGGGACGATCGCCCTCGTGGCCATGCTGCCGCGGTTCTGGCGCTTCGAGACCCCGGAGCAGGTCAGTGCTTGAAGTGCCGCCGGTGCGTGAAGACCATGCTGATCCCGGCGGCATCGGCGGCCTCGACCACTTCCAT
Organism: uncultured Solirubrobacteraceae bacterium; assembly: GCA_963791405.1. Lineage (GTDB taxonomy): Bacteria > Actinomycetota > Thermoleophilia > Solirubrobacterales > Solirubrobacteraceae > DASQMT01. Next base: position 8,753 of record CAWBSJ010000018.1, on the reverse strand, counting down.
GTCGCGCTTGGATCCGCCGGGCTGGATGATCGAGGTCACCCCGGCCTCGATCGCGGCCTGCGGACCGTCGGCGAACGGGAAGAACGCGTCGGACGCGAGCGCCGACCCGGCCAGTGACGAGCCGGTGTCGCCGGCCTTCTCGATCGCGAGCCGGACGGAGTCGACACGGCTCATCTGCCCGGCCCCGATGCCGACCGTGGCGACGTCGCGCACCAGCACGATCGCGTTCGAGCGGACGTGCTTGCAGACCTTCCAGCCGAACAGCATCTCGCCCCACTCGGCCTCGCTCGGCTTGCGCTCGGTGACGACCTCCATCTGCGTGCGGTCCTCGAGGTCGATGTCGCGGTCCTGCACCAGCAGTCCACCCATCACGCGCTTGAGGTCGCGCTCGGCGATGTCGAACCGGCGCCGCTCGTTGTCCTCGAGGATCCGCATGTTCGGCTTGGCCGCGAGCACCGCGAGCGCGTCCTCGGTGAAGTGCGGCGCGAACAGGACCTCGCAGAAGCGGCTCGCGATCAGCTCGGCGAGCGGGCCGTCGACCGGCCGGTTCAGGCACACGATCCCGCCGTACGCCGACTGCGGATCGCAGGCGAAGGCGCGCTCGTAGGCCTCGCCGGCCGCACTGCCGATCGCGGCGCCGCACGGGTTGTTGTGCTTGATGATCGCGCAGGCCGGGACGTTGAACTCCTCGACGAGCAGCCGCCCCGAGTTGAGGTCGAGGACGTTGTTGAACGAGAGGTCCTTGCCCGCGACCTGGCGGACCATCGAGAGCAGGTGCATGCGCGACCCGACCTGCGAGTAGTACGCCGCGCGCTGATGCGGGTTCTCGCCGTACGCGAGGTCGGTCACCTTCTCGTACGCCTGCATCATCACCGGCGGGAAGTCGTCCTGCTTCTCGGCGAACCAGCGCGCGATCGCGGTGTCGTAGCGCGCCGTGTAGGAGAACGCCTCGGCCGCCAGCGACTCGCGCGTGCCGAGCGACAGCTTCCCCTCGGCGTCCTCGAGCTCCTGCAGCACGGCGTCGTACATCTCGGGCCGGGTCACGACCGCCGAGAACGCGAAGTTCTTCGCCGCCGCGCGGATCATCGTCGGCCCGCCGATGTCGATGTTCTCGATCGCCTCGTGCTCGGTCGCCCCGCGCCGCGCGGCGGTCCGCTCGAACGGGTAGAGGTTCACGCACACGAGGTCGACGAACTCGACCTCCTGCTGCTCGGCGGCGAGCATGTGATCCGGGTCGTCGCGCAGCGCCAGCAGGCCGGCGTACAGCTTCGGATGGAGCGTCTTGACCCGGCCGCCCATGATCTCGGGGAAGCCGGTGAAGTCCTCGATCGCGCGCACCTCCAGCCCGGCCTCGGCGAGCTCGCGCGCGGTGCCGCCGGTCGAGACCAGCTCGACGCCGAGCTCGGCCAGCCCGCGCGCGAAATCGGCGATGCCGCGCTTGTCGGACACCGACAGCAGCGCGCGCCGGACGCGGACGTCACCAGGCTGCGTCATCTCGGCCGCACGATACAAGCGGCCGGCGGACGAGTGCTCCGCGCGCGCCGGCGCGCCGCCGTGCGCACGGGTTCCGGCGGCGTCCCGGGTCATGACCGCACCGCGACGTGTCGCGGGTCCGCGGGATCGACGGCGACCGCGCCGCGCGCGATCAGCGCGACGACGCCGGTGAGCAGGTCGTGCTCGACCGGGCGCAGCGCCGCGCGGACCTCCTCGGCGGACGGCGCGCCGGGCAGCTCGATCGCCCGCTGGGCGATGATCGGACCGGTGTCGACGCCCTCGTCGACGAAGTGGACGGTCACGCCGAACACCTTCACGCCGTAGGCGACGGCCTGCTCGACCGCGCCGATCCCCGGGAACGCGGGGAGCAGCGCCGGATGCACGTTGATGACGCGCTGCGGGAAGCGGGCGAGGAAGCCCGGGTCGAGCAGCTGCATGTAGCCGGCGAGCACGACCAGTTCGACGCCCGCGCCCGCGAGCCAGTCGGCGATCGCGAGATCCCGCGCGCGGCGGTCGCCGCCCTCCACGGGGAAGGCCCGCGCCTCGACGCCGGCCTCGCGCGCCCGCTCGAGCGCGCGTGCCTCCGGCTTGTCCGACCCGACGGCGGCCACCTCGACGCCGTCGCGTCCGTGGACGCGGTCGAGGATCGCCTGCAGGTTCGAGCCGTCCCCCGAGGCGAGGACGCCGACCCTCATGCCGCCTCCAGCACCGGGTAGTAGCCGCCGCTGGACTTGATCGTCCCGGCCTCGAGCAGCGCGTCGACACGCTCCAGCACGGACGGCGCGGCAAGATGGCCGAACGTGCCGTAGTGCGGCAAGCCGTCCCAGCCGTGCTTGAGCAGCACCTTCGAGCGGCCGCCGCGCAGGACCTCGACCGTGCGGGTCCGCCCGAGCGCCGGCCGCGCGAGCGCCACGACCTCCACGATCGCCTCGTCGAGCGCGCCCGTGTCGCCCGGCGCGACGGGGCGCTGGGCGAGCTGGCGCGGGCCGCCGCCGCGCACGGCCGGCGAGGGACCGGGCATCGGCGGGAGCAGCGACGGATCGCAGACGTCGCAGCAGGGCACCTCCGGCGCCGGGTCCTGGCGATCGCCGAAGTGGCGCAGGATGCCGGCGCGGCGACAGCCGTCGCCCTCGACCCATGACCACACCGAGCGGTACTGCCGCCAGCGCGCCCGCGTGCCCTCCTGCGCGGCCGAGCGGCAGAGCGCGAGCGCGCGGCCGTCCCACGTCCCGCTCACCCGTCCCAGCACACGGTCCGGAGACGAGGGGCTGGGCTGGATGACGCCGATCCGCGCGAGATGCCCGACGATCGCGCGCACGACCTCCTCGTCGCAGCCGGCGTGGCGCGCCAGGCGGTCGACGGGCACGTCGAACTTCGACGCCTGGCTGCCGGCGACCGCCTGCTCGGATCCGCCCGACGACCCCGTCAGCGCGCGCGCGACCGCCTTCAGCGCGGGCTCCTCGACGGTCGAGCGCTCGATGAAGAACACGTGGAGGCCCTTGTCGCGCGCGGAGGCGAACAGCAGGCACCGGGCCGGCGCCCCGTCGCGGCCGGCGCGGCCGGCCTCCTGGTAGTACGCCTCGATCGACCCGGGCACGGCCTCGTGGCAGACCGTGCGCACGTCGGCCTTGTCGACGCCCATCCCGAAGGCGTTCGTGGCCACGACGACGTCGACCTGGCCGGCCATGAAGCGGCGCTGAGCCTCGGCCCGCGCCTCGCGCGGGAGGCCGGCGTGATAGGCCAGGACGGTCCGGCCCAGATCCGTGGCGAGCCGCGCGGCGAGCTTGTCGCAGCCGTCGCGCGTGCCCGCGTACACGATCGCCGGGAGCGCGCCCGGTTCGGCGAGCACGGCCGAGATGCCGCGATGCCCGGCCTCCTTGGTCGGGCACCGCACCACCGCGAACGAGAGGTTCGGCCGGTCGAAGCCGGTGGCCACGCGCACCGGGTCGCGCAGGCCGAGTCGCGCGACGATGTCGTCGGCGACCTCGGGCGTCGCGGTCGCGGTCGAGGCCACGATCGCCTCGGCGCCCAGCCAGCGCGCGGCGTCGGCGAGCCGGAAGTAGTCGGGCCGGAAGTCGTGACCCCACTGCGAGACGCAGTGCGCCTCGTCGACCACGAACAGGCCGATCTTGGCGTGGCGGATCCGCTCGAGGAACCCTGGCGAGGAGAACCGCTCCGGGGCGACGTAGAGCAGCCGCGCGCGGCCCGAGACGGCGCGGTCGACCGCGGCACGGTTGGCCGCCGCGTCCTGCTGCGCGTTGACGAGCGCGACGCGTCCGGGCGCGACCCGCTCGAGCGCCTCGACCTGGTCCTGCATGAGCGAGACGAGCGGCGAGACCACCAGGGTCAGGTCCGCGCGCATGAGCGCGGGGAGCTGGTAGCAGAGCGACTTGCCCGAGCCGGTGGGCATCACCACCAGGACGTCGCGGCCGGCGACGGCGGCCTCGACGGCCTCCTGCTGGCCCGGCCGGAAGCCCGCGAAGCCGAACACCTCGTGCAGCGCGCCCTCGGGGTCCGTCGCGCGTGCGAACGGCTGCGGCGGCTCGGGTCCGAGGCCGGGCAGGGCCGGCGCGAGGAGGGGGTCGGAGACGGGTGGTGGGGCGGACACGGGCGGACGACCATAGACCGTGCTCCGGTCGCCACGCAGGGCCTCAACCCGCTTGGTGCGGAGTCGTCACAGAATCGGCACGAAGGCGTCACAGAGCGGCGCTGTCACGGCGCGCTGCGCGCGTCATGCTGCCTCCCATGACCACGACCGCGATCGACCGCACCCGGCTCGCCGAGGTCCACGCACGTGAGCGTGCGCGGTTCGAGGAGCGCACGCGCCGATCCGCCGCACTGACCGCGCGCGCACGGCCGCTGATGCCCGACGGCGTGCCGATGGCGTGGATGGCCGGGCTCTACGACCACGGCCCCGTCCACGTCGCCCACGGCGAGGGCTGCCGGTTCACCGACGTCGACGGCAACACGTACATCGACTTCAACCAGGCCGACCTCGCCGCGAGCTGCGGATTCGCGCCGCCCGCCGTCGTCGCGGCGGTCGCCGAGCGCGCGTCCCGCGGCATGCAGTTCCTGCTGCCGGTCGAGGAGGGCATCGAGGCGGCCCGGCTGCTCGCCGGCCGCTACGACCTGCCCGCCTGGCAGTTCACCCTGTCGGCGTCCGGCGCCAACGCGGAGGCGATCCGGCTCGCCCGGCACCGCACCGGACGACCGACCATCGTCGTCTTCGGCGGCCACTACCACGGCCACCTCGACGACACGCTCGTCACCGGCGACGAGCGGCACGGCGCGCCCGGGCTGCTCGGCCTGAACCCGCGCGCGGCGGCCGACACCCGGCTCGTCCCGTTCAACGACCTCGACGCGCTGGAACGGGTGCTCGCCCGTGAGGACGTGGCGGCGGTCGTGACCGAGCCGGCGCTCACGAACGTCGGCGTCGTGCTGCCCGACGAGGGCTTCCTCGCGGGCGTGCGCGCGGCCACGCGCGCGCACGGGACGCTGCTCATCCTCGACGAGACCCACACGCAGACGGTCGCCTATGGCGGACTGACCCGCGCGTGGGGACTCGCGCCCGACGTCGTGACGCTGGGGAAGAGCCTCGGCGGCGGGGTCCCCGTCGGCGCGTACGGGATGACCGCGGAGCTCCGCGACCACCTCGAGTCGTACCGCGACGCGTTCGGCCGCGTCACGGGCATCGCGACCGGCGGCACGACCTACGCCAGCCCGCTGTCGCTCGCCGCCGTCGTCGCCACGCTCACGCACGTGCAGACGCCGAAGGCGTTCGAGCGCGTGCGCACGCTCGGCGCCCGGCTCGCCGACGGCATCGAGGCGCAGGCGCGCGAGCGCGGGCTGCCGTGGCGGGCGCACCGGCTGGGCTGCCGCTCCGGGATCTGCCTCGAGCCCGAACTGCCCCGCAACGCCGACGAGGCGGCGCGCTCGATCGACACCGCGCTGGTCGACGCGCGGCGCCTCCATCTCGCCAACCGCGGCGTCTGGGACGCGATCGCGAGCGCCGGGCCGGCGGCGTCGTTCGCCCACACGGAGGCGGACGTCGACGCGTATCCGGCGGCGCTGGGCGGGTTCCTCGACGACGTGCTGGAGACGGGGCGCGGTGCTACGCGCGGATGAGCGGGAGCTCGAAGGCGTCCTTCGACTGCGACTCGCCCGTGTTCGCGAGCGGGTAGTCGCCCGAGAAGCAGGCGTCGCAGTGCGTCTCGCGCGAGCCCTCGATCGCCTCGTAGACGCCGTCGAGCGACAGGTACGCGAGCGAGTCGGCGCCGAGCTCGGCGGCGATCTCCGCCACGGTGCGGCCGTGGGCGATCATCTCGTCGCGCGTCGACATGTCGATGCCGTAGTGGCAGGGGTTGCGGATCGGCGGCGCCGAGATGCGCATGTGCACCTCGCTCGCGCCCGCATCGCGCAGCATCTGCACGATCTGGCGCGTCGTGTTGCCGCGGACGATCGAGTCGTCGACGACGGCGAGCCGCTTGCCGGCGACGATGTCGGGCAGCGGGTTGAACTTCATCCGCAGGCCGTGCTTGCGCAGCTCCTGGCCGGGCTGGATGAACGTCCGCGCGACGTAGCGGTTCTTGACGAAGCCGTCGTCCTGGGGGATCCCCGTGGCGCGCGCGAACCCGCGTGCCGCGGCGTTGCCGGAGTCCGGCACGGCGATCACGAGGTCGGCGTCGACGGGCGCCTCCCGCGCGAGGATCTCGCCCATCCGGCCGCGCGAGACCTGGAGGACCCGGCCGCCGAGGCGCGAGTCGGGCCGCGCGAAGTAGATGTGCTCGAACACGCACAGCGCGGTGCGCTCGCCCTCGACGCCCATCCGCGTCTCGATCCCGCCCGGCGTCAGCGAGACGATCTCGCCCGGCTGGACGTCGCGCAGGAAGGTCGCGCCGATGATGTCGAACGCGCAGGACTCCGACGCGACGCAGTACTGGTCGCCGAGCATGCCGAGCGACAGCGGCCGCATGCCGGCGGGATCGCGGAAGGCGACGACGCGGTCGCGGGTCATGACGACCGTGGAGTAGGCGCCCTCGACCCGGCCCATCACGTCGGCCACCGCGTCCTCGATGCGCTCGGACGCGTGGGTGGAGAGCAGCGCGGCGATGATCTCGGAGTCGGACGTCGAGCGGAACGTCACCCCGGCGGCGCGCAGCTCGGAGTGGAGCTCGACCGCGTTGACGAGGTTGCCGTTGTGGGCGAGCGCGACCTCGCGCTTGTCGGCGCGCCAGACCGGCTGGGTGTTCTCCCACGAGTTCGCGCCGGTCGTCGAGTAGCGGACGTGCCCGATCGCCATCTCGCCGCGCAGCGCGCGCAGCTTCTGCTCGTCGAAGACCTGGTTGACGAGGCCCTTGTCGCGCATCGCCATGATGTGGCCGCCCTGGGAGGCAGCGATGCCCGCGGACTCCTGCCCGCGGTGCTGGAGCGCGTAGAGCCCGAAGTACGTCAAGCGCGCGACATCGGAGCCGGGGGCATGGATGCCGAACACTCCGCACTCGTCGCGCGGGCCGTCACGGAGGTCGATCACGACGGGGCGGAGGATAGCGGTGCAAGCGGCGTGCTCTGCCCGAACGCCCGTCCATTCGGCATTGCTTTTCCCGCGTGCAGCGCAGAGGATCGCGCGGTCGGTCCACTCAACGGAAGGAAGCACCTTGTCGCGGCGGGTACGGATGCTGATCGCGGGCGTCATGACGACGCTCGGCCTGGGGATCATGGCGGGGCCGGCGACGGCCGGGATATGGACCGAGATCCCGAGCGGGACGTCCGCGACGATCACGGCGATCGAGTACCAGAGCGACGCGCGCATGTGGTTCACGACGTCGAACGGCGAGATCTGGAAGCGCCGCCCCGACCTCAGCGGGTTCGACCGCGTCTACGGGCCGAGCGCGATCCCCTTCAACGACATCGAGTTCCAGGCCGGCGGCGACATCGGCCTCGCGGTCGGCGACGCGGGCAAGGTCGTGCGAACGGCGAACGGCGGGGCGAGCTGGACGGACGTGCTCGGGATCCCGGCGTCCAACATCGGCGACGGCTCCGGCAACAAGTGCACGATCAACACGCCGTTCACCAACGTCCACTTCGTCCGCTTCGCGGGCAACGGACGGGTGTGGATCGGCGGCGACGACCGCCAGCTGGCGACGTCGCAGCCCGCGAACCCCGCGAACGTCGGCCTGACGGGCACGTGGATCGACGCGAACCGCAAGACCGACGCCGGTGGCCGGCGACAACTGCTGGATCGCGACGCAGAACGAGGGCTTCGCGGACATGTTCGTCACCGCGAACCCGGACGTCTTCTACATCGCGACCGGGCTACTTCGGCGAAGTCGTCTACTCGACCAACAACCTCGCCGGGACCCCCCAGACCAAGCCGCAGGGCGCCGCCAACGGCTTCACGCTCGGCGGCACGATGGTCGGCGACCCCGGCAACCCCGACCGGCTGTGGAGCGTGTCCGGCGCGCCGTACGGCAACTCGACCGCCCAGTACACCGAGGACGCCTACCAGAACTACCACTGGTTCAACGTCGTGAACGAGGCGAGCCATCCCTTCCCGAACTTCGGCGCCTACGACGTCGACTTCGCCGGCGGCACGATCCTCAGCGCCGGGAACGCCGGATACATCCTGAACTCGCTGAACGGGCGCGACTTCTACTGGAACGGCGCGGACGGCGCGCTCGCCACGCAGGACTGGCGCGCGGTCGCCCTGGCGTCCGCCGCACAGGCCGCCGTCGGCGGCATCGGCGGCAAGCTGGTGGTGACCGGCGCTGCGAACTCGATCCCGGTCACCCCGCCGCCGCCCCCCGCGCCGCCGGCGCCGCCCGCCCCGCCCGCGAAGGGCAGCGCGCGGCTCCCGGTCTCGTTCACCGGCAAGGGCAACAGCCTCGGCGCGAAGATCGTCGGCAAGCGCGTGCGCGTCCGCGCGCGCGGGACGATCAAGCCGCCGTCGGGGACGCGCCTGCGCTCGGCCTGCACCGGCAAGGTGACGCTGACCGTCAAGAAGAAGCGCAAGACGCTGGCGACCGGCAAGGCGCGGCTGAAGGTCAAGAACGGCGCCTGCCGGTTCGGCAAGACGATCTTCGTCAAGCGCTCCAAGGTCGGCCGCAAGACGACCCGCCTGCGGCTGAAGATCAGCTTCAAGGGCAACGCCGCGCTGAGCGCGGGGTCGGCGACGAAGACGCTCGTCGTCAAGAAGTAGGGCGCCGGTGCGGCGCATCGGGGCCGGGACGGCGCGCCGTCCCGGCCCCCGCGCGCCCGTTATC
>CAWBSJ010000017.1:0-380066 GCA_963791405.1 uncultured Solirubrobacteraceae bacterium | reverse complement strand
GCCGGCCGCGTCGCCGCCGTGGTGGCGCCGCGCGTTCGTGCTGCGGCCGCTCGTGGCCGGCGCGCTGGCGGCTGGTCCTGCTCGCCCTGGGCATCGGCGCCGGCCTGCTCCTGGGCGGCGGCGGCGACGACGCCGCGGTGCGCGGCCAGGTCCTGGCGCTCGATCCCGTCGAGCCGCTCGGCGGCGCGGCGCACGGCACGGCGACGATCTCCACCCGCGACGGCCGCGCCGACGTCCAGGTCCGCGGCCTGCAGCCGAGCGCGGACGGCGACTTCTACGAGCTCTGGCTGCTCAACTCGCCGGACGACCTCGTCTCGCTCGGCTCGTTCCGCGTGCCCGCGTCGGGCGAGGTCGACGTCAGCGTCCCGCTGCCCGGCGACCCGGACGACTTCGCCGCGCTCGACGTCTCGGTCGAGCCGCCCGACGGCGACCCGGCGCACTCCTCGCGCTCGGTGCTGCGGGCGCCCCTGAAGCCGAGCTAGTCCTCGTCGTCCTCGTCGTCCTCGACGTAGAGCGACTCGGACGCGAGCTCGCGCCCGTCGCTGTCCCACAGCTTCACGTCGAGGAAGTCGCCGCGGAAGTTGTCGGGCGCCAGCAGCGTGAAGCGGTCGTCGCGCACGAGGCACTGGTCGACGGCGAGGCCGGCGAGCTCCGCGGTGGCCACCACCGCGCGCCCGATCATCGGCGTGCCCCACACGAGCGTCATCTCGGCGCTGCGGTCGCCCTCGCCGCGCCAGCTCCCGACGACCTCCTCGCAGATGTCGATCTTCCACTCGGGGTTGCGCGCCGCGGTCTCCTCGGTGAAGTCCGCGCGGGTGGCGAAGTCGGACGGCTCGGCGCCGATCCCCTCCTCCTCGGGGTCGCCCGGGATGAACGAGACGTAGCCGAACAGCTCGAGGTCGGTCGTCGTGCCGGCGGTGACGGGGACGTAGGTGCGGCCGTTCCAGGTCCGGTCCGGGAACCAGCGCAGGTCGCGCGCCTCGCCGAGGTCCTGGCCCTCGGCGTCGATCCGCAGGCACGCGGCGAGGAACTCCGCGTGCAGCGTCTGGGCCCAGGCGCCGTGCGGCAGCGCCTCCTGGGGCGGTTCGGCGGCGAAGCGGCAGACGAAGCGTTCGACGGGCGGCATGGGCGCGGAAGCCTACTCACAGCTCGAGCATCAGCGTCACCGGGCCGTCGTTGACCAGCTCGACGTCCATCATGGCGCCGAACACGCCGCGCTCGGCGCCGAGGCGCTCGCACACGCGCGTCGTAGAGCGGCTCGGCCACCTCCGGCCGGGCGGCGTCGACGTACGAGGGCCGGTTGCCGCGCCGCGCGTCGCCGTAGAGCGTGAACTGCGAGACGCACAGGACCGCGCGGTCGCCGAGCGGCTCGTTCATCCGCCCGTCCGCGTCGGGGAAGATCCGCAGCGCGCGCAGCTTGTCCGCCATCCGGTCCGCGAGCGCGGGCGTGTCGTCGTGGGCGACGCCGAGCAGGACGAGCAGGCCCGGCCCGATCGCGCCGGCGACCTCGCCGTCGACCGTCACCGAGGCGCGGCGCACGCGCTGGACGAGCGCGCGCAGCGCTCAGGCCTCGCGCAGCTCGGCCGCCGCCTGCTCGGGGGCGACGACGCACAGGTACACGCCGGTGCCGAGCTCCAGCCCGGCGAGGTGGGTCAGCCGCGGGAGGATGTCGATCCGCCAGCAGAAGTGGTCGGCGCCGCGCGGCGCGGTCCGGACCCAGAGGTTCAGCGGCGGGATCTCGCCGAGCCGGCGGCGCAGCCGCGCGAACGCGTCGTGGACGAGCGCGGCGCCGAGCGGGCCGTCGTCCTCGAAGCGGGCGCGCGGGCGGCGCGGCGCGAGCATGAGCTGGAACGGGAGCCGCGACGCGTACGGCGCCATCAGGACCGCCTCGTCGTCGATCGCGACGATCCGCTCGCGCCGGCGGACCTCCTCCTGGACCAGGTCGCCGAGCAGGTTGCCGCCCATCGTCCGCGTGGCGTGGGCGCCGAAGCGCTCGCGCTCGCGGGCGATCGCCGCCGGGACGAAGTCGAGCGCGTAGAGCTGCGCGTGCGTGTGCGGGAGCGAGGCGCCGCCGAGGTGGCCCTCGTTGACGATCAGGTGGACGCAGGCGGCGTCGGCGTGCGCGCGCATCCGCGTGCGCCAGGCCTCCATCGCGACGGCGACCTGCGCGGCGTCGAGGTCGCCGAGCGAGCAGACGGCGTCGGGCGCGTTGACGATCACCTCGTGGGCGCCGCCGGCGGGCTGCGCGCTGAACAGGTCCGGCTGCGCCTCGGGCGGCAGGTCCTCGAGCCCGGTGGCGAGCGCCGGGTACTTGTTCGGGACCGTGCGGACCGTCCAGCCCGGCGTGTCCGGCCCGCCGCCGCCGGGCCGCACGGCGTCGACCTCGGGCGGGGTGCGGTCCTCGTGGCCGGGGAGGAACGGGTCCTTGCCGGTGTCGATCGGCGCGGGCGGGTCGAGGTCGAAGTCGCCGCCGGGCCGGTCCTTGCGCGCGGCGGCGATGATCACCTTGAGCCCGGTGAGCGGGTCGACGCGGACCTCGTTCGCCATCAGCCGAGGTAGCGGTCGACGTCGTCGGCGAGGTCCTGCGCGGAGGTGTAGCCGCCCTGGTGGATGAACGCGGTGTCGCCCTTCGCGTCGACGAACAGCGTGATCGGGTAGTTGGCGGGCGCCTTGATCTCGCGCGCGATCTTCTCGTCCGGGTCCTCGTAGGACGGGAACGGGATCGGGTACTGGCGCAGGAACTTCTCCGCCGGGCCGACCGAGTCGCCGGCGTTGAGGCCGACGAACGCGACCTCCTTGCCGCGCTCGGTGGCGAGCTGCTGGAAGGCGGGGAACTCCGCGCGGCACGGGTTGCACCACGACGCCCACTTGTTGATCACGACCGGATGCCCCTTGAGCTCGGCGAGCCGGCGCTCGAACGCGGGCACGCCGCCCTCGAGGATCTGCGACGACTGCTCATGCAGCTTCGCGAGCGGCTTCGGCGCGCCGGCGAGCTCCTGCTTCGCCTGCGCGAGGTCGAACGGCGCCTGCTGCGCGGCGGGAGGCTCGCTCTTGTTCCCGCCCGCCTGGGCGAGGCCGATCGCCACCACGGCGGTCAGGACGACGACGCCGAGGACCCACGGGATGACGCGCTTCACGGCTCATAGGGTGGCACGTGGATGGAAACCGCTCCGCATTCTGCTTCAATGGGAGGCACTCGCGGTGTCCGATCCTCGCGGCCTTCCGGGAACCCTCCCGACGATCTGGCCTCGGACTCGGCCCGCGGATCCGCGGAGCCGCGCACCGGACGTACGTCGCGACTCCCTCCACCTGTATTTGACCGAGCCGTATGGCCGAATCCACGCCAGTGGCCGTCCAGGCCGCGCCTGCCATCCCTGACGACGACGCGATCGCCCGCGCCGCCGCGTTCACCCGCGAGCCGTTCGTGCTCGCCGGGGAGGACGCCGCGGTCGCCCTCGCCGCCGGCACGCCCCGCCGCCGCGCCTTCGACGCCGCGCTCGCCGAGCTCGAGGAGGGCGCCAAGGTCCCGTCGGTCGGCTGGCGCCAGCGCTGGTCGCTGCTGCTCGGCCTCGACCGGCTGCTGAGCGAGGAGGAGCCCCGGCTCGCGGACGGGACGCTGCTCTCGGCCCACCAGGTCGACGCGCTCTCCGGCACGCTCACCGCGCTGCTCGCCGAGTCGGGCAACGGCAACGGGAACGGGAACGGCGCCATCAGCGCGGAGGACGCCGCCGCGCTCGCCTCGGCCGGGATCCCCGGCGAGGAGGGCGAGGACGAGGACGAGCCCGAGGAGCCGCAGGACTGGGAGGACGAGGCGCCGCCCGAGGACAGCGCCGAGGACCAGCTGCCCGAGGCGCCCGAGGACCCCAACGCCGCCAAGCGCTTCTGGTTCGAGCACGCGACCGGCGCCGGCAAGACCGTCGCGGCGCTCGGCTTCGTCGAGGGCTCGCGGACCGGCGGCATCCTGATCCTCACGCACCGCCGCAACCTCGTCGACCAGTTCCTCGGCGAGCTGCGCGACCGCGGCTACGGCAAGCGCATCGCCCCGCCGCTCGTCCGCGGCCAGGACCGCGCCGACGGCCCGGTGACGGTCGAGACCTACCAGTGGTTCGTCCGCAACGCGGGCAACGTCTCCGACGCCTACGCGATCGTCATCTGCGACGAGGCGCACACGGCGCTCGGCGAGAAGACCTCCGCCTCGATCCGCAACTGGCACGAGCCGGTGTTCGTCGGCATGACGGCGACGGGCGCGCTGATCGCCCGCCACGTCACCGACCTCTTCCCGACGCAGACCTCGCGCTTCGACCTCGCGCAGGCCGCGCGCCGCGGCGTCATCTCGCCGCTGCGCTGCGTGCGGATCCCGCCGGGCCCCGGCGTCCGCACGATCGCCAAGGTGCCGCTGCGCCGCGGCGAGGTCGACACCGAGTTCGACCAGGAGATGCTGGCCGAGCTGCTCGACCAGCTGCCGTTCAACCTCGCGGTCGCCGACCTCTACAAGACCCGCTTCAACGGCGTGCCCGGCGTCGTCTACGCCGCCGGCGTGCGCCACGCCTACAACGTCGCCGAGGCGTTCCGCGACGTCGGCCTGAAGGCCCAGGCCGTCTCGGGCGAGACGCCGAAGCGCGAGCTCGCGCAGATCCTCGCCCGCTACGAGCGCGGCGAGATCGACGTGCTCGTCAACGCGCAGCTGCTCGCCGAGGGCTGGAACTCGCCGCGCGCGACCGTCTGCATGCACCTCGCCCCGACGGCGTCCAAGCGCATCTACCAGCAGCGCGTCGGCCGCGTCACCCGCCGGCACCCCGGCAAGGAGGCCGGCATCGTCGTCGACTTCGTCCATCCCGCGACGAAGCACGACGACCCGGTCGTGACGCTGCACTCGCTGCTCGACCGCGAGGTCTACCGCGGCGGCGCGATCGTCGTCGGCCCGGTGCGCCGCGGCCGCGGGCGGCGGCTGCGCGTCGAGCGCCGCGTGCTGCCGGTGACCGCGGACGAGAACCGCCGCATCGAGGTCTTCGAGCGCGAGCTCTGGCGGATCGCGGTCGAGCACCTGGACTACGGCGAGCAGGTCCAGTGGGCCGCGCTGGCCGGCGCCCGGGTCGCCCCCGCGGGCTGGCGCCGCGCGCGGGCGATGCTCCACTTCGACCAGGGCGGCGAGCTCAAGCGCACGTTCCTGATCACCGCGGTCGACCGCAACAAGAACGCCCAGCTGCGGCTGCGCGCGCTGCAGGAGATCGCCGCGTCGCGCGACGCCGAGGCGTTCGACCGCGCGCTGGACTTCGTCGAGTCCTGGCCGCGCGACGACAAGCGCGAGGGCGTCAAGTCCGTGCTCCAGGCGCTCGCCGAGAAGAAGGTCGGCCGCCGCGACCAGGCCAACAACTGGATCTGGCGCTGCGCGAACATGACGCGCGAGGTGCACGAGGAGTACGCCGTGCAGCGCTGGCCCGAGACGAAGCGGCTGCTCGGGCTGCTCGTGAACTCGTCCGGCGCCGCGCACGCCCGCAACGCGCGCCGGCTCGTCCACGCCGCGCGCCAGCAGGACCGGCGGCTCTCCGCCGCGCTGCTCGCGGCCGCGATCCCGCACACCGCCGAGGCCGGCGAGGTCATCAACGGCGCGCGGACGCGGATGTCGCGCAAGCCCGCCGCGCTCGCCCGCGAGCTGCTGCGCAACTTCCCCAAGGGCGGCAAGGGCCGGCGCGGCTCGCGCCGGCGCAAGAAGAAGGGCGCGGAGGGCGTCGCGCCCGAGGTCGCGCTCGAGGCCGCCGTCGCGCCCGGGCTGCTGGAGGACGGCGAGGTCGTCGAGGTGCCGGAGCGCAAGCCGGTCACCGAGTCCGACTCGCCGCTGATGGCCGCGATCGCCGCCGTCCAGGCCGCGGCGAACGCGACGGACGAGGAGGCGCCGAAGCGCCCGCGCCGCCGCAGCGTCAAGATCGACCCCGACGAGGACGCGAAGCCCGTCCGCCGCCGGCGCGCGAAGAAGGCGCCCGCGGAGACGCCGGCCGCCGACGCGCCCGCGGAGACGCCGGCGCGACGCGCCGACGAGGCGCCCGAAGCCGCGCCGCCGCCGCGCGACGAAGGCCGACGGCCGAGGCCGCCGACGCGGCGCCCGCCGAGGCCGGCGACCGAGGAGGCGCCGAAGCCGCGCCGCCGCCGCGCGCGACGAAGGCCACGGCTGAGGCCGCCGACGCCGACGCCCGCCGAGGCCGCGCACCGAGGAGGCGCCGAAGCCGCGCCGCCGCCGCGCGCCGAAGGCCACGGCTGAGGCCGCCGTCGCGGCGCCCGCCGGCGACGCCGAGGCCGCCGACGCCGCGCCGCCGCCGCGCGCGACGAAGGCCGGCCGGCGCGCGACGACCGCGACCGCCGACGCTCCCGCCGACCGCCGAGGCCGCGACCGACGAGGCGCCCAAGCCGCGCCGCCGCCGCACCACCGCCAAGGCCGCGGCCGCGCCGGCCGACGCGCCCGCGGAGAACGGCGACGCCCCCAAGCCGCGGCGCCGGTCCACCAAGGCGGCGAGCACGTCCGCCGCGGCCGACCGCGCGAGCCGCCGCGGCGCCGTCACCGCCGCCGTCGAGGCCGCGAACGGCGACACGCCGGCGGCCGAGTCCGGGACGCGCGCCAAGGCCGCCGATCCCGAGCCCACCGCCTCCCGCAGCCGCGCCGTCCGCGCGGCCGAGGAGGCCATCGCCGACGGCGAGCCGCCCAAGCCGCGCCCGCGCCGCCGCACCGCCAAGGCGCCCGAAGCGGCCTGACGACCCGCGCGGGCGGATATCGTCCCGCGGGCATGAAGTGGCGCAAGGGCGGATCCGAGGCCGACGTCATCGACGTCCGCGGCGGCGGTGGCGGCGGAGGCCGGCGCCCCGGCGGCGCGGCGCTCCCGGTCGGCGGCGGGCTCGGGCATCGTCGGCGTCCTGCTCGTGCTGGCCTTCTCGCTGCTCGGCGGCGGGGGCGGGAGCGCGTTCGACGTCCCGGCCGGCTTCGACTCGACCGCGCAGGCGCCGAACGGCCAGCCGCTCCCCGCGGGCGAGGACCCGGACAAGGACCTGCGCGACTTCTCGGTCTACGTCTTCAACGACGTCCAGGGCACCTGGGAGCGGACGTTCAAGGCCGCCGGGCCGCCCGTACGAGCGCGCGAAGCTCGTCCTCTACAACGGCGCCGTCAACACCGCCTGCGGATCGGCGACCTCGGCCGTCGGGCCGTTCTACTGCCCGGGCGACCAGTACGTCTACCTGGACCTCTCCTTCTACCGCGACATGGCGCGCCAGCTCGGCGCGTCCGGGGACTTCGCCTGGGCGTACGTGATCGCCCACGAGATGGGGCACCACGTCCAGCAGCAGCTCGGGACGAGCGCCAAGGTCGAGCAGATCCGCCGCTCGGACCCGGACCGCGCCAACGACGCCTCGGTCCGGCTCGAGCTGCAGGCCGACTGCTACGCCGGCGTCTGGGCGAGCACGGTGTTCGAGGACCTCGACCCCGGCGATCTCGACGAGGCGCTGAACGCGTCCGAGGCGGTCGGCGACGACCGGATCCAGTCGCGCGCCGGCCGCCGGGTCAACCCGGACACGTTCACGCACGGCACCTCGGCGCAGCGGCGCACGTGGTTCGAGCGCGGCCGCGCGAGCGGCGAGCCGGCCGACTGCGACACGTTCTCCGCCGACGACGTCTGAGCGTGCCCGATCGCCCGCCCGCCGAGCAGGCGGCGAACGCGCCGCTGCTCGTGAACTACGACGCGGTCGTGCGGCCGTGAGCGACCTCCGCGTCGACGCGTCGCTCTCCGCCGCGCTCGCGCGCTCGGCGCCGGCGCCCGTCGCGGTCACGATCACGAACACCGTCGCCCGACCCCCTGCTGGTCAACCGGCGGCTGGCGCCCGGCTACCGCGACGCGATCTCGCGCGAGCTGTGGGCCGACGTGCGCGACGCCGACGGCGCGCCCGCCGCCGTCGCCACGATCGACTACGAGCGCGACCTGCCCGGCCCGGAGGACTACGCGGAGCTCGCCCCCGGCGCGGCGCTGACGACGGTGTTCGACGTGTTCCACTACGCGCGGCCGCAGCGCCCCGGGCGCTACACGGTCACGATCGTCTACCAGGCCGACGAGCCGCTGGCGCGCCCGCCGGCGGGCGTGCTCGCCGGCGAGCACGCCGCCGACCCGCTCGCGATCGACGTCGCGTAGCTCACGCCCGGCGCCGCTGATACGTTCGAAGGGCATGGACCGCTTCACCTGCTTCGACACCGTTCTCGGCCGCTGCGCGCTCGTCTGGGGCGATCACGGCATCACCGGCGTCCTCCTCCCGGAGCGCGACGACGCCGCCCTGCGCCGGCGGATCCTCCGCGGGCACCCCGGCGCGGAGGAGTCCGCGCCGGACCCGCCCGTCGCCGCGGCGATCGCGCGGATCGCCCGCCTGTTCGAGGGCGAGCGCGACGACCTGGTCGGGCATCGCGCTCGACACCGCCGGCGTGCCGGAGTTCAACCGCCGCGTGTTCGCCGTCACCCGCACGGTCCCGCCCGGGGAGACCGACCTCCTACGGCGAGGTCGCGGCCCGGATCGGCGAGCCGGGCGCGGCGCAGGCCGTCGGCCGCGCGCTGGGGCAGAACCCGTTCCCGATCGTCGTCCCCTGCCACCGCGTCGTCGCCGCGGACGGGCGCCTGACCGGCTTCTCGGCGCCGGGCGGGATCGACACGAAGCGCCGCATGCTCGAGCTCGAGGGCGCGATGGCGCCCGCGCTCTTCTAGCCCTCCAGGTGGACCTCGCCGGCGGCGAGCGCCTCGAGCGCGCCGCCGGCGCGCCGCACGAGCAGCGCGCCGTCGTCGCGGATCCCCGCGCCGGTGCCCGCGCCGCCGGCCCAGCGCACGGGGCGGTCGCGCAGCGCGTCGCGGGCCCGCAGCGCGGCGAGGCAGTCGCGCGCCGGCTCGTCCAGCCGCGCGGCGAGCGCGCGCAGCAGCTCGTCCAGCGCCGGCTCGAGCGCGCGCGCGCGGCCGCCCGAGCGTCGCCGCGCGGTCGCGCACCTCGGGCGGCAGGGCGGCCGGGTCGACCGCGACGTTGACGCCGATCCCCAGCACGGCCCAGCCCTCCTGCGGCCGCGCCTCGACCAGGACGCCGGCGAGCTTGCGACCGCCGACGAGGACGTCGTTCGGCCACTTGACCTGCGCGTCCGCGCCCGCGAGGTCGGCGACGGCGAGCCCCGCGCGCAGCGGCAGCAGGTCGTCGTGCGCGCGCAGCACGAGCGAGCAGAGCAGCGCGCTCCCCGGCGGCGCGGCCCACGCGCGGCCCTGGCGCCCGCGCCCGGCGGTCTGGACGCCCGCGGTCACGAGCGTCCCGTGCGGCGCGCCGGCGGCGGCGAGGTCGCGCGCGCGGTCGTTCGTCGACGGCGTCGCGCGCAGGTGCAGGCGCGGGCGGCCGATCACGGCGCCGCGAGCGTCAGCTCGTCGCCCGGCCGGACGCCCAGCCGCGCCGCCGCCCGCCCGGTGTTGACGGCGACCGCGGCCATCCGCGCGGCGTCCTCGAACACGAGCGCGTCGCCCGCCGCGACGTCGGCGAACGTGCGGACGTAGGTCGCCGTGAGCTCGGTCTCGCCCGCGCGGACGACGACCGGCGCGCCGAGCGCCAGGCCGGCCGCCTCGAGGTCGCGGTGGTCGGCGAGCAGCGCGACGTTGCCGAACGTGTCGATCCCGATCACCGTCGCGCGCAGGCCGCCCGGCTCGCGCCGCGGGAGCGGCAGGTCGAGCGGCACCAGCTCGACGGGCTCGAGCGGGGTGCCCGCCTCGGCGAGCGGCGCGCCCGCCGCGAGCCGCGCGGCGACCGGCGCGAAGACGTCGCGGCCGTGGAACGTCGCCGAGACCGGCTCGAGCCGCCACGGCGAGGCGGAGATCTCGACCGCCGCCGCGATCCCGCCGAACCGCTCGGCGGCGGGCAGCAGCAGCCCGTTGTCGGGCCCGACCAGCAGCCGGTCCTCGTCCGCGGTCTGGAGCGCCACCGCGCGCCGCTCCGCGCCGACCCCGGGGTCGACGACCGCGAGATGCACGCCGCGCGGCGCGTACGGCAGCGCCCGCGCCAGCGTCAGGGCGCCCTGGAGGACCCCGTGGCGCGGGATCCCGTGCGCGAGGTCGATCACCCGCACGTCGGGCGCCTGGCGGGCGATCACCGCGTGCACGACGCCGACGAACTCGTCGGCCGTGCCGTAGTCCGAGAGGAACGTGATCGGGCGCATCGCGCCGCCGAGCCTACGCCCGGGCGGCGGCGTCGGCGACCAGCGCGGCGACGAGGCCGTCCGGCGTGTGCGGGTCGGCCTCCAGGTCCGGCTCGATCCCCGCGTCGCGCAGCGCGGCGCTCGTCGCCGGGCCGATCGAGGCGATCCGCGGGCCGTCGAGCGCGCCCGCCGCGGCGAGGAAGAAGCGCACGGTCGAGGCCGACGTGAACGTGACGTAGTCCGCCGCCGCGGCGGCCTCCGCGGTCGCGCCGTCGAGCGGCTCGGCCACGGTCTCGTAGAGCGCGAGCAGCTCGACCTCGGCGCCGCGCTCGCGCAGCGCGTCCGGGAGCACGTCGCGGCCCTCGCGCGCCCGCACGACCAGCGCACGCCGGACCGCGACCTCCCCGAGCGCGTCGGCCAGGCCCTCGGCGACCGCGCGGTCCGGCACGAGGTCGGCGCGGATCGCCGTGCTCGCCGAGCGCCCGCGCGGTGCCCGGCCCGATCGCCGCGACCGTCGCGCCGGCCAGCGCGCGCGCGTCGAGGCCGGCGGCGGCGAGCCGCTCGAACAGCGCGTGCGCGCCGTTCGGCGACGTGACGCAGACCAGGTCGAACGCGGCGAGGTCCGGCAGCTCGGGCGCCAGCGGCTCGATCCGGATCGCGGGCGCCTCCACGACGGTCGCGCCGAGCTCGCGCAGCCGCGCCGCCAGGCCGCTCGCCTGCGGCCGCGCCCGCGTCACGGCGACCGACACCCCGTGCAGCGGCCGCCGCTCGAGCCAGCCGAGCTGCTCGCGCAGCGCCGCGACCGGCCCGACGAGCGTGATCGCCGGCGCGCGGATGCCCGCCGCCTCCGCCTCTCGCCCCGACGTCGGCGAGCGTGGCCAGCAGCGTGCGCTGGCCGGGCAGCGTCCCGCGCTCGACGACCGCGACCGGCTCGCTCGGCGGGCCGGCCGCCCGCGACGAGCTGCTCGGCGATCCGCGGCAGCGAGCGGACGCCCATGTAGAAGACCAGCGTGCCCGGGAACGCCGCGAGCGCGGGCCAGTCGAGCGCGGTCTCGGGCTTGGCCGGATCCTCGTGCCCGGTGACGAACGCGACGCCGGAGGCCAGCTCGCGATGCGTGACGGGGATCCCGGCGTAGGCGGGCGCCGCCACGCCGGCGGTGATGCCGGGGACGACCTCGAACGGGATCCCCGCCTCGGCGCAGACGAGCGCCTCCTCGCCGCCGCGGCCGAACACGAACGGGTCGCCGCCCTTGAGCCGCACGACGTCGCGGCCGGCGCGGGCGTGCTCGAGCAGCAGCCGGTGGATCTCCTCCTGCGGCATCTGCGGCCCGCCGCCCTGCTTGCCGACGTAGACGATCTCGGCGTCCGGGCGGGCGCCGGCCAGCGCCTCGGCCGGGATCAGGCGGTCGTGGAGGATGACGTCGGCGCGCGCGATCAGCTCCGCGGCGCGCACGGTCAGCAGGCCGGGGTCGCCCGGCCCGGCGCCGACGAGGTAGACGGTCACGCGACCATCGCCTCGGCGCGCGCCAGCAGGTCGGCCGCGCCCGTCGCCAGCAGCCGGTCGGCGAGCGCGTCGGCGGCGCCCGAGGGCAGCTCGTCGACGAGCCACTCGGAGCCGTCGGGCAGGCCGGCGAACGCGCGCAGCGCGACGCCGTCGTCGAACACGCCGATCGCGGTCTGGCAGGAGGCGCCGAGGCGGGCCGCGACCCGCCGCTCGGCGGTCACCGCCGCCCGCGCGCCCGCGTCGTCGACCGCCGCCGCGCGGTCGTCGCCGATGCGCCCCTGGACGAGCAGCGCGCCCTGGCCCGGGGCCGGCACGAACACCGGCCCGGCCGGGGCCGCGGTCGCGACGTCGTCGCGACCGAGCCGCGCGAGCCCGGCGGCGGCGAGCACGAGCGCGTCGACCTCGCCGTCCGCCAGCCGCCCGAGCCGCGTGTCGACGTTGCCGCGCAGATCGACGACGTCGAGGTCGGGCCGCACCGCGAGGAGCTGGGCGCGCCGCCGCAGCGCGCTGGTCCCCACCCGCGCGCCCTCCGGCAGGGCCTCGAGCGACGGGACACCGACGAGCACGTCGCGCGGATCCTCGCGCGCCGGGACCGCGGCGATCGCCGTGCCCTCCGCCAGCTCGCCCGGCACGTCCTTCGCGCTGTGGACCGCGAGGTCGATCTCGCCCTCGGCGAGCGACCGCTCCAGCGCGCCGGTCCAGCGCGACTTGTCGCCCGCGGCGCGGCGCAGGTCGCCCGCGGTGGTGATCTCGACGAGCTCGACCTCGCCGGGCAGCCGGGCCGCGACCCAGCGCGCCTGCGCGAGCGCCAGCCGGCTGCCGCGCGTCCCGAGCCTCAAGAGCGCGGGCGCAGCTCGTGCACCTCGGCGTCGCCGCCGGCGACCGTCGCGGCGTCCTCGAGCCCGAACAGCTCGCGCAGCAGCGACAGCCGCGCGTGGCGGTGCTCGGCGTCGAGCGCGCGGATCCGCGTCGTCGGCTCGTGCAGCAGGCGCTTGACGGCGGCCCGGAGCATCGCCTCGATGCGCTCGCGGTCCCGGTCGGTCATGCCCTCCCAGCGCTGGGCGTTCTCGGCCAGCAGCCGCTCGACGAGCTCGTCCGCCTGCTGTCGCAGCGCGGTGATCGTGGGCAGCACCTCGAGCGTCCCGAGCCAGCCGGCGAACGCCTGGATCTCCTCCTCGACGACCGCCTCGGCGCGGCGCGCCTCGAGCCGGCGCTCCACGTGCGTGCGCGCGACGCGGGCCTGGAGGCCGTCGACGTCGACGAGCGTGACGCCCGGCAGCGCGGCGCAGGCGGGATCGATGTCGCGCGGGACCGCGAGGTCGAGCAGCAGCAGCGGCCGCCCGCCGCGCGCCTCGCAGACCAGCGCGAGCTCCTCCGCGCCGACGAGCGCGTGCGGCGACGAGGTCGAGGCGATCACCATGTCGGCCCGCTCGAGCTCGGCGGGCAGCGCGTCGAACGCGACCGTGTCGCCGCCGAAGCGCTGGGCGAGCGCGATCGCCCGCTCGCGCCGCCGGTTGGCGACGAACATCGTCGAGACGCCCTGCTCGGTCAGCGCCCGCGCGGTCAGCTCCGCGGTCTCGCCGGCGCCGATGATCAGCACGTGGCGGCCCGCGAGCCCGTCGAGCGCGGTCCGCGCGACGTCGACCGCGACCGAGGCGACGCTGCCGCCGCCGGCGCCGACCGCCGTCTCGCTCCGCACGCGCTTGCCGGTGGCCAGCGCGGCGCGGAACAGCTTGTTCGTCAGCGGCCCGGTCGTCTGCGCGGCGAGCGCGAGCTCGTAGGCGCGCTTGACCTGGCCCTGGACCTCGGCCTCGCCGACGATCATCGAGTCGAGGCCGCTCGTCACGCGGTAGAGGTGGCGCGCGGCGTCGCAGTTCGTGTGCGTGTAGATGCCCTCGAGCAGCTCGGTCGGCCGCAGCCCGGCGCGCCGCGCCAGCATCCCGAGCACGGTCGTCTCCGCCTCGACGGGGTCGCCGACGACGACGTAGAGCTCGGTCCGGTTGCAGGTCGAGAGCACGACCGCCTCGCGGACCTCCGGATGGTCGGCGAGCTCGCGCAGGAACGCGTCGGCGCGCGTGTCGGTCAGCGCCACGCGCTCGCGCAGCGACAGCGGCGCGGTCTTGTGCGACGTGCCGAGCAGCAGCAGCTCGCTCACACGCGCTCCTCCTCCGGCGCGGCTCGCGCTCGCGCTCGCGCCGCTCGACGATCTCGGCCAGCTCGCTGATCTCCTTCTCCACGCGCCCGAGCTTCGTCGCCATGATCGCGACGTAGATCAGGATCAGCGCCAGGAAGACCAGGTAGGCGGCCGCGACGTACGGGCCGGCGTCGTCGAGGGGGAGCGCGGGCATCAGAGCTGTTGGGGGGCGGCGGAGCGCTGCAGCGGGGCGAGCCCCTCGTCGCCGGCGAGGCGCCGGCGCAGCGAGCGCAGCTGGATCGAGGCGGACTTGGCGGCCAGCTCGTACTTCCACAGCGTCACGAACAGGCACCCCATGCCGACGAGCGAGACGAGGAAGGTCATCCGCATGTCGCCCGGCATCGCGCCGCCGGTCGTGCTCAGCACGCGCGGGTGGGCGAGCGACTCGGCGAGCCGGACGGCCATGAAGTTGAGCGGGACGAAGGCGCCCGCGACGATCGCGAACACCGACGCGTAGCGCGCCTGGCGCTCCGGATCCTCGATCGAGAAGCGGAGCGGCTGGTAGCAGGCGTAGAGCAGGAAGACGATCAGGAACGAGACCAGCGTCGGCTCGTCCCAGACCCACCAGTGGCCCCACGACGCGCGCGCCCAGATCGAGCCGGTGATCAGCGCGCCGACGGCGAAGATCAGCGAGATGTGGATCGCGACGTACGAGCGCAGGTCGTGCGAGCGGTCGTTCGAGCGCAGGTGCAGGATCCCGTAGATCCCGCCGGCCACGAAGCCGCACAGCGCCGCGATCGCGAGCGGGACGTGCAGGTAGAAGATCTTCTGCACGAAGCCCTGGTCGGCGTCGTTCGGCGCGTAGAAGAAGACCAGCGCGAACGCTCCCGTGATCAGCACGGCGGAGGCGATGGAGAAGGGCCGGAGCCCGCGGCCGAAGGTCATGTCTCGGGTTCGGCTACTCCTCCAGCAGGTAATCGAAGACGGCGTAGGCGAGGAGGCCGAAGACCGCATCATAGAGGGCGAGGACGCCCAGCCAGCGCAGCTCGAGCGCGTCCGCGCCGCCTGCCTCGAACAATGGCGCGGTGGCCTGCGCCGCGCCGATCACGACGGGCACGAGCAGCGGCAGCGCGATCAGCGGGATGATCAGGTCGCGGGCCCGGGTCTGGACCCCCAGCGCGCCGACCAGCGTGCCCACGACGGCGATCCCCAGGTCGGCCAGGAGCAGCACCGCGAGCAGCTCGGGCAGCGCCTGCCCGATCCCCGGCTCGAGCAGCAGCAGCACGAAGGCCGGCACCGCGATCAGCTCGACGGCGACGAGGAACCCGAGCAGCACCGCGGCCTTGGCCACGAACATCGCCGTGCGGTCGACGGGGGCGAGCAGGAACGCGTCGAAGCCGCCCTGCTCGCGCTCGGCCACGAACAGCCGGTTCATCCCGAGCACCGCGGCCAGCAGCAGCGTCACCCACAGCACGCCGGCGGCGAGGTCGCCGGCGAGCGCGTTGCGGTCGAGCCCGAAGTGGAACAGGACGAAGACCGTGACGCTGAACATCAGCATCGCCGGCACCGACTCGAACGAGCGCCGCTCGAGCTGGAGGTCCTTGCGGATCAGGGCCGCGACCGTGGTCCTCACGCGTACAGCCCCCGGACCTCGGCCAGCGAGACGGCGCCGGCGGGCGCCCAGATCGCCGCCCGGCCCGCGCGCAGGCCGAGCACGTGGTCGGCCTCGGCCAGGCCCTGCTCGGCGTCGTGCGAGATCAGGACCCGCGCCGGGCCGGCCTCGCGCCCGATCAGCGGCGCGACGGCGATCGCCCCGCCCGGGTCGAGGTTCGCGAGCGGCTCGTCGAGCAGCAGCAGCTCCGGCTCGTGCAGGACCGCGCGGCAGATCGCGGCCCGCTGCGCCATCCCGCGCGAGAGCGTGCGCAGGGGGTCGTCGGCCCGCGCCGCGAGCCCGACCTGCGCCACGAGCGCGTCGGCGCGGGTGTCCGGCACGCCGTGCAGGCGCGCGTGGAAGCGCAGGTTCTCGCGCACCGTCAGGTCGCGGTAGAGCAGCGGGTCGTGCGCGAGCAGCCCCGTCCGCCCGCGCGCCCGCCACGCCTCCTCCGGGAACCGCGCGCCCAGCACCGTGGCCACCCCGGCGTGCGGCCGCAGCAGCCCGGCGAGGAGCCGCAGCAGCGTCGTCTTGCCGGCGCCGTTGGCGCCGAACACGGCGACGGTCGCGCCGGCGGGGAGCGTGAACGAGACGTCGCGCAGCGCGACGCGCTCGCCGTAGGCCCGGCCGACCCCCTCGAGCGCGACCGCCGGCTCAGCCGGCGCTGTGGTGGCGGCCGTTGCCATGGCTCGAGTCCCCGCGCAGCGTCTGGACGGCGTGCGCGAGCACGGGAGCGATCACGGGGAAGAGCTGGGTCACCGCCTTGGGGCTGCCGGGGAAGTTGACGATCAGCGTCGCCTCGGCGATGCCGGCGATCCCGCGCCCGAGGATCCCGAGCGGCGTGTGGCGGGCCGACTCCGCGCGCATCGCCTCGGCGAGCCCGGGCGCCTCGCGGTGGATCACCACGCGCGTCGCCTCGGGCGTGATGTCGTCGGGCGTCATGCCGGTGCCGCCGGTGGTGAAGATCAGGTCGCAGTGCTGGTCGACGAAGTGCTGGAGCCGGTCCTCGATCAGCGCGAAGTCGTCGGGGACGACCTCCATCCCGACGATCTCGCAGCCGGCGCCCTCGGCCAGCCCGGCGAGCACGGGACCCGAGCGGTCCTCCGCCAGGCGGCTGCTGACGGAGGTCGAGATGGTGAGGATCGCGGTGCGCATGCCCGCGAGCATCCTAGGACGCGGTCAATCCGCGGAAGCGATCGACGTCGACGTTGCCGCCCGAGAGGACCACCCCGGTGCGGGCGCCGGCGACGTCCGCGCGGCCGTGGAGGAGCGCCGCGAGGGCGGACGCGCCGCTCGGCTCGAGCACCAGCTTGAGCCGCTCGAAGGCGAACCGCATCGCGGCGACGATCTGCTCGTCGGTGACCGTCACGACGGCCGCGACGCGCTCGCGCACGACCGGGAAGGTGTGCTCGCCGGGGATGTCGAGCTGCTGGCCGTCGGCGATCGTGCGGGGCGGCGGGACGCTCACGCGCTCGCCGGCCGCGAGCGACCGGGCGGTGTCGTCGCTGGCCGCGGGCTCGACGCCGATCACGCGGACGCCGGGGCAGAGCGCCGTCGCCGCCGTGGCGCAGCCGGCGATCAGCCCGCCGCCGCCGACGGGGACGAGCAGGACGTCGAGCGCGCCGCCGTCCTCGATCAGCTCGAGCGCCGCGGTGCCCTGGCCGGCCATGATCCGCTCGTCGTCGTACGGGTGGACGATCGTCAGCCCGTCCCGCTCGGCGCGCTCGCGCAGGAGCGCCTCGCGGTCGTCCTCGTAGCGGTCGTAGCGCACGATCGTCGCGCCGTAGCCCTCGGTCGCGGCGGCCTTCGAGGCGGGCGCGTCCTCGGGCATCAGGATCGTCGCCGGGAGATCGTGCAGCGCGGCCGACAGCGCGACGGCCTGGGCGTGGTTGCCCGACGAGGCGGTCACGACGCCCCGCACGCCGCTCGAGCTGGGCGATCGCGTTGTAGGCGCCGCGGAACTTGAAGGCGCCGATCCGCTGGAGGTTCTCCGGCTTGAGCGCGACGGTCGCGCCGGTGCGCTCGTCGAGCGTGCGCGAGCGGATCACCGGCGTCCGGTGCGCGACGCCGTCGATCCGCGCGGCCGCGCGGCGGACGTCGTCGAGCTCGATCACGCCGCGGCGGGCGTGTGCGTGCGCTGCGCGGCGGCGATCAGGTCGCGCACCGCGTCCTCGTCCCCGGCGCGCAGCAGCGCGACCGGGTCGGGCTCGCCGTTGACGATCTCCTCGAAGAACGCCTTGCGGTCCTGGTAGGTCGGGAGCGTCCCCTTGGCCCAGCCGCGGACGTCGTTGAGCATCACGGCGAGGCGGGCGTACTCGGCGCCGAACTCCTCGGCGATCTGGCGCTTGATCCGCTTGGCCAGCGCGGGCGACGCGCCGGCGGTCGAGATCGCGATCGCGAGCGGGCCGGTGCGGACGATCGCCGGCAGGATGAAGTTGCACAGCGGCGGGACGTCGACGATGTTGACGAGCATCGCCCGCCGCTCCGCGTCCTCGTAGACGCGGATGTTCGTGTCGGTGTCGTCGGTCGCCGCGATCGCGATGAAGGTCCGCTCGAGGTCGCCGGGCTCGTACTCGCGCCGGATCCACTCGATCGAGCCCTCGTCGGCCAGGGTCCGCAGCTCGGGGACCGCGTCGGGTGCGACGAGCACGACGCGGCCGTCGCAGGCGAGCAGCCCCTCGACCTTCTCGAGCCCGATCTCACCGCCGCCGACGACGAGGCAGCGGCGGCCCGTCAGCTTCAGGCAGGCGATGTAGAACGGCGT
Source organism: uncultured Solirubrobacteraceae bacterium (assembly GCA_963791405.1). GTDB lineage: Bacteria > Actinomycetota > Thermoleophilia > Solirubrobacterales > Solirubrobacteraceae > DASQMT01. Next base: position 361,832 of record CAWBSJ010000017.1, on the reverse strand, counting down.
CTCGAGCATGCCGCTCACGCACGTCTGGTCGCAGATGCCGCGACGGAACTGGCAGACGCATTCCTTTCCTGCATAGGCGGCGGCGGGCATCAATCTCCACGGTACTACGGTGCGTATCCACGGAGGGATGGGTTACTTCACCGACGATTCGATGCTGCGGCGGGTGCACCGGGAGAGCGCCGTGGCGCTCTCGGGACAGCGCGCGCTGCTGATGCAGGCGGCGCATCCGGTGGCGTTCGTGGGCTTCTTCGCGCACACCGGATCGCTCGACGAGCCGTACGAGCGGCTGGCGCGGACGGCGCAGGTCATGGACACGATCGGGTTCGGCACGCGGGAGGACGCCGACCGGGCGACGCGGCGCGTCCGCGCCATGCACCGGCGCGTCCGCGGCGTGACGGAGGAGCCGGTCGGGCGCTTCCCGGCCGGGACGCCGTTCGCCGCCGACGACCCCGATCTCCTGCTCTGGATCCTCGCCTGCCTCGTCGACTCCGCGCTCGTCGTCTACGCGAAGTACGTCCGGACGATGAGCACCGCCGAGCGCGAGGGCTACTGGCAGGACTATCGCGTGATCGGGCGGCTGTTCGGGCTGCGCGACGGCGACATGCCCGCCTCGATCGGCGAGTTCGACGCCTACATGCGCGGGATGCTCCACGGCGGCGACCTCATCGTCACGCCGGCCGCGCGCGAGCTCGCGATCCAGATCGTGCTGCAAGCCGCCGGTCCCGCTCGCCGCGCGGCCGCTGCTCGAGCTGGCGAACCAGATCACCGTCGGGCTGCTCCCGCGCGACATCCGGCGCCAGTACGGGCTGCGCTGGGACCCCGCGCGCGCGGTCGCGCTGCACGGCGGCGCGGAGTACGTCAAGCGCGTCGTCGTCCCGCTGCTGCCCGACCGCGTCCGGCTCACGCCGCGGGCGCGGGCCGCCTGATTCATCCCTGATGGGGAATGACCGCGCGCCCGCGCGTGGTCGAGAGTGCAGTCAACCCCCCGAAGGAGGTGGAGCGCACGATGCGCAACCTCAAGCTGGTGCTCAAGAAGGAGCCCGCCGCGATCGGCACGCTCGTCGCGTCGATCCTGCCCATGCTGATCCTGCTCGGCCTGATGCCGTCGCTCGACGACCGCCAGGTCGCGGCGATCGTCGTGGCGATCAACGCGCTCGTCGGGTTCGCGATCCGGCTCACGGTGCCGGTCGCGCCGCCGCGCCGGCGGCGCCGCCGCCGCCGCGGCCGCCGCGCCGCAGGCGACCGCCGCGCCCTAGGCTGCGGGGCGTGAGCCGCTACGGCAAGCGCCCCAGCCTGATCGTCTACGAGGAGGAGCCGTTCAACGCCGAGACCGATCTCGGCGCGCTCGACGAGAGCCCGATCACGGCGACCGACGCGTTCTACGTCCGCGGTCACGGCGCCGTGCCCGAGCTCGACCCGGGCGCCTGGCACCTGCGCGTCCACGGGCTCGTGGAGCGCGAGCTCTCGCTCTCGCTCTCGACGCTGCGCGAGGCGTTCCGCTCGTGCACGGTCACCGCGACGCTCCAGTGCGCGGGCAACCGCCGCGCGGGCCTGATCGCGATCCGCGACATCCCCGGCGAGGCGCCGTGGGGCCCGGGCGCGACCGGCACCGCGACGTGGACCGGCGTCCGGCTCGCCGACGTGATCGCGCTCGCCGGCCCGCGCGAGGAGGCCGCGCACGTCGGCTTCGACGGCGCGGACCAGTGCCCGGAGGCCAAGCCGCCGCAGCGCTTCGGCGGCTCGATCCCGCTCGACAAGGCGCGCCGGCCCGAGGTGCTGCTCGCGTGGGCGATGAACGGGGAGCCGCTCGCGCCCGTCCACGGCGCGCCGCTGCGGGTCGTCGTCCCCGGCTACATCGGCGCGCGCAGCGTGAAGTGGCTCGAGCGGATCGAGGTCCGCGCCGAGCCCTGGGAGGGCTACTTCCAGCACGTCGTCTACCGGCTGCTGCCCGAGGACGGCGCGCCCGCGCCCGGCGCCGGGATGCCGCTCGGCATCGTCGCGCTCAACGCCGACGTGCTGTCGCCGGCCGACGGCGCGACCGTCCCCGCCGGGCCGGTCGAGGTGCGCGGCTACGCGTTCGCGGGCGGCGAGCGCCACGTCGCGCGCGTCGACGTCTCGCTCGACGGCGGCGCGTCGTGGGTCCAGGCCGGGCTGGGCGAGGACCTCGGCCGCTGGGCGTGGCGCCAGTGGCGGACCACGGTGGACCTCGCGCCGGGCGAGCACGAGATCCTCGTCCGCGCGTGGGACTCGTCCGCGGCGACGCAGCCGGAGGACGAGGCGGGGCTGTGGAACCCGAAGGGCTACGTGAACAACGCGCGCCCGCGGATCCGCGTCACGGCGACGCTGACGATCCGCTCGCGCCTCGCGCGCCAGCGTCGGCGGCGCACCCGCGCGGGAGCGGCGCGAACGGCGCGAGCTCGATCGCCGTCCGCGCCCGCGCTTCCACGTCCCGGCCGCGCGGCCGTTGACGAGCGCGACCGCGCGGATGATCCCGCCGCCCGGGTGGACGGCGCGCGCGTGCTCGGCGTCGACGGCGAAGCCGCGGTCGCGCCAGCCGAGCAGGTACGGGTCGAAGGCCGGGAGCAGCCGCGGCGGGAGCCGCGCCGGCGGGCTCGGGCGCGTGCGCGGTCGCCGGCGACCGCCGCGAACCCGCGGCGGGCGTCGCCCAGCCCGAGCCCGGACCACGCGGCGAGGTCCTCCGGCGTCGCCGGGCCGTGGCCGCGGAGGTAGCGCCGGGCCAGCTCGGCGAGCGCGGCGTCGCGGTCGGGCCGCGCGCGTCCGCGCCGGGACCACGTCGTCGGTCAGCGCGTACGCGCCGCCGGCGAGCACGAGCGTGCCGTGGCTCGCCGCGAGCCCGAGCAGGTGCGGGACGATCTGGCCCTCGGCCGGGAGGCCCGCGGCGCGGAGCCGGTCCGCGAGCTCGTCGCGCGACCTGCGGGCCGCCGGCGAGCGCCCGCTCGATCACGCGCAGCGATCGCGCCGGGCGCGGCGCCCAGCTCGGCCAGCCGGCGCTCGGTCTGCGGGCGCAGGAGCGCGCCGGTCAGCGCGTGCAGCCAGCGGAGGTCGTCGCGCGCGACGAGGTGGAGCGTGCCGCGCAGCAGCCAGGTCGTCACGAGCGCGGACTCGTCCACCGCGCGGGCGCCGCGGGCGCGCGAGCGCGACCCGCGCCGCGCGCGGATCCTGCGCCTGGACGGCGAGCAGCCGGCGCACGACGTCCGCCGCGTCGCGCTCGCCCGGGACGAGCAGCTGCGCCGCGGCGCGGCCGCCGGCGCAGCTCCGGGAGCCTCATCCCGCGACGACGAGCCGGTAGCCCAGGTCGAGCGACTCCGCCGTCGAGGATCGCCGCGTTGCGCTCGTGCCACGCGCCGGACTCGAGGTCCGCGCGCAGCGCTCGCCACGAGCGCCGCCTCCTCGGCGTCGGGCATCAGCGCGAAGACCGAGATGTTCGCCCGCACGACCGGGTCGAGGTACGCCTCGGGCCGGCGCCAGTACGCCATCAGGAACCCGTCGCGGCAGTCGTGCGGGATCGGCACCACCTCGAACCGGGCGGGCCCGAGCGCCGCCATCGCCTCGCGCAGCGGCGGGACGTCGAGCGCCCAGCGAGGCATGTAGTCGCGCGCGAGCCAGAACGCCTCGCGGCCGGTGCTGTCCCACTGGAGCAGCACGGCGCGGCGCGCCACCCGGCGCAGCTCGCGCAGGCCGGCGTCGTGGTCGGGCCAGTGGTGGTCGGAGAGGATCGCCATCGCCGCGTCGAAGGCGCCGTCGGCGAACGGCAGCGCACCGGCGACCGCGTCGATCACCGGCGCCGACCCGGGCGGCCGCTGCGCGCGCATCACCGGCGACGGCTCGACCGCGGTGACGGCGCGGTCGCGCGGCTCGTAGTGCCCGGTCCCCGCGCCGACGTTGAGCACCGTCTCCGCGTCGCCCAGCGCGGCCCAGATCTGCGCCGCGATCCGCGGGTCCTCCCCGCGCGTCGCCTCGTACGAGCGGCCGATCCGGTCGTAGCGGGCGGTCACGGCTCCCGGCCGCGGGCGCGCCGGATCGCGGCGAGCCGCTCGGCCATCGCGGCCTCGGCGCCGTCGGGCGCGTAGAAGCGGAGGTCCTCGAGCCCGTCCGGCATGTGCTCCTGGTCGTTCACGTGGCCGGGCTCGTCGTGCGGGTACTCGTAGCCCTGCCCGCGGCCCGAGCTTGCCGCGCCGCCGGGTACGCGGCGGTGCGCAGCGCCCCCGGCGGCGGCGCCGGCGCCGTGGTCGACGATGTGCCGGCGCGCGCGGCCGAGCGCGAGGTAGGACGCGTTCGACTTCGGCGCCAGCGAGAGGTAGACGGCGCACTGCGCCAGCGCGTGCGTCGCCTCGGGCAGCCCGACGTGCTCGACGGCGTGCGCGGCCGCCGTCGCGACCAGCGAGCGCCTGCGGGTCGGCGTTGCCGACGTCCTCCGAGGCGAGGATGACCATCCGCCGGGCGATGAAGCGCGCGTCCTCGCCGCCCTCGAGCATCGCGGCGAGGTAGTAGAGCGACGCGTCGGGGTCCGAGCCGCGCGTCGCCTTGATCCAGGCGGAGATGTAGTCGTAGTGCTGGTCGCCGGCCTTGTCGTAGAGGACCGCCTTGCGCTGCATCGCGTCCTCGGCGTCGGCCACCGTGACCGCTCCGCCGTCGCCGCGCGCCGCCGTCTCGCACGCGAGCTCGAGCGCGTTGAGCGCCGACCGCGCGTCGCCGCCGGAGCGCGCGGCGAGGAAGGCGACCGCCTCGTCCTCGACCGGCGTGTCGCCGCACTCGCCGCCGTCGAGCGCGCGCCGCATCAGCCCCTCGACGTCCGCCGGCTCCAGCGCGTGCAGCTCGTAGATCTGGGCGCGCGAGAGCAGCGCCGAGTTGACCTCGAAGTACGGGTTCTCGGTCGTCGCCCCGATGAGCGTGACCAGCCCCTCCTCGACGGCGGGAGCAGCGCGTCCTGCTGCGCCTTGTTGAAGCGGTGGATCTCGTCGAGGAAGAAGATCGTCGCGCGCCCCGCGTCGCGCCGCTGGCGCGCACGCGCCATCACCTCGCGGACCTCGGGCCGCCCGGCGTTGACGGCCGACAGCTCCTCGAAGGCGGCGTCGGCGTGCTCGGCGGTCATCCGCGCGAGCGTCGTCTTGCCGGTGCCCGGCGGGCCGTAGAGGACCATCGAGTGCGGGTGGCCCGGACTCGATCGCCGTGCGCAGCGCCGAGCCCTCGCCGAGCAGGTGCTCCTGGCCGACGAAGTCGTCGAGCGAGCGCGGGCGCATCCGGGCGGCGAGCGGCCCGCTCGACCGGCGGCGGCGCGGCCCGCGGCTCGTCCTCCTCGGGATCCGGCTCGGGCTCGAACAGCGTGTCCACGCCTGCAGTATCGCGCTCGGTAGCGTCGCGCGCCGATGCGGGTGCCGCTGCGGACCGTCGTGCGCGAATGGGGCCGGATCGGGCTGATCGGCTTCGGCGGCCCGCCCGCGCACGTCGCGCTCCTGCGCGAGCTGACCGTCGAGCGCCGCGGCTGGATCGAGCCGCGCGAGTTCGAGGACGCCAACGCCGCCTGCCAGCTGCTGCCCGGCCCGGGCTCGACGCAGATGGCGATCTACACCGCGCAGCGGGTCGCCGGCCTGCCCGGCGCGTTCGCGGGCGGGCTCGCGTTCATCCTGCCCGGGCTGCTGATCGTGCTGGCGATCGCCGCGGTCGCGCTCGGCGAGGCGCCGCCGGCGTGGATCGTGGGCGATCGGGGCGGGCGCCGGCGCGGCGGTGATCGCGGTCGTCGCCCAGGCGGGGCTCGCGCTCGGCCGCAGCTCGCTCGCCGGGCGGCGCGACCTCCGCGCGCCGCTCTACCTCGCGGCCGGCGTTCGCCGCGGTCGTGCTCGGCCGGCGCGCTCGTCGTCGCTGGCGCTCGTCGCCGCCGGGCTGCTCGAGCTCGCCTGGCGCCGGCGCGGCCGCGCCGCGCTGCACGCCTGGCCGGTGATCCTGGCCCACGGCCGCGACGCTCGCCGGCGCTCGCCTGGACCGCGTTCAAGGTCGGCGCGCTGTCGTTCGGCGGCGGCTTCGTGATCATCCCGCTGATGCAGGAGGACGCGGTCGGCCGGCACGGCTGGATGACCGAGGCCGAGTTCCTGAACGCGGTCGCCTTCGGGCAGCTCACGCCCGGCCCGGTCACCCACACCGTCGCGCTGGTGGGCTGGGCCGCGTCCGGCCTCGGCGGGGCGCTGCTCGCGAGCGCGATCGCGTTCGCGCCGTCGTTCCTCGCCGTCGGCCTCGGCGGCGAGCGGTTCGCGCGCCTGCGCGGCAACGCGGACGCCCGCGCGTTCCTCGACGGCGCCGGCCCGGCCGCGGTCGGCGCGATCCTCGGCGCGGCCGTCCCGCTCGTCGCCGCGCTCGCGACGTGGTGGCAGGGCGCGGTGCTCGCGCTCGCCGCGCTGCTGCTCCTGCTCGGCCGCGCGCCGCTGTGGCCGCTCGCCGGCGGCGCGCTGGCGGGCCTCGCCGTGGCGCTCGCCGGCGGCCCGCTGCCGTGATGCGGCTACCGTCTCCTGCCATGGATCTCCAGGCCGAGGCGACCGACGTCCTCTCGCGGCTCATCCGCTTCGACACGGTCAACCCGCCCGGCGCGGAGCGCGAGTGCCAGGAGTGGCTCAAGGCGTACCTCGAGGACGCCGGCCTGGAGTGCGAGCTGCACACGCCCGACGAGGCGCCCGACCGCCCGAACCTCGTCGCGCGGCTGCGCGGCGAGGCCGACGGCCCGGTCCTCGGCTACCTCTCGCACGTCGACACCGTGCTCGCCGACGCCGCCGACTGGCAGCACGACCCGTGGTCGGGCGCCGTGCACGACGGCGTGATCTGGGGCCGCGGCGCGATCGACATGAAGTCCCAGACGGCCGCCGAGGCGGTCGCGCTCGCCCACCTCGCGCGCCAGGGCTGGCGCCCGCCGCGCGGCGAGGTCAAGCTCCTCTCGGTCGTCGACGAGGAGACCGGCGGGCGGCTCGGCGCGCAGTGGCTGACCGAGCAGCGGCCCGACGTCGCGCGCGTCGACTGGCTGCTCAACGAGGGCGCCGGCGCGGTCATGCCCTACGGCGACCGCCGGCTCTACGGCGTCTGCTGCGCCGAGAAGGGCACGTTCCGGTTCCGCGTCCGCGCGCGCGGGCGCGCCGGGCACGCCTCGGTCCCCGCGCTCGCCGACAACGCGCTGCTCAAGCTGCTGCCCGCGCTGCAGCGGATCGGCTCCACCCGCGCGGAGCTCGACGTGGTCGAGGAGCCGCGCGCGTTCCTGCGCGCGATCGGCGAGGACCCGGACGACCCCGCCGGCGCCGTCGACCGGATGCGCGCCGTCGAGCCGCGGCTCGCCGCGATGCTCGAGCCGACGCTCGGCGCGACGTTCGCGCCGACGCTCATCTCGGCGGGCGAGAAGATCAACGTGATCCCGGCGCGCGCCGAGTTCGCCGTCGACTGCCGGCTCCCGCCCGGGCTCGGCAACGACGTCGCGGAGCGCCGCGCGCGCGAGCTGCTCGGCGACACCGACGGGCTGGAGATCGACTGGACCGAGGCCGTGGTCGGCAACCGCTCGCCGGTCGCATCGCCGCTGATGGACGCGATCGCCGACTGGGTCGGCGCGGTCGATCCGGCCGGCGAGGCCGTGCCCGTCGTCCTGCCCGCCTTCACCGACTGCCGCTGGTTCCGCGCCGCGTTCCCCGACTGCGTCGCCTACGGCTTCTTCCCCCAGCGCCACCAGACGCTCTACGAGTCCTGGCCGCTGATGCACTCCGCCGACGAGCGCCTCGACGTGCGCGACCTCGGCTTCGCGACCGAGTTCTTCGCCGAGCTCCCCAGGAGGCTGCTGTCATGAGCGAGACCCCGCTGACCGCCGCGCCCGACGATCCGCCCGCGGGCGACAAGCTGCGGCTCGGCGGGATGGCGCTCCGCAACGGGCTGCTCGTGCACGGGCCGACGAGCTGGGCCGCCGCCGTCCGCACCGAGGACGGCGCGATCAAGGCCGCCTCGGGCCGCAAGCCGCGGCTGCGCGCCGCCGACCCGATCCCGGGCGTCCGCGGCGTCGCGCGGCTCGCCGAGGCGATGGCCGTGATCCCGCTGGTCAAGCGCGGGCTGCCCGAGGCGCGGCTCCCGTTCCAGGACCCGGGCGTGATCGCCGTCGCCGCCGGCGCGACGCTCGGCGGCAGCCTGCTCAAGCGCCGCGTGCGCGGCGCGGGCGGGGAGGCGGCCGCGGCCGTCGTCTCGTTCATGCCCGCGCTCTTCGCCCTGCGCGGCGGCGAGCTCGCCGCCTACCACGGGGTCGAGCACAAGGCGATCGGCGCCTACGAGGACGGCGACGAGGACGCGCGCGACGCGACGAAGGAGCACGAGCGCTGCGGCTCGCACCTCGTCGCGCCGATGCTCGTCTCGAACCTCGCCGGCACGCTGCTGCTGCGGCGCGCGACCGACAACCCCGGGCCGGTCGCCAACGCGGGCGTCGCGCTCGCCTCCTCCGCCGTCGCGGTCGAGATCTTCGCCTGGTGCGAGCGCAACAGCGGCACGCCGCTCGCGAAGGCGCTCAAGCGCCCGGGCTTCGAGATCCAGCGGCTGATCGGGACGCGCGAGCCGGACGAGCGCCAGCTCGAGGTCGGCCGCGCCGCGCTGGCCGAGATCCTGCGCGCCGAGCAGGCCGCCGCGGCCTAGCGGCCCGTCACGGACTGGCGCAGGTCGTGGACGTCCTGCTCGACCGGGCGCGGGATCGGTCGTAGCCGCTTGAACAGCCGGGCCTCGTCGTAGCCGATCACGGCCTTGAGCCACGCGATGATCCGCGTCTGCGACCCGGAGGTGAGCGGGTCCACGACGACCTTGCGCAGGTGGCGCTTGACCGCCTCGGACGCGTCGAGCGTCTTGAGCGTGTCGTCGAACGGGCCGCCGACGCGGGCGGCGGACATCGGCAGCGCCGCGTAGATCTTCTCGTCCTTGAGCAGCTCGTCGAGCGTCGCGTAGTCCCACTTCGGCATCCGGTCGGCCTCGGGCTGCTGCGCGTCGGGCACGACCTGCGGGAGCAGCCGCTCGGAGGCGAAGAGCCCCTGCTTGTCGGTCAGCTTCGCGATGATCCGCGTGGGGCTCGTGTCGCGCTTGGCGAGCTCGAACGCGCGCTCGACGTCGGCCGCGCTCGCGCGCACCGCGAGCGCCGAGCCCGCGAACGTCCGGTCCGCGTCGCCGCGCTTGCGGTCCTTGAGCGCCGCGGTCAGGTCCTTCGTGCTGTTCACCGCCGTCATCCGCGCCGACCGCGGGGAGCAGGTCGTCGTCGCCCGCGAGCCGGAAGCGCTGCCCGGCGACGTCCACGAGCGGCCCGTGCTTGTCCTTGCCGTGCGCGCCCTCCCAGTCGTGCACGACCAGCCCGACGATGTCGCCGAAGCTCAGCTCCGGCACCTCGGGCCGGATCAGCTCGCGGATCGCGGCGCGCGCCTTGCCCGGCAGGATGCCCGCGCCGAGCTCCTCGATCCCCTTCGGGAGGCCCTTCTTGCGGACGCTCGTGGTCGGCTCGGTCACCACGACGTACGTCGCCTCGTCCGCGAGCCAGTTCACGAGCAGCCGGTCGAAGCCCGGGACCTTCTTGTCCCAGTACGCCTCGATGCTCGACCGCGGCGTGCGCGCGTGGCTGCCGCTGAACGCGTCGGTGAGGAAGTGGCAGGCGAAGCCGTCGGTCGCGAGCGCGTCGCCGAGCCGGCGCTCGTCGGGGACGTGGGCGGCGGCGATCGCCATGCTGATCGCCTTCAGGTGGTCGTGGTGGTACTGCGCGAGCCCGCCGAGCGGCTTGCCGTCGCGCGTCCGCTTGACCTTGTCCGCCAGGCTCAGCTCCAGGTCGCCGACGAGCGGGTTGGAGAAGTGCTTGATGTTGCGGGTCTTGAGCCGCTGGTAGCGGGCGTCGACCGCCTTGGCGTCCGCCTCCGTCCAGAGCCCGTCCTCCTTGCCGCCGAGCTTCTGGGCGGCCTTCGCCTCGGCCTCGGTCTTCGGGCGGATCCGGGCGAAGAGCGCGTAGTAGAGCTCGCCGATCCGGTCCTGGCCCTTGGCGCCGGGGCGCAGCATCGATCGGACCTCGTCGACGTCCTCGAACCAGTCGCCGAGCGCGACCCAGTCGCCGAACGTGAGCTGGAAGTCGGTGAACGGGGTCTCGACCGCGCTGCCCGCCTTGCGCAGCCGCCAGCGCAGGTCCGGCCGCGCCTTGTCGCCGGCCGCCTTGTGCTCCGGCTCGCCGAACCGCGCGAGCGTACGCGGGGACGCGCTGCGCGGCCAGGCGCGCCATGCCCGCGTTGCCGAGCGCGCCCTGGAGCGCGCGCATCCCGCCCGCGAGCCCGCCGCGCCCCGGCATGCCCGCCGCGGCGCGTCCCCGCCGCGCGCCGCTGCCGGTGGCTCGCGCTCTGTCCATCCGCACCGCCGACCTTCCCAGACCGGCGGCGGTCAGTCCAGCTTGCAGCACCCAGCGCAGCCCGGACCGGACGAGCGCCTGCTGGCGCGGGTCGCTCCAGGTCGCCGTGAAGTGGCCGAGGGCGTCGTAGAAGACGCGCCCGCGGCCGGGCGTCCGGACCCAGACGAGCGGCCGCCGGGCGGCGCCCCAGCGCGCGAGGACGCGGGTCCGCCGCCCGACGCCGGGCTGGTGGACGTAGAACTCCTCCGGCAGCGAGAAGCGGGCGGGCACGCCGCGCGTGGCCGGGTGGGGGCGCACGCGCACCGCGCTCGACCGCGCCGGGCGTCCCGTGATGGTCGAAGCGCCCGCCGAGCAGCGACTCCCAGCCGGGCCAGTCGTCGAACATCCCGCTCGCCGAGTGGAAGCCGGCGAGCCCGCCGCCGCGGCGCACGAACCGGCGCAGCGCCGGGCGGTCGACCGGCAGCTCGCCGTTGCTGTTGGCGAACACGACCGCGTCGGCGGAGCGCAGCGCGGCGGCGGTCAGACCCGCTCCCGGCACCTCGCGGACGTCGATCTCCGGCTCCAGCGCGCGGATCGCGGCGCGCGCCGCGGGGATCGAGTCGTGCACGTAGCCGCGTGCCTCGGTGACGAGGAGGACGTCGGGCGGGGGCGCCAGGAGCAGCGACGCCGTGAGCGCGGCCTGGACGAACATATGGGGTCTGGACCCTAGCTCGGACGGCGATTCGCAGGGCATACTGGATCCATGCCGCTCGTCGCGCTCGCCTGGTACCAGGTCGAGAACTGGATCATCACGTGGGCCCCGATCATCTTCATGGGGCTGCTGGTGTTCTTCATCTGGCGGACGCTGCGGCTGATGCCGCGGACCAAGCCGCAGCAGATCAAGCCCCAGTCGGCGTCCTCGATCGCGTGGGCGGACGTCGCGGGCTGCGACGAGGCGAAGGCGGAGCTGGCCGAGGTGGTCGAGTTCCTGCGCGACCCGAAGCGCTTCGCCGCGCTCGGCGCGCAGGTCCCGAAGGGGATCATGCTGCACGGGCCGCCCGGCACCGGCAAGACGCTGCTCGCCAAGGCGGTCGCGCACGAGTCGGGGGCGCAGTTCTTCAGCCAGTCCGCCGCCTCGTTCGTCGAGATGTTCGCCGGCCTCGGCGCGGCGCGGATCCGGCGCCTGTTCTCCGAGGCGCGCGAGCACCGCCCGGCGATCATCTTCATCGACGAGCTCGACGCCGTCGGCGCGCGCCGCGGCTCCGACCAGAACTCCGAGCGCGAGCAGACGCTCAACCAGCTGCTCGTCGAGATGGACGGCTTCGACTCGGCCGGCGACCTCGTCGTGATCGCCGCCTCGAACCTGCTCGAGAAGCTCGACCCCGCGCTGCTGCGGCCGGGCCGCTTCGACCGCCAGATCCTCGTCTCCCCGCCCGACGTCGGCGGCCGCGAGGCGATCCTGCGCGTCCACTCGCGCAACAAGCCGCTCGGCGGGGACGTCGACCTGGCCACGCTCGCCCGCCAGACGTCCGGCCTCGCCGGCGCCGACCTGGCCAACATCTGCAACGAGGCGGCGATCTTCGCCGCCCGCGCGCACCGCAACGAGCTGCGCCACGCGGACTTCGACGCCGCCGTCGAGCGCGTCGTGGCCGGCATGCAGTCGCGCCGCACGCTGACCGAGCACGAGCGCCGCGTGGTCGCCTGGCACGAGGCCGGCCACGCGCTCTGCGCCGAGCTGCTGCCCGGCGTCGACCGCGTCCACAAGATCTCGATCGTCCCGCGCGGCAGCGCGCTCGGCTACACGCTCAACCTGCCGGAGGAGGACCGCTACCTCAAGACGCGCGAGGAGCTGATCGACCACATGACCGTGCTGCTCGCCGGCCGCGTGGCCGAGGAGCTCGTGTTCGGCGCGGTCACGACCGGCGCGGCCAACGACCTGCACCGGGTGGCCGAGATCTCGCGGGCGATGATCCACGACTACGCGATGGGGACCTCGATCACCTCGCGCAAGATCTCCGCGCACGGCGGCGAGGTCTCCGACCGCACGCGCGAGCTGCGCGACGAGGAGCAGCAGCATCTCGCCGACGAGGCGCGCCGGGCGGCCGCGAGGCTGCTGTCCGGGCACCGCGAGCAGCTCGACGAGCTGGCCGGGGAGCTGCTGCGCAACGAGGTGCTCGAGCGCGGCGACATCGACCGGATCATGGCCGGGACGGCGCGCTTCCGGCGCGGCGCCGGCGGGCTGCGCGTCGTCGCCGCCGACCCGGGTCAGCCGCCGGCGACGAGCGCGTAGGCGTCCGCCTCGGCGGTCAGCCGCTCCAGCCCGCCGCTGCGGATCTCGCCGTCCGCGTTGTACTCCGTCCCGTCCGGGACGTCGCAGCTCGAGCACGCGGCCGCGGTGGTGCTCCACGCCGCGCTGCTCGGCGATCGTGTGGCGCGTGAGCCCCCAGGCGCGGCGGGCGAGCCCGATCCGCGAGCCGGCGGGGATGACCGTCACGTCGAGGACGCCGTCGGACGGGTCGGCGGCGCCGACGCCCGAGCCGCCGCCGAACGCCCCGGTGACGGCGACGATCACCTGCCACGCCTCGCCGTCGAACACCGTCGCGCCGTCCGCGCGGACGGTGCACGGCAGCGGCGCCGCGGCGACCGCGGCGTGGACGGCGCCCGCGGCGTAGGCGAGCGGGCCGAGCCGCGGCTTGAGCGGGTCCGCGCGGCGCGCCGCGACCGAGGCGAGGCCCGCGCTGGCGACGTTCACGAACGGATGGCCGTCGCCGAGGCGCCCGAGCTCGTAGCGCCGCAGCTCGGTCCCGGTGACGGCGAGCTCGGCGGCCGCGACGCGGTCGCGCGGGAGGCCGGTGGCGCGGGCGTAGTCGTTCGCGGTGCCGGCCGGGATCACGCCGAGCGGGACGCCGAGCCGGCCCGCGACCTCGGCGACGCAGGCGATCGAGCCGTCGCCGCCCGCGACGACCACGCGGTCGACGCCGGCGACCTGCTCGCGGTCCTGCAGCGCGAACTCGGCGACCTCGGCGCCGTGCCGCTCCATGGCGGCGACGAGCGGCCCGGTCTCGAGCCCGCCCCCCGAGTCCCGGTTCGCGACCAGCGCAACGCGCACGAGCGGCACCCTAGAGGGCGTAGCCCGGTTAAGCTCGGGCACGGATGCCCGACTTCGCCATCAGAACGCGGTCCGGATGACCCGCGGAGCCGCTCTCTTCGAGCGCATCGACCACATCGGGATCGCCGTCGCCGACCTCGACGCGGCGATCGCGCTGCACGAGGCGACCTACGGGATGCCGGTCGTGCACCGCGAGGTCGTCACCGAGCAGGGCGTCGAGGCGGTGCTGCTCGACGTCGGGGAGAGCCACGTCGAGCTGCTCGCCCCGCTCGCGGACGACACGCCGGTGGGGCGGTTCCTCGCCCGCCGCGGTCCCGGGCTGCACCACGTCGCCTACCAGGTGACCGACATCGACGCCACGCTGGCGGCGCTGCGCGACCAGGGCGTGCGGCTGCTCGACGAGCAGCCGCGGTTCGGCATCCGCGGCTCGCGCGTCGCCTTCCTGCACCCCGCGGCGAGCGGCTCGGTGCTCACGGAGATCGTCGAGCCAGCTACGCTGCACGGACGATGAACGTGCGACGAGCGGCGATCGGCTTCCAGGGCGGGCAGGTGCTCTCCCTGCGGGTCTCCGAGGAGAGCCTCACGGAGCTCCGGACGGCCCTGAGCAACGGCGGCGGCTGGCGCGAGGTCGAGGCCGCCGACGGCGCCGTCGTGCTCGATCTCAGCCAGGTCGTGTACCTGCGCGTCGAGTCCGACGAGCACCGCGTCGGCTTCTGAGTTGCCGAGCCTCCGGGTCCGCGTCAACGCGCTCGACCTCGCGCTGTACCGGCGCGTGCGCGGCGTCGCGCGCACGCCGGAGTCGGTCCGCGTCGTGCGCTCCTACTCGCGCCTGGGCGAGCACGCCGCCGCGTGGCTCGCGGTCGGCACGGCGCGGGATCGCGATCGACGGGCGCCGCCGCGGCCGCTGGGCGCGCGCGACGGCGACGGTCGGCGGCGCGTACTGCATCTCGACCTCGATCAAGCTCGCGATCGGGCGCCGCCGTCCCGCGGTCGAGGACCTGCCGCACCTGATGGCGACGCCGACCGGCCTCTCGTTCCCGTCCTCGCACGCGACGTCGAGCTTCGCCGCGGCGCGCGCGTTCGGGCCGCTGCTGCCCGCGCCCGCGCTCTACGCGGCGGCGCTGGCGATGGGCGCCTCGCGGCTCTACCTCGGCGTCCACTACCCGTCCGACGTCGCGGCGGGCGCCGTGCTCGGCACCGTGCTGGGGAGCCTCGGGCGATGAAGGTCGGGATCGTCGGGATGCCGAACGCCGGCAAGTCGTCGCTGTTCAACGCGCTCACCCGCGCCGGGGCGGAGGCCGCGAACTACCCGTTCACGACGATCGAGCCGAACGTGGCGGTCGTCCCGGTCCGCGACGCGCGGCTCGACGCGGTGGCGAGCGACCGTCCGCGCCTCGAACGTCGTCCCCGACACGATCGACTTCCACGACATCGCCGGGCTCGTCGCGGGCGCGCACAAGGGCGAGGGCCTGGGCAACCAGTTCCTGGCCAACATCCGCGAGACCGACGCGCTGCTCCACGTCGTCCGCTGCCACGGCGACGCCAACGTCATCCATCCGGACGGCGCGGTCGACCCGGCGCGCGACATGGAGACGATCGAGACCGAGCTGGTCTTCGCCGACCTCGAGCAGGCCGAGCGCCGGCACGCGCGCGTCGTGCGCGAGGCGCGCTCCGGCGACCGCGCGGCCGTCGCCGAGGAGGCCTGGCTGGCCGCGGTCATCGACGCGCTGCAGAAGGGCGAGCCGGCCCGCACCGTGCCCGTGCCCGACGCCGCCCCGAACGCGCTGCGCAGCCTCGGCCCGCTGACCGGCAAGCCGGTGCTGTACGTGGCGAACGTCGACGAGGGCGACGACAGCGTGCCGGCGGTGGTCGCCGACCACGCGGCCGCCGTCGGCGCCGCCGCCGTCGCGGTGTCGTCGCGGATCGAGGCCGAGCTGTCCGAGCTCGACGACGACGAGGCCGCCGTCATGCGCGAGGAGCTCGGGATCGGCGAGACCGGGCTGGACCGGGTCGTCCGCGGCGCGTTCGGGCTGCTCGACCTGATCGCGTTCTTCACCGCCGGCGAGGACAAGCCCGCGCAGAGCTGGCACCTGCGCCGCGGGCTGTCCGCCTGGCACGCCGCGGGCCAGATCCACACGGACATCCAGAAGGGCTTCGTCCGCGCCGAGGTGATCGGCTGGGAGGCGCTCGTGGACGCGGGCGGCTACGCCGGCGCGCGCGACCGCGGGACGCTGCGGCTCGAGGGCCGCGACTACGCGATGGCCGACGGCGACGTGATCACCGTCAAGTTCACGCCCTAGGCGCCGCCGGCCAGCCGTTCGGCCAGCCGGTTCATCCCGAGCGCCTTCGCCGCCTCGGCGCCGCCCGCGCGGTCGGTGGCGCGGTCCGGCGGCCGCTCGACGTCGGCCTCCTGCAGCGTCGCGATCTCGCGGAACGCGCGCAGCTCGTCCGCCTGCTCGATCAGCGCGCGGCGCACCGACGGCTTCTCGCGCACCGCGCCCGCGATCGCGGCCTCGAGCGTCCCGTGGCGCTTGAGCAGGTCCGCCGCGGTCTTCTCCCCGATCCCCTTCGCGCCGGGCAGCCCGTCGGACGGGTCGCCGCGCAGCGCGATGAAGTCCGGCACCGCCGACGGCGGGACGCCGTAGCGCTCCTCGACCTCGGCCGCGCCCATCTCGTCCGGGCCCTCCTGGCGGGCGCGCTGGAGCAGGACGGTCACGCCCGGCCCGGCGCACTGGAACATGTCGCGGTCGCCGGTGAGGATCTGGGCCTCGCCGCCGGCGGCGACCTCCGCCTTCGCGTAGGCGCCCATGAGGTCGTCGGCCTCGAGCGTGTCCGACGCCGTCACGGTCCAGCCGAGCGCCTCGTAGAGCGCGGGCGCGCGCTCCCACTGGTCGGCGAGCGGGTCGGGCATCGGCGGGCGGTGGGCGTGGTAGGGCGGGTAGAGCTCGGTGCGGTAGTGCGCCGCCTCCTGGCCGAAGGTGCAGATCACCGCGCGCGGCTCGTACTTCTCCACGCAGTACAGGAGCTGGTTGACCGAGCCGAGCAGCGCGTTGACCGCGCGGCCCTCCCCGTCGGTGATCGAGTCCGGGCAGCGCGAAGAACGCGCGGTAGAGCAGGTGCGGGGTGTCGGCGAGCAACAGGGGCTGCGGCATGCCAGCGCAGGATAGGGTCCGCGGCCATGCGGACGATCAACGGTCTCGATGAGCTCAGGAAGGCGGAGGGCGACGACCTCGGCACGTCGGAGTGGCACGAGGTCACCCAGGCGGCGATCAACGCCTTCGCCGACGTGACCGGCGACCACCAGTGGATCCACGTCGACGTCGAGCGCGCGAAGGAGACGCCGTTCGGCGGGACGATCGCGCACGGCTACTACACGCTCTCGCTCGCCCCGATGTTCATGGAGCAGACGTTCGCGCTCGAGGGCTTCGCCTTCGCCGTGAACTACGGGCTCAACCGCGTCCGCTTCCCGGCGCCGCTGCCGGTCGGCAGCCGCGTCCGGATGCAGGCGAAGCTCAAGGAGCTGCAGGACATCCCCGGCGGCGCGCAGATGACCGTCGAGGTGACGTTCGAGCGCGAGGGCGGCGACAAGCCCGTCTGCGTCGCCGAGACGCTCGCGCGGGTCTACACCGCCGGCTAGCCGGCGCGGACGCCCGGGCCCGCGTCGCCGCGGAAGACGATCCGGTACAGCCCCGCGGCGGGCACGCCCGCGTGGTAGCGGCCGCCGCGCCGCGTGGCGGTGGAGCCGACCGTCACCCAGCGGCCGGCGAGCCGGCGCTGGACCTTGACCGTGGCGCCCGCCCGGCCCGGGAACACGCGCCCGCTGAGGCCGGCGACGTCGGGCACGCGGGCGACGACGGGCGCCGGCGTCTTCGCCGGCAGCGGCGGCGGCGCCTTGCCGGTCGAGATCGAGGTGAAGAACGCCCAGCTGTCGAACAGCCCGAGCCGGGCGCGCAGCGTCGGCCCGTTGACGCGCGACTTCCCCGCGGTGCCGACGACGTCGGCGGCGACGATCCGCGGCGAGCTGCCGCGCGTGATCACCTTGACGCCGCGGAAGCGGCCGCGGTAGAGCCCGCTGAGCTTCGCGCCCGCCGAGGCCATGCTGAGCCGGATCGGCCCCCAGCGGTGGCGCGGCGAGACGCTGTCGTACTTGTCGTCGACGGACCGGAGCCACGGCAGCGGCTCGGTGCCGAGGCCGCTCTTCTCGACGTCCTCCGTGCGCCCGCCCGAGGTCGAGAAGAAGTAGGTCGCGACCGGCTTGCCCTGGTAGGTCACGAGCTGGCCCCTGGTCGCGGCCGCCGCCGCGTCCGAGTTCGCCTGCTCGGCGGCGACGCCGCCGTAGACCTGCGAGCTCGTGCTCGAGTAGTGGTCGAAGCCGTCGCCGTTCTTGTTCGTGGTCAGCGCGTAGGTGCGCGCGGCGACCGCCTGGGCCTTGAGCGCCTCGGCGGGCCACGTCGCGGAGACCTCGAGCGGGATCACGCCGCGCACGTAGTCGTCGACGTCGATCGCGTTGATCACGTTGACGCCGCCGAGCGAGCCGGGCCGGAACTCGAGCGCGCCGCGGTAGCTGCCGTTGTTGCGCAGGAAGCCGGAGGCGCCGAGCACGGTGATCGGCCCCGGGCCGGTGACGCGCAGCGGCGCGGGCGCGGTGACGACCTGGCGGCCGCGGCGCGTGACGAGCTGGACCTGGCCGCCGGCGCGGCCGCGGACCGAGTAGGTCTTCGACGGCGAGAGGCTGCGGCCGCCGACCGCGCTCGCCCCGCGGAACGAGGCCGCGCCGCGCGTCGACTGGATCAGCACCCGGACGGTCCGCGGCGCCTTGAGCACGCTGATCGCGGTGCCCGTGTAGTAGTGCCCGAGGATCTGCTTGTAGGTCCAGCCGTGCTCCGCGTAGCCGAGCGCGCCGTACTGGCTCATGCCGACGCCGTGGCCGAACCCGGCGCCCCGGATCGTGAAGCGCTTGGCCGCCTCGGCGGGCGCCGCCGCGCAGATCGCGACGGCGAGGACGGCGAGCAGCATGCTGAGGTTGCGAGTCATGGAGAGCGGGGAGACCGGGGTCGACGGCAGGCGGAATCGGTTCCCTAAGGTTGCCCGACACCGCGGTCGTCCGGAAGTTGCGTCGAGAAAGGGAGTCGTGACCGAGCGCAAGGCGTCGGATCTGTTCGTCGAGTGCCTCGAGGCCGAGGGCGTGCGGCACGTGTTCGGGATCCCGGGCGAGGAGACGCTCGACCTCAACGCGTCGCTCGACGAGTCCTCGATCACGTTCATCCCCGTCCGCCACGAGCAGGGCGGCGCCTACATGGCCGACATGTACGGCCGCCTGACCCGGCGCGCCGGCGTCTGCCTCGGCACGCTCGGCCCCGGCGCCACCAACCTCACCACCGCGGTCGCCGACGCGCTGCTCGACCGCTCGCCGCTCGTCGCGCTGACCGGGCAGGCCGACCTCGAGCGGATGCACAAGGAGTCCCACCAGCACATCGACGTCGTCTCGATGTTCAAGCCGATCACGAAGTGGAACGTGCGGCTGAACTCCGCCCGCGTGATCCCCGAGGTCGTCCGCAAGGCGTTCAAGGTGGCGCAGGCGCAGAAGCCGGGGCCGACCCACATCGAGCTGCCCGAGGACGTCCTCGCCAGCTCGGTCGACGCGGAGCCGCTGCCCTCGCAGGTCGGGATCCGGCGGCCCGAGCCCGCGTCGCGCGAGCTGCTCGAGGCGGCGGCGATCATCCGCTCGGCGAGCAACCCGATCGTGCTGGCGGGCAACGGCGTCGCGCGCGCCGGCGCCGCGTCGGCGCTGCGCGAGTTCGCGCGCTCGACCGGCATCGGGGTCGCCGAGACGTTCATGGGCAAGGGCCTGCTCGACTTCGAGGACGAGCACGCGCTCGGCACGGTCGGGCTGCAGTCGCGCGACTACGCGCTCGCCGGCTTCGAGGACGCCGACGTGGTCATCACGGTCGGCTACGACCTCGTCGAGCACGCGCCGAAGAACTGGAACCCCGACCGCGACAAGAAGATCGTCTGCATCGACACGGTCGCGGCCGAGGTCGACGAGCACTTCATGACCGAGATCGACCTCGTCGGCGACATCTTCCACATCCTCTCCCGGCTGGTCGAGGAGCTGCGCGACTCGTCCTGGCCCGTCCGCTCGTCGCGGCTCGACGACATCGTGCTCGGCCGCTTCGAGGCCGGCCGCGCCGACGACGCGTTCCCGATGCAGCCGCCGCGCGCGCTGTGGGAGATCCGCCAGGCGCTCGGGCCGCGCGACATGCTGGTCTCCGACGTCGGCCTGCACAAGCTGTGGATCGCGCGCATGTTCCCCGCCCACGAGCCCGAGACGGTGTTCATCGCCAACGGGCTCGCCGGGATGGGCATCGCCCTGCCGACGGCGATCGCCGCCAAGCTCGTCCACCCGCAGCGCAAGGTCGTCACCGTCAACGGCGACGGCGGCTTCCTGATGAACGTGCAGGAGCTCGAGACCGCCGTCCGGCTCAAGACGCCGATCGTCAACGTGATCTGGGAGAACCACCAGTACGGGTCGATCGTCTGGAAGCAGGACAAGCGCTTCGGCCGCCACTTCGGCACCGACTTCGGCAACCCGGACTTCGTCAAGCTCGCGGACGCGTTCGGGATGCCCGCCTGGCGGATCGAGGCGGTCGACGACTTCGGCCCCACCCTGCGCCGCGCGCTCGACCTCGACGTCCCCTCGCTGATCGTGCTGCCGATCGACTACTCGGTGGACGTCGCCATCTCACACGAACTCGGAACGGAGACCGTCGCCGCATGACCATCACCGCATCCCAGGAGCAGTCCGCCCTCGACTCGGTCCCCACGCAGCTGCTGATCGGCGGCGAGTGGCGCGACGGGACGGGGACGTTCAGCGTCGAGGACCCGGCCACCGGCGAGTCGATCGCGGAGGTCGCCGACGCCACGCCGGACGACGCGAAGGCCGCGCTCGACGCCTGCGTCGCCGTGCAGGACGAGTGGGCCGCGCACCCGCCGCGCGAGCGCGGCGAGATCCTGCGGCGGGCGTTCGAGGCGATCACGGAGCGGGCGGACGAGCTCGCGCTGATCATGACGCTCGAGATGGGCAAGCCGGTCGCGGAGTCCAAGGCCGAGGTCACCTACGCGTCCGAGTTCCTGCGCTGGTTCGCCGAGGAGGCGGTCCGGATCGAGGGCCGGTTCGCGACCGCGCCGAACGGCCAGGGCCGGCTGATCACGATGCGCCAGCCGGTCGGCCCCTGCTACGCGATCACGCCGTGGAACTTCCCGATGGCGATGGGCACGCGCAAGCTCGGGCCGGCGATCGCCGCCGGCTGCACGATGGTCATCAAGCCGGCGCAGCAGACGCCGCTCTCGATGCTCGCGCTGGCGAAGATCCTCGAGGAGGCCGGGCTGCCGGACGGCGTCGTCAACGTGCTCACCTCGTCGAAGTCGAGCGACGTCTCGAAGCCGATCATCGCCGACCCGCGGCTGCGCAAGCTCACGTTCACCGGCTCGACCGCGGTCGGGAAGATGCTGGTCGAGCAGTCGGCCGAGGGGCTGCTGCGGACCTCGATGGAGCTCGGCGGCAACGCGCCGTTCATCGTCTTCGCGGACGCCGACGTCGACGCCGCGGTCGAGGGCGCGGTGATCGCGAAGATGCGCAACATGGGCGAGGCGTGCACGGCGGCGAACCGCTTCCACGTCGCCGGTGCGGTCGAGGACGAGTTCGCGACCAAGCTGGCCGAGAAGCTCGGCGCGATGAAGGTCGGGCGCGGGACCGAGGACGACGTCAAGGTCGGGCCGCTGATCGACGCGACGCAGCGCGACAAGGTCGCCGAGCTCGTCACCGACGCGCTCGGCAAGGGCGCGCAGGCGGTCGTCGGCGGGACGCGCGCGCGACGGCGCCGGCTACTTCTACGAGCCGACCGTGCTCGCGGGCGTCGGCGACGGACGCCGAGCTGATGCGCGAGGAGATCTTCGGCCCGGTCGCGCCGGTGATCGCGTTCGACGACGAGGACGCCGCGATCGCCGCCGCCAACGACACCGAGTACGGGCTCGTGTCCTACGTCTACACGTCGGACCTCAAGCGCGCGTTCCGCGTCTGCGAGCGGCTCCAGACCGGCATGATCGGGCTCAACCAGGGCATGGTCTCCAACGCCGCGGCGCCGTTCGGCGGCGTCAAGGCCTCCGGCTTCGGCCGCGAGGGCGGCAAGGAGGGCATCGACGAGTACCTGGAGACCAAGTACATCGCGATGGCCCTCTAGGTCGCCCGGATGGCGACCTCGCCATCAGAGCGCGGGCCGGATGCCCGGGCGGGCGACCCCGAGCCTCTCGCGCAGGTCCGCGACTGGTTCGCGCTCGCGCGCGCCGAGGGCGTGCCCGAGCCGGAGGCCGCCGCGCTCGCGACGGCGACGCCGGACGGGCGCCCGTCGGTGCGGATGGTGCTCGTGCGCGGGATCGACGACCGCGGCGTCGCCTTCTACACGAACCGCGAGAGCCGCAAGGGGCGCGAGCTGACCGCGAACCCGTTCGCGGCGATCGCGTTCCACTGGCACGCGCTGCAGCGCCAGATCCGGCTCGAGGGCGCGATCGAGGTCCTCGTCCGACGCGGAGTCCGACGCGTACTTCGCGTCGCGCGGCCACGGCAGCCAGATCGGCGCCTGGGCGTCCGAGCAGAGCCGGCCGATCCCGTCCTACGAGACGCTCGAGCAGCGCGTGATCGAGTTCGGCACGCGCTACCCCGACGCCGTCCCGCGGCCGCCGCACTGGGGCGGCTACCTGCTCCGGCCCGACGCGGTCGAGTTCTGGCAGGGCCGGCCGAACCGGCTGCACGAGCGCGTCCTGTACCGTCGCGAGGATGACGGCTGGCGCGCCGAGCGCCTCGCGCCCTGAGCGGGCGACCTACCTCCGCCCCGCCGGGCTGGACGGCGTCGAGGCGCTGCACGCCAGCTTCGTCACGCACGAGTACCGGCCGCACTCGCATCCCACCTGGACGCTCGCGATGGTCGTCCGCGGGGCGGCGGCGTTCGCGCTCGACGACACCGCGCAGCGGGCCGGTGACGGCGACCTGTTCCTGCTCGAGCCCGAGTCCGTCCACACCGGCGCGCCGGCGGTGCCGGGCGGCTGGGCCTACAAGGTGCTCTACCTCGACCCCGGCGTGTTCGGCGCGTGGGCGGAGGAGAGCGGCGCGCCGCCCGGCGGCGCGCGCTGGGTCGTGTTCCGCGACGCGCGGCTGTGGCGCGCGCTCGGCGCGGCGCACGCCGCGCTCGCGTCCGAGCCGCCGGGGCTCGCGGTCGACGGGGCGGTGCTGGCGGCGGTCGACGCCCTGCGCCCGCACCTGCGTCCCGGCCCGCGGGCGCCGCGGACCCGGCCCGAGCACGCCGCGGTCCGGCGCGCGCGGGCCTACCTCGACGAGCGCTGGGCGGCCCGCGTCCCGCTCGCCGAGCTGGCGGCGCACGCGGGCCTGAGCCGGTTCGAGCTCGCGCGCACGTTCCGCGCGCAGGTCGGGCTGCCGCCGCACGCCTACCAGCTCGACCGCCGGATCGCGCGGGCGCGGGCGCTGCTGGCGGCCGGCGAGCCCGTCGGCTGGGTCGCGCTGGAGTGCGGGTTCAGCGACCAGCCGCACTTCACCCGCGCGTTCAAGCGCGCGGTCGGCGTCACGCCCGGCGCGTACGCAAGATCGTGCAAGACGCACGTCGCGGTCTGAGCTCTCATATCCCGCGATGGCGGTGACCGACTTCGAGACGAAGGTCGCGGTGGTGGTCCGCGACGACCTGGCGGCGTGGCAGCGGATCAACGTCTGCGCGTTCCTGATGAGCGGCGTGGTGGCGGGCGCCGGCGAGGACGTCGTCGGCCCGGACTACGTGGACGGCTCGGGCCGCGCGTACCTGCCGAT
Source organism: uncultured Solirubrobacteraceae bacterium (assembly GCA_963791405.1). Classification (GTDB taxonomy): domain Bacteria; phylum Actinomycetota; class Thermoleophilia; order Solirubrobacterales; family Solirubrobacteraceae; genus DASQMT01. The sequence goes on along the minus strand of CAWBSJ010000017.1, from coordinate 338,486 downwards.
GCTCGTCCAGCCCGTGCTCGTGTTCGCGGCGCCGGCGGCGAAGCTGCGGACGGTCTACGAGCGCGCCGTCACGCGCGAGCTGCGGTTCGCGATCTACACGGCGGACCTGTTCGCCACCGGGCACGACGACGACAACCGCGCGGCGGTGCGCGCGGTCGCGAGCGACGACCTCGACCTGGTCGGGCTCGCCGTGCGGGCGCCGCACAAGGCGGTCGACGGCGTCGTGCGCGGCCTCAAGCGGCATCCCTAGCTACCCTGCTCGCCATGGAGCCCGAGGTGCTCGGAGGCTCCGTGTCGCAGCACCGCCGGGCGCACGTCCGGATCGCCACGTCGCTGTTCGCCGGTCTCGGCCTCCAGGTCGGGCTCTGGGCCGTGCTCGTCCCCGAGCTCGTCGCCTCGCGCTCGCTCTCGCCCGGCGAGCTGGGCGTGCTGCTCGGCGTGCTCGCGGGCACGTCGATCCTCTCGCTCAGCGTCGCCGGCCTGGTCATCGACCGCGTCGGCCGGCGTCCGCTCGCCTGCCTCGGGGCCGCCGGGATGGGCGCCGGCCTGCTGCTGCTCGCGCTCGTCGAGGCGCGCTGGGCGCTGCTGCCGACGATCGTCCTCTACGGCCTCGCCAACGGGCTGCTCGACCTCAGCGCGAACACGATCGGCGCCGACGTCGAGCGCGAGCACCGGATCCGCGTGATGATCCGGCTCCACGCCGGGTTCAGCGGCGCGGCAGCGGTCGCCGCGCTGGCGACGGGCGTGGCGCTCGCCGCCGGCGCCTCGGCCGGCTCGCTGTACGGGTGCGGCGCCGTCGCGCTGCTCGCGGTGGCGGTGCTCGCGGCCACCGGGCCGCTGCCGGGCCACGTCGCCACGGGCGCGCCGGTCGGCGTCGCGATCGGCGACGAGCGCGAGATCGTCGCCACGGCCGACGCGCCGGTGGGCGAGCGCCGGCGCGGCTCGCTGCTGCGCGCGCCGGGCGTGCTCGTCGCCGTCACCCTGATCACGCTGTGCTTCTTCGGCGACGGCGCGATCGAGGGCTACGTCGCGCTCTACCTGCGCGACCTGCTCGGCGCCGGCGCGCTGCTCACCGGCGTCGGCCTCGCGCTGTTCCACGGCGCGTCGCTGGCCGGGCGGCTGGCGTCGTCGGCCGCGCTGGGCCGGCTCGGCGAGCGCAACCTGATCACGCTGGCGGGCGTCGGCGCGTCCGCCGGGATGCTCGTGATCGTGCTCGCCCGCACCCCGGGCCTCGCCGCCGCCGGGCTGCTGCTCGTCGGCATCAGCCTGTCGCCGGTCGTCCCGACGGCGCTGTCGGTCGCGGGCCGCTCGGATCCGGCGCGCGCCGGCGCCGCGGTGTCGCTCGTCACCGCGGTCGGCTACGGCGCGTTCGTGCTCGGGCCGCCGTTCACGGGCGCGCTGGCCGACGCGACGTCGCTCCGCACGGCGCTCATGCCGGTGATCGTCTCGACGGCGCTGCTCGCGGTCACGGCGCGGCGCCTCTGACGTAGGCTCACGCGATGCCGACCTGGGACGACGTGCTCGCGCTCGGCCGCGAGCTGCCGGAGGTCGAGGAGGGCACGTGGTTCCGGACGCCGTGCCTGCGCGTGCGCAAGAAGTCGTTCTGCCGCATGAAGGAGGACGGCGAGACGCTGGTCGTCAAGGTGCTCGACCTCGAGGACAAGGACGCGCTGCTGCGCGGGCAGCCGGACGTCTTCTTCACCACGCCGCACTACGACGGCTACGCCTACGTGCTCGTGCGGCTGGCCGCCGCCGACCGCGGCCAGCTCGGGGAGCTGCTCGAGGACGCCTGGCGGCTCGTCGCGCCGAAGCGCCTCGTCGCCGCCTACGACGCGCCCCGCTGAGGGCGCCCCTCCCCCTCGGGCAGGCAAACCCCTCCCTTCGGCAGGTCCGCAGAGGCCGCCGCGCGCCGTAGGCTCGCGCCATGGCGGTCGAACCTGCCCGGGACGCGCATGCCGTCCACACGCTCCGCGACGGCGTCGCGGTCGTCGCCCACTACGGCTCGATCGCCGGCGAGATCGCGGTGCTCAGCCGCAGCGCCGGCCTCGTCGAGCGCGCGGACCTCGGCCGGATCGACCTCCACGGCGGCGCGCCGTGGGTCGAGCACGCGCTCGCGCGCATGCTCGGGTGCGCGGCGCCCGCTGCCGGGCACGCGCTCCGCGCCGCGGACACGTGGTGCTGCCGCGTCGAGCCCGGCCGCGCGGCGCTCATCGGGCCGCCCGCCGCGCTCGCGCGCTGGCGCGGCCTGCTCCGCTCGGCCGTCGTCGCCGGCGACCGGGTGGCGGTCGAGGACGCGGGCGCGTCCGCGCTCGCCGTCGTCGGCCCGCGCGCCGGCCGGATCCTCACCGCCGCGGGCCTGACCGCCGACCTGCCCGTCGGCGGCGTCGCGACCGACGCGCTCGCCGGGCTCCACGCGCTCGTCCTCCGCGAGCAGGCCGACGCGTACCTGATCGTCGTGGCCGCCGGCCGCGGTGGCAGCGCCCGCGATGCGCTGCTGCTGGCCGGCCGCCCGCTCGAGCTCGCCCCCGCCGGCCTGGACGCCTTCGCGCGGCTGCGCGCGGCGACCGCGCGGCTGCACTAGCCGCCCGGGTACAGTCCCTCCCGTACGAGCAGGTCTGAGGGGAGGGATGGGGACGACACAGGTCTCGGCGCCGTACGCCCGCGTGGCGAAGCTGATCGCGGCGGACCGCTGCGTGCTGCTCGACGGCGGCATCGCCACCGAGCTCCCGCGCGCGGCCGCGCGGCCGGAGGTGCTCGACGAGCGGCTCTGGGGCGTCGGCAGCCTGATCGACGCGCCCGACGCCGTCGCCCGCGTCCACCGCGACTACGTCGCCGCCGGCTGCGACGTGATCACCACGAACACCTGGGGCCTCCCGACCGCGCTCAGCCGACGAGGGCTCGCGCGGCTGGGAGCTCGACGCGCTCGGTGCACTGGGTCGACGTCGCGCGGCGCGCGCTCTCCCTGGCCCGCGGCGGCGATCGCCGACGGCGGCCGCAGCGGCGAGGTGGCGGTCGCCTTCAGCCTCAACGGCGACCTCGACTCGCCCGCCGGCGGAGGAGATGATCGGGCTGCTCGCCCGGCTGTTCGCCGAGGAGCCGCCCGACCTGCGTCCTGCTCGAGACGCTCTCGCTCCTCCGGCCGTCGCTGTTCGCCGCCGTCGAGGCGCTCCTGGCCACCGGCTTGCCCGTCTGGCTGAGCTTCCGCCGCTGCCGGCACGGGCTCTGCGGCGTGTACGGCCAGCACTGGGGCGGCCCGGAGGGCGACGCCTTCGGCCGCGCCGCGCCCCGCGGTTCGAGCAGCTCGGCGTCGGCGCGCTGCTGATCAACTGCATCCCGCCCGACCACGTCGCCGGGATGGTCTCCTACCTGCGCGACTTCACCGACCTGCCGCTCGGCGTCTACCCCAACCTCGGGTACCTGACCGACGACGGCTGGCGCTCGGCGCCCGGGCGTCGGCGGCGACGGAGTACGCCGAGCTCGCCGCCGGCTGGCGCGCGGAGGGCGCGCAGGTCATCGGCGGCTGCTGCGGCACGGGCCCGGCGCACATCGCGGCGACGCGCGAGCGGGTCGCGCGAGCACGCCCGCCGGGCGCGTCGCGCCCGCGCGCCCGCCGTGCCCGACGCCGAACGGCGCGACGCCGGCCGCGCGCGCGGCCGCGCTGGACCGACCGCCGCGACCGCCCGCTCTACCCGCTCCCGTTCCCGGACCTCGTCTGCGAGCCCGGCGTCGCCGTCCCGGGCGCCGTCTCGCTTCATGGTCTGGGAGCACCTCTTCGCCGACGCCGTCGGCGCGCACCAGCGCTGCCTCGACGTCGGCTGCGGCACCGGCATCCAGGCCGTCCAGCTCGCGCGCAACGGCGCCACCCACGTGCGCGCGCTCGACGTCGACCCGCGCGCCGTCGCGAACACGCTCGACGAACGCGTTCCGCAACGACGTCGCCGACCGCGTCACCGCGAGCGTCGTCGACCTCTACCCGTGGGTGCCCGAGGAGCGCTACGAGGTGATCGTCGCGAGCCTGTTCGAGGTTCCCGGTCGACCCCTTCCGGACGGTGACCGGCCACCGCCCGGTCGACTACTGGGGCCGCGGCCTGCTCGACCAGCTGATCGGCCGCCTGCCGCGCGGCGCTCGCCCCCGAGGGCGTCGCCTACCTCGTCCAGCTCTCGGTCGCCTCGCAGGAGCGCACGCTCGCGCTCCTCGCGACGCGCACGGCCTCGCCGCGCGCGTCGCCGACTACCGGCTGTTCGGGTTCACGCCCGCGCTCGCGGAGGAGCGCGACGCAGATCGAGCGCGTGGAGGAGCTCAGCGACGCCTACCACGTGCGCGTCGGCCCGCACGACGCGATGGTCGCCTACCTGCTCGAGGTGCGCCACGCATGCGACCGAGCCCGACGCGCCGCTCACCGAGGTCCGCGCCGGGCTCGACGCCCACCGCGAGCTCGCGGGGCGGCTCACGCGGGCGCTCGACCAGGCCGCCGCGTCCGGGACCTGGACCGACTGGGCCGAGATCCGCGAGCTGCAGCGCCGCGCCGGCCAGGTGCTCGAGGACGACGTCGTCGCGCGGCTCGCGGCGCTCGAGCGCGTCCGCGCCGCCGTCGCCCAGCTCGCGGACCTCGGGCCGGTGAGCGAGATCGTCGACCGCGCGCCCGGCGCACGCCGCGGACGCCACCGGCCTCGACCGCGTCCTGCTCAGCCGCGTCGAGGACGGCATGCTGGTCGCCGAGGCGCTCCACGTGGCCGGGCGACCCGCAGGGCGCCGCCGCGCTCGCTCGAGCGGCTGCGCGCGGCGCCCGCGGCGCTCGAGTACCCGCTCGCCGAGGGCGAGCTGCTGCGCCGCCGGCGCCCGCTGCTCGATCCGCGCGCTCCCCGACGACGTCCCCGCCGAGCGCGCACGCCTTCGGCGCGCTGCTCGGCCGCGCGCGACCACGTCGCCGCGCCGATCGTGCTCGACGGCCGCGTCGCCGGGGTGCTGCACGGCGACCGCGGGCCGCGGCGTGCCCGGTGACCGCGCTCGACCGCGACGCGCTGTGGACCTTCGCCGCGCGACTTCGCGCTCGTCCACGAGCGCGCGGTGCTGCGGCGGCGGCTGCGGACCCAGCGCGAGGAGCTGCGCCAGGTCGCCACGCTGGGCGGACGCCCGCACGAGCGAGCTCAGCGACCGGGCGATCAGCCTCGCCCCGGAGCGCGCCGCGCCCGACGCCGCAGTCCGCCGCCGGCTCGCGCCGGCGCTGCGCGACCTGCTCACGCGCCGCGAGGTCGACGTGCTCGAGCTGATGGTGCGGGGCGAGACGAACGCCGGGATCGCCCGCGCGCTCGTCGTCGCCGAGGGCACGGTCAAGTTCCACGTCAAGAACATCCTGCGCAAGCTGCAGGCCGCCAACCGCGCCGAGGCGACCTCGCGCTACCTCCGCCTCACGCTCCGGGACCGGCCGCCGGGACCGCTGACCCACCCCCACCGGGATGGGGATCCCTCCCCTCCGGGAGTGTCCGCGGGAGGGGCGGCGCGGCAGGCTGGCCGGGACCATGGCCGTCGAGTCGCCAGACCGCCTACGCGCGGGTGCAGGACCGGCTGGCGACCGGGCGCTGCGTCGTCCTCGACGGCGGCACGGCGACCGAGCTGCCGCACGTCGCCGAGCGGCGCCCGGAGCAGGAGCTGCTGTGGGGCACCACCGCGCTCGTCGAGACGCCCGCCGACGTGCTCGCGGTCCACCGGCGCTACGTCGAGGCGGGCTGCGACGTGATCTCGACCAACACGTGGGGGCTGCCGAGCGCGCTCGCGCCACGACGGCCCGCGGCTGTGGCCGTCGACCGAGCCCGTGCACTGGATGGACGTCGCGCGGCGCGGCGTCCGGCCTTGCCCGCGAGGCGGTCGGCGGACCGCGGGACTGCGCTGTCGCGCTCAGCCTCAACGGCGACGTCGACACGCCCGAGGGCCGCGACGCGATCGCGCTGCTCGCGCGGCTGCTCGACGACGAGCCGCCGGACCTGATCCTCGTCGAGACGCTCGCGCTCGTGCGCGACTCGACCGTACGCGACCGTCGCGGCGCTGCTGGCCACCGGGCTGCCGGTCTGGCTGCAGCTTCCGCCGCTGCCGCCACGGCGTGTGCGGCGTCTACGGGCAGCACTGGGGCGGGCCGGAGGGCGACGCGTTCGGCCGCGCCGCGCGCCGCTTCGAGGAGCTCGGGCGTCGGCGCGCTGCTCGTCAACTGCATCCCGCCCGACCACGTGGCGGGCATCGTGCCGTGGCTCCGCGACTTCACCGACCTCCCGCTCGGCGTCTACCCCAACCTCGGCTACGCGTCCGCCGACGGCTGGCGCTTCGAGGAGTCGGTCGGCGGCGACGACTTCGCCGCCCTCGCGCTGCGCTGGCGCGCGGAGGGCGCGCAGCTGATCGGCGGCTGCTGCGGCGTCGGGCCGGGCCACGTCGCGGCGGCGCGCGCGGCGCTCGCCGGCACGTGCCGGCGGGCCGCCGGCGCCCCGCGCCGGCGCTGCCCGGGCGCGACCCCGGCCGCCCGGCCGGCGCCGCGCTGGACCGACGACGGCGGCCGCGACCTCTTCCCGCTGCCGCTCCCTGACCTCATCTGCGAGCCGGGCGTCTTCGTCCCGACCCAGGGGAGCTTCCTGGTCTGGCGCCACCTGTTCCGCGAGCGGGTCGGCGACGGCGCCCGCTGCCTGGACATCGGCTGCGGGACCGGGCTGCAGACCATCCAGCTCGCGCGCAACGGCGCGGCCCACGTCCACGCGATCGACCTCGACGAGCGCGCGGTCGCGAACACGCTGACGAACGCGTTCCGCAACGGCGTCGCCGACCGCGTCACCGCGGCCCCGGTCGACCTCTACCCGTGGGTGCCGGAGGAGCGCTACGACGTGATCGTCGCAAGCCTCTTCCAGCTGCCCGTCGACCCCTTCGAGCAGGTGACGACGCACCGCCCGCTCGACTACTGGGGCCGCAACCTGCTCGACCACCTGATCGCGAAGCTCGACGCGGCGCTCGCGGACGACGGCGTCGCGCTGCTGATGCAGCTCTCGATCATCGGGCAGGAGCGGACCGCGGCGCTGCTCGACGCCGCCGGCTTCGACGGCCCGCGTCGCCGACTTCGGCTTCTTCCCGTTCAGCGACACCTTCGCCGAGAAGGCCGGGCAGATCGCCCGCGTCGAGCAGCTCTCCGACGCCTACCACCTGGCCCTCGGCGACCAGGACGTGATGGTCGCCTACCTCATCGAGGCGCGGCGGCGGCCGGCAGCTCCGCGCTGAGCAGCAGCCGGCCGATCGCCTGCGCGCGGCGCGCCGCCTCGAGGTCGCCCTCGCCGGCGGAGATGATCGAGCCCTTCATCAGGATGTGCCACTTGCGCGCGAGGTCGTCCGGGTCCGGCGCGCCGGCGTCGCGGGCGAGCCCGCCGACGAAGTCGCGGATCCGGGCCAGGCTCGCGGTCGACGCGACGTGGATCGCGTCGCGCGCGTCGGCGGTCTCGAGCAGGACGTGGATGAACGCGCAGCCCTCGAAGTCGTCCTCGCGGAACCAGGCGTCGAACACGTCGAAGATCGCCAGCAGGCGGCCGGCGCCGTCGTCCGCGCGGCGCTCGACCTCGGCCTGCAGCCAGTTGCGCGTCCACTCCTCCTCGCGCCGCTCCAGGTAGGCCAGCGCGAGCTGCTCCTTCGAGCTGAAGTGGCGGTAGAGCGTCATCCGCGCGACCCCCGACCGCTCGATCACCGCGTCGATCCCCACGCCGCGGATCCCGCGGCGCGAGAACAGGTCGTAGGCCGCGTCGAGGATCCGGTCGCGGGCGGGTGCGTCCTGGCGTGTCGTCGGGGTTGACATGCGCGCGCTCCCCACCTTAGGGTGCGAAGGCGAGGGAGACCAGTCGGTCTCGTCGAGAGGAGAAGCATGTCGATCCCCACCGAGCTCGTCGGCTCGCTGCCGCGTCCCATGAAGCTGCAGGAGGCCTACGCCGACTACGACGAGGGCAAGATCTCGCTGGGACGACCTCAAGGCCGAGCAGGACGCCGCGGCCGAGGACTCGATCCACCGGCTGGAGGAGGTGGGCGAGCCGATCGTCACCGACGGCGAGCAGCGCGAGTCGAGCTTCGCGACGTACCCGATCACCGACACGCTCGCGGGCACCGGGCTCGCGGACAACCTCGCCGGCGACGGCCAGTACTTCGCGATCTTCGACGACGGGCACCACCGCCAGCTCCCGCGCCTGACGGGCGGGCCGTTCCGCTACAAGACGTTCGCGTCCGAGTTCGTCGAGAAGAACCGCGCGATCGCCACCCACCCGGTCAAGCAGGCGGTCATCGCGCCGTCGATGCTGATGCTGCTGCACCCGCTCGAGGGCGAGATCCCCGGCTACTCGCGCGACCAGTTCCTGAGCGACCTCTGCGACGAGTGCGAGAAGGACATCCGCCAGTGCTTCGAGGCCGGCGCGGTGCGCGTCTCGATCGACTTCACCGAGGGCCGCCTCGCGAACAAGAACGACTCGCGCAACCCGTGGACCGGCGCGGACATGCTGCAGGACTTCATCGACCTCAACAACCGCGTGATCGACCGCTTCTCGGCCGAGGAGCGGGTCAACATCGGCGTCCACACCTGCCCCGGCGGCGACTGCGACTCCGTGCACTCGATGGACGTGCCCTACGAGAAGCTGCTGAGCAAGATGTTCCAGCTCAACGCGGGCTACTTCCTGATCCAGTGCTCGAGCGAGACCGACCGCGAGCACGTCTACGAGCTCTGCGGCCGCTACAGCCGCGAGGACGCGGACGGCGTCGCGCAGGTCTGCTTCATGGGCGTCATCAACCCGCTGAACCCGGAGGTCGAGACGGCCGAGCAGGTCCGCGACGAGCTGCTGACGGCCGCGAAGCACATCCCCGTCGACCGCCTCGGCGCCACCGACGACTGCGGCTTCTCGCCGTTCAGCCGTGACGTGAAGCCGAAGCACGGCTCGCCCGACTTCGCGCGCGACATCGCGATGCAGAAGATCGCGGCGCGGCTCGCCGGCGCGGAGCTCGCGCGCCAGGAGTTGGGGGTCGCCGCGGGCGTCTGACCCGCGGCTCGCGCAGCGGCGCGCCACCGGTGGCGGGTGGCGCGCGCCGCGCGGGGCTCAGCGCCGCCGGGCGGCGACCGAGAGGAGCCCGGCGAGGATGCAGGCGGCGCCCGCGAGCTGGAGCACGGTCGGCTCCTCCCCGAGCAGCACGATCCCGAGCACGACCGAGCCGACCGGCTGGATCGTGATGATCATCGACGTGAGCGCCGCGGGCAGGCGCGGCAGCGACCCGCTGATCAGCAGCCAGCCCAGCACCTGGGACGTGAGCGCGAGCGTGACGAGCCAGGCCGCCGACGGCCACGCGGGGACGAGGTCGTCGACGCCGAGCACGAGCGCGGCCGCGAGCGCGGCGACCGCGGAGACCCAGGTCGCGTCGAACAGCGGCCCGGCGGGGCGGCGCACGTCCTCGTTGGCGTGGCGCAGGATGAGGATGAAGCCGGCGTAGGAGATCCCCGTCAGCGCCCCGAAGACGACGCCGCGCAGCGGGTGCGCGCCGTACGCGCCGTCCTCCAGCGCGCCCGAGATGAGCAGGACGCCGAGCAGCGTGAGCGGGAGCGCGGCGAGGATCCGCCGCCCCGGCTTCTCGGCCAGCACCGCCCAGGCCGCGAACGGGACGACGACGACCTGCAGGTTGCCGAGCACGGTCGCCAGCCCCGCGCCGACGTCCGCGATCGCCTGGTGCCAGCAGATCAGGTCGACCGCGAAGAACAGCCCGGCGATCATCGCCAGCCGCTGCTGGCCCGGCGCGCGCGGGCCGTAGCGCCGCCGCTCGCGCCAGGCGAGCAGCCCGAGCAGCGGCAGCGCGTACGCGCAGCGGTAGACCGCGGCGGTCGCCGGGTGCACGTCGGCCTGGTGGACGAGGATCGCCGAGAAGGCGATCGCCAGCGCCCCGAGGAAGGCCAGCAGCGGCGCGCGCCCGGTCGCCGGCCCGGCGGCGACCGTGGTCACCGCACGGGCGCCGGGCCCCTCACGCGGAGGAGCCGGCGGCGATCTTGCGCAGGTCGAGCGCCTCGTCGAGCGTCTTCTCGTCGACGCCGTGCTCGCGCGCGACCTCGCGCAGCGTGCGGCCGCTCGCGGAGGCCTCCTTGACGATCTCGGCGGCCTTGTCGTAGCCGATGTACGGGTTGAGCGCCGTGGCGACGGCGAGCGTCCCCTCGGCCGACGCCTCGCAGCCCGCGAGGTTCGCCTCGATGCCGTCGACGCACTTCTCCGCGAACAGCTCGCTCGCGGAGGCCAGCAGCCCGATCGACTGCAGCAGGTTGCGCGCGATCAGCGGGATCCGCACGTTCAGCTCGAACTGGCCCTGGAGGCCGCCGACGGTGATCGCGGTGTCGTTCCCGATCACCTGCGCGCTGACCTGGAGCACGACCTCGGGCATCACCGGGTTGACCTTGCCGGGCATGATCGAGGAGCCCTTCTGGAGCTCCGGGAGGAACAGCTCGCCGATCCCGGAGCGCGGGCCCGAGCCCATCAGCGCGAGGTCGTTGGCGATCTTCGTCAGCGACACGGCGACGACCTTGAGCGCGCCCGACAGCTCGACGAGCGCGTCGCGGTTCGCCTGCGCCTCGAACGGGTCCTCGGGCGCGCGGACGTCGAAGCCGAGGCCGTCGGAGAGGATCGTGCGGACGCGCGCGGCGAACTCGGGGTGCGTGTTGAGCCCGGTCCCGGTCGCGGTGCCGCCGAGCGGGATCTGGGCGACCTGCGGGAGCGCGTTCTCGACGCGCCGGCGGCCGAGCCGGATCTGCGCGGCGTAGCCGCCGAACTCCTGGCCGAGCGTGACCGGGACCGCGTCCATCAGGTGGGTGCGGCCGGCCTTCACGATGTCCTTGAACGCCTCGGCCTTGGCGGCCAGCGAGTCCTCGAGCCGCGCGAGCGCGGGCAGCAGCCGGTTCGTCGTCTCGTCGAGCGCGGCGAGGTGCACGGCCGACGGGAAGACGTCGTTCGACGACTGGCCCATGTTCACGTGGTCGTTCGCGTGCGCGTCGTCGCCCGCGAGGTTCGCGATCACCTCGTTGGCGTTCATGTTCGTCGAGGTGCCCGAGCCGGTCTGGAAGACGTCGATCGGGAACTGGGCGTCGTGGTCGCCGGCGGCGATCTCGTCCGCGGCGGCGGCGATCCGCGCGGCGACGGCCTCGTCGAGCAGCCCGAGCTCGCCGTTGACGCGCGCGGCGGCGCCCTTGATCCGGCCGAGCTGCCGCACGACCGCCACGGGCACGCGCTCGCCCGAGACGGGGAAGTTCGCCACCGCCTTGGTCGTCTCTCCGCCCCACAGCTGCTCGGTCGTGTCCTGCACGCTCATCGCTCTGCCTCCGGTCGCGGTCCGCGGAACTACGCTAGCGCCCGGAGAGCGCGGGGACGTCCACTGGCTCGGGCGTCACGTCGTGCGGGTCGAGCGGCTCGCGGCAGTGCGCGCAGACCATCACGGGGTCGGCGACGTGGCCGCACGAGTGGCGCAGCGCGACCGGGGCGCTCGTCGTCGCGCAGGTGCTCGTCGCCCCAGCGCATGATCGCGACGACCGCCGGATAGAGCCCGAGGCCCTTCTCCGTGAGCCGGTACTCGAACCGCTCGGGCTCGTCCTGGTAGCGGCGGCGCTCGAGGATCCCGGTGCGGACCAGCAGCTGCAGCCGCGCCGACAGGATGTTGCGGGCGATCCCGAGGTTGCGCTGCATCTGCGAGAAGCGGCGCACGCCGTAGAAGCACTCGCGCAGGATCAGCAGCGTCCAGCGTTCACCGAGGATCTCCATGGCACGGCCGATCGAGCACGACGGAAGGCGCAGGGCGTCGTCCATGCACGGTCACGGTAGCGGGCCTGCGCGCCAGGTCACAGGCAGAACGCCGCGAGCTCCCGCGCCAGGCCGACCGGATCGTCGTAGGCGAGCAGGAAGCCGGTCCCGGGCAGCACGCGCAGCATCGCGTCGGCGATCAGGTCGCGCGTCTCCTCGGCGATCGCGAGCGGGTGCATCGGGTCCTCGTCGGCCCACAGGAGGAGCACCGGGACCGCGATCCGCGGGTACGCCTCGGCGAGCTCGGGCTGCTCGCGCGGCCAGCGCCGGATCGCCCGGCTCCAGGCGCGCATCCGCCCGGCGTTGCCGCCGAGGTCCATCGTCGCGTGGCGGACGAGGTCGCGCGCGGCCGGGTTCCCGGTGCGCCGACAGCGACGGGCCCTTGGAGGGGCGGAAGGCCATCCGCGCGACGTGCGACGCGGCGCGGTCGAGCCCGGGCACCGCGGCGACCGCGGCGGCGGCGCGCACCCCGCGGTCGAGCCGCACGGCGGGCCGGTGCAGGCACGACGACATCAGGACCAGCCGGCCCGGGGCGAGGCCCTGCTCGAGCACGGCGCGCAGGACGAGCTGCGCGCCGGTGTCGTGCCCGCCGACGAGCGGGCGCGGCCCGCACGTGTCGGCGAGGAACCCGGCCACGACCTCCGCGAGCCACTGGGGCGTGTACGGGTGGCGGGCGCCGTCCTCGGAGTCGCCGTGGAGCGGCAGGTCGGGCAGCACCAGCCGGAAGCGGTCGGCGAGCTCGTCGGCGATCGGCTCCCACTCCCGGTGCGAGAGCCCGGCCGAGTGCAGCAGCGCGAGCGGCGGCCCGGTGCCGGTCTCGCGGTAGGCGATCCGCGCGCCGTCGTGGTGGTGGTAGAGGCGCAGCTTCACGGCAGCGCCGATCGTAGAGTCAGCGGGCGTGCTCCGGCGCTCGCCCTACGACCGGCAGATCCTGGCGCTCGCGATCCCGGCGCTCGGCGCGCTGGCCGCCGAGCCGCTCTACGTGCTCGTCGACACCGCGATCGTCGGCCATCTCGGGACGCCGCAGCTCGCCTCGCTGGCGATCGCGGCGACCGTCCTCTCGACCGCGTTCACGGTCTTCAACTTCCTCACCTACGGGACGACGGCGCAGGTCGCGCGGCTCCACGGCGCCGGGGACGAGACCGAGGCGGCGCACGTCGGCGCGCAGGCGCAGTGGCTCTCGCTCGCGATCGGGCGTCGCCCTGATCGCGCTGATCGCGGGGCTCGCCGAGCCGGTCGCGCGGCTGATGGGCGCCGAGGGCGAGGTGCTCGACGGCGCGGTCACCTACCTGCGGATCTCGGCGCTCGGCGCGCCGGCGTTCATGCTCGCGAGCGCCGGCCAGGGCTACCTGCGCGGGATCGGGGACCTCAGGACGCCGCTCGTGATCCTCGTCGTCGCGCACAGCGTCAACGTGGTGCTCGAGCTGCTGTTCGTCTACGGCTTCGGCTGGGGCCTCGCCGGCTCGGCGTGGGGCACGGTGATCGCCCAGCTCGGGATGGGCGGCGCGTTCTTCGCGATCGCGTACCGCGCCGGCTGGCAGCGCCCCGATCCCGCGCGCATGCGCGCGCTCATGCGCGTGGGCTACGAGATCGCCGTCCGCACGACCGCGCTGCTCGGCTCGTTCCTCGTCGCCTCGGCGGTGCTCGCGCGCGTCGGGGCGGCGCCGCTCGGCGCGCACCAGATCGCGTTCCAGCTGTTCATCTTCCTGGCGCTGCTGCTCGACGCGCTCGCGATCGCCGCGCAGGTCCTCGTCGGGCGGATGCTGGGCGCCGGCGACGCCGCGGGCGCCCGTGCGGCGGCGCTGCGGATGATCCTCTGGTCGGTCGCGCTCGGCGCGGCGTTCGGCCTCCTGCTGCTCGCGCTCGGCGACGCGATCCCGCGCCTGTTCACCGGCGACGACGCGGTCGTCGCGCAGGCGCACGAGATCTGGTGGCTGTTCGCCGCGCTGATGCCGCTCAACGGCGCGGTCTTCGCGCTCGACGGGATCCTCATCGGCGCGGGCGACACGCGCTTCCTGATGTGGGGGATGCTCGCCTCGGTCGCCGTGTACATCCCGATCGCGCTGCTCGCGCTGGATCGCGGCTGGGGGATCGCCGGCGTCTGGAGCGGGCTCGCGGCGCTGATCGTGGTGCGGCTCGCGACGTGCGGCGCGCGCTTCGCGTCCGAGCGCTGGGCGGTCACCGGCGCGCTGCGCGCGTGAGGGCTACCCTCTCTGCCGCCATGCGCCGCCTCGCGTTGATCGTCTGCGTCCTCGGCCTCGCGCTCGCCGCGCCGGTGGCCTCCGCGCAGACGGGCGAGGGCGGCAGCGGCGCGTTCGGCCCGCTGCCGCAGGCCGCGCCGGAGGAGACCGCCACCCCGACGCCCCCGCCGTCGGTCGAGGCGCAGCAGCAGACCGACCGCACGCTGCTCTACCTGATCGGCGCCGGGCTCCTGGTCCTGTTCGTGGTGATCGGCTACGTGATCACGCGCGACGCGCGCTCGGCCCTGCCCGAGGACGCGCGGACGGCGCCGACCCAGCGCGACCAGGGCCCGCACCGGCACGCGCAGCAGGCGAAGGCCAAGGCGCGGGCCAAGACGAAGGCCCAGCGCCGCGCGCGGCGCCAGAATCGCTGACCGATCCGCCCCACGGCGCGGCGCCGGACGTGGTAGGGATACCGGCGCGGCGCCGCCACGGGCGCCATGGATGCCACGGAGGAGCCAGATGCGCCGTCTCACCTGCCTGCTGATCACCGCCGCCGCCGCGCTGGCGTGCGCCCCCGCGGCGCACGCGCAGACCGTGACACCGCCGGCGGCCTGTCCGGGCACGTTCCAGGTCCTGCACAACGACACCATCGGCACGCTCTCGCTGAAGGCGGGCGCCTACACGATCACCGTCCAGAACCCGTCGGTGCTGAGCTGCGCGACCGCGTCGTCGCTGTTCACGCGGTTCCTCGAGGACTTCGACGGGATCCTGCCGTCGCCGTGGGTCTACGACCTCGCGACGGGCGCGTTCCAGGCCACCGGCGGGCGCGCGTTCACGCGTGGCCTTCACCGGCGGCGGCGGCGGTGGCGGCGGCGGTGGCGGCGGCGGCACGACCGGCCTGTGCCCGAGCACGTTCCAGGTCCTCCACGACGACAGCATCGGCGCGCTCCGGCTGCCCGCCGGCCCGTACAACGTCACGGTCAAGGGCCTGACCTGCCCGGCCGCCTCGAAGCTGTTCGCGTCGTTCCTGCAGGACTTCGACGGCGTCCTGCCGCGGCCGTGGCGCGTGAACGCCCAGACCGGCCGCTTCACGCGCAGCGCGACCGTGAACTTCCGCGTCAAGCCCGCGTCGAGCCCGAGCGGCAACGGCCGGAACTTCCCGAACGGCCGGCGCTGCGGCGGCGCGCCGTTCAGCATCGACGCGACGACGACGATCGCCGGGCTGCGGATCCGCGCCGGCGCCTACCGGCTCTACGTCCTGCGCGGCTCGTGCAACGGCGAGGAGCAGGCGTTCGGCCGGATCCTCGACCTCGGGCGGCTGCCGTCGCAGTGGACGCTCAACGTCCAGACCGCGCAGTTCAACCGCAACGGCAAGGGCCGGTTCTACATCCAGCGCATCATCGGCTAGCCGGCGAGATCACCAGCTCGCCGACGTCGAGCACGGCGTCCGCGCGCGGGAGCACGTCAAGGGGTCGCTCGAACCCCGAGAACGTGCCCCGCCCGCGGTAGTCGGCGATCCGCGCGATCGCCCGCCCGCGGGCGAAGACGAACACCTCGCCGGTGCTGCCGAACGGCAGCATCCCCTTGTACTCGCTGCCGAGCTCGGCGGAGATGGCGTCGCGTGACGTGCCGGGCTGGACGACGAGCACGCGGTCCCACCGGAACGGCGCGACCTGCCGCAGGTCGACCGTCCCGTCGCCCTCGGTGTCGGCGACCTGGATCGCCCGCGTGAGGTTCTCGGCGAGCACGTTGTCGGCCGCCACGCGGTCCTCCGAGCGGGTCAGGATAGACCACGAGGCCGAGGACGATGAAGGCGGTGGTCAGCAGCGCGCCGACCGCGATCAGCGCGCGGGTCATGCCACCTATCATCCCCGCTCCGCCCATGAGCCCCGTCCACGAGCCGCTGCCGCCCACGGTCTCCTTCCCCGCGCTGGAGGAGCAGGTCCTCGCGCGCTGGCGCGAGCGCGACGTCTTCCGGGCGTCGGTGCGCAACCGCGAGGGCGGGCCGCCGTTCGTCTTCTACGAGGGGCCCCCGACCGCGAACGGGCTGCCCGGCTCCCACCACGTCCTCGCACGGGTCTTCAAGGACGTCTTCCCGCGCTTCAAGACGATGACCGGCCACTACGTGGAGCGGAAGGCCGGCTGGGACACGCACGGGCTGCCGGTCGAGATCGCCGTCGAGCAGAAGCTCGGCTTCAACACGAAGGACGACATCGAGCGCTACGGCGTGGCGGAGTTCAACGCCAAGTGCCGCGAGGCGGTGCTCGAGCACCTCGAGGACTGGCGCGCGCTGACCGAGCGGATCGGCTACTGGGTCGACCTCGACGACGCCTACTACACGCTCGACCCGGGCTACGTGGAGTCGGTCTGGTGGGCGCTGAAGACGATGTGGGACCGCGACCTGCTCTACGAGGGCCACAAGGTCGTCCCGTACTGCGCGCGCTGCGGCACCGCGCTCTCCTCGCACGAGGTCGCGCAGGGCTACCAGGACGACGAGGACCCGTCGGTCTTCGTGCGGTTCCCGGTCTCGCGGCCGGCCGGCGCGCTGCGCGAGGGCGACGCGCTGCTCGTCTGGACGACGACGCCGTGGACGCTGGTCTCGAACGCCGCGGTCGCCGTCGACCCGGAGCTGACGTACGTGCGCACGACGTCCGGCGAGGTGCTCGCCGAGGCGCTCGTCGAGCGGGTGCTCGGCGACGGAGGCCGTGATCGCGGACCGGTTCAGCGGCGCGGACATGGTCGGCGCCGGCTACGAGCCGCCGTTCCCGTTCATCCCGGCGGAGGAGTACGGCGAGAAGGGCCACACCGTCCTGCCCGCCGACTTCGTGAGCGCCGACGACGGCACCGGCATCGTCCACACGGCGATCGCGTTCGGCGAGGTCGACTACCGGCTCGGGGCCGAGCAGGGCCTGAGCGTCGTCAACCCCGTCCGGCTCGACGGCACCTTCGACGAGCGGATCGGCCCGTACGAGGGGCGCTGGGTCAAGGACGCCGACGCCGACCTGATCGAGGACCTGCGCGCGCGCGGCCGGCTGCTGCGGGCGGAGACGATCCTGCACGCCTACCCGCACTGCTGGCGCTGCGGGACGCCGCTCCTCTACTACGCCAAGCCCTCCTGGTACATCCGCACGTCGGCGATGCGCGACCGCCTGCTCGCGGCGAACGAGACCGTCACCTGGTACCCGCCGCACATCAAGCACGGGCGCTTCGGCAAGTGGCTCGAGAACAACGTCGACTGGGCGATCTCGCGCGAGCGCTACTGGGGCACGCCGCTCCCGGTCTGGCGCTGCGAGAACGGCCACGTCGAGGCGGTCGGCTCGTTCGCGGAGGTCGAGGAGCGCTCGGGCAAGCCGCTGCCCGACCCGCACCGGCCGTACGTCGACGAGCACACGTGGGCGTGCGCCGAGTGCGGCGCGGAGATGCGCCGCGTCCAGGAGGTCATCGACGTCTGGTTCGACTCCGGCTCGATGCCGTTCGCGCAGCGCCACGCGCCGTTCGAGAACGAGGAGCGGTTCCGCGAGACGTTCCCGGCGGACTACATCTGCGAGGCGATCGACCAGACCCGCGGCTGGTTCTACTCGCTGATCGCGATCTCGACGCTGCTGTTCGACCGCTCGCCCTACCGCACGGTGCTCTGCCTCGGCCACATCGCCGACCCGCAGGGCAAGAAGATGTCGAAGTCGCTCGGCAACATCGTCGTGCCGTGGGAGGTCATCCAGCGCCACGGGGCCGACGCGTTCCGCTGGTACTACCTGACCTCGAAGCAGCCGTGGGACGGCTACCTGTTCTCGACCGAGACGGTCGGCGAGTCGGTGCGCCAGTTCCTGCTCCAGCTCTGGAACACCTACGGCTTCTACGTCCTCTACGCGAACGCGAACGGGATCAACGACGCCGGGCGCGCCCGAGACCGACCTCGACCGCTGGGCGATCTCGCGGCTGCACGCGACGACCGCCGAGGTCCGCGAGCGGATGGAGGACTACGACGCGACCCGCGCCGGCCAGGCGATCGCGGCGTTCGTCGACGAGCTCTCGAACTGGTACGTGCGGCGCTCGCGGCGGCGCTTCTGGGACGGCGACCCGGCGGCCTTCGGGACGCTCAAGACCTGCCTGGTCGAGGTCAGCAAGCTGCTCGCCCCGTTCTGCCCGTTCATCGCGGACGCGATCTTCGAGAACCTGGACGGCTCGCTCGACAGCGTCCACCTCGCCGACTTCCCGGAGGCCGGCGAGCGGGACGTCGCGCTGGAGTCGGCGATGGCCGTCGCGCGCGAGACGGTCCGGCTCGGGCTGGCCGCGCGGTCGGGCATGAAGGTCCGCCAGCCGCTGCGCGCCGCCGTGGTCGTCGCCTCGGGCGACGAGCGCGCGGCGATCGAGCGGCTCGGGGGGATCGTGCGCGAGGAGCTCAACGTCAAGGAGCTGCGCTTCGTCGCCGAGGCGGGCGAGCTCGGCTCCTACGACGTCAAGCCCAACTACCGCACGCTCGGGCCGCGCTTCGGCAAGCAGATGCCGCAGGTCGCGGCGGCCGTGGCCGCGCTCGATCCGGGCCATGTCGCCGGCGCCCTGCGCGACGGCGGGCACGTCGGGATCGCGATCGACGGCAAGGACCACGAGCTCGGCGCGGACGATCTGCTGCTCGCCATGCAGCCGCTCGAGGGCTACCAGCTCGAGCGCGAGGGGTCGCACGCGGTGGCGCTCGAGCTCGAGCTCGACGACGAGCTGCGGCGCGAGGGCCTCGCGCGCGAGGTCGTGCACGCGATCCAGAACGCGCGCAAGGCCGGCGGCCTCCAGGTCGAGGACCGGATCGCGCTCGCGCTCGGCGGCGACGCCGAGCTGCTCGCCGCCGCGCGGGAGCACGAGGAGTACCTCGCGCAGGAGACGCTCGCGGAGAGCGTCTCGTACGACGGCGACGGCGACGCGACGGAGGCGGCCATCGAAGGCCGCCCCCTGACCATCAGCGTGGCCCGGATCTAGGTTTCGCCTGCCAGGCGAGCGAGCTCGTTCCTCGCCGCTCGTATCCGATTTCGCCTGCCAGGCGAGCGAGCTCGTTCCTCGCCGCTCGTATCCGATTTCGCCTGCCAGGCGAGCGAGCTCGTTCCTCGCCGCTCGCCTTCGGCGACGTTACCCGGCGAGCGCCGGCTCGATCTCAGCCTCGAGGCGCTTCTTGGGCATCGCGCCCTGGATGCGCTTGGCGACCTGGCCGTTGCGGAACACCAGCAGCGTCGGGATGGCCATGATCTGGTACTCCGACGCGGTCTGGATGTTCTCGTCGGTGTTGAGCTTCACGACCTTCAGCTCGGGCCGCTCGCCGGCGATCTCCTCGACGATCGGGGCGACCATGCGGCACGGACCGCACCACGGGGCCCAGAAGTCCACCAGCACGGGCTGATCGGACTCGATGACCTCCGCCTGGAAGTTCGTATCGGTGACCTCGTTGACGCCGGCCATGTCGCTCCTTGTCGCGGGCTTACTTCAGAAAGTATAGGAGGTGCGGCGACACCCACACCTCGACCGCGGCGGCGGCTATCAGGACGGGTACCGCGATCCCCGCGGTCACGAACGTCGCGGCCAGCAGCTCGTTCCAGGCCTGACGGCGGGCGGCGAGCAGCCAGGCCGCGAGCGGCAGGAACAGCGCGCACAGCTCGGGGATCGCGTGCGGCAGCAGGGTGAGCAGCAGCAGGCCCGGGGAGACGCCGCGCGCGTCGGCGAGCGACGACGCCTGGAGGCCGAGCGCGTAGGCCTGCGTGGTGAGCGAGAAGATCGTCGCGCCGGCGACGAAGGCCATCGCGGCGCGGCCCGCGCGGTCGTGCAGGGACCGCCGCCAGCCGCGATGGCCCTCCGCGACGACCGGGAGCGCGGAGCCGGCGATGAAGCCCGCGACGCAGGCCAGCGCGTGGAGCGCGAGCACGAGCCCGTTGCGGTAGAGGATGAAGCCGAAGTCGTGCCAGGGGCTCTGGTGCGACGGCGCCCACACGAGCGGATCGGGCACGCTGAGCAGCGCGACCACCCACGTGGCGGTCAGGAGCAGGATCGCCACGCCGAGGCTGCCGAGCACCCACGGGCCGACGGCGGCCAGCGGCCGCGCGCGCCAGCGCCGCAGCGTGGCCTGCGTGTCCGCCCAGCCGCGGACGAGGGCGAGCTCCTCCGAGCGCATCACCCGGATGGGATCGGCAGATCGCGGCCCGGACTTCAGCCCGCGGGCACGCCGGTGGCGGCGATCCGCCAGGGCCAGTCGCCCGCGCCGTCGAGCACGAGCGTCCAGTGCTCGGTGAAGCTGCGCTCGGCCGAGCGGCTGCCCGAGAGGACCGCGGCGGTGTCGCGGTCCTCGATGTAGCGGCGGCCGGTCACGTCGAGCTCGACCGCGATCGACGGCGGCTGCGCGCCGGCGTCGAGGCCGGCGATCCGGACCGCGTCGATCCGCGGGCCGCGGACGACGAGCCGCGTCTGCCGGCTCGCGTCGCCGGGGTGCAGCAGCTCGGTGAGCGCGTCCGGCCGCGCGGCCGCCTCCAGCGCCGCGTCGTCGCCGTCGACCGCCTGCGCCCAGGCGTCCACGGCGCGCCGCACCGACGCCTCGATCAGATCGGGGTCGAAGCGCCCGTCGGCCAGCGCGAGATCGAGCGCCGCCGCCCGCGCGGTGCCGTCGAAGTCGAGGTCGGCGAGCTCGGCGACGGCGAAGCCGGCGGGGGCGGCGTCCGCGGTCGCGCGCTCGGCGACCGCGTCCTCGCGCAGCCGCCGCTCGTCGTCCCACGGCGTCGTGACGATCTCGGACTCGACGTTGTGCATGCCCTCGACGGACTGCTCGATCGACTCGAGCCGCCAGCGGTCGCCGGCCTTGGCCAGCGTCCACCACTCCATCGAGCTGACCGTGTCGCCGCGCGCGCCGTCGCGGTAGATCACGCCGCCGCCGGGCGTCGCCACGTAGTCGCGCAGCATGCAGGTGATGCAGACGACGACGCGGTCGTCGGCGTCGGCGGCGCGGTTGACCAGCCCGACGTACTGGATCTGCGGCTCGCCCAGGACCTCGACGCGGTTGTGCCAGCCGCGGCGCGCGTAGTCCTCGAGCCGCCGCCGCCACTCCTCGAGCAGGTCGGGCCCGGCGAGCTGCGCGAGCCGGTCGAGGTCGCGCGCGTCCCACGCGCTGCTGGATCTCGAGGTACAGCTCGCGCGCGCCGGCCTGGACGGCGTCGGCGGCGAACGCCGGATCGTCGTCGGCCGCGACCGCGGAGGCCAGCTCGACCTGGCGCACGCGCGCGGCGCGCCGCTTCCGGATCCGCCAGGCGCGGAACGCCCCGAGCACGACCACGATCAGGACCACCGCGAAGATGACGAGGATGAAGACGGGGCTGCCGCCCCCCGCGCCGGCGCCGCCGCCGCCGAACCCGCCGCCTCCGCCGCCGAACCCGCCGCCGCCTCCGCCACCCCCGCCGAAGCCGGAGCTGCCGCCGCCCGCGGCGGCGAGCGCGGGGCCCGCGGGGAGGAGCGTCAGCAGGGTGGTGAGCAGCACGAGGCGCAGACGCATACCCCGTAGGCTAGGGACACCGTGACGAACGCCCAGATCGCCGCCGCCTTCGAGGAGCTCGCCGACCTCTACGAGCTCGACGGCGCCGTCTCCTACCGCGTCCTCGCCTACCGCACCGCCGCCAAGACCGTGCGCGAGTCGTCGGTCTCCGTCGAGCAGCTCACGCGCGACGGCAAGGTCACCGAGCTGCCCGGGATCGGCAAGACGCTGGAGACCAAGCTCCAGACGCTGGTCGACACCGGCGACATGACGCAGTCGGTCAAGCTGCGCTCGCAGTTCCCGAGCGGCGTGATCGCGATGATGCACCTGCCGGGGTTCGGTCCCAAGCGCGCCCGCCGGCTCTACGACGAGCTCGGGATCGACTCGCTCGACAAGCTCCGCGCCGCGGCCGAGTCGCAGCAGCTGCGCAGCCTGCGCGGGTTCGGCGCCAAGGCGGAGGAGAAGCTGCTCGAGACGCTCGCCGCCGGGCACGACGGGACGCCGCAGCCGCGCTGGCTGCTGTCGCGCGCGGAGCCGGTCGCCGAGCAGCTCGTCGACGCGCTGCGCGCCGCGCCCGGCGCGCACGAGGTCGAGGCCGCCGGGTCGCTCCGCCGCAAGGCCGACGCCGTCAAGGACCTCGACATCGTCGCCACGACCGACGACGTGCCGGCGCTCGTCGGGACGCTGACCGGCCATCCGCTCGTCGACTCCGTCGACCAGTCCGGCGACGCCGGCGCGCGCGTGACGCTGCACTCGGGCATGAAGGTCGACCTCAAGATCGTCGCGCCCGACCAGTTCGGCAACGTGCTGCAGCACTTCACCGGCTCGAAGAACCACAACGTGCAGATGCGCGAGGCCGCGGTCCGGCGCGGGCTGCACGTGTCCGAGTACGGGATCCTCGACGACGCGACCGGCGAGACGCTGCGCTGCCCCACCGAGGAGGGCGTCTACGAGCGGCTCGGGATGGCGTGGATCCCGCCCGAGCTGCGCGAGGGCCGCGGCGAGCTCGAGGCGGCCGCCGCCGGCAAGCTGCCCGCGCTCGTGACGCTCGACGACCTGCGCGGCGACCTGCACTCGCACACGACGATGTCCGACGGCCGCCAGGACGTCGAGGCGATGGCCGCCGGGGCGCGCGACCGCGGCTACGAGTACCTCGCGATCACCGACCACTCCGCCACGCACGGGTTCGGCAACCACGTGACGCCCGACCAGCTGCGCGAGCAGATCGAGCGGATCCGCGCGCTCGACGCCGACCTCGACGGGTTCGACC
Organism: uncultured Solirubrobacteraceae bacterium; assembly: GCA_963791405.1. GTDB lineage: Bacteria > Actinomycetota > Thermoleophilia > Solirubrobacterales > Solirubrobacteraceae > DASQMT01. Next base: position 315,718 of record CAWBSJ010000017.1, on the reverse strand, counting down.
TGCTGATCGGGACCGAGACCAACATCCTCCCGGACGGCTCGCTCGACTACGACGACGAGCTGCTCGAGCAGCTCGACTGGGTCGTCGCCTCCGCGCACACCTCGTTCAACATGAGCGAGCAGGACATGACCGCGCGGATGGTCACCGCGATCGAGCACCCGCTCGTCGACGTGATCGGCCACCCGACCGGCCGCAAGATCGAGACGCGCGCGCCGTACGCGATCGACATGGAGCGGGTCATCGAGGCGGCCGCGCGGACGCACACGATGCTCGAGATCAACGCCGCCCCCGACCGGCGCGACCTGAACGAGCTCAACGCGCGCGCCGCGGCCGCCGCCGGCGTGCTGATCGTGCTCGACTCCGACGCGCACTCCGTGCGCAACCTCGGGCTGATGCCGTACGGCGTCGCGACCGCGCGGCGCGCCTGGCTCACGCCGGAGCAGGTCGCCAACACGCGGCCGTGGGCCGAGCTGGACAAGCTGCGCAAGCGCAGCCGCACCGCCGCATGAGCGACGCCGCGGCGGCGCGCGGCGGGCGTGCCTCGTTTCTGCTGGGGATCCGGCTCGCCGTGCCCTTCGCGCTGGCCGGCGGCCTCGTGGCGTTGTCGTTCGGCGTGCTCGCCCACAACATCGGGATGCCGGCCTGGGGCGCGATCCTGATGTCGGTGATCGTGTTCGCCGGGTCGGCGCAGATCGCCGCGCTGACGATCCTCGGCGCCGGCGGCGGCCTGCTCTCCGCGATCGGAGCGGCCGCGCTGATGAACTCGCGCTTCCTCCCGATGGGGATCGCCGTGGCGCCCTCGCTGCCCGGCCGGCCGCTCTCCCGCGCGGTGCAGGGCCAGCCGCTCGTCGACGCGTCGTGGGCGCTCGCGTCGGACGGCGAGGGCGGGTTCAACCGCCACATCATGTTCGGGTCGAGCCTCGCCCAGTACGTGACCTGGAGCCTCGGCACCGTCGCCGGCTACTTCGGCGGCTCTGCGCTGGGCGACCCCGAGGCGCTCGGGATCGACGCGATCTACCCCGCGTTCTTCCTCGCGCTGATGATCATCGAGATCCGCGACGGCCGGGCGCTGGGCGTCGCCGCGGTGGGGGCGCTGATCGCCTTCGTGCTGATCCCGATCACGCCGGCCGGCGTGCCGGTGCTCGTCGCCTCGCTGGCGTCGCTGCTGGGACTCATCCGCCGGTGAGCACGAGCACCACGCTGACGCTCGTGCTCGCGTGCGCGGTCATCACCGCCGGGATCAAGGCCGCCGGCCCGGTCGCGCTCGGCGGCCGCGACCTGCCGCTCTGGTTCTCGGGCATCGTGGCGATGATGGCGCCCGCGCTGTTCGCCGCGCTCGTGGTCACGCAGGCGCTGGCCGACGGCCGCCACTGGGCGATCGGGGCGGACACGGTCGGCGTCGCGCTCTCCGGGATCGCGGCGTGGCGCGGGGCGTCGGTGATCGTGGTCGTGGCGATCGCGGCGGTCACGACCGCGCTGCTCCGCGCGGCGTTCTAGGCGGAGAACTCAACTGCGGCATTGACAGGGAGGGTCGGACCGCCGCGGCGACCGCGCGGGTGGAACGGTTCCACCGCCTCCGTGTCGCGTTTGTCTCGCGATGCGGCACAAACGCGACACGCGCGCGGCCGCAGCACCGCGCTCCCTTCAATGCCGCAGTTTCAGCCGCCAGCAGCGCCGGGAGCACCCGGTCCGCGACCACCGCGTCGACCGCGCCCGGCGCGAACGGGGCCACCAGCTCCGCCGCGCGCTCCGCGTACCCGGGCGCCGGATCGTCGAGCGCGGTGCGGATCGCCGCGGCCAGCCCGTCGCCCACGAGCCGCGGATCCAGCGCCCGCGCGAGCGGCAGCGCGGCGTACGGTCCGGCGCCCGCGCCGGTGACCAGCACGCAGCCGTCCGCGAGCGCCTCGAGCTGCGCGAGGCCGTGGTCCTCCCAGCGCGGCGCGGCCACGAACAGCCGCGCGCGCCGCAGCAGCGACCGGAACTCCGCGGCGCCGACCATGCCCGCGAACCGCACGCCCGGCTCGTCGCGTGCGGAGAGCCCCGCGACGACGAGCGTCTCGCCGTCGCGGCGCGCCGCGCGCCACGCCGCGAGCACGCGGTCGAGCCCCTTCTTCTCCGGGTTCGCGCCGTAGGCGACCGCGGCCAGGTCGCGCTCGCCGGCCGGCCCCGACGGCGCCACCGGGATCGGGACGACGATCGCCGGGCCGTGCGGCTCCGGCGCGGCGGCGAGCGCCGGCTCGCTCGTCGGCAGCAGCAGCGGGGCGGCCGCGAAGCGGCGGCGCTCGACCGGCCGCTGCCAGAGCCCGTGGCGTCCCGGCCGGTTCGCGGCCGCGGGCGAGTCGAACCGGATCGCGCCCGGCTCGGGCCACAGCAGCGCCGCCGTCGTGGTCGCGTAGACGACCGCGCGCGGCCGCTCCCGCGCGAGCGCGGCCCGCGCCGCCCGCCGCGCGGGCACCGCCCAGGCGAGATCGGTGAGCGCGAACGTCCGCACCTCGCGCGCGCTGCCCACCCGCGCGACCGCCACCGTCGCGCCCGCCCGCCGCAGCGACGCGGCCAGCGCGTCGTCGGACGCCCGCAGCCCCGCCGTGCCGCCGAGCGCGACGATCAGGACGTCCGTCATACCCGCATGAGGCCCGGCGTCCGGATCAGCCGGATCGGGGAGAGCGGCGGCGTCCGGTCGACGTAGAAGCGGAAGCCGTCGCGGTCCTCGATCGCCGTCACGGCGCTGTCCTGGCGGCGCCAGGCGAGGGCCCAGATGATCGCGAAGCCCGCCGCCACCGCGGCCACCTGCGGGAAGAAGATCCCCGCGATCGCGGCGCCGAGCGTCGAGAACAGCAGCGGCCAGAGGCGGTTGAGCAGCGTGATCCCCGGCCGCAGCTCCGGCAGCGACATCTGCATCCGCGCGTCGGCGAGCAGCCGCGCGATCGGCGGCGAGGCGGCGTTGCGGCGCCCGATCCACGCCCCGAGCAGCGCGGCGACGAACCACCAGCCGACCGCGATCTCCATCAGCGAGGTCGTCGGGTCGCTCGCCGCGCTGGCGACCGTGAGCGCGGCGAGCAGCGTCGCCGACCCGGCGCTGAGCAGCACCGTGGCCTTGAGGAAGTCGACGAACCGCACCGGGCGGTCAGACCAGCAGCGTGCGCAGCAGCTCGCGCACGCCGTCGGTGCCGTCGACCATGAGGTCCGCCTCCTGCTCGAGCTCGGGCGGCCCCTCGTCCGAGCGCACCCCCACCTTGAGCGCCTGCCCGAGCGTGCCGCGGTCCACGAGCTCGGCCAGCCCCTTGAACGCGTCGACGTCCGTGAGGTCGTCGCCGACGTAGAGCGCCGCGGCGAGGTCGCGGTCGCGCAGCAGCCCGACGATCCCGGCGCCCTTGTCGATCCGGACCGGCGGGCGGATCTCCAGCACCTTGCGGCCCCAGTGCGTCTTGTAGCCGGCGGCCTCGGCCCGCTCGGCGACCGCGCGGACCGCGTCCTCGGCCCCCTCCTCGTCCGGGACGCCGCGCCAGTGCAGGGCGGCGATCGCCTCCTTGTCCTCCATCCGGACGCGCAGGCGCTTGAGCTCCTCGCCGAAGGCGTCGGCCATGAACCCCTGGATCCGGCGCGTCCAGGCCTGCAGCTCGCGGTCGAGCTCGGGTCCCGTGGCGCCCGGCCGCAGGACCTCGGAGCCGTGGTTGCCGAGGTACGCGATCGAGCCGAGCGCGACGATCCGGCGCGCGTCGGAGGCGCGCCGGCCGGACACGCAGGCGACGGTGCCGTAGCGGCGCGCGACCTCGATCAGCGGGCGGCGGGTCGTCTCCGGCATGTGGGCGTCGTCCGGCTGCGCGACGATCGGCGCGAGCACGCCGTCCACGTCGAGCAGGATCGCCGACCGGGACGGGTCGCGCCGCACGGGCTCCAGGAACTCCTCCAGCGTCGCGTCGGCGGCCATCGGCGACGTAGTATCGCGCGCATGACGGAGATCACGACGGGCGACGGCTGGGCGGCGGGCGGGATCGGCGCCATGGGCGAGGGCCCGGGCTTCCGCAAGGTGCGCAAGGAGCTCGGCGTGACCGCGTTCGGCGTCAACGCGATCGTGATGCCGCCGGGGTACGCGACCGGCCGGCACCTCCACGAGCGCCAGGAGGAGCTGTACTTCGTCCACCAGGGCCGGATCACGTTCAGCTTCGGCGACGAGGGGACGGTCTCGCTCGGCCCCGGCGACTTCGTCCGCGTGGACGCCGCGACGGTCCGCTCGCTGCGCAACGAGTCGCCCGACGCGGAGGCCGTGTACGTCTGCGTCGGCGGCGACGGCGGCTACGTCGGGCGCGACGGTCTCGTGCCCGAAGGGGAGACGAATCCCCGCTAGTCGCGCTGCGCCGCGAGCAGGTCGCGGATCTCGGTCAGCAGCTTCGTCTCGTCCGACGGGGCGGGCGACTCGCCCTCCTCCGCGCCGCGCCGCTCGGCCAGCCGCGTGATCGGGACGACGATCACGAAGTAGATGACGGCCGCGACGATCAGGAACTGGATCAGCGCCGTGAGCGTCGAGCCGTAGACGATCTTCGAGCCGTTGACGGTGACGCCGGCGTCGCCGAAGTCGGGCGTGCCGCCGAGCGCGCCGAGCAGGCCGCCGACGAAGTCCGTGGAGAAGGCGGTGACGACGGCACCGAACGCGGCGCCGATGATCACGGCGATCGCGAGGTCGATGACGTTGCCCCGCATGACGAAGTCGCGGAATCCCTTGAGCATGTCGCTCACTATCGTTCGCACGGCATGGACGAACCCCTCCATTGCCTCGTCGAGATCCCGAAGGGGTCGCGCAACAAGTACGAGTGGGACGAGGCGCTCGGCGGCATCAAGCTCGACCGCTTCCTCTTCTCGTCGGTCGTCTACCCGACCGACTACGGCTTCATCACCGACACGCTCGGGGAGGACGGCGACCCGCTCGACGCGATGGTCTGCGTCTCCGAGCCGACGTTCTCCGGCTGCCTGATCCCGGTCACGGCGATCGCCGTCTTCCGCATGAGCGACGACAAGGGCCAGGACGACAAGATCCTCTGCGTGCCGCACTCCGACCCGAACTGGAGCGGGCTGCGCGAGCTGTCCGACCTGCCCGACCAGCTGCAGAGCGAGATCGAGCACTTCTTCTCGATCTACAAGCAGCCGGAGGGCAAGGAGGTCGTCGTCGACGGCTGGTACGGGCGCGAGCTCGCGCTGCAGCTGATCGACGAGAGCCGGGCGCGCTGGCAGGAGCGGGGCTCCTGACCCGCGTCGTCGCGGTCAGGGGCGGGGCGGTCGAGTCCGAGCACCTCGTCGCCTGGTGCGTCACGCACCCGGACGGGTCGATCCGCGGCGACAACCCGGAGCTGCCGGTGTTCGCGCGGTCGGCCGTCAAGCCGCTGCAGGCGCTGGGGAGCGTGCGCGCCGGCGTCGTCGAGCGCTTCGGGCTCGGCACGCGCCACCTCGCGCTGGCGTGCGCGTCGCACGGCGGCTCGCCGGCCCACGTGGCGGTGATCGGCGAGGTGCTCGAGGCCTGCGGGCTCCGCGAGGAGGCGCTCGCCTGCGGCCCGGAGCTGCCGCGCGACCCGCGCGCGGCCGAGGACGCGCGGCCCTCGCGGATCCGCCACAACTGCTCCGGCAAGCACGCCTTCGGGCTCGCCCGCTGCCTGCACGAGGGCTGGCCGCTGGACGGCTACTTCCGCGCCGGCCATCCGCTCCAGGGCGCGATGCGCGACACCGTCGCCGCCGCCTGCGGCGTCGAGTCGGCGACCGAGGAGGCCACCGACGGCTGCGGGATGCGGACGTTCGCGCTCCCGCTCGCCGGGCTCTCGCGCGCGTTCGGCGCGCTGGCCGGCGGCGGGCTCGGCGCGGCCGGCGACCGCTGTGCCGGCGCGATGCGCGCGCACCCCGAGCTCGTCGCCTACGACGGCGCCATCGACACCGAGCTGATGCGCGCGGAGGACGGCGTCGTCGCGAAGATCGGCGCCGAGGGCGTGCTCGCGGTCGGGCTCGCCGACGGGCGCGGGCTGGCGCTGAAGGTGCGCGACGGGAGCCTGCGCGCGGTCGCCGCCGGCCGGCATCGCGCTCGCCCGCGCCGAGCTGGGGCTCGGCGCGCACGTGCCCGACGAGCTCGTCGCCGCGCCGATCGTCAACTCGCGCGGGATCCGCGTCGGCGAACTGCGCAGTGCGTGACGGAGCACCCCCTGCGGGCATCCAGCCCGCAGGTCTGACCGATCTGACGGCATCCGGCCGTCAGTGACCGCTCCGCTCTAGCCCGTGCTCGAGCGCGCCCTTGACGGCCGCGTCGAGCGCGTTGAGCCGGTAGAGCGCGAGCGCCTCGGGCGAGCCGAAGCGCCCGCCGGGCGCGGCCTGCGCGCCGTGGTGGGTGAGCACGCAGTGCAGCAGCGCGACGCGGCGCTCGGGCGCGAGGTCGCGCAGCCGCGGCTCGAGCAGCTGCGTGCCCGAGCGCGACGTGGCCGAGCAGCCGCCCCTCCTCGGTCAGCCCGATCTCCGCGCCGTAGGCGAACTCGCGCGTCTTGCCGAGGTCGTGGACGAGCGCGGCGCAGATCAGCAGGTCGGAGTTCAGCCGCGGGTGCAGCACGCACGTCTCCTGCGCGAGCGTCGCGACCGCGACGGTGTGCTCCAGCAGCCCGCCGAGGTAGGCGTGGTGGCCGGCGCGGGTGCACGGCGCGCGGCGCCACGCGGCGCGCAGCTCCGCGTCCCCGAGCATGCCCTCGAGCAGCGCCGCGTAGCCGGGATCGTGGACCTCGCGGGCGAGGTGCTCGAGGAAGCCGTCGAGCTCGTCGAGGTTGCGGTAGGCGACCGGCAGGAACGCCGCCGGGTCGGCGCCGTCGGCGCGCTCGATCGCCCGCACGTCGATCTGGAGCTCGTCGCGGAAGCGCTCGACCTGCCCCTGGACGCGGACGAGGTCGCCGCGGTCGAAGCGCCCGCCGAGCAGGTCGGCGTCGCGGAACACGCGCGCCGGGAGCGCGCTCGTGCGGTCGCGCAGCTCGAGCGTCAGGTACGGCGTGCCGGTGCGCGCGATCAGCCGGTCCTTGCGCGTGCAGGCGAAGACGCCGTCGACGAGGTCGCCGGCCCGCAGCGCGCTGAGCTCGGCGGTGGGCACCGGTTCGATGATGGTGGGCCGGGCGGACGGGTCCGCTACCGTGCAACGCGATGCAGCCGCTGCGCTGGGAACGCCGTCCGGACGGGCTCCGCGCCCCCGCGCTGGTGTGTGCCTTCAAGGGCTGGAACGACGCGGGGGAGTCGGCGACGTCCGCGCTCTCGTTCCTCGGCTCCGGCCTCGGCGCGAGCCGCTTCGCGGTGATCGACCCGGAGGAGTTCGTCGACTTCCAGGCGACGCGGCCGACCGTCCGGATCGCCGACGGGCAGCACCGCACGATCGACTGGCCGGACATCGAGGTCCACGAGCTGCGGATCCCGCGCGCGCCGCGCGACCTGGTCCTGCTCAGCGGCCCCGAGCCCGCCTACCGCTGGCGCACGTTCTGCGCGACGGTGATCGAGCTCGCGGAGGCGCTCGGGATCCAGATGGTCGTGACGATGGGCGCGCTGCTGGCCGACGTCCCGCACTCGCGGCCGGTCAACGTGAGCGCGTTCGCGAGCGACGACGCGCTGGTCGAGCGGCTCGGGCTCGAGCCGCCGACCTACGAGGGCCCGACCGGGATCGTCGGCGTGCTGCACGAGGCCTGCGCGGACGCCGGCATGCCGAGCGCGTCGCTCTGGGCCGCCGTGCCGCACTACGTGGCGGTCGTGCCGAACCCGAAGGGCTCGCTGGCGATCCTGCGCCGGCTCGAGTCGCTGATCGGGATCACCGTCGACGCCGCCGAGCTCGAGGACGCCGCCGGCGAGTACGAGCGCCAGGTCTCGCGCGCGGTCGAGATGGACCCGGACGTCCAGGCGTTCGTCGAGAAGCTCGAGCGGACCGCGGACGAGGAGGAGGGCCGCCCCGACCCCTCGCAGCTGCCGTCGGGCGACGTGCTCGCGCGCGAGTTCCAGCGCTTCCTGCGCCAGCGCGGCAACCCGCCGAGTAGGCTCCGCCGGTCAGTCCGGACGCGGATGTCCGCAGGCCGGTCATCCGCCGTCCGGATGACCGGCGGCGCCCTACTTCTCTGCGGCCGGGCAGGCGATCCGGTAGTCGCACATCGAGCACGCCGACCACGACGGCGTCGGCTCGAAGCCCTGCCCGAGGATCCCGTCGGCGACGCTGAACACGGTGTCGGTGATCCAGTCGCGGTCCTCGTCGGAGCGCTCGACCGGGACCTTCTCGTCGTCGAGCACGTAGTAGTAGGCCTGGTGGGCGGCCTCGAGCTGCCACGACTCGCGCGCGCCGACCGCGTAGAGCGAGAGCTGGACGTCCTCGCGCAGCTGGGTCGCCGACTTCGGGCGGCCGGTCTTGTAGTCGATCAGCTCGTAGCCGCCGTCCGGCAGCTTGTCGACGCGGTCGACGCGCCCGCGCAGCAGGTGCGGGCCGAGCCGGAACGCGAACGCGCGCTCGAACCAGACCGGCTCGGCGTCCTCGTCCTGGAAGCGCTCGTGGTAGCGCAGCAGCGCGGCCGTCGCCTTGCCGCGCAGCTGGCGCTCCTCCTCGGAGTCGCCGAAGCCGCCGCGCCGCCAGCCGGCCTCCAGCAGCCCGAGCAGGTCGGGCAGCGAGCCCGTCGCCGCCCCGCCGCCGTGGAAGCGCTCGAGCACCTGGTGGACGAGGATCCCGAAGCGCTGGTTGAGCGTCGGCTCGGACGGGATCCGGAACACGCGCGCGAACTTGTACTTGAGCGGGCAGGTCCGGTAGGTCTCGATGTCGCTCGCCGACAGCACCAGCCCGTCGCCGCGCTTGGGCAGGAACTGCTCGAGCGACGGCTCGGCGCGCTGGGCGACCGCGCGCGCCCGCAGCGCCTCGTCGCGCTCGGCGTCGAGCAGGTACTCGTCCAGCGCCGAGGTCTCGAAGATGTCGCGCTGCTCGGCCGTCGCGGCCTGCAGCAGCCGCGCGTTGACCTCCGGCAGCGCCTCCTCGACGGTCAGCCCGCCGTCGCGGGTGCGCTCCATCAGCGCGGACAGCTTGAGCACCTCGAGGTAGCGCACGACCGCGTGCGAGACGTCGAGGTCGGTGTCGAAGCGCAGCTCGCCGAGCCGGCCGCCGACCTGCTGGACGGTCGTCAGCAGCTCGTCGCGCAGGAGCCGGAACGTCGACTGGAGCGTCTCCGCCGGCCCGAACAGCTCCTCCTCGCGCGCCTCCCACTCGGCGCCGAGCGCCTCGCGCGCCTCCTCGGCGAACGGCGACGGCGGCTGGACCGCGCCGCGCTCGGTCGTCGCCGGGTACGCCAGCACGAGCCGCCGCCGCGCGCGGGTCATCGCCACGTGCAGCAGCCGCCGCATCGCGTCGACGTGCGCGGCCTTCGTGTCCGGCGGCAGCGTCTCCTTGATCAGCGCGTCGGGGATCGGCTCCAGCGTGTGCCGGCGCGGGCCCGGCATCCGCGCGGCCATCAGCCCGAGCACGTAGACGTGGTCGAACTCGAGCCCGCGCGCCGCGTGGATCGCCATCACCTGGACACCGCGCGGGCGCTCGCCCGCGACCGCCTCCTCCTCGCGCAGCCCGGCGTCGGCGACCGCGGCGATCGCGCGGGCGAACTCGCGCGCGGTGGCCTGCGGCGAGCGGCGCAGGTAGTCGGCGGCGAGCTCGGCGAAGCGCGACAGGTTGACGAGCCGCTCGGCGACCTCGGTCGACGCCGCGAACAGGAGCTGGCGGCGCAGGCCGAGCCGCTCGATCAGCCGGTGGACGTAGAGGTCCGGCCGCGTCGAGTCGAGCGCGCCCGCCGCCGCGCGGTACATCTTCAGGAACGCGGAGATCCGCTCGCGCGCCTCGGGCGGGATCTGCGGCGACTCGAGCGCGGCGCCGAGCGCCGCGACCATGTCGAGCTTGCGCCGGCGGGCGATCTGGGTGCAGCGGGCGAGGTCGATCGCGCGCAGCTCGACCGGCGGGCGGGCGAGCGCGCGGACCACGGCGCCGGCGTCGCCGGGGTCGGCGAGCAGCCGCAGCCACGCGAGCAGGTCGCGGACCTCGGCGCGCTGGAAGAACGCGGCCGCGCCCGCCAGCCGGTACGGGACCGCGCGCTCCTCCAGCGCGGCGGCCACCGCCTGGCCCTCGCCCTTGACCGAGCGGACGAGCACGCAGACGTCCTCCGGCGCGACGCCGTCGCGCGAGACGAGCCGCTCGATGTCGGCGGCGACCGCCTGCGCCTGCGCGCGCTCGTTCGCGCAGCGCCAGAACGCGACCTCGCCGGGCGGCGCGCCCTCCGGCGCCTCGAGCCGCTTCTCGATCCGGTCCGGGTCGGGCGCCACCACCGCGGCGGCCGCCGTGAGGATCCGCCCGCCCGAGCGCAGGCTCTCGGTCAGCCGCACGACGCGCGCCTCCGGCCACTCGGCGCGGAAGTCGACGATGTTCTTCGTCGACGCGCCGCGGAAGCGGGTGATCGCCGCGTCGTCGTCGGCGGCGACGCAGAGGTTGCCGTGGTCGGTCACGAGCAGCCGCAGCAGCAGGTTCTGGGCGAAGTTCGTGTCCTGGAACTCGTCGACGAGGACGTGGTGGAAGCGCGCGGCGAGCCGCGCGCGGATGTCCGGCTTGGCGCGCAGGAGCCGGAACGCGTGCAGGACGAGGTCGCCCGCGTCCAGCGTGCCGCCCTCCGCCAGCAGCCGGTCGTGCGTGGCGTAGATGGCGGCGAACTCGCGCTCGCGCACGGCGCGCGCGCGGGCGGTCTCCCCGTCCTCCGGCAGCGTGGCGGCCCAGGCGGCGTAGTCCGCGGCGGTCACCAGCTCGTCCTTGAGCCGGTCGATCCGGCCGACGATCGAGCCGAGCACCGCGCTCGGGTTCCCGCGCAGGTCGTGCGAGGCGAGCGGCAGCTCGTCGATCCGCTCGAGCAGCAGCGCGAGCCGGTCGGCGGCGGTGACCGGCGTCACGAACGGGTCGACGCCCGCCTCGAGCGCCTCCTCGCGCAGCAGCCGCGCGCAGAACGCCTGCAGCGTGGTCACGGAGAGCTCCTCGAAGCGGGCCCAGGCGCCCAGCCGCTCCTCGACCTGCGCGCGCAGCGCGTCGGCGGAGGCGGGCGTGTCGGTCAGGACGAGGATCGCGTCGGCCGGCGTGCCCTGCTCGACGAGCCAGGCGAAGCGCTCGACGAGCGTGCGCGTCTTGCCGGTGCCGGCGCCCGCGAGGATCAGCAGCGGGCCGCCCGCGTGCGTGATCGCCTCGAGCTGGGCCGTGGTCGCGGGCACCTTCGTAGGATACGGCCGGTGAGCGTGGCCGCACCGGACTGGCTGGGCGCGGCGCGCGCCGCCGCGCGGGAGCTGCAGGACGTGCTCACCGCCGCGCCCACCACCGTCGAGCGGGAGCGCGAGACCGGCACGCGCGGCGAGGGCGGCGACCGGACGCTGGAGATCGACGCGGCGGCCGAGGCGGCCGTGTTCCGCCGGCTCGAGGCGCTGCACGCCGACGGCCACCGGTTCGCGGCGGTCAGCGAGGAGCGCGGCCGGGTCGACTTCGGCGGCGGGCCGGTGCGCGTGGTCATCGATCCGCTCGACGGCTCGCGCAACGCCAAGCGCGGGCTGCCGCACTACGCGCTCTCGATCGCCGTCGCGGACGGGCCGACGATGGCCGACGTGCGGTTCGCGTTCGTGCACGACTTCGGCGCGGGCGAGGAGTGGGTCGCCGAGCTCGGCGGCGGCGCCCGGCGCAACGGCGAGCCGCTCGACCCGTCGCTGCCCGAGCAGCGCGTCCGCGGCCGGCTCGAGCTGCTCGGGGTCGAGTCCGCCGATCCGCGCTGGGTCGCCGAGGCGGGCGGCGCGCTCGCCGACGTGGCGCACCGGCTGCGGGCGATCGGCGCGATCGCGGTGTCGCTCTGCCAGGTCGCGGCCGGGCCGGCTGGACGGGATGGTCACGCTGCGCCGCTCGCGCGCGGTCGACGTCGCCGCCGGCCAGCTGATCGTCCGCGAGGCGGGCGGGCACGTCGCGTTCGTCGGCTGCGACGGGCCGCTCGACGCGCCGCTCGACGTGCTCACCGCGGTCGCGCCGATCGTGGCGGCGCGCTCGGCGGCGGGGATCGCCGAGCTGGCGCGGGTGCCGCTGCGCTGAGGATCCGCTGAGGCGGGCCTGCCATCCTGGGTGGATGGTCGATTGGAACCTCGCCGCGAAGGTCGCCGAAGGCGTCGCCGGACTCCAGCCCGTCGGGTGACCCGGAGCCGTTCCAGGCGCTGGTGCGCCCGGCCGACGACGCCGAGGCGCTCGTCAGCGGCTACACGGGGCTCGTCCCCTCCGCGGGGGTGCTCCCGGTCGCCGAGGCGATCGACCGCAAGGCGTGGATCGACGCGAACCTCGCCTCGATCCGCGGCGTGCTCGAGCCCGCCGCCGCGAAGGCCGCCGAGGGCGCGGGGCCGCTGGGCGGCGTGGCCGGCGCCGCCGCCGGGGCCGTGCTCGGCCTCCAGGCCGGCGCGATCTCCGGCTTCCTCGCCGGGCGCGTGATGGGCCAGTACGAGTTCCCGGTCCTCGACCCCGACGCGCCCGCGCGGCTGCTGTTCGTGGCGCCGAACCTCGGCCACGCGGCGACGCAGCTCGACGCCGACGCCGACCGCCTGCTGCGCTGGGTCGCGCTGCACGAGATCACGCATGCGCTGCAGTTCGGCGGCGTGCCGTGGCTGCGGCCGCACCTCGCCGGCATGGTGCGCGACCTCACCGACGCGCTGACCGTCGACCCGGGCAAGCTGTTCGCCGGCGTCCCCGGCCTCGACGACCTCAAGGGCCTCGTCGACACCGTGCGCGAGGACGGCGTCGCGGCCGCGGTGCTCGGCCCGGAGCGGCGCGCGCAGCTCGACGGCGTCCAGGCCTTCATGGCCGTGCTCGAGGGCTACGCGGAGCACGTCATGGACGCCGTCGGCGCCGACGTGATCGAGGACCTCGGGTCGCTGCGCGCGGCGCTCGAGCGGCGGCGCGCCGACCGCACCGGCCTGCTGCGCCTGCTCGAGCGGGTGATCGGGATGGACATGAAGCTGCGCCAGTACGAGCAGGGCAAGCGCTTCTGCGACGGCGTCGTCGCCCGCGCCGGCATCGACGGGCTCAACCGCGTGTGGCAGAACCCGCTGCAGATGCCGACGCTCGCCGAGCTCGACGACCCGGCCGGGTGGCTCGAGCGCACCGAGGCCGCCGCGGCCTAGCGCGCTCCACCCGTCACGGACGCCGTCGTCGCAGCTACCGCCGCGCCCTGGCCAGCGGCGAGCTGCTGCTGTTCCCGATCACAGCGCTCGATCGCACCGACGTGCCCGTCTGGAGCGCGACCCAGCTCGGGGCCGACGGCGCCGTGGCCAACGGGATCGGCTACGAGGCGACGGACGCCGAGGCGCAGTGCTCCGCGCTCGGCGAGGCCGCGGAGGCCGCCGCCGCCGCCGCCGCGATCCCGTCGCTGCCCCGCACCCGCGGCAGCTTCGCCGCGCTGGCGGATCACGGGGCGATCGACCCCGTGTCGCTCTGCCTCGAGGCGGGCACGGAGCTCTCCGCCGAGCGCGAGCTCACCTCGTGCCGGCCCGTCCGCTGGCGGACCGGCGAGCCGGTGCTGCTGCCCGAGGCGGCGGTGGCGACCTCGCCGTCGCAGCTGCAGGACGCGCCGCTCTTCACACCGATCTCGAACGGGCTCTGCGCATCGACACGCTAGAGCGCGCGGTCCTGCACTCGCTGTTCGAGCTGGTGCAGCGCGACAGCAACTCTGTCTCCCAGCGAGCGCTGGACCTCGGCGTCGCGGTGGTGGACGCGCCAGTGCCAGCGGTCGACGAGATCCGGCCAGTCGTCAATCGTGCACGCCGACCTCGGGATCGCCAACGTGATCGCCGTCGTGCGGAGGCCGACCCGGCCACGGTGCGCTTCCCGCTCTGCGTGACCGCCGGCGGCGAGGCGGCGCACCCGTCGCGCGAGCGGGCGGTGCGCAAGGCGGTGCTCGAGCTGTGCGCCTCGCGGCTCGCAAGGCGTTCGTGTTCGGCCCGAGGCGCTGGTGGCGAGCGTGGCCCCAGCGCTACCTGCGCTACGCCCGCCGCGAGCGCCGCCCGCGAGGAGCCGCGCGCTCGCGCATGCGCGCCTCTCGCGCTCGACGCGGCGGCGCTGCTCGCGCGGATCGAGGACCCGGTGCTGCGGTGCTCGACCTCATTCCGCTGAGCTCCCTCCCCGACGATGCGGGACCGGGCGACCCCGCGGCGCTGCTCCCGCGGTGCTCGACCAGCTCGCGAGCTTCACGTCCTGGGTAGACGTGTCGCCGCCGCGGCGAGATCCGCGCGAGATGATCGTCCCCGGCTGGAGGTGGAGACGGTCTCCTACGGCCGGATCGGCGAGCGCAACCTGGCGCAGCTGCTCGCGCGCGAGTCGCCGCTCATGAGCCACAGCCCTGCGCCGCCAGCGCAGCGGCCATCCACCCAGCGTGAGCGCGCGTCCCTCGTAGCTGCACCGCGAGCAGCTCGACGCGCTCGTCAGCGACCTCTACGCGCTCTACCACACCGGCGCAGCACGCGACGATGCGTGAGCGCGCCATACCCCGTCTAAGACGCCATCGCAGCGGAGCTATCGCTGATCTACCTGCGCGACAGCAGCGCAGTGCGCTAGCAGCTACAGGCGCTGAACTTCCACAACACTAGCCGCGCTCAGCTCCGCGCGCTCTAGCGTGCTGCGCGCGGCAGCGAGCGCCATGCCCCGCTCGACGAGCCCTCGCTCGACGCGCTGCTCGACGGTCAGGCGCCGGACGCCGCGCGACCGCCGCTCCTGCCCGTGTTCTACTAGTCTTCCGCACGAACTACTACGTGTCGCTCCCGCTCGTCTAGCGCGCCTCGCTGACCGCGTCGTTCTCGATCCCCACGGCGTTCCTCCGCGCCGGCGGCCAGCAGCGCGCGTACGCGCAGCGCTACGAGATCATCCTCTCTCGCGATCCCTCGCCGCTCGACTCGCTATCGCCATGACTTGTACTACTCCGCACTCTCGACCGCGGCTACGTCATCATCTGCCATACGGCGACTCACCCGCCGCCTCGCAGCTCCACGCCCACGCCGCGCACAGCTCCGCCCCGCAGCCTGCCCAACCCGCCCACCCCGCACTATCTTGTTCCAGTCCCCTTCCCCCCCCCTCACCCCCATCCTCCCCCCTACCCCCGTGCTCTCCAACCGCGCGCTCCAACGGCTGCCCGAGCGCCCTAGCGTACCGACCGCCGGTCGGACACAGTTCCGCCCGCCGGTCGGAGCGCAGCCGCGACGCGTCGGCCACACTGTGGGCACGAGCCGAACGCGCGTTCCGTATGTCACAAAGTTCAGGTTCGTTCACCACGTGTTCACGCGAAATCCCGATCGCGGTGTAACAAGGAGGAGGGCGCGGTTTACAAACATGTGTTCGACGAGAACGACTGCAGCTTGTTAGTTCTAACTTCGATACACTGAACCGCTCCCGAGGGGATCAACCACATGGCCGAGACGACCACCACCACCACAACTTCCACGCCGAAGGCGACGACGCCGAAGCGCACCGCCGCCAAGCGGACGACCGCGCAAGCGGTCGACCACGCGCAAGCCGGCGACGGCGCGCAAGAGCACGTCGACCCGCTCCACGGCGAAGACCTCGCCGTCGAAGTCGACCGTCAAGCGCAACCGCACGATCGCCGCGAACGAGACCCGCGAGGCCGCCGACGCCCAGGTCCGCGCCGCCAAGACGACGGCGGACTACGGCCTCGGCATCGCCGAGCGCGCCGCGCTCGTCAGCGTCGGCGCCACGCTCGAGGCCCGTGACCGCGCGGTCGCCCTCGTGAGCGACATCCGCGACCTGGCCACGAAGCCCGAGGTCTCGATCTCGAAGTTCGAGCGCCGCGGCACGACCGCCCGCAACCGCGCGCAGCGCGACGTGAAGAAGGCCCGCACGCGCCTCGAGCGCGAGCTGAAGGGCCGCCGCCGCGACGCCGAGAAGCTCGTCAAGAGCAACCGGACGCGCGTCGAGCGCGAGGTCGGCAGCGTCCTCGAGACCGCCAAGGAGCGCGTCACCGCGATCGCGTAGCGCGACCACGATCTTCCCCCGGCCCGCCGACGGAGAGCGGCGCGGCAACGGGTGAGGTTCGCCGGCCTCATATCTCGCCGGCGGATGCAGCACCCTCTCCTCCCTCAGCCGCCGCCGCACCCTCGGGTGCGGCGGTGGTGCTTTAAGGCCTCCCCGCCGCGCCCCCGGGCGCGGCGGGGGTGTCCTTCCCGCCGCGCCGACCCTGCGACAATGGAGCCCATGCCCACGAGAGAGCAGATCCTCGAGGCGCTGAAGGTCGTGATCGATCCCGAGCTGCGGCGCGACATCGTCGAGCTCGAGATGGTCCGATCGATCGAGATCAAGGACGACGGGATCGTCGACGTCACCGTCTCGCTCACGACCCCGGGCTGCCCGATCAAGAGCCACTTCCAGACCGCCGTCACCGACGCCGTGCAGGGCGTCGCCGGCGTGACGCGCGCCAACGTCGGCTTCGACGTGCTGTCCGACCAGGAGAAGGCCGGCCTGCAGCGCAAGCTCGGCCGCCCGGGCGGACTGCCCGAGGGCGCGCTCGCCCAGGTCTCCGACGTCCTCTGCATCGGCTCCGGCAAGGGCGGCGTCGGCAAGTCCTCGCTGACCGTCAACCTCGCCGTGGCGCTCGCCGCCGAGGGCAAGAAGGTCGGGGTCCTCGACGCCGACGTCTGGGGCTACTCGATCCCGCGCATGCTCGGCCTCGGCGCCCAGCGCCCGCAGGTCTCCGGCGAGCGCAAGATCCTCCCGCTCGAGGCCCACGGCCTCAAGGTCATGTCGATCGGCTTCTTCCTCGACGAGGACGAGGCGGTCGTGTGGCGCGGCCCGATGCTCCACAAGGCGCTCACGCAGTTCCTCGAGGACGTCGCGTGGGGCGAGCTCGACCACCTGCTGATCGACCTCCCGCCCGGGACCGGCGACGTCTCGATGACGCTCGCCGGGCTGCTCCCGCAGGCCAAGTTCATCATCGTCACCACCCCGCAGCCGACGGCGCAGAAGGTCGCGCGCCGCTCCGCGCAGATGGCCGACAAGGTCAACCTCGAGATCGCGGGCGTGATCGAGAACATGTCCGGCTTCACGACGCCGGACGGCCAGCGGTTCCAGATCTTCGGCGAGGGCGGCGGCCAGCTGCTCGCGGACGAGATCGAGGTCCCGCTGCTCGGCAAGGTGCCGCTGACGATGCCGCTCCGCGAGGGCGCCGACAGCGGGCTGCCGCTGATGAGCACCGACCCGGACGACGCGGCCGCCCAGGCGATCCGCCAGGCGGCGCGCGGGATCATCGCGCTCTCGCCGATCGAGCTGCCCGTGCTGCAGGCCCCGCCGCCGCCGCGCCGCAGCCGGTCGATGAGCCTGCCGATGGCCGGTGGGCGAGAGCCCTGCCGGATGTCCGGCTCGCCGTCAGCCGCGGTCAGGATGAACCGCGGAGCTACCTCCCGGCGAAGTACTGCGCGTTGCGGGCCGTGAACTCGGCCCATTCGTCGGGGACCTGGTCCTCGGCGAAGCACGCGTCGACCGGGCACGCCTCGACGCAGGCGTCGCAGTCGATGCACTCGTCCGGGTCGATGTAGAGCTGCTCGACCTTGTCGTAGTCCGGCTCGTCGGGCGTCGGGTGGATGCAGTCGACGGGGCAGACCTCGACGCACGAGTTGTCCTTGGTGCCGATGCAGGGCTCTGCGATGACGTAGGCCATGTCTTTCAGTCTCTCGTGTCGGTGAACGGCAGGAGGGACGGGATACTAGATCGTCTCCCGGCCGGGGTGCTTCAGGCCCCGTCGGCCATCGCCGGGCGCCGCCCCGCCCAGGGCCGGGCGGCCTCCAGCTGGGCCGCGAGCTGGAGCAGCGTCTCCTCCGCCAGCGGGTGCCCGACGAGCTGCACCGCGCTGGGCAGGCCGTCCTCGCCGAACCCCGCCGGCACCGACACGGCGGGCTGGCCCGTGACGTTGAACAGCGCCGTGAACGGGGCGAAGCGGCCCGAGCGGCGGAGGTCGTCCAGCGGGCTCCTCGCCGCAGCCGTGCAGCTCGCCGATCGGCAGCGGCCGGGTCGCGAGCACGGGGGTCAGCAGCACGTCGTAGTCGGCGAAGAACGCGACCGTGTGGCGGGCCTGCACCTGCAGCTGCGCGATCGCGGTGAGGTACGCGGTCGACGAGAGCCCCCGCGCGTGCTCGAGCACCGCGCGCGAGAGCGGCTCGATCTCGTCCTCGGTCGGCGGCCGCCCGGCGAGCGTCTCCCCGTAGCCGATCCCGACCGCGACCATCGGGCCGAAGACGTCGAGGAAGATGTCGAGCGAGTCCGGGCCGGGCATGGCGGGGGAGTCCTCGACGACCTCGTGCCCGAGCTCGGCCAGCGCGTCGGCCACGTCCTGGAGCCCGCGCACCACCTCGGGGTCGACGTCGACCCCGACGGCGTTCTCGAGCGTCATCGCGATCCGCAGCCGCCCCGGGTCGCGCCGCATCGCGAGCGTGTACGGCTCGGCGGGCTTCGGCGCCCAGGTCGCGTCGCCCGCCTCGTAGCCGGAGAGCACGTCGAGCAGCAGCGCCGTCTCGGTCACCGAGCGCGTGAGCACGCCGTCCCCGACGAGGTAGGAGTCGCCGCGGTCCGGGCCGCGCGAGATCCGGCCGCGGCTCGGCTTCATCCCGACGAGCCCGCAGCAGGCGGCGGGGATCCGCAGCGAGCCGCCGCCGTCGTTGCCGTGCGCGACCGGCACCAGCCCCGCCGCCACCGCCGCCGCCGAGCCGCCGGACGAGCCGCCCGGCGTCCGCGTCGTGTCCCACGGGTTGCGCGTCGGCCCGGTGTGGCGCGGCTCGGTCGTCGGCAGGATCCCGAACTCGGGGATGTTCGTCGTCCCGAGCACCACGAACCCGGCGTCGCGCAGCCGCCGCACGAGGTACGCGCTGTGCGTCGGCCGGTGCGCCGGCGAGGAAGCGCGAGCCGAGGTCCATGCACAGCCCCGCGACCGGCGTGTTCGCCTTGATCGCGATCGGGACGCCGGCGAACGCGCGCGGGTCGCCCGCGCCGATCGCGTCCGCCTCCGCCAGCGCCCGCTCCGCGTCGAGCTCGACGAACGCGTCGAGCTGCGGGTCGAGCGCCTCGATCCGGCGGACGCCGCCTCGACGACCTCGCGGGCCGAGACGGAGCCGTCCCGGACCCGCGCGGCGACCTCGGGCGCCGGCAGGAAGGCGAGCGCGTCCATGAGGTCAGCACCCTAACCCCTCCGCGCGGCGCGCACGGCGCCCGGCCCTGGCCGTAGGCTCAGGACATGAGCGAAGTCCAGTCCGGCCTCGAGGGCGTCGTCGCCTTCGCCACCGAGATCGCAGAGCCCGACCGCGAGGGCGGCGCGCTGCGCTACCGCGGCGTCGACATCGAGGAGCTCGTCGGCCGCGTCCCGTTCGAGCAGGTCTGGGGCCTGCTCGTCGACGGGACGCTCGAGCCGGGCCTGCCGCCCGCCGAGCCGCACCCGCTCGCGGTGCGCTCCGGCGACCCGCGCGTCGACGTCCAGTCCGCGCTCGCGATGCTCGGCGCCGGAGTGGGGCTTCCGGGCGCTGATCGACATCGACGACGCCGAGGCCCGCGACAACCTCGCCCGCGCCTCGGTCATGGCGCTCTCGTTCGTCGCGCAGTCCGCGCGCGGCACCGGCCGGCCGCCGGTCCCGCAGAGCGAGGTCGACAAGGCGCGCTCGATCCCCGAGCGCTTCCTGATCCGCTGGCGCGGCGAGGCCGACCCGGCGCACGTCAAGGCGATCGACGCGTACTGGAACTCCGCCGCCGAGCACGGCATGAACGCCTCGACGTTCACCGTCCGCGTGGTCGCGTCGACCGGCGCCGACGTCGCCGCGGCGCTGTCGGCCGGCGGTCGGCGCGCTGTCCGGCCCGCTGCACGGCGGCGCCCCGAGCCGCGTGCTGAAGATGCTCGACGACGTCGAGCGCGAGGGCGACGCCGAGCGCTACGTCAAGGCGCTGCTCGACCGCGGCGACCGGCTGATGGGCTTCGGCCACCGCGTCTACCGCGCCGAGGACCCGCGCGCCCGGGTGCTGCGGCGGACGAGCAAGGAGATCGGCTCGCACCGCTACGAGGTCGCCGAGGCGCTCGAGACCGCCGCGCTGGCCGAGCTCAAGGCGCGCAAGCCCGACCGCGTGCTGGCCACGAACGTCGAGTTCTGGTCGGCGGTCGTGCTCGATCACGCCGAGGTCCCCGCCGACCTGTTCACCAGCATGTTCAGCTGCGCGCGCGTGGCCGGCTGGTCGGCGCACATCCTCGAGCAGAAGCGCGAGGGCCGGCTGATCCGGCCGTCGGCGAAGTACGTCGGGCCGCCCCCGCGCGCGCTCGCCGACGTGGGCTGAACGGCGCGGGTACGATCCCGCGTCGAGGTACCGCCAACTTCATCTCCGGGGAGGCAGGATGAAGCGTGTGATGCTCGTGCTGGCGATCGGCGCAGGGGCGCTGCTCGCCGGGGCCGGACCGGCCGTGGCCGCCGCCGCCGTGCGACCCGTTCGGGCCGGCGACGTTCCGCGGCCAGGTGCCGACGCCGCAGCAGGTGATCGGGATCAACCTCGGCGACCGCGACGTGACGACCGCGGAGTCCGACGCCTACGTCGCGGCCGTCGACGCCGCGTCGCCGCGCGTCGTCTCCGGCTCGCTCGCGAAGTCGGTCCAGGGCCGCGACCTGCGCTACGCGATCGTCGGCAACCCGGACCGGATGACGACGTCCGGCCTCGCGCGCGTCCGCGCCTCGGCCGCGCAGCTCATGGATCCCTCCACGCCGCCCGCGCGACGCGGCGCGCGATCGCGCGCGCGCGACCCCGCGATCCTGTGGATCGCCGGCAACGTCCACGGCGGCGAGGAGAGCGGCACCGACGCGTCGCTGCGCGTGCTGTGGGAGCTCGCGGACCGCTCGGACTGCGCGGCGAAGCAGATCCTCGACGAGGCGCTCGTCGTGCTCCTGCCGACGCAGAACCCGGACGGCCGCGAGCTCGACACGCGCCGCAACGCCTACGGCTTCGACATGAACCGCGACTGGTTCGCGCGCACCCAGCCCGAGACCGACGGCAAGCTCGAGATGCTCCGCCGCTACCCGCCGGTGCTGTTCATCGACGCGCACGAGATGGGCGGCACGAACGACTACTTCTTCCCGCCGAACGCGGACCCGATCTACCACGAGACGACCGACCGAGCCGTCGACTGGATCAACGACATCTACGGCGCCGTCGAACCAGGACGCTGTTCGACGCGCGCGGGATCCCGTACTTCAACTACGCCATCTACGACCTCTTCTACCAGGGCTACGGCGACACCGTGCCCGCCACGGCGTTCGGCGCCGCCGGCATGACGTACGAGAAGTCGAACGGCGACGCCGCGCCGGCGCGCGTGTTCCAGCAGTACCTCACGCAGTGGAACTCGCTCTCGCAGGCCGCGCGCAACAAGCAGGAGATCCTCACGGCTGGCACGCCGCCTGGGTCGAGGCCGAGCGCCAGGGCCGCGCCGGCGAGCTCGAGCCGAACGAGGTCGTCCAGCCCGAGAACGAGGTCCAGCAGCAGGTGCCCGACATCGCGGTGCGGCACTACTTCATCCGCACCGACGACCCGGCGAAGGCGCGCGAGATGCAGGCGCTCGTCCGCCGGCTCCAGCGGATGGACGTCCAGGTGCGCCGGCTGACGAAGCCGCTGCCGGTCCGCGACTACACGCCGTACGGCCGCGCCGGCGCGCTACGAGGTGCTGCCGGCCGGCACGTACGTGGTGGCGATGGACCAGGCGAAGAAGCACTGGGTCCAGGCGATGCTCAACGAGGACACCTACGTGCCGTTCCCGTACTTCTACGACGTCACGGCGTGGAGCCAGCCGCTCCTGTTCAACGTCGCGGGCGGCTACTCGGGCCGCAGCTCGGCGACCTGCGTCGAGCGCGCCGGTGCCCGCGCAGGCGGACCCGGGCGTCCCGCGCCGCGCCGGCGACGCGCCGTCGATCGCGCTGTACTCGATGTCGCCGCAGTTCACGCGCGGGATCGAGTCGTCCGGCTGGCTGCGCTAGCTGCTCGACCGCTGGGGCCTCGAGTACGCGCGACGTGACCGCGGACGACATCAAGGCCGGCGCGCTCGACGACGCCGACGTGCTGCTCGTCCCCGACGGCTACGCCACGGTCGATCCGGACTTCCCGGAGGATCCGTACGGGCTCGCCGACCTCGGGCCGAGGGCCAGGCCGCGATCCGGACCTGGGTCGAGGACGGCGGCCGCTACGTCGGCTGGCTCGACGGCGCGGTGCTGGCCTCCGGCGTCGGCGTCTCCTCGGCGACGTTCGAGAGCGCCGAGGACGACGGGATCTCCTCGCCGGGCGCGCTGATCCGCACGACCGTGGCGCGCCGCAGCCCGCTCGCCGGCGGCGTCGGCCGCTCCGCGTACGCGTTCTGGGATTCGCGCTACGTGATGCGCGCGAACGGCGCCGCGGCGCCGGTCCGGTTCCCGTCGGCGTCGACCCGCGACTTCTTCGTCTCGGGCTACGCGGACGGCGCGGAGGCGCTGAGCGGCAGCGCGGCGGTGGTCGACGAGCCGGTCGGCGAGGGGCGCACGGTGGCGTTCGGCTTCGAGCCGAACTTCCGCGCGTTCACCGACGGCACGGCGCGGATGCTGCGCAACGCGATCCTCGGCGACGAGCCGGCGGCGTTCGAGGACGCCGCGTCGGAGCCGGCGCTCGCCGCACGGGCCGCCGCGCGTGCCGTGGCCGCGCCGCACGATCCGGTCCGGCTCGTGGTCACCGCGGCGGGCGAGCGCGCCGCGGCGGCGGTGCTCGCGCGCCAGGGCGTGACCGCCGACCGCGTCGTCCGCACGCGCGGGCGGGCGTCGTTCACGATCCCGAACCCCGGCGGCCTGGGCGGCGACGAGATGCCCTGGACGCGCACGCTCGCGTCCGAGCTGCAGCGCAGCGGCGTCCCGGTCGTGATGTACCAGGTGCCCTGACGCCGCCGGCGGGCCCGGCCTCCGCGGAGGCCGGGCCCGCCGCCGCGTCGTGGAACGATCCATGAGCGACCCGACCGAATTCATCACCGAGGTGCTCGCCATGTGGACGGACGCCGACGGCGCCGCCCGGCGGGCGGTGCTCGAGCGCCGGTTCCGTCCGGACGTCCGCTTCTACGACCGCGACGGAGCGTTCGACGGCCACGCGGGCTCGAGCGCTTCAGCGCGTCGCTGCGCGAGCGCTTCCCGGGCGCGGCGTTCGCGCTCCTCGGTCCACCCGAGCCGGTGGGCGACGCGTTCCGGGCGTTCTGGCGCTTCGGGCCGCCCGAGAAGCCCGATGCCGTCAGCGGCATGGACTTCGTCATCTGGGACGGGGAGCGCGCGAGAGCGGTGTACGCGTTCGTGAACGCGCCGGCGAGCGATGAATCCACCCGACCCGGTAGGTCTCTACCGCCATGAGCGACAGAAAAGTGATCCTCAAGATGGTCATGTCCCTCGACGGTTTCGTCACCAGCACCGACGGGACCCATGAGTGGATGTTCGAGTGGTTCGGCCCGGACTCGGGCGAGTGGAACCGCCGCGCCCTCGACGCGGCCGGCGTCCACGCGATGGGCCGCCGCAGCTACGAGATCATGGGCCCGCACTGGGCCGCGTCCGACGGCCCGATCGCGACCGCGATGAACGAGAAGCCCAAGGCCGTCTTCTCCCACACCCTGGAGAAGGCGGACTGGGGACCGGTCGAGATCTTCGGCGGGGACCTGGCGGCCGAGATCGCGGACCTGAAGGCGCGCGACGACGACGGGACGATCCTGGTCCACGGCGGCCCCGGCTTCGCCAAGTCGCTGACGCGCCTGGGCCTCGTCGACGAGTACCAGCTCACCACGGTCCCGATCGCCATCGGGGCGGGCCTCAGCCCGTTCGCGGAGCTGGCCGAGCCCCTGCGGCTGGACGTCGTCGACGAGGAGCGCTTCTCGAACGGCGCCCTTGCGCAGGTCCTGGTGCCCAAGGCCTGAGCCGCGCAGGGACGCGCCTCAGTCGATGTCGGCGCGTCCGATGCGCGCGTCGCTGCTCGCGGCGTACCAGAGGTCGCCGGAGCGGTCGAACGCGATCGAGTCGGGTGCGTGACGGGTACGGACGGGCCGGCCGAACTCGCCCCCGAGCGTCATCCGCTGGAGCTGACCCGCGGAGTGCTCGGCGATCCAGATGCGGCCCTTGCGGTCCGTGGCGAGCGACGTCGGGTCGGCGTCCGCGGCCGGGAGCGGGTGGCTGGCGGTGATGACGCCGGCAGTCGTGATCCGCGTGATCGCGTTCGTGTTGCGCTCGCCGAACCACAGTGCGCCATCGGCGCCGGCGACGATCGGGCCGGGCAGCGCGTCGGCCGTGGGCAGCGGGAACTCCGTGACCACGCCGGCGGTCGTGATCCGGCCGACCTTGTCGCCGGCGGCCTCGGTGAACCAGAGGGCGCCGTCGGGACCGACGACGATCTCGGACGCGAAGGCGCCGGAGGTCGCCAGCGGGTACTCGGTGACCTGTCCGTCCAGCGTGATGCGGCCGATGGCGTCGGCGCGCGTCTCCGTGAACCACAGCGCGCCGTCCGGGCCCGACACGATCGACGTCGGGAACGCGTCGAGGTTCGCGAGGGGATAGGTGGTCAGCGTCCCGCGCGGGGAGATGCGGTGGACCGCGGCCGGGAAGCGGTCGGTGACCCACAGCGCGCCGTCGCGACCGACGGCGGCGCCGGCCGGGCTCGCGCCCACGAAGCGGGAGGACACCTTGCCGCGTTGGGAGACGCGCCACACCCGGCTGAGGCTGCCGTCCGGCGCGTACATCGCGTCGTCCGGGCCGGCGACGAGATCGCTCGGCACGGCGAACTCGTCCAGGCGGAACTCCTTGACCGGGGAGAAGGGGTTCGCGGTGGCGGTCGTCGCCGTGGCGGCGAAGATCGCGATCAGGGCGATGACGGTCTTGGAGAGGGGGAGCTTGGGCATGGGCTGTAGACGGAGCCCCCGCCGGGCTATTCCCGGGCGCAGCCCGCAGTCTCGCCGGCCGGCGAATCACTTAGGCATCTACTTAAGTATTGCGCTACGATGCGGCGATGCCGACCGCCGACGCAGCGCAGCTCGACCGGGCGTTCCATGCGCTCGCCGACGAGAGCCGCCGCGCGATGGTGGTCCGCCTGTCGCGCGGCGCCGCGTCCGTGAGCGAGCTCGCCGCCCCGCTGGACATGTCGCTGCCGTCCGTGATGCAGCACCTCGACGTGCTGCAGCGCAGCGGCCTCGTGCGCTCGGAGAAGGTCGGCCGCGTCCGGAGCTGCCGGCTCGAGCCCGGCCCGATGCGCACGCTCGAGGGCTGGATCGCGGAGCACCGCGCGATCTGGGAGCGCCACTTCGACCGCCTCGCCGACGTCCTCGACGACGCCTTCCCCACCGACCAAGGAGACCGCCGATGAGCATCCGCCAGCACGACTTCACGATCGAGCGCCGGTTCCGCCAGCCCCCGGCGGACGCGTTCCGCGCGTTCGCGGACCCGGAGCTCAAGCAGCGCTGGTTCGGCGCGCCCGCGGGCTGGACCGACGCCCACTGGGAGCTCGACTTCCGCGTCGGCGGCAGCGAGCTGAGCGTGGGGCGCGATCCGGACGGGACGCTGCACGAGTTCCGCAGCCGCTACCACGACATCGTCGACGGCGAGCGGATCGTCTTCGCCTATGACCTCCTGCTCGACGGCCGGCTCCTCTCCGTGTCGCTGACGACCGTCGAGGTGCGGCCCGACGGCGACGGCACGCGGCTCGTGTTCACCGAGCACGGCGCGTTCTTCGACGACCTCGAGGATCCGGCCGAGCGCGAACACGGCACCGGCCTGCTGCTCGACGCGCTCACCGCCTTCCTCGGCGAGCAGGTGGCGGCATGAGCGCCCGGACACCACCTGCCACATGTCGATCTCGCTCGACGGCTTCGCCGCCGGGCCGGACCAGAGCCGCGAGCACCCGCTCGGGAAGCGCGGGAGGGAGGTGCACACCTGGCACCTCGGCGACGAGCGCGCCAACGCGGCCGACGAGACCGCCGCCGGGTGGCTGCTGCGCCCGCGCGGCGCCTACGTCATGGGCCGCAACATGTTCGGCCCGATCCGCGGGGAGTGGGACGAGGACTGGCGCGGCTGGTGGGGGCCCGAGCCGCCGTACCACGCGCCGGTGTTCGTGCTCACCCATCACGCCCACGAGCCGATCGAGATGGAGGGCGGGACGAGCTTCCACTTCGTCACCGACGGCTTCGACGCCGCCTACGCCCAGGCGCGGGAGACGGCCGGCGACGACGGCGTGGACATCGCGGGCGGCGCCTCCACCGTGCGGCAGGCGCTCCTCGCCGGGGTCGTCGACGAGCTCACGCTCGACATCGCCCCGGTCCTGCTCGGGTCCGGCGAGCGGATCTTCGACGGCGTCGGCGCCTTCGGGTTCGAGCCCGTCGAGGTGCTGCACTCGCCGCTCGCCACGCACATCCGCTACCGCCGGGCGGGCTGAAGACGACGAAGGGCCCGGCTCGCGCCGGGCCCTTCGCAGGTCCTGCGGAGGCGGAAGCCTCCTTACATCATGCCGCCCATGCCGCCCATGTCGGGCATGCCGCCGCCGCCGCCGCCGTCCTTCTCCGGCACCTCGGCCACGATGGCCTCGGTGGTGAGGATGTTCTTGGCGATCGACGCCGCGTTCTGCAGCGCCGAGCGGGTGACCATGGCCGGGTCGATGACGCCCGCGGCCGACGAGGTCGACGTACTCGCCGGTCGCGGCGTTGAGGCCGTGGCCGGCCTCGCCCTTGCGGACGTCGTTGACGACGACCGAGCCCTCGAGGCCGGCGTTCTCCGCGATCTGGCGGAGCGGCTCCTCGAGCGCGCGCAGGACGATGCTGGCGCCGGTCTGCTCGTCCTCGTCCTCGATCGCGTCGAGCGTCGATCGCCGTCGGTCGCCTCGAGCAGCGCGACGCCGCCGCCCGGCACGATGCCCTCCTCGAGGGCCGCGCGGGTGGCCTGCAGCGCGTCCTCGACGCGGTGCTTCTTCTCCTTCATCTCCGTCTCGGTGGCCGCGCCGACCTTGACGACGGCGACGCCGCCCGACAGCTTCGCGAGGCGCTCCTGGAGCTTCTCGCGATCGAAGTCGGAGTCGGTGTTCTCGACCTCCGTCTTGATCTGGTTGATGCGGCCCTTGATGGCGTCGGTGTCACCGGCGCCGTCGACGATCGTCGTCGTGTCCTTCGCGACGACGACGCGGCGGGCGCGGCCGAGCTGCGAGAGCTGCGTGTTCTCGAGCTTGAGGCCCATCTCCTCGGTGATGACCTCGCCGCCCGATGAGGATGGCGATGTCCTCGAGCATGCGCTTGCGGCGGTCGCCGAAGCCCGGGGCCTTGACGGCGACGCCGGTGAAGGTGCCGCGCAGCTTGTTCACGACGAGCGTCGCGAGGGCCTCGCCCTCGACGTCCTCGGCGATGATCAGCAGCGGCTTGCCGGACTGGATGACCTGCTCGAGCACCGGCAGCAGGTCGCGGACGGAGCCGATCTTCTGGTTGGCGATGAGGATGTACGGATCCTCGAGGACCGCCTCCATGCGCTCCTGGTCGGTGACCATGTAGGGCGAGATGTAGCCCTTGTCGAACTGCATGCCCTCGGTGAACTCGAGGTCCATGCCGAACGTCTGGCCCTCCTCGACGTTCACCACGCCGTCCTTGCCGACCTTCTCGATGGCGTCGGCGATGACGTCGCCGATCTCCTCGTCGCCGGCCGAGATCGTCGCCACGCGGGCGATCTGATCCTTGCCGGAGATCTCCTTGGACTGCTCGCCGATGTGCTCGACGACCTGGTCGACGGCCAGCTCGATGCCGCGCTTGAGGCCGAGCGGGTTGGCGCCGGCGGCGACGTTCTTCAGGCCCTGGCGGACGATCGCCTGGGCGAGCACGGTCGCGGTCGTCGTGCCGTCGCCGGCGACGTCGTTGGTCGCCGTGGCGACCTCGCGGACGAGCTGGGCGCCCTGGTTCTGGAAGACGTCCTCGACCTCGATCTCACGGGCGATGGTGACGCCGTCGTTCGTGATCGTGGGAGCGCCGAACTTCTTGTCGAGGACGACGTAGCGGCCGCTTGCGGGCCGAGCGTCACCTTGACGGCGTTGGCGACGGCGTCGACGCCCTGCTCGAGGGCCTTGCGCGCGTCGACGTCGTACTTCAGTTCCTTGTGAGCCATGTGTGTCTGGTCCCTCTTTCTAGCCCTCGACCTTGGCCAGGACGTCGGACTCGCGCAGGACGAGGAGGTCCTCGCCCTCGACCTTGATCTCGGTGCCGCCGTACTTGGAGTAGAGGACCTCGTCGCCCTCGGCGACGTCGAGCGGGACGCGCTTGCCGTTGTCGTCGAGCTTGCCGTCGCCGACGGCGAGGACCTTGCCCTTCTGGGGCTTCTCCTTCGCGGTGTCGGGGAGGACGATGCCGGACGCGGTCGTCTCCTCCTCCTCGACCGCCTTGACGATCAGGCGATCGCCGAGGGGCTTGAGCTTCATTGAGATGAACCTCCGTTGGGTTGCCTTTGGCACTCGACTGTGGAGAGTGCCAACCACTGGCGGCATGATACGACGGAAGTCGGCGGATCGTCAAGGGCTGGTTGGCACTCTCTTCACAAGAGTGCCAATCCGCGGATGGGGTCCAGACCTGCTCAACGCCTGCGCGCGCACGTGCCGATAACGGCGTCACGATGCGCACGATCGGCTTCCGCAGCAACATCCTCTTCGCGATCGCCGCCGCGTTCGGCGTGCTCGCCGCCCTCGGCCGGCCGTGGTACGGCCCGCCCGCCGACGGCCACCGGACGCGCAGATGGAGGACCTGTTCGCGCGGCATCGGCCGCGCGTTCGCTCGAGCCGACGGGCACGACCGGCTGGGACGGCGCTGCAGACCGCCGACGAGCTGATCGCCGGGCTCGCGGTCGGCACCGCGCTGCTGCTCGTGCTCGCGCTCGTGCCCGCGCTGCAGCCGCTCGCTGCCGGGCTCGCGCGCTGGACGCGCGCTCGCCACGGTCGCGGTGATCGTCGGTCAAGCTGATCGCGGGCCCGACGCGCGCCGGACGGCCGAGCTGCGCCACGGCGGCCTGCTCGCGCTGGCCGCCGCGCTCGTGCTGCTCGCGTGCGCGTGGACGGTCGCCGCGGCGCCGTCGCGCCGCGCGCATGCCGGCGAAGACCTACGCCGCCGCCGCCCGCGCCGGCCTACGACGCGGACGCGCGCCCGGGCCGCCTCAGTTCTGAGCGCCGCCGACGCCGCGCAGGCGGTCCTGCAGGTCGGGCGGGTTCTCGACGATCTGGGAGAAGCGCACGACGGTGACCGTGTCCTCGAGCGAGACCTCGCGGCCGTAGATCTGCTCCATGAAGTGGACGAGCTCCTCCGTGCGGCGGAACTCCGGGTTGTCGTGCTCGATGTCGCGCGGCGAGAGCTCCTTGACCCGCTTGACCTCGACGTTGTCGATCACGGCGTGGAAGAGCTTCTCGCGCGGCGAGTACTGGTAGCCGACCGTGACGAGCACGACCTGGTTCTTGCGGTACTTGTGGCGCTTGTCGCCGAGCCGGATCGTGGCCGTCTTGCGGCCCCGCTTCATCTGGTCGGCGAAGACGGTGGAGTAGAAGTTCAGGACCTGCATCGCGGCGGCACCCTATCCGTTTGCCGCGAGGATCGACAGCGCCCGCTCGACCATCGCGCGCTCGCCCGGATAGCTCAGCCGGCGGCGCGCCTCGCGCGAGCGGCATCCAGCGCGCCTCGTCGACCTCGTGGTCGTGGTCGGCGGTGTCGCCCGCCTCGAAGTCGGCAGAGGAAGAAGTGGACGGTCTTGGCGATCGCGCCGGCCGCCGCGCCGGTAGGTGTAGTCGACCTGGCCGAGCCGCTCGCGCGACGGTCGGCCGTCGATGCCCGTCTCCTCGCGCACCTCGCGCGCGGCGGTCTGCTCGGGCGTCTCGCCCGGCGTCCGGCCCGCCCTTGGGCAGCCCGAGCACGCGCCGGCGCCCGCGCGGGACGATGACGATCACCTCGTCGCCGCGGACGACGACGCCGCCGTAGGAGACCTCGCGCTCAGTAGACATAGCCCTGCAGCGCCGCGGGATCGTGGACGGTCAGCCGGCCGCGGCCCTGCGAGATCACCCCGGCGCGCTCGAGCACGGCGAGGAAGCGGCTGGCCGACTCGCGCGAGGAGCCGGCGAGCTTGGCCAGGTCGGCCTGGGTCGGCGTGATCGTCGACGTCGCGCGTCGCCGCCGCCCTCGCGCTGCGCCTGCTCGACGAGCTGGCCGAGGACGGCGGCGACGCGGCTCTGCACGGTCTGGAACGACTGCCGCGCGAGCCGCTCGTTGGCGTCGCGCAGCCGGCGCACCGAGCGCGACCGCGAGCTTGACGGCGATCTCGGCGTGCTCGCGCATCAGCCGCCGCATGTCGCGGCCCGAGGATCGCGAGCGCCTCGAGGTCGTCGACCGCCTCGACGGTGGCCGAGCGCCGCTCGTCGTCGAACATCGCCAGCTCGCCGAAGATCTCGCCGGGGCCGAACGTGGCGAGCGTGATCTGGCGGCCGTCGGGGTGCTCGCGGATCGCCCGCGCGTGGCCGCTGCGGACGACGTAGCACGTGTCGGAGGCGTCGCCCTCGCGGAAGACCGCCTCGCCCGGCCGGCGAAGCGGCGCGGCATCGGCCACCGCGGCGACCGCGTCGAGCTCCGCGGGGCCGAGCTCGCGAAGGCCGGGACCTGGGCGAGCAGCGCGGCGGTGTCCTCGACGCGGGCCGGCATCGGGCAGGCATACCACACGGCCGCGCCCGGCGGTGCCGCCGCGCGACGGCGGCCGTCGCGCGGCGGTCAGACGCGCGTCGAGCGCGTGCTCGCGCCGGCGCCGGCGGCCCGTCGCGCAGCGCCAGGCCGGCCAGGACGGCGAGCAGCGCGAGCGGGAGCGCGACGGCGAGGGCGATCACGCGCGACGCCGGCGGCGACCTCGAGCACGCGCAGCGCGTCGCGCGCCGCGTCGCCCGGGCGCCAGCCGTCGTCCGTCGTCGGCGCCGCGGCGCCCGCGTCGCGCGTCGGCGACGAGCGTGACCGCGACGGTGGCGAAGGCGCGCGCGGTTGTCGACGCGCCGCACCGCGGCCCGCGCGGCCTCGATCTCGCGTCGACACGTCCGCAGCCGCGCGCGGATCGCGCGCCGCCTCGGTCACCGTCGTCGCGCCGGCGAGCTGGCGCGAGCAGGCTCTTGCGCTCGGTCCGCGCGTCCTTCAGGCGGCTCGCGGGCGGACACCGCCTGCGCGGTGATGTCCTCCGAGCGCTGCGCGCGGTCGCGCACGTCGCCGAGCCGCGACAGCGCGGCCATCGCCGCGTCGAGGTTGCGGGTCGGGATCGCGCAGCTCGAAGTCGCCGCCGCCGCGGTCGCGAGCGGACCGAGGACGAGGCGACGAACCCGCCCTGGCGCGCGGGTCACGTCCTGGACGCGGGCGCTGACCGCGTCGACGTCGCGCGGGCCGCGTGGCGAGCGTGAGCGACGCGGAGCGCTCGACCTTGCGCCGGTCGCGGCCGTCGGAGCGGGGCGAGCCGTCGTCCGCCGGCGGCGGGACCGGGGCGGCGAGCGACGTCGACGGCTCGGCGGCGCCGTCCGCCGCGGCCGACCCGCCCGCGCTGTCGGCGGCCGGCCGCCGCCGGCCGCGCTCCGCGCGCTCTCGGCGCGCGGCGCCGCCGCGCGTCGACGACGCCCGCTCGACGGACGCCGCCGACGCCGCCGTCGGCGCGGAGTCCGGCGTCGTCGCCGCCCGGAGTCGCGCCGAGCGCGATCACGAGCGCGACCACGCGCGGTCGCGGCGATGCCCGAGCGCGGGCGCCATCCAGCCGTGCCAGGTCGGCGCCAGCCGAACCAGCGCGGCCGGACGCGGGCGCGCGGGCCCGGTCGCCGGGAACCCGCGCGCGACGCGCTCGTCCAGCTCGGCGGTGAAGCCGTCGGTCCGGCGCCGGCCGGTCGTCGCGCAGCAGCAGCGCGAGGCCGGCCAGGTCGGCGAGGTCGGGGTCGACGCGGCGGCCGGCCAGCGCGTCGTCGACGGCGGCGAGCTCGCGCTCGGTCACGGGGCTGAGGTCAGGCATGCTCGACGGCCTCCCGGAGCTTGGTCATGGCGCGGTGCAGCTGGGTGCCGGCGTTGGAGACGCTCACGCCGAGGACGGCGGCGATCTCGGCGTTGGCCAGGCCCGCGTGGAACTTGAGCGCGATCGAGCTCGCGCTCGCGCGGCTCGAGCGTCGCCGAGCGCCGCGCGCACGGCGGCGCGGCGCAGCGCGGCCTCGGCGCCGTCCTCGGGCGCCGGCGCCTCGAGGTCGGCGGGCTCGGCGGCCAGCGCGGCGCTGCGCTTGCGGCGGCGCAGCTCGTCGAGCGCGGCGTTGCGGGCGATGCCGAACAGCCAGGCGCGCTCGCGAGCCGCGGCCGGCGCGTAACGTGCGCTGCTTGCGGTAGGCGCGCTCGAACGCGGCGGCGGTGACGTCCTCCGCCGCGGCGCGATCGCGCAGCAGCGTCGCCACGTAGGCGAAGACGTCGTCGCGCGCCGCCCGGTAGAGCGCCTCGAAGTCCAGCGCGGCGCCGGACGTCCGTGATGGGTGGTGGGACGGTCAAGTGCTGGTCACGTCGGGTACTACGGCGCGTCGAGCGATCCATCACAGCAACGTCCGCAACCGCGGGCCGTCTCGGCTGTTCAGGGACGCACATGCGCCGTCTCGCTCCTCATCGCCCTCCTCGCCGCTCGCTCGCCGCGGCCGCCCGGCCGCCGGCGCGCGCCCGCCGGCCGCCGCCGACCGTGGGCGACCGTGAACGTCTGCGACACGCTCGAGCACCCGAACGAGATCGGCATCCGCGGCTCGATGAACGGGCATCGACGCGCAGGCCCGCGCATGTACATGCGCTTCCGCGTCCAGTACCGGCGCGACGACGGCCGCTGGCGGCTGCTCAAGTCAGGTCCGCTGACCGACTCGGGCTGGATGCGCGTCGCGGCGGGCCGCAACGGCGCGCACGACTCGGGCTGGAGCTTCGCGCTTCGAGCCGCCCGCCTCGGGCGGCGCGCACGTCCTGCGCGGCCTCGTGCAGTTCCAGTGGCGGCGCGGCGGCAAGCGTGGTCGCGCGCGTCGCAGGCGACGACGACGCCGGGCCACCCGGACACCGCCGGCGCCGACCCGAGCGACTTCAGCGCCGCCATGCTGCGAGATCGCCTAGCCGGCGCTCGAACAGGCGCGGGTCGTTCGTGATCACGCCGGTGACGCCGAGCGCCTCGAGCCGCGCGGATCTGCTCGCGGTCGTCGACCGTCCACACGTAGAGGTCGCCGCCCGCCTCGCGCAGCGCGCGCAGCAGCGCGCGGCGTGACGAGCCGCCAGTGCGCCATCAGCGCGTCGCAGCGGCCCGGCGCGGATGTGGCCGGCCGCGATCCGCGGGAGCCGCCGCCGCGCCTGCGAGCAGCCACGGCGTACGCGGGCAGCAGCGTGAGCTTGCGAGGTGGTGTAGTCGCGCCGCACGCGCGGGACCGACCAGCCGAGCCGCAGCCGCGGCTCGAGCTCGCGCAGCACGACGAGGCTGCGCATGTACAGCGTCGAGATCAGCGTCCGCTCGATCAGGCCGTGCGCGCGCAGCGCGTCGACGACGCGCGCCTCGTAGCCGGGCAGCTTGAGGTCGACGTCGAGCTCGACGCGCGCGAACGCGGCGCCGGCGAGGTGGGCGAGCCCCTCCTCGAGCGTGAGCGCGCGCCGGCGTCGTGCGTGTAGTCGTGCGCGAGCACGCAGCCGGCGCGTCTCCGGCGCGCGGTGGTCCTCGGGCAGGACGTCGAACTCGATCATGTCGACGCCGTGGTCGATCGCGGCGTCGAACGACGCGATCGTGTTGCCGGGCGCGATGTGGTCGGCGCCCTTGTGGCCGACGCGGCAGCGTCACGCCTGACACGCCGGGCACCAGTAGGTCGTGCGGTTGTCGTCCCACTGGCCGCGCGACCGGATCGGCGTCCCGCAGCGCGGGCAGGGCCGCCCGGCCGTGCCGTAGATCCGCCGGTGCGCGGTCCTGCTTGCCGTCGAGCGCGGACTGCTGCATCCGCGGGCGGCACGGCGCGGACGATCGCGAGCGCCTCGTCGTCGGACACCTCGCCCGCCGGGCCGCCACGGGTCGATCCGCGCCTCGAAGCAGCCCTCCACCTTCCACAGGTTGCCGATCCCGGCGATCGTGCGCTGGTCGATCAGCGCGTCGCCGATCGGCCGCGTCGGGTCGTCCTCGCGCAGCCGGCGCAGGAACCGCGCCTCGTCGAGCTCGGGCGCGAGGATGTCGGGCCCGAGCGCCGGCGAGCCGCTGGTCGAAGCGCGTCGCGCGAGTCGGTCATCAGCTCGAGCACCGGGCCCGCGAGCTGCAGCACCTCGCGGTCGCCGCGGCGCAGCACGAGCCAGGGCTGCGCGGGCCGCCGGCGCGGCCGCGCGTCGCAGCACGCGCCAGGAGCCCGGTCATGCGCAGGTGCGAGTGGATCGTCGAGGTCGCCCTCGAAGCGGATGAACAGGTGCTTGCCGTGGGCGTCGACGGACGTCACCGCGCGGCCCGCCAGCCGCTCGGGCCAGCGCGCCGCGCCGAAGCGCGGATGCGGGGTGCGGATCGCGTCCGGGCACATGGCCCGCCAGCACCGGGCGGATCCGGTTCGCGGCGTAGTGGATCGTGTCGCCCTCGGGCACTGATCTGAGGGTACGCACCTCAATCCGGGGGCACGGATCGGCCGATGACCGGTGATGGCGCACGCGCGGCTCCCTGGTCGGCACGTTCAGCGTCCTGTCGGCCTGGCGATGGTCGTCGCTGGCGCTCGCGATCGGCATCGATCCTGCAGGGCCGGATCGAGCGACCGGGCGCTGCGCGGCGCCGAGCAGCTCGCGCGCATGACGCCGCGCTGGCCGTCGTCGCCGAACGTCACCCGCGCGGACCTGGCGGCGCCGCTCGCGCGCCGCTCAAGCGCAGCGCGCTCGACGCCGCGCTCGGCCGCGATCGAGGGCGCGGGGAGCGGCGTCCGCCACGCCAACGTCTTCGGCCCGACGGCGCTCGACCGTCCACTCCGACGACCGCGCGCGCGTCGGCGAGGTCGAGCGCGGCGACGACGTCCGCCGCGCGCTCGGCGGCGCGCTGGTCTCCGACGTCGAGCGCGAGACCGGCGACGACGGCGAGGCGGTCGGGACGTCGCTCGAGGTCTACGTCCCGCTGCGGCTGCGGGCGGGCGACGCCGTCGACGGGGTCCCCGAGCTCTACCTCGACTACGGGCCGACCGCCGCCGCCGATCGCGGGCGACGTCGCGCGCCGTCTACCTGCTGCTCGCCGGCGGCCTGGCGCTCCTCTTCGCTGGCGCTCTTCGCGCTCGTCGACCGGCGCCTCGCGCCGGCTGCGCCACCAGGCCCAGCACGACACGCTCACCGGCCTGCCGAACCGCACCGCGCTTCTACCGCCGCGTCCGCCGCGCGACGCGCGCGGGTGCGGCTGCGCGGCGGGATCGCCGGGCTGCTGCTGATCGACCTCGACCGCTTCAAGGAGGTCAACGACACGCTCGGCCACGACCACGGCGACCGGCTGCTGCGCGAGGTCGCCGAGCGGCTGCGCGGCGCGCTGCGGCGCGGCGACACGCTCGCGCGGCTCGGCGGCGACGAGTTCGCCGTCGCTGCTGCGCGGGCTGCCCGACCGCGGCGCCGCGGTCGAGCTCGCCGCTGCGCCTGCACGACGCGCTCGAGCGGCCGTTCGCGCTCCGCGGCGTCACGGTCCAGCTCGGCGCCAGCATCGGCGTCGCGCTCTGCCCGGAGCACGGCGACCGACGTCACGACGCTCGTCCAGCGCGCCGACGTCGCGATGTACGAGGCCAAGCGCGAGCAGGCGCGCGTCCGCGTCTACGACGCCGCGCGCGACCCCTACTCGCCCGACCGGCTCCAGCGCGTCGGCGAGCTGCGGCGCGCGCTCGACGCGCGGCGAGCTCGTCCTGCACTACCAGCCCGAAGGTCGCCGTCGACGACGGCGAGGTGACCGGCGTCGAGGCGCTCGTCCGCTGGCAGCATCCCGACGCACGGCCTGCTCGCGCCGGCCGAGTTCCTCCCGCTCGCCGAGCGCACCGGGCTGATCGGCGACGCTGACGCGCTGGGTGATCGACGCGCGCGCTCGGCGCAGGCGCGCGCCTGGCAGGACGCGGGCATCGAGGTGCCGATCGCGATCAACCTCGCGGCGGCGAACATCCTCGACGCCGCGCTGCCCGACGTCGTCGCGCGAGCGGCTCGCGCACTGCGGCGTGCCGGGCGAGCGGCTGACCTGCGAGCTCTCCGAGCACACGGTGATGGCCGACCCGCGCCGCGCGCACGAGGTGCTCGAGCGCCTGCGCGCGCTCGGCGTGCGGCTCTCGCTCGACGACTTCGGCACCGGGCACTCGTCGCTCGCCTACCTCAAGCGGCTGCCGCTCGACGAGGTCAAGATCGACCGCGTCGTTCGTCGCCGGGATGGTCGGCGACGACAACGACATGCTGATCGTGCGCTCGACGATCGACCTCGCGCGCTCCTCGGGCTCGAGGTGCGTCGCCGAGGGCGTCGAGAGCGCCGACGTGCTCGACGTCGCTGCGCGCGCTGCACTGCCACGAGGCGCAGGGCTTCCACCTCTCGCGCCCGCTGCCGCCGGACGCGCTCGAGGCGTGGCTCGTCGAGCGGGCGGCTCAGGCCCCGATCGTGAGCTTCCGCGGCCCGGCGCGGAAGCCCAGCTCGAGCAGGCGCTCCTCCCACGGCGTGCCCGATCACCGGCTCGCCGTTGACCTTCTCGATCCCGAGCTTGCGGATCCGGCCGCGCTCGACCGCGGCCGCCAGCGCCTCGGCGGCCGGCCCGAGCCGCGGGTCGTCGTCCTCGACGAGCACGACGAGGCCCTTGCCGCCGCGCTCGACGGCGAGCACCGGCTCGGCGCCGGCGAGCACGACGTACGCGCCCGCCACGCGGACGGGGAGCGGCCGTCGCGCGGCGGCCACTTCAGCGCGCCGCCGTACGGCTGGGCGGGATCGGTGGCGGCGAGGACGACCGGCGGCGCGGCGTCGTCGTCGCGCTGCGCGCGGAGGCGCTCCGCCGCGCCCGGCAGCGCGAACTGCGCGCCGCCGAGGCCCTCGACGAAGTAGCCGCGCTGGCAGACGCCGAGCGTCTCGAGCGCGCCGAACGAGTCGTAGAGCGACGAGAAGCCGCCCGGGATCCCCTCGGCGAGGACGTGCTCGCGGGTGACGATCCCGTAGCGCTCGAGCAGCAGCTCGGCCTGGGCGCGGCGGCGGCCGGACGGATCGTCGGCGCCGCCCGCGAACAGCGGCGCGGTCAGCGACCAGCGGCCCTGGACCTGCGGCTGCGAGCCGGCCCGGCGGGTGCCGAAGCGGCGCCGGCGGGCCGCGCGCTCGGCGCGCGCCTGCTGGCCCCAGCCCGCCGACAGCGCGCGCGGCGACCGCAGCGGCGCGTAAGCGTCGTTGGTCACCTCGCCCGCCCACACGAGATCCCACAGCGCGGTCTGGAGCTCCTCGCTCGCGATGCCGGGGACGTCGACGAGCAGGTCGGTGAAGAAGCACGCGCCCTGGCGCAGGCGCGTCGCGGATCGCGTCGTGCGCGCGCTCGGCGAACTGCTCGGCGCTGTCGCCGCGCGCACCCGGCCGGCCCGGCCCGAGCACCGCCGCGTCGTCGCGGAAGTAGAGCGCGACCTTGCCGGTCCGGCGGCCGAGCGGCCCGGCGCCGACCCAGACGACCTCGCCCGACGCGCACAGCTGGTCGAGCCAGCCCGGCGCGTAGGCGCCGGTGCGGCGCGGCAGCACGTCGCGCTCCCACACCTCGACCGGCAGCGCGAGCCCCTGGAGCGGGACGAGCACCTCGCGCAGCCGGTCGATCCCGGCGCCGGTCGGCGGGTGGCGGTCGACGCCCTGCCAGCTCGGCAGGAAGCGCGCGAGCGCCCGCTGGTCGGCCGGCTCGATCTCCGCCCGCAGCGCGGCGAGCGAGGCGCGGCGCAGCCGCCGCAGGACCTCGGGGTCGCACCACTCGCGCTCGGTGCCGCCGGGCCGCAGCTCGCCGCGGACGAGCTCGCCGGCGCGCTCGAGCCCGGCCAGCACCGGCGTCAGGTCGAGCCCGTAGCGCTCGCGCAGCACGCGGCCCTCGAACGGGCCGTGCGTCCGCGCCCAGCGGCGGGCGAGCCGCTCCATCGCGTCCGGCACGTCGGCGACGAACACCTCGGGCAGGCCGCCGGGCGGGACGGCGCCGAGCGCGTCGCGGTACAGGCCGGCGTCCTCGCCGGCGACCCAGCGCTCCTCGCCGCCGACGCGGAGGACGATCGCGCGCCGCTCGGCGCCGAGCGCGCTCGAGCCAGGTCTCGAGGTCGGCGCCGGGGACGGCGCGCTGGGCCAGCTCGTCGCGCGTGAGGTCGCCGACCCGGCGCAGGACGTCGTGGAGCGCGTCCGCGGAGTCCGCCCGCGTCCGCTCGGACAGCCGCTGCAGGTCCGCCTCGACGGTCTCGAGCGCGCCCGGGTCGATCAGGTCGCGCAGCTCCTCCTGGCCGAGCAGCTCGCGCAGCAGGTCGCGGTCGAGGGCGAGCGCCGCCGCGCGGCGCTCCGCGTTCGGCGTGTCGCCCTCGTACATGTAGGTCGCGACGTAGTCGAACAGCAGCGAGGACGCGAACGGCGAGGCGGTCGGCGTCTCGACCTCGACGACGCTCAGCTCGCGCGCGTGCAGCTTGCGCAGCAGGTCCTGCAGGCCGGGGACGTCGAGCACGTCGCGCAGGCACTCGCGGTAGGTCTCGAGCACGATCGGGAACTGGCCGTAGCGCTTGGCGACCTCGAGCAGCGTCTGCGACTTCAGCCGCTGCTGCCACAGCGGGGTGCGGCGGCCCGGGTAGGCGCGCGGGATCAGCAGCGCCCGGCCGGCGTTCTCGCGGAAGCGGGCGCCGAACAGCGCGCTCCCGCCCAGCTCGCCGACGACGATGTCCTCGAGCTCGTCGGGGTCGAGCAGGACGAGGTCGGCGCCGGGCGGCTCGTCGGCGTCGGGGAGGTGGACGATGATCCCGTCGTCGGACCAGATCGCGTCCGACTCGAGCCCGTACTCGTCGCGGATCCGGGCGCTCAGCGCGAGGCCCCAGGCGGCGTGGACGCGCCCGCCGTAGGGCGAGAGGACGCACAGCCGCCAGTCGCCGATCTCGTCGCGGAAGCGCTCGACGACGATCGCGCGGTCGGACGGGACGACCCGCGTGGCGTCCTGCTGCTCGCGCAGGAAGGCGATCAGGTTCTGCGCGGCGAGCGGGTCGAGGTCGTAGCTGGTCGGTCAGCACGTCGGCGTCCTGCTCGACCGCCCAGCGGCTGAACGCGCCGATCGCCTCGCCGAGCTCGCTTCGGCCGGCCGACGCCGTCGCCCTTCCAGAACGGGACCGCGCCCGGGACGCCCGGCGCGGGCGTGACGACGACGCGGTCGCGCGTGATGTCCTCGATCCGCCAGCTCGACGCGCCGAGCAGGAAGACCTGGCCGGGCCGCGCCTCGTAGACCATCTCCTCGTCGAGCTCGCCGACGCGGCGGCCGTCGGGGAGGTTGACGGAGAACAGCCCGCGGTCGGGGATCGTCCCCGCGTTCGTGATCGCGAGCGCCCGGGCGCCCTTGCGCGCCCGGATCGTGCCCGCGACGCGGTCCCAGACGATCCGCGCCCGCAGCTCGCCGAACTCCTCGCTCGGATAGCGCCCGTCGAGCATGTCGAGCACGTTCTCGAGCTGCTGGCGGCCGAGCTCGGCGAACGAGTGCGTGCGCGTGACGAGCGCGAACAGCGCGTCGACGCTGACCGGGTCCTCGGACGACGCGGCGATCGCCACGATCTGCTGCGCGAGCACGTCGAGCGGGTTGCGCGGGACGACGGTCGTCTCGATCAGGCCCTCGCGCATCCGCTTGCGCGACGACCGCGCACTCGAGCAGGTCGGCGCGGAACTTGGGGAAGATCCGGCCCTTGGCGGTGTCGCCGACGCCGTGGCCGGAGCGGCCGATCCGCTGCAGCCCGGCGGTGACCGACTTCGGCGACTCGACCTGCAGGACGAGGTCGACGGCGCCCATGTCGATGCCGAGCTCGAGCGACGAGGTGGCCACGAGGCACGGCAGCTCGCCGGCCTTGAGCTGCTCCTCGACGACGAGCCGCTCCTCGCGGGCCAGCGAGCCGTGGTGCGCGCGGGCGATGGGCTCCTCCGCCAGCTCGTTCAACCGCAGCGCGAGCCGCTCGGCCGCGCGGCGGTTGTTGACGAAGACGATCGTCGAGCGGTGCGCGCGGACCTCCTTGAGCAGCTCGGGGTAGATCGCGGGCCAGATCGACTTGCGCGTCGCCTCGCCGCCGGCGAACGGGTCGAGGTCGAGGTCCTTCTGCTCGGGCTCGACCATCGACTCGACCGGGACGTGGATCTTGAGGTCGAGCGGCTTGCGCGTGCCGGTGTCGATGATCGTGCACGTCCGCTGCGGGCCGACGAGGAAGCGGCCGACCTCCTCGAGCGGGTTCTGGGTCGCGCTGAGCCCGATCCGCTGGAGGTCGTTGCCCGCCGCCTCGGCGAGCCGCTCGAGCGTCAGCGCGAGGTGGGCGCCGCGCTTGGTCTGCGCCACGGCGTGGATCTCGTCCACGATCACCTGCTCCGCGCCGTCGAAGATCGCCTGCGCCTGGCTCGTGAGCATCAGGTAGAGCGACTCGGGCGTCGTGATCAGGATGTCCGGCGGGTGCCGGACCATGTCGCGCCGCTCCTTCTGCGGCGTGTCGCCGGTGCGGATGCCGACCCGGACGTCGGCGCCGATCCCGCGCAGCGGCGCGCGCAGGTTCTTCTCCACGTCGTACGACAGCGCCTTGAGCGGCGAGACGTAGACGAGCCGCGTGCGGTCGGTCGTCGGCTCGGCGACGAGCCGGTCCAGCGCCCAGAGGAAGGCGGCGAGCGTCTTGCCCGAGCCGGTCGGCGCGGAGATCAGCGTGTGCGCGCCGGTGGCGATCGCCGGCCACGCCTGCGACTGCGCCGGGGTCGGCGCCGCGAAGGCCCGCCCGAACCACTCGCGCACCTGCGGCGTGAAGGCGTCGAGCGGCATCCCACCCAGGGTATTCCCGGGCGGCCGCCTGCCCATCGTGCTGGCCGTACTTCAGGCGTCCACGCGCGCCAGCAGCTCGCGCAGCGCGGCGAGCTCGTCGCGCAGCGCGGCCCGCCCGGCCTTCGTCGCCTGCACCCAGGTGCGCGTGCGCTTG
Organism: uncultured Solirubrobacteraceae bacterium; assembly: GCA_963791405.1. Lineage (GTDB taxonomy): Bacteria > Actinomycetota > Thermoleophilia > Solirubrobacterales > Solirubrobacteraceae > DASQMT01. The sequence goes on along the minus strand of CAWBSJ010000017.1, from coordinate 274,508 downwards.
CCCTCGAAGCCCTTCTCGACCGCGACGAGCCCCGCCTGCTCGAGCACGGCGATGTGGCGCGAGAGGTTGCCGTCGGTCAGGTCGAGCGTGTCGCGCAGGAAGCCGAAGTCGGCGCGGCTCGCCTCGCTCAGCACGGCGAGGATCCCCAGCCGCACGCGCTGGTGGACCGTGTCGTCGAGCTTCTGCGCCGGGTGGGTCACGCCCATCGCCGGCCGGCGATCCCGGCGCAGACGAGGATCACGCCGATGCCGAGGTTGCTCCAGAGCCCGGGCTCGCCGGGACCGACCGCCGCGATGACGGTCGCCCACAGCGCGGCGTTGAGGCCCGCGGCGACCTCGATCGCGTCGTGCAGGACGAGGCCGAGCGCGACGATGCCCAGCGCGGCGACGTAGAGCGGCGCGACCGCGCCCGCGAGCCCGTCGGCGAGGAGGTTCGCGGCGAGGATGCCGGCGAACATCGCGAGCAGGACCGCCGTCGAGGCGTCGAGCGCCGGGGCCGTGGCGCCGAGCGCGCGCTCGTGGCGCGCGTAGTGCCGGATGACGACGCCGATGGTCAGCGCGCCCGGCCAGCAGCCAGTAGAGCGAGGTCAGGTCCGCTGCCGGCGCCGGCGACGGCCGAGCACGGCGGTGCCGAGGAAGAACAGCCCGAAGGCGAGGTTCCCGAACCAGACCGGGTTGAGCGCGTGCCGGGTGTCGCGGCGGACCCGCTCGACCTCGAGGATGGTGCGCTCCGCGTCCTGTCGTTCCACTGCCCGCCCTCCTTCGCTTTGCGTTGCAAAGTCACCGTACCGCAAATCGCTTTGCGATGCAAAGCTCAACGCCGACGGCGTCCGGCGACGCGTCGCGTGGCGACCGGCGGCCGATCCGGACCACCCGGTCCGGATCCGTGCTAGCTTTTCCGGACTCCCCAGTCCGTTTCGTCCCTCGGAGCCCCACTTGAGTCCCCACGTCGACCGCCCGCACCCGATGCGGAGCCTGCTCATCCTCGGCGCCTCCGCGCTGGCCTACTCGCTCGCGCAGACGATGCTCATCCCCGCGCTGGGCGAGCTCACCACGCAGCTCGGCACCGACGCGAGCGGGATCGCGTGGGTGCTGACCGCGTACCTGCTCGCCGCCGCCGTCGCGACGCCGATCGCCGGCCGCCTCGGCGACATGTTCGGCAAGCGCCGGATGCTCGTCCTGTCGCTCGTGCTGTTCGGCTTCGGGTCGGCGATCGCCGCGCTCGGCGACTCGCTCGAGGTCGTGGTCATCGGCCGCGCGCTGCAGGGCCTCGGCGGCGGCATCTTCCCGCTCTGCTTCGGGATCATCCGCGACGAGTTCCCGCGCGAGCGCGTCGCCGGCAGCATCGGCCTGATCTCGGCGATCTTCGGCATCGGCGGCGGCGCCGGCCTCGTCGCCGGCGGCCTGATCGCCGACCATCTCTCCTACCACTGGATCTTCTGGCTCGGTGCGATCTCCGCCGCGCTCGCCGCGGTCGCGACCCACGTCTGGGTGCCGGAGTCGCCAGAGCGGACGCCGGGCCGGATCGACATCCCCGGCGCGGTGCTGCTCGGGATCGGGCTCGTGCTGCCGCTGTTCGCGATCTCGCGCGCCAACGACTGGGGCTGGGGCTCGGCCCAGACGCTCGGGCTGATCGCCGCCGGCCTCGTCGTGCTCGCGGTCTGGGTCGCCGTCGAGCGCCGGGTCGCGCAGCCGCTCGCCGACATCCCGACGCTGATGAAGCCGCCGGTGCTGCTCACCAACGTCGCGACCCTGTTCGTCGGCTTCGGCATGTTCGGCTCGTTCCTGCTGATCCCGCAGCTCGCCGAGCTGCCCGAGTCGACCGGGTTCGGCTTCGGGCTCGGCGCGACCGGCGCCGGTCTGCTGCTGCTGCCGGGCGCCGTGGTGATGCTGTTCGCCGGCCCGCTGTCGGGCGCGCTGGGCACGCGCTTCGGCTCCAAGCTCCCGCTCGCGCTCGGCGCCGCGATCACGAGCGCAGGCCTCGTCGGGCTGGGCCTGAACCACGGCTCGGAGGCCACCGTCGTGCTGTGGTCGTTCGTCATGTCGACCGGCATCGGCTTCGCGTTCGCGGCGATGGCGAACCTGATCGTCGAGGCGGTCCCGCCGGCGCAGACCGGCGAGGCGACGGGGATCAACACGCTGATGCGCTCGGTCGGCGCCGCGATCGGCTCGCAGGTCAGCGCCGCGATCCTGGCCGGCAGCGTGACGGCGGACGGCTTCCCGTCCGACGACGGCTTCACGACCGCGTTCCTCGTCTCCGCCGCCGTCGCCGCGCTCGCCGCCTGCATCGCGGTGGTGATCCCGCGCGGCGAGCACCAGGCGATCCGCGCCCGCACGCCGAAGCGCGAGCCCGAGGTGCTGGTCGAGCGATGACGCGCCGGCGCCCTGCCCAAGCGCGCGGACGCCGTCCGCAACCGCGAGCGCGTGGTCGCCGCGGCGGCGGAGGTGTTCGCGGAGCGCGGGATCGAGGCGAGCGTCCCCGAGGTCGCGGCCCGCGCCGGCGTCGGCAAGGCCACCGTCTACCGCTCGTTCCCGACGAAGGAGCACCTGGTCGCGGCGGTCGTCAACGACCGCCTCGACGAGTACGAGCGGCGCGCGCGCGAGCTGCTCGAGACGACCGACGGATGGGACGCGCTGCACACGCTGCTCTCCGAGAAGGCGGCCGAGCAGTGCGGGGACCGCAGCCTCGCGAGCGCGCTCCAGGCCGGCGCCGCGGCGGACCTGCTCGCCGAGGCGCGGCGGCGGATGTGGGGCGCGATCGGCGCGCTGATGGACCGCGCGAAGGCGGAGCAGCAGGATGCGCGCGGACGCGTCGCCCGAGGAGCTGCGGGTCCTGTGGCTCGGCGTGACGCGCGTCCTCGCCGCCGACGGGGTCGACGACCCCGCCGAGTGGCGCCGCTACGCCGCGCTCGTGCTCGACGCGCTGCGCGCCTGATCCGCGAGCGCCCGCGCGCGCTCGAGCACCGCGTCGATCATCGCCGGCGTCAGCCTGCCGGTGAACGTGTTCTGCTGGCTCGGGTGGAAGCAGCCGAGCAGCGTCACGGCGCCGGCCTCGAACTCCGCGCCGTGCCCGAACCGCGGGCGCGGCCGGAGCCCGAGCCGCCGGCACGCCGCCTCCCAGCCGAACGCGCCGAGGCACACGATCACGCGGACGCGCGGGAGCAGCGCGAGCTCCGCCTCGAGCCACGCGGCGCAGTGGTCGCGCTCGCTCGGCAGCGGCTTGTTGGCGGGCGGCGCGCAGCGGACCGCGGCGGTGATCCGGCAGTCGCGCAGCGCGAGCCCGTCGCCGCGGTGCGACGACGCCGCCTGGTTCGCGAACCCGGTGCGGTGCAGGGCGGCGAAGAGGAAGTCGCCGCTGCGGTCGCCGGTGAACATCCGGCCGGTGCGGTTGGCGCCGTGCGCGGCGGGCGCCAGGCCGAGCAGCAGGACGCGCGCGGCGGGGTCGCCGAACCCCTCGACGGGGCGGCCCCAGTACTCCTGGTCGCGGAACGCGGCGCGCTTCTCCCGCGCCACGCGCTCGCGCCACTCGACCAGCCGCGGGCAGCGGCGGCAGGCGTGGATCTCGGCGGCGAGCGCGTCGAGGCTCACGCCGGCGTCGCCGCGCCGGCGTGCAGCAGGCCGGCCACGAGCCGCTCGACGACCGGCTCGAGCTCGCGGATGTCCTCCGGCTCGCCCGTCCGGATCTGGCGCGACGCGAGCTCCGACACCGCGCCGACGATCGCGAACGCGTCGCGCTCGGACGCGAACCGCGGCGTGCCGTAGCGCTCGGCGTCCTCGCGGTTCACGGCGACGACGTACGCCGCGTACTCGGCGACGACGCGGTCGCGCCGCTCCAGCGCGCGCGGGCCGGCGCCGACGATCTCCACGAGCAGCGTCTGGGCCTCGTCGGGGAACGCGGCCAGGACCTCGAGGAACGTGCGGATGACGGCGCGGACGCGGCTCGCGGCGTCCGGGCCGGTGTGCTCCGCGCCGGTCCGCCGCATCGCCTCCAGCACCGCCTGCGTGGCGGCGTCGTGGAGCGCGATGATGCAGTCCTCCTTGTTGTCGAAGTGCTCGTAGAACGTCGCCTTCGACATGCCGGCCTCGCGCGCGATCGCCTCGGCGGTGGCGTCCGCGTAGCCCAGCCGCGCGAACACCGCGGCGGCCGCCGCGTAGAGCCGCCGGCGCTGGCGGTCCTGGCGGACCTCGAGCGGCGGCGCGTGCCGTCCCCGCGGTGCGGTCCCCGTCTCGTGCATCGCGCCGCGATCGTAGCCGGGTCACTACCCTCTGGGCGCACATGCGCCGTCCGCTCGTCGCCCTGCCGCTCGTCCTCGCCGCCCTGCTCGCCGCCGGCTGCACCGCGTCGAACTCGTCGTCGGCGGACTTCGAGGGCGCCCAGAAGGACGTCGCCGACGTGGTCGGCGACCTCAGCTCCGCCGCCGGGACCGGCGACGGCGCGAAGATCTGCTCCGACGTGCTCGCCAAGAGCCTCGCCGACCAGATGGCGGCCGGCGGCTCGACCTGCGCGCAGCAGCTCGACGACGCGCTCAAGGACTCCGACGACAACGACCTCTCGGTCGAGGCGGTGACCGTCGACGGCACGACGGCGACCGCCCGCGTCCAGGGCCGGATCGGCGGCGACGAGGACGCGATGCGCACGCTCGAGTTCGAGCGCTCGGGCCAGGACTGGCGCATCACCAGCCTCGGCTCCTGAGCGGCTTGCGGGCCACGGCCCCGCGCGGATAGCCTCCGGCGCGTGGAGCGCGCCCCCCGGGAGCAGGTCACCCGCGCACCCGCCGAGCGGGCCCCCGCGCCCGCGGGCGCGGCGCCGACGCTGCTCCGGCTCCAGCGCAGCGCGGGCAACCGCGCCGTCGGCCGGATCCTCGCCCGCGCCTGCGAGGACGGGCAGACCGGCCCGGGCGCGTCCGACGTCCAGGAGGCGCGCGACACCGTGTTCCGGACCGCGCTGCGCGCCGCGATGAACGGCTACGCCGGGGTGACGATCAGGCTCACCAACCACAACTGCGAGGCGCTCGCCGGCTACAGCATGCACGGCGACCCCGGGGCGTCGGGCGCGTGGACCGCCGAGGCGCTCCACGAGGACCTCACCTACGCCCTCAAGTGGTCGTTCGAGTCCCCCGGCGAGTACACGATCACGCTCCTGCGCAACGCGAAGGACGAGCTCTACATGCAGGAGTGGAACCCGGTCCGGCGGATGGAGAACGACCGCACCCCCGGTGCGGCGTCGGCGAAGGCGGCGTCGAACGTGGTCTACGTGATCGGCTCGCCGTCGCCCGGCCAGGCGTATCCGCTGCAGTTCGTCACGGCCGCCGTCCAGGGCAAGCAGGGCGAGGCGGTGTGGTTCGTCGAGCGGACGGGCTACGAGGCCGCCGGCGTCGACCTGGCGAAGATCACGGCGAAGGCGCCGGGCGGGCGCGTCCGCTGGGTCACGCCCGACGACCCGCTGCCCGGGCAGCTCAACAAGCTCCCGCCCGGGAGCGTGCGGCACCTCGTCCTCTACAGCCACGGGCTCGACGGCATCGCGACGCTGCGCTACGGCTGGGGCGACAAGGGCAAGCCCGACTACGGGCTCGACCGCGCCGACGCGCGCAAGATCGACGGCCACATCTTCTCCGAGACCGCGCTCATCGACCTCGAGTCCTGCCAGGGCGGGACGAACATGACCGGCGGCTCGCTCGCGCAGGTCGTCGCGGACACGACCGGTCACCGGACCTACGGCTGGACCGGCCGGACCTCCTACGCCGACGTCAACAAGGGCACCGGCGGCGTGCGCGGCAGCGAGTACACGTTCAGCCGCGACGCCGTCCGCGAGTGGTGGGTGCGCAACTGGGTCGCCGAGGCGAGCCCGGAGCGCAAGACGTTCGAGCCGGTCCGCTAGTCGCCCAGCGCGCGGCCGTACTGGCGCTCGTAGTACGCGCGGTAGTCGCCCGAGCGGATCGGCTCCCACCAGCCCGTGTTGTCGCGGTACCAGCTGACCGTGCGGTCGAGGCCCTCGTCGAAGCGCACCTGCGCCTCCCAGCCGAGCTCGCGCACCTTCTCGCTGCCGAGCGAGTAGCGGCGGTCGTGGCCGGGGCGGTCGGTGACGTAGTCGATCAGGTCCTCCGACGCGCCCGTGAGGGAGATGATCCGCTTCACGACGTCGAGGTTGACGGCCTCGTCGGGGCCGCCGACGTTGTAGGTCTCGCCCGGCGCGCCGTGCTCGAGCACGTGGCCGATGCCGCGCGCGAAGTCCTCGACGAAGATCCAGTTGCGCACCTGCTGGCCGTCGCCGTAGACCGGCAGCGGATCGCCGTGGAGCGCGTTGAGGACCATCAGCGGGATCAGCTTCTCCGGGTACTGGTAGGGCCCGTAGTTGTTCGAGCCGCGGCAGATCAGCGCCTCGAGCCCGTACGTGTGGTGGTAGGAGGCGACGAGCAGGTCGGCGCCGGCCTTCGTCGCGCTGTAGGGCGAGGACGGCTGGAGCGGCGACTGCTCGGTGAACGAGCCGGTCTCGATCGAGCCGTAGACCTCGTCGGTCGAGACCTGCACGTAGCGGACGCCGCGCTCGCGCGCCGCCTCGAGCAGGACGAAGGTCCCGAGCGCGTGGGTGGTGATGAACGCGTCCGGCTCGGCGATCGAGCGGTCGACGTGCGTCTCGGCGGCGAAGTTGACGACGGCGTCGGCGCCGGCGATCGCGTCGGCGACGGCGGCCGCGTCCTCGATCCCCGCGTGCACGAACGCGAAGCCGTCGCGGTCGCGCAGGTCGGCGAGGTTCTCCTCGCGGCCGGCGTAGGTGAGCTTGTCGAGGACGGTGACGGCGTCGCCGTGGTCGGTGACGCGCTGGCGGACGAAGTTCGAGCCGATGAAGCCGGCCCCGCCGCACACGAGCAGCTTCATGGTGTGGGGACTCCCAGTTCGAGGTAGGCGTGCAGCCCGTCCTCCCACGGCGGGAGGACGGGGGTGTCCGGGCGCTCGGAGCGCAGGACGGAGAAGGCGGGGCGCGGCGCGGGGCGCGCGAGGTCGGCGGTCCGGCCGCGCGTCCAGCGCGACGCCGGCGCCGGTGGCCGCGAACGTCGCGGCGGCCAGGTCGTACCACGAGCACGCGCCGGCGCCCGCCACGTGGCGCAGGCCGTCGAGGCGCTGCTCGGCGATCCGGACGAGCGCCTGGGCGAGGTGCCCCGTGTACGTCGGGCAGCCGATCTGGTCGTCGACGACGCTGAGCTGGTCGCGCTCGCGCGCGAGCCGCAGCATCGTCGCGACGAAGTTGCCGCCGTGCGCGCCGAACAGCCACGACGTGCGGACGATCGCGTGGGCGCCGGGCGCCGCGGTCGCGACCGCCTGCTCGCCGGCGAGCTTGGAGCGGCCGTACGCGCTCTGCGGGGCGGTGGCGGCCGACTCGGTGTAGGGCGAGCTCGCCGTGCCGTCGAAGACGTAGTCGGTCGAGACCTGGACGACGAACGCGCCCGTCCGCTGCGCGGCCGCGGCGACGTGGCCCGCGGCGGCGCCGTTCAGCTCGGTCGCCTCGGCCTCGCTCGCCTCCGCGCCGTCGACGTCCGTCCAGGCGGCGCAGTTGACGACCGCGTGCGGCCGGGCGGCGGCGATCGCCACGCGGGTCGCGTGGGCGTCGCGGACGTCCAGGTCCTGCCGCGACAGCGGCGTGACGTCGTGGCCCGCGCGCGTGGCGGCGGCGGCGACGTCGTGGCCCAGCATGCCCGCGGCGCCGGTCAGGAGCAGGCGCATCGGGCGTATCTGTAGCAGCGTGCGGTCATCCGAGACGTAACGCAAGGGCGAGCTCGAACCTCGCGTCGGGATCCTCGAGTCGCTCGCCGAACAGCTCGCGCAGCTGGCGCATGCGGTAGCGGACGGTCTGCGGATGGACGTCCAGGGTGGCCGCGACGGCCTGGATCTGGCCGGGGCGGTCGAGCCACGCCGCGAGCGTCTCGGTCAGGCGCGCCCGCGGGCCCTCGGCCAGCTCGCCGAGCGGGGCGAGCCGGCTCCGGGCGAGGTCGGTGGCGACGCCGGGATCGGCGGCGAGCAGGAGCTGCGCGAGGTGGTCGTCGGCGACCACGAGCGGCCCGGTCTCGCCCAGCCGGCCGGCGACCGCGAGCCGGTGTGCGTCGGCGGCCCGGCGCGCCGACGCGACCGCGTGCGGCCAGTCGACGGTCGGCCCGAGCACGGTCGGCTCGTCCTCGATGGCGCGCTCGATCCGGCGCCGCCGCGCGGGCGCGTCCGGGTCGGGGACGAAGACGAGCGCGGCGCCGTCGGCCTCCGCGCCGATGGCGCCCTCGCCGAGCCGGCGCGCGAGCCGGGCCGCGATCGAGTCCAGCAGCGCCTCGCCCGACTCGCCCTCGCCCGCGGTCGCGGCGACGAGCGCTGCGACACCGCCGCGCGGCAGCCGCCAGCGTGCGGCGGTCGCCGCGGTCCGGACGGCCTCCTGCCCGGCGGGCGGGTCCTGCGCGAGCAGCCGGACGAGCCGCCGGCGGCGGCGCTCGTGCTCGCCGGCCGCGGCGGTCTGCTCCTCCGCGTAGCCCTCGGCCGACTCGGCGGAGAGCTCGTCGATGTAGGCGAAGATCGCGCCGCCGAGCGCGTAGATCGCGTCGGGCTCGAGGCCGCCGGCGACGCCCGCCTCGACGAAGCGCCGCCAGGCGAGGCGGGCGCCGACCCGGTAGGCGGCGAGCAGCGCGTCGAGGCTGCGGCCGGCCTGGAACTCGCCGCGCCCGAGCTCGACGTAGGTGCGGCGCGCGCGCGCCGCGTCGGGGTCCGGCGCGGTGAGCAGGTCGAGGAAGCGGTTGAGCGCGACCTCGACCCCGATCCGCACGGCCTGCCCGAACTCGCCCTCGAGCGCCCGCGCGTACGCCGGGACCTCGCGCGCGATCGCGACGATCATCTCCTCGGCCAGGCCGGGGAGCGCGGGCCGCAGCGCCGCGGCCGCCTCCGGAGGCACCGCCTCGTAGGGCTGGCCCGTGGCCGTCATTGTCACGAGGCTACAACGTGCCGATCGGCGCGCCCGGTACGGATCCGGACCGTAACCGTGCAGTACCATGCAGGACCGTGCAGGAACCAGCACAGCTGCTCTCGGCCGAACGGCGCCAGGCGATCCTCGCCGCGCTCGCCCGCGACGGCAAGGTCGTCGCCGCGCGGCTCGTCGGCGAGCTGGGCGTCTCGGAGGACACGGTCCGCCGCGACCTGCGCGAGCTCGCCGCCCAGGGCCTCGTCCAGCGCGTCCACGGCGGCGCGCTCCCGCCCGCCCCGCAGCCCGGGAGCTTCGCCCACCGGCGCGAGACCGCCCCGGACGCGAAGGCCGAGCTCGCCGCGGCGGGCGTCCGCGTCCTCGGCGACGCCGCCGTCGTCCTGCTCGACGGCTCGACCACCAATCTCGAGCTCGCCCGGCGGCTCCCGGCCGAGCCGGTCCGCACGATCCTCACCAACTCGCCGCCGATCGCCGCCGCGCTCGCCGGCCACCCGACCGCCGAGGTCGTGATGATCGGCGGCCGGCTCGACAAGGCCGCGCAGGTGACGCTCGGCGCGGGGGCGATCGACTTCATCCGCTCCGTCCGTGCCGACGCGGTCGTGCTCGGCGTCTGCGCGCTGCACCCCGACGCCGGGCTGTCGACCGACGGCCTCGACGAGGCGCAGGTCAAGCGCGCGATGGTGAAAGCCTCCGCGGACGTGATCGTCCTCGCCACCTCCGACAAGCTCCGCGCCGCCAGCCCCTACGTCGTCGCGCCCGTCGAGGAGCTCACGCACGTCGTCGCCGAGGCCGGCGCCCCCGACGACCTGCTCGACCCCTACCGCGCGGCCGGCGCCACGGTGACGCGCGCATGACCCCGCGCTGGGCGACCACCGGCGTCTTCGCCGTCAACGGCGCCGCGATCGGCACGTGGGTCGCGCAGATCCCGTGGATCCAGGAGCGCTTCGACCTCTCCAAGAGCGCGATGGGGCTCGTGATCACCGGCATGGCGATCGCGGTCATCCTCGCGTTCCCGATCGCGGGCCAGGCGATCGTCCGCCACGGCTCGGAGAAGATCGTCTGGGTCGGCGGGACCGCCTGCGCGCTCGCGATCAACCTGCCCGTGCTCGCGCCGGCGCCGGTCCTCGTGATGCTCGGGCTGTTCGTGCTCGGGGCGTCGTCCGCCACCCAGGACGTCTCGATGAACAGCCACGGCGTCAAGGTCGAGCACGACCTCGGCCGCCCGATCATGTCCTCGCTCCACGCCGGCTGGGCGTTCGGCGGGATGGCGGGCGCGGCCTTCTCGGCCGGCATGACCGCGCTCGGCGTCGACCCGCGCATCACGGTGGCGATCGCGAGCGCGATCCTGCTCACGATCCTCTACGTCAGCGCGTCGCGGATCGGCCACGGCTCCGCCGCCGAGGGCGACGACACCCCCGGCTTCACGCTGCCGTCGCGCGGCGTCGTGCTGATCGCCATCCTGTGCCTGCTCGTGATGGTCACGGAGGGCGCGATGGCCGACTGGGGCGGGCTCTACCTGCGCCAGGACCTCGGCGCGAGCGCCGCGCTGGCCGCGCTCGCCTACTCGTTCTTCACCGCGGGCATGACCGTCGGCCGCGTCGCCGGCGACGCGATCAACCGCAGGATCGGCCCGGTCGCGCTGCTGCGCTGGGGCGCGCTGCTGACCGGGATCCCGCTCGGCGCGATGCTGCTGATCGGCCATCCGGCCGCGGCGCTCATCGGGCTGTTCCTCGTCGGCCTCGGCGTGGCGAACGGGGTCCCGCTGATGTTCAGCGCCGCCGGCAGCCGGCCCGACACGCCGCCCGGGCCGGGGATCGCCGCGGTCTCCTCGATGGGCTCGCTCGGGTTCCTCGCCGGGCCGCCGATCATCGGCTTCCTCGCCGACCAGATCACGCTCCCGTGGGCGCTCGCGCTGCTGATCCTCGGCGCTGTCGTCGTCTTCGCGCTGGCGCGCCGCGCTGCCGGCGGCCCGCGCGTCGAGCGGACGGCCGACACGCGTGAGCCGGTGCCCGTGCCGTGAGCTTCGCCGCCGTGATCTCGGACCTCGACGGGGTCCTGGTCGACTCGATGGCCGCCACCAGCCGCGCCTGGGCGCGCTGGGGCGAGCGCCACGGCGTCGACGGCGCCGCGCTCCAGGCCGCGAACCACGGCCGGCCCGCGGGCGAGGTGATCGCGGAGCACGTCGCCGCCGATCGGCTGGAGGCGGAGATCGCGTTCCTGCTCGACGCCGAGGTCGGCGACACGGACGGCGTCGACGCGCTGCCCGGCGCGGCGGAGGTGCTCGCCCTGCCGGTCGTCGCGATCGCGACGTCGTGCCTCGCCCCGCTCGCCGACGCGCGGCTGCGCGCCGCCGGGCTCCGGATCCCCGGCGTGCTCGTGACCGCCGACCAGGTGGCCGCGGGCAAGCCCGCGCCCGACTCCTACCTGCTGGCCGCCGAGCGGCTCGGCCTCGACCCGGCCGACTGCCTGGTCCTGGAGGACGCGCCGAGCGGCGTCGCCGCCGGCCGCGCCGCCGGGATGACGGTCTGGGCGGTGGCGACCACGCACGCGCCGGCCGACCTGACCGCGGCCGACGCGGTCCTGCCTGGCCTCCCGGCGGCGCTCGCCGCGCTGGCCCGGTCCGCTGCCGAGCGCCCCCGAGGGCCGGCGAGGGCCTGATCGACCGGCGGCGCGGCGGTCGGCTCGGTCATCGGCGGAGCACGGTCACGGCGGACGTGCCCCCGAAATGCGCCACGCCGACCGCGACGGCCGCGTCGGGATCGAACGCGAGGCAGGAGAAGACGTCGACGAAGCAGCGGCCCCGTACCTCGTCGGCGTGGATCGTGATCGAGCTCGTCTCGATGAACTGCATCGCCGACCACCCCTCGAGCCGGCCGTGGCCGAACCGTTCCAGCGCCAGCGGTCCGTGGGCGCGCATCCCGATGGCGTCGATCACGGCCGGAACGAAGCGGCGGATGCACCCGGGGTCCGCGAGCCGCCTTCGGTCGCACCCGTGCAGGTCGATCGCTGCGAGCATCCCCCAGGGCACGTATGCGCGTGTCTCGCGTTCCGGACGGGCGACGACGGGGGCGGGGGGCATGAGAGCACGCTCCCAGCGCCGGGTTTCTGAACGGTTTCATGGCGCGCGCGGCACGGATAGGCTCGCGCCAAGGTGGAGGCCGGCTTCAGGATCCTCGGACCGATCGAGGTCGACGTCGCGCGCTGGCGGGACGGACCGGTTCCGCGTGGCCGCACGCTCTCGTTCCTCGCCCTCCTCCTGGTGGATCGCGGCCGGATCGTCTCCGTCGAACGCGCCGTCGACGAGCTCTGGGAGGGTGCCGGCCCGCAGCACGCGCGCAAGGCGGTCCACGTCGTCGCGTCGCGGCTGAGGGCAGCGCTCGACGCCGGTGTGGTGCAGACGGCGGGCAGCGGATACTCCCTGCGGCTCGCGCCGGGCGAGTTGGACGCGGAGCGGTTCGAGGACCTTCACGGACGCGGTCGGCGTGAGCTCGGAGCCGACGACCCGCGGGAGGCCGCGGCGACGCTCCGGGCGGCACTCGCGCTCTGGCGCGGCCCGGCGCTGGCGGACGTCGCCGGGGAGCGGTTCGCCCAGCCGGAGATCGCGCGGCTCGAGGACCTCCGGGACGCCTGCCTCGGCGATCGCCTCGACGCCGACCTGGCCTGCGGACGCCACGGGGAGCTCGTCGGCGAGCTGGAGGCGCTCGTGCAACAGCATCCCCTGCGCGAGCGGCTGCGGGGCCAGCAGATGCTGGCGCTCTATCGGGCCGAGCGTCAGGCGGACGCACTCGACGTCTATCGCGAGGCGTACGACGCGCTCACGGGCGGGCTGGGCATCGAGCCTTCGCCGCGGCTGCGTGCGCTGCAGACCGCGATCCTTCGCCACGAGGTGCCCGGGCCGGTCACGCCGCCCGGCGACGACCGGCCGCGTGCGTCCCTGGCCGTCGACGCGCGGCGCCTCGCGACGTGCGTCTTCGCCCGTGTGACCGGCTCCGACGAGCGCGCCGGCGTCGACGCCGAGTCGCTCCGCGCCATGCTGGACGGGTACCACGAAGCGGCTCGCGCGGTTCTCTCCCATCACGGTGGCACGGTGGCCGAGTTGCGGAACGACGCCGTGCTGGCCGTGTTCGGGACGGCGGTCGCGCACGAGGACGATCCGCAGCGCGCCCTGCGCGCCACGGCCGAGCTCACCGACCGGACCGAGCGCCTGCCGTTCGGCGTGCGCGCCTGCTGCGGGGTCAGCACGGGCGAGGTGGTCGCGGCGGCGGAGGGAGCCGGTGCGACGCTGGTGATCGGCGCTGCGGTCGGTGCCGCGGAGCGGCTCGCCCGGGCGGCCGCGCCCGGCGAGATCCGAATGGACGAGCCGACCTGGCGGCGTGTGCGTCACGGCGTGCAGGCGTCGGGGCTCCGCGGCGGGGCCCACCTGCTCCGGGCCATCGACGTCCGGGCGCCGGCGATCGCGCGCCGGCCGGATCGGCCGTTGTTGGGTCGCGAGCCGGAGCTCGACCGGCTCCGCGCGACGTTCGCGCGCGTCGTCGCCACGCGGAAGCCGGCGCTGCTGACGATCCTGGGCGACCCAGGCATCGGCAAGACCCGTCTCGCCGCGGGCCTGACGGCGTTCGCGGGCGACGACGGCCGCGTCCTGACGGGCCGTTGCCTCGCGTACGGAGAAGGCATCACCTACTGGCCGCTACGGGAGATCGTCCTGCAGACCATGGACGATGGCTCCGTCGACGACCTCGCGGCCGGGCTCGGCCTGCTGCCGTCGGTGGCGCATCAGGTGGTGGCGGCCGTCGGGCTCGCGCAGGGACAGGCGGGCGACGACGGCGCCTGGGCGATCGAGCGGTTCGTCGAGGCGCTCGCGCGCCGGCGGCCGCTCATCCTCGTCATCGACGACGCACACCTCGCCGAGCCCGCGCTCCTCGATCTGCTGCTCGACGCGGTGGACCGACTCGTCGATGCGCCCGCGCTGATCGCGTGCGTCGCCCGGACCGACCTGCTCGAGCGCCGGCCCGACTGGGCGAGCCGCGTCGGAGCGGACGGGGTCCTCGAGCTCGGGCCGCTCTCGGCCGCGGCGAGCGCGCAACTGATCGCCGGCGTCGCCGGGGATCGCCTGGGCGAGGGCGAGCGCCGGCGGATCGCCCTGGCGGCCGGCGGCAATCCGTTGTTCCTCGAGCAGCTCGTGGCGTACGTGGCGGAGCAGCCTCCCGCCGCCGACGTGCTTCCGCCCGCGCTGCACGCGCTGCTCGCCGCCCGTCTCGACCGACTGGAAGCGGTCGAGCGCGCGGTCCTCGCGCTCGGCGCGGTCGTGGGCGACAGCTTCGCCACCGCGGCCCTGCACGCGCTCGCCGGCGGCATCGCCCGGTCGGAGCTCGAGCAGGCCTGTGACCGGCTCGCCGGTCGCGATCTGCTCGTGCCCGGCGAGGCGGGCGTACACCGGTTCCGCCACGGGCTTCTGCGCGAGGCGGCCTACGCGTCGCTGGCGAAGGCCACGCGCGCGCAACTCCACGAGCGCCATGCGGTCTGGCTCGACGGCCTCGGCGCCGAGTTGGCGGAGGCGGACGCGCGGATGGGGTTCCATCTCGAGACCGCATGCCGGTACGCGCGGGAGGTCGGCGACGACACGGCCTCGGCGCTCGCGGCCCGCGCCGGCGCGCGTCTCGCCGCCGCGGCACGGTCGGCGCGCGGTCGCGGCGACCTGCTCGCCGAGGTCGGGTTCCTCGAGCGCGCCGTCGCACTGTCCGGCACCGACGACGCGCACGGCGTGGCGCTCCTTCCGGCGCTCGTGTCAGCGCTGTCCGACGCGGGATCGTCGGAGCGCGCGGAGGCGCTGGCGGAGCGGGCGGTATCCGTGAGCGCTCGGCTCGGTCTCGACGGCGTCGGCGCGCGGTCACTCGTCGAGCGTGAGCGGATCCGGCTCTATCTCCACCCGGAGCGGTTCGACGTCGCTGCCGCCAGGGTCGTCGTGGATGGAGCGGACGCGACGCTCCGCGGCCTCGGCGACGAGCTCGGCCTCGCCCGCTCCGCCTACCTGATGTCCGACCTGACGTGGCTCGACGGGGACCCGGTGGCATCCTGTGCCCACGCCGAGCGCATGCTCGGCCACGCGCGGCGCGCCGAGAGCGGCTTCGACATCGCCACCGCGGTCGTCTTCATGGCCTGGGCGCTGATCGACGGGCCGTGGCCGGCGGACCGGGCCATTCTGCGCTGCGACGCGCTCGTCGCCGACGGTCGGGCAGCGGGCGAGCGCGCCGCGGAGCTGGCATTGCGCCCGTTCCGGGCGGCCCTCGCGGTGATGACCGGACGCGTGGACGAGGCCCACAGCAGCCTGGCCGCCCCGGCAGAGCTCGCCGACATGCGCCTGGGCGCGTTCGCCTCGTACATCGCGCTGCTCGACGGCATGAGCGCGATGCTGGCGGGAGATCCGGCCGGCGCGGAGCGCGTCCTCCGCGACGCCGAGGCGGTCGTCGCCGAGTCCGACGACCGCTGGTACCACTCGCTCATCCTGGTCGACCTGGCGCACGCGATCCTCGCCCAGCACCGCACGCAGGACGCTGTCGAGGCGGTGGCGCGCATCGATGCGATGCCGGTGCCCTGCAACGCGGAATGGGTGACCAAGCGTCACTTGGCGCGCGCCTTGCTGGCCGCGCAGACGGGCGAGCTCGAGCGCGGTCTGGAGGATGCGCGCGCCGCGGTCGCCGTCGCGGAGCGAACGGGCATGGTCCTCTGCTGCGCCGACGCGCACCGCACGCTCGCGGAGCTGCTCCTGGCGGCCGGCAGGGCGGACGAGGCGGTGGCGAGTGCCAGACGCGCCCTGGTCCTGGATGAGGCCAAGGGCAACGTCGCGGCTGCCGCCCGCTTCCGGGCAAGGTTCCCCGCGCTCTGACGCGCGGCGCGTCGGCTACAGCCCGAGCAACCCCGGGATCGCCGCCCAGCCCTCGTGCTCGGGCGGCGCGATCCGCTCCGCGCCCGGCAGCCGGTCCGCCGCCCGCGACCCGTCGACCACGAGCGGCCGCGCCGCGGCGCCGAGCATCTCGAGGTCGTTCGTGCCGTCGCCGACCGCGACGACGCCGTCGGGCGACAGTCCGGCGGTCGCGCAGAAGGCGAGCACGCCGGCCCACTTCGAGACGCCCGCGGGCATCGCGTTCACGCTCCAGCCGGGCCACTGCGGCTCGGGCGCGAAGTCGTACGGGATGCCGGCGTCGTCGAGCGCCTCGACCGTCCCGGTCAGCTCCTCCGGCGGCCGGCCGAGCACGCTGAAGCCGTAGAGCGCGCGCGAGCGCACCTCCGCCTCGAGGTCGTCGACGGTCCGCGACACGGGCGCGAGGTACGCCACGTGCCCGGGGTTCGTCGACGGCAGCGGCGGGAGCAGCACGTCGATCTCGGGCTCGTCGACGTACAGGCACGGGTCGAGCCCGTGGTCGGTGAACGCGCGCAGCGCCGTCAGCGCGTCGTGCGGCGAGAAGCGCGCGTCGTGGAAGCGGGTCCCGTCGACCGCCTCGCCGAGCGCGCCGTTGAGGCCGACGACCGGCAGCGAGAGCCCGTTCTCGCGCAGCAGGTCGCGCGCGCCGCGCACGCGCCGCGCGGTCGCGACGAGGACCGGCACGCCCGCCGCCGCGAGCGCCGCCACCGCGGAGCGCACGCCCGGCCGCACGACGAGGTCGACGGGCCACAGGGTCCCGTCGAGGTCGGTGACGACGACGGGCCCGTTCACCCGTCGAGCAGCCCGAGCAGGTACCCGCCGTACCCGCTCTTGACGAGCGGCTCGGCGAGCGCCCGCAGCTCGGCGTCGGAGATGAAGCCCTCGCGCCAGGCGATCTCCTCGGGCGAGCCGATCCGCAGCCCCTGGCGCTCCTCGATCACGCGCACGAACTCGGCCGCCTGCATGAGCGAGTTGAAGGTGCCGGTGTCGAGCCACGCGGTGCCGCGGTCGAGCACGCCGACGCGCAGCTTGCCGCGCCGCAGGTACTCGCGGTTGACGTCGGTGATCTCGATCTCCCCGCGCGGCGACGGCGCCACGTTGCGCGCGATGTCGACGACGTCGTTGTCGTAGAAGTAGAGCCCGACGACCGCGTAGTTGGACTTCGGGTGCTCCGGCTTCTCCTCGATCGAGACGGCGTGGTTGTGCCCGTCGAACTCGACGACGCCGTAGCGCTCGGGGTCGGCGACGTGGTAGGCGAACACCGCGCCGCCGTCCGGATCGGTCAGCTCCTTGAGCTGCGCGCCGAGGCCGTAGCCGTAGAAGATGTTGTCGCCGAGGATCATCGCCACGGCGTCGCCGCCGATGAAGTCGGCGCCGAGGATGAACGCGTCCGCGAGCCCGCGCGGCGTCTCCTGCGCGGTGTACTCGAAGCGGCAGCCGAACTGCGAGCCGTCGCCGAGCAGGCGCCGGAACTGGTCCTGGTCCTGCGGCGTGGTGATGATCAGGATCTCGCTGATCCCGGCCATCATCAGCGTGGCCAGGGGGTAGTAGATCATCGGCTTGTCGTAGACCGGCATGATCTGCTTCGAGATGCCCTGCGTGATCGGGTAGAGCCGCGTGCCCGACCCGCCGGCGAGGATGATCCCCTTCAATACGTGCCTCCGAGCTTCCGGTGGTCCCAGGTGACGCGCCGCTCCTCGACGAACTGCAGCGCGACGCGCTTGGCCGCCTGCTTGCGCATCGCGGCCTCGAGCTCGGGGCTGAGGTCGGCGCCGCCGTAGCGGGCGGCGAGCTCCGCGCCGACGCCGCGAGACGTCGGCGAGCTCGCGGTGGATGACGGCCGTGCAGTCGAGCATCAGCCCGCGCAGCTCGGCGTAGTCGGTCCCCGCCTCGACCTGCAGCGTGCAGCGCGGGTCGCGCTCGAGGTTGCGGACCTTCTGCGACTTCGCGTAGGTCCACGACCACAGCTCCGCGCGTCGCGCGGACGACGAACCAGAGCGGCATCAGGTGCGGCCGCCCGTCGCGCGCGATCGTCGCGCAGGTGACGGTCCGCTCCTCCTCCAGGAACGACGCCGCCTCGGCGTCGCTCATCACGATCTGGTCGCGGCGGCTCACCGCGGGGAGGGTGCCAGAAGCCGCTCGACGGCGGCGAGCACCTCGTCGCGCACGTCCGCGGGCTCGAGCACCGCGGCGTCGCCGGCCTCCTTGAGGATCTGCTTGACGAGGTAGCGCGTCCCCTTGAACGCCCACTCGACGATGATCGAGCCGTCGTCGAGCTCGGCCAGGACGCTGCGCTCCTCGGCGACCCAGCGCGCGTGCTCGGGCGAGATCCACACGTGCGCGATGCGCGAGCCCTCGACCTCGCCGGTCCGCTGCCAGCCCTCGACGTCGGCGATCGTCTCGAGGTCGGCGCGGCGCTCGTAGGTCTCGTCGAGCACGTCGACGCGCTTGATCCGGTCGAGCCGGAAGCTGCGCATCTCGTCCTTCGCCGGGTCGAGCGCGCGGACGTACCAGCCCTCGCGGCTGTTGATCAGCGCGTACGGCTCGGCCCGCCGCGTCGAGAACGCGTCCTCGTTCTCGGCGTAGTACTCGAGCTCGATCAGGCGGCTGCCCTCGATCGCCTCGCCGACCTGGCGCGCGATCGCGTCGTCGGTGCGGGCGTTGGAGACGAGCAGCCCCTCCTTGGCGATGTCGCCGAGCGCGCGCTCGAGCTTCTCGCGCGCGCTGAGCAGGTGCTCGGAGAGGTGGACGCCGAGCAGCTCGATCGCGGCGAGCAGCGCGCGCGCCTCGATCGGCAGCAGCCGCGCGGGCCGGTCGAACGTGTCCGAGTACGGCTCCGGATCGACCTCGACCTCGCCGGACGCGAGCACCTCCGCGTAGAGCACGTAGGCCCCGCCGCCGAAGTTGACCACGTTGAGCAGGCCGACGTCCTCGCGCAGCTCCTGCTGGGACATCTGCAGCCGCTCGCACAGCGCGGCGGAGTCGAGCCGCTCGCCGGCCCGGCCGGCCTCGATCAGGACGGAGGCGAGCGTGACCAGCCGCGCGAACCGCTCGGGCCGGATGCCCGCGGCGTCGCGCTGGCGGCCGCCGTCGCCGTTGGCCGCCGCCGCGACGGGCGGGGCCGGCGGGCGGCCGGCGTCCGCGTCGGTGAACGGCTCGCCGCGGTGCAGCTCGGCCACGCGGTCCAGCCGCCGGTGCAGCTCCTCCGCCAGCTCGGGCGGGCCGAGCACGCGGGCGTGCGTCTCGTAGCCGATCGCCCACGCGAGCACCAGCCGCGCGATCGCGTAGGGCGTGCGGAAGACGAAGCCGCCGTCGTCGGCCGGGACGAGCTCGCCGTAGCGGCCGAAGTTGCGCTCGACGTGCCAGGCGATCCGGTCGGAGACCCAGATCTCGGCGGTGCCGCGCTCCTCGCCCAGCTGCCACGGGATCCGGTTCGCGTAGCGCCGCGGGTCGAAGCCGTCCGGGCGCTGGAAGTCGTGCTCCGCCTTCGTGGCGTAGGCGACCTTGCCCTGGATCCGGCTGAGCCGGAAGACGCGGATGTCGCCGCGCTCGTGCGAGTGGCCGACGAGGTAGAACTGGCCGCCCTCGAACAGCAGCTCGTACGGGTCGACCTTGCGCAGCGCGGTCGCGCCCGTCTGCATCGTGAAGT
Organism: uncultured Solirubrobacteraceae bacterium; assembly: GCA_963791405.1. GTDB lineage: Bacteria > Actinomycetota > Thermoleophilia > Solirubrobacterales > Solirubrobacteraceae > DASQMT01. The sequence continues at coordinate 254,991 of CAWBSJ010000017.1, read as the reverse complement.
ACTCGAACTCGATCCGCTTGCGGCGGTAGATCGCGGTGTCGACCTTCGCCAGCCGGGCGGAGAGCTCGGCGCCGCCCGCCGAGCCGGTGATGCCGAGGCCGATCGCGCGCTGCGCCGGCGAGCCGAGCGGGCTCGGGCGCCCCCAGGTCAGCTGCTGCAGCGCGAGCCGGAGCGGCTCGGCGTAGGCGAACTCGCCGTCGAGCAGCGACAGCGCGGTCTGCAGCGCCGCGAGCTCGGCGTCGGTGAAGGCGACCGAGGGGAGGAAGAACGCCTCGGGCGCGAGCGAGTAGTTCTCCTGCTCGGAGAAGCCGTCGGCCGGGCGGTCGACCGTCAGGTGGATCCCGAGCGAGTCGAGCTCCGCGCGGTCGGCGTAGAACCGCCGCGCGAAGGCGTCCTCGGTCATGTCGGAGTAGCCCTCGACGTCGCGCCGGATCTCGGTCGCGGTCACGGGCCGCCGTTCCGCCATGAGGTACGCGATCAGCGACAGCTGCCTGATCAGCTTCTCGGTGTCCTTCGCCACGAAGGCCCACCTTAGACCGCGACCGCGCCCGGCATGGCGCGCCCGGGCGCGTCCCCGCGCGCGATCCCCGCTGTTTGCGCCTTTGTGGCTACGCGGCGGCGGACGTGGCGAAGAACGCCCCGCCGCCCAGGGCGCGGTCGTAGCCGGACCAGCGCGAGCCGTCCGGGAGCGCCTTCTCGAGCCGGTCGAACGAGCCGAGCCGGCCGCCGAGGTTGTCGATCATGTGCACGAGCGTCGCCTCGCGCGTGCACGGCACGACCGGCGAGCCGTGCTCGAGCGCGCCGTGGTGGCTGAGGATGATGTGCAGCACCGACTCCGCGAGGTGCGGCGGGAAGCCGGGCAGGTCCTCGACCAGGCGCCGGACGCGGAAGTAGCCGAGCGCGATCTCGCCCTGGAGCTTGCCGGCGTCGGTCAGGTCGATCGCCAGCGGGTCGGCGGTGTAGGCGTCGAGCTTGCCGATGTCGTGCAGCAGCGCGCCGGTCACGGCGACGTCGCGGTCGATGCCCGGGAAGGTCGCCGCGATCGCCGAGACCGACTGCGCGACGGTCAGCGAGTGCTCGAGCAGCCCGTGCCGGTAGGCCTGGTGGTAGCGCTTGGCCGCGGGCGCGTCGCGGAACCGCGGCCACGTCTCCGACGCCGGGCCGAGCACCGCGTCGAGCAGGTCGCGCAGGTGCGGATCCTGGATCGTGGCGACGAGGTCGCGCAGGTCGGCCTCCATCTGCGCGGCCGCGCGCGGCGGGCCGTCGAGCAGCGCGTCGTGGTCGACCTCGGCGGCGCGGCGCCACCGCGCTCAGCGCGATCTGCGGGCCGTAGCGGGCGTCGATCTCGTAGCGGCCGGTGACGTGGACCGCCGCGCCCGCCGTGCAGCACTCGGCGTCGCCCTGCAGCACCCCGGCGACGGTGCCCGTGCGGTCGCCCAGGCTGAGCAGCAGGTAGGCGCTGCCGTCCTCGCGCCGCCGCAGCGAGCGGCCGCGCACGAGCAGCACCCCGTCGATCTCCTGCCCGTCGGTGAGGTGGCGCACGACCATGGGCACCTGAAGGTAGGGCCGCGCCCGGACGGGATCGGTGGGATGATCCGGGCATGGAACGCACGGCGCTGATCACCGGGGGCAGCGGCGGGCTGGGGCGCGCCGTCGTGGCCGCGTTCGCCGAGGACGGCTGGCGCGTGGTGGTGCCCGACGCCAACCCGGTCCCGCTCGACGGCGCGGAGACGATCGAGGCGGACCTGACCGACCCGGAGGACGTCGGGCGCGCGGTCCGCGCCGCCGCCGAGCGCGAGGACGCGCCGCTGCGGGCGGTGGTCAACCTCGTCGGCGGCTTCGCCTCCGACCAGCCGGTGGCGACGACGCCGCTCGCCGACTTCGAGGCGCAGTTCGCGCTCAACCTGCGCCCGACCTACCTCGTCACGCAGGCCGCGCTGCCGGCGCTGATCGCGGCCGACGGCGGCGCGATCGTCTGCGTCTCCTCGCGCTCGGCGCTGTTCCCGTTCGCGGGCGCGGCCGGCTACTGCGCCTCCAAGGCCGCGGTGATCGCGTTCACGCAGGTCGTCGCGCGCGAGCACTCGGGCGACGGGATCCGCTGCAACGCCGTCCTCCCCTCGATGATCGACACGCCGTCCAACCGCGAGGCGATGCCGCCGTCGCAGCACTCGTCGCTGACGCCGCCGGGCGAGATCGCGGACGTCATCCGCTTCCTCTGCAGCGACGGGTCGGCGCCGACCAGCGGCGCCGCGATCCCGGTCTACGGCGGCCCCTAGCCGCCGTAGAACCTGATCGCGCGATCGGCGATCGCGCGCGTCCGGCGCTCGTTGCCGATCGAGTTGAAGGCGATCGCGGCGCCCGGGATCATCCGGCCCGCGAGGTGGCGCGCGCCGCGCACCCCGACGAGCTTCGCGAGCCGCAGCCCGAGCACCTCGTCGCGCTCGAGCACCGAGCCGACGTAGGCGGCGGCGATCGTCGAGCCGGCGCCGTCGAGCGCGCGCCGCGCGGTCTGCGGGTCCTTGTAGAAGTCGAAGATCACGAGCGCCTCGGCGGGGCGCATCCGGTCCTCGGGGTCGAAGCCGTAGGCGGCGGCGATGTAGAAGATCAGCCGCGACTGGATCCAGGCGACCGCGGCGAGGTCCGGCAGGATCGTGATGAAGCCGCCGACGCCGGTCGCCGCGCCCTCGAAGCGCGCGAGCGTCGCGTGGCGCTTCTTGGCCATCTTCGCGAGCTTCGCCGGCGTCACGGAGTAGTTCGACCGCTTGTCCGCCGCCCAGTTGCGCGCCTGCGGGCCGAACTGCCGCGCGGCGGCGAGCGCGATGTGCTCGGGGGACGCGGAGCGGGTCGAGCTTGAGCCGCTCCCAGAGCCCGGGCGGGAGCTCGCGATGGAAGACGCCGGCCACGCGCCGAGGGTACCCCGCCATCATCTGCGTCCACACGATGCTCGGTCTCCGCGTCCCCTCGCCCACCGCCTCGGCGGTCAACCTCTACGACGCCACGCTCGGCGGCGGCCTCGCCGACCTGCGGCGGATGCCGGCCGCGCTGATCGACGAGGGGCCGCAGCGCCGCGTCCACCGCTATCTCCCGGCGGGCGACCGGCGCGCGGCGTCGCCGCCGGTCCTGCTCGTCCCGCCGCTCGCCGCCCCGGCGACCTGCTTCGACCTGCGCCGCGGCTGCTCGCTGGCCGAGCACCTGCTGCGGCGCGGGCAGGCGACGTACGTCGTCGACTACGGGACGGTCCACTTCGGCGACCGCTCGCTCGGGCTCGAGCACTGGATCGACGACGTCGTCCCTGGCGCGGTCCGCGCGGTGGCGCACGACGCCGGCGGGCCGGTCCAGCTCGTCGGCTGGTGCCTCGGCGGGATCCTCGCGGCCCTCGCCGTCTGCGCCGACGCCGGGCTGCCGGTCGCCTCGCTGGCGCTCGTGGCGAGCCCGTTCGACTTCCGCCAGGTGCCGCTGCTCGCGCCGCTGCGGCCGATCGACGCGGTGACCCGCGGGCAGCTCGTGACCCAGCTGTACCGCGTGCTGGGCGGCGCGCCGGGGCCGATCGTGCAGCGCGTCTACCAGCTCGCCGGGATCGACAAGTACGTGATGAAGCCGTGGACGATCCTCAGCCACGCCGACGACCGCGAGCTGCTGGCGCAGATCGAGGCGGTCGACGCGTTCATGGGCGACATGACGGCGTATCCCGGGCGCAGCTTCGGCCAGCTCTACCACCGCTTCTTCCGCACGAACGACCTCGCGGAGGGCCGGCTCGAGCTCGGCGCGCGCGTGATCGACCTCGCGGGGGTGCGCGTGCCGGTGCTGGCGATCGCCGGCCAGGGCGACGGGATCGCGCCGGTCGCGGCGTGCCACCACGTCGGCGACCTGCTGCCGCAGGCGCCGTCGGTCCGGCTCGAGACCGCGCCCGGCGGGCACCTCGGCGTGCTGACCGGGCGCGCGGCGCGGACCACGACCTGGCCGCTGCTCGACGAGTTCCTCGCGGGCCCGCCCGCGCGCCGGCGCGCGCCGCGCCGCGCGGCGGCCTGAACGCGTTCGTGCAGCGAGCCCGCCGCGGCGCGGGCGCGGCTACCCTGACGAGCCCATGCGCCGCGCCGTCGCCCTCGCCCTCCTGACCGTCGTCGCGGCCCTCGCCGCGGCCGCCTCCGCGAGCGCGCAGACGCCGCCGGCGCCGGCCGAGCGGATCCGCGCGGGCGTCACGGTCTCCGGCGTCGACGTCGGCAACCTCACCGTCGCGGAGGCCAAGGCGAAGCTCGCGGCCGAGCTCGCGCCGGTGGCGAGCGGCGGCATCGCGATCGTCGCGGGCGGCCGGCGGTTCACGCTCAAGCCGGCGGCGCTCGGCTACCGGCTGCGGCCCGGCAAGTCCGCGCTGCGCGCGCTCTACGCCGGCCAGCACGCGCCCGCCGCCGCCGACGGGACGCTCCCGCCGGCCTCGGCCACGCCCTCGGTCCGCTACTCCCGCGAGCCGCTCTGGCGCTTCGTGCGCGGCGTCGGCGCGAAGGTCGGCAGGGCGGCGCGCGACGCGCGCGTCCGCATCACCGTCACGCACATCTACAAGCGGCCCGGCCGCAAGGGCAAGGCGCTCAAGGTGCGGCCGATCGTCGAGGCCGCCCAGCGGATCCTCGCCGACCCCTCGCTGCCGCGCGAGGTCAAGGGCAAGCTCGTCACGACGACGCCGCGGGTCCAGACCCGCGAGCTCAAGCGGGCGTACCCGACGATCATCACGATCTCGCGCTCGAGCTTCCGGCTGCGGCTGTACCGCAACCTGCGGTTCTCGAAGAGCTACGGCGTCGCGGTCGGCATGTCCGCCTACCCGACGCCGACCGGCCTGTTCGCGATCCAGTCCAAGCAGGTCAACCCGACCTGGACGGCGCCGAACTCGCCCTGGGCGGGGGAGATGGCCGGCCAGCAGGTGGCGGGCGGCGCGATCGACAACCCGCTCAAGGCGCGCTGGATGGGCGTCGCGGGCTCGGTCGGCATCCACGGGACCGGCCAGCCGTGGACGATCGGGAGCCAGGCGTCGCACGGCTGCATCCGCATGAGCGTCCCGGACGTGATCGACCTGTTCGGTCGCGTCTCGATCGGGACGCCCGTCCTCATCCGCTAGCGCCGGGCCTCCGCCGCCGCAGGCACGTCTCCGCGCCAGGCCCGGCGTGGTGTGGCTGGCCGCACTTGACGGCGAAGTGAGTGAGTACTACCTTCGTGCATCGTGCAAGGTAGTGGCGACTCACAAAGGACTTCCGCGATGCAACGCCTCCCGCGCTGGACCCTCGCGATCACGGCGATCGCGATCTTCATGGTCAGCCTCGACAACCTCGTGGTCAGCACCGCGCTGGTCAGCATCCGCGAGGATCTCGGCGCCTCGCTCGAGGCGCTCGAGTGGACCGTCAACGCGTACACGCTCGCGTTCGCGGTCTTCCTGCTCACCGGCGCCGCGCTCGGCGACCGCTTCGGCCGCCGGCGGATGTTCATCGTCGGCCTCGGCATCTTCACGGCGGCGTCCGCCGCCGCCGCGCTCGCCCCGAGCACCGGCGCGCTGATCGCCGCGCGCGGCGTCCAGGGCCTCGGCGCCGCGATCGTCGCGCCGCTCAGCCTCACGATCCTCTCGACCGCGACCGCGCCGGAGAAGCGCGGGCCGGCGCTCGGCATCTGGTCGGGCATCAGCGGCCTCGGCGTCGCGCTCGGCCCGCTGGTCGGCGGCGCGCGTCATCGAGGGCATCTCGTGGCACTGGATCTTCTGGATCAACGTCCCGATCGGGCTGATCGCTCGCCCCGCTCGCGCTGCGCCGCCTGGACGAGAGCCGCGGCCCCGTGAGCCGGCTCGACCTGACCGGGCTCGCGCTCGGCTCGCTCGGCCTGTTCGGCGTCGTCTTCGGCGTCGTGCGCGGCAACGAGGCCGGCTGGGGCGCGCTCGAGGTCGTCGCGCCGATCGTGACCGGCGCGATCCTGCTCGCCGCCTTCATCGCCTGGGAGCTGCGCACGCCGGCGCCGATGCTGCCGATGCGGTTCTTCCGCAAGCGCGCGTTCTCGGCCACGAACGGCGTCAGCTTCGCGATGACGTTCGGGATGTTCGGGGCGATCTTCCTGCTCGCCCAGTTCTTCCAGGCCGTCCAGGGCTACTCGCCGCTCGAGGCCGGCCTGCGGACGCTGCCCTGGACCGGCATGCCGATGCTCGTCGCGCCGATCGCCGGCGTGCTGTCCGACCGGCTCGGCTCGCGGCCGCTGATGGCGGCCGGGCTGTTCCTGCAGGCGATCGCGCTCGGCTGGCTCGCGGTCGTGACCACGACCGACGTCGCCTACGGCGTGCTCGTGCCCGCGTTCGTCATGGGCGGGACCGGCATGGCGCTCGTGTTCGCCCCCGCCGCCAACGCCGTCCTCGGCGCGGTGCGCCCGGAGGAGGCCGGCCAGGCCTCGGGCGCCAACAACGCGATCCGCGAGCTCGGCGGCGTGCTCGGCGTCGCGGTCCTCGCGGCCGTGTTCGCCGGCGCCGGGAGCTACGCGACGCCGCAGTCGGTCGTCGACGGGCTGATCCCCGCGCTGTGGGTCGGCGCCGCCGTGCTGCTGGTCGGCGGGCTGGTCGCGCTGCTGGTCCCGGGCCGCGCGCGCCAGGCCGATCCGGCGGAAGTCGGCGCCGCGCCGGTCGCCGCGTAAACGCCCCGGGGCGCGCGCCCCGGGTACGATCGCGGCTCCATGGACACCGTCGCGACCGACATCGAGCGTCTCGCGGCGCGTGCCCGGGAGCTCGGGCGGCTCGGGATCGACACCGAGTTCATGCCCGAGGGCCGCTACCGGCCGCTCCTGTGCCTGATCCAGGTCTGCGTCGGCGAGGAGGTCGTGGTGCTCGACCCGCTCGCGGAGATGGGCGACCCCGCCCCGCTCGCCGCCGTCCTCGCCGACCCGGACGTGGAGATCGTCCTCCACGCCGGGCGGCAGGACGTCGCGATCCTCCGCCGCGCCTGGCAGACCACGTTCACGAACGTCTTCGACACGCAGATCGCGGCGGGCTTCGCCGGCTTCTCGGCGCAGGCCGGCTACACCGGGCTGCTCCACGACGTGCTGCGGATCCGCGTCGCGAAGTCGGCCTCGTTCACGCGCTGGGACGCGCGCCCGCTGACGCCCGAGCAGCTCCGCTACGCCGAGGAGGACGTCGAGCACCTGCTGCCGCTGGCCGACGAGCTGCAGCGGCGGCTGCGCGAGCGCGGGCGGCTCGAGTGGGCGCGCGAGGAGTGCGTCGCGATCGCCGAGGCGACCGACGAGCGCGACCCGGAGGAGACCTGGCGGCGGCTGCCGCGCGTCTCGGGCCTCGGCCCGCGCGAGCGCGCGATGGCGCGCGAGCTGGCCGCGTGGCGCGAGCGCACCGCCGCGGCGGAGGACCGCCCGGTCGGCAGCGTCGTCCGCGACCCGACGCTCGTCGAGCTGGCCAAGCGCGGCCCGCGCAGCCCGCGCGAGCTGGGGCAGATCCGCGGCGCGGGCCCCGACGTCGTGCGCCGCCGCGGCAAGGAGATCATCGCCGCGCTCGAGCGCGGCCGGGCGGCGGAGCCGATCACGCTCGAGGAGGGCGAGCGGCTGACCACCGACGCGGTCGACGGCCCGACGATCGCGCTGGCGGAGTCGCTCGTGCGGACCCGCGCGCAGGAGGCCGGCCTGGCCTACGAGCTGATCGCGGCGCGCGCCGACCTCGCGCCGATCGTCGTCTCCGCCCGCCGCGGGCGGCCGGAGCCCGACGTGCGCACGCTGCGCGGCTGGCGCCGCGAGCTGGTCGGCGACGAGCTGCTGGAGCTGCTGGCCGGCCGCCGCCGCCTGACGGTCAGCGGCGGCCGCGTGCAGGTCGACTGACCCGCACGACCTCGAAGTCGCTCCCGCGCAGCGTGCCGAGCGCGCGCAGCTGGTCGTTGTCCCAGCCCGCGCCCGGCGCGCCGGAGACGAACCAGTCCGAGCCGTTGTCGGCCACGATCAGCCCGTACTCCCGCATCGCGCGGGCGACGACGCGCGCCTGGCGCGGCAGCCCCGAGATGTCGACCGAGGCCCGCAGCCGCAGCCGCTCGCCCATGCGGGGGAGCGCCGGGTCGGCGGCGTCGGACGCGACGTGCCGCGCGGGCCAGGCGAACGCGCTGCGCGTCTGCGACACGGTCATCCGCAGCGCGTGCCGGATCCGGCCGCGCCGGACCTCGGGGTGGCGCGCGAGCAGCGGCAGGATCGGCAGCCCGGCGGCGTCGGCGCTCGTCCAGCCGGACGGCCGCAGCCGCGGCCGGCGCAGGTTCCACGTCGCGCCCGAGCCGGCGTGCCAGCCGTCGCCCTCGCGGCGCAGCGCGAACAGCTCGTAGAGCCGGCAGCGCGAGCGGTCGAGCAGCAGCGCGTGGCGGTCGCCGTCGGCGTCCGGCCCGCCCTCGATGTGCACGCCGGGCGGGATCGGATAGCGCGACGCGGTCGGACTCGGAGGCGTAGTCGAAGCGCACGCGCGAGCGCGGCGTCCGCCGCCCGACGACGTCGTACGGGATCCCGATCGGCCCGCCCTCCCACAGGCCCGAGCCGAAGTCGGCCTTGATCGCGCCGTCGACGCCGATCGAGCGGACGATCGCCGCGGAGTCCGGCGCCACGGGCAGCCGGTCGACGCGCTGGTCGGTCGAGAACGGGAACGCCGGGCAGCCGGCGAGCGTGGCGGCGGCCGCGACGAGCGGGGCGACGGCGAGCATCCCGGAGTTCTATCGGCCGGCTCCCAGCTGGCGCGCAGCAACTCCTTAGGCGGCGCTTGGATTCGACCGGGAACCTCCCAGGAGCCATGACTGCCCTCACCCTCCAGGCGTCCTCCCCCACGGAGCTCGACGCCTCGACCGCCGTGATGCGCCCCGGTGCGCTGCTGCACCGGGTACGCATGGCCGCGGCCGCCGTCTGGCGCCTCGCGCCCGGGCGGTACTTCGCCATCCCCGACGGCGACTCGGTCGTCGTCCTGCCGCTGGCCGGGCTCACCCGGATCGGGCGGCGCACGTCCGCCGACATCGTGCTGGACGACAACACCGTGTCGCGGCGCCACGCGCTGGTGCTCGAACGCGACGGCGACGCCGTGATCGCCGACGACCGCAGCCGCAACGGCGTCTACGTCAACGGCCGGCGCGTCAGCCAGGCGGCGCTGCACAACGGCGACGAGGTGCAGATCGGCGACCGGCTGCTGCGCTTCATCGACGTCAGGCGCTGATGTAGGCGCCGAACGCGGGCCGCATCGCGCCGTCCGGCTCGAGCAGCCCGCAGTCGTAGTCGGGGTCGGCCTGCACGGTGTACTGCGTGAAGAGGCCGACGCCCGGCGAGCGCGCGTAGCGCCGGACCGCGCCGGCGAGCATCTCCGCCTGCAGCGCGCGCGTCCGCCGCGGCCCGAACTCGCGGCCGTAGCGGCGCTTCACGCCGCTCAGCCGGATGCCGCCCTCGGTCGCGTAGACGAGCGGGCCGCCGTCGTCGGCGCGGCGCCCGTTCCAGCGGCCGGCGAGCTGCGCGCGCATGGCGCCGACGCGGTCGCCGCCGAGCTCGCAGTCGTTGTAGTTGTGGAACGCCCAGATCCAGTGGTCGCCGCCCTCGAACCCGCGCCGCTCGCAGCGCCGGCAGCAGCGTCTCGACGAACGGCTCGCGCTCGGTGATCCGCCACGGGCGGTCGGACTCGGCGTCGGAGATCGAGGGCCCCAGGCAGACGGCGGCGCGGTCGTGCGCGCGGGCGATCCCGTCGACCGTGGCCATCATGAACGAGACGCGCTCGGCGATGTCCTTCTGCGGCCACATCTGGAGGTTGGGCTCGTTGATGACCTCGAAGTAGGCCATCCGGCCGGCGTAGCGGTCCCACAGGGCGTCGACCCAGCGCGCCCAGTGGCTGAACGGCCCGTGCCCCTCGTCGGGGAGCCGCCACTCGGGCGAGCGCGTGCCGTCGCGCTCCGCGTTGTGGTTGACCCAGCGCGGGTAGCGCCACGGCAGCAGGATCACCTGGAGCCCGTCCGCGGCCGCGGCGTCGATCTGCCCGTCGAGCGACGCGAGGTAGGGCAGCCCGGGGTTCGCGGGATCGTCGATCGCCAGGTCGCCGCGCGGTTGCACGAACGTCCAGTCGATCCACAGCCGGACGTGCGTCATCCGGTCGAGCAGCGGGGCCGCCCACGGCTGGGCGCGCAGGACCGTGTAGTCCTGGGGCGAGCCGGGGAAGCGCGTGCCCTGCGGCGTGAGGTCGATCCCGCGGCCCATGCGCTCGGCGAGCGGCGGCGCGGGCGGCATCGCGCCCGCCGCGGCCCGCGCGGAGGGCCAGCCAGGCCGCGCCGGCTCCCGCCAGCGCCTCGCGTCGCGTCAGGCGCACGCCTCCTATGGAAGCAGCGCCGCGCGCACCTCCGGCGCGCCGGGCGCGGGCGGCGGCACCGGCCGCCGCGATCCGACGCGGGTCATCAGGCCCGGCGGGAGCCGGCCGCCGGTCGAGAGCCACGAGCCGGCCAGGATCAGCAGCAGGCCGGCGACGGCGGTCGGGCCGAGCCCCTCGCCGAGCAGCGTCACGCCGAGCGCGACGGCGACGACCGGGTTCACGTAGGTGATGACCGTGGCGCGGCCGGGGCCGACGTCCTGGATCAGCGCGAAGAAGCAGAGGAAGGCGAGCGCGCTGCAGAACAGGCCGAGGACGAGGATCGACAGCAGCGTCTGGCCCGACGGCACCGAGGACGGCGCGGACGCCAGCGCGGGGACGGTCAGCACGAGCCCCGAGATCCCCATCGACGCCGTGACCGGGCCGAGCGGGTCGAGCGAGCGCAGCTTCTGCTTGATGATCATCGGCCCGGCCGCGTAGCCGACGGCCGCGAGCAGGATCGCCAGTGCGCCGAGCAGCTCGCCCGGGCGGCCGGCGACGTCCAGGCCGAGCAGCACCACGACGCCGGCGAAGCCGATCACCAGGCCCACGAGCCGCGAGCCCTCGGCGCGCTCCTCGGCGTCGACGCGCAGCGCCATCAGCGCGACGACGAGCGGGACGGCGGCGATCAGGATCGCGGCGAGCCCGGAGGTGACGCGCTGCTCGCCGAAGCCGATCAGCGGCCACGGCAGCACGATCTCGACCGTCGAGTAGACCAGCAGCGCGCGCCAGTGCTTCCCGAGGCCGCGCAGCGCGCCCTTGTGGATCGCGTACGGCAGCAGGACCGCGAACGCGACGGCGATCCGGCTCCACGCGACCATCACCGGCGAGAGGTCCTCGACCGCGAGCTTGATGAAGAGGTACGGGATGCCCCACAGCACCGACACGGCGGCGAACAGCGTCCAGGCGCGCGCTGACATGCCGGAGGCGGGCATGCCGGGCATCACAGCAGGCCGCGGCACGCGCGCTCCAGTCCGATCGCTTGCAGGCGCGGACAGCAGCGCTGATGGGGTACCGTCGCCGGCGATGCCGTCGGGGCTGCTCGTCGACTGGGGCGGGGTGATGACCACCAGCCCGTTCGAGGCGTTCGGCGCGTTCTGCGCCGCCGAGGGCCTCGACCCGGCCGCGGCCGCCGACGCGTTCCGCCACGACCCGCGGCGCGCGCGCCCTGCTGAAGGACTTCGAGACGGGCGCGATCGACGACGCCGCCTTCTCGATCGGGTTCGGCGCGCTGCTCGGCGTCGCCGACGCCGAGGGGCTCGCGGCGCGGCTGATGGGCGACGTGCGGCTCGTACCGGCCGATGCACGACGTCGTCCGCCGCCTCCGCGCCGCCGGCGTCCGCACCGGGATGCTCTCGAACTCGTGGGGCCGGGACGCCTACCCGCGGCCGCTGCTCGGCGAGCTGTTCGACGTGCTCGTGATCTCGGGCGAGGAGCGGCTGCGCAAGCCCGACCCCGCGATCTACGCGATCGCGCGCGAGCGGATGGACATGCCGTACGGTGACCTGGTGTTCGTCGACGACCTGCCCTTCAACCTCGAGCCGGCGCGCGAGCTCGGGATGCAGGTCGTCCGGCACCGCGACGCCGCGGCGACCGTGGCCCGGCTCGAGGAGCTGTTCGGCTGATGGGCTGGTCCGCCGCCGACATCCCGGACCAGGCCGGGCGCCGCGCGATCGTCACCGGCGCCAACAGCGGCATCGGGCTGATCCAGGCGCGCGAGCTCGCCCGCCACGGCGCCGCGGTCGTGCTCGCCTGCCGCAACACCGGCGAAGGGCGAGGCGGCGCTGGCGGAGATCCGCGCCGCGGCGCCGGACGCCGACCTGACGCTCGCCGCGCTCGACCTCGCCGATCTCGCGTCCGTGCGCGCGTTCGCCGCCGCGCGGACCGAGCCGGTCGACCTGCTCGTCAACAACGCCGGGCTGATGGCGCCGCCGCGCAGCACGACCGCGGACGGCTTCGAGCTCCAGCTCGGCACGAACCACCTCGGGCACTTCGCGCTCACCGGCCTGCTGCTCGACCGGCTGCTGGCGGGCGCACGAGCCGCGCGTGGTGTCGCTGTCGAGCAACGCCCACCGGATGGGGAAGATCGACTTCGACGACCTGCAGCGCGAGCGGCGCTACTTCCGCTGGAACGCGTACGGGCAGTCCAAGCTCGCCAACCTGCTCTTCATGCGCGAGCTCGACCGGCGCGCGCGGGCCGCGATGCTCCCGCTGACGAGCGTCGCCGCGCACCCCGGCTACTCGGCGACGAACCTGCAGTCCGCGGCGCCGCCCGCGGTCGACCGGGTCGTCATGGGGGTGCTCAACCGCGTGATCGCGCAGGACGCGGAGCATGGCGCGCTCCCGGCGCTCTACGCGGCGACCGTCGCCCGGCCTGCCGGGCGGGAGCTACGTCGGCCCGGACGGCCCCGGCGAGTGGCGCGGCAGCCCGGCGCTCGTGTCGATGAGCGGGCGCGCGAACGACCCGGACACGGCGCGCCGGCTGTGGGAGGTCTCCGAGCGCCTGACCGGCGTGACCTACGCGTTCAGCTGACGACCGCGTGGACCAGCGGCGGCGGGTCGACCGCGTCGTCGGACCAGCTGAGCGCGGCGCGCAGGGCGTCCTCCGCCTGCGCCGCGGCGTCCTCGCCGGCCGCGAGCACGCACGCGATCTCGGTGTCCGCCTCGACGGCGTCGCCGATCCGGCAGCGGACGTCGATCCCGACCGCGAGGTCGATCTCGTCCTCCTTGCGCAGCCGGCCGGCGCCGAGCGCGGCCGCGGCACGGCCCACCGCCTCGGCGTCGACGGACGCCAGCACGCCGGGCCGGCCGGCGGTCACCGCGCGGCGCACCGGCGCCTGCGGCAGCAGCCCGGGGTCGTCGGCGATCGCCCGGATCGCCGCCCTGTGCCTCGACGAAGCGGCGGAACCGGTCCAGCGCGGCGCCGTCCGCCAGCGCCTCGGCGGCGCGCTCGCGGCCGGCGTCGGCATCCTCCGCGACGCCCGTCAGCGCGGCCATGTGGCCGGCGAGCGCCACGCACAGATCGGTGAACCGGCCCGTCGCGCTCGCCCCGCAGCACCTCGATCGCCTCGCGCACCTCGGTCGCGTTGCCGACGGCGTCGGCGAGCGGCTGGCTCATGTCCGTGATCAGCGCCGCGGTCGCGCGCCCGCCCTCCTTCCCGAGGTGGACGCACAGCTCCGCGAGCTCGCGGGCGCGGTCGACGTCCTTCATGAACGCGCCCGAGCCGACCTTGACGTCGAGCAGGATCGCGCCCGCGCCGCCGGCCAGCTTCTTGCTCATCACGCTCGAGGCGATCAGCGCGGTGCTCTCGACCGTCGCCGTCACGTCGCGCAGCGCGTACATCGCCTTGTCGGCGGGCACCAGGTCGCCGGTCTGCGCGCACACGGCGAGCCCGATCTCCTCGACCTGCGCGATCAGCTCGCGGCCGCTCAGCTCCGTCCGCATGCCCGGGATCGCGTCGAGCTTGTCGAGCGTCCCGCCGGTGTGGCCGAGCCCGCGGCCCGAGAGCTTGACCACCTGCATCCCGAGCGCGGCGGCGAGCGGCGCGACGACGAGCGTCGTCCCGTCGCCCACGCCGCCGGTCGAGTGCTTGTCGACGGTCGGGCCCGAGAGCGCCGAGAGGTCGAGCGTCTCGCCCGACGCGACCATCGCCGCGGTCAGCGACGCGGCCTCCGCGGGGGAGAATCCGTTGATGAACCCCGCCATCAGGAACGCCGACATCTGGTAGTCGGCGACCTCGTCGCGGGCGTAGGCGAGGACGAGCTCGCGCAGGTCGTCGTCCCCGATCTCCCCGCCGTCGCGCTTGGCGGCGATGACGTCGACGGCACGCATGCATCGGATGATGCCCGCAGTGGGTAGGTCCGCACGCATGCCGGTCATGGAACAGGTCGAGCGGTGGATCGCCGACGACCCGGATCCGGAGGCGCAGGCGGAGCTGCGCGCGCTGATCGAGCGCGGGGCCGAGGACGAGCTCGCCGCGCGCTTCGCCGGCGGCCTGACCTTCGGCACCGCCGGCCTGCGCGGCGCGCTCGGCGCGGGCCCGGCGCGGATGAACGTGGCGACCGTCCGCCGGGCGAGCGCGGGCCTCGCCCGCTACCTGCTCGACGCGGTCGACGGCGCGGCGGCGGCCGGGGTCGTCATCGGCCACGACGCGCGCCACGGCTCGGCGCGCTTCGCCGCGGAGACGGCGGCGGTGTGCTCGGGCGCGGGCGTGCGCACGCTGCGGCTGCCGCCGGAGAGCCCGACGCCGCTGCTCGCCTTCGCGGTGCGCGAGCTGCGCTGCGCCGCGGGCGTGATGGTCACCGCCAGCCACAACCCCGCGCAGGACAACGGCTACAAGGTCTACCTCGGCGACGGCGCCCAGATCACGCCGCCGGCGGACGAGCGGATCGCGGCGGCGATCGACGCCGTCGGGCCGCTCGCCGAGGTCCCGCTCGGGGACGGCGGCGAGGAGGTCGGGGACGCGGTCGCCCAGCACTACCTCAAGGCGATCGGGCGGCACCTGCCGCACACGCACGAGCGCGACCTGCGGATCGTCTACACGCCGCTGCACGGCGTCGGCCGCGACCTGGCGCTGCGCGCGTTCGCGCACGCCGGCTTCGCGCCGCCGCACGTCGTCGCCGAGCAGGCCGAGCCGGACCCGGACTTCCCCACCGCGCCGCGCCCGAACCCGGAGGAGGACGGCGTGCTCGACCTCGCGCTGGCCGCCGCGGAGCGCGAGCGGGCGGACATCGTGCTGGCCAACGACCCCGACGCCGACCGGCTCGCCGTGGCGATCCCGGCGGCCGGCGGCGGCTGGCGGCGGCTGCACGGGGACGAGACCGGCGCCCTGCTGGCGGACTTCCTGCTCGAGCACGCGACGCGCCATCGCGAGCGGCTCCTCGTCACGACCGTCGCCTCGTCGTCCCTGCTCGGGCGGATGGCGGCCGCGGCGGGGACGGGCTTCGCCGAGACGCTGACCGGGTTCAAGTGGATCATGCGCGCCGCGGCCGAGCAGCCGGAGCGCACGCTGCTGCTCGGCTACGAGGAGGCGCTCGGCTACGCCGTGTCCGGCGTCGTGCGCGACAAGGACGGGATCTCCGCCGCGCTCGTGATGGCGCAGCTCGCCGCCGCCGAGCGGGCGGCCGGGCGGACGCTCGAGCAGCGGCTCGACGCGATCGCGGAGCGCTTCGGCCGCCACGCGACCGAGCCGGTCACGCTCGTGCTCGAGGGCGCGGACGGGCTCGCGCGGATGCGGGCGATCATGGACCGCCTCCGCGGCCACCCGCCCGGCGCGCTGCTCGGCCGCGAGGTGGTCGCGATCGAGGATCTGCGCGACGGCGTCCGGCTCCCGCCGTCCGACGTGCTGGTCATCCACGCCGACGGCGCGCGCGTCGTCGTCCGCCCGAGCGGGACGGAGCCGAAGCTGAAGGCGTACCTCGAGGTCGTCGTGGACGGCGACCGGGCGGCAGCCGCCGACGCCCTCGCACGGCTGCGCGCCGAGGTCGAGGAGCTGATCGCGTGAGCGACCTGCGCGGGCTCGTCGGCCTGGCGGCGATCATCGCGCTGGCGTTCCTGATCTCCGAGCACAAGGGCCGGATCAACTGGCGCACCGTGGCGGTCGGGCTCGCGTTCCAGATCGGGTTCGCCGTGCTCGTGCTGCGCTGGTCGGTCGGCAAGGACGTGCTCGACTTCGTCTCCGGCCAGGTCACCGCGCTCGTCGACTACACGAACGGCGGCACCGACTTCCTCTTCGGCCGGGTGGTGGCGAACCGCGAGGAGACGATCTTCGCCTTCCAGGTGCTGCCGGTGATCATCTTCTTCGGCGCGCTGATCGGGCTGCTGTTCTACCTCGGCGTCATCCAGTGGGTGACCGAGATGCTCGGCGGCGCGATCTCCTGGATGCTCAAGACGAGCAAGGTCGAGTCGCTCTACGCGTCGACGGTGATCTTCTTCGGCCAGTCGGAGGCGCCGCTCGTCATCAAGCCGTACCTGAGCAGGCTGACGCGCTCCGAGCTCTACGCGGTGATGACCGGCGGCTTCGCCTCGGTCGCGGGCTCGACCCTCGTCGGGTACGCGCTGCTCGGCGCCCCGCTCCCGTACCTGCTCGCGGCGAGCGTGATGAACGCGCCCGCCTCGCTGTACATGGCGAAGCTGATCGTCCCCGAGACCGAGGAGTCGCCGACGCAGGGCACGGTCCGGGCCGCGCGCGACGAGGAGTCGGTGAACGTGATCGATGCGACGGCCAACGGCGCGCTCAACGGCGGGAAGATCGCGGTGATCGTCGGCGCGCTGCTGATCGCGTTCATCTCGCTGATCGCGCTCGCCAACGGCCTGCTGAGCGGGGCGGGCGAGATCGTCGGGATCGACGACCTGACCTTCCAGAAGCTGCTCGGGTGGGTCTTCGCGCCCGTCGCCTGGCTGATCGGGGTGCCATGGAGCGAGGCGCCGGAGGTCGGCACGTTCATCGGCGAGAAGACGGTCCTGAACGAGTTCGTCGCCTACGCCGACTTCGGGCCGCAGGTCGACCAGTTCAGCCAGCAGTCCGTCGTCATCACGACGTTCGCGCTGGCCGGCTTCGCGAACTTCTCCTCGATCGCGATCCAGATCGGCTCGATCGGCGGGCTCGCGCCGGACCGCCGCGGCGACGTCGCCAAGCTCGGGCTCAAGGCGCTGCTGGCGGGGACGCTGGTGAACCTCGCCAACGCGGCGATCGCCGGCGTGGTCGCCGGCTAGCCGCCCGAGCTGGTCGATCGCCTTCTGGACGTCGTCCTTGGCGCCCGCCGGGACCTTGTCCTTCAGGTCCTGGAGCGCCTGCTTCGCCTGGTCGCGCCCTTCCTCGCCGAGCTGGTCGGCCTGCTGCTGGATCTCCTTCGCGGCGTCCTGCGCCGACTGCTTGCCGCCCTGCACCTCGTCGGCGAGGTCGTCGGCCTTGTTCTGGAGGTCGGTCGTCTTCTGCTGCAGGTCGTCGACGGACTTCTGGGCGTCGCCGGTGTCCGAGTCGCCGCAGGCGGCGAGGCCGAACGCGGCCGCGGCGAGCAGGAGCGCGAGGAGGCGGCGGGGTGCGGGCATGGACAGACCGTCCCACGCGCGGCGGCGGCTGTCTAGGCGGGCACCGCGCGGCGCCGCACCCGCACGCCGCGCGCGACCGCGACGCCGGCCAGGCACAGCAGCCCGCCGGCCAGCGCGAGCGCGGGCGGCGCCTCGCCGAGCAGGATCCAGCCGAGCAGGATCGCGATCGGCGGCACGGCGTAGGTCGTCGCGCCGAGCCGCCCGGCGCTCGTCCGCTTGAGCGCGAACGCCCACGTGGTGAAGCCGATCGCGGTCGGGACCACGCCGAGGTAGACCGTCCACAGCAGCGCGCCGGCCGACGCGTCGCCCGCCTCGCGGACGAGCGCGGGTGCGAACGGCAGGCAGGCGGCGGCGCCGGCGGCGCAGGCGAGGAACGTGATCTGGAGCGGGGACGTCCGCTCGAGCAGCGGCTTCTGCGCGATCACGCCGCCGGCGTACGCGGCCGCGGCCGCGAGGCAGAGCGCGGCGCCGAGGCCGCCGGAGCCGTCGTCACCCGGAGGTCGCGAGCCCGATCACGACCGCCCCGCAGAGCGCGATCCCGCAGCCGATCACGAGATTGCGCGGGTACCCCTCGCCGAGCAGCACGCCGGCGAGCGCGGCGAGGATCACCGGGCCGACGGAGATCAGCATCGCGGCCGTGCCGGCGTCGATCCGCTGCTCCGCCGCGTTGAGCAGCACGTTGTACGCGCCGAGCCAGAGCACGCCGCAGAACACGAGCCGCGGGACGTCGCGGCGCGGCGGCAGCGCGTCGCCGCGCACCGCGACGAACGCCCCGAGCACGAGCGCCGCGATCCCGACCCGCGCGAGGGTCAGCGGGCCGGGCCCGAGCTCCTCCCCCGCGGCGCGGATCCCCACGAAGGCGGAGGCCCACAGCACCACGGTGATCCCGGCGGCGGTGGCGCCCGCGTGTCGTGCGGCGATCATCGGGGCACACGGTACGGGCGTCGTGCTTCGGCGCCGGCCGAACCGCCGCACGCGGGCGCTGCCGGGCGATCTGCCACCCTGTCTCGTCCGCGATTGCCCTGCAGAACGGAGAGAGCGACGCACTGATGGCAGCTGCGACGGCCCGCCCGCCGCTGATCGGCGTGACGACATCCGAGATCCGGCGCGCGGAGCGCACCGACCCGCTCCCCGAGGGCGAGCCGCCCCAGCACGAGCTGGCGCTCGGCATGCCCTACGTGCGCGCGCTCGAGCGCGCCGGCGCCGTGCCGGTGGTGCTGCCGCCCGTCGACATCGGGCTGATCCCCGCGCTCGTCGCGCCGCTCGCGGGCGTCTGCCTGTCCGGCGGGCCCGATCTCGACCCGTCCGCCTACGGCGCCGAGCGCGACCCGAACCTCGGCCCGACGGAGCCCGGCCTCGACGCGTTCGAGCTCGAGGTGGCGCGCTGCGCCGACGCCGCCGGGCTGCCGATCCTCGGCATCTGCCGCGGCGCCCAGGCGCTCAACGTCGCGCGCGGCGGCAGCCTCCATCAGCACCTCCCGGACCATCGCCAGACCGACCCGGGCTGGGTGACGACGCACACGGTCGAGATCGCGCCCCACTCGCGGCTGGCCGGCATCCGCGGCGGGACGGAGCAGCAGGTCAACTCCTTCCACCACCAGGCGGTCGATCGCCTCGGCGGCGGGTTGCACGCCGTCGCGTGGGCGCCGGGCGGATCGATCGAGGCGATCGAGGGCGACGGCGAGCGGCTCGTGCTCGGCGTCCAGTGGCACGCGGAGTCGCTCGACCGCGACGCGCCCCTCTTCCGCGCGCTCGTGGCGGCGAGCCAGGCGCACGCCGACCTGGCGGTCGCCTGAGCCATGTGCGGATTCGGCGCCGAGCTGCGCCCGCGGGGCGCGCCGGACCGCGACGCGCTCGCGCGGATGCACGCGGCGCTGGCGCCGCGCGGGCCCGACGGCGACGGGCTGTGGAGCGGCGACGGGGTGGCGCTCGTCCATCGCCGGCTGGCGATCATCGACCTGTCCGCGGCCGGGGCGCAGCCGATGCACGACGACGAGCTCCACATCGTCTTCAACGGCTGCATCTACAACCATCGTGAGCTGCGCGCCGAGCTCGAGCGCGCCGGGCAGGTGTTCGCGTCCCACGCCGACACCGAGGTCCTGCTCAAGGGCTGGCGCGTCTGGGGCGAGGGGATGCTCGACCGGCTGGCCGGGATGTTCGCCTTCTGCCTGCACGACGACCGCAGCGGCCGCACGGTGCTCGTCCGCGATCGCCTCGGGATCAAGCCGCTCTACCTCGCCGAGCTGCCCGGCGGCGGCCTGCGGGCGGCCTCGACCCTGCCCGCGCTCGTCGCCGCCGGCGGCGTCGACACGAGCGTCGACCCGGTCGCGCTGCACCACTACCTGAGCTGGCACTCGGTCGTGCCCGCCCCGCGGACGATCCTCGCGGGCGTCCGCAAGCTCCCGCCGGCGACGATCCTCACCGTCGAGCGCGACGGGAGCCGCGCACAGCGCACCTACTGGGACCCGCCGTTCGAGCGCACGCACCCGGACTGGTCGGCGGAGGACTGGGAGGACGCGCTGCTCGAGGCGCTGCGCGTCGCCGTCCGGCGCCGGATGGTCGCCGACGTGCCCGTCGGCGTGCTGCTGTCCGGCGGGCTGGACTCCAGCCTGATCGTGGCGCTGCTCGCGGAGGAGGGCCAGCGCGGCCTGGCCACGTTCTCGATCGGCTTCCCCGACGCCGGCGGGCGCGAGGGGAACGAGTTCGAGTTCTCCGACGCGGTCGCGGAGCGGTTCGCGACCGACCACCGCCAGATCCGCGTCGGCACCGGCGAGCTCGTCGAGGCGCTCCCGGAGGCGATCGCGGCGATGGCCGAGCCGATGGTCTCGCACGACTGCGTCGCGTTCTGGCTGCTGTCGCAGGCCGTGCGGCGCGACCGCAAGGTCGTCCAGTCCGGCCAGGGCGCGGACGAGGTGCTCGGCGGCTACAGCTGGTACCCGCCGATGCTCGGCGCGCCCGGCAGCGGGCTCGGCACCTACGCGGCGGAGTTCTTCGACCGCGACGACGCGGGCGTGCGCGAGCTGGTGGCGCCCGCCGCGCTGCCGCGCGACGACGTCTCGCGCGCGTTCGCGGAGGGCTGGTTCACGCGCGCCGGCGCCGCCACGCCGGTCGACCGCGCGCTGCGGCTCGACTCCGAGGTCATGCTCGTCGACGACCCGGTCAAGCGCGTCGACAACATGACGATGGACCACGGGCTCGAGGCGCGGACGCCGTTCCTCGACCACGAGCTCGTCGAGCTCGCCGCGGCCTGCCCGCCGGACCTCAAGCTCGCCGACGGCGGGAAGGGCGTGCTCAAGCGCGCCGCCCGCGGGCACGTGCCCGACGCGGTGATCGACCGCAGGAAGGGCTACTTCCCGGTGCCCGCGCTGACGCACCTGGAGGAGCCGGTGCTGGGCATGGTGCGCGACGCGCTGCTCGCCCCGGAGGCGCGGGCGCGGGGGCTGTTCCGGCACGACGCCGTCGAGGCGATGCTCGCGGATCCGAACGCGCACCGGACGAACCTCGACGGCTCGACGCTGTGGCAGCTCGGGCTGCTCGAGCTGTGGCTCCAGCGCCACGTGGGCTGATGCCGTCCGAGCATACGATCGTCCTGATCGCGCTGGTCGCGGCGGGCGTGCTGATCGCGAGCGTGCTGGTCGTGCAGCGCGACGCGTGGCTCCCGGTCGCGCGCTCGCACAAGCGGCTGGTGCGCGGCGCGGTGATCGGCGCCGTCGTCATCGTCCTCGTCGGCGCTGGGGATCTCGCACGCGGACGACCTCGAGGAGCTGCTCGAGCGCGTCGAGGGCGGCGACCCGTGGTGGCTCGCGCTCGCGGTCGCGCTGGAGGCGGTCTCGTTCGGCGGCTACGTGGTGCTGACCCGCGAGCTGTACCGGCCGGTGGCGCCGCGGCTGGACTGGGCGGCGTCGCTCGAGCTGACGCTGGCGGGCGTCGTCGCGACGCGCGTGTTCTCGGCCGGCGGGGCGGGCGGGATCGCGTTCACCGCGTGGGTGCTGCACCGCGCCGGGATGGGCGCGCGGGCCACCGCGCGGCGGCTCGCGGCGTTCATGACGATCCTCTACTCGGTCTACATGGGCGCGCTGCTCGTCGGCGGCCTGGTCGTCGTCACCGGCGTCCTGCCCGACGTGCCGGCCGCGCTCGGCTGGGTCGCGGTCGCGGTCGGCGGGATCGTCGTCGCGCTCGTCCTGCTGATGCTCAAGATCCCCCGCGACGTCGAGCGCCGCGTCACGGCGATGGCGAAGCAGTCCGGCCGCCGCGGGCGGATCGCGGCGCGGCTCGCCACCGTGCCGGAGGTGGCCGGCAACGCCGCCCGGCTCTCGATCTCGATCGTCCACCACCGGCCGAGCATCCTCGTCTGGCCGCTCGTCTGGTGGGCGTTCGACGTCGCGGTGCTGTGGGCCACGTTCCACGCGTTCGGCGAGACGCCGGCGATCGGGACGATCGTCCTCTGCTACTTCCTCGGCTCGCTCGGCAACCTGCTCCCGCTGCCCGGCGGCGTCGGCGGGACCGAGGGCGGGATGCTCGGCGCGTTCGCCGCGTCGGGCGTCGACGCCGGGCTGGCGCTGCTCGCGGTCGTCAGCTACCAGGTGATCTCGACCTACCTGCCGGCGCTGCCGGGCCTGATCGCCTACGTCGACCTGCGGCGGCGGATGAAGACCTGGGGGCCGGAGCCGGCCGACGAGCCGGTCGCCGCGGCCTGACGCTCACGGCAGCCCGGCGTGCGGGACCTCGACGGTCGTCGTGAGCAGCACCGCCTCGCGCGCCGCGCGGCGGTTGTGCTCGGCGAAGTCGGGCGCTGCGCACATCAGCAGCGTCCGGCCGTCGTCGCCGCCGAGCATGCAGGCGAAGATGTTCAGGCCGTCAGGCGCCGCGATCTCGTCGACGATCGCCCCGCCCTCGGCGACCAGCGCGCAGCGCGCGCCGACCTCGTCCGCGGCCCAGATCCGCCCGTCGGCGTCGAGCCCGCAGCCGTCGGGGCCGAACCGCAGCCGCCCGAGCGTCTCGGCCAGCGTGCCGATCTCCGGCTCGGGCGCGACCTGCGCCCAGACGCGGCGGTCGCCCAGCGCGCCGTCCGCGCCGATCGTGAACGCGGTGTAGCGGGCGCCGGCGGTCTCGCCGACGAGCAGCGTCCGCCCGTCGGGCGTGATGACCGAGCCGTTCGGGAACAGCAGGTCCTCGGCCTCGACCGTCGCGGTCCCGTCCGGGTCCACCCGGACGAGCGCGGCCGTCGCGGGGTCGGCGCCGCCCATCAGGTCGAAGCCGAAGTTGCCCACGTAGGCGCGGCCGGCGGCGTCCACGACCATGTCGTTGAGGTGCCCGCCGCAGTACGCGCCCAGGTCGGCGTGCTCGGCGACCGCGCCGTCCGCCGTGCGGCGCAGGATCCGGTGGTCGCGCATCGAGACGACGAGCAGCGAGCCGTCCGGCATCCAGCCGAGTCCTGACGGCTGGCCCTCGACCTCCAGCACCGGCTCCTCGCGGCCGGCGGCGTCGACCGTCGAGACGGTGCGGCGGTAGAAGTCCGAGACCCACCAGCGCCCCTCGTGCCAGCGCGGGCTCTCGAAGAACGCCCCGCCCTCCAGCAACACGCGCAGTCGGTCCGCCATCGGTCCCTCCCGTTCCGGTTGCGGGAGTTCTAGCCCATGCGCGGCACCGCGTGGTAGGCATCACCCATGGCCCGCCTGGTATCGGTCAACGTCGGAGGCCCGCGCGAGGTCGAGTGGCAGGGCAAGACCGTCCGCACCGCGATCTGGAAGGAGCAGGTCGAGGGGCCGCGGATGGTGCGCCGGATCAACATCGACGGCGACGACCAGGCCGACCGGCTCGCGCACGGCGGCGAGCATCGCGCCGTCTTCGTCTACCAGCTCGACTCGTACCGGTACTGGGAGCGCGAGCTCGGCCGCGACGACTTCACCCACGGGCAGTTCGGCGAGAACTTCACGGTCGACGGGCTCGCGGACGACGAGGTGTGCATCGGCGATCGCTACCGGATCGGCGACGCGCTCTTCGAGGTCACCCAGCCGCGCGTGACGTGCTACCGCGTCGGCATCCGGATGGACGAGCCGGCGATGCCGTCGCTGCTCGTCGCGCACCACCGCCCGGGCTTCTACCTCCGCGTGCTCGAGGAGGGGACCGTGGAGGCCGGCGCGGAGATCGTCAAGGTCGCCGACGGACCGGAGCGGCTGACGGTGGCGCAGGTCGACGCGCTGCTCTACCTCCCGGACAAGCCGCGCGCGCTGCTCGAGCGCGCGCTGCGGGTGCCGGCGCTGAGCGAGGGCTGGCAGGGGAGCTTCCGCGAGCTGCTCGAGCGGCGCGATCGCGGCGCGCCCGCCTGGGCCGGCTTCCGGCCGCTCCGCGTCGCCGGGATCCGGCGCGAGAGCGCGAGCGTCAGCTCGTTCGTGCTCGTGCCGGCGGGCGACGACGCCGCGGCGCCCGCCGCGGCGCCCGGGCAGTACCTCACGCTGCGGGTGCGCCCGGACGACGCCGCGCCGCCGCTGACCCGCAGCTACTCGCTGTCGACCGTGCCCGACGCCCACGGGTACCGCATCAGCGTCAAGCGCGAGGGCGCCGCGAGCCGCTACCTGCACGACCGCGTGAAGGTCGGCGACGTCCTCGACGTCGCGGCGCCGCGCGGCGACTTCGTCCTGCGGGACGGGGCGCGGCCCGTCGTGCTGATCAGCGCCGGCGTCGGCGCCACGCCGGTCCTCGCGATGCTGCACGCGCTCGCGCACGGCCGGAGCACGCGCGAGGTCTGGTGGCTGCACGGCGCGCGCAACCGCGCCGAGCAGGCCTTCGCGGCCGAGGTCGACGAGCTGCTCGACGCGCTGCCGGGCGCGCACCGCGTCGTCGCCTACAGCCGGCCCGCCGGCGGGGACCCCGCCGGCCGGCTCGACGGCGCGCTGCTCGACCGGCTGGGCGTCCCGGTCGACGCCGACCACTACCTCTGCGGGCCGGAGCCGTTCATGCGGGCGATCGGCGCGGCGCTCGCCGCCCGCGGCGTGGCGCCCGACCGGATCGCGACGGAGGCCTTCGGCGCGGTCGCCGTGCACAGCTCGGGCATCGTGCGCGCCGGCGACCGGCCCCCGCACGCTCCCGCCGGCCCGCCGGGCACCGGGCCGGTCGTCACGTTCTCGCGCAGCGACCTCGCCGTGCCGTGGGACGACCGCTACCCGAGCCTGCTCGACTTCGCCGAGGCCTGCGACGTCCCGGTCGGCTTCGGGTGCCGCAACGGCGTCTGCCACAACTGCGAGAGCGGCCTGCTCGCGGGCGACGTCCGCTACCACATCGAGCCGCTCGAGCCGCCGCCCGAGGGCCGGGTGCTCGTCTGCTGCACCCGCCCCGGCTCCGAGCTGACGCTCGATCTCTGAGCGGCCACCAGCGCGAGCTTGCGGACCCGCCCCGTGTCCAGCCACTCGACCCACAGCCGGTGGGCGGCGAGCAGGTCGCCCAGCGCCCGCCGGCCGATCTGCGCGCTGATGGCCGCGGCGTCCGCGGCGTACGCGTCCGCCAGCGCCTGCGCCGTCGCGCGGTGCGCGCGGCTGTGGTCCGCCTGCCACGTGACGACGAGCCCGGCTCGCTCCAGCGCCGCGGTCAGCTCGTCGAGCGGGGTGAGCCAGACCGTGTCGGGATCCGGCATCGCCGCGCGCTCGGCGGCCGTGAGCGGCAGCCCCTCCTCGAGCGTGAACGCGAAGCGCCCGCCGGGCCCGAGCGCGGCGGCGACCGCGGCGACGAGCGCGTCCTTGTCCTCGACGGCGAGCATCGCCTCGAGCAGGAGCACGACGTCGAAGCGTGCCCGCCGGCAGCGGCGGGGCGTGCGCGACCGCGAAGCGGCACGGCAGGTCGCCCGCCTGCTCGCGGGCGATCGCGACGGCGCTCGCGCTGAAGTCCACGCCGAGGTAGCCGCAGCCGAGCTCGCGCGTGAGCAGGCGCCCGGGCCCGGCGATCCCGCAGCCGACGTCCAGCACGCCGACCCCGGGCCCGATGCCGGCCCGGGCCGCCAGGGCGCGGATCTCGCCCGCGGTCATGAAGCCCTCCTGCCCGACGAACTCGCCGGGGCCGTACGCCGTCGCGCGCACGCGGTGCAGCGCCCGGTCGAACGGCGTGCGGTGGTCCTGTCTCATCGCGGCGGGCCGAACGCGTCGAGGAAGCGGTCGCGGAACGCCGCCATCGGCCAGACCGGCGCCTTCGGGGCCGGCAGCATCCCGTCCTGCCAGCCCCAGCCCGCGATCCGGTCCAGCACCTCCGGATCGTGGGCGACGACCGAGATCGGCACGTCGTGGCTCGCGCCCTGCCCGGTCACGACGGTCGCCGGCTGATGGTCGCCCAGGACGACGAGCACGAGATCGTCGTCGCCGTAGCGCCGCACGAACGAGAACAGCGTGCGCAGCGAGTACTCGATCGAGTGCCCGTAGGCGGCGCGGGCCCGGTCCGCGTCGCCGAACAGCGAGGCCTGCGTGGACTCCTCCGCCGGGACGTGGTCGAAGACGGAGCCGTCCCCGACGTCGCCCCAGGGGATGAGCCGCGGGATGCGCGTCCACGGCGCGTGGCTCGAGATGAGGTCGACCTCGGCGAACAGCGGCGGCCGCGGGCGCCGGGCCAGCTCGCGCCGCTGCAGGGCCAGGAACGTGTACTGGTCCGGCATCGGCGGGAGGCCGAAGTCCGGGCCGCGGTAGCCGAGGTTGCGGCGGTCGTAGATCCGGTCGTAGCGGTAGAAGGACGATCCCTCCGGCCACGCCCGGTGGTTCGCGGGCATGACGCCGACCGCCCGCCAGCCGGCGCGCTTGAACGCCCGGGTGAGGGTCAGGCGGTCGTCCCCGACGAGCTGGTCGTAGCGCCGCTGGCCGTCGACCCGGATGCCCGACTGCAGGGTGGAGTGCGCGAGCCAGCTCAGCCCGCCGAACGTCGGCGAGGTCAGGAAGGCGCTGCGCGCGGAGAAGCCGGCGGAGCGCAGCTGCGCGTCGCCGCGCTCGAGCACCGCGTCGATCCGGGGGGAGAAGGACGAGTCCTGGACCGCCACCCGCCCGTAGCTCTCGACGAACACGAGCAGGACGTCCTTCCCCCGCAGGCCGGTCAGCAGCCGGTGTCCGGGCACGGAGCGGAAGCGGTCGTGGGCGAGCTCGCGGGCGAGCGCCGCGCGATCCTGCAGCCCGGTCCGCACCGCCTGCACCTCCCCGACGGCGAGGGCGGCGGCGCTCGAGGACGCGACCGGCGCGCCGGCGACGCGGAGGGCGACCCAGACCACGGCGAGCACCGCCGCCGCGCGCAGCGCCCAGGCGCGGTGGCCGGCCGCCAC
Organism: uncultured Solirubrobacteraceae bacterium; assembly: GCA_963791405.1. Classification (GTDB taxonomy): domain Bacteria; phylum Actinomycetota; class Thermoleophilia; order Solirubrobacterales; family Solirubrobacteraceae; genus DASQMT01. The sequence continues at coordinate 228,294 of CAWBSJ010000017.1, read as the reverse complement.
CCGCGTCACGCGCAGCAGCGCGAGGACCGGGAGGGCGAGGAGCACGACGACGAGCACGCCCGCGCCGGCGACCGCGAGATCCGCGCTCGACCTGCCGGTCGCGTCGCGCAGCGTCTCGATCCCGATGCCCAGGTAGCCCGAGTCGTCGACGGGCTTGAACGGCCGGTCGAACGCCGTGAAGAAGCCGATGTCCAGGACCTTCACGACCACGACGACGCTCAGCACCGCCCCCAGCACGACGACCAGCGCGCGCCGCGCCGCCGCCGGCAGCAGGACGGCCACGGCGACCACGACCAGCAGCTCGAGCGGGAGCCGCGCGAACGCGCCCGGCGTGAGGCGGCTCGGCTCGCTCGGAGCGACGAGGGCGGCCCAGACGAGCAGGAGGGCGAGCGCGCTGAGCGCCGCGCCGGCCGCCCCGCGCAGCGGCCCGCGCTCGACCCGGGCGCCCGCGCGGTCCCGGCGGCGCCAGAGCCACCAGGTGCACTCGCCGACCGACGCCGCGAGCAGGACGAGCGCGGCGGCCAGGAGCACCTGCGTCGACGGCGCGGGGCAGGACCCCGGCGGCGGCGACCGTGAGCACGATCCCCTGCGTCGCCGCCACGAGCCGGCGCCAGCGCCGCGGCGGCAGCGGCGCGCGCATCCACGGCACCAGCCATTCGCCGGCCAGGAACAGGTAGCGCGCGAGCCCGATCGCGAGCACCCACGCGCCGACGGCGGGCGCGACGTAGACGCTGAGGGCGAGGATCAGCAGCGCGTCGACCTCGCCGTCGAAGCGGGCGCCCAGCGCGGTCGCCGTCCGCGGTGCGCCGCGCCACCGCGCCGTCGGCCGCGTCGAGCGCGAGCGCCACGGCCGCGAGCGCCACGAGCAGCGCGACCGGCGTGGCGTGCGCGAACGAGTCGGCGGCGAGCGCCGCGACGCCGACGGCGAGCGTGGCCCTGGCGAGCGTCACCCGGGACGCCGGTCCCAGCCGGGCGCCGGGAGCGTCCGCGAGGCCGCGCGCGAGCGCCGCCGCCATGATCGCCGCGCACGCCGCGCCGGCGGCCCAGCCCGCCGCGCCGAGCCCGGCGGTCGCGGCGATCGCGGCCAGCAGCAGCGCCTGGGCGAGGAGCCCGGCCGCCGGATCCTTCAGGCTCGCCGGCACGGTCGGCTCACTCGTCCCGGAACCGCGGCGAGAGCGCGTAGCGGAGCAGCACCACGTCGCCGATCTGGCGCACCCCGGCGAGCGTCGCGCGGTGGCCCGCGTGCCACGGGAAGCGACCGTCGCTGACGAAGCGCGGCGCGCGCGAGTCGCCGATGAAGAACGGCGCCACGACGAGCTGCAGCTCGTCGACGAGGTCGTCGGCGAGGAACTGGGTGTGCACGACGCCGCCGCCCTCGACCATGAGCCGCTCGACGCCGCGGTCGGCCAGGTCGCCGGCGAGCCGGCGCATCCGCACGCGCCGGCCGGCGTCGACGATCGTCGCCACCGGCCCGAGCCGCTCGCGCGCGTCGCGCACGCGCCCGGTCGAGGTGTAGATGAGCTTCTCGGCCTCGCCGGCGGTGAAGAAGTTCGAGTCCGCGTCGAGGTCGACCCGCTCGCTCACGGTGATCTTCATCGGGGACGGACGGCAGCCCGCGGGCGGCGCGCTCCTCGCGCCGGGCGGGCGAGCGCACGAGCAGCCGCGGGTTGTCGGTGCGCACCGTGGCCGCGCCGACCATGATCGCGTCGCACGACGCGCGCACCTCGTCGACCCGCTCGAAGTCGGCCGCGTTGGAGAGCGCGAGGCGCGGCGTGCGGTCGCCGAGGTAGCCGTCGAGCGAGACGCTGCAGCTGAGCATCGTGTACGGGCGGTCAGGCATCGGGGCGACTCCGGATCCAGGCCGCGACGAGGACGACGGCGCCCGGCAGGCTCGCGACGAGCACCATCACGCCGTAGACCACCGCGGTGGCGGCGCCGCGCGAGGCGCCGAGGCCGGCGGCGGCGAACGCCCAGGCGGTCACGCCCTCGCGCGGGCCCCAGCCGCCGACGTTGGGGAGCGCGGCGGCGAGCAGGACGAGCAGCGCCAGCGGCAGCATGCGGGACGCCGGCTCGTCCACCCCGGCGGCGTGCGCGGCGATCAGGAACGTGAGCACGTGGCCGGCGACGATCAGCGCCGAGGCGAGCGCGACGGCCGGCCACGCCCGGCGGGCGAGCAGCCCCTCGCGCAGGTCGCGCGCGACGGCGCCGCGCAGCCGCGCCCAGCGTCCCCGCTCAGGCCACGCCCGCGCCGCCAGCGCCGCGCTCGCCGCGGCGGCGAGCAGCCCGAGCGCCACGGGCGGCACGACGTCCCGCACGGGCGACGGCAGGACGAGGAGCACGGCGACGGTCAGCACGATCTGCACGGCCTGGCCCGCCGAGCGCTCCCACGCCACGGCGCGCAGCCCGCGGTTGACGTCGCGCGCGTCGCGGCCGTGGCTGATGCCGCGGTGGACGTCGCCTGCGACCCCGCCGGGCAGCGTGACGTTGAGGAACAGCGAGCGGTAGTACGCGGCGATCGCCGCGCCCAGCGGGAGCTCGAGGCCGAAGCCGTGCGCCACGGTCCGCCAGCGCCATGCGCAGCACACGGTCGTCAGGACCGCGAGCCCGGTCGCGGCGGCGAGGGCGCCGGCGTCGACCGCGCGCACGCCGTCGAGGAACGGGCCGGTCCCGAGCCGCCAGACCAGGACCGCGAGCGTGGCGGCGGCCGCCGCGGGCCCGAGCCACCCCGGTACCGCGCGCCGGCGCGGGACGTGCACGACGGCGGTCACGGCAGCACCAGCACGTCCGCGTGGCCGACCTCGACGGCGAGCACACCGGCGGCGGCCTGCGCGCGCCGGCGGTCCCGGTACGCGCCGGCCGCGGCGGCCAGCGCCGGCTCCTGCTCGCACGCCGCCTCGACCCACCCGTCCAGCCACGCGGCCGTCAGGGCGGCGTCCGCGGCGCCGAGCCGCCACGGGCTCGGCCGCACGACGCACGCGTCGCCGAGCGCCGCGCGGACCGCCGCGACGGCGTCCGGGCCGAGCCGGCCGTCGCGCCGCTGGTGCGCGTCGAACGCCGCGCCCAGGCGCGCGTCCAGGGGGTCGGCCGGGGCCAGCGCGACGCGGCCGACGACGGTCAGCGCCAGCAGCAGCGGGTGTCCCGCGCAGGCCGCGAGCAGCCGGTCCAGCTCGTCGGCGGTCAGGAGGTCGAGCAGGGCCGAGGCGACGACGAGGCTCGCGCCGGCGAGCTCGCCGGGGGCGAGGCGCGTGACGTCGGAGCACCGCGCCTCGACCGTGACGCCGGGCGGAGTGCTGGCGACGGCCAGGTCGAGCAGGTCCGCGTCGCGGTCGTGGACGATCCAGTGCTGGGGACCGGGCAGCCGCGGCGCGAGCCAGCGGCCCATCGCGCCGCTGCCGCCGCCGAGGTCGTGGATCACGAGCGGGCGGGCGGCGGGGAGCTGCCGCGCCGCGCGCGCGGCGAGCGCGGCCGAGCGCGCGGCGGCGTCGGCGGGCTCGCGCAGGGCGAGCCACGCCGGGCTGACGCGGACGGCCGCCGTGCTCACGCCGCCGCCCCCGCGAGGACGCCGGCGACGTCGCCGGTCGTGGCCGGCCAGCCCCGCAGCGACGCGCGGCGCTCGCGGGCCGCCCGGCGCAGGCGCCCGCGCAGCTCCGCGTCGCCGAGCCAGCGCCGCAGCGCGGCGCCGAGGGCGGCCGGGTCGCCGGACGGGACCAGCAGGCCCGGGCGGGCCCCGTCGTCCGCGGTCCCGAGGGCCTCGCCGACGCCGCCGACGTCGGCCGCGAGGACCGGGAGGCCGCGGGCCAGCGCCTCGGTGACGACCATCCCGTACGTCTCGGCGCGCGAGGCGAGCACGAGCAGGTCGGCGGCCGCGTAGGCGCCGTCGAGCTCCGCGCCGCGGCAAGGCCCGCGGAACCGCACGCGCTCGCCCAGGCCGCCGTCGCGCGCGCGGCGCCGCACGCCGTCGGCGAACGCCGGGTCGCGGTCCAGGCTGCCGACGCAGGCGCAGTGCCAGGACAGGTCCGCCGCCGTCGCGAGCCCGTCGAGCAGGACGTCGTGACCCTTGCCGGGCGTCACCGCCGCGACGCAGAGCAGCGCGTCGCCGACGGCGGTCCCGGGTGCGAGGCCGGCGGGGTCGACGCCGGGCTCCGCCACGTGCACCCGGCCGGCCGGCAGGCCGTACAGCTCCAGCAGCCGGCGGCGCGTCCACGCGCTCGTCGTCACGACCGCGGCGGCCGCCGACAGGACCGCGCGCTCGCGCTCCCGCACGTCGGGCCGCGCGTGCGCGCCGAGCGGCATGTGCACGAGCACGACCTGCCGCAGCCGGCGCGCCTCCGGCACGAGCGCACCGGGGGCGGCGGACGCGATCAGCCCGTCGAGCAGCACCAGTGCTCCGTCCGGGATCCGCCCGGCGGCGCGGGCGAGCGCGGCGTGATCGGCCGCGCCGGCGTCCGGCCACGCGCCGGGCACGGGCTGCTCGCGCACGGTCCAGCCGCGCGCGGCGAGCCCGTCGCAGACCCGGCGGTCGTACGTGTTCCCGCCGCTCGGGCGGGCCGGGTCGTCGATCCCCTCGGGGACGATCACGTGGACGTCCGTCACAGCGTCCGCTCGTAGCTCGCCCATGCGATATGGGACTCGCGCAGCGTGACGATCATTCCGTCGAGGCCGCGGGCGCCGTCGCCCAGCTCGCCCGCCGCGATGCGGCCGGCGAGCCGGTCGGCGACGACGCGCGCGAGCGCCTCGGTGGTGGTGTTGATGCTCCGCCAGCGTCGGGTTCGTCGTCGAGGTTCCGGTAGCCGAGCTCGGCCATCACGGCGCCGAGCGCCGCGGCGGCACGGCCGATGTCGACCACGATCCCGTCGGCGTCGAGCTCCGCGCGGCGGAAGGTGGCGTCGACGACGTACGTCGCGCCGTGCAGCCGCTGCGCCGGGCCGAACACCTCGCCGCGCAGGCTGTGGGCGATCATCGCGTGGTCCCGGACCGTCACGCTGAACATGCGTCAGCTCCGTCGTAGGTGATGGTGTGGCAGAGCGCCGGCAGGCTCCCCGCGGCGAGGCGCGCCATGACCGCGGGCAGCTCGTCGAAGCGCGACTCGCCCGTGACGACCGCGTCGAAGGCGGGATCGCGCAGCAGGTCGAGCGCGAGGGCGAGCCGGTCGGCCGTCGTGCGGCGCGCGCTGCGGGCGGGCGACAGCGTCCCGACCTGGCTGGCGCGCAGCCCGAGCCGGCCCGCGTGGAACGCGCCCCCGAGCGAGAGCCGCACCTCCGCGTCGCCGTACCAGCTGAGGTCGAGCACCGTGCCCTCGGGCGCGAGCAGCTCGAGCGAGCGCTGGAGCCCGGCCGACGTCGCGCTCGTGTGGACGACCAGGTCGCGTCCGCCCGCGGCGTCGCCGGGCAGCGCGAAGCCGGCGCCGAGCGCGGCCGCGACCGCGGCGCGCGAGGCGTCCACGTCGACGAGCGTGACGTCGAGCCCCGGGAACCGGGCGAGCAGGCGGGCGACGCAGCAGCCGACCATCCCGGCGCCGACGACGGCGACGCGGTCGCCGACGAGTGGCGGCGCGTCCCACAGCGCGTTGACCGCGGTCTCGACGGTGCCGGCGAGCACGGCGCGCGCGGGCGGCACGTCGTCGGGCACGACGGTGACCGCGCCGGCCGGCACGACGTAGGCCGTCTGGTGCGGGTAGAGGCAGAAGACCGTCCGGCCGCGCAGCTCCGGCGGCCCCGTCTCGACGGCGCCGACGCTCAGGTAGCCGAACTTGACCGGCCCGGGGAAGTCCCCCTCCTGGAACGGCGCGGGCGGCGGCACCGCGCCCCGGTAGGCGAGCGTCTCGGTCCCGCGGCTGACGCCGGAGCGCAGCGTGCGGACCAGGACGTCGCCAGGGCCCGGCTCGGGCAGCGCGACCGGCCGGATCTCCCCGCGGCCGGGCGCGTCGAGCCAGAACGCCTGCGCGGCGGCGGGCACGTCCTCTGCCTCGGGTGCGGACGGCATGCGCAACGCCGTACGCGCGCCGCCGCGGTTCGGTTCGGTGCCGTGAGCGCTAGCATCGTGTTCCGGGAGTCGTCGTGTCGCGTGATCTTCAAGCCGACCGGCCCCGGGCGCGACCTGGCCGCCGGGATCTGCTCCGCACGGTTGCCGCGGGTACCGCGGGTGCGGTCGGCGACGAGTTCCTCCGCTGCCTGGTCAAGCACGTCGCGCTCGCGTTCGACGCCCGGTTCGCGTTCGTCGCCGAGGCCTCGGACCCGGACGGCGGGCACGTCTCGGTCGTGAGCGGCTGGTACGGCGACGACTGGATGGACGAGCCGCTCGAGTACGACACGCAGGGCAAGCCGTGCGCGCTCGTGGTCGAGCACTCGGTCGTCGCGTTCCCGGACGAGCTCACGACGCGCTTCCCCGACGCCAAGCCCGCGATCGAGCTCGGGCTCGAGAGCTACCTCGCGGTCTGCCTGCGCGCGGCCGACGGCACCCACCTCGGCCACCTGGCGGTGATGGACGCCGGGCCGCTGACGGCGGCGGACGACGACGTCGCGGCCATGCGGATCTTCGCCTCGCGCGCGGCTGCCGAGCTCGAGCGCCGCCAGCAGGCAGCCGCCTTGCGCTGCTCCCGCGCGCGGGTCATCGACGCCGCGGACGCCGAGCGCCGCAGGGTCGGCCGGAACCTGCACGACGGCGCCCAGCAGCGCCTCGCAGCGGTCGCGACCCTCGTCGGTGCGGCCCAGCGCCGGATCGATCGCGGCGAGGCGCCGGACGAGTTCCTCGGGCTCGCCGTCGGCGAGCTCGACGTGGCGCAGGCCGAGCTGCGCGAGCTCGCGCGCGGGCTGCATCCGGTGGCGCTGTCCGAGCGCGGGCTGCGCGACGCGCTCGGGACGCTGCTGATCGGCTCCGAGACGCCGACGACGCTCGACGTCGCGGAGGTCGAGCTCGCGCCCGAGGTCGAGCTCGCGGCCTATTTCGTCGTGAGCGAGTCGCTGATGAACGCGCGCAGGTACGCCGCGGCGTCGGCGGTGCGGGTACGTGTCGCGCCCGAGGACGGCAGCCTGCTCGTCGTGATCGCCGACGACGGGCGCGGGGGCGCCGACGCGAGATCGGGGACCGGCCTCCGCGGGCTCGCGGACCGTGTCGCCGCGCTCGGCGGCGAGCTCCAGGTCGACAGCCCGCCGGGCGCCGGCACGCGGATCACGGCGCGGTTACCGCTGCGTCCCGCCGCCTGACGGCGCGGCGATGGCGAGACCCGGACTCGAACCGGGGACACCACGATTTTCAGTCGTGTGCTCTACCAACTGAGCTATCTCGCCGTGGGCGTCGATGGTAGCCGGTCGATTCCGTGCTTTGACGGATGCGGAGCCCGTCCCGACGGCCGCCCACGCCTGGGTCTTCAAGGCCAAGCTCGTCGTCACGGGAGGGCTGACGATCACCCAGCCGGGCGATACGACGCGCGAGTGCGCGCCGGGCTCACCCGGCTGAAGCGGCCGGTTGACCGGGCCTGCGCGGGCGGCATAGGCTGGCACGGCGCCCGCACGCGCGGCGCTGCCTCACGAGCCGGACCCCCTGCCACCCCCCTAGTCAGGACGGCCCCATATGAGCTGTGGATGCAAGACGTCGGACGCCGACGCGCAGCGCAAGACGGACGAGGTCCTCGACCACGTCGGACTGCGCGAGATCGTCGATCAGGGCCACGGCGCCCTCGCCGAGGCGTCGGACGCGCTGAGCCACATCGCCCGCGCCGAGCGCGCCGAGGCGCTGGGCTTCGGCGAGGACGTCGTGCGGATGCACAGCGACCTGGCGACGCGCAGCAACCGGCGCGCCTGCCAGCAGCTGGAGTTCCTGCTCCAGCGGATCGACGCACGGCGCCAAGGCGGACGACTGGAAGGAGCCTCGTCGAGCGGGTCCAGGGCTCGTTCCGCGAGCACGGCGGCGCCGAGCGGCTCGACGACGCCCGCGCGACGATGCGGATGCAGTTCCTCGAGCAGGACCCGGGGCTGAGCGGGCCGGTGGCCGGGCAGGCGCTCGCGCTGCTCGACCGCGGCCTGGAGCGCGCGCGGAGCGGCAGCCTCGACAGCGTCCTCGACCTCATGCGCGAGCACTGCAAGCTCGCGCTCGAGGGCTTCGCGGGCGAGGAGATGGGGCGCCAGCCGTCCGCGCAGGTGTTCCACGGCCCCGACGGCGGCCCGCCGCGGATCGCCGGCGGCCAGAACGTCAACGGCTGGTGCGTCGCGCTCGGCGCGTGCCTCGCGTGGGCCTACAGCAGCCTGATCGCGTCGCTGATCGCCTGCTTCGTGATCCCGTTCTGCTGGTGCTGCTTCCACCTCGCCGTGCTGGCCACGTTCATGGTGCACCAGCTGGTCTGCATCGCGGCGTTCTCGCCGAACTGCCGCTGAGCCGCGCGTCAGCCCGCTGCCGCCGCCCACGCCTGGAGCTGCGGCAGCGGGTCGATCGGCTGCGACGCCTTCGACGAGTACCAGCCGTCGGGCCAGATCTCGAAGTGCAGGTGCGGGCCGGAGGCGTCGCCGGTCATCCCGACCTGGCCGAACGGCTGACCCGGCACGAGCGCCTGGCCCTTCTTGACGGTGATCGAGCCCGTGACGAGGTGCATGAAGACGTAGTCGACGCCGTCGGTCCCGCGCTCGACGACGTAGTGGCCGGCGCCGCTCGCCTGGTACGCGATCCAGTAGACGGTGCCGGCGACCGGGGCGACGAGCGGCGTGCCCTGCGCGGCGGTGACGTCCTGGCCCTGGTGGATGTGGCCGGGCCGCCCCGCGCCGAAGCGCGCGCCGGCGCCGCCGAACGAGTACGCGCCCGCGACGGGGAACACGCCGGTCGCCGACGGCGCGGGCGCGGCCGGCGGCGGGGGCGGCGCCTGGATCGTCAGCGTGGTCCGGCCCGGCGCCGCGGCGGTCCGCCGCAGCGCGCGGCCGGCGCCGTCGAACGCCTGGAGCGCGACGGCGTAGTCGCCCGCGGGCAGCGCGGACGGCTTCCACGCGTAGGTGTGGCGCATGCCGGTCCGCCGGTAGCCGAGCCGCAGCCGGACGACGCGCGCGCCGCGCCGCAGGACGATCCGCACGCGCACCTTCCGCGTCCGCCCGCGCACGCGGTAGGCGAACGTCACCGGGGCGCCGGCGGCGACCGCGGCGGGGGTGACGGAGAACTCGCGCGCCACCGGCCGCGCGGCCTGCGCGGGCTTGAAGCGCTTGGCGCGCTTCGTCGGCTGGCCGTAGGTCACCGTCCCGTCGCCGGGGGCGGTGGTGCCGCCGGTGGGCGGGTCGGCCGCGGTCGCGGCGGCCGGCAGGACCAGCATGCAGACGAGCACGGCCGCCGCGCACGCCAGGGGGAACGGGCGGCGCATGGCACCACGAAGTGTCGGCCGCGTGCCGGACGGCGGCCACGCCTGCACGGGATCGTGCGGCATCCTAGGTGCGCTCGAAGGCGAGCATCCGGCCCATCAGCTCGAGCGCGCCGGCCTTCGACAGCGGCTCGTTGAGGTTGCCGCACTTCGGCGACTGCACGCACGACGGGCAGCCCTTCTCGCACGGGCACTCGCCGATCAGCCGGTGGGCGTCGTCGACGAGCGCGTCGAAGGCGAGGAAGCCGCGGCGCGTGATCCCGATCCCGCCCGGGTGCCCGTCGTAGATGAAGATCGTCGGGCCGCCCGTCTGCGGGTGCAGGTTGGTCGAGAGCCCGCCGATGTCCCAGCGGTCGCACATCGCGAGCAGCGGGAGGACGGCGATCTGCGTGTGCTCGGCGGCGTGCAGCGCGCCGAGCAGCGCGTCGAGCGGGAGCGCGGGCGAGATCAGCTCGGACGGCAGCTCGTACCAGAGCGCCTGGGTGGAGAACGACGTCTGCGGCAGGTCGAGCCCGACGAGGTCGAGCACCTCGTGGTCGCGGAGCCGCCGGGTCTGGTAGGCGACGACCTGCTCCGTCACGACGACGGTGCCGAACGACAGCCGCACGCCGAGCCACTCGCGCCGGTCGTCGAGCCGCTCGATGTACATGTCGGTCTCGCGCTTGGCCTGCGTGTACCAGTCGCCGTCGAACGGCCGCACCAGCGCGCGCCGCAGCTCGAGGTCGAGCCCGGTGACCTCGTAGGCGCGGCCGCCGTGCAGGTAGACCGCGCCCTCGTGCGTCGTGTTGAAGGCGCGGCCGGCGTCGACGTTGCCGAGCAGCTCGCCGGAGGCGACCTCGACGATCGCGAAGCCGTCGTTGCCCGTCGAGCGCAGCGAGACCGTGCTCGCCGGGTACTCGCCGGCGTGGCGGGGGACGAACGTCCCGCCCGGCCGCCGCCGCAGCGCGCCCATCGCCTCGAGCCGCGCGGTGGTCGTCTCGAGCTCCGGCCCGAACCACTCCGCGTCGGCCGCGGTCAGCGGCCCCTCGTGCGCGGCGCACAGCACGTGCCCGGCGTGGATCTGCTCGTTCGCGGGATCGAGGATCGCCGCCTCGACGGGACGGTCGAGGAACTCGTCGGGATGGCGGCAGAAGAACTGGTCCAGCGCGTCCTCGCCGGCGACGTAGACCGCGAGCCCGCGCCCGCGCCGGCCGGCCCGCCCCCACATCTGGCGCAGCGAGGCCACGGTGCCGGGGAACGTCACGCAGATCGCCGCGTCGAGCGCGCCGATGTCGATCCCCAGCTCGAGCGCGTCGGTCGAGACGACGCCGAGCAGGTCGCCGGAGACGAGCCGCGCCTCCAGCTCGCGCCGCTGCTGCGGCGTGTAGCCGGCGCGGTAGGGCGCGATCCGCTCCGCCAGCTCCGGTCGCCCGCGGTCCTCCAGCGCGAGCTGGGCGAAGCGCGCCATCAGCTCGACCGCCTTGCGCGACTTCATGAAGACGATCGTCCGCGCGCCGCCGCTCACCAGCTCGGCGAGCAGGTCGGCCGCCTCGGCGAGGGGCGAGCGCCGGAGCGCCAGCGCCTCGTCGGTGATCGGCGGGTTCCACATCGCGATCGTCTTCTTCGCGCCCGGCGAGCCGTCGCGGTCGATCACGGTGATGTCGTCCAGGCCGGTCAGGCGCTCGGCGAGCTCGCCCGGATTGGCGACGGTCGCCGACGCGAGCAGGAAGCGCGGCTCGGTCCCGTACGCGGCCGCGATCCGGCGCAGCCGCCGGAGCACGTTCGCGACGTGCGAGCCGAACACGCCGCGGTAGACGTGCGCCTCGTCGACCACGACGACCGCGAGGTTGGCGAACACGTCCGCCCACGCCCGGTGGTTGGGCAGCACGCCGAGGTGGAGCATGTCCGGGTTGGTGAGGATCACGTTCGCGCGCCGGCGGATCTGCGACCGCTGCTCGCGCGGGGTGTCGCCGTCGTAGATCGCGGGGCGGGCGCGCTCGACCCCGAGCGCGTGCAGGGCGCGCGCCTGGTCCTGGGCGAGCGCCTTCGTCGGGTAGAGGTAGAGCGCGCGGGCGCGGCTGTCGCGGCACAGCGTGTCGAGCGTCGGGAGCTGGAAGCAGAGCGACTTGCCGCTGGCGGTGCCGGTGGTGATGATCGTCGGCCCGGCCCACGCCGCGTGCAGCGCCTCGGCCTGGTGCGACCAGAGCTGCTCGACGCCGCGGGCGCGCAGCGCGCCCGCGACCTGCGGGTGCAGCTCCTCGGGGAACTCGACGGGCCGCGCCTGCCGCCGGTGCTGCGCCGCCTGCATGACGAGCCGCTCGTCCTCGCGGCCGGCGGCGAGCAGCTCGTCCCACGGCTCGATGTCACGCACGACGGCCATCGCTGTGAGACTAGACGGGTGCTCCGCTGCGCCTACGTCGATCTCGACCGCGCGCTGCTGGGTCGCGGCGGGTCGTTCCTGCACGATGCGGACGGGCAGTTCAGCGTGCTCGGCGCGCGGGCGCTCGAGGCCTGCGAGCGGGCCGGCGCGGAGGTGGTGGTGCACGGCGACCGCGACGACGTCGGCGCGATCGCGGCGCTGCTCGGGCTGCGCGCCTGGATCGCCGGCGACACGCTCGTGCTCGACGGCGAGGAGCTCGCGGCCGCCGACCTCCAGGAGGCGATCGCGCGCCACCTGCGCGCCCGCGCGTGCGCCCCGGAGGACGCGCTCTCGGTCGGCGCCGGCCTCACGCCCGCGACGGTCGTCGGGACGCACTGGCTGGTGGGTGCGCGGCCGGACGAGGACCCGCTGCTCGGCCTCGAGCTCGACCGCGCGCCCAACGTCCGCCTCGTCGAGGCGGCCGGCGGCGGGCCGGCGCTCTACGAGGCGGTGGTCACGACGCTGGCCGAGCAGCGCGGCTGACTAGAGTCCGCCCCCGGATGGACTACGGGCACGAGCTGCAGTTCGGCGTCTTCGTGACGCCGGAGGCCGCGCAGGCCGGGCGCGTGCTCGAGCTCGCGCAGACCGCGGAGCTGGCCGGGCTCGACCTGGTCACGTTCCAGGACCACCCCTACCAGGCGCGCTTCCTCGACACCTGGACGCTGCTGAGCGTCGTCGCCGCGCAGACCTCGACGATCCGCGTCGCCCCCAACGTGGCCAACCTGCCGCTGCGCCAGCCGGTCGTGCTCGCCCGCAGCGTCGCGAGCCTGGACCTGCTCAGCGGCGGGCGCGTCGAGCTGGGGCTGGGGGCAGGCGCATTCTGGGACGCGATCGCCGCCAACGGCGGCCCGCGGCTCACCCCCGGCCAGGCGGTCGACGCGCTGGCCGAGGCGATCGCGATCATCCGCGGCGTCTGGGATCCCGAGGCGCGCTCGGTCACCCTCGAGGGCGAGCACTACCGCGTCCGCGGCGCCAAGTCCGGCCCGGCCCCGGCGCACCCGGTCGAGCTCTGGCTCGGCGCCTACAAGCCGCGGATGCTCGCGCTGACCGGCGCGCAGGCCGACGGCTGGCTGCCCAGCGAGAGCTACGCCGCCCCGGACGCGCTGCCGGCGATGAACGCCCGGATCGACGCGGCCGCGCGCGCCGCCGGCCGGCCCGAGTCCGCGATCCGGCGGCTCTACAACATCAATCCCGGCCACCGGCCCGAGGAGCTCGTCGCGCTGGCGCTGGAGCACGGGATCAGCACGTTCATCCTCGCGGCCGACGACGAGCGCGAGATCCAGCGCTTCGCCGGCGAGGTCGCGCCCGCGGTGCGCGAGCACGTCGAGGCGGTGCGGCTCGGCGGCGCGCCGGCGCCCGCGGCGCCGCGCGACGGCCACGCGCAGGCGTTCGCGGTCGTGCCGACGCCGGACGACGGCGCGCGGCTGAGCGACGAGCGCGCGTGGGACGACGCGACCCGCCCCGCCGGCCCGGCGCCCGATCCCGACGCGCAGTACAGCCCCGACCAGCAGGCCGCCGGCCGGCACCTGATCGACGTCCACGACGCGCTCCGCGGGGAGCTCGACCGGCTGCGCGACCTGATCGGGCAGGTCGAGCGCGGCGAGTCCGGCGCCGGCGACGTGCGCGCCTACCTCAACCGGATGACGATCCGCCAGAACCAGTGGACGCTCGGCGTCTACTGCATGTCCTACTGCCGGATCGTCGCCGGCCACCACACGCTCGAGGACCAGAGCGTGTTCCCGCACCTGCGCCGCCGCGACCCGCGGCTCGGCGACGTGATCGTCCGGCTCGAGGAGGAGCACGACGTGATCACCGGGCTGCTCGACCGGATCGACGCCGCGCTCGTGGCGATGGTCGAGCCGGGGGACGACGGCGTCGCGCAGGTGCGCGCGGCCGTCGACCTGCTCTCCGACGCGCTGCTCTCGCACCTCTCCTACGAGGAGCGCGAGCTGGTCGAGCCGCTGGCCCGGCTCGGCTTCTACTGAGGCTAGGCGGGCAGGCGGCCGAACCAGCCGAGCGAGAACGCGCCGCCGGCGAGCAGCAGCACGAGCGCGCCGCCCGCGAACGCCACGGTGACCTCGCGCTTCTCGGGCTTCGACGTCAGGCGCGTGCCGATCCGGCTGTAGATGTCCTCGGCGTCGTCGGAGCTGACGGCCTCGAAGAAGCGCCCGCCGGTGATCCGCGCGATGTCGCGCAGCGTCGCCTTGTCGGGCGGGACCGGGATCCGCTGGACGAAGCCGAACGCGTCCTGCTGGACGACCTCGCCGGTGTCGGTGCCGAGCGCGATCGTGTAGACGGGGATGTTCGCCGCCTTCGCCTGGCGCGCGACCTCGAGCGGGTCGTTCGAGCCGAGCGTGTTCTTGCCGTCGGACAGCAGCACGATGATCGCGGGCAGCTTGCGCGTGCCGCGGCCGTCGGCGGTCGGGACCGGCGTCTGCGCCGACTGCAGGCCGCGCGCGAGCCCGTCGCCCATCGCGGTGCCGCCGTCCGCGCGCATCCGCTCGAGCGCGCTCGTCACCGCGCCGCGGTCGGTCGTCGGCGCGACGACCTGCTCGGCGAAGTCCGAGAACGTCACGAGCCCGAGGCGGAAGTTGTCCGGCGTCCTGTCCGCCAGCGTCTTGGCCGCCTCGACCGCCGCGGTGAGCCGGTTGGGGTCGACGTCGTCGGCGCGCATCGAGCCGGACACGTCGTTGACGAGCACGACGGTCGCGGCGCGCTGCGGCGCGGCGACGCTGCGCTGCGGGCGCGCCACGGCGAGGATCAGCGCCGCCAGCGCGAACAGCAGCAGCAGCGCCGGCAGATGGCGGCGCCAGCCGGGGCGGCCGGTGACGATGTTCGGCATCAGCGCCGGGCTGCCGAACGCGCGCGCCTCGCGGCGGCGCTTGGACTGCATCGCCGCGTAGGCGAGCATCGCGACCGGCAGCAGCGCCAGGCCCAGCAGGACGGCGGGCTCGCGGAAGGTCACGGCGCGGCCTCCTCGCGGCGCCGCCGGCCGCGACCGCGATGGCGGGTCTCCACCTCGGGCCGCGGGCTCGCGGCTCGTCGTCGCGGATCGCGTGCGCGGCGGCGGCCGCGCGGCCGGGTCCGCCGGCCATCATCGCGCCCTGGCGCACGTGGTCCGCGCGCCGCAGGTGCGCCGCGAGGTCGCGCAGCCAGTCGCCGTCGGTCGAGAGCACGAGGTGGTCCGCGCCGGCGCGGCGGAGCGTCGCGGCGACCTCCTCGCGCTCGGCCGCGGCGGCGGCGGCGAAGCGCTTGCGCACGCGGCGCCGGCTCGTGTTGACGACGATCTGGCGGCCCGTCTCGGGATCGACCATCCAGACGTCGCCGACCGGCGGGAGCTCCAGCTCGCGCGGGTCGCGGATCTCGATCGCCATGACGCCGTGGCGGGCGCGCAGGCGGCGCAGCGGCGCCTCCCAGTCCCGCGCGCCGCGGAAGTCGGACACGATCACGACGAGCCCGCGCGCACGCGCGAGCCCGGCCATCGACGTCGCGGCCTCGCCGAGCGACGTCGCTCCCGCGCCCTCCGGCGCGGGCCCGTTGCGCAGCTCGGCGAGCAGGCCCAGCAGCCCGGCGCGGCCCTGGCGCGGGCGCAGCACCCGCGGCTCCGCGCCGCCGAAGGCGACCACGCCGAGCCGGTTCCCGCGCCGCGTCGACACGTGGCCGACGGCGAGCGAGACGCCCTCGGCGACGTCGGCCTTGCGCCGCAGCGCGGTGCCGAACTGCATCGAGGACGAGATGTCGAGCATCAGCCACGCCGTCATCGCGCGCTCGCCGACGTGCACGCGGACGTGCGGCTCGCGCATCCGCGCGGTCACGTTCCAGTCGATGTAGCGCACGTCGTCGCCCGGCTGGTAGGGCCGGATCAGCGCCAGCTCGGTGCCGGCGCCGACCTGCGGCGTCGTGTGCTCGCCGGGGACGAGCGACTGGATCCGCCGCATCACGGCGAGGTCGAGCGAGCGCAGGACCGCGTCGGGGACCGGCCCCGGACCCGGCTGGGCCGCGGTCCGCTCCGGCTCGGGCGGCAGCCCGCGCCTTCACGGCAGCCGCCCGTTGCGGATCAGCCCGGTGACCATCCCCGCGAGCAGCAGGATCAGCGCCCCGCCGGCGAACGCCGCGGTGACCTCCTGCTTCTCGTTGCGGGTCGCCAGCCCCTTGCCGAGGTTCGCGTAGACCGCCTCGAGGTCGCGCGCGGTCGGCGCCGTGAACGAGCGCCCGCCGGTCGTGCGCGCGATCGAGTCGAGCGTCGCGGTGTCGGGCGGCACCGGGGTCATGCTGCCGTCGGCCTGCTTGAGCTTGCCGTCCGGCGTGCCGAGCGCGATCGCGTAGATCGGGATCTTGTACTTCGCCGCCGTCTTGGCCACCGCGCGCGGGTCGCGGCCCGACGTGCTGGCGCCGTCGGAGAGCAGCACGATCGCGCCGGGCAGCCGCTGCGGCCGCCCGTCGGCGCCGGTGACCGGGCGTGCGGATCGCGTTGACCGCCAGCTGCAGGCCGTCGCCCATCGCGGTCCCGCCCTTGACCTTCAGCCCCTCGATCGCGCGGAGCGCCTGCGACCGGTCGGTCGTCGGCGACGCGAGCTCCTCGACCTGCGTGTTGAACGAGATCACGCCGAGCCGGAACTCGTCCGGCACCGAGCTGATCAGCGTCCGCGCCGCGTCGCGCGCGGCGCTCAGGCGGTCGGGCTTGATGTCGGTGGCCTGCATCGAGCCCGACGTGTCGTGGACGAGCATGACCGTGCCCTGGCGCTGCTCGACCGCGACCGTGCGCTCCGGGCGGGCGAGCGAGATCGCCAGCGCGGCGAGCGCGGCGAGCGCGAGCACGGCCGGGATGTGCCGGCCGCGGGCCTTGCCCGCCACGCCGGCGAGCACGTCGACCGCGGGGTAGCGGATCGCGTAGCGCCGGCGCCTGCGCTGGGCGGCCCAGTAGGCCAGCAGCGCGAGGGGGACGAGGGCGAGCGCGGCCAGGAGCAGGGGCTCCCGGAAGCTCATCGCTGCCTCGTGCCCTCCTCGGCCAGCTCGATCCGCGGGACCGGCACCTGCTCGAGCACGTCGTCGAGCACGCGGTCGGCGTCCACGCCGGCGGCGAGCGCCTCGTAGGTCAGGACGATGCGGTGGCGGAGCACGTCGCGCGCGAGGTCGCGCACGTCGGTCGGCAGCACGTAGTCGCGGCCGCGCAGCAGCGCGAGCGCGCGGCCCGCGTGCACCAGGTTGATCGAGCCACGCGGGGAGGCGCCGAACTCGACCCAGTTCTGCTCGCCGCTCTCGCGGGTCGCCGTCGTCAGCGCGACCGCGTACTCCATCACGCGCCGGTCGACGTAGACGTCGCGCGCGGCGAGCTGATGGCGGGCGAGCGAGGCCGGGTCGAGGACCTGGCGCACCTCGGTGCCGCTGAGCAGCGAGCGCTCGACCACGGCGACCTCGTCGCGCGCGGCCGGGTAGTCGACGACGAGCTTGAACATGAAGCGGTCGACCTGCGCCTCGGGCAGCGGGTACGTGCCCTCGGACTCGATCGGGTTCTGCGTCGCCATGACGAGGAACGGCGCCGGGACCTGGTGGGTCTCGTGGCCGATCGTCACCTGGCGCTCCTGCATGACCTCGAGCAGCGCGGACTGCACCTTCGCGGGCGCGCGGTTGATCTCGTCGGCGAGCAGGAAGTTGCAGAACACGGGGCCGAGCTCGGTGTCGAACCCGCCGGAGTCGGCGCGGTAGATCCGCGTGCCGACCAGGTCGGCCGGCACGAGGTCCGGCGTGAACTGGAGCCGCTTGAACGAGCCGCCCAGGACGTCGGCGACGGTCTTGATGGTCAGGGTCTTGGCCAGCCCGGGCACGCCCTCGAGGAGCACGTGGCCGCCGGCCAGCAGGGCGACGAGCAGGCGCTCGAGCATCCCCTCCTGGCCGACGATGACGCGCTTGACCTCGAACAGGGCGCCCTCGAGCGCCGCGTGGGCCTCACGTGCCGCGTTCTCCTCCTGGCCTTCGATCGCCCGCAGGCGGAGGTCTTCCGTGCTCACGTCGCTGACTGACTCCTGGGTCGGGATGCGGAGCGGCTCGGCCATCATCCCTGCTGGAGCTGGTCGGGACGGGTGCCGAGCTGCACCTCGATCGTACGCTGATCGCCTCCGCGCACCACCGTCAGGCTGACCTTCTCGCCCGGCTTGTGCTCGAGCACGGCGGTCGAGAGATCGCCCGGCTCGGAGATCTTCTTGCCCGCGACGGCGGTGATCTTGTCGCCCTGGCGGAGGCCGGAGCCGGCCGCGGGACCGTTGGCGGTGATGGCCGCGACGACCGCGCCGTCGTTGCTCGGCGAGCTGGTCGTCGAGACGCCCATGTAGGCGTACTTGATCTCACCGCCGCTGAGCAGCTTCGGGACGACCTCCTTGACGGTGTCGACCGGGACCGCGAAGCCGACGCCGCTGGACTGGCGCGACGAGGACGCGATCTGCGAGTTGACGCCGATCACCTGGCCGCTCGAGTTGAGCAGCGGGCCGCCGGAGTTGCCGGGGTTGATCGCGGCGTCGGTCTGCAGCACGCCGGAGATCGGGAAGCCGTTGGGCGACTCGATCTCGCGGTCGAGCGCGGAGATGATGCCGGTGGTCACGGTGCCCGACAGGCCGAAGGGGCTGCCGATCGCGATCGCCGCGTCGCCGGGGCGCAGGGCGGAGGAGTCCGCGAGCTGGAGCGGCTTGGTCTCGCCCGACACCTTGGTCGGGTCGACCTCGAGGACCGCGAGGTCCGTGGAGGCGTCGGAGCCGATCAGCTTGGCGGGCAGCGCCTTGCCGTCCTCGCCGAAGCGCACGGTGTAGGTGCGGCCGGCCTCGACGACGTGGTCGTTCGTGACGACGTGGCCCTTGGCGTCGAGCAGGAAGCCCGAGCCGGTGCCGCCGGAGCCGCCCGAGCCCTCGGCCGAGATCAGGGCGACGCTCGGCGAGGTCTGCGCGTAGATCTGGGAGACGGTGTCCTTGGCGCTCTTGGGCGCGACGACAGGAGTGGAGCCCGAGTCGGCGGGCTGGACCTCGCGCACGACGCGCTCGGAGGTGCCGAAGGCGCCGAACAGCGCGAGGGCACCGACCACGAGGCCGACGGAGGCCGCCCCGAGGAACGTGAAGAAGACATTGGAGAGGCGGCTGGACCGGTTCATGCGCGTCATCGAACCGCGGTCCGCATAAATTGCGGTAAGCCGACCCTTAGGCGCAGGTGAAGGCTTCGCCAGCGGGGCCTAACGACGGCGCGTCGGCGCTCGTCAGGCGGAGCCGTCCGCCAGCGCGCGGCCGAGCGTCTCGCCGGCCGCCGCGATCTCCTCCAGGTCCGTCGCCTCCTGGACCACCTGGAGGTCGATGATCCGCTTGCCGAACGGGTCGAGCCGGTCGGTGCCGACGATCGCGTGCAGCGGGACGCCCGCCTGGCGCGTGCGGGTGCCGATCTCGCCGACGAGCTTGCCCTCCAGCGTCTGCTCGTCGAGCTTGCCCTCGCCGGTGACGACCGCGCGGGCGGCGCGCATCCGGGTGTCGAAGTCGAGCGCCTCGAGGATGAACGGCGCGCCGTGCTCCAGCTCGGCGCCGAACGCGGCCCAGAGCCCGCCGCTGAGCCCGCCGGCCGCGCCGGTCAGCGGGACGCCGCGCGGGTCGCGCGGAAGCTCGGCGGCCAGCGCGTCGAGCCGCGCCTCCAGGCGCTCCACCATCGCCGCGTCCGCGCCCTTCTGCGGCCCGAACACCGCCGGCGCGCGCTCGAACGGCGTCCGGACGTCGGTCAGGACGACGATCCGCGCACCGCGCAGCCCGCCGCACTCCTCGATCGCCGCGATCGCGCCGGCGCCGCCGTCGGTCGTCGCCGAGCCGCCGACGCCGAGCACGATCACCTCCGCGCCGGCGGCGGCCGCGGCGCAGATCAGCTGACCCGTGCCGTAGGTGGAGGCCGCCCACGCGTCGCGCTCGTCCTCCGCGACGAGGCCGAGCCCGGACGCGGACGCCATCTCCAGCACCGCGGTCCCGCCGTCCTCGACGAGCCCGAACTGGGCCTGCACCGGGGCGCCGAGCGGGCCCTGGACCTCGATCGCGGCGGTCTCGCCCCCGAGCGCGATCAGCAGCGCGTCCATCGTCCCCTCGCCGCCGTCCGCCACGGGGCAGAGGTCGGGCGGCATCAGGCCGGCCCGCTCGAGCCCGCGCCCGATCGCCCCGGCGACCTCGGCGGCGCGGAACGTGCCCTTGAAGGAGTCGGGGGCGACGAGGACGGGGCGCTCGGTCACCGGCTGGCATCCTGTCAGGATCGCGTGTCAGGAGACTGACCGTCGCGCGCGCCGGCGGCGATGCCGCGCGCCTCGACGTCGCCCCACGCAACGATTGAGTAGTCGTTAAGGCGTGTGACGCAACGTTCCGGACTCGTGACGAACGTGGCACACTGCCGGACGCTGTGCAGACGCGTCCCGCAACGGCAGGTGCCGGTGGCCCCTGGATGCCCGACCAACCGGGCCTGGACACGCTGCAGGGCGCGCTCGGGGTCCTGGGCGCCAAGTGGAGCCTCGCCGTCCTCGCGCGGCTGACGACCGGCACGCAGCGCTTCAACGAGCTGCTGCGCCAGATCGACGGCGTCTCGCGCCGGATGCTCTCGGCGACGCTGCGCCAGCTCGAGCGCGACGGCCTCGTCCTGCGCCACGTGTACGCGCGCGTGCCGGCACGCGTCGAGTACGAGCTCTCCGACACCGGCGAGGCGCTGCTCGCCGCGCTCGCCCCGCTGCTCGACTGGGGCAAGCTGCACCGCATCGAGATCGCCGAGGCGCGCGAGCGCTTCGACCGGCTCCAGCTCTGGCGCGCCGCCGGGCACGAGATGCAGCAGGCGAAGTCCGCGACGCAGCCGCGCGTCCCGGGCGTCTACTAGCCCCGGATCCCGGCCGCCAGCGCCGCGACCATCCGGCGGAACGACGCGTCGGTGTCGACGCGCACCTGGAAGCCGCCGGTCGCCTCGAGCGTGGCGAACCCGTGGACCGCGCTGCGGAGCGCGCGCACCGCGTGGACGACGTCGTCGCCCTCCATCCCGTCCGCGCCGAGCACGGTCGCGATCACGTCGACGGCGTCCTCGGCCGCGGCGCGGTGCTCCGGGCTCGCGGACGCCGGGACGATCACGGTCGCGGCGTAGCGCGCCGGGATGGGCGAGGACGTAGGCGCGGTGGGCCTGCGCCACGGCCATGATCGCGTCGTCGCCCGACCGCCCGGTCGCGGCGCGGCGCAGCGCCGTCGCCAGCTCGCGGACCGAGCGCACCGCGACCGCGGCGCAGCAGGCCGGCGTGGCCGTCGACGTGGTTGTAGAGCGACGGGGAGCGGACGCCGAGCTCCGCGGCGACGCGCGCCAGCGTGACCGCCTCGAGGCCGTCGGCGTCGGCGATCGCGACCGCCGCGTCGACGACCTGCTCGCGGTCCAGGCCGCGGCGCGGCACCTAGGCCCCGCGCGCGATCGCGCGGTCCATCGCCGCGCCCGGGTCCTCGACCACCTTGCCGTGCCCGGTGGCGAGCCAGGCGGGATCGAGCGCGCGCAGGCTGCGCGCGGACGCGAGCGCGGTCGGCTTGTGCCACGTCACCATCGCCGGGAGCGGGAAGCGCGCCGACTTGGCGCCGGTGGCCACGCCGCCGAACGTCGAGTACGCGTCGCCGGCGTAGAGCGCGCGGTCGCGCGGGTCGAAGAACGCGAGGTGCCCCGGCGTGTGGCCGGGCGAGGCGTGGACCTCGAGCGAGCCGACGACGTCGCCGGCCTCGATCGTCCGCGTCGGCTTCGTCTCGGCGCCGGTGATCGAGCCGCGCAGCTTGGTCTGCGGCTCGTCCGGGTCGATCGACTTGTCGCCGGCCAGCAGCCGCGCGTCGCGCGCGGAGATCAGGACCTCGACGCCGGGCAGCTTCGCGGCGAGCGCGTCGAGGCTGCCGATGTGGTCCTGGTGGGCGTGGGTCAGGACGATCCGGCGGATCGGCTTCCCGAGCGCCGCGGCGGCGGCCAGGATCCGCGTCCGTCGGAGCGCGGGAGCATCGTGTCGACGAGCGTGAGCCCGTCCTCCTCCTCGACGAGATAGGCGTTGACGAAGCGGAAGCGGTTGATCTGGTGAACAGGCATAGCTGGAAAACTAACACACTTAGTTTTCCAGCTGCGCCACCAGACACTCCTTCGGGTCCTTGTCCTCGCGCCAGCGGCTCACCTTGGTGCCGTGGCGGATCCGCCCGTTCGAGACGTGGTCGAACGTGACCTCGACCACGAGCTCCGGCCGCAGCGCGACCCACTGGAGCTCGCGCTCGTTGTTCCAGCGGCTCGGGTCGCCGCGGCCGCGCTCGCCGGTCTCGTAGGGCGCGAGCCGCCCCGGCAGCTCGCGCTTCTCGGCCGCCTTGAAGCCCGAGGAGTGCCCGACGACCCGCAGCTGCCCCGCCTCGTCGTAGAGGCCGAGGATCAGCGAGCCGAGCGTGTTCTCCTCCTTGCCCGGCCGCCAGCCCATCACGACGGCGTCGATCGTCCGGACGCGCTTGATCTTCGTCATCCCGACGCGCTCGCCGGGCAGGTACGGCGCGTCCTGGCGCTTGGCGATCACGCCCTCGGCGTGCTGGAGCCACGGCTGCGCCTCGTCGGGGTCCTCCGTGGACGGCGTGAGGTCGACGGGCTTCTCGACGATCGCGCGCGAGGAGGTCGCGCCGCTCCGCCTGCGGCCGCTCGAAGAGGATCTCGTCGTCGCGCGCGAGCAGGTCGAAGGCGATGAACCGCGTCGGCGTCTTCTCGGCGAGCATCGCGATCCGCGACGCCGCGGGGTGGATCCGCTGGCCGAGCGCGTCGAAGTCCTGGCCGCCGTCGGCGTCGAACAGCACGATCTCGCCGTCGAGCACGTAGCGGCCCGCGGGGAACGCGAGCTCGGGGAAGTAGCGCGTCAGCGGCCGGCCGTTGCGCGACTGCAGGTGGACCTCGCCGCCGTCGACGAACGCGATCGCGCGGAAGCCGTCCCACTTCGGCTCGTAGACCCAGCCGTCGCCGGTCGGCAGCGCGCGCGCCGTCTTGGCGAGCTGGGGCAGGACGGGTGGGGAGAGGGGCAGCGCCACGGTCTGCGCGATGCTATCCGGCGATGCGCGAGTACTACGAGCGGCGGGCGCCGGAGTACGACGACTGGTGGACCGGCGAGGGCCTGTTCGCGGCGCGCGAGCGGCCCGGCTGGCACGCCGAGGTGGCGGAGCTGATCGCCGCGCTCGGCGCGCTCCCGCCGGCGCGGACGCTCGACCTCGCGTGCGGGACCGCGTTCCTCGCGCGCCGGCTGCCGGGCGAGGTGACGGGGCTCGACGCGAGCCCGGGCATGCTCGCGATCGCGCGCGGGCGGCTCCCGCACGTGGTCGAGGGCGACGCGCTCGACCCGCCGTTCCCCGACGGGGCGTTCGAGCGCGTCTCGGCCGGCCACTTCTACGGGCACCTGCGCGAGCCCGAGCGGGCCCGCTTCCTGGAGCGCGCGCGCCGGCTCGCGCCGGAGCTGCTGGTGGTCGACTCCGCGCGGCGGCCGGACGTGCCGGCCGAGCGCATGGACCCGCGCGTCCTCGACGACGGCTCGCGCCACGAGGTGTTCAAGCGCTGGTTCGCGCCGGCGCAGCTCGCGGACGAGCTGGGCGGCGGGGAGATCGTGCACGCCGGCCACTGGTTCGTGGCCGTGCGCGCGTGATCGATGATGGGGCTGGGCTAGCGGATCGGGGTGCGCTCGTCGAAGCCGGGCCGGGTCTCGGCGCCGAACCGCAACGCGAGGGCATCGATCACGCCCAGGGCGGCGAGGGGTGCCGCGATGGAGATGAAGGTGATCATGCAACCAGTATCGGACGCTTGTGCGCAAAAGTTGTAGCCTGTCTTAGCTTCGGAACGCAGAAGGCTAAGGCTATGACACTGCAACAGCTCCGCTACTTCCTCGCCGCCGCCGAGCACGGCTCGTTCTCGGCCGCCGCGGAGTCGCTGCTGCTCGCCCAGCCGAGCCTCTCCGACCAGATCCGCCGGCTCGAGGCCGAGCTCGGCGTGGCGCTGTTCGTGCGCGCCGGTCGGCGGCTCGTGCTCACCGACGCCGGCCGCACGCTGCGGCCGCACGCCGAGGCGACGCTGCGCGAGGCCGAGGAGGCCGCGGACTCCGTCAAGCAGGTCCGCACGCTGGCCGGCGGGACGGTGAGCTTCGGCACGTTCGGCAGCGCCCACCACTCGCTGCTCGGCGGGCTCGTCGAGGAGTTCCGCCGCGCCCATCCCGACGTGCGCGTGCGGGTGGTCGGCCAGAACTCCGTCGAGGTCGCCGACGCGGTCCGCGAGGGCCGGCTCGAGGCCGGGCTGATCGCGCTGCCCGTCGACGACTCGGCGCTCGAGGTGCGACCGGCGGTGCGCGAGGAGAACCACTACGTGAGCGCCGACCCGGCGCGCGTGCGGCGGCCCAAGACGATCGAGGAGCTCGCCGCGGCGCCGCTGATCCTCTACGACGCGCGCTGGGGCCCGGTCGACCCGCTGCGCCGGCTGCTCGCCGAGCGCGCGCAGCGCGCCGGCGTCCGGCTCGAGCCCGAGATCGAGGTGGAGTACCTGACCGCGGCGCTCGAGCTGGCGGCGCGCGGGCTGGGCGACACGATCTCCGTCCCCAGCGTGCTGGAGACGCGCGGCTACGCCGGGATCCTGCACAGCGTGCCGCTCGATCCGCCGCTCTACGACAGCTTCGCGTTCATCACCCGGCGCAGCGCGCGGCTCTCGCCGGCGACCCGCGCCTTCCTCGAGCTCGCAGAGCGGCGCGTCGCCGCGATGGGGACCGCTCCGTAGGGGATACGATCAGGGTCATGTCGCACGATCAAGCCACGGTTGCCGAAGAGGAGTACCTGCAGACGATCTTCTGGCTGCAGGAGGCCGGGCTGCCGATGACCGGCGCGAACGTCGCCCGCGCGATGCAGCTCTCCGCGCCGACGGTGCACGAGATGATCGGGCGGCTCGAGCGCGACGGCTACGTCACGCGCGGCGCCGACAAGGCGCTGAGCTTCACCGACGACGGGCGCGAGCACGCCGAGGGGATCGTCCGCCGCCACCGCCTGATCGAGCGCTTCCTGACCGACGTCCTCGGCGATCCCGTGGGACGAGGTCCACGAGGAGGCCGAGCGGCTGGAGCACGCGATGTCGCCGGTCCTGGAGGAGCGCATGCTCGCCGCCATCGGCGACGCCAAGACCTGCCCGCACGGGCATCCGATCTACATCGGCGAGCGGCTCACCGGCGTGCCGCTGGGCGACGTCGAGGAGGGCGCGAGCGTCCGCATCCTGCGCTTCGAGAACGAGGCCGAGGACCTGCTGCACTACCTCAAGGACTCCGGGCATCGAGCCGGGCCTCGAGGGGAGCGTGACCGAGGCCGACGACGAGCACATCGTCGTCACGCTCGCCGGCCGGCCGTGCGAGATCAGCCGGTCCGTCGCCGAGACGGTGTCGGTGATCGCGGACCCGTCGCCGCCGGCGCGCACGGCGCTGCCCGAGCAGCTCGTGCTCTCCAAGGACCGCTACGGCCGCTAGCTAGGTGACGCGGCCGGGCCGCGCGTCGAAGTCGCGCTGCTCGCCGCGCTCGGCCAGCCCGCGCAGGCGGTCGAGCGCGTCCCAGACGTCGGCGTGCCCGGTGTAGAGCGGGGCGACGCCGAGCCGGATCACGTCGGGCCCGCGGAAGTCGGGCACCACGTTCGCGCGCTCGATCAGCGCGCGGGTCAGCGGCCACGCC
Source organism: uncultured Solirubrobacteraceae bacterium (assembly GCA_963791405.1). Taxonomy (GTDB): domain Bacteria; phylum Actinomycetota; class Thermoleophilia; order Solirubrobacterales; family Solirubrobacteraceae; genus DASQMT01. The sequence continues at coordinate 202,859 of CAWBSJ010000017.1, read as the reverse complement.
TCGGGATGGGTGAGCGCGACGTGGGAGCCGCGGCGCGCCGGGTCGCGCGGCGTCGCGAGCGCGAAGCCGAGCGGCGCCAGCCACGCGTCGTGGAGCGCGATCATCCGCTCGGTCAGCGCGATCGCCTTCGCGTGCAGGGCGCCGATCCCCGCCTCGGCGGTCAGCCGCACGCCCTCCTCGACGGCGGCGAGCCCGAGGATCGGCGGGGTGCCCGCGAGGAAGCGGCGGATCGACGGGTCGGGGTCGTAGCCGCGCTCCATCGCGAACTGGTCGCGCTGGCCGAACCAGCCCCAGATCGGCGAGCGCAGCTCCGCCTGGCGCTCGCCCGCGCACGTACAGGTAGCCGGGCGCGCCCGGCCCGGCGTTGAGGTACTTGTACGTGCAGCCGACGGCGAGCTCCGCGCCGGCGGCGCGCAGGCCGACCGGGATCGCGCCCGCCGAGTGGCTGAGGTCCCAGATCAGCGTCGCGCCGCGCGCGGTCGCCGCGGCCTGGAGCGCGGGCAGGTCGGCGACCGCGCCGCTGCGGTAGCCGACGTGCGAGAGGACGACGACGTCGCCCGGCCCGCACGGGAGCGTGGCCGCGTCGGGCTCGCCGTCGAACTGGCGCAGCGTCAGCCCGCGCTCGGCCGCGATCCCCTCGAGCACGTAGCGGTCGGTCGGGAAGTTGCCGCGGTCGGTGACCAGCGCGCCGTCGCCCGCCACGCGCGGCACCGACGAGCTTGTACAGGTTGACCGTGGTCGAGTCGCAGACGAGCACCTCGCCGGGCCCGGCGCCGATCAGCGGCGCGAGCGCGTCGCCCGCGCGCCCGGGCGCGTCGATCCAGTCCGGCCAGCCGCCGACGAGCCGCTCGCCCCACTCGCCGGCGGCCGCCGCGAGCCGCTCGCGCGTCGCGACCGGCAGCCGGCCGAGCGAGTTGCCGTCGAGGTAGAGGACGCCGGCGGCGTCGGCGACGAAGCGGTCGCGGAACGCGCGCGAGCGGATCGGCGGCGTCGGCCGCCTCCGCCGCCGCGCGGCTCAGCGGGTCAGCCACGCCGTCACCGCCGCCCACAGCGGGTTGCGCGGGTCGAGGTGGCCGAAGTGGTCCTCGCCGGGGGCGACGACCAGCTCGACGTCGTCGCCCGCCGCGCGCGGCCGCCGCGGCGAACGACTCGCTGATCGCGGGCGGGACGATGTCGTCGCGGTCGCCGTGGGTCACGAGCGCCGGGACGCCGAGCGGCAGCCGCTCCGCCGGCGACGCGGCGCGTAGCGGTCGGGCAGCTCCGCGGCGGGTCCCGCCGAGGAGCTCGTGGACGACCCCGTCGCTCAGCCCGAGCGCCGACGCCATCCGCAGGTCGAGCACGCCGGCCTGCGCCACGACGCCGGTCAGCGGCACGCGCGCGACCTCGCGCGTCGCGAGCCAGGCCGCGAGGTGGCCGCCCGCGGAGTGCCCGATCGCGACGACGCGCGACAGGTCGAGCGCGCCGGGGCGATGCGCGGGCACCGCGGTGAGGTGGTCGACCGCGGCGGCGACGTCGTCGAGCGTGCGCGGGAAGCCGCCGCCGTCGCCGAGCCGGCGGTACTCGACGTTCCAGGCCGCCCAGCCGCGCGCGGCGAGGTCCTCGCACAGCGGCCGCGACTGCTTGCGGCCGTAGCGCGCGCGCCAGAACCCGCCGTGGAGCACGACGGCGACGGGGAACGGACCGTCGCCGGTCGTCGGCAGGAACAGCTCGCCGAACTGCGAGCGGGCCGTCCCGTACGGATGGTGCTCAGGCAGCGACACCCAGCGAGCGCGCCGCCTCGGCGAGCCGCGTGACGCCCTCGTCGATCTGCTCCGGCGTCACCCCCGAGTAGGCGAGGCGCAGCGTGTTCTCGCCCCCCTCGAGGAGGAAGTCGGTGCCCTTGACGAACAGCACCTCGCGCTCCTTCGCGGCGACCTCGAGGTCGGCCACGCGGACGCCCTCCGGCAGCTCGACCCACATGAAGTAGCCGCCCGACGGGGGCGAGAAGCGCGCCTCGGGCAGCTCGCGCGCCAGCGCGGTCACCAGCGCGTCGCGACGCTCGCGCAGCGCGTCCTTCACGGTGGCGATCGCGCCGTCCATCCGCCCGGAGCGGGCGAACTGGTTCACGATCGACTGGGCGACCATGTTCGGCGAGATGTAGGTGTTCGTCGCGATCCCCTGGATCTGCTTGATCACGGCCTGCGGGCCGACCAGGTAGCCGACGCGGATGCCGGGGCAGACCGTCTTGGAGAACGACGACGCGTAGACGACCTTGCCCGCGTCGTCCTGCTCGCGCATCGTCGGCAGCGTCTCGCCCTCGAAGCGGATCGCGATGTACGGGTCGTCCTCGAAGATCGTGAAGTCGTACTCGGCGGCGAGCGCGAGCAGCTCGCCCGCGCTTGGCGGCGCTCAGCGTGTAGCCGGCGGGGTTCTGGAAGTTCGGGATCACGTGCGCGAGCTTGGGCCGCACGCCGGTCTCGAGCAGCGCGCGCAGCGCGGCGGTGTCGATCCCGTCGGTCTCCAGCTCGACCATGTGCAGGTCGGCCTCGCGGTTGCGCAGGTTCAGCAGCGTGCGGTCGTAGGTCGGCGACTCGACGACGACGGGGTCGCCGGGGTCCGACGAGCAGCTGGAACAGGAACGCGTCGGCCTGCATCGAGCCGTTGGTGACCAGCACCTGCTCGACCTCGACGCCGTGCTGCTCGGCGATCCACTCGCGCAGCGGCACGTAGCCGACGGACGTCCCGTAGGCGACGGTGCCCGCCGGGTCCTTGTCGAACGCCAGCTGCGCCGCCTCGCGCAGGCCCTCGACGTCGACGATGTCGAGCGACGGCGCGCCCCGGGCGAAGGAGATCGGTGCCATGGCTCCCAGCTTACGCAGCGACCCGCCGGGCGAGGCGTCCAGGGCCGCGGCCGCCGACGTGTCGTAGTCGGAGTCCGGCCGCGGACGGGATCGACTTTGTTACCCGGTGCGCCCGCTCATACGGTCGCGCCGATGTCGCACATCACGCGGCCGCGGGGCGCGGCTCGCCCTCCTGCTCGGCGTCGCCGCCGGGCTCCTCGCGGCCGGTCCGGCCGCCGCCTCGTCCGCACGGCACGCCCGGCGCCCCCGGCATCGGCGACAAGCTCTATCCGATGCTCGGGAACGGCGGCTACGACGCTCTGCACTACGACGTCGACCTGCGCTACGCGACGAGCGATCCGGCGCAGCCGCTCGACGGGACCGTCACGATCCTCGCCCGCGCGACCCAGTCGCTCTCGCGCTTCGACCTCGACTTCGGCGGCGCAGGGCGTCGGCGCGTGTCAGCGTCGACGGCCGGGCGGCGCGCCTGGCGCCGCGTCCGGCGACGAGCTCGTGATCACGCCGCGCAGCGTGATCCCGCGACGGGCGGCCGTTCGTCGTCCAGGTGCGCGACTTCACCGCCGCGCCGACCGCGCCCGACCCGGACGTGCTGCTCTCGACCGCGTTCTTCGTCACGCCGGACGGGAGCGCCACCGCCGGTCAGCCGGACTCCACGCACGCGTTCCTGCCCTCCAACGACCACCCGCGCGACAAGGCGTCAGCTTCACCGAGCGCTTCGACGTCCCGGCCGGCACCACCGCGGTCGGCAACGGCGTCCAGGTCGCGCACTGGACGCGCGCGGGCCGCACGCCACACCGTCTATCTCCAGCGCCAGCCGATGGCGACCGAGCTGATCCAGCTCGCGGTCGGCGGCTTCGACCTGACCCCGCGCGGCGTCCACGACGGGATCGTCGTCCGCGACGTCACGCCGCCGAGCCTGACCGCCGACCTGCGCCCGAAGCTCGCCCAGGAGCTGCCCGCAGCTCGACTGGATGCAGGACCGCGTCGGGCGCGTACCCGTTCGACGCCTACGGGTCGTTCGTCGTGAACACGGAGCTCGGCTTCGCGCTCGAGACGCAGACGCTGTCGCTCTACGACATCCCCTGGTTCCGCGACTACGACGAGGGCGTCTGGAGCCCGACGATGCTGCACGAGCTGTCGCACATGTGGTTCGGGGACAGCGTCGCGCCGTACGAGTGGAGCGACGTCTGGCTCAACGAGGGCCATGCCACGTGGTACGAGCTGCTGTGGGCGGACGAGCACGGCTGGGTCGCCGACGACACCGGCGTGGACGAGGCAACGGACCTCGAGTCGTTCATGCGGTTCGTCTACGGGATCCAGGACCAGTTGCGGGCGGAGAACGGCCCGCCCGGCCAGCCGCGCTCGGGCGACGCGAACGACGTCTTCAACATCAACGTCTACTTCGGCGGCGCGCTCGTGCTCTACGCGCTGCGCGAGCAGATGGGGACGCGGCCGTTCGAGCGGCTCGAGCGCGCGTGGGTGCGCGATCCACCGCGACGGCGTCGCCTCGTCGGCCGACTTCATCGCGCTCGCGTCGCGGATCGCGGGCCGCGACCTCGGGCCGTTCCTGCGCGCGTGGCTCTACGCGGACACGACGCCGCCCATGCCGGGCCACCCGGACTGGACCGTCGACCCCGTCGGGGCACCGACCGCCCGCGCGGCGCCGACGATCCGGACGCCGCTGGAGCTGCGGCGCCGCTAGACGAAACCGCGGGCTCGCTCAGCGCGCGAGCGAGCCCGCGATGCTCCGCCGCGAGCTCGGCGACCTCGGTCGGCGTCTGGCCGACGCGCACGCCGCGCTCCTCGAGCGCGGCCTGCTTGGCCTTCGCCGTGCCGGCCGTGCCGGAGACGATCGCGCCGGCGTGGCCCATCGTCTTGCCGGGCGGAGCGGTGAAGCCGGCGATGTAGGCGACGACCGGCTTCGTCACGTGCTCGGCGATGTAGTCGGCGGCCTCCTCCTCGGCCGAGCCGCCGATCTCGCCCGCCATCACGATCAGCTCGGTCTCCGGATCGGACTCGAACGCGGCGAGCACGTCGATGAAGCTCGTGCCCGGGACGGGGTCGCCGCCGATGCCGACGATGCTCGAGTTGCCGAACCCGCGCTGGGCCAGCTCGTTGCCGATCTGGTAGGTCAGCGTGCCCGAGCGCGAGACGACGCCGACGTTGCCCTCCTTGAAGAACGCGGCCGGGATGATCCCGACGTTGGCCTTGCCCGGCGAGAGGATGCCCGGGCAGTTCGGGCCGACGAGCCGGACGTCGGGGTTCCGCGCGAGGTGGTTGTAGACGCGCAGCTCGTCGTGGGCGGGGATGCCCTCGGTGATCGCGATGATCAGCGCGATGCCGGCGTCCTCGGCCTCGAGGATCGAGTCGGCGGCGAAGCGCGGCGGGACGAAGATCATCGCCGTGTTCGCGCCGGTCTCGCGCGACGGCGTCGTGGAACGTGTTGAAGACGGGGATGCCCTCGACGTCCTGGCCGCCCTTGCCGGGCGTGACGCCGCTGACGACGTTCGTGCCGTAGCGCTTGTTGTTGAGCGTGTGGAACGTGCCCTCGCGGCCGGTGATGCCCGAGGTGCAGAGCTTCGTGTCCTTGCCGACGAAGACGCTCATCGACGCCAGCTCCACGACCTTGGTGGCGGCGCCCAGCATGGTGGCCTCCGTGTGCACGTTGGGGAGGTCGGCCTCGGCGAGCAGCGCGCGGCCCTCCTTGTCGTTGGTCCCGTCCAGCCGGACGACGAACGGCACCGTCGGCTTGATCTGGGCGAACGCCTCGATCAGGCCCTTGGCGACCTCGTCGCAGCGGGTGATCCCGCCGAAGATGTTGAACAGGACGGCCGAGACCTTGTCGTTGGAGAGGATCACCTCGACCGCGCTGGTGATCTCCTCCGCCTTGGCGCCGCCGCCCGCGTCGAGGAAGTTCGCCGGCGAGCCGCCCGCCTGGGCGACGACGTCGAGCGTGCTCATCACGAGCCCGGCGCCGTTGCCGAGGATGCCGACGTTGCCGTCGAGCTTCACGTAGGTCAGCCCGCGCTCGCGCGCCATCCGCTCCTGCGGGTCCTCGCGCGGAGACGTCGCGCAGCTCGGCGTTCTCCGGATGGCGGAAGAGCGCGTTGTCGTCGAGCGTCACCTTCGCGTCGAGCGCGGCGACCGAGCGGTCGCCGGTGACGATCAGCGGGTTGACCTCGACGAGCAGCGCCTCCTCGCCGACGAACGCGTCGTAGAGCCGGCGAGAGCAGCGCGCCGACGCCGCGGATCACGTCCGCGTCGACGCCGGCCTCGAAGGCGAGCCGGCGCGCGTGGAAGTCCTGGAAGCCGAGCAGCGGGTCGACGTGCAGCCGGGCGATCGCGTCGGGATCGCGAGTCGGCCACCTCCTCGATGTCCATCCCGCCCTGCGTCGAGAGCAGGACGAGCGGCATCTTGGCCGAGCGGTCGAAGACGATCGAGGCGTAGTACTCGGTCGCGATGTCCGACGCCTGCTCGACCCACAGCTCGTGGACGGTGAAGCCGCGGATGTCCATGCCGAGGATCGCGCGGGCGTGCTCCTCGGCCTCCTTGCGGTCGTTGCGCGAGCTTGATCCCGCCGGCCTTGCCGCGGCCGCCGATCAGCACCTGCGCCTTGACGACGCAGGGGTAGCCGAGCTCGTCGGCGGCGGCCACCGCCTGCTCGACGGTGGTGGCGGGCGCGCCCTTCGGCACGGGCACGCCGTGGCGCGCGAAGAGCTGCTTGCCCTGGTATTCGAGGAGGTCCATAAGCGGGCCCGACTCTAGCCAACGGCCGATGATCGAAGCGCCATTCCCGGGGCGCTGTCACAATGCTGCACCGCCCATGCCGCTCCCCAAGGAAGTCACCTTCACCACGTTCGACGTCTACGGCACCCTGATCGACTGGGAGACGGGTGTGTACGACGCCTTCGCCAAGGAGGCGGAGAAGGACGGCTACACGCTGTCGCGCGACGAGCTCATCCCGCTCTTCCTGCAGACCCAGCAGGAGATCAAGAGCGGCTCCTACGAGCTCTACGCCGAGGTGCTGCGCCGCACCGCCGTCCAGATCTCCAAGCAGCTCGGCTGGCCGCTCGAGCCGTCGCGCTCCGGGTTCCTGCCCGCGTCGCTGTCGCGCTGGCCCCCGTTCAAGGAGACCAACACGCAGCTCGAGCGCTTCGCGAAGAAGTTCGAGGTCGGGCTGATCTCGAACGTCGACGACAAGCTGCTCGGCGAGACGCGGCGCTTCTTCAAGACCGACTTCGACCTCGTCGTCACCGCCCAGCAGGTGCGCTCCTACAAGCCGGACCCGGCGCACTTCAAGGAGGCCGAGCGGCGGATCGGCGGCAAGAAGGGCTGGGTGCACATCACCTCCAGCTACTACTACGACGTCGAGCCGTGCCTCAAGGCGAAGGTCCCGGTGATCTGGGTCAACCGCAACAAGGAGACGCTCGACTCCTCGCAGAAGAAGCCGACCGCGGAGGTCAAGACCCTCCTCGAGGCGGCGAAGCTGCTCGGCGCCGCCTAGTGGCTCCTCCGGCGGACCGGAGGAGCCACTGATGAAGGCCGTCGGGCTGCATCCCGACGTGATCGTCGTCACGTCGCGGTTCTGGCAGACGACGTGCACCCTCGTGCGCTCGGGCGAGGAGGCGTTCTGCATCGACTCGCCGGTCCTGCCCGACGAGCTCGAGCTGCTGCCGGCGATCGCGCAGCAGGCGGACTTCCGGATCGTCGGCTGCCTCGCCACCCACGTCGACTGGGACCACGTCCTCGGGCGCTACGGGTTCCCCGACGCGCCGCTGGGCGTCGCCGAGTCGAGCGCCGCGCGGCTGCGCAACGAGCCCGGCGCCGCGCAGCGCGAGCTGCGCGACTTCGACGAGGAGCACTACGTCGAGCCGGCCCGCGCCGCTCGCGATCCCCTCGCCGCAGGCGCTGCCGGTGCCCGGCCACTGCGGGATCGGCGAGCGCGAGCTCGAGCTGCACCCGACCGAGGGCCACACGCTCGACGGGATGGCGGTCCGGATCCCGTGGGCGGACGTGCTGGTCGTCGGCGACTACGTGTCGCCGGTCGAGATCCCGTGGATCTCCGAGAGCGGATCGGCGTCCGCCTACCTCGCGACGCTGGACCGGCTCGAGCCGCTCGTCGAGGCCGCCGCGCACGTCGTGCCCGGCCACGGCTCCCCGCTCGAGGGCGAGCGCGCGCTGGCGATCCTGCGCGAGGACCGCGCCTACCTGCAGGCGCTGCTCGAGCAGGGCGCGGACGCGCCGCTCCCGCTGGCGCGCCGGACCGGCGCCCAGAAGAAGATCCACGCGGAGAACGTGGAGCGCGTCAGCCCGACGTGATGACGGCGAGGGTCGCGCCGACGCTGACGGCGGCGCCCTCGGAGATCGGCAGCTCGGCCACCTTGCCCGCCTTGTGGGCGGTGATCTCGTTCTCCATCTTCATCGCCTCGATGATGCAGATCAGGGCGCCCTCCTCGACCTCGGCGCCCTGCTCGACCAGCACCTTGAAGACGTTGCCCTGGAGCGGCGAGGCGAGCGTGTCGCCGCCGCCCCCGCTCGCGCCGCCGCCCTTGCGCTCGGCGCGGCGCGGCTTCGCGGCCGCCGGCGCGGCGCCGTTCCCGCCCGCGGGCGCGGCGATCGCGTCGCCGAGCACGCGCACGTCGAAGCGCTTGCCCGAGACCTCGACGGTGTAGGAGCGCTCGAGCGGCTCCGGCTCGTCCTCGGCCGCCTGCGGGGGCGCCTCGAAGGCGAGCGTCTTGAGCCAGTCGCGGTCCTCGATCAGGTCGCGGCAGGTCTCGCCGTCGCCCCACTGCTCCGAGGCCATGATCGCCTTGTGGAACGGGATCAGCGTCTTGACGCCCTCGATCTCGAACTCCTCGAGCGCGCGCGCCATCCGCCGCGTCGCGGCCTCGCGGTCGCTGTCCCAGACGATCAGCTTCGCGACCATCGGGTCGTAGAGCGGCGTGATCTCCGAGCCCGACAGCACGCCGGAGTCGACGCGCACGCCCGGCCCGGACGGCTCGCGGTAGTGCGCGACGGTGCCCGGCGCGGGGGCGAAGTTCTTCGCGGCGTCCTCGGCGTTGATCCGGCACTCGATCGCGTGGCCGCGCAGCACGACCTCGTCCTGCGCGACCGACAGCGGCTCGCCCGCGGCGATCTGGATCTGCTCGCGGACGATGTCGATCCCGGTCGTCGCCTCGGTCACGCAGTGCTCGACCTGGACCCGCGTGTTCATCTCGAGGAAGAAGTACTCGCCGTCCTGCAGCAGCCCCTCGATCGTGCCCGCGCCGCGGTAGTCGACCGCGCGCGCCGCCTCGGTCGCGATCCGGCCGATCCGCTCGCGCAGCTCCGCGTCGACGAGCGGCGCCGGCGACTCCTCGATCAGCTTCTGGTGGCGGCGCTGGATCGAGCAGTCGCGCTCGCCGAGGTGGATCACGTTGCCGTGCCCGTCGGCCAGCACCTGGACCTCGACGTGGCGCGGGTCGGGCAGGTAGCGCTCGAGGTAGACGGTCGCGTCGGAGAAGAACTTCTCGCCCTCGCGCGCGGCGCCCTCGAACGCGTCGGAGAGCTTGTCCGGCTCGAGCGCGACGCGGAAGCCCTTGCCGCCCCCGCCGCCGGCCGCCTTGACCGCGATCGGGTACCCGATCCCCTCGGCGATCTTCGCGGCCTCCTCGACGGTGTCGACCGGGTCGGTCGTGCCGGGGACGATCGGGACGCCGGCGTTCTGCATCAGCTCGCGCGCCCGCGTCTTGGAGCCCATCGCGTCGATCGCCGCCGCCGGCGGGCCGATGAACGTGATCCCCGCCTCCTCGAGCCGGCGCGCGAAGGCGGCGTTCTCGGCGAGGAAGCCGTAGCCGGGGTGGACGGCCTCGGCGCCCGACTGCTCGACGACCTCGAGCAGCTTGTCGACGACGAGGTAGGACTGGGCGGCGGGGCCGGGCCCGATCAGGTACGCCTCGCCCGCGCGCTTGACGTGCTGCGCGTCGCGGTCGGCCTCGGAGTAGACGGCGACGGACGCGATGCCGAGCTCGTCGAGCGCACGGATCACGCGCACGGCGATCTCGCCGCGGTTCGCCACGAGGACCTTGGAGAACATGGGGCGCGGATGCTATCCGCAGCACTACGATCCCGCGCCATGCATCGCTACCTCGTCACCGGCGCCAACGGCTGCATCGGCGCGTGGACCGTCGCGCAGCTCGTGGGGGAGGGCGCGGGCGTCGTCGCGCTCGACGCGTCCGACGACCTCCACCGCCTCCGCCTGCTGCTCGACGACGACGCGCTCGCCGGGGTCGCCCGGGTCCAGGGCGACATCACCGACCTCCCGGCGCTCGAGCGGACGATCGACGAGCACGGGATCACCCACGTGATCCACCTCGCGGCGCTGCAGGTCCCCTTCTGCCGCGCCGACCCGCCGCTCGGCGCGCGCGTCAACGTCGTCGGGACGGTCAACGTGTTCGAGGCGGTCACGCGCCGCCAGGACCGGATGGGCCCGGTCGTCTACGCCTCGTCCGTCGCCGCCTACGACGCGCTCGACGACACGACGACCGGCGCGGCGATGGAGGGCGTCCCGAGCACGCTCTACGGGGTCTTCAAGCGCGCCAACGAGGGCACGGCGAGCGTCTACGCGGCCGAGCAGGGGGTCGCCAGCGTCGGCCTGCGCCCGCACACCGTCTACGGGCCGGGCCGCGACCAGGGCGTCACCTCCGCGCCCGACCACCGCGATGCTCCACGCCGCCGCCGGCCTGGAGTACGAGCTGCCGTTCGGCGGCGCCTACCAGCTCCAGTACGCGCCCGACGTGGCCGCGGCGTTCGTCCGCGCCGCGCGCGAGCCGGTCGAGGGCGCGCCGGTGCGCGACGTCGGCGGCCCGACGGTGCACACCGACGAGGTGATCGCGGCGATCGAGGCGGCGGTGCCGGGCGCGCGGATCACCTACGCCGACGTCGAGCTGCCGTTCCCCGCCGACACGGGCGACCCCGCCCCCGCGACCCCGCTCGACGAGGGGATCGCCGACGCGATCGAGCGCTTCCGCGACCTGCTCGACCGCGGGCTCGTCGCACGGCCCTGACGTCCCGGATCGGACCGCGGTCCGATTCCCCTTGCGCGTGCAACCAGTGCGCGCTACAGTGCTAACCATCAGTAAGCGGACCACGGTCCGCGGGGACGACCACAGCAAGGGGAACCACCGATGAGCACCGCCACGCAGACCCAGCTTCCTGCCGCGACCTGGGGCACGGACCCGGTCCACTCCACGGCCGGCTTCTCGATCAAGTACATGGTCTCGACGTTCCGCGCCGGCTTCGCCAAGGTCGACGTCACGCTCGACACGACGGGTGACGCGCCGGTGCTCAAGGGCTCCGTCGACCCGACCACGATCGACGTCAAGGACGAGAACTTCCACGCCCACCTCCAGAGCCCCGACTTCTTCGACAGCGAGCGCCATCCGGCGATCACGTTCGAGTCGACCGCCTGGCGGACCGAGGGCGACGCGCTCGTCGTCGACGGCAACCTGACGATCAAGGGCGACACCCGCCCCGTCGAGGCGCGCGGCGTCCTCGTCGAGCCGCACGAGGATCCGTGGGGCAACACCCGCCTCGGCATCACGCTCGAGGCGAGCATCGACCGCTCGCACTTCGGCATCACCTGGAACAACCCGCTGCCCAAGGGCGGCCTCGCGCTGGCCAACGACGTCAAGCTGCACGTCGACCTCCAGCTGGTCCAGGCGTAATGAAGGTCCTGGGGATCTCGGGCAGCCTGCGCCGGGACTCCCACAACGCGAAGCTCCTCCGGGCGGCGGGCGACCTGCTCCCGCCCGGGGTCGAGCTCGAGGTGTGGGAGGGCCTGAAGGCCGTGCCGCCCTACGACGCCGACGACGACGGCGGCGACCGCGACTGGAGCCTCGTGTCGCTCGACGCCGCCATCCGCGACGCGGACGCCGTGCTGTTCGCGACGCCCGAGTACAACCACTCGGTGCCGGGCCAGCTCAAGAACGCGCTGGACTGGCTCTCCCGCCCGCTGAAGGACAGCCCGCTGCGCAACAAGCCGGCCGCGGTGGTCGGCGCCAGCACGGGCCTGTTCGGCGCGGTCTGGGCCCAGGCCGAGCTGCGCAAGGTGCTGGGGGCGATCGGCGCCCGGGTCGTCGACCGCGAGCTGCCGGTCGGCCTCGCCGACGACGCCTTCACCGCCGACGGCGGGCTGGCCGACGACGAGCAGCGGCTGATCCTCGTCCGACCTGATCGCCGAGCTGCTCGGCGAGGTCGCGCCCGCCGAGGTCGCCGCCTGAGGCGGGTGACGGGACCCGGCGCGGCCGCTAGGCTCGTCGGATGACGGTCGAGATCGCCGCACTGCCGCCGCTCGCCGCGCGGCTGCGCGGGCGTCGCGGTCGTCGCCGGTGCGCGACATCCTCGCGCTCACCCAGCAGCCGGGCGTGATCTCGTTCGCCGGCGGGCTGCCGGCGCCGGAGCTGTTCGACGGGCCCGGCACGCGGGCGGCGTTCGCCGCCGCCCTGCACGACGCGGCCGTCGGCCGCACGCTGCAGTACTCGACCACCGAGGGCGACCCGGCCCTGCGCGCCGCGGTCGCCGCGCGGCTCACCGCCCGCGGCCTGCCGACGCACGCCGACGAGCTGCTGATCACCAGCGGCTCCCAGCAGGCGCTGACGCTGATCGCCACCGTCCTGCTCGAGCCGGGCGACACCGTGCTCGTCGAGGAGCCGTCCTACCTCGCGGCGCTGCAGGCCTTCCAGCTCGCCGGGGCGACCGTCGTGCCGGTGCCGTGCGACGACGAGGGGATCGACCCCGAGGCCGCGGGCGCGCTGGCCGAGCGGCACGGCGCGCGGCTGCTCTACACGATCCCGACGTTCCAGAACCCGACCGGGCGGACGCTCCCGCTCGAGCGCCGCGAGGCGCTCGTCGCGCTCGCGCGCAGCGCCGGCTTCTGGCTGCTCGAGGACGATCCCTACGGCGAGCTGCGCTACCGCGGCGAGCCGCTGCCGACGCTCGCCGCGCTCGACGACCGCGTGCTCTCGCTCTCGACGCTCTCGAAGATCGCCGCGCCCGGGCTGCGGATCGGCTGGGTCCGCGCGCCCGAGCCGCTGCGCCGGCCGCTCACGATCGCCAAGCAGGCGGCCGACCTGCACTCCTCCACGGTCGACCAGGCCGCCGCCGCGCACTGGCTGGAGGCGATCGACCTCGACGCGCGCGTGGCCACGCTGCGCTCGGTCTACGGCGCGCGCCGCGACGCGCTGCTCGACGGGCTGGCCGCCGCGCTCCCGCCCGGGTCGTCCCACAACCGGCCGGACGGCGGCATGTTCGTCTGGGCGCGGCTGCCCGACGGCTGGGACGCCGCCGAGCTGCTCGACCGCGCGCTCCGCCACGAGGTCGCCTTCGTGCCGGGCTATCCGTTCTTCGCCGGGCCGCCCGACCGGGCGGCGCTGCGGCTCTCGTTCACCGCGCACGACCCGGCGGAGATCGCCGAGGGGCTCGCGCGGCTGCGCGCGGCCTGGGCGGCCTAGGGCGCGTCGAAGCCGTCGAGGTCGCGCTGCAGCGCGATCCGCACCGCCTCGTCGACCGGCAGCGCCATCCGCAGCGCGAGCGCCAGCCGGGCGCGGCTGCGCCGGCCCTCGCGGGCGAAGCGCTCGGCCAGGCCGGTCAGCGCGCAGAACGCGACCTCGTGCGCGCAGTGGCGCCGGACGCGGTCCGGGCACGGGTCGGCCTGTGCGGAGAGGCGGGCGTCGAGCAGCACGGTGCGGCCGTTGCCGCCGAGCCCGACGAACCAGCGGGTCGGGGAGGAGCACACCGCCGCGGTGACGCCGGCGCGGCGCAGCAGCTCGACGCCGAGCACGGCCAGCAGCAGCGGGTGCGCGCGGCGCGTGTCGAGGACCCGGTCGAGCCGCAGCACGGCCGGGTCGAAGCTGGTGTCGGGCTGGACCCGCAGGTCGCGCTCGAGCACGGCGCCGAGCCGCCGTGCGCGGTCGGGCCCGGCCATCGCGGCGACGCCGAACAACCGCCGCGACGCGTCGTCGAGCCGCCCGCGGGCAGCGCCGGCGTCGACCGGCCAGAACTCGGCCGCGAGCGAGAGCAGCAGCTCGCCGTTGTCGGTGCACGGCCCGTCGGCGAGCTCGGTGAAGGGGGTCAGCGCGTCCATCCGGTTCGACCGGCTGCCGCGGTCGATACCCGACCGCGGCAGTCGGTGTTAGGGAACCCTAACCCAACAGGCGCCCACGCGCAAACCCGGTCAGCCGCAGTGCACGCCCGCGGGGTCGCTGAACCAGCCGAAGTCGCCGACGGTACCGCCCCAGGTCAGGCAGCGCCCGTTCGCGTTGTTCACGTACGAGCCGCCGGCGTAGTACTGGTAGAAGCCCGAGTCGCCCGCCGCGGCGTCGGCGAGTCCGCCCTTGCGCTTCAGGCGCCAGATGTACGTCCGGGTGAACGGGCTGCCGGCCTTGTTGTAGGTCATCACGCAGTTCTGGCCGCCGGCGATCGACGAGTACCAGAGCTCGACGTGACCGACGACGCCGCCGCGCTTGTTCCTGATGTTGTGCGACTCGAGGCGCGAGCCGACGCAGTGGTCGCGCAGGCCGCCGTAGTGGGACGCCATCGTGCCCTGCGCGCCGGCGGGCGCGCCGCCGAGCGCGAGCAGCAGCGTGGCGGCGCCGAGCGACCGCCCCGAGGGCGGCGGTGAGCTTTCGCATCTGGTCGTGCTCCTTCCGTGGTCGAGACGCGGCTGCCGCGCAGCGCGGTCAGCCGAGGAGCGCGAGTACCCGCTGCGCCGCCGCGGGAATCGCCTCGGCCCCGCCGATCTCGACGTCGGCGTGCTCCGGCTCCTCGTAGACGTCGCCGACGCCGGTCAGGCCCGGGCAGCTCGCCCGCGCGGGCGCGGGCGTAGAGGCCCTTCGGGTCGCGCCGCTCGCACTCGGCGAGCGCGGTCGAGACCCAGACCTCGAGGAACGGCACGCCGGCGGCCTCGTGGATCGCGCGGGCGGAGGCGCGGTCGCTCCGGTACGGCGAGACGAGCGCGGTCAGCGCGACCACGCCGGCCTCGGCCAGCAGCGCCGCGGCGTGCGCGGTGCGGCGGACGTTCTCCGCCCGGTCCTCGGCGCTGAAGCCGAGGTCGCCGTTGAGCCCGTGGCGCAGGTTGTCGCCGTCGAGCCGCAGCGCGGGGCGGCCCGCGCCGATCAGCAGCGCCTCGAGCTCGACCGCGAGCGTGGACTTGCCGGAGGCCGGCAGGCCGGTGAACCAGACGGTGGCGCCCTTGAAGCCGAGCGCCGCGGCGCGGTCGGCCGGGGTGACGGCGCCGTCGTGCCAGCGGGTGTTGGCGGTCTTCACGCCGTGACCGTAGCGCTCACGCGGCCTGCACGTGGATCCCGCACTCGTCCTTCTCGAGCCCGGCCCAGCGGCCCTCGCGGCCCGCGCCGGGGAGCGTGCAGTGCGTGCAGCCGATCGACGCGTAGCCCTGGTCGTGCAGCGGGTTGTACGGCAGGTCGTGCTCGGCGATGTAGGCCCAGACGTCGCGCTCGGTCCAGGTCGCGAGCGGGTTGGCCTTCCAGAGGCCGTGGCGCTCGTCCCAGTCGAGCTCCTCGGTCGTCGCGCGGTCGGGCGACTGGTCGCGGCGGACGCCGGAGATCCAGCAGTCGGCGTCGGCGAGCGCGCGCTCGAGCGGCTCGACCTTGCGCAGGAAGCAGCAGCGGTCGGGCTCGGTCGCCCACATGCCGGGGACCCACTCGCCGCGGTAGCGACTCGACGGTGATCCCGTAGCGCTCCTCGACGGCGCGCCAGGTGGCGTAGGTCTCGGGGAACAGCTCGCCCGTGTCGAGCGTGAAGATCCGCGCCGCGGGCGCGTGGCGCCGGACGAGGTCGACCAGCACGGCCGTCTCCTTCTGCCACGACGCGGCCAGCGCGAGGCGGTCCTCGCCGAAGCGCTCGACGGCCTCCAGGATGATCTCGGCGGGGCGCCCGTCCGTGTCCATCGCTCAAAACGTATCAACTCCGGTCGGGATTCAAGCAATGCAATCCCGGGCGGGATTCCCGTGATACCTTTTAGCCGCTATGGAGCCTTCGACCAGCACCGGCCGCAAGGGGTCGCTCGAGAACCCCGAAGTCCACGCGGACGTGCCCGGCCACGTCATCCCGATCCTCGAGCGCGAGTTCGACGACTTCGACAACGAGGCGGAGAAGTTCCTCGCCGGCCAGACGGAGGAGACCGAGTTCATCGGCTTCCGCCTGAAGCAGGGCGTCTACGGGCAGCGCCAGCCCGACGTCCAGATGTGTCCGCGTCAAGCTGCCGTGGGGCGGCATCAACCCCGAGCAGATGGAGATGTTCGCCGACGTCGTCGAGCGCTGGGCGCCGCTGGACAAGGCGCACATCACGACGCGCCAGAACATCCAGATCCACCACATCCCGCTGCGCGACATGGCGGAGCTGATCCGCGAGATCTCCGCCGCCGGCCTCTCGAGCCGCGAGGGCTGCGGCAACACCGTGCGCAACGTGACCGCCGACCCCTGGGCCGGCGTCTGCCACGACGAGCTCTGGGACCCGACGCCGTACGTCGGCGCCTACGTGCGCTACTTCGTGCGCCACCCCACGACGCAGCTGATGCCGCGCAAGGTCAAGACCGCGTTCACCGGCTCCGACACCGACCGCGCGCTGACCGGCATCCACGACATCGCCTTCATCGCCCGCGAGCGCGACGGCGTCAAGGGCTTCGAGATCCGCGTCGGCGGCGGCACGTCGATCATGCCGCGGATCGCGCCGACGCTGGTCGACTTCGTCACCGCCGACGACGGCGAGTACCTCAAGTGGGCCGAGGCGGTGTTCCGCATCTTCGACCGCCAGGACTGGCTGCGCGTGAACCGCGCCCGTGCCCGGATCAAGGTGCTGGTCGACAAGGTCGGCATCGACGAGGTCCGCAGGATGGTCGACGAGGAGCTCGAGGGCGACTGGGTCGCAGAGCGCGACTTCTCGGTCGACCACCGGCTGTTCGTCCACGACGAGGAGGCCAACGCGCCGGCGCCGCCGCTCCAGTACGGCTCGCCGAACGGCGACGGGCAGGCGTTCGCGGCGTTCCTCGAGGCGAACGTCGAGCCGCAGCGCCAGGCGGGCTTCTCCGCCGTCCAGGTCAAGGTGGTCCGCGGCGACCTCACCCCGGAGCAGTTCCGCGGCCTCGCCGCGATCATGCGCGACTTCTCGGGCGGCTACGCGCGGACGACCGTGCACCAGAACCTGCTCCTGCGCTGGGTCCGCGACGAGGCGGTCTACGACGTCTGGCAGCGGCTGCGGGCGCTCGGCCTCGGCGACGCCGGCGCCGATCAGATCAACGACGTCGTCTCGTGCCCCGGCACCGACTCGTGCAAGCTCGGGATCACGTCCTCGATGGGCCTGAACCGCGCGGTGCAGGAGCGGATCGAGGCGATGCGGATCACCGATCCGCTGACCCGCCGGATCCACATCAAGATGTCGGGCTGCCCGAACGGCTGCAGCCAGCACCACATCGGCAACATCGGGTTCTACGGCGCGTCGATCAAGGTCGGCGAGCACACGATCCCGGCCTACGTGGCGCACATCGGCGGCAACTACGAGGGCGGCGCGATCGCCTACGGCGCGCGGCTGAAGGTCCGGCTGCCCGCCAAGCGCGTCCCCGAGGCGGTCGAGCGCTGGCTGCGCAAGTACGAGGCGGAGCGCGAGGACGGCGAGGTCTTCAACGACTACGCCGCGCGCGTCGGGACGACCGCGTTCGAGGACGCGGTGCGCGACCTCGCCATGCCCGTGGAGTTCGGCCTGGAGACGATGAGCCACTTCATCGACTGGAACCGCAAGGTCCCGTTCCAGGTCATCCGCGGCGAAGGCGAGTGCGCGGTCTGACGAGCGCGTAGGGTTGCGGGCGTGAACCGGCGCCCGCGACTCGTGCTCGAAGGCTCGGCGGCCTCGCCCGACGAGGCCGCGGCGGTGATCGCCGCGGTCGAGCAGTTCCTGCGCGACACGCTGCCGCCCGCGGCGCCGCCGGAGCCCGCGCCCGACGCGTGGCTGACGGCCGCGCGGATGGAGGGCATCGGGCTCGCGCCGGACCTGCCGTGGTAGTCCCGGTCCTCGGCCACGACGCGGTGCTCGCCGCCGTCTCGCCGGCGGCGGCGATCGAGCACGTCCGCGACGGGTTCGCCGCCCACCACGCGGGCGAGTGGACGATGCCGGCCAAGGTCTACCTCGACGCGCCGCCCGCCGGGGACTTCCGCGCGATGCCCGCGCTGGGCGGCGGGTTCGCGATGCTGAAGTGGATCTCGTCGTTCCCGGGCAACCCCGCCGCGCACGGGCTGCCGACGGTGATGGGCGTCGTCTGCCTCTCGGACGCTGCGACGAGCGAGCCGCGGATGCTGCTCGACGCCCGCGCGGTGACCGCGCTGCGGACCGGCGCGGTCGCGGCGGTCGCCGCCGGCGCGCTCGCACGCGACGGGCGCGGCGAGCGTCGGCGTGATCGGCTGCGGCCTGCACGGCGCCTGGGCCGCGCGCTGCCTCGCCGCCGCCGGCTACGGGCCGGGCGTGTGCGCCGACCCGCGCCCCGAGGCCGCGGAGGCGCTGGCCGCGGAGCTCGGCTGGCGCACGGGCGACCGCGCCGAGGCGCTCGCCTGCGACGTCGTCTGCTGCGTCACCCCCGGCCACGAGCCGGTCGTCGCCGAGGCCGACCTCCATCCCGGCCTGCACCTGAACATGCTCGGCGCCGACGGGCCCGGGCAAGGCGGAGGCGACGATCGGCGCGGTGCAGCGCTGCGCGCTGTTCTGCGACGAGTGGGCGCAGGCGTCGCACGGCGGCGAGCTGACGGGCGCCGTCGAGGCGGGCGCGGTCACGCGCGAGCGCGTGACCGACCTCGGCGCCGTGCTCGCCGGCGCGGCGCCCGGCCGCCCGGACGCCGACGCCGTCACGCTGTTCGACTCCACCGGCCTCGCGATCCAGGACCTCGCGATCGCGATCGCCGCGCACGCGGCGTGGTCCGCCGGGCGCGTCGAGGCCCAGCAGCTCGTGCTCTAGCCGTTCACGCCCTTGATCGACCGCTGGCCGCGCTCGACGCGGTAGCGGAAGCCCTTGTCGGACAGCAGGGCGGTGGTCTTGCGCTTGATCGTCGAGACGCGCTTGAGCGTGACGTCGAACGCCTTCGGCGTCGCCTTGACGAGGCCGAAGCCGTGGTGGTCGAAGTCGGCCGCGTCGACCCACGGGTTGATCCCGCGGAGCGCGTCGATGATCCCCGGGTCGGTGTGCGGGTCGGCGTCGTTGCCGGGCAGCACCGTCCCGCCGCCGACGTCGAGGTCGACCTCGCCGAAGTTGTTCGACGTGATCGAGCCGCCGACGAACTCGAGCGCGACCGGCTTGCCGAGCCCGCCCTGCGTGTTGACGTCGCCGGCGATGAACGTGTGGATGTCGCCGGTGACGAAGACGACGTCGCGGATCTTCTTGCGGTCGATGTGGCCGAGCAGCTCCTCGCGCTCGACGCGGGTAGCCCTGCCACGAGTCGAACTGGTAGTAGGCGCCGCCGAGCACCTTCGCCGGCATCATCATCACCTCGTTGCCGATCACCTTCCACGCGGCCTCGGAGCCGTCGAGCTCGCGCTTGATCCAGCGCATCTGCTCGTCGCCGAGGAACGGCCGCGGCTGGCCGAGGTCGGCGCAGCCCGGCACGACGGCGTCGTCGCACGGCTGGTCGGCGCGGTAGCGGCGCTGGTCGAGCATGAAGAGGTCGAGCGTCTTGCCGAAGCGCAGCTTGCGGTAGATCCGGTCGCGCTTGCCGGCGAACGTCGGCATCGACTCGAACCACGCCTGGTAGCCCGGCCGCGCGGCGCGCGGTCGTGTAGTCCTGCTCCGGCGGGAGCCCGCCGCCGGGCGCGGCCCCGGCGTAGTTGTCCTGGACCTCGTGGTCGTCCCAGATCACGACCATCGGCGCCTTCGCGTGCAGCTTGCGCAGCGACGCGTCGCGGCGGTAGAGCGCGTACTTGTCGCGGTAGTCGGCGAGCGTCGACCGCCATCCGCGTGACGTCGGCGGAGTAGCCGGGCGCGCCGATCGTGTCGTCGCGCACGGCGGTCCCGCCGGCGAGCGTGTGGTAGGTCTCGGCGTAGATGTAGTCGCCGAGGCAGACGACGAAGTCGAGGTCCTCGCGGGCCATCACGTCGTGCGCGTTGTAGAAGCCGTGCGTGTAGTCCTGGCAGGAGAAGAAGGCGAACGTCAGCGGCTGGCGCGAGTCCGCGGGCGGCGCGGTGCGGAAGCGGCCGACGGCGCTCTCCGTCCGCTTGGTCTCGAAGCGGTAGAAGTACTCCTCGTAGGGCTTGAGCCCGGTCACGCGCGCCTTGACGCTCCCGGCCAGCTCCGGGCCGGTGGTGATCTTCTCGCGCGCCACGACGTGCCGGAAGCCCTTGTCGCGCGCGACCTCCAGCCGGACGCCGCCGCGCTGCTCGACGCCGCCGACGCGCGTCCACAGGGTCATGGCCCGGGCGCCCGGGTCGCCCGACGCGACCCCCTCGGCGAACGAGCCGGAGCCGAGCACGGGGCGCGGCTTGGCGGCGCCCGCCGGCGCCAGGCGCAGCGCCTGCGGCGCGAGGATCGCGGCGCCCGCGGCGCCCGCGCGGAACAGGAACTGACGGCGTGACTGCATGGTCCTCGTGACCCCTCTCTCCCTGCGTGGACGGCGAGAGCCTAGTCGGCGCCGCGCTGGTGCTACAACGGTCGGCGCCATGGACCCGCTGGTCATCGTCTTCGGGCTCGGCGTCGGCGTGCTGATCGGGCTGACCGGCATCGGCGGCGGCTCGCTGATGACGCCGCTGCTGCTGATCTTCATCGGCACCCAGCCGGTCGTGGCGGTCGGCACCGACATCGCCTACGGCGCGCTGACCAAGACGGTCGGCGGCTGGCAGCACCTCCGCAACGGCACGGTCGACCTCGGCGTCTCGCTGTGGCTCGCGATCGGCAGCGTGCCCGGGCTCGGTCGGCGGCGTGATCCTGGTCGAGTCGCTGCCGTCGCCGCCGGACGAGGCGCTGCTCTGGGGCGTGGCCGGTGCGCTCGCGTTCACCGCGGGCGTGACGCTCGCGCGGGCGCTGTTCGTGCGCGACATCCACACCCGGGAGCGCGAGAGCGTCACGCTGACCCGCCGCGCGCGGATCACCGCGGTCGGGCTCGGGCTCGTGCTCGGCTTCATCCTCGGCGTCACCTCCGTCGGCAGCGGCGCGCTGATCGGGCTCGCGCTGATCCTCATCTTCCGGCTCACGCCGCACCGGGTCGTCGGCACGGACGTCTTCCACGCCGCCGTGCTGCTCTGGGCCGCCGGCCTCGCCCACGTGATCGCGGGCAACGTCGACTACGGCCTGATGGGCAACATCCTCGTCGGCTCGATCCCCGGGGTGCTGATCGGCGAGCGGCTCGCGCGCGTCGTCCCCGCCGCCGGGCTCCGGCCCGCGCTCGGCTGCACGATGCTCGGCGCGGCGCTCGGCGTCAGCTCGAAGGCCGGCCTCGACCTGCCGGCCTGGGCGATCCTCGGGCCGCCGATCGCGCTCGGCGTCGTCGCCTACGCGCTCGATCGCTCCCGCCGCCGCCGGCGCGCGCGCCTCGCCGCGCAGCCCGTCTAGGTCGCCGGCACCGCCCCGTCCGGTTGCAGGCCGGGCACGCCCGCCTCGCTGACGAAGCTCGCGATCGTGGTCAGCGGCACGTCGAGCCGGCTGATGTCCGGGGTGGAGCGGAAGTCGCTCCGCCATGTGTCGCGGGTCACGCTGCAGTCGACGTAGCCGCGGCGCGCGTTGTAGAACAGCATGTGCGGGTTGCTGGCGAGGAACTCCTCGCCGCGCACGTCGACGTCCGCGCCGTTCGCGCCCGAGGACACCGACGTGCCGACGATCTCCGACCCGATCGCGGGCGACTCGGGGTCGTCGTACTGCAGCCGCAGGTTCGCCGCGACGCTGCAGTGGGCGTCGCCCGTGAGCACGACGAGGTTCTCGACGCCGCGGGCGGCGACGCCGTCGAACAGCCGCTGCCGCGCCGGCGAGTAGCCGTTCCAGTTGTCCATCGAGGTCCGCAGCTCCGGGCCCGGGTCGCGGTCGGCACGGCACATGATCACCTGCTGCGCGAGCACGTTCCACGTCGCGCGGGAGCGGTACAGGCTGTCGAGCAGCCACGCCTCCTGCGGGGCGCCGAGCATCGTGCGCGCGGGGTCGAGCGACTCCGGGCACGGCGTGGACTGATCGCCGCCGCACGCCTGGACGCTGCGGTACTGGCGGCCGTCGAGCAGCCGGAAGTCGGCGAGCCGGCCGAACGGCACGCTGCGGTAGAGCGGCAGGTCCAGACCGGCGGGGAACGACGCGCTCCCCAGCGGCTGGTGCTCGTAGAACGCCTGATAGGCCGCGGCGCGCCGCGCGGGGAAGGCGGACTGCGGGACGCTCGGGGTGAGCGCGGCGTAGTTGTCGTCGACCTCGTGGTCGTCCCAGGTGATGAGCCACGGATGGGCCGCGTGCGCGGCCTGCAGCTGCACGTCGGACTTGTAGAGCCCGTACCGGCACCGGTACTGGCCGAGCGTGGTGCACTCCGACCTGATCTCGAGCGGATACGCGATCTGCCGCACGCCGCCGGTGGCGCCGAACCCGTTCTCGTAGATGTAGTCGCCGACGAAGACGACCAGGTCCAGGTCGCGGGTCGCGATCTCCTGGTGGACGCTGTAGAAGCCCTCCTGCCAGCGCTGGCAGCTCGCGAGCGCGAACCGCAGGGCACGGACATAGCCGGCGGGCGTCGTCCGCGTGCGGCCGACCGGGCTGATCTCGGACCCGGCCTTGAACCGGTAGAAGTACTCGAAGCCCGGGCGCAGGCCGCGGACCTCGGCGTGGACGGAATGGGCGAGCTCGGTGGTCGCCTCGACCGTGCCGCGCCGGACGAGCCGGCGGAAGCGGTCGTCCCGCGCGACCTCGTAGCGGACGGTGACCGGCGCGGGCGGCATGCCGCCGCTGCCGTCGGGCGCGAGCGGGTCGGGCGCCAGCCGCGTCCAGAGGACGAGCGAGTGGCGACTCGGATCGCCCGACGCGACGCCGAGCGAGAACGGGTAGGCGGGGAAGCTGGGCGCGGCGTACGCCCGGCCGGACTGCAGCTCGCCGGTTCCGAGCAGCACGGCGGTGGCGGTGACACCGGTGAGGCGGAGGAACTCCGCGCGGCTCAGCCGGCGCCCGCCGGATCCATCCGGGGTGCGCATCGCGCCTCCTGGGGGAGTGGGGGGTCCGCCGACCCTACACCCGGCGCTGAGCGCTCAGGGAATTCCTCTAAAGCGGGATGTTGCCGTGCTTGCGCTTCGGCCCGGCGACGCGCTTGGTCTTCAGCGTCTCGAGCGCGGCGATCAGCTTCGGGCGCGTCTCGTGCGGCACGATCACGTCGTCGATGTAGCCGCGCTCGGCCGCCGTGTACGGGTTCGCGAAGCGGGCCTTGTAGTCCTCGATCAGCTTCCCGCGCCGCTCGGCGGGCGTGGGTGAGGCGGCGATGTCGCGGCGGTGGATGATGTTCACCGCGCCCTCCGGCCCCATCACGGCGATCTCCGCCGTCGGCCAGGCGAAGTTGAAGTCGGCGAGCATGTGCTTGGAGGCCATGACGTCGTAGGCGCCGCCGTAGGCCTTGCGGGTGATCAGCGTGATCTTCGGCACCGTCGCCTCGGTGTAGGCGTAGAGCAGCTTCGCGCCGTGGCGGATGATCCCGCCCCACTCCTGCGTCGTCCCGGGCAGGAAGCCGGGGACGTCGACGAGCGTGAGCAGCGGGATGTTGTAGGCGTCGCAGGTGCGGACGAAGCGCGCGGCCTTGACCGACGCGTCGATGTCGAGCACGCCGGCCATCGAGCGCGGCTGGTTGCCGACCACGCCGACGGTCTGGCCGTTGAGCCGCGCGAAGCCGCAGATGATGTTCGTGGCGTAGTGCTCGTGGACCTCGAGGAACTCGCCGTCGTCGACCGTGAGGCGCACGACGTCGCGCATGTCGTACGGCTTGTTCGGGCTGTCGGGGACGACGTGGTCGAGCTCCTCGTCCATCCGCTGCGGGTCGTCGGAGGGCTGCACCCGCGGCGGCGACTCGAGGTTGTTCTGCGGCAGGAACGAGAGCAGGTAGCGCGTGTCCTCGAGGCACTGGTCCTCGTCGTCGGACGCGAAGTGCGCGACGCCCGACTTCGCGTTGTGGCTCATCGCGCCGCCGAGCTCCTCGAACTCGACCTCCTCGCCGGTGACCGTCTTGATCACGTCGGGCCCGGTGATGAACATGTGCGAGGTCTCCTTGACCATGAGGATGAAGTCCGTCATGGCCGGGGAGTAGACGGCGCCGCCGGCGCACGGGCCCATCACCAGGCTGATCTGCGGGATCACGCCGGAGG
The DNA here is from genome assembly GCA_963791405.1 of uncultured Solirubrobacteraceae bacterium. Lineage (GTDB taxonomy): Bacteria > Actinomycetota > Thermoleophilia > Solirubrobacterales > Solirubrobacteraceae > DASQMT01. The sequence continues at coordinate 178,683 of CAWBSJ010000017.1, read as the reverse complement.
ACTGCACGTTGCGCGCGAACACGTCGCCGTAGGCACCGAGCGAGACGACGCCCTCCTGGATCCGCGCGCCGCCCGAGTCGTTGATGCCGATGACCGGGCAGCCGATCTTGGCGGCCAGGTCCATCACCTTGCACATCTTCTCGCTCATGACCTCGCCGAGCGAGCCGCCGAAGACGGTGAAGTCCTGGCTGAAGACGCAGACGCGGCGCCCGTCGATCGTGCCGTGGCCCGGTCACGACGGCGTCGCCCCAGGGCCGCGACTTGTCCATCTCGAAGTCGTGCGTGCGGTGGCGGACGTAGGTGTCGAGCTCCTGGAACGAGCCGGGGTCGAGCAGCTTCTCGATCCGCTCGCGGGCCGTGTACTTGCCCTTCGCGTGCTGCTTCTCCACGGCCTTCTCGGAGGCGTGGTGGATGGCGCTGTCGCGCAGCTCCTGGAGCTGCGCCAGCTTCTCTTCGCTCGTCTCGAGGGCTCGCTCGCGCATGGCCGCCGGAGTCTACGGCGCGCCGCGCTACGTTGAGCCGCGTGCGGACGGGGGTGCTGGCGGCGCTGCTGTGGGTCGCGATCGCGGCGCCCGCCGCCGCGGCGCCGGAGGACCTGCCGCTGCGGCTGCCCGACCTCGGCGCCGGCTACGTCGCGAACGATCACGGCTGCGGGCTGGACCTGATCGGCGAGGAGGGCACCCCGCCGGTGCTCGAGCGCGTCCTCCGGCCGCCCGGCTGCTTCGCCGAGTTCACGCGCGTCTGGCGGGCGCCCGGCGCGCCGCTCGGGCCGCGCGGCGTGGAGAGCCTCGTGTGGGCGTTCCCGGACGCGGCCGGCGCGGCGGCGGCGTTCGCGGCGGCCCGCACCCTGACCGCGTACGCCGCCGGTGTCCGCGCGCGCGCTGTTCGTGCGCCGGCCGCCGCCGGGCGGCCCGGGCGACGAGTCGGCCCTGTTCGGGTTCGGCCGCCGCCCGCACGCGGCGCTGCTGTGGCGCAGCGGCGCGGCCCTGTCGCTGGTGTTCGCCGACGGGCGGACCGCGGGGGCGGCCGAGGCGTCCGCGCGCTCGCTCGCCGCCGCGCAGCACGCGCGCCTGCTCGCCCCGACGCCGGTCGCGCCCGCGGATTACGACGATCGCGAGGTGGCGCTCGACGATCCTGGGCTCCCGGTCCCGGTGGTCTGGCTCGGGCGTCAGGTCCAGCCCGTCGCCGGGCCTGCCGCCGCTGATCCTCACCGACTCCCACGGTCCCGGCGGCCCGCCGGGGCTCGCCGCGTCGCTGGAGTACGGCCCGCTGACCGTCGACCTCTGGCCGCCGCGCGCGTTCGCCCGGTTCGCGCGCACGCGGGTCGGCCGGCTGGTGCGGCGACAGCGCTGCGCGCGCACGGAGCGGTTCGCGGTTCCCGGCGGCCGCGCGACGCTCGTCGGCGGCTACGCGCACCCGCCGCGGCGCTGCGGCGGCCGCGCACCGGATGTCTGGTTCGCCGACGTGGAGCTCGGCGACGTCGTCGTCGCCGTCAACCGGCCGATCTGCCTGCTCTGCCTCGACGGCGGCGGGCGGTACGCGTCGCCCGCCGCGCTGAAGGCCGTGGTCGCCGCCCTGCGCCGGCGCTAGCGCCGCTGCGGCCGCACCCGGAGCGTCCGCGGCGGCCGCGGGCCGTCACCGTCGCGCAGCAGCACGCGGAGCGCGAGCCGCTTCGGCCTCCGCGCCGTGCGCAGCTTGCGGGCCGCGCGCACCGCGCCCTTCGACAGCTTCGCCGTCACCGTCCGCGTGCCGGCGGGCAGCGCGACCCGCAGCTCGCCCGCGCCGCGCAGCCTGAACGCGCTCGCGGGCAGGCGCCCCGCCCCGGCGCGGACCCGCGCGCCCTTCGCCTTGCGCCGCGGGTGGACCGCGAGCCGCTGCGGCAGCAGCAGCCGCAGCTCGGTGAGGTCGGGCGCGCCCGGCGCGGCGGTCGCGCTCACGCGGACCACGGGACGCCCGCTGCGCAGGTGCCAGACCTTCGCGGCGACGGCCGGCGGCGGCGTGCAGCCGACCCGGGCGAGCTCCTGCGTCTCCGCCGTCTGCTTGCCGGACTGGGCGACGTAGACGGCGCGCACCGCCGGCGGCGCCTTGAGCGTGCAGAGGTCCGGCCCCGCGGCGAACAGCCCGGCCGGCCCGCCGTCGAGGCTGAGCGCGAAGCGGGCGAGCGGGACGTCCGGCAGCCCGGTGAACGTCGTCCGGATGCCCTGGGGCGTGAGCTCGACGCTGCCGGTGAGCCGGAGCGGGATCGGCGGGCCGAGCTGGATCGCCAGGCCGGGGAGCGCGCCGCGCGCGCCGCCCGCGAGGAACACGTCGCCGGTGAGCGGCTGCGCGAGCAGCGGCGTCGTCGCCTGGACGCGCCCGACGCGCGCGGTCGCCGGGCAGCTCGCGGCGGCGACCTGCGCCGCCGGGCAGGCGCGGGCGAGCTGGGCGAGATCCGGCCCGACGACCGGCGGCAGCGTGACCGTGACCGCCGCCTGCCCGGCCTGCTCGGCGCCCTGGGTGATCACCGTCGTCACCGGCGGATGCGAGCGCGCCGCGGTCTGGCCCTTCGCGCCGATCGTGCCCGCGATGCGCGGCGCGAACGGCAGCGCGCCGCAGTCCGCCGGCGTGAAGCTCGACGTCCGCGAGACCGGCGTGGCCGGCTCGCCGTAGGGCGTCGCGTCGACGGTGGACGTCGCTGGGCGGCAGGACGTCGGGTTGCGCATGAACGGCTTGCCGCCCGGCCGGCCCTGGAGCGTGAACGCGAGCCTCGACGTGTAGACCTGCAGCCCGTCGAGCTCGGTCGGCAGGTCGCGCACGGTGGCGTCGAGCCCGCCGTCGGACGGGCGCGCGGTCACCGTGGTGGCGACCGTGAACTTCCCGAGCAGGCCGCCGAGCGGGCGCAGCACCGCGCCGAGCCGCGCCGGCTCCGCGCCGGCGGGGACGACGTTGTAGAGGTCGCCGGTGACGTCCTGCGCGACGGGCAGCCCGAGCACGACGGCGTCGGCGGTGGCCGCGACGCCGCCGATCCGCGTCGACCGCCGGGCAGCCGTCCGCCCGGAACGCCGCCTCGGCGCAGCGCGGCGTGGCGAACGGGTCGCCCGCCAGGCCGGGCGGCAGGTGGAAGACCAGGTTGCGCGGGCGCTGCGGGGCGTTGCCCGACGGCGAAGGCCGGGAAGCCGGCCGCGATCGTCACGTCGGCGTGCGCGCCCGCCGCCGTCGACGCGGGCGTGACGGCGAACGACGTCACCTCGAACGCCGCCCGCGCCGGCGTCGCGACGAGTCCCATCAGCGCGGCGCACAGCACCGCCGGTCCGATCCGCTTCAGCATCTCCGCTCCCCGTGGAATGTGCCTACCAGCCCGGGGAACGGGCGCGCGCGGCGGAACTGGCGGGAACTAGCGCGAGAACGGCCGGTGGTGCGCGGCGCCGAGCGTGTCGAGCGCGCGCCCCAGCACCGCCTCGCCGGTCGCGGCGTCGATCGCGGGCAGCGGCCCGGGCTCGACGACGACGATCCGCGCCGGCGGCGGCAGCGGGGCCGGCGCCGGCGGGCGCCGGAACAGCCGCGCCCAGAAGCCGCGCGGCGGCGGCGCGACGGGCTCCGGCTCGGGCTCGGGGTCCGGCTCGGGCTCCGGCGGCGGCGGGTCGGTCATGACCGGGAGCGCGACCAGGGTGACCTTCGTCCCCCAGCCGGACGGCTCCAGCCGCACGGAGCCTGAGGCCAGGTCGCCCTCCCATTCGACGACCGACTCGGGCTCCGTGCGCGTGATGCGGATCTCGCCGAACTCGCCCAGATGCCGGGCGAGCGCGGAGATCTCGGAGAGCTCCGCCCACAGCTCGGGCGGGCTCTTGACGAGCGTGCGCTTGGCTTCCACGACGAGAGGGTTCGCCGCCCGCGGGCGGGACCCTTCCCGCCGCTCAGGCCTCGGGGCGGTACTCGCCGAAGACCTCGCGCATCGCGCCGCAGACCTCGCCCATCGAGCACGCGTCCTTGAGCGCCTGCCGGATCGGCGGGAGCAGGTTCTCGTCGCCGCGGCAGGCGGCCTGCAGCTCGTCGAGCCGGCGCCGCGCGAGCGCCTGGTCGCGGCCTTCCTTGAACGCGGCCAGGCGCTCGAGCTGCGCGCGCTCGGCCTCGGGGTCGACGCGGAGGATGTCCTCGACCTCGGCGTCCTCCTCGACGTAGCGGTTGACGCCGACGACGATGTCCTGCCCGGTCCGGTAGCGCTCCTCGTAGCCCCAGGCGGACTCCTCGATCTCGCCCTTGATGAACGCGATCGCGTCGACGGAGCCGCCGAGCTCGTCGATCCGCGCGATCAGCGCGCGCGAGCGCGCCTCGATGTCGTCGGTCAGCGCCTCGACGAAGTAGGAGCCGGCGAACGGGTCGACGGTGTCGGCGGCGCCGGACTCGTGCGCGACGATCTGCTGGGTCCGCAGCGCGATCCGCGCGGCGCGCTCGCTCGGCAGCGCGAGCGCCTCGTCGTAGCCGTTCGTGTGCAGCGACTGGGTGCCGCCGCTGACCGCCGCGAAGGCCTGCAGCGCGACGCGGACGATGTTGTTCACCGGCTGCTGCGCGGTCAGCGTCACGCCGCCGGTCTGCGTGTGGAAGCGCATCGTCATCGACTTCGGGTCCTGCGCCCCGAAGCGGTCGCGCATCGCCTCGGCCCACAGCCGCCGGGCGGCGCGGAACTTCGCCACCTCCTGGAAGACGTTGTTGTGGCCGTTGAAGAAGAACGCGAGCCGCGGCGCGAACGCGTCGACCGCCAGCCCGGCGTCGAGCGCGGCCTGCACGTAGGCCATCCCGTTCGCGAGCGTGAACGCGACCTCCTGGACGGCCGAGCAGCCCTTCTCGCGGAAGTGGTAGCCGGAGATCGAGACCGTGTTCCAGCGCGGGATGTGCTCCGCGCAGTAGGCGAACAGGTCGGTCGTCAGCCGCATCGACGGCGCGGGCGGGTAGATGAAGTTCCCGCGCGCGATGTACTCCTTGAGGATGTCGTTCTGGACGGTCCCGCGCAGCTTCGCGGGCTCGACGCCCTGCTCCTCGCCGACGAGCTGGTAGAGCAGCAGCAGCACCGCCGCCGGCGCGTTGATCGTCATCGACGTGGAGACCTCGTCGAGCGGGATCCCGTCGAACGCGGTCCGCATGTCGTCGAGCGTGTCGATCGCCACGCCGGTGCGGCCGACCTCGCCGAGGCAGCGCGGGTCGTCGGAGTCCAGGCCGAGCTGCGTCGGCAGGTCGAAGGCCATGCTCAGGCCGGTCGAGCCGTGCGCGAGCAGGTACTTGTAGCGCTCGTTGGACTCCTTCGCCGACGCGTAGCCCGCGTACTGCCGCATCGTCCACAGCTGCTTGCGGTACATCTCGCGGTGCGGGCCGCGCGCGAACGGATACTCGCCGGGCGCGCCGAGCCGGGCGTCGAGGTCCCCGGGGACGTCCTCGTCCGTGTAGACGGGCTTGACCTCGATCCCGGAGTCGGTGAAGCGCCGCGGGTCGTCCGGGCCCACGACCGGGGCCACGGACAGGTCGGTCGGCTTGTCCTCGTCGACGGCCATCCCAGGAGGCTACCCGCGCGTGCCCGGCGCGGCGCCGGGCGAATATGCTCCCGCCGGGTATCCCGAACGACGAAAGGCACGGATGGTTCGGACGGTGGCGGTGGGCACGGATGGGTCCGGGACCGCGGACAAGGCGGTCGAGTTCGCGATCGACCTCGCGGCACGCTACGAGGCGAAGATCGTGTTCATCTCCGCGTACGTGCCGGTGAGCGAGACGCGCCTGCGGCGCGAGCGCGACGAGGCGCCCGGCGACGTCCAGTGGACGATCAACCCCGCCGAGGACGTCGACTCGACGCTGCGCGACTGCGAGGAGCGCGCCGAGGCGCAGGGCCTGCGCTGGGCGAGCGAGGCGCGCCAGGGGGATCCGGCGAAGGTCCTGGTCGAGCTGGCCGCGAGCAACGACGCCGACCTGCTCGTGATCGGCAACAAGGGGATGGAGCGCAAGGTCCTCGGCAGCGTGCCGAACTCCGTCTCGCACAACGCGCCCTGCTCCGTGCTGATCGTCAAGACGACCTAGCCGGTCGTCGCGTTGGCTTTCTGACATACCGGACGCTAGAGTGACGCGCCGCGCATGGAGGCGTCGCGACAGGAGGTCGCTTTGCTTCGCCGTGCCCTGATAGCCGTCTGCCTCGCACTCGGGTGTGCGTCACTGCCCGCCGCTGCCGCCTCGGCGGACATCGTGGTGGACTACGGCTCCTCGGGCTGGAGCTACAAGGCCGTGCCCACCGGAACGGGCTCGCTCACGCCCGACGCGAGCTGGACGACCGGCGGGACGACGCCGTTCGGCTCGCTGAGCTCGTGCGCGTCCGGCCTGCCGGCCCCGACCACGAACGGCGGCTGGACGAACAACGGCGACCTGCTGCTGAGCAAGACCTTCACGCTGCCCCCCGGCACGGGCGGCGGCAGCGTCGCGGTGCGCGTCGACAACGACGTCGCCGTGTCCGTGAACGGCCAGCCGCTCGCGACCGCCGAGCACGAGGGGTGCGCCAACGTCTCCCCGCCCGGCGCGATGGCGATCCCGGCCGCGCAGCTGCACGCGGGCGCCAACGTCGTCGCGCTGCGCGCGCACGACGACGCGGACCAGCGCTACATCGACGCCCAGGTCCAGGTCGACATCCCCGACGGCTTCACCGTCGGCATCGCGCCGGCCGCGATCACCGCCGGCACGGCGGCCGACGTCCAGGCGACGATCACCAACTGGAGCCCGGCGACGCTCGACGCCGTGACCCTGGACCCGCCGGACGGGCTCGGCGACCCCGTCACGCTCACCGGGCTCGGCCTGGCGCCGGGCGCGTCCGTGACGCGGAGCGTCCCGCGCACCGCCGCGTGCGGACCTGACGGCGGCGCCTGGGGCGCGAGCGCGCCCGGGCTGCAGCTGCTCGGCGACGCGGGCGTCGACGGCCGTGACGGGCGACTGCTCGATCTCCTTCGGCACGCCGCCGGCCTCGGCCGAGACCGGCCAGACGATCACCGGCGCGGCCGGGGGGCCGGTGACGGTGCAGGTGCGGGACGGCAACGGCGCGCTCGCGGCGAACGGCACCGCGGTCACGCTGGGGATCGTCCCCGGCAGCCCCTACCTCGGCACGCTGCACGGGACGACGACGCAGACCACGTCCGGCGGCACCGCCACGTTCGGCGACCTCTCGATCGACAAGTCGGGCAGCTACCAGCTCGCCGCGGACGCGGCGGGCGTGGGCTCGGCGACCTCGGACGCGTTCCTGATCACCGATGCGGAGACGACCTGCGTCAACGACCCGACGTGCGAGGCGACGGTGTCCTCGCCGACCACGCAGATCGACGGCACGGGCGTCAGCAACGGCGTCGGCGCCTCGTCGATCAGCCTGTCGCTCAACGCCGGGTCGACGTTCCAGTGCAAGGGCTACAAGCCGTTCTCGCCCGACTGGGTGGACGTCAACGGCTCGGCGAACCTGCTCTACAAGCTGATCACGTTCAAGATCAGCTACCGCACGCTGTTGAGCGGTTGGCAGACGAACGGGCTGTCGCGGGTCCAGGCCTGCTTCAGCGCGCCGTACACGTTCGCCCCGCGGGCCGGCTACGAGCGCGTCGCGTCGCCGTACGACGGCGACGGGGACGGCGTGCCGGAGACCTGGTACACCGGCGTCCTGCCCGAGTGCAAGGTGCTGATCGTCAGCAAGCCGCCGCCGTGCGTGTCGGAGCGCAAGCTCCTCCGCGACGGCATCGCGGTCACGGTGAAGATGCCCGGCGGCGCGATCGACCCGCGGATGCGCGGCTAGCGCGCCGGCCGCAGCCGGAGCCCCGGCGGCGCGGCGAGGCGGACGACCCCGAGACCCTCGAGGATCGCCTGCAGCTCGCGCCGCCGGATCGGCGTGCGCGGGTCGCCGGGCGAGATCGCGGCGAGCGCCGAGAGCGCGGCGGCGACGTCGTAGGGCGCCTCGAGCGCGCGGGCGAGGTCGAGCGACGCGGTCAGCGCGGCGGCCGCGGCGTCCCATTCCCCCAGCTGCGCGAGCGCGCTGCCGCGCAGGCGCTCGAGCAGCGGCTCGAAGCGCCCGTCGCGCAGGCGCGGGCGGAGCGCCTCGAGCTGCTGGAGCGCGGCCTCGGCGTGCTCGCCGAACACGAGCGCCTCGATCAGCAGCGCCTCGGCCATCTGCGCGTCCGCCTCGTGCCCGAGCCGCTTGAGCTGCGCGAGCGCCCGCTGGATCGAGCCGCGGCCGTCCTCGCTGCGCCCCTGGTGGACGGCGGCGCGGCCGAGGATCGCGGTCGCGTACGCGACGCCGGCGTCGTCGCCGGTGCCGCGCCAGACGCGCACGGCCGCGCGCAGCGCCTCGTCCGCGGCGGTCAGCCGGCCCTGCTCGACCAGCACCTCGCCGACGTTGCAGTCGCCGAACGCCGCGTTGACGACGTCGCCGGCCTGCGCGCTCGCGTTCGCGGCGCGCCGGTAGAGCACGACCGCCTCGCGCCAGTCGCCGGCGTGGAAGGCGAAGGCGCCGAGGTTGTTGAGCACCGCCGCCTGGCGGTCGAGGTCGCCGAGCCGCTCGTAGATCGCGAGCGCGCGCGCGGAGTGCGTGGCCTCCTCCGGCCGGCCGGCGTCGTGCAGCGCCCAGTCGAGCACGTGGCAGGCGTGCGCCACCGCGCGCTCCTCGCCGGACCCCTCGCCCTCGGCGATCGCCTGCGCGCAGAGCGCGATCGCGTCCTCGCTGCGGCCCTGGCGCTGGCGCGTCATGGCGAGCGCGGCGAGCACCCGCGCGCGGCAGCCGGCGGCCGCGTCGCCGGGCACGCCGGCGAGCGTCCGCAGGGCGCGCAGCCCGCAGCGCATCGCCTGCGGCGCGCGGCCGGCGCGGTCGGCGAGCTCCGTCTGGCGGAGCAGCACCTCGCCGGCGCGGAGCGCGTCGCCGGCGGCCAGCCCGCGGGCGCGGCGGTAGGCCTCCTGCGCCGCGTCCGGGCTGCCGCTGCGCGCCTGCGCCTCGCCGAGCGCGACCCAGGTGTCGGCGACGGCGTCGCGCTCCGCGCCCGCGCCCTTGGCGGCGTCGAGCGCGCGCCGCAGCAGCAGCGCGGCGTCGGCGTGCGCGCCCTGCGTGCGGGCGCGGTCGGCCGCCTCGCGCGCGTAGCCCCAGGCGCGGCGCGTGGTCGCCGGCGCGGAAGAAGTGCAGCGACAGCACGCCGGCGCGCTCGCCGGGCGCGCCCGAGCCCTCGGCCTCCAGCGACGCGCCCGCCTCGGCGTGCAGCCGCCGGCGCGTCCTGAAGGGCAGCCCGGCGTAGGCCGCCTCGCGCACGATCCCGCTGCGGAACCGCAGCCAGCCGCCGCCGTCGTCGGCGAAGATGTCGCCGAGCCGCGCGTAGGACTCCCCGTCGTCGAGCGTCCGCGGGTGGAAGCTCATGCCGAGCACCGCGGCGTGGCGGACCAGCGTCCGGTCGCGCGGGTCGAGCCGGTCGATCCGCGCGGTCGCGGCCGCCTCCAGCGTCTCGGTCAGCGCGTCGTCGCCGGCCGCGGCGGCGGCGAGCAGGTCGCGCAGGAACTGCGGGTTGCCCGCGGCCCGCTCGGCGGCGCGGGCGAGCACCGGCGGCGGCAGCGGCGTGTCCTCGGTCAGCTGGTGGGCGAGGGCCAGCGCCGCCTCGGGGACGAGCGGCGCGAGCGGCAGCGCGGTCCGCCCGGGGCCGGGTGCGGGGGCGGCCGCCCACGGCGCGTCGCGGCGGGTGAGCAGGATCAGCCAGGGGTGGGCGGGCAGCGCCTCGAGCACGGCGCCGAGCAGCGCGGCGGACGCGGCGTCCATGTCGTGGGCGTGCTCGATCACGAGCACGGTGGCGTCGGGCAGCGAGGCGGCGAGGAAGCGGACGACGGCGTCGTGCAGCCGGTCGGCGCGGAAGGCGGGCGCGAGCGCCGCGACGGCCGGCGTGTCGGGCAGCTCGACGCCGAGCGTCGCGGCGAGCAGCGGCAGCCACGGCTCGAGGTCGTGCGCCCGCTCGGCGACGGCGGCGCGCAGGCGCGCGACGACGACGGCGGCCGGGTCGTCCCACTCGGCGCCGATCAGCGGCAGCAGGAGCTCGCGCCAGGCGCCGTACGGGCCGGCGCCGCCGTGCGGCTCGCAGGTCGCGAGCAGCACCGTCAGCCCGGCGGCCTCGGCCCGCAGCGCCTCGACGAGCTGCGTCTTGCCGATCCCGGGAGGACCGGCGAGCTCGGCGTAGCGGCCCGCGCCGCCGCGCGCCTCCCCGAGCGCGGCGCGCAGCAGCTCGAGCTCGCGGTCGCGGCCCACGAGCGACACCTCGCGCCGCTCGCCGCCGCGCTCGCGCCCGCGCGCGGGCCCGACCGACCACGCGTCGACGGGGCGCGCCTTGCCCTTCAGTGCGAGCGGCGGGATCCGGGTCAGCTCGAACCGCAGCGCCGAGCGGTCGAGCACGCCGGCCGTCGCGTAGATCCCGCCGGCGGGCGCCTTCGCCGCCAGCCGCGCGGCGAGGTTCGTGACGTCGCCCATCGCCGTGTAGGTCCGGCGGTAGTCCGGCCCGATGTCGCCGGTGAACGCGCGGCCGCGGTTGACGCCGAGCTGGAGCGGGAGCGAGCCGCCGGCGTCGGCGATCGCGCGCAGCGTCAGCAGCATCCGCTCCTCCTCGTCGCCGACCGCGCGCGGCGCCCCGGCCACGAGCATCAGCTTCCCGCCGTCCGCCTCGCCGTCGGTGCCGAGCAGCGCGACCTCGTGCTCCTCGCAGGCCAGCTGGGCGACGGTCAGCAGCGCGTCGAGCGCCGCGCCGGCCTCCTCGGGCGCGCGCTCGACGAGCGCGTCGACGCCGGCGTAGCGGACGAACGCCACGGTGACGAGCCGGTGCTCGGGCGCGCCGCCGCCGCCGAGCACGTGCCGGCGCACCGCGACGGGCACCCCGTCCGCGATCGGCGCCCGCGCGGGCATGGTCGGGCTCGGCGGGCGCCTGGTCCGGCCCGCGCGGCGCGCCCCTGAGCAGCACGCCCGGCCCGCAGGTCGCGCCGACCAGCCGCGCCGGCAGCGTCGCGGCGAGCGACGGGGAGAGCACGATCTCGCCCGCCGACGCCGCCTTCTCCATCCGCAGCGTCGTGCTCACGGCCGCGCCGGCGACCACCGGCTCCCGGTGCGAGCGCCCGGCGAGGCAGAGCGCGAGCGTCCCGCTGTGCACGCCCATCGACATCCGCAGCGTGGTGCGCGCGCCCGGCGCGACGACCGGGCCCGCCGCGCGCAGCGCGCGCCGCATCCCGACCGCGGCGCGCAGCGCGCGCTCGGCGTGCGCGTCGCCCTCGAAGAACAGCAGCAGCGCGTCGCCGCCGAACTTGAGCAGGCCGCCGCCGTTGGCGTAGGCGACCGCCAGCAGCGAGGTGAACGAGGTCTCGATCGCCTCGCTGATCCGCTCGGCGCCCTCGGCGCCCAGCCGGGCGAGCCGCTCGGACAGCTTCGTGAAGCCGCTGACGTCGGCGAAGACGAGCGTGCCGGGGAGCAGCGCGACGTGCGGGCCGGGCGCCTCGGCCAGCGCGCGGATCGCGACGCGCGGCAGGTACGGCTGCAGTGCCCGCGCGGTGTCCGTTCCGCTCGTCACGACCATGACCAGAGACTACGGCGCCGCGGGGGCGACGAGGGTCGGCGCCGCCCGTTCGCGGGTACGCTCCGCGCCGTGCGGAGCCCGTTCGCGCTGCTCGCCGTGCTGACGGCGCTCCTCCTGCCCGCCGTCGCGCAGGCCCAGGACGGCTACGTCGTGTCGTACTGCCGCTCGCCCGCGGGCGGCCCCGCCTCGACCGAGGGGCTGTCGGCGGTCAGCGGCAAGGCGGGCCTGGGCGACGGCTGCCCGGGCACCGGGATCGCCGCCGGGCCGCCGGTCGGCGACTTCACCACGCTGGAGGGGTTCGGGATCCGCTACCGCGTGCCGCCCGACACCGCGCTCTCCGCGTTCACCCTGTGGCGCACGGTCGACGCTGCCGGTGCAGTGGAACTTCACGACGTTCCGCGACGCCGACGTGCTCACGCCGGAGACGACCGTCGAGACCTGCTGGAACGCGGGCGGCGGCTGCGGCGGCGTCGGCGACGGCCGGGTCTCCGCCGCGAGCCGCGTCGCCGGGCCCGCGCCGGACGCGAGCGGGCTCGTGCTCTACGTCGACTGCAACCCCGGGCCGTGCGCTCCCGGCAGCGCCCGCGTGACGCTGCACCGGCTCGACGCGCGGCTCTCGGATCGCTTCGACCCGACGCTCGTGGGCGCGCCGTCGGGCGACCTGCTGGAGCCGGGCCGCGCGCTGGCGGGTGTGCGCAGCGTCGCGTTCTCGGCGACCGACCGCGGCGGCGGGGTCTACACCGCGACGCTCGAGGTCGACGGCGCGGCCGCGGTCACGCAGGTCGTCGACGGCAACGGCGGCCGCTGCCGCGAGCCGTTCACGACGCCCGTGCCGTGCCGGCTCACCGCGTCCGGGTCGATCGCGCTCGACACGGCCCGGCTCGCCGACGGCGTCCACCGCGTGCGGCTCGTGGTCGCCGACGCCACGCGGACGAACACCGTCGCCTACGGCCCGGTCGAGATCACCACGCGCAACCAGTCGCCGGGCTGCGACCCGGCGATCACGCGCGCGACGACGCCCGTCACGCTGCGCTTCCGCGGCACGCGCAGCCGCCATCTGACCCGCCGGCGCGGCGGCGGCGGCCGGGTCGCCGGGACGGTCGCCGGCGCCGCCGCCGGGACGTCCGTGTTCGTGGTCGCCCGCGCGATCCGCACCGGCGCGCGCGAGCGCGTCGCCGCGCGGGCGCAGACGGCCGCCGACGGCTCGTTCCGCGTGAAGCTGCCGCGCGGCGTCTCGCGCCGGCTGCGCGCCGGCATCCGCGTCCGGCCGACCGACGCGCTGCTCGCCTGCTCGCGGCCGCTCGAGCTGCGGACCCCGGCGCGGGCGACGCTCGCGCGCGCGGACCGCGCCCGGCCGCGTCCGGCTCGCCGGCCGGCTGCGCGGCGGGCACGTCCCCGCGCGCGGCAAGGCGGTCGAGCTGCAGGCGCACGAGCGCGGGAGCTGGCGGACCTTCGAGAGCGTCATGGCCGGCCGCCGCGGCCGCTTCAGCGCCGTCTACCGGTTCTCGGCGAGCGCGCCCGGGCGCGTGTTCCGGATGCGCGCCCGCGTCCGGCCCGAGGCGACCTACCCGTTCGCGCTCGGCCACTCGCGGGTCGTGCGCGTCCGCGTCAGGTGAGCGCCGGGCGCTCGGGCGCCGCGTTCAGCACGCGCAGGCCGTCCGCGGTCAGCGCGACCGTGTTCTCGTAGCGCAGGCCGAAGCGGCCCGGCACGTAGAGGCCCGGCTCGATCGAGAACACGTCGCCCTCGGCGAGCGGCTCCTCGTTCGCGCCGGTCAGATACGGCGGCTCGTGGATCTCCAGCCCGAGCCCGTGGCCGACCCGGTGCAGGAACTGGTCCGCGCGGCCCGCGGCGGCGAACACGGCGCGCGCCGCGCGGTCGACCTCCGCGGCCGGGACGCCGGGCGCCGCGACCGCCTCGGCGGCGCGGTACGCCTCCAGCACGAGCCCCCACGCCTCCTCGACCTCGCCGTCGACGGCCGCCGGGAAGTGGACGCGCGTGATGTCGGAGAAGTAGCCCCCGACGACGCAGCCGAAGTCGGTCAGCAGCGGCGCGCCGGGCGCGATCGGGTCGTCGCCGGTCTCGTGGTGCGGGAGCGCCGCGTTCGCCCCGGAGGCGATGATCGGCGGGTACGGCTCGGCGCCGGTGCGCAGGAACTCCGCCTGCAGGGCGCCGGCCAGGCGCCGCTCGCTCCAGCCGTCCAGGTCGAGCGTCCCGATCCAGCCGACGGCGGCGTCGGCGCGGCGGCCGGCCTCGGCCAGCCGCTCGATCTCCTCCGGCGCCTTGCGCCGCCGCAGGGCGGCGACGATCCCGGGGTCGAGCGCGACGTCGGCGACGGCGTCGCGCAGCAGGAACAGGTGCGCGGCCGGCAGCGCGCCGCCGACGAGCAGCCGGCGGACGCCGCGCAGGCCCGCGGCGATCGCCGCCTCCGGCCCGTCGTCGTCCGTCCACAGCAGCGGCGCGTACGGCGCGAGCGGCTCGGCGAACATCGACGGCGCGACCGCGCGCACGTCGCCGGCGGCCGGGACGATCAGCCCGGTCGGTCGCTCCACGCTGAGGAGGTCGAGCCCGGTCAGGTAGCGCAGGTCGACCGACGGGTGCAGCCAGAGCGCGTCGGCGCCCGCCTCCCGCAGCCGCGCGCGGATGACCTCGAGGTGCCTCAGGATCCCGGCACCCAGCCGGTCCCGGCGAGCGGGACGCGCGCCATCGCCGCCGCCTCGACCGTCAGCGCGACGAGGTCCTCGGGCTCCAGGTTGTGGACGTGCGACTTGCCGCACGCGCGGGCCAGCGTCTGCGTCTCGAGCGTCAGCGTGCGCAGGTAGTTGGCGAGCCGGCGGCCGCCGAGCTCGGGGTCGAAGCGCGCGGCGAGCGCGTCGTCCTGCGTCGAGATCCCGGCCGGGTCCTGCCCCGCGTGCCAGTCGTCGTAGAAGCCGGCGGCGCTGCCGATCTTCTCGTAGTCCGTCCTCGAGCCCGGGCGCGTTGTCGCCGAGCGCGATCAGCGCGCCGACGCCGATCGAGACCGCGTCGGCCCCGAGCGCGAGCGCCTTCGCGACGTCGGCGCCGCTGCGGATCCCGCCCGAGACGACGAGCTGGACCCTGCGGTGCATGTCGAGCTCCTGCAGCGACTCGACCGCCTGCGGGATCGCGGCGAGGATCGGGATCCCGACGTGCTCGATGAACACCTCCTGGGTCGCCGCCGTCCCGCCCTGCATGCCGTCGAGCACGATCACGTCGGCGCCCGACTTCACCGCGAGCGCGACGTCGTAGTACGTGCGCGACGCGCCGACCTTGACGAAGATCGGCTTCTTCCAGTCCGTGATCTCGCGCAGCTCCCCGATCTTGATCTCGAGGTCGTCGGGGCCGGTCCAGTCCGGGTGCCGGCAGGCCGAGCGCTGGTCGACGCCCTTCGGCAGGTCGCGCATCTCGGCCACGCGGTCGGAGATCTTCTGGCCCAGCAGCATCCCGCCGCCGCCCGGCTTGGCGCCCTGGCCGATGACGATCTCGATCGCGTCGCAGCGCCGCAGGTCGTCCGGGTTCATCCCGTAGCGCGACGGGAGGAGCTGGTAGACGAGCGTCTCGGAGTGCCCGCGCTCCTCCTCGGTCATGCCGCCGTCGCCCGTCGTCGTCGCCGTCCCCATCGCGGTCGCGCCGCGGCCGAGCGCCTCCTTGGCCGGGGCGGAGAGCGCGCCGAAGCTCATCCCCGCGATCGTGATCGGGATCTGCAGGTGCAGCGGCTCGGACGCGAAGCGGTCGCCGAGCACGACGTCGGTGTCGCAGCGCTCGCGGTAGCCCTCGAGCGGATAGCGCGAGACGCTCGCGCCGAGGAACAGCAGGTCGTCGAAGTGCGGCACGCGGCGCTTGGCGCCCCAGCCGCGGATGTCGTAGATCCCCTCGCGCGCGGCGCGCTGGATCTCGGCGATCGCGTGGCGGTCGAACGTCGCCGACTCGCGCAGCGCCCAGCTCGTCATCCGTACGCCCCCGCGTCGTCGACGTCGAACGTGTAGAGCCGCCGCGCGCTGCCGTAGCGGTGGAAGTCGGCCGGGTCGGCGTCGACGCCGGCGCGGTCGAGCAGCGCCCGCAGCTCGGCGGCGTGCTCGTCGCGCAGCTCCTTCTCGACGCAGTCGGCGCCGAGCGAGGTCACGCTGCCGCGCACGTAGAGCCGCGCCTCGTAGATCGAGTCGCCGAGCGCCTCGCCCGCGTCGCCGCAGACCACGAGCGCGCCCTTCTGGGCCATGAACGCGCTCATGTGGCCGACGGAGCCCGCGACCACGATGTCGACGCCCTTCATCGAGATCCCGCAGCGCGCGGAGGCGTCGCCGCGCACGATCACCGTGCCGCCGCGCCCGGTCGCGGCGCACGACTGGCCCGCGTAGCCGTCCACGACGACGGTCCCGGACATGATGTTCTCGGCCAGCCCGACGCCCGCGTTGCCGTGCACGCGCACGGTCGCGTGCTTGTTCATGCCGGCGCAGTAGTAGCCCACGTGGCCGTCGACGTCGACCTCGATCTCCGCGTCGAGCCCGACCGCGACCGCGTGCGCGCCGTTCGGGTGCGTGACGCGCCAGCGCGGCGCGACCTCGGCCGCGTGCAGCGCGGGCGTTGAGCTCGCGCAGCGGCGTGACCGCCAGGTCGACCGTCTCGACGCGCCTCCGCGACGGTCATGCGACGGGCTCGCGCTCCCACGAGTACACGTGCGCGGGCTCCGGCTCCCACACCTCGGCGCTGTCGGCGCCGGGCAGGACCGCGATCGCGCGGTACTCGGACGCCATCGCGACCCAGTCGTCGTTCTCGGCCATCACGGCGGGCTTGCAGGCGATCGGGTCGCGCAGCACCGCGAACCCGTCGGCCGTGCCGACGGCGAACGTGTAGAAGCCGTCGAGGTCGACGAGGCAGGCCTCGAGCGCGGCCTGCAGGTCGTCGCCCTCGCGCAGCCGCCACTCGAGGTAGCCCGCGGCGACCTCGGTGTCGTTCTCGGTCTGGAAGCCGATCCCCTCGTGGCGCAGCTTGCGGCGCAGCGCGTTGTGGTTCGAGAGCGAGCCGTTGTGGACGAGGCAGAGGTCGAGCCCGGTCGAGAACGGGTGCGCGCCCTCGGTCGTGACGCGGCTCTCCGTCGCCATCCGGGTGTGCCCGAGGCCGTGCGTGGCGCTCAGCGAGGCCAGGCCGAACCGCTCGACGAAGCCGCGCGGGTCGCCGATCTCCTTGAAGATCTCGATCCGCGTCCCGGCGCTCATGATCCGCAGCTGCGGGTGCTCGGCCCGGATCCGCGCCTCGACCTCCGCGGCCTCGCCCTCGAGCACGACGACCGCGTGGCTGGCGCGCACGGTCACGTCGCCGCCCAGCGCGCCCCAGTCCTCGTCGGGGTCCTCGGAGAAGAGCGAGAGCTTGGTCGAGCCGGCCGGCGCCGGCTCGCGGTAGAGCGCGACGCCCGCGGAGTCCGGGCCGCGGTCGGCCATCTGGGAGAGCATCGCGCCCAGGTGCGCGCCGAGCCGCTCCTCGACCTCGGGGCGCTTCGCGAACAGTCCGACGATTCCGCACATGGCTAGAAGAGCTGGAGGTAGCGGTCGAGCTCCCACTGCGTGATCTGCTCGTGGGCGGCCTGGACCTCGCGGCGCTTGCACTCGACGAAGTAGTCGACGTAGTCGCCGTGCGGCGTCTTCCCGAGCGCGGCGCGCATCACGTCGTCGCGCTCGAGCGCGCGGGTCGCGTCGAGCAGGTTCTCGGGCAGCGTCTCGATCCCGAGCTCCTTGCGCTGCTCGGGCGTCGACTCGTAGAGGTTCATCTCGTTCGGGTCGGGGCACTCGAGCTCGCGCTCGATCCCGTCCAGCCCGGCCGCGAGCAGGACGGTCGCCGCGAGGTACGGGTTGGTGGAGCCGTCGACGGTCCGGTCCTCGACGCGGCCCGGCGCCGGCACGCGCAGCATCTGCGTGCGGTTGTTGTACGCGTAGGAGATGTAGACCGGCGCCCAGGTCGCGCCGGAGCGCGGGTCGCCGACCTTGAGCCGCTTGTAGGAGTTCACCGTCGGCGCGGTCACCGCGATGTAGGCCTGCGCGTGCTCCATCAGGCCGGCGATGAAGTGGTAGGCCTGCTTGCTCAGCCCGAGCCCGCGCGGGTCGTCGGCCGGGTCGGCGTCGAAGACGTTCGTGTCGCCCTCCCACAGGCTCATATGGAAGTGGCAGCCGTTGCCGGTCAGGTGCGCGAACGGCTTCGGCATGAACGTCGCCATCAGCCCGCGCTCCTGGGCGAGCGACTCGACCATGTAGCGGAAGAAGATCGCGCGGTCGCAGCTCGTCAGCGCGTCGGCGTACTGGAAGTTCTGCTCGAACTGGCCGTTCGCGTCCTCGTGGTCGGTCGCGTAGATGTCCCAGCCGAGCGCGTTCACGTTGCGCGCGACGTCGGTCACGAAGTCGAGGCTGCGCGTCAGCGCGCGCATGTCGTAACAGGGCTGGTCGAGCGTGTCGAGCTCGTCGGCCAGCACGATCGACCCGTCGGGCAGGCGGCGGATCAGGAAGTACTCCAGCTCGCAGCCCATCTTGAACTCGAAGCCGAGCTCGGCGGCACGGGCAAGCTGGTTGCGCAGGATGGTGCGCGGGCAGTACGGCCACGGCTCGCCCTCGACCGTGATGTCGCAGGCGAACCGCGCGATCTCCGGCTTCCACGGCAGGTGGGTGAGCGTGCCCGGGTCGGGCATCGCGGCGATGTCCGGGTCGTGCGGGCCCTGGCCGATGTCGCCCGCGGCGAAGCCGGCGAACCCGGCGCCGTCCTCGAGCAGCGCCTCCAGGTGGTTGACCGGCACGAGCTTGGCGTTGGGCTTGCCGTGCATGTCGACGAACTGGGCGAAGAGGAACTCGACGCCGAGCGCGTCGAGGTCGGCCCGCAGCGGGGTCGTGTCGGTGGCCATGGGCCAGTCATATAGCCGGGCGTCGTCGCGAGCGGCAATGGACGGCGTGGCCCGTTCTGCAGCGACATAGAGTGTGCGATGTGCACATAGGGGTCCGGGACGAGGCGGTGACGCTGCGGGCGGTGATCAGCACCGTCTTCTCGACGCTCGAGATCGACGAGGTGCTGGCCGGCATCGTCGACATCGCGACGGAGGCGACGGGCTCGCACGCGTGCCTGATCTACCTCGTCGACGGCGACCGGCTCGTGCTCGCCGCGGCGTCGCCCGTCCACCGCGCGTTCGTCGGCACGATCGAGATGGGCTTCGACGAGGGGCTGACCGGCTGGGCCGCGCGCCACAACCGCGCGGCGCTCGTCCGCGACGCCGCGATGGACGACCCGCGGATGCGCTACTTCCCCGAGCTGGAGGAGGAGCGCTGGCAGTCGATCACCGCCGTCCCGATCCCGTCGCGGGCCGGCGACGTGATCGGCGTGATCGTCCTGCACGCCGAGGCGCCGCGCGAGTTCACCGAGGACGACGTCGAGCTGCTCACGCACATGGCGACGCTGGTCGGGGGCGGGATCGAGGACGCCCAGCGCTTCGACGAGGCGCGCTCGCGCGTGACCGCGCTGACCGAGCTGGCCGAGGTCTCCCAGCGGCTCGCCGCGGCGACGCGCCACGAGCGGCTGCACGAGGCGGCGACGGCCGGCGCGCGGTCGCTGCTCGGCGCGGGGCTGTGCCAGCTGTTCCGGCTCGAGTCCGGGGGCAACGAGCTGTCGCTGGTCGCCTCCGATCCGCCCGGCGCGCCCGGACCGCGGCCGCAGGGCGGCGCACTGCTGCTCGAGCTGCTCGCCGGCGGCCGCCACGGCGGGACCGCGCGCGACCTCTGGCCCGAGCACGAGGGCGACGCGCTGCTCACGACGCCGCTGGTCGCCTCCGACGAGCAGCTCGGGCTGCTCTGCGTCCTGCGCCCGCGGCGCTTCCGGCCCGGCGACGAGGAGCTGCTGCGCGCGCTCGCCGACCAGACCGCGATGGGCCTCGAGCGCGCCGACCTGATCGCGCGCCTGACCGCGCGCGACCGGGTCAAGGGCCTGTTCGACGCGCTCGAGGGCGACGTCCCGGACGGCGCCGTGGCCGCGGCGGCCCCGGCGGGCTGCGACCTCACCCGGCCGCACGTCGTGCTCGTGGGCGAGGGCGCCGTCGACTGGGAGGCCGTCGCGGGACGGCTCGCCGCGCGGTTGCGCGGGCGCGACCAGACCGGCTTCTTCGACGCCGGCGGCGATGCGCTCCGGGCGGTCGTGCTCATGCCGGACGCCGCGGCGGCGGAGCGCGTGATCGCCCAGTGCCAGGCGGTCGGCGCCGCCGAGGGCGTCGCGCTCGGCGTCAGCGCCCCGGCGCGCGGCGTCCCCGAGACGCGCCAGGCGGTGCGCGAGGCGGCGCGCGCCGCGCAGCTCGCGCGGACGCTGCGGCCCGGCGGCGGGGCGCTCGGCTACGACGGGCTCGGCGCCTACAAGTACCTGCTCCACCTGCGCGTCGACGATCCGCCGCGCGACCGCCACTGGACCGCGGTCGCGACGCTGCTCGAGTACGACGCGCAGCGGCGCACGGCGCTGCTCGACACGCTCGAGGAGTACCTCGCCCGCCGGCGCTCGGTCGTCGAGACCGCGCGCGCGCTGTTCATCCACCCGAACACGCTGCGCCAGCGGCTGGCGCGGATCGAGCGGCTCACCGGGCTGACGCTGGAGTCCGAGGACCTGCTCGCGCTCGAGCTCGCGGTGAAGCTCGTCAGGCTGGACGACGCTCGGCGTCGCGCCGGCGCCTGACCACGAGCCAGATCCGCAGCGCCACGTAGCCGATCACGTTGGTCAGGAAGACCAGCAGGTACCACCACAGCTGGGCCAGCGGCTCGAGCGTCTCGTTGCGCAACTCCACCCAGGTGAGGTAGAGAAGGCCGATCAGGCAGACGAGCAACACGATCGGCGTGTGGCCGAGGATCACGAACACCAGCATGCTGCCGCGGACCCTATCCGTCCTTGACCGGGCTGCGAAGGTGCGCCCGTGACGATCCGCGCGCGCCTCTTCGCCGCGATGGTGCTCACCGTGCTCGGGCCGCTGGTGACGATCGGCGTCGCCCTGTCCGCCTTCGGGGCGCTCGGCGACCGCTTCGAGGAGGTCAAGCGCGCGAACGCGGCGCAGCGGCTCGCACTCGACCTGAAGTTCTCCGTCACCGACATGAACGGGTGGCAGACGGCGTACGGGTACGACGACGGGCAGAGCCGGACGACGTTCGTCACCTCGGCCCAGGAGACGGCCGACCTGCTCGAGCGGGCGCGGCGCGCGCTGACCGCGCCGCGGGAGCGCTCGCTGCTCGCCGAGCTCGGCGGCGCGTACGACGACTTCATGCGGCTCGACGAGCAGGCCTGGGACGCGCTGCAGGACGACCGCCCGGAGGTGACGAAGCGGATCCTGCTCGGGCCCGAGCTGGAGCACTTCGCGACGATGGCGCGCGCGGCCGACGACCTCGCCGCCGAGCAGGGGCGCGCCGTCGCAGCCGCGACGGCCGGCTTCGACGACGAGCGCGACACCGCGAAGAAGGAGCTGATCGCCGTGGCGATCGGGGCGGCCGTGGTGATCATCCTGCTGCTGCTCACCGTGCAGGACGTCGTGCGGCTCGCGCTGGAGCGCCGGGACGAGCGCGCTTGACCGAGGACGTCATCCTCACGATCGGGCTGCTGCTCGCGGCCGGCCTCGCGGCGCGGGTGGTCGCCGACGCGGTCGGTCTGCCCGACATCGTCCTGCTGATCGCCTTCGGCGCGCTCCTCGGGCCGTCGGTGCTGGACGTCGTCGACGTGCCGCTCGACTCGCTGGGCGCGCAGCTGCTGTTCACGCTCGGCGTGTCCTCGATCCTGTTCTACGGCGGGCTCAACCTGTCGCTGACGGTGCTGCGCAAGGTCGGCCTGACGCTCGGGCTGCTGGCGATCCCCGGCGTGCTCCTGACCGCGCTCGTCACCGGCGCCGTCGCGACGCTCGTGTTCGGGCTCCCGTTCAAGGAGGGCCTGCTGATCGGCGCGGTGCTGTCGCCGACGGACCCGGCGATCCTGATCCCGCTCTTCGTCGCCTCCAAGGTGCGGGTCCGGCTGGCGCAGACCGTGATCGCCGAGTCCGCGTTCAACGACCCGACGGGCGCCGTGCTGGCGCTCGCGATCGCGGGCGCGCTGCTGAGCGGCGACAGCGGCGTCGGCGGCCCGGCGGGCGAGTTCCTGGTCGAGCTGGGCATCAGCTCGGTCGTCGGGATCCTCGCCGGGGTGCTGCTCTCGGCGACGATCTCGAGCACGCGCGCCGGGATCCTGCGCGACTCGGCGCCGATCGCCGTCCTCGCCGTCGTCGCGACGAGCTACGTGTCGCTCGACTTCGCCGGCGGCAGCGGCTACCTCGGCGCGTTCCTCGCCGGGCTGATCGTCGGCAACATGGAGCTGCTCGGGCTCGCGATGCACTCGCATCACGAGGACGAGCTGAAGATGTGGTCGGGGAACCTGTCCGACGTCGTGACGATCTTCGTCTTCCTCGTGGTCGGCGCGAGCCTGCCGTTCGACACGCTCGCCGACCACTGGGCGCCGTCGCTCGCCGTGGTCGCGACGCTGCTGCTGGTCGCGCGGCCGCTGACCATCTTCGCCTGCGCGCTGCCCGACCGGATGGCCGCCTGGTCGCGCGGCGAGCTGCTGTTCCTGTGCTGGACGCGCGAGACCGGCGTGGTGCCGGCGGCGCTCGTCGGGGTGCTCGCCGGGCTCGGCGTGCCGAACGTCGAGCTGATGGCGGGCGTGGTCGCGCTCGCGATCGTCCTCACGCTGCTGCTGCAGGCGACGCCGGCGCCGTGGCTCGCGCGCCGGCTCGGGCTGCTCGAGCCGGTCAGCGCTCCCGATTGACGGCCTCGACCGAGCCCGTGTTCGCGTCGATCCGGACGGTCGTCAGCTTCGTGTAGACGTCCGGGCCGCCGACCGAGAACGAGACCGCCCAGAACGGGTGGCCGGTGATGCCCTGGCGGACGAGCCGGACCTGCGTGCGCTCGGGCGCGAAGCCGGCCTCGGGGCGCGCGGTCGCGATCGCCTGGTCCTTGGTCAGGCGGACCTGCGACTGCTGGCAGCTGTTCGCCGCGAACGCGTGACGACGAGCAGCGCGAGCGACCGCGACGACGCCGCGCCAGCGTGAAGCGCGCGGGGGCCGCGGTGCGGTTCTCCGCGAAGCCCTCTAGACCGTCGGCCTGAATTCGTTCCCCAGATTCGTGAAGAGCACGATCACCAGCACGATGATCACGCACAGGATCGAGAGGCCGACCATGACGGCCTCGAACTTCTTCGAGTGCGTCTGCAGCGGCGGGAACTCGATCTGGCGCCGGCCGTTGTCGTCGTCGAGCATCAGGACCTCGCTCGCCGTCCGCGAAGCCTGCCGTCAGCCGCCGGTTCTCCCAGATCACCCAGTACACGATCACGGCGAGCGTCACGATGATCCCGATCCACGTGAGCACGTAGTAGGCGCCGGTGGCGCCGGCGCCGCCCTCGCCGTAGGTCGTGCCGGGGCCGAACGTCATGATCCCCTGGCACTTCGCGTACGCGGCCTGCAGGATGAAGTCGGCGGAGTCGTCCGCGGGCTTCGCGCCGTCGACGTGGACGATGCAGTCGGGCGCGCTATCGATGATCGCGGGCATGGCCCTCCTCCACGGGGTTGCGCCGGCGCTCCGCGCGCACGGCCCACTGCACGGACCCGCCGACGACGGCGAACATGATGACGAAGGCGACGAGCAGGCTCAGCATCACGCCTGCTCCGCCGTCGATCGTCTCGGCGCCGCCCGTTGCTGCGCGGCGACCTCGGGCACCGCGCTCGTCTCGACGAGCGTCCCGTCGGGCTCGACCACCAGCTCGGGGATGACCGCCGATCTCGGGGTACACGAGCGTGCCGTACTCGACGACGTCGAGGCCCTCGAGCTCGACCCGCGCGGGCACGCGCAGCACGTTCGCCTTCTTGAGCAGCCACGAGGCGCCCCAGCCGGACAGGAAGCCGAGCGGCAGGAAGGTCATCATGCCCATCAGCTGGCCGCCGATCGAGGACTCGACGTTGTTGAGCCCGGTCGGGTAGCCGGCGGCGAATATCGCCGACCCACAGCATGCCGAGGAAGCCGCACGACGCCGTGGACGGCGACCGCCCCGACCGCATCGTCGACCCGCATCTTCGTCTCGATCCAGTTGCCGGCGTAGACGGCGAGCACGGCGGTCAGCATCGAGAGCAGGTACGCGAGCGTCGGCGCGTAGACGTCCGCGCCCGCGGACACGCCGATCACCCCCGCGAGGCCGCCGGAGATCGTCCAGAACGGGTCGCCCTTGCTCGCGAAGTACCCGCCGGTGAAGCCGCCGGCGAAGCCCATCGTGATCACCATCGTGATCGAGCCGAGGGTCGCCGGGCTGAGGTAGATGTTCGCCCAGCCCGGGAACGACGTCGACGCGATCACCAGGCAGGCGCCGTAGAACGCGTAGAAGCCGGTGAAGATCAGCATCAGCCCCAGCGCGGTGATGTGCAGGTTGTGCGGTCTGAACTGCCGCGCCAGGCCCTCCTTCGTGTACTTGCCGATCCGCGGGCCGAGGTTGAAGAGCACCCCGAGCGTGAACGCGCCCGCGACGCCGTGGACCACGCCGGAGGCGATCGAGTCGTGGAACCCGAAGCGCAGCGTCAGCCAGCCGCCGGCGCTCCAGCCCCAGGCCGCGTCGAGGATCCAGACGACGCTGCCGAGGATCACCGCGAGCACGAGGTAGGCGCTGAGCCGCGCGCGCTCGATGATCGCGCCGGACATGATCGACGCCGTCGTCCAGCTGAAGAGCAGGAACGCCAGGAAGAAGATCAGGTTGATGTTGTTCGTGAGGTTCGGCCCGAAGGCGTCCGCCCACGCGATGCCGGTCCCGCACGCCGCGGCGGTGAAGTCGCTGCTCCCAGGGGAGATCGGGATCCCCGGCTGGGCGCAGTTGTAGATCATCCAGCCGAAGTAGTAGAAGGTCGGCGTGACGACCGCGATCGTCAGGATGTTCTTCATCGCGGTCGCCATGACGTTCTTGCGCCGCGCGATGCCGGCCTCGTACGACATGAAGCCCGCGTGGATCAGCCACATCAGGACGACGGTGAAGAAGTAGAACTGCTCGCCCAGGATCGCGCTGTCGCGGGTCAGTTGCTCGGCCGTGGCCGGCTCGGCGGCTTGCGCGAAGATGGCTGTCAGCATCCGCAGCTCTCCCTCTCGGTCGGCGCGCGCTCCCTCGAGCGCGTGCTCGAGGGGGTTTGTATCTCCGGACCATTTGGAGGGGCAATGTGCGAACCGGCCATCGTTTGCCACGTTCTGGTGTGGCGCGCGGACACAAGCCCGCTATGAGCGTGGAGGCGTTTCTCGACGCCGTGTCGGAACGCACGCCCGCGCCGGGCGGCGGCGCGTCCGCCGCGGTCGGGTGCGCGCTCGCCGCGGCGCTGGTGGAGATGGCGGGGCGGTTCGGCGGGCTCGAGGACGCCGTCGAGCGGGCGGGCGCGCTGCGGGCGCGCGCGCTCGCGCTGCGCGACGACGGACCTCGACGCGTACGTGCCGGTGCTCGAGGCGCTGCGGCTGCCGCGCGACGACCCGGAGCGCGCGGCGCGGCTGCGCGACGCGTCCTCGACGGCCGCCGGACCGCCGCTGGAGATCGCCGAGGCGGCGGCGGAGGTCGCGGAGCTGGCGCGGTCGGTGGCGGAGGCGGGGCGCCCGGCGCTGCGCGGCGACGCGCTCGCCGGCGCCGACCTGGCCGCCGGCGCGGCGCGGGCCGCGGCGCGGCTCGTGGAGATCAACGTGCCCGGCGACCCGCGCGTCGAGCGGGCGCGCGCCGCGGTGGCGCGGGCAACGTCAACGGCGCCCTGACGGAGGCCACGCGATCGCCGCCGGAAGCGAGGTCAACGCAACGCGGCGTGGGTTCCGCGGTCGCGGGCGGCATGCGCCTCGTAGGGGCGCGGTCGACGCCGCCCGAGCGCCCGCCGACGGGGGCGGGCGGCATTGGCCTCGCCCGGCCGCGGAGTCAGTGCGACCGCCAGGCGGCGTCCCAGAACGCGAGCTCGTGCTCGCTCGAGGCGCGGAACGCCGCGTGCATCCGCTCGCGCGCGCCCGGTCCGGCGTCGGCGCCCGCGGCGTCGGCCAGGCCGCGGGCCCAGACGGCGAGGTCCTGGAACTCCGGGTCGGCGTAGGTGGCGATCCAGGTGGCGTAGCCCGGGTGGTCGGGCACCCCGGCGCGCGCGAGCCGCTCGCCGATCTCCGCGTAGCCCCACATGCACGGCAGCAGCGCCGCGACGAGCTCGGCGTGGTCGCCGAGCGC
Source organism: uncultured Solirubrobacteraceae bacterium (assembly GCA_963791405.1). Lineage (GTDB taxonomy): Bacteria > Actinomycetota > Thermoleophilia > Solirubrobacterales > Solirubrobacteraceae > DASQMT01. Next base: position 152,880 of record CAWBSJ010000017.1, on the reverse strand, counting down.
GGCGGTGCGCAGGAGGAAGTCCGTGTAGGCCGCGGTGGCGGGCGCGGGCGCCGCCGCCTCGAGCTCCGCGGCGGTGATCCCCCAGCGCTCGGCGAACCCGGTGTGGAGCGCCAGCTCCTGCTCCAGCACGCCCTGCGCGAGGCCGGCGAAGCGGCGCATGTCCGCGAGCCGCGGGGCGCGGGCGGCGCCGAGCGCCAGCAGCCGGCCGTAGTCGATCAGGAACCGGTAGTCCTGGCGGACGTACCAGCGGAACGGCGCCTCGGGCAGCGTCCCGTCGCCGATCCCGCGCACGAACGGGTGGGCGTGCTGGGCGTCCCAGACGTCCGCGGACGCGGCGCGCAGCTCGCCGGCGAAGCTCAAGCGCCGGAGCCGGCGGGGTGGGGCGCGGTCGGGTCGTCGCCCTCCTCGCCGAGCTGCTCGCGCGCGAGGTAGTCCTCGATGTCCATCGCGTGGTCCTGGGAGCGCTCGACGACGCGCAGCAGGTCCGACATCGTCGCGACCTCCTCGATCTGCTCCTTGATGAACCACTGCATGAACTGCTCGGACGAGTAGTCGCCCTCGGAGCGGGCCTGCGCGGCCAGCGCGTTGATCTGCTCCGTCACGCGCTTCTCCTGCGCGAGCGCGAGCGCGACGGGCGAGACGATGTCGCCGAAGTCGACCTGCGGCGCGGCGACCCCCGGGGTGACCGCGCGCTCGTCGGCGTCGACGAGGTACTGGACCATCATCATCGCGTGGTCGCGCTCCTCGAGCGCCTGGCGGTAGAAGAAGCTCGCCAGCTGCGGGAGCGTCTCGGCGTCGTAGTGGACGGCGATCGCGACGTACTGCTGGTGCGCCGCGTACTCGTGGCCGATCTGCTCGTTGAGCTGGGCGACGAAGGCGTCGGAGGGCATCGGCGCGACAGCATACGGACGCCACCGGTTAGGTCGCCCTAAGCCAGTCGCTATGCTGCGCGCCCCGATGACCTCGCCCGGCGACCAGGTCCGCTGCAAGAAGAAGTGCTGCCGCTCGGGCAAGCGCTGCAAGAAGTGCCCGGTCGTCTGGAAGAAGCTCTCGCGCCAGGGGTTCGCGGAGCGCGAGGGCAAGCTCAGCTACGTGGTGGTCGAGATCGTGCCCAAGCGCGCGCTCAAGGCCGCGCGCGTCTGACGCTACGCTTTCCCGTCTATGGCCACCTGCCTCGTGACGGGTGGCGCGGGGTTCCTGGGCTCGCACCTGTGCGACGAGCTGCTGCGCCGGGGTCATCGCGTCATCTGCGTGGACAACGTGGAGACGGGTTCGCTGGCGAATCTCCAGCACATCCGGACGCCCGCGTTCCGCTTCGTCCACACGGACATCATCGATCCCTACTTCGTCGACGAGCCGGTCGACCTCGTCTACCACTTCGCGAGCCCGGCGTCGCCGATCGACTACCTGCGGCTGCCGCTGCACACGCTGAAGGTCGGGTCGCACGGGACGCATCACACGCTGGGGCTGGCGAAGGCGCACCGGGCGCGGTTCCTGCTGGCGTCGACGTCGGAGGTCTACGGGGATCCGAAGGTCCATCCGCAGCCGGAGTCCTACTGGGGGCACGTGAACCCGATCGGGCCGCGCGGGGTCTATGACGAGGCCAAGCGCTACGCGGAGGCGCTGACGATGGCGTATCACCGCCAGCAGGGCGTGGACACGTCGATCGTGCGGATCTTCAACACGTACGGTCCGCGGATGCGCCCGCACGACGGGCGGGCGATCCCGACGTTCATGCGCCAGGCGCTGCAGGACCGCCCGATCACGGTCTTCGGCGACGGCGGGCAGACGCGGTCGTTCTGCTTCGTGAGCGATCTGGTGGACGGGATCATCCGGCTGGCGGAGTCCGGGCATCATCAGCCGGTCAACATCGGCAATCCCGACGAGTTCACGCTGCTCGAGCTCGCGCACGCGGTGATCGACGTGACCGGGTCGCGCTCGGAGATCGTGCACGAGGCGCTGCCGGCGGACGATCCGCAGGTGCGCCAGCCCGACATCTCGCTCGCGCGCGAGGTCCTGGGCTGGGAGCCGACCGTCGACCTGCGCGAAGGACTGCGCCGCACGCTGGAGGAATCCGGTGTCGAGGCGCTCACGGGGTCGGGCTCGTCATAGCGGGACGGCCGCACCGCGCGGTCGGGATGCACGCCCGCCTGCGCGAAACGCCAGAACCTGTGCCACGCTGGGGCGTTGATGGCAGGGGACACACCCATGCCTGAGACGACAGAGCGGACCCGGGAAGCCACGCCCCCGACGGGGGCGCGCGTCGGCCTGCCGTCGACCGACATCCGGCGCAAGCGCCCGCCCGCGCTCTCGTTCCTGCTGCGCTGGGACACGCTGCGGCGGCTGAGCCGGGTGCTCTCGCTGCTCGCGCTCGACTTCGCCGGCGTCTTCGCGGCGATCCTGACGGCGCTGATGCTCAAGGCGATCGTCCAGCAGGGGACCTGGGCGTGGCACGACGCCTACGTCGAGGCGCGCCAGACCGTCGCCTTCGCCTACCTCGTCACCGCGCTGCTGTTCGCCCGCTCCGGGCTGTACGCCGAGCGCGCGCAGCGGCCCGGCCTGCCGCGGATCGTCTCGTCGCTCTTCCAGGTCTCGGTCGTCGCGCTGATCTTCGCGCTCGTGAACGGCGAGGAGTACTCGAGCTACTACATCTTCTACGGCACGCTGTTCTTCGCGATCGTCTACGTCTCGACGATCCGCTGGCTCTACGAGAAGGCGACCGGCGTGCTGCTGCGGGCGGCCGGCTACCGCCGCCGCGCGGTGCTCGTCGGCACGGGCAGCCACATCGAGGAGGTCCACCACGCGCTCGTCGACGAGGTCCACGCGCCCGTCGACATGCTCGGGTTCATCTCGCTCACGCCGCGGCCGGACAACGGGCTGCGCTCGCTCGGGCGGATCGAGGACCTGCCGGAGGTGCTCGAGCACCACCGCGTGCAGGAGGTCATCATCGCCGACCCGGACTTCCCGGAGGAGCAGGCGGTCGAGCTCGTCGACCAGTGCCACCGGCGCGGCGTCACCGTGCGGGTCGCGCCGTCGACGATGGAGATCCTGCTGCACCGGGCGGAGTTCGTGCCCGGCGCGTCGGTCCCGCTGTTCGAGCTGCGCCCGCCGGTGTTCGACGGCTTCGACTACTTCGTCAAGCGCAGCTTCGACTTCCTCGGCGCGCTGCTGCTGATCCTCCTGCTCAGCCCGTTCCTGCTCGCGGCCGCGATCGCGGTCGCGATCACGTCGCGCGGCGGGATCTTCTACCGCTCGATCCGGCCCGGGATCGGCGGCGAGCCGTTCGCGTGCATCAAGTTCCGCACGATGCGGTCGGACGCGGACCAGATGCAGGCCGACCTGGAGTCGCTCAACGAGGCCTCGGGCGCCCTGTTCAAGATCCGCCGCGACCCGCGCCTGACGCGCGTCGGCCGGCTCCTGCGCCGCTTCTCGCTCGACGAGCTGCCGCAGCTGTTCAACGTCGTCCGCGGGCAGATGTCGCTCGTCGGGCCGCGGCCGCTGCCGCAGCGCGACTTCGACCAGCTCGAGGACTGGCACAAGAAGCGCTACCTCGTGCTGCCCGGGATGACCGGCCTGTGGCAGGTCTCCGGTCGCTCCGAGCTCGACTTCGACGATCTCGTCCGGCTGGACTTCCTCTACCTCGAGCGCTGGTCGGTCGGGCTCGACCTCACGATCCTGCTCAAGACGATCCCGGCCGTCCTCAGCCGGCGCGGCGCCTTCTGATCCTCCTCGTCCGGCACGGCGAGTCGACCTGGAACGCCGAGCACCGGCTCCAGGGACAGCGCGATCCGGCCCTGTCGGAGACGGGCCGCGCGCAGGCGCGCGCGCTGGCGCCGCTCGTGGCGCGCTTCGGCATCCCGGCGTCGCGCGCCGTCGTGTCGGACCTGGCGCGGGCGCGCGAGACGGCCGCGCTGATCGGGCTCGGCGACGCGCGCCAGGATCCCGCGTGGCGGGAGATCGACGTCGGCTCGTGGGCGGGCCGGACGGCGGCCGACGTCGACGCGGAGGGCGACGCGCTGACGAACTGGCGCGGCGGCCCGCGGACCGCGCCGGACGGCGAGACGTGGGCGGACTTCAGCGTGCGCGTGACGACGGCGCTCGCCGGGCTGCTCGACGCCGGCGGCGACTGGGTCGTCGTCTGCCACGGCGGCTGCATCCGCGCGTCGTGCGCGCACGTCACCGGCGGCGACGCGCTCGCCTTCGGCTCGCCGCCGAACGCGAGCGCGACGGTGTTCGAGACCGGCGGGCGCGCGCGGCTGCTCGCCTACGGCATCACGCCCGACGGCGCGACCGCCACGGGCCTCTACTAGTCGATCGGGACGGCGGCGCCGTCCTCGGGCACGCTGACCGCCTCGGTCAGGCCCTCGTCCACGAGCCGCTGATGCAGGTCGGCGCGGGTCTGGACGCAGTGGTTGATCGCGTCGAGGTGGACGGCGACGACGCGGGCGCCCGCGGCGCGGCGCGCGACCGCCACGACCTGGTCGAGGTCCATCACGATCGGCCGCCCGCCCGTGAAGCGCGCGCCGCTCGCGTTCACCACGACGACGTCCGGGCGGTGCTCCTCGAGCACCGACTCCACGCCGTCGTACAGGACGGTGTCGCCGGCGACGTAGAGGCTCGCGCCGTCGGCGCGGACGAGGAAGCCGCTCACCGGCGCGAGCGCCTCGGCGTCGGCGTCGTAGCCGTGCCGCGCCGGCGTGCGGAGCACGCTGACCGCGCCCAGCGCGAGCTCGCGATCGACCGGGCGGACGTCGGTGAACCCGTGCCCGCGCAGCGCGGCCGCGTCCTCCGGCTGGCAGAGCAGCGGCACGTCCTCGCGCAGGAGCTCGATCGCGGTGGGATCGAGGTGGTCCTGGTGCAGGTGCGTGACGAGCACCGCGTCGACGCCGCCGACCACGACCTCGGCGGGCTCGGGCAGCCCGACGAGCGGGTTGCGGCGGTCGTTCTCGGTGTCCTCGACCGGCGGGCGCGCGCCCGCGGGGTCGAGCATCGGGTCCACCAGCAGCTGGAGCCCGCCCGCCTCCAGCCGGAGCGTCGCATGCCGGATCAGGCGCAGGTGCATCCGACCGCACGCTACGCGCGCGCCATCATCAGTGGGGTGCGCGAGTTCTACGAGGGCGTCTGGACGGGCCTGCCGGAGGACCCGGAGCCGTGGGCGTGGCGGCGCCGGCGGGCGCTGCTGCTGGCGGAGGCGCGGCCGGGGGAGCGCGTCATCGACCTCGGCTGCGGCGCCGGGCGGTTCACGGGCGCGCTGCGCGAGGCGGGCGCCGACGCCGTCGGCGTGGACATCGCCGAGGGCGCGCTGCGCCGCGCCCGCCGCAACGTCCCCGGCGCCGACTTCCGGCGCTTCGACGGCGCGATCCCGCTCGGGCACGGCGAGGCCGACCTCGTGTGGTGCTCGGAGGTGCTCGAGCACGTCCCCGACACGATCTCGCTGCTGACCGAGATCCGCCGCGTCCTGCGGCCGGAGGGCCGCGTCCTGCTCACCGTCCCCGATCACGGGCGGCTCAAGCGCATGCTGATCGCCGTGGGGCACTTCGACGCCCACTACGACCCGCAGGGCGACCACCTGCGGTTCTACACCCGCCGCTCGCTCACCCGCGCGCTCCGCGCCACCGGGTTCGCGGACGTCGGGCTGCGGCCGCTCGGGGGCGCCCCGCTCCTGCGCCGGGCGATCGTCGCCCGCGCGATCAGGGGCTAGCGGGCGGCAGCGTCGCCGGGGTCCCGTTCGCGCGGCTCGCCTCGAGGAAGTCCGACTGCGCGGACGGGTTGCGCGGATCGAGGAAGTACGCCGCCCGGAAGGACGCGAGCGCGTCGGCGGGCTGGTTGAGCACGGAGAGCTGGAAGCGCCCCAGCCGGCTCCAGGTCTCGGCGCTCGCGGGCTGGATCCGGACCGCCTCGGCCAGCGCGTTCTGCGCGTCCGCCAGGCGTCCGCGCTGCTGCTCGATGTAGGCGAGCTCCCACAGCGGGTCGGGCGCCAGCGGGTTGCGGTCGTGGGCGATGTTCGCGATGTCGACCGCGGCTTCGAGGTTGCCGGTCTGCAGGCGCTCGATCGCGGCGTCGCCGGCGTTGAGGCTGCGCACGGGCTGGATCGCCGCCCACGAGGCCGCGAGCGCGCACACCACGATGAGCGCCGCGACGCTCGCCGGCCACCACGGGAACGGCGCGCGCCGGTGCCAGGCGGCGTCCGCGACCACGAGCGCGCCGGGCCCGGCGATGTCCGCGACCGCGGGCACCTCCTCGGCCGGCGGCGCCCACAGCGGCGCCGGATCGGCCGGACGGGCGCGGACCGAGGCGGGGACCGAGAGGTCGAGCGCGGCGTCCTCCATCCGCGTCCGCAGCGGCGGCCGGGCCGCCACCCAGCCCGCGGCGAGCAGCCCGCACAGCGCCGTGGCGGGCACGAACCACGTCCAGTCCACCGCGGAGTGCACGCCGAATGTGATCGCCGCGGCGACGAGCGCCGCCATGCCCACGCGCTCCGCGTCCCATGGCAGCCCGCGGTCGCGCGGGCGCAGCCCGAGCACGAGCTGGACGCGCCGCCCCCACAGGCCGAGCGCGAGCAGCGAGATCGCGAGCCCGACCCAGCCGAGGTCGGCGAGCGTCTGCGGGACGTAGCCGTGCGCGTGGCGGACGAACAGCGTGCCGGTGCGGAAGCGGGTGCGGACCGTGGCGTACGCGCCCGCACCGGTCCCGATCCACGGCGAGACGCCGTGGACGTGGAACGCCTCGTCCCAGTAGCGCGCGCGGACCGACGACGTCTCGGTCAGCCGTCCCGGCGTGTTGTCGGGCGTCGAGGCGTTCGGGTTGGTGAGCTGGTCCCAGCCCTTGGAGACCTGGCCGCCGATGCCGCCGTCGGCGGTCGCCAGCGCGATCACGGCGATGACGGGGACCGCCGCGAGCAGCACCAGCAGCGTCCGCCCGGCGATCCACTTCGCCTGCGGCGACGCCGGCCGCTCCGCGGCGAGGAACCCGGCGAGCAGCCCGAGCGCGGTCAGCGCGACGAGCATCACCAGCAGGAGCGCGCCGAGCTCGTGACCGGTGTCCGCGCGGACGGGCAGCGGCAGGTCGTCGGTCGTCAGGCCGGTCATCGAGAAGGCCCAGCCGACGACCGCCCCGCCGCCGGCCGTCGCGCCGAGCAGCACGACCGCGCTGCGCAGCCGCAGCGGGACGACGACGAACCAGAACGCGAGCCCGACCGCCAGCGCCAGCAGCGCGCCGCGCGAGAACGAGAGCATCAGCGCCACCTCGAGCAGCCCGATCCCCGGCCACGCGAGGGCGTTGACGGCCGCGCGGCCCGAGCGCCGGGCGCCGAGCCAGAGCAGCGGCAGGATCCCGAGCGCGGCCGTGAGCCCGACCGCGTTCCAGTAGTCGAAGGGCGCGCGCAGACGCGCGTACGTCTCGTCCTCCGACAGCGTCCCGGGGAAGACCTTCGTGATCAGCGCCCAGCCGCAGACGATCACGCACGCGATCGCGAGCCCGTGCAGGACCGCGGCCCAGCGGCCCGGCGCGAGCCGCGCCAGCGCCATCGCGCCCGCGAAGGCGGCGAGGTAGGAGAACGTCCGGTTCGCCTCGACCCAGGAGTCCGACGGCGCGAGCGACCACAGGATCGAGAGCGCCGTGTAGGCGGCCAGGACGGCCACCGCGGCCAGCGTGACGCCGCCGTGCATCCGCTGGACGCGGGCGCGCGGGACGAGCAGCGCGACGGCGCACAGCACGGCGCCGAGCAGCATGAGGACGACCTCGAGGTAGGTCGTCCGCTCCAGCCGCAGGCCGCCGTCGGCGAAGAACGCCGCGAAGGCGAGCAGCAGCGCGACGCCGCCGCCGACCGCCAGCCCGGCGCCGGTGTTGCCGCGCCCGGCGAGGATCGGCGGGACCAGCGCCCGTGCGGGCGCGGGCCGCCTAGGCGAGACGGCGGGCGTGTAGACGTCGGACGACATACGGGACGGCGCCGGCGAAGGCGACCAGGCCGAGCAGGATCAGGGCCACGAGCACGGTGACGGGCATGGCGTTCTGGGCGGCGTCGGAGGCGAGCCCGGCCGCGCCCGGGACGACGGTCGTCGGGCCGACCTGGATCGGCGCCTCGCCCCCGGCGGCCGCGGCCTTGTCGAGCTCCTGCTGCTCCTGCGGGCCGTTCGGGGTGAGGTCCTGCGCGGGGCCGGCCGCCGCCGCCACCGCCACCGCCGCCGAGCGCGCCGCCGCCGGAGCCCCCGCCGACCGCCTTGTCGCCGGTGCCGCCGAGCGCGCGGGCGAGCACGTCGCGGCAGTCCGAGTACTGGTCGACGTCGGCGGGCAGGTGGTTGCGCGCGTCGCGGATCTCGGACGGCGAGTAGCTGCCGTCGAGCTTGTCGTCCTGGCAGTCGACGACGATCTTCTCGCGGGTGCCGGCGTGCGCCGTCGCCGGGACGGCGACGAACAGCAGCAGCACCGTGGCCAAGAGGAGCTTCGACACGGAGGCGGGCACGCTAGCAGCCGTCCTTGCCCGCTCCGGCGGCCTCCAGGGCCCGTGCCATGCCCGCCGCCCAGTCGGCGTGGGAGTGCCCGTGGGCGACCGCGGAGCGCCCTGCGGCGCCCAGCCGCGCGCGCAGCTCGGGGTCGCCGTGGAGACGGCGCAGGGCGGCGGCGAGCGCGGCCGCGTCGCCCGCGGGGACGACGAGCCCGGTCTCCTCGTGGCGGACGAGACCGCCGGCGACGGCCCCGACCGCGGTGGTCGCGATCACGGGAACTCCCTGGTCGAAGGCTTCGTTGACCACCAACCCCCACGGCTCGAGGAAGTCGCGCGTGGGGATCGACGGTACGACCACGACGTCCGAGCCCGCGTAGAAGTTGCGCAGCTGCACGGGCGTGGCGTCCGTGGCGCGGACGAGCTCGGCGCCGGGCAGCGCGGCGGCGCGCCACGCCGCCTCGAGCACGCCGAGCCCCTTCTCCGGGTCGGGCCGGCCGGCGAACAGCGCCTGGAACGGCGCGCGGCGGTCGGGCCGGGCCGGCGCGGCCCAGAACGCGTCGTCGACGCTCTGGGGCGCCTCGAAGACGTTCCGCGCCCCCTTCCCGCGCACGTAAGCGCTCACGTGCGGCCCGTAGGTGGCGACGGCGTCCGCGTGCCGGTACAGGTGGCGCAGCGGGAGGTAGGAGAGCGCGTGGGCGGGCGTGCGCGGATGGCGCCAGATCGTCGCCCAGAGCACGAACGGGACGCGCGCCCGGCGCGCGCCCAGGTAGGCGGCCGGGCAGCGCGACGCGCCCGGAGAGCCCCGCGACGACGGCGCGGAAGCGGCCCGACCCGGCGAGCCGCGCGACGGCGCGCTGCGGCGGCCTGAGCGCCGGGAACGGCGCGAGCCCGCCGCCGTGGCGCAGCTCGCCGCCGACGAGCGCGAACACGACGTCCTCGCGCTCGTGCAGGGCCTGGAACGCCCCGATGCGGAAGGCCGGGGCGTGATTGGTGACGAAGAGGACCGGCCGCGGGTCGCTCACCGGAGCGCGTCCTCGTAGGCGGCGACCGTCGCGCGCCCGCACTGCTCCCAGGTGAACGCCCGCTCGACGGTGGCGCGCGCGGCGTCGCCGAGCTCCTTGCGCCAGCCCGGCTCGTCGAGCAGCATCCGCAGCTCGCGCGCGAGCGCCTCGGGATCGGCGGGCGGGACGAGCCGCATGCCGCCGCCGGCCGCCGCGATCTCCTCCGGCCCCGCCTCGCCGCGGCAGCCGATCGCCGGCACGGCCCCGGCCATCGCCTCGATGTAGGCGACGCCGAACGCCTCGTCGATGCTCGGCAGCACGAACACGCCGGCCGCCTGGGCGGCCGCGCGCGCGTCGGCGGGCGCCAGCTGCCCGAGGAAGCGGACCCGCGCGGTCAGGCCGAGCTCGGCGGTCAGCCGCTCCAGCGCGGGGCGCTCCGGCCCGTCGCCGATCACGTCCCAGCGCAGGCCGGGATGGTCGTCGCGCAGCAGCCAGAGCGCGCGCAGGACGTCCGCGTGGCGCTTGCGCGCGACGAGGTGGCCGACCGTGACCAGCGTGGCGCCGCGCTCGGGCAGGACCTCGGGCAGGTCGGTGCCGAGGTGGACCACGCGGGCGTCGCGCGCGCCGAGGTCGCGGCAGCGGTCGGCGGTGCCGTGCGAGTTGGCGAGCACGACGCGGGCGTGGGCGAGCCCGGCGCGGACGGCCGCGTCGCCCGCCCGCGACTGCCGCGGCGACCGCCAGCACGTCGCCGCCGTGGACGGAGACCACCGCGGGGACGTCCGGGGCGGCGCGGCGGACCGCGTCCCCGGCCGGGGCGGCGTAGTGGGCGTGGACGAGGTCGAACGCGAAGTCGCGCCGCAGGCGGCGCAGCGCGTGCCTGAGCGGCGGCGCCGCCCAGCGCCCCCACGAGCCGTAGGTGCGCGGGCGCGGCGGCGCGAGGAACGGCACGTAGTGGACCTCGACGCCGTCCAGCTCGGCGTGCCGCGGCTGGCGCAGCGGGGCGAGCAGCCGGCCCACGCTGCGGCTCTTCAGCGCGGCGCGGGACGGGATCGGGCGGTGCGAGCACGAGCACGCGCACGTCCGCGCCGGCGTCGCGCGCGGCGAGCGCCTGGCGGTGCGCCCAGACGCCGAGGACGGGATCGGCGGCCCGCGGGTAGTACTCGGCGACGACCGCGACCTTCATAGGGTCGTGAGCGTCGCGAGCGTCTCGGCGGCCTCGGCGCGGGTCACGTAGGGCCGGTTCTCCAGGTAGGCCGCCGCCTCCTGCTCGGCGGCGGCACGCGGGTAGGCGGCGGCGATCGGCTTGAGGTGCCGGACCGGCGTCGCGTCGACGACGCCGAGCGTCAACCCGGCGCGCGCGGCCCGGGCGGACCACTCCGCGTCCAGCCCCCAGCCCATCCGCAGGTCGGGGAACGGCAGCAGCGTCGGGAACGCGTCGCGGTGCAGCGCGGTGACGGGGCCGATCTCGACGAACCGGGTCCGGCGCGCGAGGCTGCCCGGGACGCGGCGCGTGACGGGCCAGGCGGCGTGCGAGGCGAACCGGTGGGCGGGCTGGGCGAGCTGGAGCCCGGCGCGCTCGGCGACGAGCACGAACGCGTCGAGGAAGCCGGCGGGCAGCAGCACGTCGTCGTCGAGGAGCAGCAGCCAGTCGAAGCCGGCCGGCGGGTGGGCGTCCAGCGTCGCGCGCAGGTTGGCCCACTTGCCGGCGCCCGGGGCCGGCGGGTCGAGGTGCAGCGCGACGTCGTGGCGCGAGCGCCGCAGCTCCGCCGCCGCCGCGTCCGCGACCCGCGCGAGCTCCGGGCGCGACGACGCCGGCGACGAGCACGCGCCGCGGCGGCGCGGAGGCGGCGGCGCGCCGGACGGCGCGCCGCGCGCGGGCGGTCCGGACGTCGGCGGCGCGGTCGCGCGCGGCCGCCGTCGAGCCACGCGCGCCGGCCCAGCGTCCCCGAGCGGCCGGAGAGGTAGTCCGGCCCGCTCGCAGGCGGATCCTGCGGCGCGAGCGCCTCGCGGATCCGCCCGGCGCTGTGCGCGCTCATCACGATCCCGTTGCCGCAGCGCCGGCGGGCGATGTGCCAGACGCAGCCCGCGAGCGTGCGCAGCTCGCCGGCGAGGCCGGGCGCCGCGCCCTTGGCCGCGTCGTAGCGGCGCGACTGGCGGCCGCGGTGCCACGCGGCGCGCGACAGGCCGGCGATCCGCGCGTCGGCCCCGGTGCGGCGGTGGTCGACGCCCGCCGCGGCGAGGTAGCGGATCCGGCCGCCCGCGGCGCGCAGCCGCCGCTCCCACTCCTCCTCGTCGCCGGGGCCCGACCGGGCGGGATCGAACCCGCCGGCGCGCGCCAGCGCGGACCGGCGCAGGGCGAGGTTCGCGCCCCAGACGAGGTCGGCGTCGCGGTCCTCCGGCCCCAGGTCGAGCGTGGTGATCGGCGCCGGCTCGCGCCCGCACGCGTGCAGGTCGGTCCCCTCGAGCCGCGCGCGGATCGGGCCGCCGAACGCGTCGTGGTCCGGGTACGCGGCCGCGCCCGCCAGGAGCGCGTCGAGCCAGCCGGGCCAGACGGCGACGTCGTCGTCGAGGAAGCAGAGGAGGTCCGCGCCCGCCGCGTCGATCGCGGCGTTGCGGGCGACGTTGAGGCCGCGCGGCGCGCCCAGCGCGAGGTGGCGCGCGCCGTGCTCGGCGGCGAGCCGCGCCGTCCGCGGGTCCGCGGCGCCGTCCTCGACCACGACGATCTCCGCGCCGCGGGCGGCGGCCTGGCCGGCGACCGAGGCGAGCGCGGCGGCGAGGTAGTCGCCGCGGTCGCGGGTGGGGAAGAGGATCGAGGCGATGGGCTCCACGGCGCCGATGAGCTTAGGCTCCGCGGCGTGATCCTCCTCCTGCACAACCGCTACCGGGTGGCCGGCGGCGAGGAGCGCGCCGTCGCGGATCTCGCCTGGCTGATCCGCTCCGAGCTCGGCGAGGAGGCCGAGGTGCTGGAGCGCGACAGCGCCGAGCTGGGCCGCGGCCGGGCGGCGCTGGGGCTGGTCGCGGGCGGGCCTGGAGCCCGCCGAGGTCGCCGCGGCGGTGCGCCGGACCGGCGCGCGCGTCGTCCACGCGCACAACCTGCAGCCGACGCTCGGCTGGCGCGCGCTCGCCGCCGCGCGCGAGGCCGGCGCCCGGGTCGTGCTGCACCTCCACAACTACCGGCTCGTCTGCGCGGTCGGGACGTGCTTCACCCGCGGCGCCGACTGCACGCGCTGCCACGGGCGCGACACGCGCCCCGGCGTGCGGCTGAACTGCCGCGGCGGCTCGCGCGCCGAGGCGGCCGCCTACGGCGCCGGGCTGGCGCTGTGGCAGCGCCGGATCGCCGCGGCGGCGGACGTCTGCATCGTCCCGAGCGAGTTCGCGCTCGAGCGGCTGCGGACGCTGGGCGCGCCGCTCGGCGCGGCGCACGTCGTCCCCTCGGTCCAGCGCGCGTTCGCGAGCGCGTCGAGCGCGGCGAGCGGGGAGTACGCGCTCTACGCGGGCCGCCTGACGGCGGAGAAGGGCGTCGCCGACGCGATCGCCGCGTGCCGGATCGCCGAGGTCCCGCTCGTCGTGGCCGGCGACGGCCCCGAGGCGGCGGCGCTGCGCGCCGCGGCGCCCGGCGTCCGCTTCACCGGCCGCGTCGACGCGGCGGAGCTGGCGCGGCTGCGCGCGGGGGCGGCGGTCGCGCTCGTCCCCTCCCGCTACCAGGAGATCCTGCCGCTGTCCGCGCTGGAGGCGATGGCCGCCGGGCTGCCCGTGGTCGCGTCGCGCAGCGGCGGGCTGCCCGAGGTCGTCCCGGAGCGGGGGCTGTTCGCGCCCGGCGACGCGGCCGCGATGGCCGGGCGGATCCGCGCGCTGTGGCGCGACGCCGCGGCCGGGGAGGCCGCGCTCGCGGTCGCGCGCGAGCGCACGGCGCCCGCCGCGGTCGCGGCCGCGCTGCGTCCGATCTACGACGGCGGGCGATGAGCGGGCGGGCCGCGGCCGGTCCCCACGGGCATCGACGACGAAAGGCGGAGCGATGTTGCTCGAAGGCAAGACCGCGGTGATCTACGGCGGCGCGGGACGCGTCGGGAGCGCGGTGGCGCGCGCGTTCGCCCGCGAGGGGGCGCAGGTGCACCTCGCGGGGCGGACGCAGGCGACGCTCGACGCCGTCGCGGCGGAGATCGGCGCCGCGGGCACGGCGGTGGTCGACGCGCTCGACGGCGCGGCGGTCGAGGCGCACGCGGAGTCGATCGGCGCGATCGACATCTCGCTGAACGCGATCACCCACGGCGACGTCCAGGGCACGCCGATGCTCGAGATGGACGTCGAGGACTACCTGGCGCCGGTCGTCAACGGCGTCCGGACGACGTTCCTCACCGCGACGGCCGGCGCGCGGCGGATGCGCGACGGCGGCGTCATCCTGATCTTCGGCGGGTCGGGCGACCCGGTGCGCGGGTACAGCCTCGGCGGCCTGCAGGCCGGCTTCGACGCGCTCGAGTCGATGCGGCGCCAGCTCGCCTCCGAGCTCGGGCCGCGCGGCGTGCGGGTCGTGACGCTGCGGACCGGCGGCATCGCGGAGTCGCTCCCGCCGGACTTCGAGGGCCGCGAGAAGATCGTGGGCGACATCGAGGCCGCGACCATGCTCGGCCGCGCGGCGACCTTCGAGGACGTCGGGAACGTGGCCGCGTTCGTCGCCTCCGACCGCGCGCGGAGCATGACCGCGGCGACCGCCAACATCAGCTGCGGGACGCTGATCGACTGAGGGCCGTCTACCATCGGCCGCCGCTATGCAGGCACTCGTCACCGGCGGCGCCGGCTTCATCGGATCCCACCTCGTCGACGCGCTGCTCGAGCGCGGCGACGCCGTCGCGGTGGTCGACGACCTCTCGAACGGGCGGCGCGAGCGCGTGCCGGACGGCGCGACGCTGCACGTCGCCGACATCGCCGACCTCGGCCCGATCGCGGAGGCCGAGCGGCCGGACGTCGTCTTCCACCTCGCCGCGCAGGTCGACGTCCGCAAGTCGGTCGCCGACCCGGCCTTCGACGCCCGCGTGAACGTCGGCGGGACCGCCGCGGTGCTGGAGGCCGCGCGGGTCAGCGGCGCGCGCCGCGTCCTGCTCGCGTCGACCGGCGGCGCGCTCTACGGCGAGGACGTGCCGCTGCCGACGCCGGAGGACGCCCCGCTCGCCCCGTTCTCCCCCTACGGCGCGAGCAAGGCCGCCGCGGAGACCTACCTCGCGCTCTACACGCGGCTGTTCGGGCTCTCCACGATGGCGCTGCGGTTCGGCAACGTCTACGGCCCGCGCCAGGACCCGCACGGCGAGGCCGGCGTGATCGCGATCTTCGCCGGCGCCGCGGTCGAGGGCCGGACCGTGACGATCTACGGCGACGGCACCCAGACGCGCGACTACGTGTACGTCGGCGACGTCGTCGCGGGCTTCCTCGCCGCGGCGGACGCCGACGCGACCGGCGCCGTGAACATCGGCACCGGGGTCGAGACGGCGGTGCTGGACCTCGTGACGGCGATCGGCGTCGCCGCCGAGCACAAGCCGGCGCGCACGGGCGAGGTCGCCCGCTCCTGCCTCGACGTCGAGCGGGCCGACGACGTGCTCGACTGGCGCGCCCGGGTGGCGCTCGGCGAGGGCCTCGAGCGCACGCTCGCCGCGCTGCGGTAGCGCGGTTCACCCCGCGGGGGGATGTCGGGCGCGGCCGCGGGCCGGTGTGATCCCGCCATGCTCCAGCTCACCGACCGCGCCGCGACCCGCGACGCCTTCGCGGCGATCGACCTGCGCGACTGCCGGCGCGACCGGCTGGCCGACCCGAACGCGATCAGCGCGTTCGCGACCGCCGCGTCCGCCGCGCTCGGCCGCCGCGCCGACGCGCCGCTGCGGCTCGCGCGCTTCGGCGAGCCCGAGCTCGGCGGCTGGTCGGCGACCCAGCTCTTCGACGACGGCTCGATCGCCGTGCACGCCGACGAGGTGTCCGGCCGCTGCTTCGTCGACGTGATCGCGGGAGGCCGCTTCGACGCCGCCCGCGCCGCCGAGGTCGCCGTCGCGCACTTCGGCGGCACCGCGACCTGCCGCGGCTAGAGCTGGCGGACCTTGGCGTCGTGCAGCGACCGCGTCGCGCCGCGCAGGTCGAGCACGGCCGGGGCCAGGTCGATCACCGCGCCGTGATCGACGCCCGGGTGGGCGGTGACGATCACCGCGAGGTCGCACGGCCCGGGCTCGGTGTCGCGCAACCCGAACTGCGGCAGCTCGGGCACGTGCGGGTCGTGGTAGGCGACGTCGCCCCCGCGCTCGCGCAGCAGCTCGATGATCTTGAGCGCCGGCGCCTCGCGCAGGTCGCCCACCCCCGGCTTGTAGGCGACGCCCACGATCAGGATCCGCGAGCCCTTGACCGGCTTCGCGGCCTCGTTCAGCGCGCGCTCGATCTTCTCGAGGCAGAAGTACGGCATCTGCTTGTTGACCTTGCCGGCGAGCTCGATGAACTCGGTCGCCAGGTCGTACTCGCGCGCCTTCCAGGCCAGGTAGAACGGGTCGACCGGCAGGCAGTGGCCGCCCATCCCCGGGCCGGGCTCGAAGCGCATGAACCCGAACGGCTTGGTCGCGGCGGCGTCGACGACCTCCCAGATGTCGATCTTCATCCGGTCGGCGAGGATCGCGAGCTCGTTGACGAGCGCGATGTTGACGCTGCGGAAGATGTTCTCCAGCAGCTTCGACATCTCCGCCACCTCGGGGGTGGAGACGGGGACGAGCTCGTCGCAGACGCGGCCGTAGACCTCGAGCGCGCGGGCCGTGCACGCCTCGGTCAGCCCGCCCACGACCTTCGGCGTGTTCGCGAGCGTGTAGTCGGTGCGGCCGGGGTCGACGCGCTCGGGGCTGAACGCGAGCGCGAAGTCCTTCCCGGCCTCCAGGCCCGACTCCTCGAGCAGCGGGACGAGGTGGTCGCGCGTCGTGCCCGGGAAGGTGGTCGACTCGAGCACGATCAGCTGGCCCTGCGCGATCACGCCGGCGAGCGTCCGCGCGGCGCCGAGCAGCGGGCCGAGGTCCGGCTCGCGGTTGCGGTTGAGCGGCGTCGGGACGCACACCAGGATCGCCTCCGCGCCGTGCAGGTCGACCGCGCGGGTGGTGAAGCTCGTGCGCGCGGCGACCGCCTGCAGCCGCTCGGACGGGATGTCCTCGATGTGGGAGCGCCCGTCCCTGAGGCCGTTGACCTTCGCGGGGTCGACGTCGACGCCGATCACGTCCTCCCCGGACTCGGCGAACGCGACGACGAGCGGCAGCCCCACGTAGCCCAGGCCGACGATGCCGATGCTCATGGGGTGAGACGGTAGCGGCCGCTCAGGCGCGCTCGTAGGCGGCGATCTGGGCGAGCGTCTCGGCGCGCATGTCGGCGCCCGCGCGGTACGCGCCGTACCAGGCGACGGTCGCGTCCAGCGCGGCCTCGAGGTCCCACCGCGGCGCCCAGCCGAGCTCGCCGCGGGCGCGGCTCGCGTCGAGCCGCAGCAGCGGCGCCTCGCCCGGCCGCCGCGCCGGCCGGCGCGGGCTCGACCGCCAGGCCGCCCGGCCAGCGGTCCGCCACCTGCTGCACGACCCAGCCGACGGGGGCGGCGTCGTCGGGCCCGAAGTTCCAGGCGCTGGGCGCCGCGCCCTCGAGCAGCGTCTCCGCGACCAGCAGGTAGCCGTCGAGCGGGCCGAGGACGTGCTGCCACGGCCGGACCGCCTCGGGCGCGCGGACGACGACCGGATCGTCGCGCAGCGCCGCGCGCATGCAGTCGGCGAGCAGCCGGTCGGGCGCCCAGTCCCCGCCGCCGATCACGTTGCCCGCGCGGACCGTCGCGATCGGCATGCCCAGCGCGCGGAACGCCGCGGCGACGTGCTCCTGCCCGGCCTTCGAGGCGGCGTACGGGTCGTCGCCGCCCAGCGGGTCGTCCTCGCGGAACGGATGCCCGCTGCCGTCGTTGCGGTAGCACTTGTCGCTCGTCACGACGACGATCGCGGCCGGCTCCGCCGTGGCGCGCAGCGCCTCCAGCACCTTCGCCGTCCCGCCGACGTTCGTCGTGAACGTCTCGACCGGCTTCTCCAGGCCGCGGCGGACGAGCGACTGCGCCGCCAGGTGGAAGACGACCTCGGGCTGCGCACGGGCGATCGCCGCGCGCGCCTCGCCCTTCGAGCGGATGTCGCCGCGGACCTCGCCGGCCATCCCGCCCGCGACGTCCGCGACCTCGTACAGCGACGGCTCGCCGACCTTGTCGGCGCTGAACCCGTAGACCTCGGCGCCGAGCGCCTGGAGCCAGAGCGCCAGCCAGGCGCCCTTGAAGCCCGTGTGGCCGGTCAGCCACACGCGCCGGCCCGCCCAGGCGGCGCGGTCGGGCATCGTCAGCGCTGCAGCAGCGCGAGATCCGCGTCGACCATCAGCCGGATCAGCTGCTCGAAGTCCGTCTTCGGCTCCCAGCCGAGGACCCGCTTGGCCTTGGCCGGATCCCCGACCAGCAGATCGACCTCGGCGGGGCGCTTGAACGCGTCGTCGATCACGACGTGCGACTCCCAGTCGATGCCGGCCTGGTCGAACGCGACCTCGACGCAGCGGCGGACCGTGTTGGTCTCGCCGGTCGCGATGACGAAGTCCTCCGGCTCGTCCTGCTGGAGCATCAGCCACATCGCCTCGACGTAGTCCTTCGCGTAGCCCCAGTCGCGCTTGGCGTCGAGGTTGCCGAGCCGCAGCTCGTCGCGCTGCCCGAGCTTGATCGCCGCCGCGTGCCAGGTGATCTTGCGCGTGACGAACTCGAGCCCGCGGCGCGGAGACTCGTGGTTGAAGAGGATGCCCGCGGCGAGGTGCATGTCGTAGGACTCGCGGTAGTTGACCGTGATGAAGTGGCCGTAGGCCTTCGCGACGCCGTACGGCGAGCGCGGGTAGAACGGCGTCGTCTCGGTCTGCGGCGTCTCGAGCACCTTGCCGAACATCTCGCTCGAGCTGGCCTGGTAGAAGCGCGCCTCGGGGCAGACCTCGCGCAGCGCCTCGAGCATCCGGGTCACGCCGACGCCCGTGAACTCCGCGGTCAGGGTCGGCTGGATCCAGGAGACGGCGACGTAGGACATCGCGGCGAGGTTGTAGACCTCGTCCGGCTTCGCGGCGCGCAGCGCGTCGACGAGCGAGCGATGGTCGAGCAGGTCGCCCTGGTGGAGCGTGATCCGGTCGCGGATGTGCTCGATCCGGTCGAACTTCTCGGTCGAGGCGCGGCGGACCATGCCGTGCACCTCGTAGCCCTTCTCCAGCAGCAGGTCGGCCAGGTACGAGCCGTCCTGCCCGGTGATGCCCGTGATCAGTGCGCGCTTCCCGCTCACTCGGTCGGAACCCCCTCCTGTTCGCGCAGCCAGTCCGCGGTCGCGCGGATGCCGTCGCGTACGTCGATCTTCGCCTTCCAGCCGAGCAGCCGCTCGGCCTTCTCCACCGACGGCCAGCGGCGCCGGACGTCGACCTCGAAGCTCGGCAGGTGCTCGAGCTCGAGCGCGGCGGGGTCGTTCCCGGCCGCCTCCCAGCACAACGCGGCGATCTCGGAGACGGTGCGCTCATCCGAGGCCGAGATGTTGAAGTCCTCGTTCAGCCCGTTCGCGTGGCCGGTCGCCGTGACGACGCCGTCGGCGATGTCGTCGACGTGCGTCAGCGTCCGGGTCTGCGTCCCGTCGCCGAAGATCTTGAGCGGCGGGGTGCCCGGCAGCGACTTGCGGATCAGGTCCGGCACGGCGTGCGCGATGCCCGGCTCGGCGTCCGGCATCTCGCCCGGCCCGTACGCGTTGAACGGGCGGCAGATCGTGAACGGCAGGCCGTGCTCGGCGTGCGCCGCGCGGCAGTAGACCTCGCCGGTCAGCTTCGAGTAGCCGTAGGCCGAGCGCGGGACCGGGCAGCGGTCGAGGTACGCCTCGGTGGTCGGGAACTCCTCCGCGCGCTCGAAGACCATCGACGACGACACGTACGTGAAGCGCGTGACGCCCTCGTCGAGCGCCGCGCGGAAGACGCCGTTGTAGAGGCCGTTGTTGACCTCGGTCAGCGTGTAGGGCAGCTTGTGGAAGTTCGCGATCCCGCCGACGATCGCGGCCAGGTGGATCACGTGCGTGCAGCCGGCGATCGCGGTCTGGGCCTCGGTCAGCTCGCGCAGGTCGCCGGTGTGGACCTCGCAGCCCTCGCGCATCCACTGCGGCGCCGGGCGCTGGTCGGAGACGCGGACCTCCCAGACGGGGTCGCGCAGGAGCCGTCGCACGACGGCCGCGCCGATCGTGCCGGCCCCTCCGGTGACGAGGACGCGGTTCATCGAGCCGAGCAGGCTAGCGGGGGCTCAACGCGGCGACCTCGGTCGCGTAGGCGAACACCTGGGCGGCGCCGAACGCGTTCCAGGGGTCGACGACGAGGCAGTCCGGCGCGGCCGTGCGCGCGATCGCCGCGAGCGCCTCGGGGTTGGAGTAGGCGGAGTGGTTCGTGGCCACGACGACGACGTCCGCCCCGCTGACGGCCTCGTCGAAGCCGACGGTCGGCGTCGGCACGACCGGGTCGTGGACGGCGACGTCGGCCAGCTCGCGCTCCAGCAGCCGGATCAGCTTGTGCGAGAGCGAGTCGCGCTCGTCGTCCGTGTCGCCCTTGAACGCGAGCCCGAGGACCGCGACCTTGCGCTCGCGCAGGTCGCCGAGCCGGCGCTTGATCCCCTCGACCAGGAACAGCGGCACCGACTCGTTGACGCGGCTGACCGCGAGCAGCATGCCGGGCGCGTTGCTGCGCTCCTCGCTGAACGTGAAGTCCTTGCGCAGGCACGTCCCGGCGGTGAACCCGGGCCGCGCGATCCCGCCGCGCGGGTAGTCGCGGTTGATCAGGTCGATGACCTCGAACACGTTCGCGCCGTAGCGCTCGCAGTCCATCATCAGGAGGTTCGGGAGCGCGAACGTCGCGTAGCGCAGGATGTTCGCCCAGATCTTGGCCAGCTCGGCCTGGACCGGCGTCGTGCGGACGATCGGCGCGCCGAGCGGCTCGAACAGGCGCGCGGCGTGATCGGTCGACGCCTCCCCGACGCCGCCGACGATGCACGGCAGCGTCCCGATCTCCTCCATGAAGCGGTCGGCGGCGATCCGCTCGGGCACGTGCGCGACGAAGATGTCCTGCCCGACGGTGAAGCCGCGGTGCTTCTCGAGGTAGCCGGCGACGAACTCGGTCGTGTGCGGCGCGACCGTCGAGCGCAGGACCAGCAGGTGGCCCTCGCGCAGGTGCGGGAGCAGCGCGTCGAGCACCGCCCGGATGTCGGACATGTCGATCTCGATGTGCGAGAACGACGGCGTGCCGAGCGTGAGCACGATCGCCTCCGCCTCGGCGGCGTCCGCGGCGCGGTCGGAGAGGCGCAGCGCGCCGGACTCGACGGCGCGCGCGAGCGGCGCGTCGGTGTCGGGCTCCTTGAACGGCATCCGCCCGTCGCCGATCGTGGCGAGCCGCTCGGCGTCCTTGTCGACGCCGAGCACGGACAGCCCGTGTCCGGCGAAGCTGACGGCGAGCGGGAGGCCGACCCGGCCCAGCCCGATCACGGCGATGTCGTAGGGCATCGCGCTGGAGCCTAGCCGCACATCACGTAGCGCTTGGACACCGTCTTGCGGTGCAGGCGCGGCGATCCCTTGCGGGTGTAGACGGCGCGGGCGTAGACGCGGCCCTTGCTGCCCGCCGGCCGGTCGAGCCGCAGCCGCTTGACCCACGGGCGGCGGTGGTCGGTGCGGCGCGGGCCGTGCTTGACGAAGAAGACGACGCGCCGGACGCGCGGCGCGGAGCGGTCGGCGCGGCGCTTGATCCGGAGGCTCACCTTGAGCCGCCCGCCGGGCGGCGTGCAGCGGATGCCGGTGCGGATGCGGACGCTTCCGTCCTGTGGCGCGGGCGGCGGCGACGGCGGGGCGGGCGGCGCGACCGGCCCCCAGTCGCGCCCACGGCGTGAACCCGCCGGCGGTCCGACCACTCCTTGACGACGACGCCCGCCGCCCCGTCGCGCGAACAGCGACGACGTGGTCCGGGCGTGTCGGACACGGCCGCCGGCGTCGAGTCGAGCGGCGTCGGGTCGATGCAGCGTCCATCGCTCCCCAGCTCGTCGCCCCGGTCCCAGAGCGCTCGTAGATGCGCGCGGTTCGTCCCGCGCGCGAAGACGTCGACGCTGGTTCGCGACCGCGACTCCACCGCCGGCGCGCCGACGATGCCCCCGCCCAGCGCCATCCAGTCCGACCAGGCGGTGCCGTTCCACGCACGCTGGACGAGCTGCCCGTCCGTGCCGCGCGATGCCAGACGTTCAGCACGCCGGGATCCTGCGAGTTCAGCGCGACGGCGCGCTCGTCAGCGTTGCCGCCCAGCGCCTCCCAGCCCGACCACCCGGTGCCGGGCTGGAAGAAGCGGTGATGGATCGCGTTGTCGGTCCCGCGGACGACGAGGTCGAGCAGGTCGGTGCCGCGCCGCGCGATCGCGGCCGGCGCGGAGGTCGCTGCCGCCACCGAGCGCGCGTCCAGCCCGACCAGGTCGCGCCGCGCGAGCACGTTCTCGTAGACCGCGCCGTCGGATGCCGGTCGACGAACGCGTGGACGGCGCCGCCGTAGGCGGCGGCCGCCGGCCCCGACGTCGCCGACCCGCCGAGCGCTCGACCACGGCGATCCAGGCGCCGCCGGCGAGCTGGCGCTCGTAGATCTGCGCCGTCCGCGCCGCGCGCCGAGGACGACGACGTCGCCAGGCGCCGCGCGACGCGGCGGCGAGGTTGTCGTCGAAGACGTCGGCGCGCGCGGGAGCGCGCCGCCGGCGAGTGACGGCGGCGAGCACCAGCGCCGCCCAGCCGCCTCACGTCCAGCGGCCGCGCAGGTGGCGCGCGTACTGGCGCACGAACCCGGCGACGAAGCGCGGGTTGTAGCGGAGGTAGCGCCGCCACAGCCGGCGCGGCTCCTGGACGAGCCGGAACAGCCCACTCGAGCCCGAGCCGCTGGAGCGTGTCGGGCGCCTGCGGGACCAGGCCGGCATGGAAGTCGAACGCCGCGCCGACGCCGACGAGCACCGGCGGCGTCGAGGCGGTCGCGCATCCGCGCCATCCACTTCTCCTGCTTCGGCACGCCGATCCCGACCCAGACGACGTCCGCGCCGGAGCGGTTGATCTCGTCCGCGACGGCCGCCTCCTCGGCGTCCGTGAGCGGGCGGAACGGCGGGCAGTGGCCGCCGACGATCCGCAGGCCCGGATGCCGGAGCCGCAGCCGCGCGCGCGAGCTCCGCGAGCGCGCCGTGGTTGCGGCCGCCGTAGAGGTAGACGCGCTGCCCGGTGCGCGCGGCGCGGGCGCAGGCGCGGTCCATGAGCTCCGGCCCGTAGACGCGGTCGGGCGAGCCGCTGCCCGAGGGCGTTGCAGCGCCCAGACGAG
This sequence comes from uncultured Solirubrobacteraceae bacterium, assembly GCA_963791405.1. Lineage (GTDB taxonomy): Bacteria > Actinomycetota > Thermoleophilia > Solirubrobacterales > Solirubrobacteraceae > DASQMT01. The sequence continues at coordinate 130,048 of CAWBSJ010000017.1, read as the reverse complement.
CGGCTGGCCGTCCGGCACCGTGAAGTCGCGCCCCTGACGGCGGCGGCGCAGCGCGGGATCCTCCTGGCACGCCATCACGGTGTGCACCGCGGCGACGCAGATGTACGCCGCGCTGCCGTGCCGCCACGGCCGCATCGATCCACGCGAGCGTGCCGTCGTAGTCGATCGCGGCGAGCGGGACCCCGAGCACCGGCTCGCGCGGCATCGCCTTGAGCGGCCGGACGACCGGCGCGGACGACGCGGGACCGGGCTGGTGGTGAACGGGCATACGAAGGTCAGAAACGCACGGCGGTGGTCAAAGTAGCGAGCCGCCCGGTCCCTCAGGTGCGTGCCGCCACCATGACGAGCTCGTCGGCGCGCCGTGGATCGAGCGCCGCGAGCCGGTCGGCGATCAGTGCGAGCCCTCGGAGCCGCCGCCGTCCGGAGCCCGGACCGTCCCCGATCCGCCGGCCGTCGCGGATCGCCGCGCTCTGCATGAAGCTGAGCCGCGCGAGCGGAGCGGGCGTCGGCGTCGGCCGCGGCTCGAACCCCGTCCGGCGGAGCAGCGCCGCGAGCGATTCGCCCGTGAACAGCACGAGGTGGCGCGGCGGGTCGAGCCCGAGCCAGTCGGCCCCGAACCGGCGATGGCCGAGCGCCTCGAGGTTCGGCGTCGCGATCCACAGCAGACCGCCCGGCTTGAGCAGTCGCCGGATGCGCGCGAGCTCGGCGGCCGGGTCATGGAGGTGCTCGATGACGTGACTCAGGGTCACGGCGTCGTACGTGGCGTGATGCGCGGGCTCGTCGAGGTCGGCGAGCATGCCCAGGGTCACCGGGATGCCCGCGCCGGTCGCGACGGCGACCGCTGCGGGGTCCGGGTCCAAGCCCTCAGCGTCCCAGCCGAGCCGCCGGAGCTGCGCGACGACCGCACCGGTTCCGCAGCCGACGTCGAGCAGACGGCCGCCCGGGTGCGCGGGGAGATGCCGGATCTCCCGATCGACGGTCGCGGCGCGGAGCGGCAGCGCCCGGGCGATCAACCGCCCGCCAGGGAGGACGGGCGACACGTCGTAGCCCCAGCGCGACCGCAGGTGGTCGTTGGCGAGCGCCTGCCGCGGACCCTGCAGCGCGACCTGCGGCGGCGCGGGCTCGACGTCGCCGTGCGTGTAGTACACCGCGTACGCCCGGGCGATGCTCTCCGCCGTCGGGCGGGGGTCGAGGTACCCCGAGCCGCATCCCGTGCAGCGGACGAGCCGCCAGCGCCCGGGGGCCGAGCCGAACACCCGATCGGTGAGCCCGTCGTGGAGGGGGGCGCGGTCCGGTCCGTCGCAGACGGGGCAGGTGCGCACCTCCTCGAGGTCGGCGGCCGGCCAGACTTCCCCGTCCGCCGCGGGCGGGGCCTGCGCTCCGGCAGAGGTCGGCATCCGCGTCACTGTAGGCGCTCCGCGCCGCGTCTCGCGGTTCCGGCGGCGAGGCGCCCACCGCGGATCGCCGCGCCGCGGAGCTTCGCGAGGGGGTTCGACGCGCGGCTCGGCCAGCCGCTCCCGAGTCGAGGCGGATGCGTGCCCGCGACGACGAAGTCGACCAGCGGCGCTGCGACGACCGGCCACGCGTACGCGTCGGCAGCGCGCCCCAGCGCGGCGCCGTAGGACGCTCTGCCGCGGCCCAGGACCCGCTCGAGCGCCGGCGGCCATCGCGGCGCTGTCGCCGGGCGGCGCCACCGCGCCGAGGTCGTCGGACACGATCCGCCCGGCGAGGTCGTCGCCCTCGGTGCAGACGACCGGCAGCCGCGCCCAGAAGCAGTCGAGCAGCCGCGTGCGGAACGCGAAGCGCGTCTCGAGGTGGTCGCCGTGCGCGGAGATCGCGCAGTCCGCCTCGAGGAGCCAGCCCGCCCGCTCCTCGTACGGCACCCATGCATCGTTGAAGAACACGAGCCGGTCGAGCAGACCGAGGTCGCGCGCGAGCGCCCGCGCCTCGGCCGCGGCGCGACCGGCGCCTGCGAGCGTCGGCGCCGCGCCCATGAACACCAGCCGGGCCGCCGGGCGCCGATCGGCGAGCTCGGCGAACGCGCGCACCGCCGCGCCGGGTCGAGCCAGTCCCACAGGCCCCCGTTCCAGAGCACGATCTCGCTCTCCGGGCCCAGCGCCGGGAAGCGCGCGCGGGCGCCCCCCGCGGCCGAGGCCGCCGGCGGCTGCTCGGACACGCCGAACGGGACGACGTCGATCACCGAGCGGAGCGTGGGGTCGCGCCCGTACGCGCCGGGCGTGATCAGCCGCCGGCCGAGCATCGTCCCGAGCCAGAGGTCGCGCTGGCGCTCGCTGGCGCAGAGGAAGCGATTGCCCAGGTGGAGGGCACCGAGCGTGTGGTCCAGCGCCAGGGTGTTCCACGCCCAGCGCCGCAACGGCGTCGCCTCGGCGAAGTTCTCGAGCGCCTCCAGCGGGCCGGGGTCGTACAGGTCGAAGATCAGCGTCGCGTCGGCAGCGTGCAGCCAGCGCGCGATCACTGCGCCGTGCGGGGGCGAGACGATCATGTCGGCGGCGTCGATCGGCGCGCGCAGCGCGGCGGGATCGGCCGGGTCGAAGCGCACCCGGCGCGTCCCCTCCACCGTCCCTTCCCCCGGGGCCGCGAGCGTCACGTCGGCGTGGGGCGCGAGTGCGCCGCTCAGCTCGGCCGCACGGATCGCGTTGCCCCCCATGGACTCGCCGATCGGGTCGTTCGCGATGAGGAGCACCCGCGGCCGGGCTGGCACCGGCGGGAGCTTAGAGGCTGCTCTACCGTGGGCGCCGTGACCGCGGGCCCCGGCGAGACGACGACGACGCACGACGTGCTCGCCGACTCGACCGCCGGCGCGAAGGCGATCCGCGGCGGCGCCCTCCGCGTCGTCGGCTACGGCGCGGGGATGGTCCTCACCGCGGTGACCTCGGTGGCGCTCTTGCGCTATCTCGGCGTGGACGACTTCGGCCGCTACGCGACGGTCACGGCGATCATCGCGATCGTCGGCGGGTTGACGGACGCCGGCCTCAACGTCGTCGGGCAGCGCGAGTACGTCCTCGCCGCGACCGCAGGCCCCCAGCGGCTGCTCGTGAGCGACATCCTCGGCATCCGGCTCCTGGTGACCCCGGTCGGGGTGATCCTTGCGTGCGCCTTCGTCTCCGTGGCCGGATACGGGGAGGACATGGTCCTGGGCGCGCTGCTGGCCGGCATCGGGCTGGTGATCGCGAACGCGGCCGTCTCGCTCACGTTGCCGCTGAGCACGCATCTCCGCTTCGGCTGGGTGACCAGCGCGGAGGTGGGCCGTCAGGTCGTGATCATGCTCGGGATCCTCGCGCTCGTCGTCGCGGGCAGCTCGCTCGCGCCGTTCTTCGCGGTGCAGGTCGCGGGCGGCATCGCGGCGCTGGGGATCACGCTCCTGGCGCTGCGGCGCACAGGCGTGCCCGGCCCGCGGGTAACTGGGAGCGCTGGCGGCCGCTCATCCTTGCGGCCGCGCCGATCGCGCTCAGCCTCGTGTTGAACGTGGTCTACCTCCGGGTGCTCCTCGTGATGACGAGCCTCCTGGCGAGTGAGCGCGAGACCGGCATCTTCGCGACGTCCTGCCGGGTGCTGGACGTGTTCCTGGGCGTGCCGATCCTGATGGTCGGCGCGGCGTTCCCGATCCTCGCGCATGCGGGCGCCGACGACGGCGCGCGCCTCGCCTATGCGTTACAGCGCCTGGCGGAGGCCTCCCTGGTGGTGTCGATCGCGCTCGTCCTCGTGATCGCGATCGCCGCCGAGCCCATCGTCGTGATCCTCGGCGGCGAGCAGTTCCGCCCGAGCGCGGGCGTGCTCCAGCTGCAGTGCTTCGTGCTGATCCCGGCGTTCCTCACGCAGGTCTGGGGGTTCGGGCTCGTGTCGATCCACCGGCAGCGCTCACTTGTCGCGATGAACCTCGGAGCGCTCGTCACCGTGCTCGGCCTCGGCGCGCTGCTGATCCCGACGTCGGAGGCGACCGGCGCGGCGATCGCCGCCGTGGCGGGGGAGTCGGTCCTCGCGGTGACGGCGCTGCTGCTCCTGCTGCGCGCGCGATCCGACCTCCGCCCTGAGCTCGGGGTGCCCGCGCGCGCCATCGCCGCTGCGATCCCGGCCGCGCTCGTGGCGCTCGTGCCGGGTCTCCCCGCGATCGCCGCGGCGCTGTTGGCGCTCGCGATCTTCGTGGCCATCGCATGGCGGGCCGGCGCCGTGCCGAGCGAGCTCGCCGACGCGATGCCGTGGCGGCGCCGCGACGCGTACGCTTCCCCGCCGTGACCGACGAACCGGCGCCGGACCGGCTGAAGCCGACCGGCTACTACGCGAACGCCCGTCCCGACCTGGTCGAGGCCCTGCCGCGACCGCTGGGCCGGGTGCTCGACGTCGGATGCGGGCAGGGCGCGGTCGGCCCCGGGCTGCGCGCCGCGGGCGCGACCTGGCTCGCCGGGATCGAGATGCAGCCGGAGGCGGCCGCGGTGGCCGCGACGCTCTACGACGAGGTGGCGGTGGGCGCCGCCGAGACCGAGCTGGACCATCTCGCGGCGCCGTTCGACACGATCTGCTGTTACGACGTGCTGGAGCACATGGGCGACCCGTACACGGTGCTGCGCCGGCTGCTCGATGTCGCCGCGCCGGGCGGGCGGCTGCACGTCTCGGTCCCGAACGCGCGCCACATCTCGCTCGTCCGCGACCTCGTCGTCAAGGGCACGTTCGGCTACACGGAGTGGGGCCATCGCGACTCGACCCACCTGCGCTGGTTCACGCGCCGGGACATCGTCGCCGCGATCACCGCGGCCGGGTGGGCGGATCCGAGCACCTCGCATCCGGCGCTGCACCGGAGCGCGCGGCTCGACCGGCTGACCGGCGGGCGCTCGACGGAGTTCCTCGTCGGCCAGTGGTACGTGCTCGCGGTCAAGCCGCCGGCGTGAGACGGCGCGTGATCGTGCTGCGCGGCCGCGCAGCCAACCCATGGGACCTGCGGCCGTGGCGCGAGCTGCCCGATCCGTACGACGTGTCCGTCCTGGTCCCGGACACGAACGACTTCGACACGGCCGGCATCGGGCTCGAGCGCATCCCGGTCCGCACGACGTCCTCGCGGCTGCCGCGGGGACGGGTGGGCGCGCTGGCCACGCGTGCGCTGGGCGAGCGGTACCTGGACCTCGAGCCGCGGCTCCGCGGAGCCGACATCGTGCACGCTGCCGAGCTCGGCTACTGGTTCTCGTGGCAGGCCGCGCGACTGAAGCGCGAGCTGGGCTTCAAGCTCGCGCTCACGGTCTGGGAGACGCTGCCCTTCGCAGCCGCGTACCGGAACGTGCGCACGCGGCGCTACGCGCCGGCCGTGCTCGCCGCCACCGACCTGTTCCTGGCGACGACGGAACGCGCCCGGGCGGCGCTCGAGCTCGAGGGAGCGGCGCCGGAGCGGATCGTCGTCGCGCCGCCCGGCGTCGTGGTGGAGGACTTCGCGCCGGCGCGGGAGGCGGTGACGGACGGCGGGCACGTGATCCTCTCGGCGGGGCGGCTCGTGTGGGAGAAGGGGCACCAGGACGCGATCCGCGCCCTGGCGGTGTTGCATCGGCGCGGACATCCTGACACCCGGCTGGTGATCGTGGGCACGGGGCCGGAGCGCGATCGGCTGGGCGCGCACGCGGCGGAGCTGGGTGTCGGGTCGCACGTCGAGCTGCGCGGCGCGGTGCCGTACGACGGGATGCCGGCGCTGTACGCGCAGGCGTCCTGCTTCGTGCTCGCGTCGCTCCCGACGATGCACTGGGAGGAGCAGTTCGGCATGGTGCTGGCCGAGGCGATGGCCGCGCACGTGCCGGTGCTCGCGGCGGCGAGCGGTGCGATCCCCGAGGTCACGGGCGGATCCGCGACGCTGTTCGGCGCCGGGGACTGGCTCGGGCTCGCGGACGCGCTCGAGCAGGGGCCGCTGGCGCAGCCGCCCGGGGCGCGCCGGGCGCCGGCCCCGGAGCTGCTGCAGCGCTACGGCAGCCACGCCGCCGCCGAACGGCTGCGCGCGGCGTATGACCGCCTGCTCGGATGATCGCCGACGTCGTGATCCCGACCTGGAACGCCCGCGACCTGCTCCCGCAGGCGCTCGGACGCGCTGACCGGCGAGCCCTGCCGCATCATCGTCGTCGACAACGGCTCGGACGACGGGACCGCCGCGATGCTGCGCGATCGGTACCCCGGCGTGCTGCTGCTCGCGCTCGAGCGGAACCTCGGCTTCGGCCGAGCCGTGAACGCGGGCGCCGCGCGGGCGACCGGCGACGCGATCGTGCTCGTCAACAACGACGTGGTGGTCGAGCCGGGTTTCGTCGCCGCGATCACGCTCGCCGCTCGCCGACCCGTCCGTCGGGATGGTCGCGGGCCTCACGACGATCCCGGGCACCGACGACGGTCGACGGCTTCGGGATCGAGCTCGACCGCGCGCTCGCCGCGTACAACCGCGGCGCGCGACGCGCCGCCCGGGCGGCTCGCGATGCCGAGCGGTGGCGCCGCCGCGTACCGCAGGAGCGCGTTCCTCGGGGTGGGCGGCTTCGACGAGCGGTTGTTCGCCTACGGGGAGGACGTCGACCTCGGCGCTCCGGCTCCGCGCCGCCGGCTGGGGCGCCGCCGAGGCGCCGGCCGCGCGCGGCGTCCACCTCGGGGGCGCGACCGCCGGTGTCGGCTCGCCGCTGGCAGCGCGAGCTCGCGGGTTTCGCGCGCGGCTTCCTGCTGCGGCGCTGGGGCGTCCTGGCGTCACGGGCGGCGCCGCGCGCGCTGCTCACCGAGGCGCTGGTCGTCGGCTGGGGCCTCGTACGGCACCGCACCGCCGTGCCGCTGCGCGCCCGTGTCCGTGGCTGGAGCGCCGCCGGTCGGCGAGCGCCGCCGCCTGCCCGACGGCGTGGTCGACCCCGCGATCAGCTGGCGCGAGGCGCTGCGGCGGCTGGCGTCGGGACGGTAGCGGTCAGCCAGACGTTGCGCCGCCAGACCGGCAGCCACGCCAGCGCCGCGAACGGCTTCGGCCGCCGATTCGAGCGCGTCCGGGCCGCGACGATCGAGGTGCCCGGCGCGACCGACTCGTACCCGACCCGCTCCACGTCCCAGCCCTGGTCGGCGAACAGCAGCCGGAACGCCTTGCGCGTGAACGGGCCGGCGATGGGTGTAGTCGTCCCAGACCCAGCGCTGGGCGTCCGGCGAGGACGCGAACACGCGCCCGCCGGGCCGTACGACCCGCCGCACCTCGCGCACCACGCGCGACCGGGTCGCGCACGTGCTCGAGCAGGTCCTTCAGCACGGCGGCGTCGAACGCGAGTCGGCGAACGGCAGCGGCTCGTCGACGTCGGCGAGGGTCACGCGACCGCCCTTCGCATGGGCCGCGGCGACCGCCTCCGGCGAGCCGTCGATCCCGGTGTAGTCCGGGAAGTGCTCGGCGAGCCAGGCGCTGCCGCAGCCGACGTCGAGCAGCTTGCTCCCGGAGCGGAAATGGCGCGTGACGTCGCGCCAGTAGCCCGGCTGCTCGTGCCATTCGAAGTAGCCCATCGGGGCGGTCAGCCTACGCAGGCCGCTCGACGACCACGATGCACGCCGCGTAGTCGATGCCGTCCGGGAACGAGCCGAGCTCGAGCGTCATGCGGTCGTAGCCGAGTCCGGTCAGCAGCAGGGCGAGGCGGTTCAGCGGGTAGACGTTCATCTGCATGTGCGGGTACGACCAGGGCCGCCGCCGCGCCACGTTCATGACGTTGTAGGCGAATGGCACCTTGCGGGTGACCCACGTGTGGAGCCGCGTGCGACGGTCGCGCGCAGCCGTCGGCACGTGCAGCACCATCACGCCGCCGGGCCGGACGAGCGAGGCGAGCTGCCTGACGATCGGGAGCCCTTGTGCCGGGGGGATGTGCTGGAGGACGATGTACGAGTTGACGAGGTCGAACTCCGGCGCGAGTGACGCGAGGCGATCGGCGGTGACGAGCTCAACGTTGGTCAGCCCGCGCGCATCGCAGTTGCGGCGCGCCTCGGCCAGCATCGACGCCGACACGTCGACGCCGACCACACGCTCCGCGCCCGCGGCGAAGGGGACGACGAGCCGGCCGACGCCGCAGCCGTGATCGAGCACGACCCGCGGGTCGAAGTCGTCGCCCTTCACCCGCCGCGCGGAGGCCAGCGCCCTCGCCACGTCGGTCTCGCCCGACTCGAAGAAGCGGTCCTTCGCGGCCGCGTCGAGGCGCTCGCGCCGCATCTCGTCGACGGAGAAGACGCCGTAGTAGGGGTCCTCGCGGCCGAACCGCTCCCATTGCTTCGCTGGGTCGTGCATGCGGCGTAAGTCGTAACAGGGCGCGCCGTACGATGTCCGCCGCCGTGCCCGCGCTCCGTCATGTCGCCCTCAACGCGCTGTTCCTCGACCCCGGCGCGCTCGGCGCGGCACCGAGACGTACCTGCGCGGGCTCGTGCCGGCGCTCGCGCGGCGTTCCCGCAGCTCGAGCTCACCGTCTTGACGACGCGCCGCGGCGCCGCGGCGCTGCGCGCCGACGGCTGGACGGACTTCGCCCGCATCGTGCACTTGCCGTGCGACGAGGGCCAGCGCGCGCGCCGGCTCTTCGCCGAGCAGGTCGCGCTCGTCGCCGGCGCGCGCGGCGGCCGCGGGTCGACGTGCTGCACTCGCTCGCGCTCGACCGGGCCTGCGCGGCCGCCACGCCGGTCCGTCGTGACGCTGCACGACGTGACGTTCTTCCGCGATGCGCACGTTCGGCCGCGCGACGACGCTCGCGCTGCGGCTCATCGGCGCGCGCCGCGCGCGGCGCGCCGACGCGCTGATCGCCGGTCTCGGCCGCGGCGCGCGACGACGTCGTGCGACGGCTCGGCTGGCGCCCGCGGCGGTTCACCGTCGTCCCGCACGGCCCCGGGCGCGACGCCCGGCGACGCCGACGCCGGCGGCGCGAGCTCGCGCGGCGCCTCGGCCTCGGCGGCCGGCGCGATCGTGCTCTGCGTCGGCGGCGATGCGGCCGCACAAGAACCAGCGCCAGCTGCGTCGCGGCGCTCCCGCTCGCTGCCGCGGCGACGTCGTCGTGGTGCTCGCCGGGCGCTCCCGAGCTCGGCGCGGAGCGACGCTGCGCGCCGCTCGCCGCGCGAGCTCGGCGTGGCCGACCGGCTGCGCGTGCACGGGCTACCTCGACGACGCCGACGCTCGAGGGGCTGTGGCGGCTGGCCGCGTGCGCCGCCTTCCCGACGCGCGGCGAGGGCTTCGGCCTGCCGGTGCTCGAGGCGATGCGGCGCGGCGTGCCGGTCGCGTGCTCCGACATCCCGGTGCTGCGCGAGGTCGGCGGCGACGTCGCGCACTACTTCCCGCTCGGACGACGCCGGCCGGCGGCGGCCGGCGCGATCGCCGCGCGATGGCGGACGCGACGCCGCGGCCGGCGCGGCCCGGAGCGCGCGGCGGCGTTCACCTGGGAGGCCGCCGCGCAGCGGCACCTACGCGGCCTACGAGCGGCGCTGGCGTGATGCACGTCGGCCTGAACCTCGTCTTCATGGTGCCCGGCGAGACCGGCGGCATGGAGGTCGCCGCGCGGGCGCTGATCCCCGCGCTGCGCGACGCGGCGCCCGGCGTCCGCTTCACCGCGTTCGTCAACCGCGAGGCGGCCGGCGAGGACCTCGGCGTGGAGCGCCGTCGTCGTGCCCGTCGACGCCGCGCCGCCGGGTCGAGTGGGTGCGCGGCGAGCAGCAGCTGCTGCCCGGGCTCGCGCGGCGCGCCGGCTGCGACCTCGTGCACTCGCTCGCCTCGACCGCGCCCGGCGCGCGGCGCGCTTCGCCCGCGTCACGACGATCCACGACCTCAACTACCTCGTCGTCCCGGACGCCCACTTCGGCCTGCGCGGGCTGGGGATGCGCGTGCTCGTGCCGCTCGCGGCGCGCACCGCCGCACCGCGTGCTCGCCGACTCGGCACTCGACGCGCGACGACCTCGTCGGCCGGCTCGCGGTCCGCCGCGGGCAAGATCGACGTCGTGCCGCTCGGCCTCGGGCAGCCGGCGACGACGACGCCGACGCCCGCCGCGCGAGCTGCGCGCAGCGGCTCGGGCTCGGCGAGCGCGCCGCGTCGTGCTCTCGCTGTCGGCGAAGCGGCCGCACAAGAACCTGCGCGGCGCTGATCGACGCGCTGGCGCTGATCCCGCGCCGAGCGCCGCCCGGTGCTCGTCCTCCCCGGCTACCCGACGCCGCACGAGGCGGAGCTGCGCGCGCACGCGCGCCGCGAGCTCGGCGTCGCGGCAGACGTGCGCTTCCTCGGCTGGACCGCGCGAGCGCGGACGTCGAGGGCCTGTTCGCGCTCAGCGCGGCGTTCGTGTTCCCGTCGCTCTACGAGGGCTTCGGTCTGCCGGTGCTCGAGGCGATGGCGCGCGGCGTGCCGGTCGCGTGCTCGGACCGCGCCTCGCTGCCCGAGGTCGCCGGCGACGCCGCGCTGCTGTTCGACCCGGCCGATCCCGCCGCGATCGCCGCGGCGGTCGAGCGGCTGCTGGGCGACGCCGCCGAGGCGGAGCGGCTGCGGGCCGCGGGCCGAGCGCAGGCGGCGACGGTTCACCTGGGAGCGCACCGCCGAGGCTGACGCTCGCCGGCTACGAGCGCGCGCTCGCGGCGGCGGCGCTGCGATAATGCACGCGGGTGCTCGGCGATCGCCCGCTCGGCTTCGTGCTGCGCAACGCGGTCCAGCCGGAGAACTGGCAGGCGCTGCGCGCGGATGCCCCGCGTCTACCCGCGCTTCCCGCAGAACGCCTGGCGCTACTTCACCGGCCGCGGCGCCTACCCGTACGACTGCGCGGTCCGCACGCCGCTCGGCATCGTCCGCCCGCGGCTCTGGACCTCGCACGACCTGCTGACCGTCAACGAGGTCTTCTGCCGGCTCGACTACGCGCGCGCCGCGCCGACGTCGCGCGTCGTCGTCGACATCGGCTCGAACATCGGGATCAGCGCGCTCTACTTCCTCACCCGCAACCCGGACGTGCGCTGCCACCTGCACGAGCCGGTGCCGCGCAGAACGTCGAGCGGCTGCGGCACAACCTCGCGCGCGTTCGCGGACCGCTGGACGCTCGACGAGATCGGCCGTCTGGGACCGCGACGGCGAGGTCGAGTTCGGCGTCGAGCCGACGGGCCGCTACGGCGGCATCGGCGTCGCGCGCGCCGGACGCGCATCGAGGTGCCGCTGCGTCCCGATCGACAACGTGCTCGAGACGGTGCTCGCGCGCGAGCCGCGGATCGACGTCCTCAAGGTCGACACCGAGGGCGCGGAGATCGAGACGGTCGCGGCGATCCGCCCCGACCTCCTCGACCGGATCCACACGATCTACTTCGAGACGACCGAGCGTCCCGCGCTGCACGCCGACCGCTTCGACGGCGGTCGTTCGCGTGCGACACCTGCCGCCTGGTCAACCGCGCGGCTCGCGGCGTGAGCCGCGGTCGCGTAGCTCGCGGCGACGCGATCGAGCGACGCAGTCGATGCGAGAGCCGCGCGGCGTTGCGGGCGAACCACGTCGGCGGTCGAGCGCCGCAGCGTCGCCGCCGGCGGCGTGGACGCGCGACGATCGCGGCCGCGAGGTCCGCGGGCGACGGCCGACGTCGCGCGACGAAGCCGTTGACGCCGTCCTCCACCAGCTCGGTCGCGGCGTTGTCCTCGCCGCGCACGACGACGCTGGGCGTCCCGCCGGCCGCGGCCTCGACGACGACGAGCCCGTACCCCTCGCGGCGACGAGGGCAGCACCATGCAGAGCGCGCGCGCGAGGTCGTGCTCGACCTCCTCGGTCGGCGACGAAGCCCGGGCGCGTCGACGACGTCCTCGAGACCGTGCGTCCGCGATCGCGGCGAGCACGCGCGCCGCGTTCGGGCCCGTCGCCGAGGATCCGCGCCGCGCAGCTCCGGCAGCCTGCGCGCGCGCGAGCGCCGATCGCCGGCGACGAGCGGCCGGCGCGCGCTTCTCCGGGATGTGCCGGCCGGCGAACACGGCCACGCGGCTCGGCCGGCAGCGGCGGCGCGGCCCTCGAGCGGGCCGGCGTACTCGCCCTCCAGCACGGTGACCGTCGCCGCGCACGCCCTCGGCGCGCAGCCGCTCGGCGGTCAGCCGGGCGAAGCAGAACGCCCGCTGCGGCACGCGCAGGCAGAGCGCCTGGACGGCCCAGCCGACCCGCCCGCCGACGCCGCCGAGGTACTCGCGCCAGTAGCCGCGCGACCACAGCTCGTGCCAGTCGACGACGAGCCGGAAGCCGTGCGCGCGCCGGCGCGAGCGCGCGGCGGCGAGCAGCGAGAAGTACGGGAACGACGCCGTGTGCACGACGTCGTAGCGGCGCCCGCGGCGCAGCAGGTGCCACAGGACGCCCGCGCCGAACACCAGCGGCGGCGCGATCCGGCGCTGGCCCGCGTCGCGGTAGAGCGCCATGCGCGGGCCGCCGGCGACGACGCGCACGCCGGGCAGGTCGGCGCCTCGTCGCGCGGCCACTGGCGCAGCGTGAGGTAGGTCACCTCGTGGCCCGTCGGCGGCGAGCCGCAGCGCGAGGTTCCGGTACCAGCGCTCGGCGCCGCCCGACCGTGTACGGGAACAGGCAGTCGTAGACCAGGCAGATCCGCATCGGGGCGGGCGACCCTAGTGCGGGGCCGCTCTAGCATGGCCGTGGTGCTGACGCTCGAGGAGGCACGGCCTCGGCGCGCGCCGCCGGACGCGCCCGCGCGCGCCGTGGGTGCTGATCGCGCTGCTCGTGCGCCTCCCGCCGTGGCGCCTCGCGGCTGCTCCGCGACGACGACGGCGACGGCGGAGGCCGCCGGCACCGGCCGCCCGGGCTCGCCGACCTGTGGAGCGGGGCGCGCGACGCTCGTCCTCGACCGCAAGTGGACCTCGCACGGCGACTCGGCCAGCCCGGGCGGCGGCGCGTACGCCGGCGCCCACGTCGAGGTCGTCGGGTGGCACGTGGTACCTGTTCAACCGCCACGACCGACCGAGCACTGCGCCGGGCAGGGCGCGGACGTCCGCCAGATGGGGACCGCAGGTGCCGCGCGTCGACCGACCGCGGGCGCGACCTGGTGCGGCGCCGGCCCGATCCTCGCGCCCACGCCGGGAACGCCGTGGGCCTGCGCCGCGACCGACGGCGACGCCGTGTACGACGCCGACGCGCGGACGTCTGGCGCTACCTGTTCCAGTGCCTCGACGACGACGGCGGCATGGCAGCGGCTGCTACGCCGAGCGGCGCGACGCCGAGCCCGCTGGGCCGTTCGAGCCGGCCGGCCTCGGGCCCGAACCCCGTCATCACGCCCGGGCGGCTGTGGGACCGCATCTGCGACGACCCCGGCCGACCAGTGCAAGCGCGCCGCGGGGCAGCCGCCGATCGCCGACGAGGGCACGTTCAACGTGTTCCCGCGACGGCGGCGACGGCTGGTGGGTCGGCGTTCCACGGCTACGACGGCACGCACGGCTTCCGCGGCCTCGCGCGCACCGAGACGTTCCGGCCGGACGACTGGGCAGGTCGACGGCGAGGACGGGACGCCGACCGACGCGATCCTCGACGCCGCGCGACGCCGTCGGCTGGCGCGAGCACTGGCATGCCGGCGGGCCGATCGGCGCCGGCGCGGCGAGCATGCTCGAGCAGGCCGGCTGGTACTACCAGCTCGCCGAGGTCCCCGACATGAGCCTCGCGTGCACGCGCGGGCCAGAACTGGGATCTCGGCCTGTTCCGCGCGCGCGACGCTCGTCGAGCACCGACCTGGGAGCAATACCCGGCGGGCAACCCGATCGTCTACTCGAGCCGGGCGCCCGCGCCGACCGGGGCGGCCACGAAGCTGCAACGTCGAGTACCCGAGCCTGTTCCGCCGACCCGGCGACCGGGTCACGCTACCTCATGTACGGCCGCGTGTCGCCGATCCCGGCTACGACGGGCATCTACGTCTACCGGCTCGAGTGGGACCGCAACCTGCTCGCCAACGGCGACTTCCGGCACGCGGACCGCCGAGCGGCTGGAGCGCGCTCGCCCGGCGCGGTCGACGCAGCTCGCGGTCGAGCGCGCGCCGGACGCGTCGCCCGACGGCACGCCCGTACCTGGCGTTCAACTGCGGCGCGGCCGCGTGCGACGGCGACGAGGGCATCTACCAGGACGTCCAGGTGCGACCCGAGGACTGCGGGCGCAGACGTTCGCGTTCGGCGGCACGTTCCGCGCCGAGAGCGGCGCCGGCACGGCTCGAGCTCGACGCGTCCTGCAGCTCGACGCCGAGCGGGCGCGATCGTCCGGTCGACCAGGTGCGCCGTCGCGGCCGGCGACGCCTACGCCCGTGCCCGCGGCACGTTCGAGCTCGACGCCGGGCGCGCGGAGCGCTGCGGCTGCAGCTCACGCCGCGGACGCCCGGCACGCTCCGGGCCGACAACCTGTACCTGATCCCGCAGGAGGGCTGCGACGGCGCACGCTATCCCGCGTGCTGACGCTGATGCGTCGGCTACCCTGGTCCGCGTCCCGGGGTGGCGCAACCTTTGCGCGGGCGCGCCGTTGAAGCCATCGGGGCCCTTCGCCGAACGCCACGTGAGCACGCTTCAGCCCATCGCACCCAGACTCGGCGATCCGATCGCCGACGACGAGCTCGTCGTCTCGGTCGTCATCCCCTGCCTCAACGAGGAGGACAACATCGAGCGCTGCGTCGAGGCGGCGCGCGGGGCGATGGCCGACGCCGCGATCGCCGGCGAGGTCGTCGTGGCGGACAACGCGTCCGAGGACCGCTCCGCCGAGCTGGCCAGGGCCGCCGGCGCGCGCGTCGTGCACGAGCCGCGGCGCGGCTACGGCAGCGCCTACCTCGCCGGCTTCGCCGCGGCGCGCGGCCGCTACATCGTCATGGCGGACGCCGACCTGACGTACGACTTCAGCGAGATCCCGCGCTTCGTCGAGCAGCTCGACGACGGCGCCGAGCTGGTGATGGGCGACCGGATGGACAACATCCAGCCGGGCGCGATGCCGTGGCTGCACCGCTACGTCGGCAACCCGGTGCTCACCGGCGTGCTGAACGTCTTCTTCCGCACCGGCGTCAGCGACGCGCACTGCGGCATGCGGGCGATCCGCCGCGACGTGCTGCCGCGGCTCGATCTGCGCACGACCGGCATGGAGTTCGCGTCGGAGATGGTGATCCGGGCCTCGAAGGAGAAGCTCGACATCCGCGAGTTCCCGATCGAGTACCACCCGCGCGGCGGCGAGAGCAAGCTGTCGAGCTTCCGCGACGGCTGGCGCCACCTGCGCTTCCTGCTCGTCCACAGCCCGACGCACCTGTTCATGGTCCCGGGGGCCGTGATGCTCGCGCTCGGCACGATCATCTCGCTGGTCGCGCTGCTCCAGATCGACGTGTTCGGCCGCGCGTGGGACATCCACACGATGGTCGCGGGCGCGCTGCTGATGATCGTCGGCACGCAGGTCGTCGCCCTGGGCCTCGTGCGCCCACGCCTACGGCACGTACTTCATGGGCGAGAAGGACCCCTGGTTCGACCGCATGCGCGCCACGTTCCGGCTCGAGCACGGGCTGATCCTCGGCGCGGCCGTCCTGGCCCTCGGGGTCGTGATCGCCGGCGGGATCGTGGCCGTGTGGATCGACCGCGGCTTCGGGCAGCTCTCCGAGGAGCGCCTGGCGGTGCTCGCGGCCGCGCTCGTCATCGTCGGGATCCAGATCTTCTTCACCTCGTTCCTGCTCTCGATCCTCGGCCTGCGACGCCGCGCCGTAGGTGCCCGGCCGCGCCGCAATCGCGGCGGCGACGGCGTCGCTGCTGCTCCTCGCGGCCGGCGTTCGTGTTCGTGGTCTCGCAGCCTGAGCGCCACCAGCTCGGGTCGAACTTCGCCAAGCCGGTCGCCTTCGTCGCCGACGTCCGGGCCGGGCACGCCGCGTCTGCCAGCGGGTGGCCGCCGTGCCGGCGGGAACGGGGTCGCTCGGCCTGCGCGTCGGGACGTTCGGGCGCCCCGGGCCGCCGCTGACGGCGACGGTGACCGCGCGCGGCGCCGCGCCCGTCCGCGGCACGCTCGCCGCCGGCTGGCGCGAGGGCGACGTCGTCGTGCCGATCCCGCCGCTGCGCTCGACGCTCCGCGACGCGCGCGTGTGCCTGGAGCACCGCGGCGCCGGCCGGCTCGCCTACGCGGGCGGGCGCAGCCTGGGCGAAGGGGTCCGGGTGGGGCAGGCGCGCGGCAACGGGGTCCGTCAGGCTCGAGTTCCTCGAGCCGCGGCGAGCGCTCCTGGTGGCCGGTGATCGGGCGGATCGGCGACCGGATCGCCGTCGTGCGCGACGCCCTGCCGGGCCGCGCGACGCTGCCGCTCTTCGCGCTGCTGATGCTCGGCGTGATCGGCGGCTCGACGGCGCTCGTCCTGCGCGAGGGCCGCCGATGACCGCCACGGCCGAGCGGGCGCCGCACGCGGTGCCCCCGCGCGCGGCGCGGTCTGCGCCGGATCCCGGCCGCGGGCTGGCTCGTCGCCCTCATCACGCTCGCTGAACGCCGTCGCGTGGGGGTTCATCATGCCGCCGCTCCACGTGCCCGACGAGTCGGCGCACGTGTTCTACGCGCAGTACCTCGGCGAGACCGGGAAGCTGCCGCGGTCGTCCGGCACGATCGACTGGTACGCCGAGGACGAGCTGGGCGTGATCACGGCGGCAGCGGTTCTACGAGGTCGTCGGGCGAGTCCCGCAACCGGCCGCCGGCGGGTCCGGGCGCGCAGGAGGCGCTGCGCCTGGCGCAGCGGCCGGGGCTGGATCGCGAGGGCCTCGGCGACGCGGCGTCGGCGACGACCAACCCGCCGCTCTACTACGTCCCGCAGGCGCTCGTGTACCGGCTCGCGCACGGCATGGACTTCACGAGCCGGCTGATGCTGATGCGGCTCGTCTCGGCGCTGATGGCGTCGCTGACCGCGCTGTGCATCTTCCTGTTCGCGCGCGAGCTGCTCCCGGGCACGCCGCTCTCCTGGACCGTCGCCGGCCTCGCGGCCGGCCTGCAGCCGATGTTCGCGCTGATCTCCTCGGGCGTGAACAACGACGCCGGCCTGTACCTGGCCAGCGCGGCGCTGTTCCTGGCCGTCGCGCGGCTGCTGCGGCGCGGCCTGACGGTGCGCAGCGCCGCGGCCGTGGGCGTCCTCCTCGGCGCCGGGATACTGGTCAAGACCCAGGTGGCTCGCGTTCGCCCCGGGCGTGGCGCTCGCGCTCCTGCTGGCGGCGTGGCGCGCGCGCCGCACGGCGCAGCCGTGGCGCCCGCTGGCCGCGGCGGCCGGCGCCGGCCTCGTGCCGCTCGCGATCTACGGCGTGCTCGGCGCGACGGTCTGGAGCCGGCCGCTGGTCGATCGCGTGGGCGAGGTCACGTCGGGCACGACGCGGCCCTGGCTCCCCGCGGAGTTCGCGAGCTATGTCTGGCAGCTGTACCTGCCGCGGGCGCCCAACCTGACGGACATCCTCCCCGGCGTCCCGCCCTACGACCTCTGGTTCCGCGGGCTCGTCGGGCAGTTCGGCTGGCTCGACTACCGGTTCCCGGACTGGGTGTACCCCGTCGCCGGGGGGATCTGGATCATCGTCGCCGCGCTCGCGTTCACGCGCCTCTGGCAGTGCCGCGGCGTCCTGCGCGACCGGCTGCCGGAGCTCGCCGTCCTCGCCGTCATGGCGGCGGGGCTCGCCGGCGCGATCGGCGTCGCCGGCTACCGCGACTTCCTGGCGAGCGGGTCCGGGTTCGTCCAGGCCCGCTACCTGCTCCCGCTGCTGCCCCTCTACGCGCTGTTCCCGGCGCTGGCCGTCCGCGCGCTCGGCGCCCGGCGCGCGCCGGTCGTCGCGGTCGTCCTGATCGCCGGCGTCCTCGCGCACGGGCTGTTCGCGCAGCTGCAGACGCTGGCGCGCTTCTACGGATGATCACCGTCGCCATCCCGGTGCTGAACGGCGGGCGCCTGCTCCGGGAGACGCTCGCCGCCGTCGCCGCCCAGGAGCTCGCGGACGACGTCGAGCTGCTCGTGGCCGACTCCGGGCTCGACCGACGGCTCGATCGAGGCCGCCCGCGGCGCCGGCGCGCGGGTGCTGACCGTCGAGCGGTTCTCGCACGGCGGCACGCGCAACCTGCTGATGGAGCACGCACGCGGCGACCACGTGGCCTTCCTGTCGCAGGACGCGACCCCGGCGGACCGCGACTGGCTCCGGCAGCTCATGGCGGCCTTCGCCCTCGGGGACGACGTCGCGCTCGCCTGCGGGCCGTACCGGCCGCGACCGGACGCGCCGGCGGCGGTCGCACGCGAGCTCGAGGGCTGGTTCGCATCCCTGGCGCCGGACGGCCTCCCGCGCGTCGACCGCACCACCACGCCGGCCGGGCCCGGTGCCACGACGTTCTTCACCGACGCCAACGCCGCGCTCGCGCGCGCCGCCTGGCGCGCGGGTCCCCTACCGCGACGTCCCCTACGCCGAGGACCAGGCGCTCGCGCTGGACATGCTCGCGCGCCGGGTACGCCAAGGCGTTCATGCCGGGCGCGGTCGTCGTCCACTCCCACGAGTACTCGGCGCTGCGGCAGTTCCAGCGGACGTTCGACGAGTGGCGGGGGCTGCGCGAGATCCACGGCTGGGTCGAGCCGGCGAGCCCGGTGCGCGCGGCGCTCACGATCCAGAGCCGCGTCCGCGCGGACGCGCGCAGCGTGCGCCGGTCCGGCGCGGCCTGGCCGGTCGTCGGTCGCGAGACGGCGCGCTCGCTGCGGCATTGGGCGGTGCGCTCGGCGGGTGCGGTCGCGGGCTCGCGCGCCGACCGGCTGCCGGCCGTCCGTGCGCCGGGTCGCCTCGCTGGAGGGCCGGGACGGGTTCGCGCCGCTCGCGCCGCCGCCCTCGTAACCTCTCGGCCTCAATGAGCGACCGTCCCGCCCATCCGCCGTCCCCGAACGGTCGCATCGCCGACCTGTGGCGCCGTGCGCGCCTGACGCTGGAGTACCACGGGCCGAAGGAGCTCGCGTTCCGGATCGTCACGGCGCCGCTGCGCCCGACGCCGCTCGGCGAGCGGTTCGGGCACGGCCGCCGGTACGGCGCCGAGGAGGCGCGCGCGAAGAACTGGTACCGGCGCGACGGAAGGCTCGTGACGGTCGTGATCCCGACCTACGGCGATCCCGGGCTCGTCGAGCAGGCGGTCGCGAGCGTGCGCAAGACGACCGACCGCAAGCGCGTCCGGGTGATCGTGGTCGACGACGGCTCGGAGCCGCGGCACCAGGACCGCCTGCGCGGCCTGCGCGGCGCCAGGGTCGAGCTGCTGGCCGAGAACCGCGGGTTCGCCGGCGCGGTCAACCGCGGGCTCGAGCTGACCGCGCCGCAGGACGACGTCGTGATCCTCAACTCGGACGTGGTCGCCGAGCGCGGCTGGCTCGAGCGCCTGCAGTACACCGCCTACCGCGAGCCGCGGATCGGCATCGTCGGGCCCAAGCTGCTCTACGCCGACCGCCGGATCCAGTCCGCCGGGTCCTACCGGAACCTCGGCGCGCCCGAGTGGTTCGACCACCGCTACCGGTTCAAGGAGGCGACGCACCCCGAGGCGAACCTGATCGCGCCGGTCATCGGCACCACCGGCGCGTGCATGTACGTCAAGCGCGAGGCGCTCGACGAGATCGGCCCGCTCGACCCGGCCTACGGGATGGCGTACGAGGACATGGACTACTGCCTCCGCGCCTGGGAGGCCGGCTGGCGCACGTACTACTCGCCGCGCGCCACGCTGCTGCACCTCGAGTCGCAGACCCGCCCGACCGAGCCCGGCCCGCGCGAGCTCGAGTCGCAGCGCTACTTCTGGCAGCGCTGGGGCGCGTTCTTCGACGAGCGCGACGTCCGGACCCCCGAGGGGCGGCTCCGGATCGTCTACGTGACCGAGGACACCGGCGTCGGCGGCGGGCACCGCGACATCTTCGAGCACCTCAACCGGCTCGCCGCCCGCGGGCACGACGCGCAGCTGTTCTCGTTGGGCGACGCGCCCGAGTGGTTCCCGCTCGAGGTGCCGACGCGCACGTTCGCGGACTACGACGACCTGGTCGAGGCGCTCGCCCCGCTCGACGCGATCAAGGTGGCGACGTGGTGGAACACCGCGAGCCCGGTGTGGCTCGCGTCCGTCACGCACGGCCTCCCCGTCTTCTTCGTCCAGGACATCGAGACGTCCTACTACCCGGGCGACATGGCGATGACGGCGCACGTGATGGCGTCGTACCGCCAGGAGTTCCGCTACATGACGATCTCCGGCTGGAACCGCGACCGGCTCGCCGAGATCGGCCTGTCCGCCGCGATGGTCCCGCCGGGCATCGACCTCGAGACGTTCCGGCCGCTGCCGGGCGTCGCCCGCCGCGACGACATGCTGCTCGCGCTCGGGCGCACGAACCCGCTCAAGAACCTGCCGCTGACGATCGACGCCTGGCGCGCGCTCGGCGATCCGCGACCCGAGCTCGTGCTGTTCGGGATCGAGCCGGAGCTCGGGCCGGAGCACGGCGCCACCTACGTCACGCGGCCGAGCGACGCGGGCGTGAACGAGCTCTTCAACCAGGCGACGGTGTTCGTGCAGACCTCCACGCACGAGGGCTTCTGCCTGCCGCCGCTCGAGGCGATGGCGACCGGCGGCGCCGTGGTGTGCACCGACGCGCACGGCAACCGCGACTTCTGCCGCGACGGCGGGAACTGCCTGATCCCGGAGCCGACGGTCGAGTCGGTGAGCGGCGCGATCGGCCGGCTGCTCGCCGATCCCGCGCTGCGTGCGCGGCTCGGCTCGGCGGGGATCGCGACCGCGGCGGACTACACGTGGGAGAAGCGGATCGACGAGCTGGAGGGCTTCCTCGAGGGACTGGTCCCTCAGAGGTCCTCGGCCACGTGAGGCGCCTCGCGGTTGAAGTACCAGAAGCCGAGCAGCACGGTGCCCGCGACGATGAAGATCGGGATCGAGAGCTTGGCCCAGCTGCCGGCCGCCGTGAGCGCCGATTCGGCTGACGGGTCGAACATCGCGTGCCGGATCTGCTGGACCACGAGCGCGAGCGGGTTGAGCATGATCAGGTCGCGCGCCCAGTCGTACTTGACGTTCTCGAGCGCGTAGAGGATCGGCGTGGCGTAGAACATCGCCATGCTCACGACCTCCCAGATCGGCTGCACGTCGCGGTAGTTGACGAACAGCGCCGAGAGCAGCATCGCGAGGCCGAAGCACGCACGTCACCAGCAGGGCGACGAGCGGGATGAACTCGAGGAAGCTCCAGCTCCACGGGACACCCGAGAGCTCGATGAACACGAACACGGCGATCAGGTTCACGCCGAGGTTCATGAGCGCCGTCAGCACCGACGGAGATCGGGATCACGATCCGCGGGAAGCTGATCTTCCGGACGAGGTTCTCCCGGTCCACCACCGCGCGCACCGAGGCCGACGTCGCCTCGGCGAAGAACTGGTAGAGCATGATCCCCATCAGCAGCATCGGCGCGTAGTTCGGCACCGCGTTGCCGAGGTCGACGAACTGCGTGAAGACGACGTAGTAGACGCCGAACATCATCAGCGGGCGGCCGAGCTGCCAGAAGTACCCGAGGACCGAGCCGAAGAACTTGAGCCGGAACTCGAGCAGCGACAGGGTCCACGCGAGGTGGACGGTCCGCCGCCAGCCGCCGCTGAGCGCGCCGGGGCCGCTGATCCGCGTCCCGCCGGCCGCGGCGATCGCGCCGACCGCGTCGCTCGGGACGCTGCTCATCCGTTCACCTCCGCGAGCGGCGGCGTCGCGTTGCCCTGGGCGATCTCGAACCGGTGCTCGAGGTCGACGAGCCCGCCGGTGACCTTCGCGCCGGTGGTGAGGAACGACGCGAGCCCGGGCCGGTGGTCGGCGAGCTCGAGCGCGGTGCCGCCGCGCCGAGACGTACGGGGAGACGTAGTAGCGGCCGGGGGCGAGGATGTTGCGGAACCGCACGCTGATCGTGGCGCGGTCGCCCGGCCCGTAGACGCCGGTCTCGTGCCGCTCGCCCCACATCGAGTCGGCGTTGAAGACGATCCGGTGCTCCTCGTTCTCCAGCGAGAAGCCGAGCGACGGGTGCTCGAGGTCGGCGCGGAACTCGAAGTTGATCGCGGACGGTCGACGTCGTCGCCCTGCGGGACGGCGGTGACGGCGGTGCCGTCGGCGTCCTCGAGCCACGCGGCGGTGACGAGCGCGCGCCCGTCGCCGAAGCGGTCGGACTTCAGCTCCGCGGCCGCCCGCTGGCTCTGGTTGAAGTTCAGCTCCAGGTACTGCGAGCCGACCAGGTCCGGGTCGCCCATCGACACGACCTGTCCGCGCTCCATCAGCATCGCGCGGTCGGCGAAGCGGCGGACCGAGCCCATGTCGTGGGTGACGAGGATGATCGTCTTGCCCGCGTCGCGCAGCCGGTTGAACTCGTCGAAGCACTTCTGCTGGAACGCGGCGTCGCCGACGGCGAGGACCTCGTCGATCAGCAGCACGTCGGCGTCGACCTGGATCATCACGGAGAACGCCAGCCGCACGTGCATGCCCGAGGAGTAGTTCTTGAGCTTGAGGTTCTCGAACTCGCGCAGCTCGGCGAAGTCGATCACGCGCTCGTAGCGGGCGCGCGCCTCGGCGGGACTGAGGCCGTGCATGATCCCGTTGAGGATCACGTTGTCGCGCGCGGCCAGGTCCGGGTTGAAGCCGACCCCGAGCTCGATGAAGGTCGACAGCCGCCCGTCGATCCAGATCTCGCCGCCGTCGGTCCGGTAGATGCCGGCGATCAGCTTGAGCAGCGTGCTCTTGCCGGAGCCGTTGCGCCCGACGATGCCGAAGAACTCGCCCGCGCTCGACCGTGAACGAGACGTCGTCGACCGCCTCGAACGTGTCGAAGGAGCGGCGCGCGGAACGGATGCAGCGCACGCTCCTTGAGCGTGTGCATCTGCTCGTGCGGGCGGCGGAAGCGCTTGCTCACCCCGTCCACGACAATCGCGGGAGCCGTCATCGGAGACCCATGATGGCGGGTGGGTCAGCCGTGCCCGCGGAGCAGGCGCTTCGCCGCGCGCAGCGGGGCGGTCAGGCGCCAGCTCGGCGAGGTCGTGACGTCGCGCAGCGTCTGCTCCGCACGCTCCGTCCGCGCCGCCCGGTCGGCCAGCGCGCCACGCGCGATCTCCAGCTCGTCGATCCGCTCCTGCAGCGTCCCGGTGCTGCCGCGCAGCGCCTCGACCTGGCGCCGCAGCGCCGGCAGCTCGGCCAGCTCCAGCTCGGCCTCCGCGAGCCGCGCCAGCGCCTGGGCCCGGTCGGCGTCGCGGTGCTTGGCGACCTCGAGCAGGTTGAGCTGACCCTGGAGGATCGTCTGCTGCTCGTCGTAGCGCTCGAGCCACTGCCGCACCTCGACGGTGGAGGCGAGCGTGATCAGCTGCGCGGGCTCGGGGATCGGCGCGCTGCTGGCGATCGCGAGCGCGTAGACCTCGTCGCCGGCCGCCTTGCCGACGAGCCGGCGCACCTCGGCGCCGGCGAGCGGCTCCATCGGCTCGGGCTCCCCGGCGTCGGCCAGGATCGTGCTCGCGAGGTAGTTGTGCTGCTGGAGCAGGCGCACGTGCGGCCAGTGGCCCGCCAGCATGGCCTCGAGCTCGTCCGGCGTCGGCTCGTGCACGTGGTGCGGGTTGCCCGGGAACGTAGACGTCGCGGTTCGGCGCGGAGATCAGCAGCAGCCCGCCGGGCGCGAGCACCCGCGCGAGCTCCGCGAGCACGGTCTCCTGCTCGCCGACGTGCTCGATCACCTCGAAGCACGTGATGAGGTCGAAGGCGTCGTCGTCGAAGGCGAGCGAGCGGACGTCGCCGACCTCGAACCGCACGCCCGCGGGCGCGCCGGCCTCGGCGGCGGCGACGATCTCGGGCGCGACGTCGATCCCCACGACCTCCGCGGCGCCCGCGGCGGCGAGCTGCAGGGCGCCGTACCCGGCGCCTGTGCCCGCGTCGAGCGCCCGCCGCCCGGCGGCGAGGCCGGCGGCCCACGCGTAGCGCGTCAGGTGCTCCGCCTCGACGAGCTCCCCGCGCATCGCCTCGGGCACGAAACGGCCGGGAACGCCGTCGACGAAGTCGGCGAGCTCGCTGCTCATGGCGACCAGCATAGGGGCCTCCCGAGCGGCGGACCTAAGATGCGGGGCCGATGGAGATCGCCTTCGTCCAGGCCCCGCGCCAGAACCACTTCTTCCTCGAGCTCGTGGGGGCGCTCCGCGACGAGCTGGAGGGCCTCGGCGCGAAGACGAGCCTGCACTGGGCCAACTTCCCGCCGCCGCGGGAGGATCTCGTCTACGCGCTCGTGCCCCCGCACGAGTACTTCACGCTGATGCACGGGCGCGTCGGGCCTGACGACGCCGTCTTCAAGCGGACGATCTTCATCTGCGCCGAGCAACCGGGCTCCTCGTGGTTCGAGTGGAACGCCGAGCTCGCCTCGCGTGCGGGCGCGCTCTTCGACATCAACCCGCTGGCCGTCCGGGAGTACCGCGAGCGCGGCACGGCGGCGGAGCATCTCCAGCTGGGCTGGACCTCGGCCTGGGACCGCCTCGCCTCGGATCGCGAGCGCGACATCGACGTCCTGTTCATGGGCGCCGCGACCAAGCGCCGGCTCGAGTACCTGTCGCAGTACGCGGGCACGCTCTGGCACCGCAACTGCCACTTCCTGCTGTCGGACAACTCGCGGCCCAACTGGGCGGCGTCCGGCACCTACGCCGCCGACGACGACAAGTGGGACCTGCTCAACCGCAGCAAGGTCCTGATCAACCTGCACCAGGACGACATCCCGTACTTCGAGTGGCTGCGGATCGTCCAGGCGATCGCGAACGGCTGCGTCGTGGTCAGCGAGCACTCGCTCGACTCCGCCCCGCTGCGACCGGGGGAGCACTACCTCGCCGGGCGGCCGGAGTCGCTCGGGCTCCTCGCCGACATGCTGCTCGACGACGGGCCGCGCTGGTGGGAGATGCAGAAGGCCGCGCACAGCTTCCTGCGGGCCGAGCTGACGCTCGGCCCGGCGGTGGTGCGGCTCGCCGAGGCAGCGGGCCGGCTCACCGCCAACCCGGTCCCGGACGCGGCCCACGGCTTCTTCCTCCAGCCCGCGCCGACCGAGGCGGAGACGGTCGCGCGGGTCGAGCGGCTCGATCCGCCGCGGATCATGCCCGAGGACAACGACGTCCGGCGGGCGCTCAAGGACCTCAAGCTCGACCTCGCCGACGTGCGCCGGCGCTTCGACCGGCTGAGCCTCGAGCGCGAGGGTCCCGTGCCGACCCTGGTGGCGGACCGGCGGTCGCGCGGCCACGCGAGCGCGCGACCGGCGATCAGCGTGCTGGTCACGGTCTACAACTACGCCGACCACATCCGCGGCGCGCTCGACTCGATCGCGCGCAGCACGCGCGCCGACTGGGAGCTGATCGTGGTCGACGATGCGTCGTCGGACGGGTCCGCCGACGTCGTGCGCGAGTGGATCGCCGAGCACGAGGCCGCTGCGGCGATCCTCCTCCGCCACCCCGTCAACCGCGGGCTCGCCCGCGCCCGCAACGCCGCGCTGGCCTTCGCGCGCGGCCGCCACGCCTTCATCCTCGACGCCGACAACGAGGTCTATCCGAACTGCCTCGAGCTGCTCGCGGACGCGCTCGACGCCGACCCGGGCGCCGCGTTCGCCTACGGCCTGCTCGAGCGGTTCGGCGCGGACGGGTCGCTCGGCCTCGTCGACATCTACCCGTGGGAGCCGGAGCGGCTGCGCGCGGGCAACTACATCGACGCCATGACGCTGATCCGCACCGAGCGCCTGCGCGCGTACGGCGGCTACCGCGTCGACCGGCGCCTGCACGGGTGGGAGGACTACGACCTCTGGTGCCGGATGGCCGAGCAGGGCGACCGCGGGCTGCAGCTCAAGCGCATCGTCGCCCGCTACCGGATGACGGGGCACTCGATGCTCAGCCTGACGAACGTGTCCGTCGCCGACGCGCTCTCGGTGATCGTCGAGGCGAGCCCGTCGGTGATGGCGGGCGTGCTCGACTAGCGCTTGACCGCGCGGCCGGCCACCGCGCCGGCGGCGGCGCCGAGCAGCAGCCCCGCGGCCGCCACCCCGGCGGTGCGCGCGCGCCCGGGACCGGCGGGGGCCGCCTCGGCCGGCGGCGGCTCGGCGGGCGCCGGGGCGCTCATCAGCGCGTCGCGGCCGGCGCGGGCGACCATCGCGGCGTCGAAGCGGTCGCGCTCGACCAGCGGCTCGCCGTTCGGTGCGGGGCCGAGGATCACGAGCCCGAGCCCGTTCCAGATGTGACCGCGGTACGGGCCGTGCTCGACCAGGAAGCCGGCCACGAAGTCGAGCATGACCAGCGCGACCTTGTCGTGCTCGGCGAAGTCGACGGCCTCGAGGCCGGCGCGGACGTCGTCGTTGGCGGCGTCGTGGAACACGATCACCGTCGTCTCGCAGGCCGGCGAGGCCAGCAGCGCCTCCGCGTCGCGCTTGACCCCCTCGGGCGAGTGGTCGCCGTCGACGAGCGCGAAGTCGACGTGCTCACCCCGCTCCGCGAGCGCAGCGAGCGTCTCGGGCACCTGGACGGTCGAGTCGCCGGTGTGGAAGTCGACGTTGCCGAGCGACGTCCGGAGCGCCTCCGGCGGCTCGACGAGGTCGAACGAGTGCACGTGCCCGCTGTGGGCGGCGATCCGGCGCAGGCTGCCGCCCTCGGCGCGGCCGATCTCGACCGACAGCGCGGGCTGGAGGTCGCGCAGCAGCCCGTCGAGCGCGTAGCGCTCGCCGAAGTGCATCTGCCACTGCGGGTCGCTGAGGACGTCGGACTCGAGCGGGTGCTTGGCCATGGCCGCAGGACCTTAGCCAACCGCCGCCGCAGCACCCGCCGCAACGTTGCCACAATGGGCCGCGCATGGCTGCCGCCGGCTCCCGCTTCTCGATCGCGCCGCGCACCTTCTACTGGGTCGCCGTGAGCGCTCTGGTGGTCTGCACCGCGATCGTCTTCACCGGCGCCGCGGTGCGGCTGACCGGCTCCGGGCTCGGCTGCCCCGACTGGCCGCGCTGCCAGGGGACGCGGCTCACGCCCGAGCTCTCCACCCACGCGCTGATCGAGTTCGGCAACCGGATGCTGACCGCCGTGGTCGGCCTGCCGTGCCTCGCGGCCGCGGTCCTGGCCTGGTTCCGGCGGCCGTTCCGCCGCGATCTCGCGATCGTCGCGGCGTTCCTCCCCCTCGGGGTGCTCGCGCAGGCCGTGCTCGGCGGGATGACGGTCTGGTACGGGCTCAAGCCCGGCTGGGTGATCGGCCACTTCCTGCTCTCGATGCTGCTGCTGGTCGCGTGCGTCGTGCTCGTGTGGCGCGCCGGCCACGAGCCCGGCCGCGAGCGCCGGGCGCGCGACCGCGTGAGCGTGTGGGCCGTCCGCGGGCTCGTCGTGCTCGGCGCGGTGACGCTCGGGGCCGGCACCGTGGCAACCGCCGCAGGGCCGCACGCCGGCGGCGAGGGCACCGGCGACGTGGTCGTGCGGCTCGACTGGAAGGGCGCCGACACGCTCGACTGGGCGATCCACCGGCACGGGATCCTGGCCACCCTGCTCGGCCTCTCCGCGGTCGGGTGCTGGTTCCTGCTGCGTGCCCGCGGAGCGAACCCGATGGCGCGCAACGCCGTCACGGCGGTCTGCGTGCTGCTCGCCTGCCAGGGCTTCGTCGGGACGGCGCAGTACGCGATGGAGCTCCCGCCCGGCATGGTCTGGATCCACGTCGTGCTGGCCGCGCTCACGTGGCTCGCGCTGCTGTGGTCGGCCGTGTCGATCGGCCGCGACCCCGCGCCGCCCGTCGCGGCCCCGCCGGCGCCCACGGGCGCGGCGGACCCGCCCCTCGTGCGGTCCTAGACCGCGTTCGCGCGCCGCCGGCGCAGCCAGACCACCCCGAGCGCCGCGAGCGCGAACCACGCCAGCACGCTGAGCACCGCCCCGGCCAGGACGCTGCGCGGCGCGTACTCGAACACCACCCGCGACGTCCCCGCCGGGACGGGCACCGAGCGGAACGCGCCGTTGGCGGGGCTGATCTCGGCGTCGCGCCCGTCCACCTGCGCCTTCCACCCGGGGTAGTAGGCGTCGAGCAGGATCAGCCGCGCCGGCGCGTCCGCGTCGACCTGGACCGCGACCCGCCTGTCGCCGTCCTCGACGATGCGGGCGGTCGCGCTGCCGGTCTGCGCGACGTACGGGACGTCCGCGGGCTGCTCGATGACCGGTGCCCCGCGGAGGTCCTTCGTCGGCGAGTAGGCGGCCATGGCGAGCGCGGTGTCCTTGTCCTTTGCGTAGCGCCAGCTCGTCGACGCGTAGGCGCGCGGCAGCGCGCCCGTGTTGCGGTACAGGCGGTCGTCCGCGCGTCGCGCTGCGGAGCCGGAGGTCCGGGTCGGGCGGCGGCGCCGGGCGCGCCGAGGTGAGCAGCTGCGCGACGCCGAACGCGTCCATCACGTCGCCGGCGCGCGGGCCGTCGGCGTCGAAGGTCCGCGGGACGTAGCCGGTGTAGGCCGCGTACAGCCGGTCGATGCGCTCGATCGTCGGCTGGCCGCGCACGCGCATGTCGCGCAGGCCGTAGCGCTCCTCCCCGTTCGGCGCCAGGTAGAAGTCGTCGCCGGTCGTGCGTGCGGAGCCCTGCTCGCGCACCGCCTGCGCGAGCGGACCGAACGCCGGGACGGTCGCGGGCCGGTCGTCCACGATCGGGTGCATGCCGCGCCCGATCTCGATCAGGTCCGCGGCCTGGAGCGCGACCAGTGCCGCGGCGATCGACAGTGTCGATCGCGGGAACCGGTGGAGCGCGGCGATCAGCGCCACGGCGAGCCCGCCGACGACGATCCAGCGCGCGATCGACCCGAGCTCCAGGGCGTTCGGATCGGTCGGCTCCCCGGGGACCCCGGGCACCGCCCCCAGCGCGTCGCGCACGTGGTCGATGCCGCCCTCGCGCGCGACCAGGATCACCAGGGCGGGCACGAGCACCAGCCCGGCCGCCGCGACGGCGACGCGCCGTCGCTCGCGCGGCTCGGCCGCGAGCAGCCGCTGCAGACCGAGGCCCCCGAGGATCGCGAGGCAGAAGCTCGGCACGATCAGCATCCGCGTCATGTCGACGAGCGTGAACGGGGGCAGCGTGCGGGTGAGGTGGGTCAGGACCGGCAGGTCGAGCGCGAGCAGCGCACCGCCGGCGGCGAGGACGGCGAACAGCCGCTGCAGGGCGTTCGGCCGGAGCGCGAACGCGGCCAGGCCGACGAGCAGCGCGGGCGCGCCGACGTAGAAGGTGCGTTCGAAGTAGTTGATCGGGCCGCCGACCTGCCCGGAGTCGGGTCGGCCCCAGAACTCGGGCGTGACGAGGGTCGTCAGGGCGAGCGGGGAGACGCCGCCGAGCCCGCCCCGCCGCGTCGTCGTGGTGGCGCCCATGAACTCCAGCAGGGGCAGCATCATGATCGCGCCGGCGGCGACGCCGAGCGCGGCGGCGGCGGCGAGCGCCGCCACGGCGCGGCCGGTGCTCGCGCGCTCCCCCAGCGCCCGCCGTCCCATCGGCGCGAGGCGCCACGCGAGATAGGCGACGACGAGGAACGCGGAGATCAGCACGCTCTGCGGATGGCCGCCGAGGAGCGCGAGGCCGATCACAGCACCGAGCGCGGCGATCGAGCCGGGTCCCGGCCGCCGGACCGTGCGGTCGGCCGTGAGCAACAGGAGCGGGATGAGCGCGTAGACGTTCCCGTGCGGATGCTCGAGCCAGTCGATCGGATAGACGCCCGCTGCGAAGCTGATCGCGGCGAACAGCGACGCGCTGCGCCGGAGCGAGAGCGTCGCGCGGCAGAACCAGTACGTGCCGAGCCCGGCCAGCAGGATCCGCAGTGCCGCGATCAGCCCGATCGCCTCGACCGGCCGGACCACGTAGGCGAGCCAGGTGAGCGGGAACAGCGGCGCCGTCTGCTGCGAGGCGAGCTGGGGCCAGCCGGCGCCGACGAGCGGGTTCCAGAGCGGGAGGTGGCCGCCGCGGATCTGCTCGGCGGTCCACTCGAGATCCGGGTGGAACACCTCGACCGGGTCGGCGAGGATCCAGTTCGACGGCCGCGTGAGGTCCGGCGGCCGCAGCTCCGAGAGCGGCGCGCGGAAGTAGAGGAAGTCCTCGCCGCCGAGCAGCTTCCCCGTGCCGGGCAGCGCCGGGGCGACGAAGGCGAGCGCGAGCAGGGCGAGCAGCGCGACGACGGCCGCGTCACGCAACCACGGGCGCGCCGGCGCCCCGCCGGTCCGGCGCGGCCCGGCGCCCGGCGTCGGATCGGGCGACCGCGTCGCGCCGGTCATGGCGTTCCCCACACCGGCCGCCACCCTAGTAGCTGCGTCGCAGCAGCCGCGCGGCCGCCTGTTTGCCGCGCGGGCGCACCCAGCGCCGCACGGCGTCCGCGAGCCGCTCGTCGCGGACGAGGGCGGCACGGCGGCCGCCGACGGTGATCGCGCCGGTGCGGTCGTACGCGTTCGCCGCCCATTCGCGGTCGAGCGTCCCGGTGCGCGCGGTCGCGGCCCAGTGCCGCACCTGCCAGCCCTGGTCCGCAAGGTAGCCCGCCCGTTCGAGCCGCTCGCCGTGCTCGGCCTTGCGCACCAGGCAGGCGCGCGAGCGCAGCGGCGCGTGCAGGATCGTGAGGGCGTCGGTGTCCTCGATCGGCCCGGCCATCGACGTCGCGCCGTGCGCACCGCGCTCGACGACGAGGCGCCGGGTCGGGCGCAGCGCGAGCTTCGCGGCGGGGCGGACCTCGAACAGCGAGCGCTCGCCCGCGAGGAACGCGCCGATCGCGGCCTCGCCGCGCGCCGGTGCCGGCGCGCGCATCGTCATCGTCAGCAGGCCGCGCGGATCCGGCCGGAGCTGCTCGCGGCGCTGGACGAACTCGACGCGCTCGGCGCGCAGCGCTCCGGTCTGGCGGCTGCGGTCCAGCGCATGGTCCAGCCCGCGCGGGGCGATCCAGAACTCGTCGGCGTCGAGCGGCAGGATCCAGTCCGCCTCGGCCCGGCGCGCCTCCCGCGCCAGGCCGGTGACGAACTCGCCCTGGTGGTAGGCGCCCGGGTCGGACGTCCAGCTGAGCGGGACGCGGGCGGCCAGCCGCCGGAGCACCGTCGTGGTGCCGTCGGTCGACCCGTTG
Source organism: uncultured Solirubrobacteraceae bacterium (assembly GCA_963791405.1). GTDB lineage: Bacteria > Actinomycetota > Thermoleophilia > Solirubrobacterales > Solirubrobacteraceae > DASQMT01. The sequence goes on along the minus strand of CAWBSJ010000017.1, from coordinate 99,026 downwards.
TCGAGTACGAGGATCCGCTCGCAGCCGAGCGCGAGGTGGTGCAGCACGCAGATCCGGATGATGTCGGCCTCGTCGCGCACGACGAGCACACCGAACACCCGCCGGGACAACTCAGCCGCAGCCCTTGCGCAACGTCTTGGTCCGCGGCGCGATGCAGCGGGTCTCGACGTTCAAGCCGCTCCGCGACGCCTTGAAGATGCGCACCTTCGTCGCGTAGCCGGTCGCCACCATGCGGATCTGGAGGCTGGCGCCCGGGCGCAGGCGGCCGAACTTCCCGCGCAGGTCGACGCGCGCCTTGCCCTTCTTGGTGAAGCTGCGGGCCGGGCAGCCGCCGCCGCTGCAGCGCGCGACCACGGCCCCGCCGGGCGGGAGTCCCTCCACCTCGAGGCGGGTGAAGCGGCTCGTCCCGCCCTGGGTGGTGTACGCGTAGCCCAGGTCGGCCGGGGTCACCGGCGCCAGCGGCGGCGTGAAGCGCCCGACCTGGCCGGTGCCGGCGAGGGCGAGCCAGAGCTTGCGGCCCGGCCCGAGGATGATCCGGCGCGGGACGACACCGGCGGGCAGGTCGTACTCGGTGATGTGGCCGTCCGGCGTCGCGCGGCCGACGCGGTTCCCGTCCGCCTCCGTGAACCACATGGCGTCGTCCGGGCCCGAGACGATGTTGAACGGGCTGCCGCCCGGCGTGATGCCGGCGGAGTACTCGGTGACCTTGCCCGCCGGGGTGACCTTGCCGATCCGGTCGCCGTCGTCCTCGGTGAACCACATGTTGCCGTCGAAGCCCTGGGCGATGTCCTCGGGCCCGCCGGCGTTCGAGGCCTGGAACGACCCGGTGACGGCGCCGGCGGCGTTGAGCCGGAGGATGCGGTCCCCGCGCGGCTCGGTGAGCCACAGCCCGCCCGGGCCGCGGGACAGGCCGAGCTGCTCGCCGCCCGGCATCAGGCCGGCGGAGAAGATCGACCACGCGCCGCCCGTGGTGAGCCGTCCGACCGCCGAGGCGCGGAACAGCGTGACCCAGAGCGCGCCGTCGGGACCGGCCACGATCCGCCGCGGCTCGCTGCCCGGCGGCAACGGGACCGGGAAGGTCGTGACCTGGCCGCCGCGCGTCACGCGGGCGACGGCACCGATGTCCCGGAGCGTGGTCCACATCGCTCCGTCCGGCCCGCGGGCGATCGAGTCCGGGCGGCCGGGGACACGGACCACCTGCAGCACCTTCCCCTTCGCCGAGATCCGCGCGACGAACCCGTTCGGCTGGTCCGACGTCACCCAGACCTCGCCGCCCGGCCCGGCGGCGATGTCGCGCGCCGCGTTGGGCGGCAGCCCGCTCGTGACCTTCAGCTTGACCCGCTTCGCCGCGGCGGACGACGCGAGGCACGCGAGCGCGGCGAGGGCGGTCAGGAGGACGAGGCAGGGGCGGAGGACCGGCACACGCGAAAGCATCGCCGATTCAAAGGCGCCGTGGGACCAGAAGTTGCGTTTTCAGCGGCGCCGATCGCGCAGCTGCTGCGCGACGGCACGGAGCGGCGCGCTCATCCGCCAGCTGCGCGACCCCGCGATCTGCCGGTGGCGCTCGTCGGCGCGGTCGCGTTCGGCGGCGAGCGCCGCGCGCTCGGCGCGGCCGCCGTCGCGCTCTGCCAGCGCCGCGCGCAGTCGCCCGGTGAGCCGCTCCAGCGGCTCCAGCGGCGCATCGGCACGGACCGCCGACCGGAGCGCGAGGTAGGCGGCGGCGATCTCGGGCGGCGTGCGGTCGTCGGCCACGAGCCCGGCGTCGCCGACGGCGTGTCGGCGCGTCGCGGGCCGGACGAGCGCGGAGGCCTCCGCGACCGCGGCGTCTGCCGGCGGGCCGCCGAGCGCGAACGTGCCGAGCCGGCGCACCTCGCGCTCCGGATCGGCGAGCAGGTCCTCGTACAGCACCACCTGCCGCTCGGCGCCGGCGCTGTCCGCGAGCGCGTCGGCGGTGTATCGCAGCCACATCCGCAGCCAGTGCCCCCAGTCGAAGTAGTCGGCGTGGCGGCGGGTCATCGACGCCGCCACCTCGGCGGGATTGCGGACGCAGACGAGGACGCGCAGCTCCGGCACCACCGCGCGCCAGAACGGGAGCAGGAGCGCCGACCGCGGGTCCTTCCAGCCCCAGGGCGACGCCGTGAACGTGGTGGCGACGAGCTGCTGCGCCGCCGCGCGGCGCTCGTCGAGCCCCGGGTCGGTCTCCCAGCCCGGCCGCACCGGCGCCGGGTCGGAGGTGTGCCCGCCGAGCTGCGCGAGGAGCGCGTCGTCGAGCGCCACGAACGCCCGCTGCTCGAGGTAGCCGTCGGGATTGTCGTCGGGGATGGCGGTGACGAGCGTCTCCTCCGGCCCGATGTCGAGACCGAGCCGCCGGAGGACGCCCATCGTCAGCGACGTCCCCGACCGGTGCATGCCGACGACGCACAATCCGCCTGCGGCGTCAGTCATCGGGCCAGCGGCCGGTCCGCGCGAACTCCTCGCGCGCCGCCTCCTCGGCGTCGCGCTCGCGGTCGCCCTCCGCGCCGAGCCGGAACAGCCAGTTGAGCAGCAGCACGGACAGCGCGGCGCCGGTGCCCATGAAGAAGCCCTCCCAGCCGGTCTTGCCGCCGCCGTCGATGATCAGCAGCGCGCAGCCGAGCAGGAAGATCCCGGCCGGCAGCAGGTAGCGGACGGAGATCATGCGTGGTCGACGGGCTCCGGGAACGGGATCTCGCGCGGCGAGGCGCCCTCGCGGTCGTCCCAGGAGCGGAACGCGTGGCCGTCGCGGCCCTCGTGCTGCTCCGCCCCGCCGATCGCCAGCACGGCGAGCAGCGAACCGCCGCGGTTCGTCAGCTGGCGCCGGACGGCGGGCGCCACGCGGGCGATCCCGCCCGGCCCCAGCTCGTGGGTCTCGGTGCCCTCGACGTCGAGCGTGAGCGTGCCCTCGAGCACGAGGTAGACCTCCTCCTGGCGCTCGTGCCGGTGGATCCGGCTGCGCTCCCCGGGCCGGAAGCGCAGCAGGTTCAGGCCGAACGCGCTGACGCCGAGCTCGCGCCGCAGCAGCTGGAAGCGCTCGTCGCCGCCCGGCGCCAGCTGCGCCACGCTGACGCCCTCGGCCATGTCGCTCGCGCCCGAGCTGGCCCGCTGGGAATCGCGGTCGTGCGCCCGCAGCTCGGAGCGGACGGCGTCGAGGTCGGGCTCGGGGCGCTCGGGCATGGTCACGTTCTACCGTGCGGAGACCATGCGCGACGCATTGATCGCCGGCGCCGTGGCCGCCGCCGCCAGCGGCGCGCCCTCGACGCTCGTCACGCTCGCCAAGGGCGAGGACGTGCTGATGGGCGCGCGCGGCGCGGGCGCGATCGTGCTGCCGGGCGAGACCCGCACGCTCCCGCTGCTCGCGGCGGCGGTCCCGGTGCACCTGGCCCTGAGCCTCGGCTGGGCGGTCGTGCTGGACCGGCTGATCCCGCCGGGCGCGGAGCTGGCCGGCGGGGTCGCCGGCGGGCTCGCCATCGCCGCGCTCGACCTCGGCGTCATCGGGCGCCGGATCCCGGCCGTGCGCGACCTTCCCCAGGGCCGCCAGTGGGCCGACCACGTCGCCTACGGGCTGGCGGTCGGGGCGACGCTCCGCGCGCTCCGCCGCGCGTAGACTCGCCGGCCATGCCGCAGCTGATCGAGAGCCCGTCCACCATCGAGGCGGCGGGGACCAAGCCGAAGTTGATCCAGGAGTTCGTCGGCCGCGTGAACACCGGCGAGTCGCGGCTCAGCGTCGCGCGCATGCAGTCGCCGTCCGGCTGGGTCGAGCCGGGGCAGCGCCCGGAGTTCGACGAGTGGACGCTCGTCCTCGACGGCTCCCTGCACGTCGAGCACGAGGGCGGGGAGCTGGACGTCCGCGCCGGCCAGGCGATCCTCGTCGCCGCGGGCGAGTGGATCCGCTACTCGAGCCCGGACCCCGAGGGCGCGACCTACGTCGCCGTCTGCCTGCCGGCGTTCGCGCCGGACACCGTCCACCGCGACGACTGAGCGCCGCTCAGGCCAGCGGCAGCTTGTGCCGCGGGTAGCGCGAGAAGCGCCGCAGCGGCGGCTCGGCCAGCCGCGCGCGCTGCCGGTTGAGCTCGCGCCGCAGCACGTCGAGCGCCGGGCGCGCCTTGCCGTTCGCGCGGACGAAGGCCGAGTCCCACGTGCGGAAGCGCCGGTCGGCGTCCCAGTGGTAGAGGTAGACGCGCTTCACGCGCGGGCTGATCGCCGCGACGCGGAACGTCCGCCGGACCGCGCGGGCGGCGCGGCGCTCGGCGGAGCGGCCGCCGTGGTAGCGATCGGCGAAGCGGACGATCCCGCCGGTCTCGGTCAGCCAGACCTGCCCGCGCACGGCGCGCAGCAGGGCGCGGGTCGACGTCGCGCGGAGCGGCTTGAAGTGGTTCGTGTCCGTGTAGCTGTGCAGGCCCCAGATCCGCGGGCGCTTCGCGTAGCGCTTGAAGGTCGCCAGCCAGGGCAGCATGTTGCTCGAGTCGAGCACGTCGGCGGCGACGACCGTGCAGCCGCGGCACTCGTCGCGCATGACGTTGTAGAACTGCGCCGCGCGCCTCGGCTTGCGGAACAGCGGCTGCTTCTTGTGGTTCGCCTCGTTCCAGGCCGCCCACGTCCGGACCCACGGATAGCGCGCCCGCAGCTTCCGCACGACGCGCCGGTACTGGCGCAGCGTCGGCAGCGCCCGGGTGGACATCGACGAGTGCTGGTTGATCGTCAGCAGCACGTCGTCGCCGCGCGCGTGCGCCTGGCGCATCCAGTCGTCGTAGCGCGAGAAGTCGCCCTTCAGCACCAGGTTGTAGTAGACGAGGAGCCGCACGTGGCGGATCCCCAGCCGCTCGAAGCGCGGGTCCTGCCACATCCCCAGCTTCTGGTCGCTCATCCCGATCTGGAACGCGTGCGCGCCCGCCGGGACGGCGGCGAAGGCGGCGAGGACGAGCAGGAGGATGAGGACGGGTCGGCGCATGGCGATCGCGTCGCGCGCCTCGTGCTCAGCTCCCGATCCGCACGCTGAAGCGCCCGGACCTCGGAGCTCTGAGCACGGCCTCCAGGGCGTCCAGGCGCTCGACAGGCCCGGAATGGTAGCCAGGGATCCGCCGCACCCGGATGCGCGTGCTGAACCGCCAGGGGACGCCGTTCGCCTCGAGCGTCCGGCGCGCGGCCGTCCCGGTCCCCTCCGGCGTGAAGGCCAGCATCCGGTAGCGCTTGCCGGGCTCCGCACCGGTCACGCGCAGTCGCGCGCCGCCGCGCGTGAGGCTCCAGCGCAGCCCGATCCGGGCGTGCAGCCGGTGCTTGACGTAGTACCCGGCGCGGATGTCCGCCGACGAGCGGCCGACGTCCATCCCGAACCCGACCGGCCGCAGCGCGGCGCCGCGGCGGAGGAGCGACGGGCCGCTGCTGTCGCGGGTGATCCCGGTCAGCGGCCGCGGTGCCAGCAGGTCGGTCCAGCCGGTGGCGGTGCGGACCTTCAGCGCCAGCGCCCCGGTGTCGTGGCGCAGGTCGCGCGGGTCGCGCGACGTGCGGTGGACGGCGAGCCAGACCCGGCCGCTGTCGAGGATCCCGATCCCGCCGCCGGCGCCGTTGTCGACGACGGACAGGCGGCGGTCGGCCGGGATCGACGCCGACGGGCGCGGCGGGGATCGCGGCAAGCGCGTCGGCGGTGCGGCTCAGCCCGAAGAGCGCGAGCCCGTTGTAGGCGAGGTCGGACGCGTAGCCGTCGATCCCGTCGTGCGTCGTGCGGGTCGCCGCGTTCGGCACGAGCTGGAGCCCGGTCGCTCCCGCGTGGAGCTGACCGAGGCGCTGGACCGCGCGCTGCGCGCCCGCCAGGTAGCGGGCGGCGAGGCCGGGGCGGGTGGCGAACGCGTCGCGCGCCGCGCCGGCCAGCGCCGCGGCGCTGAGCGCCGGGACCCAGACCTGGCCCTGGCCGCGGCCGAGGTAGGCGATGTCGCCGTCGGGGGCCATGAGGTCGGACAGCGCCTCGAGCGCGTCCGCGCTCGCCCGCCGCGCGGCGCGCGAGGCCTCGGGCCCGAGCAGCGCGACCGCCTCGCGGAGCATGAACGCCGTCAGCGCGTGGTAGGCGAGCGGGTCGCGCGGAGGATCGGAGATGACCGCGCCGCGCCGCAGCGTCGTACCGCGGATCCGCGCGGTGAGCGAGCGGTGGGCGACCTGCGGGACCCGCTGGTTGATCACGGCGATCGCGGCCGCCCGGGCGGCGGCCGGGTTCGAGAGCCGCGCGCCCGGGGTCGCGGAGACGATCCCCAGCCGCGTGATGGCCAGGATCGCCAGCGCGTCGACGAGCTTGAGGTTGCTCCAGCACTGCGGCCGCAGCAGGCAGCGGCGGCCGTTGATCGGCACGGGGTAGGACGACAGGTAGAGCGCGAGGTGCGCGCGCCGTGCCGGCGTCAGCGCGAGCTCCGCGTAGGCGGCGGAGGCGCCGAGCATGTCGAACGCGCTCGCGCGCTGCGGGTCGACGGAGCGCGGCCACGCGCGCTCCGCGGCGGCGACGAGCCCCGGGTTGGCCGTGCGCTGGCCCGAACGGTGCAGCGCGTACGTGAGCAGCGGCGGCGCGTACGAGGGATGCCCGACTGCGACGTCCCACGGGTAGGGGTTCTGGAACACGTCGTCGGGGCGCTGGAGCGCGGCCCACTGCGCGGCCGTCGTGTCGACCAGCGCGTTGACCTGCGCCTGCAGCTCGCCCGCGGTGCCCTGGCCCGAGGCCGCCGGGGCGCCGGCCGCGAGCGCGACGAGCGCCACGGCGATCGATCGTCGGAGCAGCGACACGCGGCGAGCACCGTAGCGGGTGGCCCGGCTCGACCCGGGCGGGCTAGGTCACCCCCGGCGCCGGGGGTGCGGACGGGTCACTACCCCGCGCCCGCGCTGGGCGGCGCCGGCGCGGTGGGCAGGAACGTGCCGCTGGGCAGGCAGCTGAAGATCGCCGAACGTACCTTGTAGCGCCAGACCGTCTTGTCCGGGCCCGGGCGCGTGCGCTTGAGCCACACGGTCGCCTTCGCGGACAGCGTGCCGGCGTCGGGCTGCAGGCCGGTCCGGATCCCGGACGTCGAGTGCGTCGGCGTCTGGGAGCGCGTGAACCGGCTCCAGTCGTACGAGCGGGCGTCGACCTTCCGCCAGGTGGTGTCGGTCGAGTCGACCGAGCGGTCGATCTGGACCTTGACCTCCTGGTAGTAGCGAGCCTGCGCGTCGCCGTCGTCGGTGATCGAGAGCACCCGGGTGCGGACGCGCGCGATCGACCGGTAGCCCTGGTCGGTCTCGACGCATTCCGCTCGGAGCCACTGATACTCGGAGCTTCCGCTCGGCGGGAGCGGCGGCGTGAACGGCCCTGCGGCCGCGACCGCCGGGGCACCGAGGCAGGTGAGCGTGGCCCCGAGGAGGCACGCCCCCGTCCAGCGGCGGCCACGACGTGAGGAGGGGTGCCGTCCTTGGCGATGGTCCATTATCTGGTAACGAACGACACCGCGTGGTACTTGCGCCCAGGGCCTCGTTCAGCGTGGTGGCCCGGCTTGACCGATCCGGCGCCCGGCCGTACCCTCGGAGCCAGGCGCCGTCCCGCGCCCGACCTCCGACCCGGTGCTCACGCCACCGGCCCGCGGAGGTAGAGGTGGCCTCGAGCCGTCGGGACACCGGAGTCGTCATAGGCCCTGTCCGGTGGGGCGTCGGGAGCGTGAGTGCCGAGGCCGTCCGCCGGTGAAGGGATCGACACCATGACGAAGCAGAGGACCTTCAAGCGCCGCGTCCGCACGCGGATGGAGAAGACCGGCGAGAGCTACTCGGCCGCGCGCCGCAACCTGCTCCCGCGGACGAGCGTCGTGCCGGACGACTTCCGGCCGCCGATCGCGGAGCCCGCCCTCGTCGACGCCACCGGCCACGGCTGGGAGCACTGGCTCGCCGAGCTCGACACCTGGGGCGCGCTCGACCACACGCACCGCGACATCGCCGCCTGGCTGCGCGAGGAGCGCGGCGTGGCGGGCTGGTACGCGCAGTCGATCACGGTCGGCTTCGAGCGTGCACGCGGGCTGCGCGCCGTCGGGCAGCGCAGCGGCGGCATCTGGGTCGCCGACGCCTCCAAGACGGTGGCGGCCCCGGTCGAGCGGCTGTACGCCGCCTGGGAGGAGCTCGCCCGCCGCGAGGACCTCCGGCTGCGCACCGCGACCGCGCCGCGCAACGCGCGCTACGACTGCGGGGACGACGGCTCCAGGGTGATCGTCGGCTTCGAGGCGGCGGGACCGGCGAAGAGCCGCATCGGCCTGTCGCACGAGCGGCTCGCGGACGCCGCGGCGGTCGCGGAGCGCAAGGCGTACTGGCGCGAGCGGCTCGCCGCCCTCGCGGAGGCGGCGCAGGACTAGGACCCGGGCGGCGGCTCGGGACCGGACTGGGTCCGGGCCGCCCCGCGCGTCCTCAGGGGTACGCGTCGAACGCGTCGAGCTGCGACCAGTCCGGCCAGGTCAGCTCCCAGAGCCGGTGGAGCGTCCCGTCGGCCCAGGCGGCGATCAGCACCACCTCGATCCGCGTGGCCGCCTCGCCGGGCCGTCGGGTGGTGATCCACACCCGGCCGGCGAGCCGGTCGCCGGCCTCGACCCAGGCCTGCTCGTCGTACTCGACCCGGTAGGTGATCTCCGTCGCGTACACGCGCCGGTGCCCGGCGGCGAACTCCTCGAAGGCCTGGGTCTGCCCGTTCGTGGTCAGCTCGAACTCCGGGTGGTAGAAGACCGGGACCAGGCTCGCGTCCTTCGCGACCACCATGCGCTCGAACATCTCCTTGAGCCGGGCGACGCTCACGGCGCGAACGCTAGCGGCGCGAGACGAACGAGGGCCCGGTCGCCCGGGCCCTCGGTCAGCGTGGTGTCGCGGCGCGGATCAGCCGCAGCCGGTGTTGTTGCCGCAGCTCGAGCACGTGTAGCACGAGCCCGTCCGCTGCATCATCCCGCCGCACTGGGTGCAGGCCGGGCCGAGGTCGAGCCCGACCATCCGCGCCGGGTGGACCGGCGGGGTGTCGGTCAGCGCGGACGCGGGCGGCTGGACGTCGCCCGGCTGGACCGGCGGGGCCGGCGGCGCGCCCTGGGCGCCCGCGGTCGGCAGCGCGGCCTGGGGCGGCGCGGCGGGTGCGGGCGGCGCGGCCGCCGGGAGCGCGGCGCCGTTCGTGCCGCCGACGGCGCCGGCCGTGAACTCCTCGCCCGCCTTCCGCGCCCGGACCTCGGGCGTGAGGATGCCGAGGTCCTCGTGCACGTCGGCGTCGAGGAAGCGCGACGCGAGCCAGCGCATGATGTAGTCGGGCATCGACTTCGCGAACGGGATCTCCGGGTTGGTGGTGATCCCCTCCGGCTCGAAGCGCATGTAGGCGAACTTGCGCACGAGCGTCTCGAGCGGCACCCCGTACTGGAGCGCGATCGAGATCGCGGTCGCGAACGAGTTCATCATGCCGCGGAGGGTCGAGCCCTCCTTGCCGATGTCGGTGAGGAAGATCTCCCCGACCGTCCCGTCCTCGTACATGCCGGCCGTGATGTAGCCCTCGTGGCCGCCGAGCGAGAACTTGTGCGTGATCGACTGGCGCTCGCGCGGCATCCGCTTGCGCGCCGGGCCGACCTCGGCCTTCGCCGCCGTCACCGCGTCGGTCACCGCCGCCTCGACCCGCTCGCCGACGAGCGACTCGAGCTGCTCCTCGCTGTAGAGCGGCGCGCCGTCCGGCGTCGCGTAGGAGCCGTCGACGTCCTCGATCGTCGCCGTCTGCTGCGCGTCGGTGCGCAGCGCCTGCGCGGTCTTGGACCCGTCGCGGTAGATCGCCAGCGCCTTGACGCCGAGCCGCCAGGCCTGCAGGTACGCGTCGGCGATGTCCTCCACCGACGCCGTCTGCGGCAGGTTGACGGTCTTGGAGATCGCGCCCGAGAGGAACGGCTGGACCGCGCCCATCATCTTGATGTGGCCCATGTGCGAGATCGCGCGGGCCCCGACGGCGACGTCGAAGACCGGCAGGTGCTCCTCGGCCAGGCCGGGCGCCCCGACGATCGAGCCGTGCTCGTTGATGTGCGCCTCGATCTGCTCGACCTGCTGGTCGGAGTAGCCGAGCGTCCGCAGCGCCATCGGCACCGTGCGGTTGACGATCGTCATCGTCCCGCCGCCGACGAGCTCCTTGTACTTGACGAGCGAGAAGTCGGGCTCGACGCCCGTCGTGTCGCAGTCCATCAGGAACGAGATCGTGCCCGTCGGCGCGAGCACCGTCGCCTGCGCGTTGCGGTAGCCGTAGAGCTCGCCGATCGCGACCGCCTCGTTCCAGGTGTCGCGCGCGGCGCCGAGCAGCGCGTCGTCCTCGCAGCGAGACGTCCGGGATCGCGTACGACGCGTCGCGGTGCATCCGCATGACGTTGTTGTGCGCCTCGCGGTTCTCCGGGTAGCGCTCGTAGGTCCCGATGCCGGCCGCGATCCGCGCCGACTGCAGGTAGGCGCGGCCCGTCATCAGCGCGGTGATCGCCGCCGCGAAGCCGCGGCCGCCGTCGGAGTCGTAGGCGAGGCCGTTGGACATCAGGTAGGCGCCGAGGTTCGCGTAGCCGAGCCCGAGCTGGCGGAAGGCGCGCGCGTTGACGCCGATCTCCTCCGTCGGGTAGCTCGACGGCCCGACGATGATCTCCTGCGCCAGGAAGACGATGTCGACGGTGTGGTTGAACTTCTCGACGTCGAGCGTCCCGTCCGGCCGGCGGAACTTCATCAGGTTCAGCGAGGCCAGGTTGCACGCGGAGTCGTCGACGTGCATGTACTCCGAGCACGGGTTCGAGGCGTTGATCCGCCCCGACGCCGGCGACGTGTGCCACTGGTTGATGATCGTGTCGTACTGGACGCCCGGATCGGCGCAGCGCCACGCGGCCTCGGAGATCTCGCGCATGAGCTCGCGCGCCGGCAGCGTCTCGGTCGGCAGCCCGGTCGTGCGCGAGGTCAGGTCCCAGTCGAGGTCGTTCTCGACCGCGTGCATGAAGTCGTCGGTCAGGCGGACCGAGTTGTTCGCGTTCTGGTACTGGATCGAGGTGAAGCCGTCACCGTCGATCGACATGTCGAACCCGGCGTCGCGCAGCGCGGCCGCCTTGTCCTCCTCCTTGGCCTTGCACCAGATGAACTCGCGGATGTCGGGGTGGTCGACGTCGAGCACGACCATCTTCGCCGCGCGGCGCGTCTTGCCGCCCGACTTGATCGTGCCGGCCCAGGCGTCGGCGCCGCGCATGAACGAGACCGGGCCCGACGCGGTGCCGCCCTTGGACAGCGGCTCGGTCGACCCGCGGATGTTGGAGAGGTTGATCCCCGAGCCGGAGCCGCCGCGGAAGATCTTGCCCTCCTTGGTGTTCCAGTCGAGGATCGACTCCATCGTGTCGTCGACCGAGAGGATGAAGCAGGCCGAGCACTGCGGATGCTCCTCGAAGCCCACGTTGAACCAGACCGGCGAGTTGAACGCCGCCAGCTGGTTGAGCAGGATGTGCGTGAGCTCCGCCTCGAACGCGTCGCCGTCCTCGACCGACGCGAAGTAGCCGCGCTCGCGGCCCCAGTCGGCGATCGTCCCCGACACGCGCGAGACCATCTGCTTGACGGAGCGCTCGCGCGTCGGCGAGTCGAGCTGGCCGCGGAAGTACTTCTGGGCGACGATGTTCGTCGCGTTCTGCGACCACGCCTTCGGGAACTCGACGCCGGTCTGCTCGAACACGGAGCCGATGCGCGCGTCGCGCAGCTCCCACTCGACGGCGTCGAACGGGTGCGTCCCGGGCTCGGTGAACAGACGCCGCACGCGGAGCGCCTCGCCGGCGCGGGGATCGGTTCTCACTTCGGTGTGCGGGGTCTGCTGCTCCATGAGCTTGCGCTCCTTCCTGAAACTGGGGTCGCCTGACGCGCCGGGAGCACGGCGAGGCGGTTGTGCGGGGTCGCCGAGTCTCCGCCTCGGTCCGGACGGAATGCACGGGCGTTCCCGCGTGCTGCGCGAATTACCTCCCGACCCGCATCCAGTCGGCGAAGTCGCCCCACGTGCCGCCGGCCCGGAAGCGCGCCTCGCGCCACGAGCGGCGCACCGGCGTGAGCGCGCGGTCGGCCCAGCCGAGCCGGCTCAGCAGCGCGTACAGGAGCGCCAGCAGCGCGCACAGGACGGCGATCCCGCCCAGGACGATCAGCGGGACCGGGAGGCCGTCGTCCTCGTTGACGAACACCGTCGGCGGCTCGGCCGGCGGCCCGGACGGCTCGGCGGGCGGGACGGGGGTGACCGCGGGCGCCGGCGTCTCCGACGGCACCGGCGCCACGTCGTCCGCGCCGGGCGGGTTGTCGTTCCCGCCGCCGCCGCCACCGCCGCCGCCCGGCAGCGGCGCGACGTTGGAGGAGTCCGGCGAGTCGGGCGTGGTGACCGGCGGTGGCGTCACGGGCGCCGGCGTCACCGGGGCGGGCGTGACCGGCGCCGGCGTGGTCGTCGGCGCTGGCGTCGGCGTCGGCTCCGGCTCGCACTCGTCCTTCTCGACCTGCTCGATCGCCGCCTCCAGCACGGGCCGGAGGTCGGGCGTCTCGAGGTCCGCCTCGGCCGGCAGCTGGTCCAGCGTCTTCTTGCAGCGCCTTCTCCGTGTGGTCGCACGCGTCGATCACGCCGTCGTCGCGATAGTCGCGATAGACGTCCTCGACGCTCTTCGGCCGCTCCGACTGCGCCCGTGCCACGGCGGCCACGGAGAGCAGCGCGAGCAGGGCGATCAGGCCACTGGCAAGGCGCAATCTCACCCTCTCCATTCTACGATGCCCGGCCATGAAGGCCCTGGTCACGGGCGGCGCCGGCTACGTGGGCTCGGTCGTCGCGGCGCAGCTGCTCGACGCCGGTCACGAGGTCGTCGTGCTGGACGACCTGAGCCGCGGCCACCGCGCGGCGATCCCGCCCGGCGCGAGCCACGTGGAGGTGTCGCTCAACGACGCCCATGCCCTCCGTGAACGGCTCGCGGGCGGCTTCGATGCGGTGCTCCACTTCGCCGCGCTGTCGCTCGTGGCGGAGTCCGTCGAGCATCCCGAGCGCTACTGGCACAACAACGTCGGCGGCACGCGCAACCTGCTCGACGCGATGCGCGGCCACGGCGTCGGCCGGCTCGTCTTCTCCTCGACCGCGGCCACCTACGGCGAGCCGCAGACCGTCCCGATCACCGAGGACCAGCCGCCCGCGCCGGTCAACGCCTACGGCGCCTCGAAGCTCGCCGTCGACCTGATGATCCGCGACGAGTGCGTCGCCCACGGGCTCGCCGCCGCCTCGCTGCGCTACTTCAACGTCGCGGGCGCGAGCGGCGCGCGGGGGGAGGACCACGACCCCGAGACGCACCTGATCCCGCTCGTCCTCCAGGCGGCCGCCGGCCGGCGTGCCGCGATCACGATCTTCGGGACCGACTACGACACGCGCGACGGGACCGCCGTGCGCGACTACATCCACGTCGACGACCTCGCGGACGCCCACCTGCGCGCGCTCGGCCGGCTCGCGCCCGGCCGCCACCTGATCTGCAACCTCGGGACCGGGGACGGATCGACCGTGCGCGAGGTGATCGAGGCCGCCCGCCGCGTGACCGGCCGGGAGATCCCCGTCGAGGAGGCCGGCCGCCGCGCCGGCGACCCGCCGCAGCTGATCGCCTCCAACGCGCGCGCCCGCGACGTCCTCGGCTGGGCGCCGGAGCGCTCGCTCGAGACGATGATCGCCGACGCGTGGGCGTGGCACTCCGCCCACCCCGACGGCTACTGAAGCAAGCGGCACGACGGCGGCGGTCGCCTCGACCAGCACCGTCTTGGGCGGCGCGGCGGCGTCGATCACCGTGAAGCGCTCCGGCTCCGCGGCCGCCAGCGCGTCGTAGGCGTCCGCGATCGCGGCGAAGAACGCCGGCGCCTCGCGCTCCAGCCGGTCGGCCTCCCCGCCGCGGTCACCCGCGCGCGCGAGCCCGGCGGCCGGGTCGATCCGCAGCAGCAGCGTGCGGTCGGGCGTCAACCCGCCGGTGCCGAACGCGTTGAGCTCGCGCACCGCCTCGACGCCGAGCGCGCGGCCGGCCCCCTGGTAGGCGAGCGAGGAGTCGACGAAGCGGTCGAGCAGCACCCAGCGCCCCGCGTCGAGCGCCGGTGCCAGCCGCTCCTCCACGAGCTGCGCCCGCGCCGCCGCGTAGAGCAGCGCCTCGGCACGCGCGCCGACCGTCAGCGCCGGATCCTTGACCAGCGCGCGGATCCGCTCGGACACCGCGACGCCGCCCGGCTCGCGCAGCAGCTCGACCTCCTGCCCGAGCGCGCCGAGCACGCGCGCGAGGCCGCTCGCGAGCGTCGTCTTTCCGGCGCCGTCGAGGCCCTCGACGGTGATCAGGCGCCCACGTTCCACGCGCCGGGGACGTTACCCTGCGCGCCGTGACCCTCGCCGCGCTCGAGCCCCACCCGCACGCCGCCGCCGTGCTCGGGGCGGCCGCCGCCGGGTCGCCCTCGCACGCGTACCTGCTGCACGGCCCGGCGGGGAGCGGCAAGCGGGACGCCGCCCGCGCCGTCGCCGCCGAGCTGCTCGCGCGCGGCGTCGCGGATCCGGACGGCGCGCGCACGCGCGTCGCGCACGGGACGCACCCCGACCTCACCTGGGTCAGCCCGAGCGGCGCGCACGAGATGCTCCGGCGCGACGTCGACGAGGCGGTCGTCGCCGCGGCCGCGCACACGCCGTTCGAGGCCGGCCGCCGGGTGTTCGTGCTCGAGCGCGCCGACACGATGAACGACGAGGCCGCCAACGCGCTGCTCAAGACGCTCGAGGAGCCGCCGGACTACGTCGTCCTGCTGCTGCTGACCGACCGCCCGACGCAGGTGCTGCCGACGATCGCCAGCCGCTGCCAGCCCGTCCGCTTCGACCCGCCCTCGCCCGCCGAGCTCGCGCAGCGGCTGGAGGCGCGCGGCGCCGCGCCGGCGCAGGCCGCCGCGGCCGCGCGGCTGAGCCTGGGCGACGGGGAGCGCGCGCTCGCGCTCGCCACCGGGGACGGCGCCGCGCTGCGCGCCCGCGCCGAGGCGTTCGCCCGCGCGCCGCTGCACGGCACGACCGGGACGGAGCGCCCGTGGCTCCCGCTGCTCGAGATCGCGGCGTCGCGCGGGGCCGCCTCCCGCGCCGCCCACGAGGAGCGGCTGGCCGACGAGCTCCAGTTCCTCCCGAAGAAGGAGCACCGCAAGCGCGAGACGGAGCTGGGCGAGCAGGCGCGGCGGGCCGACCGCCGCGCGCAGACCGCCGCGCTCGACCACGGCCTCCAGCTCGCCGGCCTGTGGTACCGCGACCTCGCCTGCCTGCTCGCCGGCGCGCCCGAGCTGGCGCACCACGCCGATCGGGCGGAGGAGCTGGCCGCCGACGCCGCCGGCCGCTCGCCCGCCGCGGTGCAGGAGGCGGCGGAGCTGATCGACGACACCCGCGCCCGGCTGGCGCTCAACGTGAGCTACGACCTCGCGCTCGAGGCGCTCGCCTTCCGGCTCGAGCGCGCGGTCCGGACCGCAGTCCGCTAACGTCGGGTTAGTCCGGACCGCGGTCCGGGAAAGCCGTATCGACGGGTTCGGACCTTCGGGAGGCACCATGAAGCTTGGATTCACCGCATTCCGCGCCGTGATCGGCGCGACCTTGTTCGCGCACGGCGCGCAGAAGCTGTTCGGCTGGTTCGGCGGCTACGGCCCCGACGCGACCGGCCAGGCGTTCGAGAGCATGGGCCTCAAGCCCGGGAAGCGGATGGCGGTGCTCGCCGGCGCCTCCGAGGCGGGCGGCGGCGCGCTCCTCGCGGCCGGCCTCCTGACCCCGCTCGGCGCGACCGCGACCGTCGGCGTGATGAGCCAGGCGATCGAGAGCGTCCACAAGGACAAGGGCTTCTTCGTCACCGAGGGCGGCTTCGAGTACAACCTCGCGCTGATCGCCGCGGCCGTCGCGATCGCCGACCACGGCCCGGGCCCGATCTCGCTCGACCGCGCGCTCGGGATCGAGAAGAAGGGCACGCTCGTGGCGCTCGCCGTGATCGCGGCCGGGCTCGCCGGGCCGCAGCTCGTCAAGCGGCTGTCGGCGGGCGCCGAGGAGCCCGCGCCCGCGACGGCGGCCGACGACGGCGCCGCCGCCGCGGCCGAGCAGGAGGCCGTCGCCAGCTAGGCTCGGCGGCCATGCCCGCCGGAATCGTCCTCGCAGGCGGCCGCTCGAGCCGCATGGGCGAGCCCAAGGCATGGCTGGACTGGCACGGGGCGCCGCTGCTGCACCGGCTCTGCGGGATCGTCGCGCGTGGCGCGCGCGGTCCCGTCGTGGTCGTCCGCGCGCCCGGCCAGGAGCTGCCGCCGCTGCCCGGCGGCGTCCGCGTCGTCGACGACGCGCGCGAGGGCCGCGGGCCGCTGCAGGGGATCCTGGCCGGGCTCGAGGCGGTCGACGCGGACGTCGCGTTCGTCGCGTCCGTCGACCTGCCGTTCCTGCACCCCGACTTCGTCGCGGCGGTCTGCCGCGCGATCGAGGGCGTCGACGCCGCCGTCCCGCACGTCGGCGGTCACGCCCAGCCGCTCGCCGCCGCGTACCGGCCCGCGCTCGCGCCGGTCGCGTCCGAGCTGCTGGAGGCCGGCGACGCGGGCGCGATGACGCTGCTGGCCCGCTGCCGGGCGCGCGCGGTCGAGTCGCCGCCGCACCCCGAGAGCGTGCGCAACCTGAACGAGCGCGCCGACTACGAGGCGGCGCTGGGCGAGCCCGAGCCGCTCGTCCGCGTCCGCCGGATCGGCCCCGGGGCGGAGATCGCCCAGGTGCGCGCGGCGACGCTCGGCGCCGCCGGCGCCGCGGTCGGCGTCGAGCTCGGCGCCCACGTGATGGCGGCGCTGAACGGCGACACCGCGGCGCGCGACCCGCTCGAGCCGCTGGCCGAGGGCGACGACGTCGCGTTCATGGCCGCCGATGCCGCCGGATGACCGCGCGCTGGCCGAGCGGCTCGTCCGCACGGCCGGGGCGATCGCGCTGGACCTGCGCGGCGGCGCCGTCGAGATCAAGGGCGACGCCACCGACGTCGTGACCGAGGCGGACCGCCGCGCCGAGGCGGTCATGCTCGAGCTGCTGCGCGCCGAGCGGCCGGACGACGGCGTGCTCGGGGAGGAGGGCGCGGCGGTGGCGGGGGACGCGCGGCGCTGGCTGCTCGACCCGGTCGACGGCACGCTCAACTACGCGACCGGGCTGCCCGCCTGGTGCTCGGCGGTCGCGCTCGTGGACGCCGGCGGGGCGCTCGCCTCCGCCGTCTACGACCCGGTCGCCGGCGAGCTCTTCTCGGCCGCCCGGGGCGCGGGCCCGCGCACGCTCGGGACGGCGCCGCCGCTCGGCGAGGCGACCGTCGCGACGTTCGTCGACATCCGCCGCCGCGACCCCGCGATCACCGCCGGCACCGCCGCGCTGCTCGAGCGGATCGGCGCGCTGCGCGCCGCCGGCTGCGGATCGCTCGAGCTGGCCTGGGTCGCGGACGGGCGGCTGCACGGCTGGGTCCAGGCCGACGTCGAGCCGTGGGACTGGCATCCGGGCGCGCTGCTGGTGGCCGAGGCGGGCGGCGCGATCGCGGTCGACGGGCGCTGGCACGTCGCCGCGGCGAGCGCCGCGCTGTGCGACGCCCTACTGGCGGTCGTAGCCTTCACCGGGTGAGCGAGACCCGCCGCAACCCCGCGTCGGAGCTGACGACCGACCGGCCGCCCTCGATCGCGGACGCCGTCGGCGGCCCGCTCGGCGTGGCGGAGTCCGTCGTCCCGGCGGCGGCCTACGTGCTCACCTACACGGTCAGCGGCCAGGACACGACGATCTCGCTGATCGTCGCCGTCGGCCTCGGCGTGCTCTTCGGCGTCGCGCGGCTGATCCGCCGCCAGACGGTGCAGTTCGCGCTCGCGGGGATCGCCGGCCTCGCGCTGTCGGCCTACGTCGTCTCGCGCACCGGCCGCGCGGCGGACTTCTTCCTCCCGGGCCTGCTCGCCAACGCCGGCTACGCGCTCGCCTACCTGATCTCGATCATCGTCCGCTGGCCGCTGCTCGGCGTGATCGTCGCCACGCTGCGCGGCGGCGACATGAGCTGGCGCAAGGACCCGCGCCAGGTGCGCGACTTCAGCCGCGCGAGCTGGATCTGGGTCGTGCTGTTCTCGCTGCGCCTCGCGGTGCAGCTGCCGCTCTACCTCGCCGACGCGGTCACCGCGCTCGGGGTGGCGCGGATCGCGATGGGCATTCCGCTGTTCGCGGTGGGAATCTGGCTCTCGTGGCTGATCCTGCGCCCGCGGACCTGACCCTGGCGGCCGCGCTGCGGTCGTTCCAGCCCCTGCTCGAGCGGCTCGCCGCGGCGGCGCCGGCGGTCGGCCTCGTCCCCGCGCGCGACGTCGAGGCGCCCTGCGACGTGCCGCGTCACCCGCTCGTCGCGGTCGACGGGTACGCGGTGCGGGCGATCGACGCCGAGGAGGCGAGCGCGCTCCTGCCGGCGTTCCTGGAGCTGGCCGTCGGCGAGGTGCGGGCCGGGACCGCGGAGGAGGTCGCGGCCGGCGCGCCGCTCCCGCGCGGCGCCGACGCCGTCGTCCCCGCCGGCGCGGCGACCGCGCCGCTGCCCGGGCACCTCGAGCTCATGCATCCGGTCGCGCCGGGCGACGGCGTCGTCCAGCCCGGCGCCGAGCTGCGCGCGGGCCACGTGCTCGTCCGGGCGCGCCACGCGATCGCCGCGGGCGACCTCGAGCGGCTCGCGCGGGCCGGGGTGGAGACCGTCCCGGTGGCGGCGCCGCCGCGGTTCGGGATCGTCGGCGGGGACGAGGCGCTCGCCGACGTGGTGCGCGCGGCGGGCGGCGATCCCGTGCGCCGGCGCGACCTCCGCCACGCGCTCGACTGCGACGACGTCGCGGTCGTCACGCGCGCGACGCGCTCGCCCGTGCTCTGGCGCGGCCGCGACGTCACGCTCGCCGCCGACGAGGGCACGCCGGTGATCGTCGTCACCGGCCCGCCCGCCGCGATCCTCCCGGTCGCGGCCGGCCTGCTCCGCCGCTGAGCGCCGCCGCGCCACGACCCAACCGGCCGCGGCGGCCGCCTCGTAGGCACCGGCGTACACGTCCCGCCGGGAGAAGGGAGCCCCATGCGCCGCACGATCACGATCGTCGCCGCCGTCGTCCTCATCCTGGGCCTGAGCGCGTCCGTCGCGTCGGCCCACAAGCGCCACCACTGGTGGCCGCACAAGCCGGCCGGGTCGGTGGTCGACGTCGCCGTGAAGGCGTCGAGCGCGAACGGCCCGGACGCGAACCCGTACGACTACGACCTCCTGATCGCGGCGGTCACCGCGACCGGGCTGGTGCCGACGCTCGACGACGAGTCGCAGCGCTTCACGGTCTTCGCGCCGAACGACCGCGCGTTCGAGAAGCTCGTCGCCGATCTCACCGGCAGCTTCCCGGCGAGCGAGCAGGCGACCCTCGACGCGGTCCTGGCCACGTTCACGCCGGCCCAGATCAAGAACATCCTGCTCTACCACGTGGTGGCCGGGAAGAAGCTCGGGCCGCTGCAGGTGCTGTTCGCGGGCTCGCTCACGATGGCCAACGGCGGGACCGTCAAGCCGCGCGGGCTGGTCCTGCGCGACGAGACGCCGGCGCTGCGCGACCCGCGGCTCCTGCTCTACGGGCTGAACCTGCAGGCGAGCAACGGCGTGATCCACACGATCGACCGGGTGCTGGTCCCGGCCACGCCGTAGTCAGGCGCCGATCGGGCCGAGCCGCGGCTCGAGCCCGTAGAGCGCGAAGGCCCCGAACCGGTTGAAGCGCTCGTGCTCGGGGCCGTGGAAGTCGGCCGAGCCGGTGGCGAGGAGCCCCCGCTCGGCCGTCGCCTCGTACAGCGTGCGGGTCTGGACCTCGTCGTGGGTGGGATAGAACACCTCGACGCCGTCCAGGCCCGCGGCGCTGAACCGCGCGATCGCCGCGAGGACCGTCGCCGGGTCGTCGATGTCCCAGAACGGGTGCGCCCAGACGGCCACCCCGCCGGCGGCGTGGATGACCGCGATCGCGTCCTCGACCGTCGGGCGCGAGCGCGCGACGTACGCGACCGCGCCCGGGACGAGGTAGGGCGGGAAGAGCGTGCGCTTGTCGGCGATCCCCTCGGCGCGGAGCTTCGCCGCGTTGCCGGGGTGCGCGAGCACGGCGTCGGCGAGGTGCGGGCGGCCGAGCGGGTTGCCGGCCGCCTCGCGGGCGCGCAGCGGCTCGCGGTCGAGGACGAAGCCGAGCTCCTCGAGCCGGTCGGCCATCGCCCAGATCCGGCGGCCGCGGTCGGCGCGGAAGTCGGCGAGCGTCGCGCGCAGGTCCGGGTCGTCGTGGCGCAGCTCGTAGCCGCAGACGTGCAGGTCCTCGAACTCGCCGCTCACGCTCGAGAGCTCGGCGGCGGGCGAGCAGCGGAGGCCGTGCTCGCGCGCGGCGCGGAGCGCCTCGGGCACGCCGTCGACGGTGTCGTGGTCGGTCAGCGCCATCAGCTCGAGCCCGGCGGCCGCGGCGTGCGCGACGACGTCGGCGGGCTCCAGCGCGCCGTCGGAGCGGACGGAGTGCGACTGCAGGTCGAAGCGTTGTGACACGTGTGCGTTCATCTCCGGACGGGAACCCTAGGGGGCGACCCGTTCCGACGGAACCAAGGGAGGGCACACATGTCCACCGGATTGATCGTCCTGATCATCGTCGTGGTCCTGATCCTGATCGCGCTCGCCGTGATGCTGCCGCGCATGCGCGCGAACAATGCTCGACAGAAGGCTGAGCGCGAGCTCGGCTCCAGGCGCGACCGCGCGGTCGAGGAGCACCGCTCCGAGGCCGCCGACCGCGAGGCCGCGGCCGAGGAGGCCGAGCAGCGCGCGAAGATGGCCCAGGCGGCCGCCGAGAAGGAGCGCGCCGAGGCGAACGTGCAGTCCGAGCGCGCGAACATGCACGAGCGCGGGATGGCCGACGACGAGCTCGTCGAGGACCACGAGCGCGACCGCTTCGCCGAGCGTCTCGGACACCGCCGACCGCGACGCGACGCCACCGCGACGACCGCGCCGCGACGCCACCACCCCGACGCGCGACCGCACGGACTACGACCGCGCCGCGAGTACGAGCGCCGCGTCGACGAGCGCGAGCGGATCACGGACGACGTCCGCGAGTCCGACCGCCCGCGCTAGCTACGACGCCTGCCTGAGCGGGTCCGCCCGCTCGGGCAGCAGCGCCGCCGCCGCGTCCGCGGTGAGCGGCGCGGACAGCAGGAAGCCCTGCAGGTGCTCGCAGCCGAGCAGCTGCAGGCGCTCGCGGTGGGCGTCGGTCTCGACGCCCTCCGCGACGACCTCCATCCCGAGGTTGTGCGCGAGCGCGACGATCGCCTTGACGATCTCGCCCGAGCCGACGTCGGTGAGCATCGGGATGACGAGCGAGCGGTCGATCTTGAGCGCGTCGCCCGGGAAGCGGTGGAGGAAGCCGAGCGAGGAGAGCCCGGTGCCGAAGCCGTCCAGGTGCGCGGTGACGCCGAGCCGCCGGCGCAGGTCGATCAGGGTCCGCCGCGCGCCTTCGGGGTCCTGCGACATCGCCGACTCGGTCACCTCCAGGCGCAGGTGCTCCGGCCGCGCGCCCGAGCCGCGCAGCGCGCCGGCGACCAGTGCGGGGAAGCCCGGGTCGGCGAGCTGCCGGGCGGAGACGTTGACCGCCACGGTCACGCCCCACTCCGCCGCCCGCGCGGCCGCCTCGCGCAGCACGAACGCGCCGAGCGGGACGATCAGCCCGGTCTCCTCCGCGATCGCGACGAACGCCTGCGGCTCGACCTCCCAGCGGCAGAGCGCCTCGAAGCCGGTGATCTCGCCGGTGCCGGACCGCAGGATCGGCTGGTAGAGCACCCGCACGCTGCCCGACTCGATCGCGCGCCGCAGGTCGGTCTCCAGGTCGAGCCGCGCGACGACGTCGCGGTGCATCCGCGCGTCGAACACCGCGTGGCTCGCCGTGCCGTCGGCCTTGGCGCGGTACATGGCCACGTCGGCGTCGCGGATCAGCTCCTCCGGGTCGGCGTCGGGCCCGCCGAGCGCGATCCCGATCGACCCCGACACGACCAGCTCGCGGCCCGCGACCGTGAACGGCTCGGCGAGCGTGGCCAGCACGCGCTCCGCGACGACCGTCGCCTCGCGCGCGTCGGTCATGTCCTCCAGCAGGACGGTGAACTCGTCGCCGCCGATCCGCGCGACCGTGTCGCCGGGCCGCAGCGCGGCGTCGAGCCGGCGCGCGACCGCCTCGAGCAGCCGGTCGCCGGCCTGGTGGCCGAGCGAGTCGTTGACGACCTTGAAGCGGTCGAGGTCGAGGAACAGCACGGCGGCGCCGCCGTCGCCGTCGCTGCGGCGCGCGCGGCGCAGCGACTGCTCGAGCCGGTCGAGGAACAGCGTCCGGTTCGGGAGCCCGGTGAGCGCGTCGTGGAGCGCGCCGTGGCGGAGCCGCTCGACGGAGCGGCGGTGATCGGCGGCGTAGCGGATCGCGCGCTCCAGCGTGTCCGCGTCGAGCCCCGTCTTCGGCAGGTGGTCGACGGCGCCGGCGGCGCGCGCCGCCGTGACGGCGGCGGCGCCGCTCGGGTCGCCGAGGACGATCAGCTGCGCGCGCGGGTCCTCCTCCAGCAGCGCGCGGATCGTCGGCTCGTCGCCGAGCTCCGCGTCGACCAGGACGGCGTCGTGCGGATGCTCGCCGACCGCGGCCAGGGCCGAGGCCGCCGAGGTCGCCCAGTGGATCTCTGCGCGACCGTCGTCCAGCAGGCCGCCGACGAGTCGGCGGTCGGACTCGTCGGTAGCGACGAGGAGCAGGACGAAGGGCGGCTCGGCCATGGTTCGATATCCGACGGTAGGCCGCACCACAAAACCGAGCAATGACCCATTCGGCCAGATAGCCGCATGTTCGACCGCGGATCGGCGGAAAGAGCTAGGTGAATCGCTTGACGAACGCGAGCGCGGTCTCGGCCACCTCCTGCCAGCCGTGGTCGATCGTGAGGCCGTGGCCGCGGCCGGGGATCTCCGCGAGCTCCGTCACGCCCGCGTTCTTCGACTGCTGCTCGTAGGCCGCCTTGTTGATCGCGAGCGGGGAGGTGTTGTCGCTCAGCCCCGCGATGATCAGGAGCGGCCCCCGTTCCGGGTTGCGGGTATCGGCCTTCGCCTCGGTCCAGGGGTTGATGTTCGCCGCGGCGGCCTGGAAGAGCGGAGTGCCCGACGCCGGGACCGCGAACGTCTCGTACAGCTCCTTGGCTTCATCCTCGTCGACCGCGTTGGCGAACGCGAAGCGGAACTGGTCGTAGGTGAGCGGGACGGCGCGGTGGCGGTTGAACGGGTTCCCCAGCACCGGCTTGGAGGCGCGCAGGGCCGAGATCGGGAGTGGGAGGACGCCGCGGAACGGCGCCGTGTCGATCGACACGGTCGCCGACGCGACGCCGCGGCCGGCGAGCATCTGCACGAGCAAACCGCCGAACGAATGGCCGATGATCGCCGGTTTGCGATCGAGACCGCGGATCACCTCCTCGAAGTGATCCGCGACCTGGCCGACCGACTTGCCCGCGAAGACCTCCGGGTGCGCGTTCGCCTCCTCGACGGTCCCGGGATCGTCCGGCCAGCCGGGGGTGAGCGCGACGTACCCGGCCTCCTCGAACAGCGCCGCCCAGCGGTCCCAGCTGCTCGGGAGCAGCCAGAGGCCGTGGACGAACACGACAGGCGGACGGCCGTCGGCGTTGGCACGGCCGACCTGCTCGGCCTCGTGGTCCGTGACGGTGGTCATCGCTCCCCTCCCGCGGCGTCGAGGATCACCCGGGTCGTGCGGCCCGGGCGGGACATCATCACGACGTGCGACGCGCCCTTCACGACGGTCGTCGTCGCGCCCATCCGCTTCGCCATGAAGCGCTCCAGCGGCGTGCCGATCGCGAGGTCGCGGCCCGCGACGATGTACCAGGAGGGGATCGAGCGCCAGGCGGGGACGCCGCTCGGCTCGGACAATGACGCGAGCGCGGCGGGCCGCTGCGCCGCGGCCATCACGCGCGTCTCGCGACGCGGCAGATCCGCCGCGAAGATGCGGTGGAACGCGCTCGCCTTGATCGAGCCCTCGATCGCGGTCTGGCCGTCGGGCAGTGGGTAGGGACGCAGGTCGAGCGTCGGCGGGCCGATCTGACCGCCCGGGACCTGCGCGCCGAGTCCACCGACGGTGTCGCCCTGGTCGGGCGCGTACGCGGCGACGTAGACGAGCGCGCGCACGTTCGGGTTGCCGGTGGCGGCGTTCGTGATCACGACGCCGCCGTAGGAGTGCCCGACGAGCACGATCGGGCCCTTGATCGACGTGAGGAAGGAGCGGATGTACGCGGCGTCGGACGCGACGCCGCGCAGCGGGTTCGGCGGCGCGACGACGGGATAGCCGCGGGCCTGCAGGCGCTGCGCGACGCCGGCCCAGCCGGACGCGTCGGCGAACGCGCCGTGGACGAGCACCACGGTCGGCTTGGCCGCGGCATGCGCGCGCGGCGCGGCGAGGGCAGCGCCGAGCAATCCGAGGGCGAGGACGAGCACGAGCGCGCGCCGGGGCGGCGCGGTGGACCTGAGGGACACGACGGTCCTCCTGGGAGTCTCGGCGCCGCCGGGATCGGTCCCGGCGACCTGGACGGTGGACGATTCCACTTGCATCCCCGCCTGTCGCTGGACGCGTCCACGCCCCCAGGCGCGCTGGGGTGGAAGAAGCCACTGTCTAGGGTTGGGGCGCATGGCGATCTCCGACTCGCAGGTCTCCGCCGCCGCGTGGTCGGCGCTGATCGACGGGATCCGGCGCGAGCGCAAGGTCGTCGTCGAGCAGTCGCTCGCGCGGATCCGCTCGCTCGACAGCTATCGCGGCATGGACGACGCCGAGCCTGCGCGAGACCGTCGAGAGCCGCGTCGAGCTGATCCTCGACGGGCTGGCCCAGCGGCGGCCGCCGGGCCTGCCCGCCGACGACGCCGAGTCCGAGGCGTACGGCGAGATGCGCGCGCGCCAGGGCGTGAGCTTCGCCGACCTGCTCGCCGGGTGGCGGGCGGGCAGCCGCGCGTTCTTCCGGCTCGCGGCGGACCTCGCCCCGCCGTCGGAGGACCGCGACCGCCTCGTCGTCGAGCTGGTCGACCTGATGCTGCAGTGGGTCGACCACGCCTCGCTGGCGATGGCGGCCGGGCACCGGCGCGGCGAGCTGGCGCTGGCGCGCGAGTTGCAGCACGTGCACGGCAACCTGACGCGGCGGATGCTCGACGGGATCGCGTCGGCCGCCGAGATCCGCTCCGGGCTCGTCGCGCTCGGCCTCGATCCGGGCGCGCAGTACGTCGCCGTCCGGGCGCGGCCCGGTCCGGAGGCCGACACGGAGGCGATCGAGCAGTACCTCGGCGTCGACGGTCTCCGCGGCCGCCGCCACGGCCTGACGACGCTGATCGACGGCGATCTCTGCGGCTTCGTGACCGGCGCGCTGCCGCGGCAGCCCGCGCCGGCGCCGATCGGCGTGTCCGAGCCCGCTCCGGCCACCGCGCTGCACGCGCCGTTCCGCCGTGCGACCCGCGCGCTGGAGACCGCGATCGCGTTCCAGTCCGACGGCGTCTTCCCGTTCGCGTCCGTCGCGCTCCAGGCGAGCGTGCTCCGCGACCCGGACGTCGGCGAGGTGCTCGGCGCCCGCTACCTGGATCCGCTGGCCGACGTCCCGGCGGTGCTCGCGACCGCGGAGCGATTCCTCGCCAACGACGGGAGCGTGGACGCGACGGCGAACGACCTCGGGGTGCACACGAACACCGTCCGCAAGCGGCTCGAGCGGTTCGACGAGCGCACGGGGCGGTCCCTGCGCGACAGCGAGACGGCGATCGAGTTGTGGTGGGCGCTCCAGGCCCGCCGGCTCGGGGGCGCCGCTACGAGGGCGGCGACTGCGGCAGCTTCGCCGCGCCGCGGCGGGTGACCGGGGCCGACGGCGGCGGCACCACCGGCCCGATGTCCCCGTCCGGCGCCTCGTCGAGGTCGATGATCACCGGGGCGTGGTCGCTCGGGCCCTTGCCCTTGCGCGCCTGGCGGTCGATCCAGGCGGCCTCGACGCGCGGCGCGACCGCCGCGCCGGCGAGGATCAGGTCGATCCGCATGCCCAGGTCCTGGTGGAACATGCCCGCGCGGTAGTCCCAGTAGCTGAACACGCGCTCGCCGGGCCAGCGGTCGCGGACGACGTCGCGCAGCCCGAGCGCCTGCAGGCCGGCGAGCGCCTCGCGCTCCGGCCCGGTGACGTGGGTGTGGCCCTCGTAGGCCGCCGGGTCGAACACGTCGGCGTCCGTCGGGGCGATGTTCATGTCGCCGAGCAGGACGGTGCGCTCCGCGTCGGGCGCGATCTGCTCGCGCAGCGCCGCCAGCCACTCGAGCTTGTACGCGTAGTGGTCCGAGCCGGGCGCGCGCCCGTTCGGGACGTAGACGCAGACGACGCGCACGTCGCCGCAGGTGGCCGCGATCGCGCGCGCCTCCGGCTCCGGGAAGCCGGGGCCGCCGGGGATCCCGCGGACGACGTCCTCCAGGCCGGCGCGCGAGAGGATCGCGACGCCGTTCCAGGCCGCTTCTCCGTGGACGGCGACCTCGTAGCCGCGCTCCGCCAGCTCGTCGCCGAGCAGCGCCGTGAACGCGTCGTCGGCGAGCTTGGTCTCCTGGAGGCAGACGACGTCCGGGCGGCGCTCGTCGAGCCACGGCAGGAGCCGCGGGAGCCGCTGTTTGACGGAGTTCACGTTCCAGGTGGCGATTCGCATCGCGTCACACGGTACGCGGCCCGGCCGCCGCTAGAATTCGCCCGCCGCGCCGACGTAGCTCAGCTGGTAGAGCACTTCACTCGTAATGAAGGGGTCCCCGGTTCGAGTCCGGGCGTCGGCTCCTCTCCCCAAACCCGCATGGCGCCTGGCGTTGCGCGGTGTTGCGCCTCCGTCATGTGAAGTGCTCATGTCCCCTGCTGGGGGCGTTTGTCGCTTCGCGCACGGTCCGATCCGCGCGATCGCGGATGCGCGTGAGGCTCGGCTCAGCAGGGGTGCCACGGCGCGTCAAGTCGAGCACTGTGGATGCCGATCGTGGCGTCGCTGCTGTACAGCCGCAGCCCAAAGCGCTCAGCCAACAGGCCGGCCACGCTCGACTTGCCGGCCCGCTACCTCCGCCCACCCAGCGGACGTGATCGAATCTGCCCACTTCGCAAGTGTGGACGACCGGCCCCGCCGCGCGGCACGTCCGGAGCCGCATGAGGAACCCCCAACGGGACACACGTCGGCGAGCCGCGGCGGCGATCGCGGGTCGCTCGGTCAAGGCCGGCGAGCGTGCTGACCGTCTCCCGGCCGGGGTTGAACCAGGCGCGTTGATTGCGCTCGATGGGTTACTGGACAGCAGATGGCGGGGATCCCCAGGCCGTTGGCTTTCATGCGGAGGTAAGAAATGAAGATCGGCATCATCGGAGCGGGCAACATCGGCGGCACACTGACGCGGCGACTCACCGCGCTCGGCCACGAGGTCGCGGTGGCCAACTCGCGTGGCCCCGACACTCTGCGCGATCTCGCGGAGGAAACCGGTGCGAGTGCGGTCACTGCCGGCGAGGCGGCCCGCGATCGCGACCTCGTCGTCGTCACCGTTCCGCAGGCCAGAGTTCCTGATCTGCCTGACGACGTTTTTGCCGGCGCTGCGGACGGGCTTGTGGTCGTAGACACGGGCAACTACTACCCGCGTGAGCGCGACGGCGCGATCGAGGCCATCGAACAAGGTGCCGTCGAGAGCCGTTGGGTCGAGCAGCAGCTCGGCCACCCGGTGATCAAGGCGTTCAACAACATCTTCGCCGATCACCTGATGAACAACGGCCAAGACGCCGAAGCGGCGGACCGCATCGCGTTGCCGGTTGCCGGTGACGATGCGCAGGCCAAACAGACTGTGCTCGGGCTGGTCGACGAGCTCGGCTTCGATCCCGTCGACGCCGGCCCGCTCGATGAGTCCTGGCGCCAGCAGCCCGGCTCTCCGGTTTACACCGCGGACCTTCCCGCCGGCGCAGTCCGGGACGCCCTCGCGGCCGCGAGCCCCGAGCGCCCAGAACCGTTCCGTGCCACGCCGAACAGTCCAGGAACCTACTCAGACCCAGCCTGACACAACACTCGCGGACGCCGACGCGCCGCGAACAGGGGCCCGGGCGACCATCCGCATCGACGGCAGCCGCACCTCCGACGACGAAGTCGAGGACCTCATAGCGCGCAATTTGAGCTGGCCCGGTAGCGGGACGTTCACCGGCACACATCACCGAATCACCCTTACGGCACACCCGCGTGGACGAGGCGCTCGTCGTGCAGTGGGGAGCGCGAGCGCTTCGGCCGGCGGTCTACGCTCGGGTCAGCATCGTGTGCAGGACGGGCGCTAGCCAGTTGCGGCGGCGTTCCTGCTCGCCGAGCGGCGGAACGGGAATGTGGGCGTCGGAGGCCGTCAGCGTTCCTGCGGCGCCGACGAGCCCGGGCGTATAGGTGCGCCGCTCAGCGGCCTCGTGCTGACGATGGTCGTTCCCCTCGCCCCGGGCGGGGCCGAGCTGCGGGTCCTCGACTGATAGCACTCGGCCTTCGGGGTCGTAGTGCAAGACCTCCGCGATGTCTTCTTCTGCGCATGCCCGTCACCGCCGTCCAGCAGGACTGGGGCTCCCAACTCGGCTTAGACGGCGCCGCCCTATGGGGCGCGTGGTGCGACGACCTCGACCACCAGCTCATCGAAAACGGCCACTTCATGGCCGAAGAAGCACCCGACGCAATCACCGCGATCATCGAGAACCTGCTGGCACGGCCCGCTCGCGCCTAGTAGCCGCCCGCCGTCGCGCAAGCCGAACCTTCACCGGGACACCATGCGATCGCAGCGTCGGCGCGTGGATGGCAGGTGGTGCTTACGTCTCACTCCGCCCGCTCGACGGTTACGTCGGCGCCGTCGGGTACCCGTTCGATCGCGTGCTTGCCGCCGTCGAACTCGCCGATGCGCACGATGCCGTCGAAGTACGGCGCGTTCTCGTCGTAGTAGAGGACGAAGTCGGCATCGGGTGCCCAGTAGCCGATATCGCCGGCGGTGGGGTCGAGTCCGGCGGGCGCCCCCTCGAGCGACAGCTCGCGAGGTAGGGGCGCGGTCTTCTCCGTGCTGTTGTGATCGCGGAAGCTGAGCGTCAGAGGCAACTGCGCGGCGAGCTCGCGCGCCGTTGCGTTGTCATGCAGCCGCGCCGTGATCTCCGTGTCGGCGAAGCGGATGCGGATGGGCGTGCCGTCCGAGGCCTCGGCGTCCTGCCCGTCAGGGGCAGAGCTCGGGCTGGGCGACGGCGTCGACGTGGTCGTCTCGGGTGCGCTGGCCCCTTGGTCGCCGTCGTCGTCTGTGCCGCCACACGCCGACAGGGACACGACGACGACCAGCGCGAGGAGAATACGACGGCGCGCGGAGCGGGGCCATCGAGGGCCCAAGTCACTCATCAGCTGCGGTCTCCTGGATCATGGCTCAGCGGGCGGTGTAGCCGCCGTCGACGGGCAGCGCGACGCCGACGACGAGACTCGCGCCCGGGCTGCACAGCCACAGCACGGCGGCAGCGATCTCGTCGCCGCGTCCGAGGCGGCCGATCGGCTGACCGGCGATGGCGTCGTCGACGCTGAGCTCGCCGGTGGCGATCATTGCGGCGACCATCGGGGTATCAATCGTGCCGGGGCAGACGGCGTTGACACGGACGCCGCGCGGCGCGTACTCCAGCGCGGCGCTCTTGGTCAGGCCGAGGACGCCGTGCTTGGTGGCGTGGTAGGCGGCGCGGCCCGGGTTGCCGACGAGTCCGCCGAGCGACGAGCAGTTGACGATCGTGCCGCTGCCCTGCGCGCGCATCTGGCGCAGCTCGTGCTTCATGCAGGCCCACACGCCCCGCAGGTTGATCGCGCTGACGTGGTCGAAGGCCTCGGCCGGCTCGTCGGCGGCGTCGGTCAGCGGAAGCATGATGCCGGCGTTGTTGAACGCCATGTCGAGCCGGCCGAACTGGGCGACGGTGCGATCGACCAGGCCGGCGACCTGCTGTTCGTCGGCGACGTCGCAAACGACGCCGAGCCCGCGCTGCCCGGCGGCGCTCAGCTGGTCGGTCGCGGCGCTCAGCGCGTCCTCGTCGAAGTCGGCGAGCACGACCGCGGCGCCGGATGCGGCAAAGGCGCGCGCGGTGTCGAGACCCATGCCGGCGCCGGCGCCGGTGACGAGGGCGACTTGCCCTTCGAAATCGTAGGTCGGGTTCATCGCGACCGACCGCCGCGGTACTGCTCGTCGGTGACGTGCGCGCCCCAGGTCACCGGGCTGCCGCTCTCGTCGTTCTGCTGCATGGCGACGTGGATCATGAAGCGGTTCCGCGCGGCGCCACGCCAGTGGTTCTCGCCCGGCTCGAAGAAGACACGGTCGCCGGGCCGGATCCTCTCGACCGGCCCGCCCTCGCACTGGCCGAGCCCGACGCCCTCGGTGACGAGGATCGTCTGGCCGTGCGGGATTGGTGTGCCACGCGGTGCGCGCCCGGCGTGAAGTGAACGTTGTACGCGGCGAACGTGGACGTGCTGGCGGGGTCGGCGACGGCGTCGATGTAGACGTCGCCGGTGAACCAGTTGGCCGGGCCGTTCTGGGTGTCGACCCGGCTGCGGGTGATCTGCATGTTGACTGGCTCCTTGAGTGAGTCAGGCGGTTTGGCCGCCGTCGACGACCATGGCGTGGCCGACGGTGAACGCGGCTTCTGTGGAGCAGAGCCACAGCACGGCAGCGGCGATCTCCTCGGGGCGGCCCATACGGCCGATTGGCTCTTGGGCGATGACCGCGACGCGGCCTGCGTCGGTGTCGCCGGTGAAGCGGCGCATCATCTCGGTGTCGATGATTCCGGGGCAGATGGCGTTGATGCGAATGCCTTGGGAGGCGTAGTCCAGGGCGGCGGACTTGGTCAGGCCGATCAGGCCGTGTTTGGTGGCGGCGTAGGCGGCCTGACCGGCGAAGCCCTTGACGCCGGCGCCGGACGAGGTGTTGACGATCGCGCCGCCGCCGTTGCGCAGCATCAGCCCGATCTCGTGTCTCATGGCAAGGAATGCGCCGCGGAGGTTGACCGCCATTAGACGGTCCCATTCGTCGACGGTGATCTCGTGCGCGGGCTTCACCGGTTGCTCGATGCCTGCGTTGTTGAACGCGATGTCGAGTCGGCCGAAGCGCTCGACCGTGGCGTCCAGTGCTGAGGTGATGTCCGCGGCGCGCGTGACGTCGCAGGACAGGGCAAGCGCTTGTCCGCCCGTCTGCTCGATCTGGTGGGCGGTCTCCCGTACGCCGTCGGCGTTGATGTCGGCGGCGACGACGTCGGCGCCCTCGCGCGCGAAGGCGAGCGCGGTGGCGCGGCCGATGCCGCTTGTCGCGCCCGTGATGAAGGCGACCTTGCCGGCGAACCGCGTCACGACTTGATTCCCACGAGGGTCTGGAAGCTCGTGCGCTCGACGTGCTGTCGCCAGAGGATCTCGGCGATGTCTTCGGGTTCGTGGTCTGCGCCTGGGGCGATGCTGCCGCCGATGGCGGTGTGGGCGACGTGGACACCCTTGGTGCGGACCTCGTCGTGGAGCATCCGGGCGTACGCGACTTCGCCGGCGAAAGAGATGCCCACACCCGCGCGCAGAGGGTACGGGTTGATCGGCCGCGCCGCCGGTGGTGTACAGGATGGTGCCCGAGCCGCGCTCGAGCATCCCACCGATGACGGTCGTCGCCGCGGCCACGGCGCCCAGGACGCTGAACTCCAAGGGGCCGCGGACGTCGTCGACGCTCGTTTCCAGAATCGGCTTCATGAACTCCTTGGCCGGCAGCGGCGAGTACTCGAGCACCTCGACCGGTCCCAGCGCGCCGGCCAGTTCGCGGATGGCGGACTCGAGCGCGGCAGGGTCTCGGATGTCGGCGGCTGCCCAGGCCGCGGTGAGTCCTCCGGCGCGCACCTGGTCGGTCAGGTGGTCGAGACTGTCCGCGCTCCGTGCGATCAACCCCACGGGAAGGCCTTCGCGGCCGAAGCGCTGCGCGATGGCGCGACCGAGGTTCGGCGCCGGCGCCGACGATGACGATGGACACGGGCGGCTAGAGCGTCGAGTTGTCGATGACGAAGCGGTAGCGGACATCCGAGGCGAGGACGCGCTCCCACGCCTCGTTGATCTGATCGGCGGCGATGACTTCGATCTCGGCGCGCGATTCCGTGCTCGGCGCAGAAGTCGAGCATCTCCTGCGTCTCGCGAATGCCGCCGATCGCCGACCCGGCGAAGCTGCGGCGCTGCAGGATCAGCGCGAACGCCGGAACCGGCAGCGGCTCGGACGGAGCGCCGACGTTGACGAGCGTCCCGTCGGTCTCGCAGCAGGGACAGGAAGCGACCGATGTCGACGCCCGCGCTGACGGTGTTGACGATCAGGTCGAAGCGCCCGGCGAGCTCATCGAAGGTGACGTCGTCGCTGGTCGCGTAGTAGGCGTCGGCGCCGAGCTTGAGCCCGTCCTCCCGCTTGCGCAGTGACTGCGAAAGAACCGTCACCTCGGCGCCCATCGCGTGGGCGATCTTCACCGCCATGTGCCCGAGGCCCCCGAGGCCGACGACGGCGACCCGCTTGCCCGGTCCGGCGTTCCAGTGGCGCAGCGGCGAGTAGGTCGTGATGCCGGCGCAAAGCAGCGGGGCGGCGGCGTCAAGCTCAAGGCCGTCCGGGATGTTCACGACGAAGTCCTGATCGACGACCACGTGGTCGGAATAGCCGCCGTAGGTGACGGTGCCGTCGCGGTCGACCGAGCCGTAGGTCTGCGTGTTGCCCGCGAGGCAGTACTGCTCGTTGCCGGCCCTGCAGTTTTCGCACTCGCGGCAAGAGTTGACCATGCAGCCGACACCGACGCGGTCGCCCGGCGCGAACCGGCTGACCTCCGCGCCGACCTCGGCGACGATGCCCGCGATCTCATGGCCCGGAATCGCCGGATAGGGGATCTCGCCCCACTCACCACGAGTGAAATGGATGTCTGAATGGCAGACGCCGCAGAACTTGATGTCGATGCGGACGTCCCTCGGTCCGATGGCTCGACGCTCGATCTCGAGCGCGCCCAGCGGTGCGTCGGGCGCACGCGCGCCTACGGCACGGGCACTGCTCGTCTGCGACGACGCCGTGATGGTGCTGTTGGTGGTCTCCGTCATGCCCTCGACGGTAGACACGTGCCTCGCCACGAGAGGGGTGCTGTCAGCACCCCCCGCGGATTAAGCTCCCACGCGTGGATCGCCGCGGAGAAATACGGGCCTTTCTGATCTCGCGCCGCGCGAAGACGACCCCCGACGAGGCTGGCCTGTACGTATCGGACGCCAGCCCTCGCCGGGTGCCCGGCCTGCGTCGCGAGGAAGTAGCCGAGCTCGCTGGAGTCAGCGCCGATTACTACACCCAGCTCGAGCGGGGTGACGTACGACGGAGCCTCCGACGGTGTCCTCAACGGTGTCGCGCGCGCGTTGCGACTCACCGACGCCGAGCGCCTTCACCTGTTCGACCTCGCACGGCCCGGCGCCTCGGCACGCATCGCGGCATCCCCGGGCGTGATCCGCCCCAACGTTCAGCGCACGCTCGACGCGTTCACCGAGGGCCTGGCGCTCGTACGCAACCGACGCTGGGACTATCTCGCGGCCAACGCGCTGGGCCGCGCCGTCTACCACGAGATCTTCGACAATCAGCTCGGCCCGCCAAACCACGTCCGCTACGTGTTCCTCGATCATCGCGCCCGGGCCTTCTTCGACGACTGGCCCGCGGCGGCACGCGACACAGCCCGGATCCTGAGGTCAGAGGCCGGGCAAGACCCGCGCGACCCGGGCCCCGCCGAACTCATCGAGGAGCTCTCACAACAAAGTGCGGAGTTCCGCGCCATGTGGGCGGACCACGACGTGCGGCTCCCAGCCACCGGCCGTCACCGCTTCCACCACACTCGCGTCGGCACCATCGATCTCGTCTTCGAAGCGGCCGCTCTACGGGCAGACCCCGGCCTCACCCTTCTACTCGCAACCGCAGACCCAAGCTCACCGACAGAGACCGCGCTGCACCGGCTTCGACCCTGACGCTGCTCGTCGCAGGACACCCTCACAGCGCGGGAGGTCCGGACGACCACGGATTCGCGATCCGTTAACCCTCACCGGGACATCCAGCAGCGACCGGTCTCAGCGAGCGCTGCCCTCTGCACAAAGCGATAGTGGTTCGCCGTCGGGCTGGCCGCCCCGTCGACGGAGCGGCCAGCGTCGCGGCTCTCTTCAGTCGACGTTCACGCGGCCGATGCGCGAGTCGCTGCTCGCGGCGTACCAGAGGTCGCCGTCGCGGTCGAAGGCGATCGAGTCGGGTGCGTGGCGGGTGCGGACGGTCCGGCCGAACTCGCCCGTGAGCGTCATCCTCTGAAGCCGGCCCGCGGAGTGCTCGGCGATCCAGATGCGGCCCTTGCGATCGGTGGCGAGCGAGGTGGGGTCGGCGTTCGCTGCCGGGATCGCGTGGCTGGCGGTGATCACGCCGGAAGTCGTCATGCGCGTGATCGCGTTGGTGTTGCGCTCGCCGAACCAGAGTGCGCCGTCGGCGCCGGCGACGATCGGCCCGGGCAGCGCGTCAGGCGTGGGCAGCGGGAACTCCGTCACCACACCGGCGGTCGTGATCCGGCCGACCTTGTTGCCGCTGGACTCGGTGAACCAAAGGGCGCCGTCGGGGCCGACGGTGATCTCGGACGCGAAGGCACCGGAGGTCGCCAGCGGGTACTCGGTGATCTGCCCGTCCAGCGTGATGCGGCCGATGGCATCGGCGCGGGTCTCGGTGAACCACAGCGCGCCGTCTGGCCCTGACACGATCGAGGTCGGGAACGCGTCCAGGTTCGCGAGCGGGTAGGTGGTCACCGACCCGCGCGCGGAGATGCGGTGGACCGCCGCCGGGAAGCGATCGGTGAGCCACAGCGCGCCGTCACCGCCGACCGCAGCGCCCGCCGGGCTGGTGCCCACGAAGGAAGAGGAGACCTTGCCGCGCTGGGTGACCCGCCACACCTGGCTGAGGCTGCCGTCCGGCGCGTACATCGCGTCGTCCGGGCCGGCGATGAGATCGCTCGGCACAGCGAACTCGTCGAGACGGAACTCCTTGTTCGGAGAGAACGGATGCGCGCTGGCCGTCGTCGCCGTGGCGGCGAAGATCGCGACCAGGGCGATGGCTGTCTTCGGGAGGGGGAACTTGAGCATGGGCTGCAGACGGAGCCCGAGCCGGGTTATTCCCGGGGCGCGCTGCTAGCCCTCGAACCGGCCGTGACGCTTCAGAATCTCCACAGCCGACCGAACACGCCTAGCCCCACCCGTTCCTCTCGAGCGTCTCGCAGACCAACCGCTCATCGGCACATCAAAGCTCGGAGACGTTTGACGGTGGCGACTCCTCGCCGTGTCGCAAGCGGAACCCTCAACGGGACAAGCGTGCTGGCCGGAGGAGCGCGAAGACGTCGCCGTCGATCGCCGCGGTGACCGCCCTCGTGGCGTCAGTGCGCCTGCTTGACGACGGCAATCTTCTGCGCGTCCACGCGCAGATACGCGGCGAGCGGCTGACGCTCGGTGTCACAGGGTGGCCGGTCAGGTTGACGGCGTCAGGGCCTGCTCGAGGTCGCGCCAGAGGTCGCGGGGATGCTCGCATCCGACGCTGAGCCGCAGCAGTCCGGGCGGGAGGTGGGTCTGGCCCGGGATGGCGGCGCGGCGCTCGACGGTGGACTCGACGCCGCCGAGGCTGGTGGCGTGGCGGATGATCCGCACCGCTCGGCAGACGGCGTCGGCACGCTCGGCGCCACCGTGGACGTCGAAGGACACGACGGCGCCGAATCCGGTCATGAAGCGCGCGCCCGCTGGCGTGGGTCGGGTGGTCGGGGCGGCCGGGGTAGCGGACGAGCTCGATCCCGGGATGCTCGGCCGAGGCGATCGGCGAGCTCGGCGGCGGAAGCGGTGGCGCGCTGGAGCCGCAGCGGGAGCGTGCGCATGCCGCGGACGGCCAGGTAGGCCTCGAGCGCGCCGGGCGTCGCTCCGGCGAGCTCTCGTCGCTCCCGCAGCCGCCGTGCGTGGACGTCGGAGGATGCGGCCACGGCGCCGAGCAGCAGATCGGAGTGCCCGCCGAGGTACTTCGTGGCGGAGTGCATGACCAGGTCGGCGCCGAGCGCCAGCGGGCGCTGGGCCAGCGGCGTGGCGAAGGTGCTGTCGACCACCAGCAGCGCATCGGGCTTGCGCGGCGCGGCGCAGATGGCCGCCAGGTCGGCGATCGCGAGCAGCGGGTTCGACGGCGATTCCAGCCACAGCAGGTCCGCGTCGCGGGCGACCTCGATCCATCGTGCCGTGTCCTCGACGCCGATCTGGACCACTTCCCAGCGGCCCTGTGCAGCGCCGGCGGCGGCCAGGCCCGCGACGCCCTGGTAGCAGTCGTCGCCCAGCGCGACGGTGGCGCCGACCGGCAGCAGGTCGAACACCGCCGCGGCCGCGGCCATGCCCGAGGCGAACGCGACGGCGTCGCCGCCCTCCAGGCCGCCGAGCAACGCTTCGAAGGCCTCCCACGTCGGCGTCGCGTCGTCGCGGCTGTAGGACCGCTCCGCGCCGAGCTCGTAGTTCGACGCCAGCACCGGGGGGACGTTGAGCGGCGCCCCGGCCGTCGGCGCCGGCCGGCCGGCCATCACCGCCCACGTCTCGGGCTCCACCTCAGACGAATGCACCATGTGATGCACTATAATGCACTCATGGTGAGCGCCGGCCAGGAGAGCGTCGCCGCCGAGCTCGCCGCTCGCGTGCGCGCCGCCCGGGCGCAGCGCCGCTGGAGCCTCGACGACCTCGCGGCCCGCAGCACCGTCAGCCGCCGCTTGCTCGTGCGGATCGAGCAGGGCGATGCCAATCCGAGCCTGGCCACGTTGCTCAAGCTCGCTGCCGCGCTCGGGATCACGCTCACCGAGTTGGTGGCCGCCGCACCGGAGACCGCGCCGGTCGCCGTCGTGGCGGGGCGGGACGCGATGACGCTCTGGTCCACCCCCGCGGGAAGCGTCGCGCGGCTCCTGGTCAGCCACGGCCCGCTCGAGCTGTGGTCATGGACGCTCGGGCCCGGCGACCGCCGCGACAGCGACCCGCACCGACCGGGTTCGCACGAGCTGATCGCCGTCGGCACCGGCACCGTCGTCCTCGACGTCGGCCGGCACCGGGTCGAGGTACCCGCCGGCGACAGCGCGTGGTTCGATGCGACGCTGCCCCACCGCTACGCCAACCCCGGCAGCGCCCCCGCGACGTTCGAGCTCGTCGTCTTCGAGCCCGCATGACGTTTCCCGCGCACGCCGCATCCCTCCATCACGACCGCAAGGACACCCATGGCTGATACGAGCTGGCACTCCGACGCCTTTCCCGAGTTGCGCTCCGGCCCGCCGTGGGTGATGCAGGAGATGATCGCCGCACAGCCGGCGCTGGCCGAGGAGATGCTCGGCAGCCCGTCGCCGGCGGCCTCGGCGATCGGCGCCGAGATCACATCCGCGCTGGCTGCCGCGCGACCGGTCACGGTGACCGGGTGCGGCACGTCGGAGCACGCTTCGGTGGCGGTCGCCGCGCTCATCGCCGGCGCGGCGGCGCCCGAACGCCGCGCGCTCGTCCGCGCCCGCCCGGCGCTGAGCGCCGCGCTCGACGCCGCCGACGGCGTGTGCCTCGCCGTCTCGCATGACGGCGGGACACGCGCCACCGCGCTCGCCCTGGCGGCGGCCCGCGCGGCCGGGGCGAGGACGGCGGTCATCACCCATGACGCGTCCGCGAGCGTGGCCGCCGCGGCGGATCACGTCGTCGCCACGCCGGTCCACGACGCCTCGTGGTGCCACACCATCGCCTACACATCCGCCCTGCTCGCCGGCGCGGCGATCGCCGGCGCCGTCGGTCCGCTCAGCGCCGATCCCGGCGCAGCCGGCCGGCTGCTCCGCCAGGCCATCGAGCTCGATCCGGCTCCGGTCGCCGAGCGGCTGGCGGGCGGCCGCGTCGTGCTGTGCGCCGGGGCGGGACCGGACCACGTCATCGCCCGCGAGCTGGCGCTCAAGATCGCCGAGGGCGCCCGCATGCCGACCCTCGCGCTGGAGCTCGAGACCGTGCTGCACGGCCAGCTCGCCGGGCACGAGCCCAGCGACGCGCTCATCCTCATCGCCATCGACGACAACGCCCAGCACGACCGCATCGCCAATCGCGCGACGCACGTCTCCAAGGCGGTCGCCGCCATCGGTCTCCCGGTCGCCGGCATCCTGTCGACCGCGTATCACCAGGCGCTGCCCCCGGAGCTCACGCCCGCCGGGCGCCTCGTCGTCGACCTCCCGGACGCCGCGCTGCTCGACCGCCGGCTCGCCGCCCAGCTCGCCGGCGTGGGCGCCCTCCAGGCCTTGACCCTCGCACTCGCGCACTGCCGCGGCGTCAACCCCGACCTCATCCGCCGCGAAGAAGCCCCGTACCGGGACGCCGCCGACGCCGCGGAGCAGACGCCCGACTGGTGAGGCCCGCAACCCGGCCAGACCCCAAACAAGCGCGTAGCCCATCACGGCGTGCTGCACTCCACGCCACAGGTTCGCTGCGGATGCGACCGCGGGCCAGCTGAGGCGTTCCGTTAGCGAACCCTGAGCGGAACAGCGGGTCCGCAAGGGGAATTCGCTTGCGGTCAGGCCAATAGTGGGCGTGACGCGCCGACGGACCTGCCCGCAGCGGATCGTGCGTTTGCACCTCAAGGCGCTCCCAACGGAAGCCGAGTGGGAGTTCGCCGCGCGTGGCGGGCTGAAGGGCGCGCGCTTTGAGCGCGACAGCGAGCGCCTGGCGAACTACTTGGCACGGCGCTTTCCCTGGCGGGCCGCGCCCGGCTACGGGCGCACGACGCCGGTCGGCTCCTTCCCGCCCAACGGCTTTGGCCTCGACGACATGGTCGGCAAGGTGTGGGAGTGGACGGCCGACTGGTACGCCGTCCGCCACGCCGAGCCCGCTGTGGATCCGCGGTGGTAGGCGGGTCGCTCACGCGACGAGATCGGTTCGGGTCGAGCCAATCACGGCTCGCGCGTGGCCGGGCGTCCCTGCGGGCCGCGATGGCGCTGCCGGGACGCTGAAGCCGTATGAGCTGAGGCACGAAAGCGACAACGCAGATCGCCTCCACAGCGCCTATCAATTCACGCCGGGACATCCCCGACCGGCGCCGAGCGACACAGCGAAAGCCAGTCAGGCCCAACGGCCGACAGCCTGAAAGAGAGTCAGCTCGCCGCCGGTCGCGGAGCCTTCACCGTCCGTCGGACACCACCGACGACCCCGAATCCAGACAGCAAGCCTGAAAGCGACAACGCCGCGACATTCCTCGTTGCTTGCACGCGTGCCTTCCGTGCCTCCGAGGTCGGCGCGACGCTTGTTGCTCGTGGGGCGGGTTCGAGGGGTGAAAGGCAAGCAGGCGTCCCGCGGGTCTTGTTGGCTACCGACTTTGTGTGCGTCTGGACGGAGGTTCGGTTCCAGTCGGCCACACGAGGCAGGCTGCGGCGTTCCCTGGACGGGTCGTCGCGGCCGAGGTCTTTTCGGTTAGGCCCGTGCCGCAACCGGGGGGGCGGCGGGCAGCGCGAGCAGCCGCCGCTTCGTGATCGGCCGGTGCGGCGTCCAGTACGGGCGCGTGAGCGTGACCGCGTGGCGCGCGCGCCGGCGCGCGGTGTCGAGCGGACCGCCGAGCCGCCCGCCCGCCTTCTGGAACGCGATCAGCGCCAGCAGCTCGTCCGTCCGGCGCGCACGCACGAGCTGCCACTTGCGCCGCTGGACCGGGGGCAGCGCCCGCTCGATCCCCGGCTCCGCGGCGTCGAGGAACGCGTTGGCGCGGTCGAGGAAGTACGCGCCGTAGGCGTCGCCGGCCGCGTCGAGGACGTCGACGTGGTAGCGCAGGTCGTCCTCGACGACGCTCGTGTCGTACCAGCGCTTGGCCGCCGCCGAGCGCGCGCCGAGGAACGCGCTGACCTGCTCGACCGCCGTGAACCGGTCGCGCAGGATCCGCAGCTCGGCGCGGCGCTGGGTGATCGACGGGACGCCGTCCTCGCGCTCGCGGTACAGGTAGGTCGGCTGGGTGACGACGTCGACCGAGCGGGCGAGGAAGTGCGCCGGGACGCAGACGGGGATGTCCTCGTGGTAGCGGCCCTCGGGGAAGCGGAAGCCGTGCGCGTCCCAGAACGTGCGCCGCCAGAGCTTGTTCTGCGCCATCCGGTCCGACAGCAGCCAGCGCAGGCGGGTGACGTGGGTGCGCCGGCGCGGCAGCAGGAAGACGCGGGCGAGGAACGCGGCCGGCCACGTGCGCGTGCTGTCGAAGCGGTGCACGTTGCCGGACGCGAGGTCGGAGCCGGTCCGGTCGAGCGTCGCCAGCAGCCGCGAGAACGCGCCCGGCGGGAGCTTGTCGTCGGAATCGAGGAACGCGAGGAACTCGCCCTGGGCGAGCGCCGCCCCGAGGTTGCGAGCGCTGCCGAGACCCCCGTTGCGGCGGTGGCGCACGCGCAGCCGCGGGTCGCGCGCCGCCCGGCGCTCCGCGATCGCCCCGCTCGCGTCGGTCGAGCCGTCGTCGATCAGGATCGCCTCGAAGTCCCACATGTCCTGCGCTTCGAGCGAGTCGAGGCACTCGTCGAGGTAGCGCTCGACGTTGTGGACCGGGATCACGACGCTGACGCGCGGCATGCGCCGCATCGTCGCGCCGCGCCGGGGCGCGGATGTTGCCGTCCGGTTGCCGCGGGCCGTCGCGGCCGCGGCGCGCGGCTAGGGTCCGCGCCGTGAGCGCTGCACCCCCGGTGGTCTCGCGCCGCCGGCGGCTGCTCGGCGTCCCGGCGATCGCGCTGCACCGCGCGGCGCTCGCCCTCGTGCGCCGGCTCCCGCCGCCGCGCCGCGCGCCGGCGGCCGAGCCCCGCGCGGTGCGGATCGTCCTCGCCAACGCGTTTGCGATGGGCGGGACGGTGCGGGCCGTGCTGGCGCTCGCCGAGCAGCTCGCGGAGGAGCGGGAGGTCGAGATCGTCTGCGTCCGCCGGCACGTGCGGCGGCCGTTCTTCACCCGACCGCCGGGCGTGCGCGTGACCGTGCTCGACGACCGCGTCGGCCCGCGCTCGCGCGCGCACCGGCTGCTCGGCGCCATCCCCAGCGTGCTCGTGCACCCGGAGGACTACGCGTACCCGGCGGCGAGCCTGTGGTCGGACCTGCAATTGCTGCGCCGGCTGCGGCGGACGGGCGGCGACGTCGTGATCGCCACGCGACCGGCCTGGGCGCTGCTCGCCGCCGCGGCCGCGCCCCCGGACGCGATC
Organism: uncultured Solirubrobacteraceae bacterium; assembly: GCA_963791405.1. Lineage (GTDB taxonomy): Bacteria > Actinomycetota > Thermoleophilia > Solirubrobacterales > Solirubrobacteraceae > DASQMT01. The sequence continues at coordinate 57,745 of CAWBSJ010000017.1, read as the reverse complement.
GTCGTCGCGCAGGAGCACATGCACCTCGGCGCGCACCGCCGCGCGCTCGCGGCCGACATCCGCCGCCGCTACCCCGCGCTCGCCGCCGTCACCGTGCTCAGCGCGGGCGACCGCGCCGACTACGCGGCCGCGCTCACCGGCGCGCGCACCCGCGTGGAGCGGCTCCCCGACGCCGTCCCGCCGCTGTACCGCGGCGGCGCCGACCCCGACGCCCGCGTGATCGTCGCGGCCGGCCGGCTGACCCGCCAGAAGGGCTTCGACCTGCTCGTGGACGCGTTCGCCGCGGTCGCGCCGCGGCAGCCGGGGTGGGAGCTGTGGATCTTCGGCGGCGGCCCGGACCGCGAGCCGCTCGAGCGACAGATCGCCGCGGCGGGGCTCGACGACCGGATCTTCGTCGAGGGCGCGACGCGCCAGCTCGGCGCACAGCTCGCCCGCGCGAGCATCTTCGCGTTCAGCTCGCGCTTCGAGGGATTCGGGATGGCGCTCGTCGAGGCGATGGGCTGCGGCCTCGCAGTGGTCAGCTTCGACTGCCCGCGGGGGCCGTCGGACATCGTCACGCCGGAGCGCGACGGTGTGCTCGTGCCGGCGGAGGACGTCGCGGCGCTCGCGGACGCGCTCGACGCGCTGATCGGCGACCCGATCCGCCGCCGCGTGCTCGGCGCCGCGGCGAAGACGACCGCGGCGGCCTACGCCCCGCCCGCCGTCGCGGCGCGCTGGAACATGCTGCTCGCCGAGCTCGCGATCGCGCGGACCTGATCGTCGCGGCATGCTGCGCTCGCGCAGCGCGCTCGATCTCCGATGGGCCGCATCGAAGCCTATGGCTTTGCGCGACGTCGAGGCGGCGGCTCGAGCTCCTGGGTAAAGAGGATCTCGCCGTCGAGGTCGCGCAGCGTGACCGTCATGGCTCGCGTGGCGCCGTCGATCGCGACGTGGCCGAAGAACTGGTAGCCGTCGGCGGGCGAGGTGTTGGCGACCGGCGGCGCCTTGATGAACACCGCCTGCGGGCCGAAGGTGGCATCGAGGGCGTTGGGGCCGAACGCGCCGGCGTTGAGCGGCCCGGAGACGAACTCCCAGAACGGCGTGAAGTCCGACACGGCGGCGCGCGCGGGGTCGTAGTAGTGGGCGGCGGTGTAGTGGACGTCGGCGGTGAGAAAGACGATGCCGCCGATGTCGCGCTGGTGCGCGAACGAGAGCACGTCGGCGAACTCGAGCTCGCGCCCCAGCGGCGCGCCCGGGTCGCCCTGGGCGACGCCTTCCAGCGCGGCGGCGCCGTCGGGGACGACGAGCCCGAGCGGCAGGTCGTTGGCGATCACCTTCCAGGTCGCGGTGGAGGCGGCGAGCTCGCGCTTGAGCCACGCGCGCTGGCGCGCGCCCAGCAGCCCGCGTTGCGGGTCTGCGTAGCGGTTGTCGTCGTTGGGGTCCTTGTAGGTCCGCATGTCAAGGACGAACAGATCGAGCAGTGGCCCGTGCGAGATCCGGCGGTAGATCCGTCCCGCCTCGTCGACCGGCTGGGGCTCGATCGGCAGCCATTCGAAGAACGCCTGCTTGGCGCGTGCGGCGAGCACGTCGATGTTGCGCTCGGTGTAGCGCTCGTCGGTCAGTGTCTGCCCCGGGTACCAGTTGTTGCGGGTCTCGTGGTCGTCCCACTGGTTGATCTGCGGGACGGCGGCGGCGAAAGCGCGCAGGTTGTCGTCGAGCAGGTTGTAGGCGAACTGGCCGCGGTATTCGTCGAGCGTCTCGGCGACCTTGGCCTTCTCCTCGGTGACGATGTTGCGCCACGTGCGCCCGCCGGGCAGCGGGGCGGTGGCCGCGAGCGGGCCGTCGGCATACACGTGATCCCCGCTGCACAGGAAGAAGTCGGGCTCGAGCGCCTGGATCTCGGAGAAGATCCGGTAGCCGCCGAGGTCGGGGTTGATGCCCCACCCCTGGCCGGCCAGGTCGCCGCTCCACGTGAACGACACGTCGCGGCGGCCGAGCGGCGCGGTGCTGAACGACCCGACCTGCGGTCGCCCGAGCAGGCCAGGGTCGTCGAGGTCCTCGAGCGTGACGCGGTAGAACGTCTCCCGCCCCGACGGGAGCGCGTCGAGCCGCACTTTGCCGGTGAAGTCGCTGTCGGGCGTGAGCAGCGGCCCGTCGATCAGCCGCACATCGCGGAAGCGGGGCGTCCGGGCGACCTCGACCCGCATCCGGCTTGGTCGGTCGGCGCGCGCCCACACCACGCCGGAGCGGTTGGTGACGTCGCCGCTCTGGATGCCGTGCGTGAGCACGGGCCGGGAGCGGATGAACGCGGGCGCGCGGCGCGGGAACACGGCGAGCGCCGCGCCGCCGGCGGCGCCGGCACGCAGGAAGTCGCGACGGTTCAGACGGGAGACAGACATCCCGGCAGCGTGCGCGCGGCGCGCGACGCAGGCGTCATCAGACGGTGAACGCGGCGCGCCCGGCGCCCCGGCGTCGGGTCCCTGACCGGAGCCGGTGCCGCGGATGGAGCGCGACCACTCGGACGCCCGGGACTGACGATACGCGCGACCTGCCGAGTGCCCACGAATTGCTGAGCACCTGGGGCGAACCGGCCGCGCGACGTCGCTCCGCCTGAAAGCGATAGGGGCCGGCGACGTTCCTTGCCGCTTGCCGCACGCTCCTGCGTACTCCCGATATCGGCGCAAGGCTTGTTGCTCGTCGGGCGGATCCGAGGGGTGATAGGGCAGCAGCGTGTCGGGTGACGGATGAAAGAGTGGGGATGGGCAATCGAGACGGTCGTGAGGCTCGGGTGCGCAGCAGCACAGTTGTGCACCAGGGCGCGACGTCTTGGTCGCTAGGCGCGCATGCCGCTCGATGCTGGGGGCGGTCCTGGGGCGTCATGCCGGTCGGATCGGGTCCGATGCGGTCCGGCGTGGCCCGCACCCTTGGCTTTAGACGGTCGTTCTCCGCTCCATGACTTGCCTCGTAATGAAGGTCCCCGGTTCGAGTCGCGGGCGTCGGCTCTCCCGGCGGAGCGCGGAACGCGCGTTGTGTTTCGGATTCGGCATCTTGCGCGGTTGCGTTCGCGGAGCACGCGACAGAACGCACTCTGGGGACGAACATCCGCGCGGGCAACAAGTGCTTGGCGGAGGCCCAGCACCTCCGCGTCGGGCGAAGGCCAATTGTCGGCCGGCTTGCCTGCCGGCTGCTTGGCTCGAAGCGGCAGCCGGCGAATGCCGGATCTCGGCACCGCGAACGTGCGCGACGCGATCGTCATCCCGATCGGCGCGGGCGCCTTGTTCCTCGCCGCGGTGACGACCTGGCTCGGATGGTGGCGTCCGGCGCTGTTCGAGACCCGGCGCGCCGGCGCGCCCTGGATGCTGGTCGTGCCCGGCTTCGCGCTGCTGGCCGCGCTGATCGGCATCGCCACCTTCGACTGGGACTCACCCAGGACCGACGTGCTGGCGCTGCTCGCCGTCGGGGTCCTGCTGGTCGGGTTCTCGGAGGAGCTGCTGACCCGCGGGCTGCTGATCGTCGGGCTGCGCCCCGCGCTGAAGGAGCCGATGGTGTGGTTCGTCACCTCGCTGCTGTTCGGGCCCATGCACGGCTTGAACATCATCATCGGGCAGGCGGTGGGGACGACGCTGCAGCAGATCGTCTCCGCGTTCGTGTTCGGGACGGTGTTCTACGTCACCCGCCGGGTGACCGGGACGCTGATCGTCTGCATGCTGCTCCACGCCGTCTGGGACTTCGCCTCGATCGGCAACGACGCAACCGGCGGCACCAACCTGTCCGGTCCGCTCGTCGGCCTGGCCGCGATCCTCGGGCTGGTGGCGGTGTGGAAGCTGCTGCGCTCCCCGGCCAGCACACCGGCGACCGAACCCGCACCCGCGCAAGCGCCCGCGTGAGCGACCGCGGCCGAACGCCGCGCTATCCCATACCCCTGAAAGCCGCACTCGCGCGGCGCTCGTCGCGTGCCGGTATCGGTGAAATCGCGTTGCCGCTGCTGGCAATCGGCGCGTGCTCGGGGAGGCGAACTGCTCAGTTGGCCGTCGCCGAACAGGTCCGCGCCGCCGGCCTTCCCACCGCGTTCGCCGACTAGCTGCTGATCGCCGCCTGGTCACGCCCGCGGGTCAGACGTCCCGCCGGTCGAACCATCGAGCCCCCGAGCGCCGCCAAGCGCGACCCCGGCCATCGCCACGCCGAGGAAGCCGATCGGATCGATCCCCTGCTGGATCGCCGAGCCGAGGTACTTGAACGCCGAGACGTCGCGCAGGAACGCGACGGAGGGCGCGAGCTTGCCGACCAGGTCGAGGACGTACATCGCGACGAGCGCGCCGACGGCAACGCCGGTCGCCACGCCTGGTGCCCGGCCGGCCGCTGCGGCGGCGATCCCCGCACCGAGCAGCGCCAGCGGCCAGACGTTCGCCGTGCCCCCGACGAGCACGAGCAGCGACGGGTCGGCGCCCGCGAGCACGCCGACCAGGAACGTGGCGAGCGTGGTGATGAGCAGCGCGGCACCGGCCGCCAGGGCGGCGGTCGACGAACGCGCCCGCGACGAGCGTGCGGTCGTGACAGCGGGGTCGTGAGCAGCGTGTCGAGGATCCCGCGCTCGCCGGCGCCCGGCGATCGCCTGGGTGACGATGCGGATGGCCAGCGCGCTGACCGCGAAGGGGACGATGAGGCTCAGCATCTCGGCGTCGATGTAGGTCTCGACGCTGTCGATCGTCACGATGTTGAACGCGTCCTTGAGCTCCGGCGGGTAGCTGTCGAGGAGCTTGCCGATCGAGGGCTCGATCGCGGGCCACAGCGCGGCCATGAGCGCGCCCATGGCGCCCAGCGCGCCGCCGTAGGCGAGCGTGGCGTTGCGCTGATCGCGGACGCCGCGGCGGACCACGGTGCCGCAGCAGCCTGCCGCGCGACGGGGCATCGTCGCCCGCGCTTGGGCGCGCGTCGCCTCGGCGCGGGCTGCGTGCGCGGCGTTCATCGCGGTTCATCCCGCGTCGCCGTAGAAGGTGAGGAAGATCTCGTCGAGCGTCGGGTGCGCGAGCTCGATGTCCGTGACCGTGTGGCGCGCCGCGGCCTTGATCACGGCATCGATCGCGCCGGTCGTCTTGAACGTCACGCGTCGCCCGTCCTGGGCGAAGTCGCGCACGCCGGGAAGCGCGCGGAGCTCGCGCGCGTCGCGCTTGATCGGCGAACTCGATCGCGACGTGCCGGAAGGATCGGCCTGGTGAGCTCTTGCACGTCGTCGACGGCGATCAGCCGCCCGTCGCGGATCATGCCGACGCGGTCGCAGGTCCGCTGCACCTCGTCGAGATCGTGGGAGGAGAGGAGCACGCGTGCGACCGCGAGCGCGCTCCTCCAACACGAAGTGGACGAACCGTTCCTGCATCAGCGGGTCCAGGCCGGCCGTGGGTTCGTCGAGCACGAGCAGCTCCGGATCGTGGAAGGCCGCCTGCACGAGCCCGATCTTCTGGCGGTTGCCCGCGCGACAGCTCTCCGATCGGACGATCCATGTCGGCCTCGAAACGCTGCGCAAGCTCCTCGGCACGGCCCAGGCGTGCGCTTGCCACGCAGACCAGCGACGAAGGAGACGAGCTCGCGTCCGCTCCAGCGGGGATCGACGGTGAACTCGCCCGCCAGGTTCCCGAGCCGGGCGTGGACGCGTGCCCGCTCGCGGTGGCTGTCCAGACCGAACAGGCGCGCGTCGCCGCTCGTGGGGCGCAGCAGATCGAGCAGCGTCCGGATCGTGGTCGTCTTGCCCGCTCCGTTCGGGCCGAGGAAGCCGAAGATCTCGCCCTCGTGCACGGTCAGGCTGACGTCCTCGATGCCCGCGCGCGTCGCCGTAGCGCTTGGTGAGCCGGTCTGGTCTCGATCACGCTCCGTCATCGATTCGCAGCTTGCCGATCCCACGGCGAACGTCCATCCGTCGCTTCTCCCGCCACGGCGTCCGTACTTTGCCTCGTTGGAGGGCCCCGCCGGGAAGTACGGCGGCGAAGCTCCGCACCCGTGGAATCCCGCAGCGCCCGCGTGGGCTGTCCCCGATGGCAAGCGGCGCGGCGGGGAGGAGCATCGGTCCGGTCACGTCCCCCGATCGGAGCCGATCATGTCCAACCCCATACTCGTCGCGCTCGACCCGGATCACGATGACGACGGCCCGCTCGTCGCTCGGCGCACGACTCGCCTCGCTCCTCGACGTACCGCTGGTCGTCGTCGGGGCCTACGCGCACGACCCGCTCATCGACGCCGTCGGTCTCGGCGACCCCGAGGCGGCGCTCCGCCGGCGGACGCTGAAGCGCCTCGAGGCGCGCACGGCCGCGCCACGCCGCCGAGGTTCGCGCCTTCGGGCGGATCGACTGCTCGGTCGCGTCCTGCACGACGTCACGCTCGAGCTCGGCCCGAGCCTGATCGTCGCCGGCTCCGGGCGCCGCGCCCGACACGGTCATCTGTGGCCCGGAAGCACCGTCGAGCGGCTGCTCCACGGCAGCCCCTGCCCGGTTGCGATCACGCCTCGCGGGCTCGCGCAGAACTGGGCGCCCGCGCAGCGTGGGCGTCGGCTTCGTCGACAGCGAGGACGGACGCGCGGCCCTTCGGGCCGCCGCGGCCGATCGCCGTCGCCTCCGGCGCCGAGCTGCGCGCGGTCACCGCGGTCGAACGCCCCGACCAGCACCGCTCGGCCGCGATCCCGCCCTACGGCGGCGCGCGGGCGCGGCGGCCGCTCCCGATGGCCCAGCGCGAGCTCGACGATGCGGTCGCAGCGCTTCCCGCCGGTCTCGCGCTCCGAGCCGAGACGGTCGTCGCGGATCCCGGGCGAGGCGCTCACCACCCTTTCGGCCGAGCTGGACCTGCTCGTGTGCGGCTCGCGCGGGTACGGGCCGTTGCGCAGCGTGCTGCTCGGCAGCGTGAGCCACACGGTCGTGCGCGCGGCGAGCTGTCCCGTCATCGTCGTGCCCCGCGGGCGCGATGAACGGACTCTCTGCGCTGGCCGGGCACCGCGGGCGGGCGCGACCGCATGAGCCCCCCGCGGATCGTGGTCGGGATCGAGCGGTCGGAGCGGACCGACGACGCGCTCGCGCTCGCGCGGATGCTCGCCGCCCCCGCGGCGGCCCGGTTCGTGCTCGCCGGCGCGTGCGAGTTCCCCGTCGATCGCGCTCGCCGGCGCGAACATCGCCGGCCTGTTCGCCGAGGAGGCCCTCGCCGGAGGCGCGGGCGCTCGTCGCCCGGCGAGACGGCCGCGGTGCGACGCGACCGGCCTGCGACGTCGAGAGAGGTCGTCTCGACCTTCGGTTCACCCGCGTCGCTGCTCCAGTCGGCCGCCGAGGAGCAGGCGGCCGACGCTCGTCGTGATCGGCTCGACCCACACGACGCCCCGCGGCCGCGTGCTGCCCGGGAGCACCGGCGAGCTGCTGCTGGCCGGCGCCCCCTGCCCGGTCGCCGTCGCCCCCCAGCGGCTATGCCTCCCGGCGCGCGACACCTCGCTCCGAGCGCATCGGCGTCGGCCTTCGACGGCTCCGCCGAGGCGCGCGCCGCGACTCGACGCCGCCACCGGGCTGGCGCACGCGCCTACGGCGCCGCGCTGCGGGTGCTGACGGTGCTCGACGTGGCCGGGTTCGCGTCACCTGCGCTGATGGGCGGTCCAGGCTATGACCGGGTCCACGCCGAGGTCGAGGCGACAGCACAGGCCCACCTCGACGAGGTCGTCGCGGACGCCCGCCGCGCGATCGTCGCGACCGAGGGGCGGCTCCTCGCAGGCGCCCCCGGGCGGCTGCTGGCCGAGGCGAGCGCCGATCTCGATCTTCTGCTGATGGGCTCGCGCGGCTACGGGCCGCTGCGTGCCGTGCTGCTCGGCGGCGTGAGCGGGCGGCTCGTCCGCGAGGCGCGTCTGCCCGCTGATCGTCACGCCGCGCGGCGTGACGCACCCGATCGACGGCCTGCTCGACGCGTGGCCGGAGCCGGCGCAGCCAGACTCGCGGTACCGCCGCACCCGGATCTTGGTAGGACGCACGGATGACAACGCCGGACCGGCGTGGCTTACTGGCGGCATGGGGCATCCACTTCGATGTGCAGCCGACATGGCGCGGCTGGCGGCGCGCGAGCACAAGCTGCGCCTCGTGATGCAGATCCTCGGAAGGCGACAGCTCGAGAACGAGCGCCACGGGGATCCCGTCCCGCCCGCGCTCCAGCGGGCGATCGCCGAATTCGGCGGCCAGCTCCACGACGTCCACTGCCGGCAGGCTGCGCTCCGGCATGCGAGCTGGACGCCCGCGGAGGACGTCGCCGCGTCGCTCGACGAGGGGACCGGAGCCGCTCCTGATCGACCCGGTCCGCCTGGGCCGACGCTGATCCGCGCCGTCGCGGCCGACCGGCCTGGTCGCACGCGCGGCGGCGACCGCCTGGTCAGCGCAGCGATCGCGAGCGCTACGCGTGATCAGTACGGGCCGCTGTTATGCGCCGAGCCCCGAGGACACCGAGCCCAGCACCGTGCCGACCGGACGGCGCCGCGGCCGCGGCAGCCGGCGACGATGACCGCCGCACCCTCGCGGGAGGCGACGGCGCGGAGCGCGCGCCACGCGCCCGGGCCGCATTCGAACTCGACGCCGCGGGCGGTCAGGCCCGCCTCCGAGGCGAGTGTGGCGCCGGCATCGGCGCAGTCCTGCGCGTCCGCGACCAGCAGGTCGGTGAGGTCGCCGCGTGAGCTCCTGGACGTCGCTGACCGGGACGAGCTCGAGTGCCGCTGCCCGCGTAGCTGCGCGTCGAGCGGAGAGCTCCATCCGTGCACGACGATCGCCTCGCGCGGCCGCGGAAGTGCCGCGCCGCGGTGTCGATCGCGCGGCGCGCGCCGTCGGAGCCGTCGTAGCCGATCACGACGGGGCCGGCGCGGCGGACGTCGCCCGGCGGGACGATCAGGAGGGGGTGGCGCCCGTGGTGCAGGAGCGCCGAGGACGTCGAGCCGAGCAGCGCGCGGGAGAACACGCCGTTGCCGCGGCTTGCCGCAGACGACGACGTCGGGACGCATGCGTCGTCGGCGGCATCGGCGATCGCGCGCCAAGGCGTCGAGCCCGAGCGCAGCTCGAGCTCGGTGGTCAAGTCCGGCCGTCCCGGCGGTGCGCTCACCCTGATCTGAGCAGCTTCCACGCCTGTTCGTGCGCCGTCGTGCTCGTTGCGCTGGACCGCCGCGTGAGGATCACGTCGTCCTGGACGTGGAGGATCACTGCGTCGGCATCCGGGGAACAGGGCTCCGGCGGCGCGGATCGCGGCCGCGGCGCCCGTCCGAGTCGTCGTAAGCGATCAGCAGGCGGGTGCGGCGGCCATGCGCACACGGTGCCCGACGCGCCCGCGCCCGCCATCCCGTTGGTCCCGCGCCTTCTCGCGGGGAAACTACGGACGCGTTCCGCTGGACCCGGCGGATGCCCGGCGGTGGTCGCGCGGCTAGCGTCGGAGCCATGCCCCGGCTCGTGGACGTGCCCGTGCTGTCGCTGCCGACCGAGCGCTTCGCCGAGGTGCTCGACACGGCGGGCTACGCGGCGCTGCTCGCGCTACAGGAGCGCGCCGACCGGCTGCTCGCCGGCAGCGCCGTCTGGTGCGTGAACTCGACGGCCCACGGCGGAGGGGTCGCCGAGATGCTGCGATCGTTGCTCGCGTACGCCCGCGGGGCCGGCATCGACGCGCGCTGGAGCGTGCTGGGCGGAGATCCCAGCTTCTTCGCCATCACCAAGCGGCTGCACAACCGGCTCCACGGCGCGATCGGCGACGGCGGCCCGCTCGGCGCGGACGAGCGCGCGCACTACGAGGCCGTCACGGCGGCCGGCGCCGAGCTGCTGCTGGAGCGGCTGGGACGCGATGACACGGTGATCCTGCACGATCCCCAGACGGCGGGCATGGCGCCGCGTCTCGCGCGCGCGGGCGTGCCCGTGATCTGGCGGCTGCACGTCGGCGCCGACCGCGACTGCGACCTGTCCCGTGCCGGCGCGTGCGTTCCTGCTCCCGTACGTCCGGTCGGCCAGTCGGTACGTCGTGTCGCGGCCGCGGTTCGCCTGGCCGGAGCTCGAGCTCGACCGTGCCGTCGTGGTGATGCCGTCGATCGACGTGTTCTCGCCCAAGAACCAGCCGATGACGGACGACGCCGTGAACGCGATCCTCCAGGTCGCCGGGCTCATCGAGGGTCCGGCGGCCGGCGAGCCCGCCTTCCGGCGCGAGGACGGGACGGCGGCGGTGGTGCGGCGCGCCGCGACGCTCGTCCAGGACGCGCCGCTCACCCGCGACGGCCGTTTCGTGGCGCAGGTCTCCCGCTGGGACCGGCTCAAGGACCCGGTTGGCGTCCTGCACGGCTTCGCGCGCACTGCCGACCGCTGGGGGGACGCGCACCTGCTGTTGGCCGGCCCGCGGGCGGGCGCGGTCGCCGACGACCCGGAGGCGGACGCGACCCTCGCCGAGGTGGTCGCGGCGCGCTCGTCGCTGCCTGCGCCGCTACGTGCTCGCGTGCACCTCGCGACGCTCCCCGTCGCGGACGAGGACGAGAACGCCGCGATCGTCAACGCGATCCAGCGGCGCGCGGCCGTGGTGGTCCAGAAGTCGCTCGCGGAAGGGTTCGGCCTGACGGTCACCGAAGCGATGTGGAAGGGCAAGCCGCTCGTCGTGTCGCACGTGGGCGGGATCCAGGACCAGATCGCCGACGGCGAGGACGGACTGGCGATCGTTCCCCGCGACCTCGACGCCTTCGGCGCGGCGGTCGCCATCCTGCTCGGCGACCCGGCCCGGGCGGCCAGACTCGGCGCGGCCGCGCGCGACCGCGTGCGCGCTCGTTTCCTGCAGCCGCGTCACCTCGCACAGTGGGTCGAGATCCTGGACGCGGTGCGCGGCCTTCCGGCTCAATCGGCGCGCTGAGCGGACGCATCCGCCGGCGCGACCGCGGACGTGGTGCGCGGCAGCACGACCAGCGGGCAGGCGGCTCGGTGCGCGAGCCGCCCCGACACACCGCCCAGCACGACGGTCCGGAGCGGGCCGCGGCCGCGCGAGCCGCAGACCAGCAGATCCACCGATCGCGAAGCCTGCTCGAGGACGCGGACGGGATCACCGCCGGTGACGTGGATCTCGGCCGCCATCCCGTCGGGGAGCAGCGCGCGGATCCGCTCCACGCGCGCTTCGCGTGCCGACGGGGCGCCCTCGAACCCCGGCCCGATGCCGGCGGTCGACGCGATCACGAACCCGGAGGGACCGGGCTCGATCGCGTTGAACACCGTCAGCGGCACGTCGCCGAGCGCGGCCATCGCGGCCGCTGCGGTCAGCGCATCGCGGCCCTCCGTCCGTGTCGTCGAACGCGGCTCCGATGGTGCGGATCGGGCTGCGCGCATAGCCGCGCGGCGCGAGCGCCACGGCGCAGGTCGCCTCGTGCAGTGCGCGCTCGCCGACGCCGCCGGGCATGATCCGGCCGAGCGGGCCGCGGTGGGTCGAGCCGATCACGAGGACGGCGGCCTCGAGCGTCGCGGCCACCTCATGCAGCCCGTCGACCGGCGAGCTCGCGGTGAGGGTGTGCGCGGTCGCCCCGATCGGATCCGCGAGGACCTGCACCCGCGCGAGCGCGCGCTCGTGCCGCTCGGTGTCGTAGGCGAGGACGGGAACGCGCGAAGGGGGCGCGTCGGGCGGGACGTGGGCGAGCGCGAGCGGCGCGCCCATGAGATCCGCGAGTGCGCGGCCGAGCGCGATCGGCGCGGCATCGTCGTCGCGCAGCGCGACGCCGACCAGGATCGGGAGGCTCATGGCGTCACGATCCGTCGTCGCTCGCGCGGGCGGTGAGTCGTTCGACCGCTGCGTCGGGCACGACCGTCAGCGGGCAGGCGGCGTCGCGGAGGAGCGCGTGGGCGACGCTTCCGAGTGCGCCGCGCACCGGCCCGAAGCCGCGCGTGCCGACGATGATCTCGTCGGCGTTGCGCGTCTCCGCCACGGTGGCGATCACCCCGGCGGGCCGCCCGGCGATCAGCTCGAGCTCGTGGTCGGCGACGGTCAGCCGCGGGTCCACCGTGGCCGCCTCGGCGAGCAGGGCCTCGCCGCGCTCGAGCGCGTCCTCGAGCAGCCGGTCCCGCTCGTCGGCGGCCCGGACCCCCGCGGGCGCGTGGTAGCCGTGGACGAGGAACAGCTTGCCGTCGCCGAGCCGGTCAAGGGCGAGCCGCAGCGCCGCGCGCGACGAGGCGGACCCGTCGTATCCGACGACGATCACAGGGGGCGTGGACATGGTGGGCTGGGATCTCGGGATCCGCGGGCTCAGCCGACCTGCGCGGCGGCGCCGGCCGACCAGAACGGGCCGGCTTCGAGCGGCACGCCGCGCGGGACGATCACCAGCGGGCACGCGGCCCGGTGCGACAGTCCGCGGGCGACGCTGCCGCCGGCGACAGCGTGCAGCGGCCCGTAGCCGCGCGACCCGCACAGGAGCAGGTCGAGTTCCGTCCAGCTGGTCGCGAGCACCTGGACGACTCCGCCCTCGTTCACCTCGGCCGTCGCGCTCACCCCATGCGGGATCGAGCCGAGGGCGCGGTCGGCGGTTTCCTGCGCCGCGTCGCGGCGCCGCTGCTCGTAGTCCGGAAAGGTCAGGAAGCCCGGCGACCCGTAGAGCGGCATGAGGTGCGGCGGCTCGAGCACGGTGATCACCCGGATCGAGGCGCCGGTCTCGAGCGCGATGCCGACGGCCGCGGTCAGGGCGTTCTGGCTCTCGTGCGAGGCGTCGTAGGCGACGCCGATGGTCGCGATGGCGCCGGCCCGGTATCCGCGCGGGGCGACGGCGACCGGGCAGGCCGTGTCGTGCAGCAGTCCGGCGGCGGTGTTGCCCGCCAGCACGCGGCCGATCGCACCGTGGGTCGTCGAGCCGACCACGGCGGCCACGGCGCCGTACTCGCTCACGAGCGCTTGTATGACGTGCGACGGCGAGCCGTCCGTGACGCGGGTGGAGACCTGGAGGTCGTGCGGGAGCCCGGACGCGACTTCGGCCAGTTGCTGCGCTGCCTCCTTGTGGACGATCTCCTGGTACTCGGCGATCGGGATCGGACCGGGGAGATCCGGCGGGATCGCGTGCACGAGCACGAGCGGGCTCGCGTCGAGCACGGAGAGCGTCTGGGCGAGGGCGAGCGGGGCGTCGTCGTCCTCGCGCAAGGCGAGTCCGACGATGATCGGCGAGGACATGGCGGCTCCTGGCGGCGGATGATCGGGCACTGCGATCGTGCCGCCTGCGCACGACCCGCACATCCGTGCGCCGCCACGCTCGCCATCCGTGGTGGCTACGGATGAGCGCGCGCGGTGGGCGCGAGCGCTGCGCGCCACTCCTCCCGCTTCGCGGCGGCGGCGGCCGGGAGTACCCCGCCGGCAAGCGCGGCGGCCGCGTCGAGGGCGTGGAGCGCCTGCGCGTAGTCGCCGGCGCGGGCGTCCTCGTCGGCCAGCAGGAGCGTGAGCGCGAGCGCATCGGTCGCCTCGGACCCGCCGGGCGTCGCGTTCGCCGGTGTCCGGTCCACGAGCGGCTCGCGGCCGAGCGCGACGGGACGCGCCGTCGCGAGGTACGGCGCAAGGTAGCGGCCCGCCACCTTGCCGGGCGGCCACCAGAGCGCTCGCGTCGAGGCCTCTCCGCCCATCGCATCGACGACGCGGCTCACGCCGGTCTCGTGCGTGGTGAGCTCTGCGCGCAGGTACAGCGGTGCGCCGCCGGTCAGCACGAGCCCGCGCAACACGGGGCGGAACGGCGCGGCGGTGCTGCGCAGGCCGAGATCTGCGGCCACGGCTTCGGCCGCCGCGTCGGCCTGCTGGGTCGCGAGGCCGCCCTGCTTGATCGGGAACGTGGTGGCGTCGCCCGCGGCGTAGACGCCGCTTGCGCCGACGACACGGCCGTGGGCATCGACAGGGATGAAGCCGCGATCGTCGCGGGGCAGCCCCTCGATCCAAGGGCCTTGGAGGGGAGGCAGGGCGATCACGGCGTCGGCGGGCACGGCCCCGCCCCCGGCGAGCCGCGCGGCGCCATCACCGGCCGACTCCACCCGGCCGTGCTCGAAGCGGATCCCGCGTTCGCGCAGCAGCCGTCCGGTCGCCGCCGACGCGTCGCCCCCGAAGAGCTGGAGCGGCGCGGCCTCGGGCGACACGATCCGGATCGAGACACCCTCGGCGCCGCGGTCGCGCAGTTCGACCGCGGTCATGATCGCGAGCTCGTAGAGCGGAAGCGTCCACGCGACGCCGGAGGCCATCGTGAAGACGATGTCGCGCAGGTCACCGCGCTCTGCCGCGTCGAGCACGCCCGAGACCGCCGGCACGTCCTGCGGGCCGGCGAAGGCGAGCGCGCCCGGTACACCGAGCGCGGCACGCGCACCGACGGCGACGAGGAGCGCCGCGTAGGGAAGGCGGCCGCCATCCGCGGTCAGCGCGAGGGCGGCGTCCGCGTCCACGCCGGCGAGCGTGCCGCTGTGCAGCTCGGCGTCGCAGCGCCGCGCGATCTCCTCGAAGGGCACGGGACCGGGGCCGCCCAAGCCCGAAGGGCGCCGCGACCGACGCGGGCCGGTTGAGGAACTGCGTCCCGGGCGCCAGCAGCTCGAGGTGGATCTGGCGCCCGGCGAGCTCGTGGAGCGCGAGCAGGGCCTCGAGCGCGGCGACGCCGCCGCCCGCGACGATCACGCGCGGTCGCTCACGCATGGTCAGACCGCCGTCGGGATCGGCACGAGCACCCGCTCGGCGAGTTCGACGAGCCGGTTCGCGTAGCCCCACTCGTTGTCGTACCAGGCCACGACCTTGACCTGGGTCCCGTCGATCACCGCGGTGAGCGGAGCGTCGAAGATCGACGAGTACGGCGACCCGACGATGTCCGCCGACACGATCGGCTCCTCGCTGAACTGGAGGATGCCGGCGAGCGGTCCGGTCGCCGCGGCGGCGAACGCGTCGTTGATCTCCTCGACGCTCGTGGGGCGCTCGGCCTCGATCGTCAGGTCGACGATCGACCCGGTGGGGATCGGCACCCGCACGGCGAACCCGTTCAGGCGTCCTTCGAGCTCGGGGATGACGAGCCCGAGGGCCTTCGCGGCGCCGGTCGACGTCGGGACGAGGTTCAGCGCGGCGGCGCGGGCGCGGCGCGGGTCCTTGTGCGGCCCGTCGAGCAGGTTCTGGTCGGCGGTGTAGGCGTGGATGGTGGTCATCAGCCCGTGCCGGATGCCGACCGTCTCGTGCAGGACCTTGGCGACGGGCGCGAGGCAGTTGGTCGTGCACGAGGCGTTCGTGATGATGTGGTGGCGAGCGGGGTCGTAGGCCGTGTCGAAGTTCACGCCCAGCACGATGTCGGCGTCGGCGGGATCGGCGCCCTTGGCCGGCGCGGAGAGGATCACCTTGCGCGCGCCCGCGTGCAGGTGCGCCTCGGCGGCGGCACGCGTGCGGAATCGCCCGGTCGCCTCGATCACGACGTCGACGGACAGTTCATCCCAGGGCAGCAGGGTCGGGTTTGGGGGCGGCGGTCACGGCGATCCGGCGGCCGGCGACGACGATCGCATCGCCGTCGGTGGCGACGGGGTACGCGAGGCGCCCGTACACGCTGTCGCGCTGGAGCAGCTGGGCGAGCGTGGCGACGTCGGTGACGTCGTTGACCGCGACGATGTCGAGGTCGGCGTCGCGCTCGATCGCGGCGCGGACGACGGCGCGGCCGATCCGGCCGAAGCCGTTGATGGCGAGGCGAGGGGTCATGGGTGGCTCCGTTCGGTGATGAGCTGGGGACGGGTGACGATCAGGTTCTCGCCGAGCGCGAACTGCACGAGCTCTGCGCGTGTGCGGCAGCCCGTCTTCTCGAGGATGTGACTCCGGTGGCTCTCGACCGTCCGCACGGAGAGACACAGCGCGGTCGCGATCTCCGCGTTGGTATGTCCGAGCGCGATCAGCCGGAGGACCTCGGTCTCGCGGGCGCTCAAGCCGCGATCGTCGTCCTCAGGACGGGCGGCGGCGACGAGCGCGCCGAGCGTCGGGTCGAGGTAGCTCCCGCCGTCCGAGACCACCCGGATCGCCCGCTCGAGCTCGGCGTCGGCCGCCTCCTTGAGCACGTACCCCACAGCGCCCGCCGCGAGCGCCGTCCGCGCGAGCGCGGGGTCGGACTGCATGGTGACGATCACCACGCGCGTGCCGGGCGCACGGCGTTTGAGCTCGGGGAGCAGACCGAGGCTCGGGCGGCCCGGCATCGCGAGATCGAGGACCAGCACGTCGGGCCGGTGGTCGAGGACCTGGCGCAGGGCGGCGTCGCCGTCGGCGGCTTCGGCGATCACCCGCCAGCCGGGCACCGACTCGAGCAGCATGCGGATGCCGGCGCGCACGAGCTGGTGGTCGTCGGCCAGGACGAGCCGCAGCTCCCGCGGGTTGCGGACGGAGCCGGTCATCGGTCCGGTACGGCGTCGGTGGCGACCGGCCGCAGGGTGGCGAGCGGATGCGGGTCACCGCGCGGGACGACGACGAGCGGGCACGCCGAGTCGCGGACGAGCCGGCCGCTCACGCCTCCGAGCAGCACGGCTCGCCCAGGCCCATACCCGCGCGAGCCGGCGATCAGCAGGTGCAGGTCGCGGCTCCGCTCGGCCAGTTCCTGCGCGGGGTCACCGGCGAGCAGGGCCGTGCTCGCGACGATCGCCGGCGGCAGCGTGGCGCGCGCGGCGTCGAGGCGGGCGCGCGCGGCGGCCTCGATGTCCGCGCGCATCCGGTGATAGCCGGGGCCGCCCATCAGCGCGGGCGCGCCGTAGCGGAACGCGTCGATCACCGCGATCACCTCGAGCGTGTCGCCGGGGGCGGAGGCGATCGCCGCGCCCGCCCGCAGCGCGGCGTACGCCTCGGTGGACCCGTCGAACGCGACGCCGACGCGGCGCGCCCGTGCGGGGGCCGTCAGGGAGTGGCCGGACGGGGCGACGGCGATCGGACAGGGCGCCCCGGCCAACAGGCGCTCGCCGGTCGTGCCCGGCAGCACCCGTCCGAGCCGGCCCGTGGTCGCCGAGCCGACGACGATCAACGCGGCGCCGCGCTCCCGGGCGAGCGACTGCAGGAGCTGCGGCGGCGAGTCGTAGGCCCGGACGACGCCCTCGGCGTCCAGTCCGTCGGCGGCGAGCGCGGCGATCTCGCCGTCGAGCCGGCGCACGCCCTCGGCCGCGCCCTCCCGGGTGACCGCGACGGCGATGCCCTCGCCCACGAGGGCGAGCGCCGGGTAGGGCACCGCGGTGGCGAGCAGCAGCGCGGCGCCGGCCGGCTCGGCGAGCTCGCGTGCCAGCGCGAGCGCATCCTCGGAGCGCTCGGACCCGTCGACGCCGACGACGATCAGGCTCACGCGGGACGCTCCGCTCCGGCCTGATGCTCGGGGATCAGCCGGGTGCCTTGGGCCGGGAAGTGCAGCGACTCGTGCTCCTCGTCCCAGCGCACCCGGAAGTGGCGGTGCCCGGCGGCGCCGAGCACCGCGAGGATCTGGCCGCGGCGATGCGGGCCGCCGCCGATCGCGTCCACCGCGAGCCAGTCGCCCGGCCGCGCGTCGTCGAGGCTCGCTCCGCCGGCGGATGTCACGCGCGCGGTCATCGGCTCGTCGCCTGCGCGGCCGGCGCCAGCGCCCGCACGAGCGCATTGTGCGTGCCGCGGGGGACGAGGATCACGGGGCAGCTCGCATCGCGGATCACGGCGTGCGTCACGCTGCCCACGAGCACGTGGCGCGCCGGACCGTAGTCACGCGACCCGCAGACGAGGAGATCGACCCGGCCCGACAGATCGGAGAGCGCGTCGGCGGGCGCGCCGACCACGACGTCGCCGGTCGCCGCCACGCCGGACGGCACGAGCTCGAGCACCTGGTCGAGGGCGCGGCGGGCGTTCGCGATCGCGGTGTCGATCAACCCATCGGCACGGTACGGCTCGATCACGGCGGACTGGCTGCGGGTGATCGGCTCGACCACCGTGCTCGCGACCAGGTCGGCGCCGGTGGCACGCGCGATCGCGGCGGCTGCACGGAGCGCGCCGTGCGCGTCCTCGACGTCCACGAAGCCGACCCCGATGTGGCGCGGGGTCCACCCGGCGGTGAGCTGCGCGGGCGTCACCGCCACCGGGCAGGGAGCGCCGTGGAGCAACCGCTCCGCCGTCGAACCCGGCATGACCCGCCCGACGCGACCGCGCCGGGTCGACCCGACCACGACGAGGCAAGCGTTGAGATCGTCCGCCGCGGCGTGGAGCACGCGAGCCGGTGAGGGCCCGCCGCGCACGAGCAGCTCCGCGCCGCTCTCCCCCGCCCGCAGCTCGAGCGCACGCAACGTGTCGGCGCGGAGCTCTTCGTCGACGCGGCCGGCGCTGACGGCGTTCGTGATCGGATCGTGCAGGAAGGCCGACAGCGCGATCAGGGGAGCGCCCGTCAGGCGCGAGAGGACGGCCGCGACCAGCAGCGGCGAGTCGTCGCTGTGCTCGGGATCGAGGGCGGCGATGATGGGAGAGGGCATGGATGGCTCCGCGACGAAGGGCAGATGAACGACGGATCCGATGCTGGCGCGGCGGGGCCGGTCCGGCATCGGGTCATCGCCACGGGCGTTGTGCGGGTTTCCACGGTTCCTGCTGCGCGCCGGCACCGATGTGGCGCGCGCACGCAGGGAGCACGCTGGAGCACATGGACCCACACGTCGTCATCGCCGGAGGCGGCATCGGCGCCCTCGAGGGCCTGCTCGCACTCCAGAAGCTCGCCGTCGACCCGCTGCGGATCAGCGTGCTGACCGCCACCCGCCATCTCACCTACCGTGCCCTCTCGGTCGCCGAGCCCTTCGGCGGCGATCCCGCGCCCCGCTTCGACTGGGAGCTCATCGCCCGCGACCGCGGCGTCGGCTGGATCCCGGACATGCTGGAGGCGGTGCAACTGGAGAACGGGGAGTTGATCACCCGGGACGGGCCGCCGGTCCGTTACGACGCGCTGTTGCTCGCGCTGGGTGCGCAACCGCGGGTCGCGGTGCCGGGCGCGCTGACGTTCGCCGGGCCGCGCGACGTCGCCGCGGTACGCGACGCGATCGAGGCGCTCGACCCCGGCCGGCGTCACGCCATCGCGTTCGTCGCGGGGGCGGGTGTGGCTTGGACGCTGCCGCTCTACGAGCTCGCGCTGATGACGGCCGAGTACGGCAGACGCCGGGAGCTCGACCTGCGGATCGAGCTGGTGACGCGGGAGGCCGATCCGCTCGACATCTTCGGCGCGGAGGCCAGTGCCGCGGTGGCCGCCCGGCTTGCGGCGGCCGGAGTGCATCTGCGTGCGGGCACGTTCGCGCAGGAGTACGACGAGGGCCGGCTCTGGCTTGAGCTGGAGGGGCCGCTCGAGGTCGAGCTGGCCGTCGCGCTGCCTCTGCTCGAAGGCCCCGCGCTCAGCGGGCTGCCTGTCACGGAGGGCGGATTCATCCCGGTCGACCCGTCCGGCCGCGTCCGCGGCGTCGAGGCCGTCTGGGCGGTCGGCGACATGACGACGCGGCCGATCAAGCACGGCGGCCTCACCGCACAGCAGGCCGACGTCGCAGCCGCTGACATCGCGGCGCGCTTCGCAGGGTCCTCGACGCCGGTCGGTCCCTATCGCCCGCAGTTGCGGGGCCTGCTGCTCACAGGCGCCGACGCACTCTTCCTCGAGCGGCGGCCCGGTGCGCCCACGCGATCGGAGGCATCGTCGGAGGTCCTCTGGTGGCCGGCGCACAAGGTCGCCGGCCGCCACCTGGCGCCCTACCTCGCGCAGCTCGGCGCCCCGCTCGCCTCCTGAGCCGCCGGAAGGCGACTCAGGTGGCAACGCCGTCAGCGTGTCCGGTCCAGAGATCGCCGGCCGCAGTTGTCTGAGAGCGAGGCGTGACGAGCAGCGGGCACGCGGCCCGATGGGCCAGGCCGCGCGCCACGCTGCCGCGCGCGACCGAGTGCAGCGCCCCGTAGCCACGCGAACCGCAGACGAGCATGTCGAGCCGGTCGGAGACCCCTGCCAGGGCCTCGGCGATCGGGCCGTTCAGCACCTCGGCGACGCCCTGGATCCCGGAGGGGATGGCCTCGAGCGCGTGGTCCGCGGTGAGCTGGGCGGTCTCCTCGCGCAGGCGCTGGTAGGCGGGGGAGGGCACCCAGCCCGGCGAAGCGTAAAGCGGCGCCCACTCCGGCGGCTCAAGCACCGTGAGGGCGTGCACGCCACCCCTCGTGTGCTGTGCGATGCCGATGGCTGTGGCGAGCGCAGTGTCGCTCTCGGGCGAGGCGTCGTACGCGACGCCGATGCGCTGCAGGGTGTTCCCACCCTCGTAGCCGCGCGGCGCGACGGCGACCGGACACGGAGTGTCGTGCATCAGGCCGGAGGCCACGTCCCCGGCGAGTACTCGCCCGACGGGCCCGTGATGGGTCGAGCCGACGACGACGGCCACGGCGCCCAGCTCGTTCGCGGCCTCCTGGAGACCGCGCGACGGTGATCCGTCGACGACGCAGCTTTTGACGTCGGAGCCCTCCGGAAGCTGAGCGATCGCGGCGTGGAGCTGCTCCTGCGCCGCCTCGCGGATCGCAGCGGTGTACTCGGGCACGGGCAGCCGGCCCGGCGCCTCGCGCGGCAAGGCGTGGACGAGCGCGATGGGCGCGCCCGAGAGGCCGGCGAGCGTCGACGCGAGCCGGATCGGGGCGGCGTCGTCCTCGCGCAGCGCGAGGCCGACGATGACGGGGCGCGACATGGTGCCTCCTTCGTTGGGTCCGTGGCGGTATCGTCGCCCGCCGCGACCGGCGCCTCATCAGGAGTCCGCCGCGACCGGGTCCGTAGTCCGCAACAGCGCCGGCTCGGCGCCCTGGCCAGGCTGTTGACGGGACCGGCCTGGCCGCTCGCGCCGATCCCTCCGGTCACGCCGGCTCCACCGCCCGACTGCCCGACCTGCGGGGGTCCGTGGCTCTGTCCGACCGAGTGGACCTCGCAGGACGCCGGCCACTGGTTGGTGTCGCTCCGCTGCGGCGACTGCGAGGCACGTTCGACGACCCTCATCGATCGTCGCGGCCGACTTCTGACGCGCCCGGCGGCAGGACGCGAGAGTCGTTTTGCTGACGCGTTGCAGCGCGCTAGGGTCGAAGCGTGGACGAGCTGCGCCTCGCGCGCCTCCTCGACGTCGGACGGGGCATCATGGCCGAACTGGATCCCGACGTGGTGTTCGACCGGCTGCTCGAGCTCGCCCAGGAGCTCACGGGGGCCCGGTACGCCGCGATCGGGGTGCTCGACGAGCGGCGAGAGCAACTCGACCAGTTCCTCACCAAGGGGATCGACGAGGAGACCCACCGCGAGATCGGCGACCTACCGCACGGCCGCGGCGTGCTCGGCGTGCTGATCCGGGAACCGAAACCGCTGCGGCTGGCCGACGTCGGCGCGCACCCCGAGTCGTACGGCTTTCCGCTGTCGCACCCCACGATGCACTCGTTCCTGGGCGTGCCGATCGTCGTCCGCGGCGAGGTCTGGGGCAACCTGTACCTGACCGAGAAGGAGGGCGGGGCCGAGTTCACGCAGGATGACGAGGACGCCGTCGTCGCGCTCGCCGGCTGGGCGGCGATCGCGATCAACAACGCGCGGCTCTACCGCGACGTCCGGCGGCGCCGTGACGAGCTCGAGCGCGCGAACCGCGGCCTGGAGACGACGACGGAGATCACACGGGCGCTCGGCGGCGTCACCAACCTCGAGCGGGTGCTGGAGCTCGTCGCGAAACGATCGCGTGCGCTGATCGAAGCGCGCGTGGTCGAACTCGCGCTGCTCGAGGGAGACGAGCTCGTGCTCGCCGCCGGCGCAGGCGAGGGCGTACACGAGCTCCAGGGCGAGCGGCTGCCCGTCGACGGCTCCGTGGCAGGCATGGTGTTCCGCAGCGGACGCTCACAGCGCCTCAGCCAGCTGCCCGAGGATTCCTTCGCGCGGCGCAGGCTCGGCGCCCGGACCGCGCTCGTCACGCCGATGATCTTCCACAACCGCGCGATCGGGATCCTCAGCGCGTTCGACCGCACGACCGGCGACGGCTCGTTCTCCGAGGAGGACGAGCGGCTCCTGCAGGCGTTCGCCGCAAGCGCTGCGACCGCCGTCGCCACGGCGCAGACCGCCACCAACAACTCGCTCCGGCGCAGCATGCAGGCCTCGGAGCAGGAACGCCGGCGCTGGGCGCGAGAGTTGCATGACGAGACGCTGCAGGAGCTCGCGGGTCTCAAGGTGCTGCTGTCCGGCGCCCGCCGGAGCAACGAGCCGGCGCGGCTCGCGACTGCGGTTGATCAAGCAGTGGACATGATCACGGACGGCATCGGAAACCTTCGCGCGCTGATCAGCGACCTGCGTCCGGCCGCGCTGGACGATCTGGGCGCGAGTCCGGCGATCGAGGCGCTGATCGACCGCATGCGCCGGCAGACCGGTCTGGACATCACGCTCGACGTCGACCTCGCATATGAGCACGGACGCGCCGAGCAGCGGCATGTGCCCGAGCTGGAGACGACGATCTACCGGCTCGTGCAGGAGGCGATGACCAACATCGCCAAGCACGCGGCAGCGGCGCACGTGATCGTGCGGATCGTCGATCCCCCTCAAGAGCCAGGGCGCGTGCTGATCGAGATCTCCGACGACGGGGTCGGGTTCGATCCCGAGGAACCGGCCGCCGGATTCGGGCTGCTCGGGATGCGCGAGCGCATCGCGCTCGTCGACGGCGAGCTGACGATCACCTCGGCGCCCGGCAACGGCACGCGTCTCGTTGCCCGGATCCCGCTCCAGCGCAGGCAAGGGGACGACGCGGCCGTCCCGCCCGAACCGGACGCCCAGCGCCTAGGTCCGTAGGCGACCGATCAACAGGGGGAGCAGCGAGGCGGCCTGCTCCTTCGCCAGCCAGTGCGCGCCGAGACGCTCGGCGCGCGCGGCGAATCCCGGGTGATCGTCGACGCCGACGACGATCAGCTGCGCGCCGGTCATCACCGCGAGGACGCTGCCCGACTGCAACAGTCGCTCGTCCACGACGATCACGTCGGGCCCCGCGGAGTTCTCTGCGTCGTCGCCCGGGCGCAGGAGCATGACGCCGTCGACGTCGTCCAGCACGCCGGCGATGGCATCGTGCGCGAACCCCGGCCGATCGAGCAGCATCACCCGGAACTCAGTCGCCGTCGCCATCCACACAGCATCGCGACGACGGTCGGCGCATACCAGCGTGGGAACCCCGGCTCGTGCGAGCGGAGGACTACCGGCTCGCCACGCCGGCGGCAGACGCGATCGCGTCGATGATCCCGACCGGCGCGCGGTCCGCGCGCACGAGCGCGTGGTCTGCGCACGGCACCTCGTCGAGCGGCTCCGCGTCGTCGCGCTGGCCTCGCACGATCTCGACCCCGGCGTCCGATACGCGCCCCGGATCGGCGGCCCGCACCACGGCACGCCGCTCGCGCTCGGCGGCCGGCACGACGAGCTGGACCCACAGCACGCGCACGCCGGAGCCCAGGCTCGCGCGGAACGCATCACGATCGGCGCGCCGCCGGAACGTCGCGTCGACGATGACGCCCGTGGCGGCGCGCGCGGCGGCGGCCGACCCCAGTGCAGCGTAGGTCGTGCGGCTGACGTCGCTTGCGTACAGCGCGGCGGGGGCGCGCGCCGTCGGCCGGAGCCCGGCGGCGGTCTTGCGCACCACGTCCGAGCTGACGACCGGGAACCCGGATGCCGCGGCGAGCCGCCCGGCGACGGTCGACTTGCCCGATGCTGACAGACCGGCGAGAGCGATCACGAGTGGGGCGTGCGCCCGCCAGCGCAGGCGCGCGGCCAGCGCCAGGAGCCGCTGCTCGTGCGCGCGGTCCGCCTCCGCGGCGGCCGTCCCACGCTGCTCGGCGCGCAGCAGCGCCACCTTGGCTCGCACCTCCGCGCGGTAGGCGGCGAAGAAGGCGAGCAGCTCGTCGCTGCCAGGGTTCCCGCCCGCGGCACGGTACGCCCGCACGAGCGCGTCGGCGAGGTCGGCGCGGCCCGCCTCGTGGAGCTCCATGAGCGGAAAGGCCAGGTCGGCCGCGACGTCGATCCGCCGCAGCCCGGGCTCGAACTCGACGCAGTCGACCACGCTGACGGGCTCGCCGAGCAGGATGTGCTCGAGCCGCAGGTCGCCATGGCCGTCGCGCACGAGGCCTGCCGCGGCGCGCGCGTCGAGCTCGTCCCAGTGCTCGGCCAGCTGGGCGCCGGCGGTTCGCTCGAGCCGCTCGATCGCAGCGCGCTCGGGGCTGAGCCGGTGCAGCGTGGCGAAGTCATCGTCGAGCGTGCGCTTGACCGCCTCGGCGCCGGCGGCGGATGGATCGATCTCCGCCGTCGCGTGAAAGGCCGCCAGCCGTGCGCCCGCGGCCATGGCGTCGTCAGGCCCGGCCAGTCCGGCGCGCAGCCGCGCCGCGAGGGTCGCCGATTCGTCGTAGCGGCGCATCTCGACGGCGAAGTCGACGGCGCGCGGGTCGTCCTCGTCCGCGAGCCGCACCCCCTCGTCCGCCGGGATCAGCGATCGCACGCCGAGATACAGCTCGGGAGCGAGCCGGCGATTGAGCGCCACCTCCTCGCGACAGAGCGCATGGCGGCGCTCGGCGGTCCCGTAGTCCAGGAACGGCAGGACGATCGGCTTCTTGACCTTGTACGCGCGGTCCGGCGTGAGGAAGACCCAGGAGATGTGCGTCTCGCGCAACTCGCCGCCGTCGGCATCGATCAGCTGCGGGCGGAGGGGTGCGGGCATCGCAGTCGCGAGGACCATGCCGACAGCGTGCGCCGGATCGGTCGCGTCCGCATCCGCGCCGGCCCCCAGTCGCCCGCGTGGTTTTCCGCAGTCGGGCGTCGGGTGCGCCCCGATGGCGCGGCGCTGGACCGGACGTAGCGTCGGCGGCGTCCGATCCCGATCGCCAGGAGCGCAGCCGATGGACGTCCAATCCCCCATGATCCCCCGCCTCGACCTGATCCCCGTCGAGGAGGCGATGCACGCCGGGCTGATCGGCTGCGATCCCGCTGCGACGCTGCCCGTGATCGCGCGCATCTTCGCCGAGGAGCAGATCCATGCCGTCGTGGTGGGCGGCATCGAGCGCACCCGCGACGGCGAGCATCTGAGCTGGGGCATCATCAGCGATCACGACCTGATGCGCGCGCTCGACGCCACCGGCGAGACCGTGACCGCCGCCGCGCTCGCGGTCTCCGCCATGATCACCGTCGAGCCGCAGGAGTCGCTGGACCGCGCCGTCCAGCTGATGGCCTCCTACGACGTCACCCACGTGCTCGTCGTCGAGGACGGTGCGCCGGTCGGGATCATCTCCTCGCTGGACGTGGCCCGTGCCGCCGGCGGCGTCTGAGCTCGCGGCCGACGCCGTCCTGGCCGACGGCACCACGGTCCGCATCCGCCCGGTCCGCGCGCAGGACGAGGCGGAGTTGGGCGCGATGCTCGACGGCTTGTCACAGCGCTCGCGCCTGCTCCGCTTCTTCTCCGGCGCGGCGGACCTGCGCGAGGCGGCCGCCCTCGCGGCGACGGCCCCGGGCGTCGTCGCGCTGGCCGGGGACCCCGAGCACATCGTCGGTCACGCGCTCTACGTGCGTGACCTTCCCCGGAGCGCCGAGGTCGCGTTCGAGGTGGCCGAGCCCTGGCACGGCCGCGGCGTCGGCACGGTGCTGCTCGGCGCCGTCGCCCAGCGCGCGGCGGCGGACGGCATCGACACGCTGACGGCGATCGTCATGCCCGCGAACCATGCGATGATCGACGTCTTCCGCGACAGCGGCTTCCCGGTGTCCGTCCACGCCCACCCCGGCGAGCTCCGAGTCGAGCTCGGCACCGCGGTCGGCCCGGACGCACTCCGGCGGTTCGGGGAGCGCGAGCGGGCCGGCGCAGTCGCGGCGATCGAGCACTTCATGGCGCCGGCGTCGATCGCGATCGTCGGCGCCAGCGCGCGGCCCGGCTCGGTGGGCGCCGCCGTCGTCGCCAACCTGCGCGCGAGCTTCGACGGACCGCTGCACCTCGTCGGCCGGAAACAGTCCATCCGCGACGTCCCCGGTCCCGTCGAACTCGCGGTCGTGGCGGTGCCGGCCGCAGCCGTGGAGCAGGTGGCACGCGACTGCGCGGCCAAGGGCGTGCAGGCGCTGCTGCTGCTCTCCGCCGGCTTCGAGGACGCAGCCGGACGCAAGCGCCGCGAGCAACTCGCCGTGTTCTGCCGCTCAGCCGGCATGCGGCTCATCGGACCCAACTGCCTCGGCGTCGCGGGGCGGCACCTCAACGCCACCTTCGCCCGCGCGCGGCCGCAGCCCGGATCCGTCGCGCTCGTCTCCCAGAGCGGCGGGATCGCCATCGCGGCGCTCGAGCAGGGATCCGACCACGGCGTCGGCCTCTCCGCGTTCGCCTCGATCGGCGACCGCGCCGACGTGTCGAGCAACGACGTGATCCAGTGGTGCGAAGCCGATGCCGACACCGCCGTGATCGCGCTGTACCTCGAGTCGTTCGGCAACCCGCGCCGCTTCTCCAGGATCGCGCGCCGCGTCAGCCGGACCAAGCCGATCGTCGCCGTCAAGGCCGGGCGCTCGGCGGCGGGCCGGCGTGCAGCCGGGTCGCACACGGGCGCGCTCGTGGCGGCCTCCGACGCGACCGTGGACGCGCTGTTCGCCCAGGCCGGCGTCCTGCGGACCGAGAGCTACCGTGAGCTGCTCGACGTCACCGCGTTGCTCGCCTGCGGCCCGCCGCCCGCCGGGCGCCGGCTCGGCGTCGTCACCAACGGCGGCGGACCGGCGATCCTGCTCGCGGACGCCGCCGAGGCGGCCGGGCTGGAGCTGCCGGCGTTCGCCGGCGCGACCGCGAACCCGTGCGATGTGCTCGGCGACGCGACGGAGGACCGGCTCCGCTCCGCGGTGACCGCCGCGGCTGAGGACCAGGCGATCGACGCGCTGGCGATCGTCTACGTGCCGACGTTCGTGCTCGGGCCCGAGGCAGCCGCCGGCGCGATCGTCGCCGGCCTCGCCGCGGCCGGGCGCCGGTTGCCGGTGGCGGCGGTGTTCCTCAGCGCCGGCGAGCCGCCGGTCGCGCTGCGCGACGCGGCGGTCGCCGTCCACGCCTTTCCGGAGGACGCGGCGCGGGCGCTCGCCGCGGCAGCGCGGTACGGCGAGCTGCGGGCGCGACCGCCGTCACCGCCGGCCACGGTCGAGCCGGCTCCGGCGCGCGACGAGGCGGCGGCCATCATCGCCCGCGCGCTGGCGTCGGGCGAGGAGTGGCTCGACCCAGGGGACGTCGGCGAACTCGCGCGCTGCTACGGACTGCCGCTGAGTCCGTACAGGCTCGCGCGCACCCCGTCGTCGGCGGCGGCCGCGGCCGGCGAGCTCGGCGTGCCGGTGGCGCTCAAGGCTCACGCCTCCGGGCTCGTGCACAAGACCGACGCGGGCGCCGTGGAGCTCGAGCTGCACAGTCCGACGGCCGTGCTGTCTGCCGCTCGCGCGATGCGCAGCCGCCTACGCGCTGCGGGATCCGACCCGGACGGCTTCCTGGTCCAGGCGATGGCGCCGGCGGGCATCGAGCTGCTCGTCGGCTTCGCCGCCGACCCGCAGTTCGGGCCGGTGATCGCCTGCGCAGCGGGTGGCACGACCGCCGAGCTGCTCGCCGACGTGGCCGTCCGGCTCGGGCCGCTCAGCGAAGCCGACGTGGTCGAGCTGCCCAGGGCCTTGCGGAGCTTCCCGTTGCTCGCCGGCCACCGCGGATCGCCGGCGGCCGACGTCGCGGCGGTCGAGGACATCCTCCGGCGCGTGAGCGCGCTCGCGGAGGACCTGCCGGCGGTGGCCGAGCTGGACTGCAACCCGGTCATCGCCGGGCCGCACGGGGCCGTCATCGCCGACATGCGGGTCCGCGTCGCGGGGGCAGCCGGGCACGGCCCGATCGGATCGCTCCAGGGGCCTTGAGGCTGCGGGTTTCCCCGGATGCCGGCCGCGGGATGTCGCGGTCGTCCCGGCGTCCAGGCGGGCGTACCGTGACCGGCATGGAGTCTGACCGCGCACACGTCGTCATCGCCGGTGGCGGCGTCGCCGCCCTGGAGGCGCTGATCGCGCTCTCGGAGCTCGCACCGCATCGCGTGCGCGTGACGCTCGTCACGCCGGGCGCCGAGTTCGTCTCGCGCCCCCAGGTGATCGGCGAGTCATTCGCGCGCGGCCGCCGCAGCCGCGTGGCGCTCGCCCGCGTCACCCGTGACTTCGGCGCCACGCACCACGCCGGGTCCGTCGTCGCCGTCGACCCGGAGCGACGGACCGTGCGCTGCGCCGCGGGCGAGGAGCTCGCCTACGACTCGCTGCTCGTCGCCACGGGCGGCCACCGCCGTACGGCTTATCAGCACGCCGAGACGATCGGCGACGACACGGCGACCGACGCGCTCCACGGCATCCTCGCGGATCTCGAGGAGGGCTATCTCAAGCAGATCGCGTTCGTCGTCCCTCCGCAGGTCGCCTGGACGCTGCCCGCCTATGAGCTCGCGCTGCTCGTGGCGCACGACGCCTGGTCGATGTGCATCGACAATGCGCACCTCTCGATCGTCACGCCCGAGGACCGCCCGATCGCGCTGTTCGGTCCACGCGCAGGCGTCGCGGTCGCCGAGCTGCTGACCGCGCGTGGGATCGACTTCGTCGGCGGCGTCCGCGCCGAGGTCGGGCGCGGCACCCTGCACCTGCACCCCGGTGGCAGGGAGATGCTCGCGGAGCGGGTGTTCGCGCTTCCGCTGGTGCACGCCGACGCTCCCGCCGGGCTGCCCACTGACGAGGCCGGCTTCCTCGGCACCGACTTGCATGGGCAGCTCATCGGCGTCACAGGCGTGTTCGCCGCAGGCGACATCACGAGCTTCCCCGCGAAGCACGGCGGGATCGCCGCGCAGCAGGCGGAGGCGGCGGCCCAGGCGATCGCCGCGCGGCACGGGTGCGCGATCGCGCCCGAACCGTTCCGGCCGCTGCTGCGCGGCCGGCTGCTGACCGGCGCCGAGGACCTGTTCCTGGAGCGCGATATCGCCGGCGGCAGCGGCGACGCCGAAGACGCCCCGCGGCAGGCATGGTGGCCGGCGGACAAGGTGTCGGCGCCTCGCCTCGCCCCGTACCTGTACGCGCTCGAGCAGTCGGGCGCGTCGGGCTCCTCGCAGCTCTCCGCGACCTGACCGTTCGCATGACCGCCGTCGCGGAGGTGGCGCTCGCAGGCCTCGCCACCGCGCTCGCGACCGGACTCGGCGCCCTCCCGGTGGGGCGCGCAGGCGACCGCGCCGAGGCGTGGCGACCGGCCCTCCTCGGCGCCGCGGCGGCCGCGATGGCAGTCGTCTCGGTGCTCGGGCTGATCGCGCCGGCGCTCGACGCCGGCTCCGTGGCCACGGTCGCCGCCGGCGTCGCATCCGGGGCGCTGTTCCTCGCCGTCGCGCGCCGCGGGCTCCGGCTGCACGAGCACCGCGCCGGCCTGCTGGTGACCGCGCGCGGCCGCCGGGCGGCGCTCGTGATGCTCGTGCTCTTCGTGCACTCACTGCCCGAGGGGTTCGCGATCGGCTCGGCATGGGCGTCCGGGACCGCGGGGCTCGGTGTCTTCGTGCTGGTGGCGATCGCCGTGCAGAACGTTCCCGAGGGCACGGTGACCGCCATCCCGCTGGCGATCGCCGGCGTCGGCCGCGCCGGACAGGTCGCAGCGGCGATCGCGACGAGCCTCCCGCAGCCGGTCGGGGCGGTGCTCGCATACCTCCTGGTGGAGGAGATCCGAGCCCTGCTGCCGTTCTCCTTCGGATTCGCCGCCGGCGCGATGCTGGCGCTCGTCGCCGTCGACGTCGCACCGGACGCCTGGCGTCGCGGTGGGCGGCGCCGGGCGACAGCCGGAGCCCTTGCGGGCGGCGGCCTCATGGTCGCCGTCGGCATCCTGCTCCAGGTGCCCTGATCAGCGCTCGGTCACGCCGCCGCGGGCACGAGCGCACGCGGGAGGATCACGACCGGCTGCGTCGAGGCGAGCATGAGCGCCTGGGACACGCTGCCGGCGAAGGTGCGGTGGACCGGTCCGTAGCCGCGGGATCCGGCGAACAGGATGTCCACGATTCCTTCGCACGCGTGCGCGATCTCCACGGCCGCGTCGCCATGCAGCAGGACCGTGCGCGGATTGACGCCGGCCGGGGCCGTCTCGGCGGCGGCGTCGAGCCGGTCCTGGATCTCGGAGCGACGGAGCTGCAGCGCCCCGGCGACCACGTTCTGGTCGTATGAGCCGGTGCCCGGCCCGGTGCTCAGCCAGGTGGAGAAGATCGACATCGCCGCACCGGTACGCGCAGCGAGCGCGTAGGCGGAAGCCAAAGCTGCGCCGGCCTCCGGTGACCCGTCGTAGGCGGCGCCGACGTGCCGGATCGGTCCTGCGTCGCGGGCGCCGCGCGGGGCGACGGCGATCGCACACGGCCCGCCGTGGAGCAGGCGCAGTGCCGTGGGCCCCGGGGACGTGCGGCCGTCGAACCCGCCGTGGGCGCCCAGGACGATCAGGTCCGCGTGCTCTGCCTCGGCGAGCTCGGCCAGGCCGCGCGCGGCGGAGGACGCCCCGTGCTCCGCGAGGCGCTCCCGCGGTCCCGGTGCGGGCGGGTGCGCGGTCCGGTGACGCCGGAAGCCGCGTTCGCGGATCACGGCCAGGATCAGCTCGCCGTCCGGCTCGACGAGCCGGCGGGCGAGGACGAGTGCATCGGCGGCGGCGTCGGAGCCGTCCGCGCCGACGAGGACGCGCTGGAACCGCAGCGGCTCGGTCATGGCCGGGTCACGAGGTCGATCAGGTCCATCGGCGCGACCACGCCGTGCGGCGTCCGCTCGGCGAGCGGGCTGACCAGCAGGTGCGACGTGCCGGGCCGGGCGAGCGCCGTCAACGCCTCCTTCGCGGTCGCGGACGGCTCGATCGCCCGCGCGGGCTCCGTGATGGCGCGCGCGGCCGGGATGGCGTCCAGGTCGCGCTCGAGCCACTCGAGCAGCCCCGAGGCCGCGACCCAGCCGAGCGGGCGGCCGCCTTCGGCGCTGACGACGAGGACGGCATGCACGCCGTGACGGACCATGGCGCGCTTGGCCTCGAGCAGCGACGCGTCCGCGGGCACGGTGATGACGCCGGGCCGCATGAACGCGCGCACGGGCGTGGCGAGCCGGTCCGGACGGGAGGGGTCGGAGGAGATCATGACCGCGAGGCTACGCGCGGCGCGGCCGCACGCCATCGGGGACCTGCCGCCGGTCCGTCCGTGGAAACCACCGACCGACCGACCGCGCTGCACCCCCGTCGCTCTGCGGTCCTGCGCCGATGCGACGGCCGGCGCGACGGGTGAGGCTCCGAGCATGACCGAGGCATCGAGCATCGTCACAGCGCACAGCGTCTTCAAGCGCTATCGGACCGGCGCGGCGGACGTCGACGTCCTGCGCGGGATCGACCTCGACCTGGCGCAAGGCGAGATGGTGGCGATCATGGGCCCGAGCGGCTGCGGCAAGACCACGCTGCTGAACTGCCTGTCGGGGCTCGACGCCGTCGACGCCGGCGAGATCGCGATCGAGGGCGTCGCCCTGTCGGCGATGTCGCGACCGCGAGCGCACCGACTACCGGGCCCGCCGGATGGGGTTCGTGTTCCAGTACTACAACCTGATGCCGGTCCTCACGGCGGTCGAGAACGTCGAGCTGCCGCTGCTCGTGGCGCGGGTCGCAGCTGCCGAGGCGCGCCGCCGCGCGCTCGAGGCGCTCGAGCTCGTCGGGCTCGCCGCACCGCGCCCGTCATGTGCCCGAAGCGCTCTCGGGCGGCGAGCGCCAGCGCGTGACGATCGCGCGCGCGCTCGTCAACGACCCCGCGATCGTCTGGGCGGACGAGCCGACGGGCGACCTCGACAGCCAGAACGCCGAGGAGATCACCGCGCTGCTGCGCCGGCTCAACCGCGAGCGCGGTCTGTCGCTGCTGATCGTCACGCACGACCTCGTCGTCGGTCGGGCGACCGACCGGATCATCACGATGCGCGACGGTCTGATCGTGCCGGAGGACGAGCTTGCGATGCCCGCGCTCGAGCCTGCCGCACCCTGATGCGCGCGCTGTTCGGGATCCCGATGGACGGGCTGGCGCTCGGGCTGTCGCTCGCGCTCGGCCTCGTGCTCGCGCTCGTCATCGTGCTCGCGCTGCGCAACCGCGTGTTCCTCCGGCTCGGACTGCGAAACGCGGCCCGCCGCCCCGGCCGGGCGCTGCTGATCGTCACCGGGCTCATGCTGGGAACGACGATCATCGCCTCCGCGCTGGTGACCGGCGACACCATGAACCGCACCGTCCGCTCGGCGGTGCTCGAGACGCTCGGCACCACCGACGAGGTCGTGACGGCGCGCGGGAACGATCTGGCACCCTCATCCGCGCTCGAGCAGTCCGCCCGGGTGCCGTACTTCGACGCGGCGAAGGTCCCGGACGCCGCGCGAGCGCTCCGCCGCACGGGCCTCGTCGACGGCGTCACGGCCGCGGTGGTCGAGCCGGTCGCCGTGCAGGACCTGACCACGCGCCGGACGGAGGCCCGGGTATCGCTCTTCGGCGCCGACCCGGCCGCCATGAGCGGCATGGACGAGATCCGCGATCGCGGCGGCGCGCCGCGGCCGCTCGCCGCCCTGGCCGCCGACGAGGTCTACCTCGATCGGGACGGCGCCGCCGCGCTCGGCGCCGGTCCCGGCGATCGTCTGCGCGTCCTCGCCGGGACGCGCGAGGCGCGGCTCCGCGTCGCGGCGGTCGTCGACTACGACGGCGCGGGCTCCGACGATGCCGCCGTGCTGCTGCCGCTGCGGCGCGCCCAGGCGCTCGTCGGCCGCGAAGGGCAGGTCGGACGGCTGCTCGTCTCCAACCGCGGTGACGCGACCGGCGGCGCAGCGCACACCGCGGCGGTGCTGGCCGCTGCCGGACCGGCGATCGCCGCACAGGGCCTGGATCTCCAGGACGTCAAGCGCGACGGGCTCGAGCTGGCCGATGATCAGGCCGACGTGTTCGTGTCGGTCTTCACGACGTTCGGCAGCTTCTCGATCGCCGCCGGGATCCTGTTGATCTTCCTGATCTTCGTGATGCTCTCGGCCGAGCGGCGGACGGAGCTCGGGATCGCCCGGGCGATCGGAACCCGCCGCGAGCACCTGGTGCAGATGTTCACGTTCGAGGGCCTCGCCTACGACCTCGGTCGCCGCCGCCCTCGGTGCGGCGCTCGGCGTGGCCGTCGCCTTCGGCATGGTCAGCGTGCTCTCGGGCGCGTTCAGCGCCGAGGGTCTGGAGATCCAGCACGCGGTCACGCTGCGCAGCCTGCTCGTCGCCTATGCGCTCGGCGTGCTGCTGACGTTCGCGATCGTCGCTGTCTCCGCGTGGCGCGTGAGCGTGCTCAACATCGTCGCCGCCGTCCGCGGCCTTCCCGACACGGCCGTACCGCGCGGCGGTCGCCGGCGCGTCGGGCTCGGCGTGGCGGGCGTCGCCGCCGGCGTCGCCGTTGCGGCCGCCGGGCTCGCCGCGGAGCAGGCGACGCCGTTCTCGCTCGGCGTCTCGATCGCCGTCATCAGCGCCGTCCTGCTGGCCCGCGCGGCAGGCGCCAGCGCGCGCGCCGCCTACTCCGCCGCCGGCCTGCTGCTGCTCGCATGGTGGCTCCTGCCGTTCGACACGATGAACGCGATCGCCGGCCGCGAGCTCAAGATGGACTTCAGCGCCTGGATCGTCAGCGGCCTGATGGTCGTCGCCGGCGCCACCTGGCTGATCGTCTACAACGCCGACCTGCTGCTCGGGGCCGCGATGCGCGGGCTGGGCCGGGTCCGCGCGCTGGCGCCGGTGCTCAAGATGGCGATGGCCTTCCCGCTGCGCACCCGCTTCCGCACGGGCGTCACGCTCGCCATGTTCACGCTCGTCGTGTTCACCATCGTCGTCGGCGCGACCACGTCGGGCGCGTTCCTGCGTGCCGTCGACGATCCGGAGAGCTTCGGCGGCGGCTTCGACGTGCGCGCCGAGACCGCGCCGCAGAGCCCCCTGGGTGAGCCGACCACCGCGATCCGCGGCGCGGGGCTGGACCCGGCCGACTTCCGCGTCGTCGGCAGCGAGTCGGTCGTGCCCGCCCGCGTCCGGCAGGCCGGCGCGGTGGAGGGGGCGGACTACCCCGTCCGCGGCTTCGACCCGCCGTTCCTGCTCGCCACGACCTTCCCGCTCGCCGCCACCGCGGCCGGCTACGGCTCCTCGCAGGCGGTCTGGGACGCCATGCGCCGCTCGCCCGACCTCGCCGTGGTCGACCAGCTCGCAGCGCCGCGCCGCGCGAACTGGGGCTTCGCCACGCCGCCCGCCTTCAGCCTGACCGGCTTCTACGTCGAGGACGGCGCATTCGCGCCGGTGCCGGTCGAGGTCCGCGACCCCGCCTCCGGCCGCTCGCGGACGCTCACCATCATCGGCGTGCTGGCCGACACGACACCGCTCGATCTCGCCGGCGTGTGGACCTCGCAGCGGACCGTCGAGTCGGTCTTCGGCGCGGGCCGCACCGTCCCCACCATCCATCACATCGCCCTCGCCTCCGGCGTGGACCCGGACCGCGCCGCGGCGCGGCTCGAGCGCGCGCTCGTGGCGAACGGCCTGGAGGCGAAGTCCACGCGGGCGGACCTCCACGAGGCCGTCGGCGCGTCCTACACGCTCAACTGGCTCCTGTTGGGCTTCATGGGCCTCGGGCTCGTGGTCGGCGTCGCCGCGCTCGGCGTGATCAGCGCCCGGTCGGTCGTCGAGCGCCGCCAGCAGATCGGCGTGCTGCGCGCGATCGGGTTCCGCCGCGGCATGGTGCAGCTCAGCTTCCTGCTCGAGTCCTCGTTCATCGCGCTGACCGCGATCGTGGTCGGGACGACGCTCGGGCTCGTGATCGCCTACAACGTCATCCAGGACGCCGCCGACCAGCCGTCCTGGCAGGGCGCGCTGCGCTTCACCGTGCCGTGGGCACAGCTCGCGATCGTGTTCTGCGGGGTCTATGCGGCGGCACTGCTCACCACCCTCGCCCCCGCCGCGCGTGCGTCGCGCGTCCAGCCCGCCCAGGCGCTCCGCTACGAGTGAACGAGATGAACGCGGACTGGGAAGAGCGCATCTTCGACGGCCGGCCGACGCCGCTGCGCCTGTTCCGCGCGATCCGGCAGCACCTCGAGAGCTTCGGGCCGCTGACGGTTCGCGGCACGGACACCGAGGTCTCGTTCCGCGCCCGCCGCGTGTTCGCCTGGGTGTGGCTGCCGCAACGCTGGGCGGAAGGGCGGCCGGCCGACAGCGTCACGCTGAGCTTCAGCGTCGACGCGCCGCTTGACGACCGGCGGATCTTGGAGATCGTCGAACCCCGTCCGGGACACTGGACCCACCAGCTGCTGATCGAGGACGAATCCGACCTCGACGCCGCGTTCGACCGCTGGCTGCGCGAGGCCTACCGGCTCGCCGGCGGCGACGCTCGCTAGCGCTCAGATCGCGGCGCGCCGGGCCGCCGGGAGCTCGGCGCATTCGTGCGCGAACCGCTCGACGGCGTCCCAGTCGGTGTAGTCGTAGTCGCGGCTGGTGTCCGTCGGGTGATGGCCCTTGTGCATGAGCAGGCGCATCATCAGCCGGGTCATGAAGTCATACTCGCGGTACTGCAGCGCACCGGCGAACGTGACCGCCGGTACGGGCGTCCAGTCGGTCGCCTCGACGAACTCGTCCAGATAGCGACGTGTCGCGGCGCGCGATTCCTCGGTGTCGTCGGCGGCGGTGAGGCAGACGGTGAACAGCGCGGACGGCGTCCGGGCGAGCGTGGTGCGGTGGCGGTGGACCCAGTCGACCAGCTCGCGCTGGTGATGGCCGGCATGGATCGAGCCGCCGACGATCACCGCGTCGCGGTCGAACACGTCCGGGTCGGCGCCGACCTCGGCGAGCTCGACCTCGTGGCCGTCGGCGCGGACGGCGTCGGCGATGCGTTCGGCGATCCGGCCGGTGTGGCCGTGGGTGGTGGCGTAGACGACGAGCAGGTTGGACATGCTCCGAGTCTCAGGCGCGCGCGCGAGGGGCTCATCGGTAGACGCCCGCACTCCGGCTGCGGAGGACCCGAGGCGCGGCCGCGGCTCGTCGCGCCGGATCGGCGGCAAAGCGCCGATGCGGGCGGCCCGGCGCTCCACGAGGGTTCGCACTCCATCCACCACTCGCATAGGGAGTGACCCATGAGCAATCTCGCCCGCAAGGGCGGCATCGCCGCCAGCATCGTCCTCGTCCTGTTCGGCGTCGCCGCGGTCGCGGTCGGGTTCGCCGCGCGCGACACCGTCCGCAGCGATCTTGCCCGGGAGCAGATCGTCGGTACGCCCGACTCCTCGATCCCCGGCCAGAAGGTCGACACCGGCAGCGAGGCGCAAGCGTTCGCCGCGGTGATGCGCAAGCACACGCTCGAGGCGACCGGCGGCCAGACCTACGCGGAGATGGATCGCTTCCTGGACGCATCCGGCAAGCCGACCTCGGACGAGGCGAAGGCGGCCACCGATCCCAAGAGCGGTCAGCCGGTCGACAACCCGGCCCGCGACATCTGGATCTCGTCGACCGCGTTCCAGACCGCGCTGAACACGGCGTACTTCGCCGAGAGCATCAGCACGTTCGTGATCGCGATCGGCGGCGCACTGCTGCTGATCGGCATCGGCTTCCTCGTGCTGACCGTGCGGCTGCTGCGCACGAAGACCGAGACCGAGACGGTCACGCCGCTCACGAGCGCCGTGCCGGCCGCCGGCTAGGCACCCCGCACCACCGCGCCCCGGCCCGCACGGGCCGGGGCGCCGTCCGCGCGTCTGATCTGCGGCCGACTACGGATCCGTGCGCGGCGGGCTGCGGACGCGCCGCGGCCGCCGCTCCACGAGCATCCGGACCACCGTGTCCTCGCATCTCCAGGAGCCGATCATGAACCGTCCGATCGTCGTCGGGCTCGCCCTGCGAGACGACGACTCCGCGCCACTGGATCTCGCCACGGCGCTCGCCCGCCTCGCCGGCGCGCCGCTCGTGCTGGTGTCCGCCTACCCATGTGACCCTCGCGTGGTGACCATCACGCCCGAGTACCTCACGGCCGTCGCCGAGGACACCCGGGCCCGGCTGGAGCGCGTCGCGGCGACCCTCGGCGAGGACCACGAGGTCTCCGTGCTGGCGGTCCAGGGTCCGCCGGCCTCTGAGCTCGGGGCGACCGCCGCGCGGCTGGACGCCGTCGCGGTCGTCGTCGGCTCGACGCATCGCGGCGCGCTCGGACGGGTCCTGGTGGGCGACGTCGCCGCGGAACTGCTGCACGATCCGTCTTGCCCGATCGCCGTCGCTCCGCGCGGGTATCGCGCACCGGCGCGCGGCCTCACGCGCTTGGCCGTCGCGTTCGCCGACACGCCCGAGGGCCGGCACGCGCTCGCCGGTGCCGTCGAGATCGCCCGCGCGTCGGGCGGATCGGTCCGGAGCTTCAGCGCCGACCCGTCCGCCCGGGATGCGAGCGACGTCGCACGCGAGCTCATGCCCACCGACGTTCCCGCCGGCGCCGGCGCGCTCGCGGGCCCGCCGGTGGAGACACTCGCAGCGGCCACGACCTCGATGGACCTGCTGATCTGCGGCACCCGAGGCCTCGGCGCGGTGCGCAGCATCCTGGGCCACAGCGTGTCGCGCGGGCTCGCGCACGCCGCGAGCTGCCCGGTGCTCGCGATCCCGCACACCGACGCGCCCGGCCGCCAGCTGCTGGGCGACCCCGCAACGCAGACCCGTGAGGTGGTGGCGTGATGCCCGGAGCGCCCTTGAACGTCGTGATCGCGGGCGGCGGCGTCGCCGGCGTGGAGGCGCTGCTGGGCCTGCACGCGCTCGCGGGCGACCGCGTGCGCGTCACCCTGGTCGCACCGGACCCCGACTTCCGCTACCGCCCGCTGGCCGTCGCCGAGCCGTTCGCGCAAGGCCACGCCGAGCGCGTCCCGCTGGTCCGCTTCACCGAGGACACCGGCGCGACGCTCGTCCTCGACGCGGTGACCGGCGTCGACGACGCCCTGGGGATCCTCCGGCTGCGCGACGGCGGCTCGATGCCCTTCGACGCCCTCATCCTCGCGCCCGGCGGCCGGCCCGTCGAGGGCGTCGCCCACGCGACGACCTGGTGGCCCGGCGGCGATCCCGACGTCTACGGCGGCCTGCTCAGCGATCTCGAGCAGGGCTACTCGTCGCGGCTCGCGGTGGTCATCCCCCCGGGGGCGGTGTGGCCGCTGCCGGCGTACGAGCTCGCGCTCATGACCGCGCGCGAGACGCACAGCATGGGGCGCGACGACGTGCAGATCACGCTGATCACGCCCGAGTCGGCTCCGCTCGCCGTGTTCGGCACGTCGGCGAGCGACGCGCTCGCCGAGGAGCTCGCCGCCGCCGGGATCCGCGTCCGCACCGGTGTCCTGGCCCGCGGCGACGGAGGGAACCTCGTCCTCGAGCCGAGCGGCGAGCCGTTCGACGCCGACCGGATCGTCGCGATCCCGCGGCTCGTCGGTCCCGGGATCGCCGGCGTGCCCTCCGACTTCGCCGGATTCGTGCTCGCGGGCGACAATGCCCGCGTCGACGGCTGCGAGCGGACGTGGGCCGCCGGCGACGGCGTCGTCTCGGCGGTCAAGTTCGGCGGCCTCGCGACCCATCAGGCCCGGCGGG
Source organism: uncultured Solirubrobacteraceae bacterium (assembly GCA_963791405.1). Taxonomy (GTDB): domain Bacteria; phylum Actinomycetota; class Thermoleophilia; order Solirubrobacterales; family Solirubrobacteraceae; genus DASQMT01. Next base: position 19,225 of record CAWBSJ010000017.1, on the reverse strand, counting down.
CGATCCGCGCGATCGCGGCCCGCGCCGGCGTCACGGATCTTCCGGACCCGGGCGAGCCCGTCCTGCACGGGCATCTGCTCGTGGGCGGCCGCTCACGCCGGCTCGCCCCCGCGGGCGACGCCGCCGGCGCGCCGCTGTGGTGGCCGGGCGGGAAGGTGGCCGGGGAGTACCTGCCGCGCTGGCTGGCCGAGCACGGCCTCGCCGCGCAGGCGCTGCGCGAGCCGCCGCGGCCCGGGGTGCCCGTCAACCGGCCGCTGAGTGAGCTGGAAGGTCCCGAGGCGCAATACCTCTACGACCTGGCACGCGAGTTCCGGACCGACGATCCCGCCCTCGCCTCGCTCGGCCGGCGCATGCGCGCCACCGAGGAGCGCTAGTCCCGGTCGATCAGCGAGTGATCGAGCGCGTACCGGACCAGTTCGGCGCGCGTCGTGCGCCCGGTCTTCTGCTGGATGTGCGCCCGGTGCGACTCGATCGTCCGCACGCTGAGGTACAGCTGCCCGCCGATCTCGGTGTTCGTGTGACCGAGCGCGATCAGTCGCAGGATCTCGACCTCGCGCTCACTCAGCCCGTCCGGCGGACCGGTGGGGGCGGGCGGCGCGGCCGCCATCCGCGCACCGAGTTCCGGATTCAGGTACGTGCCGCCCGACGCGGCGGCATGGACGGCCTGGACGAGCTCGGCGTCGGCCGCCTCCTTGAGCACGTACCCCTTCGCCCCGCTCTGCAGCGCACGGCGGGCGAACCCCGGATCGTTCTGCATCGTGAGCACGACGACGGCCGCGTGCTCCGCGAGCTCGGGGATCGCCGGGAGGCTCTCGCCGCCCGGCATGTTGAGATCCAGCACGACCACGTCCGGGCGGTGCGCGCGCACCATCCGCTTGGCCGTCTCGATCTCGCCGGCCTCGGCGAGGACGGTCAGGTCCTCCTCGCCGTCGAGCAGCAGCCGCAGGCCCGCGCGGACGACGGCGTGATCATCGGCCAGGACGATCCGGATGGGGTCCATGCGCGGACCGTACCCGACGACGGCCCACCGGTCCGCGGGGATCTACGGACCGGCTCTGCGGAGACGGGCCGATGCCCGTTCGCGCCGGCTGCGGGACGCTCGGCCGAGACCACGAAAGGGACCCCCTAGGGCGCGCCAGCTGGTCTGCCTGCTGAAGAAGTCCGCCCCAGCGCCCCGGCGTTCTCGATTGCGGTGATTCTCATGCCACCGCAACCGTGGTGGTCCAGCCGGCGAGCCAGACGTGCTGCGGCACCAGTGGGACGCGCTGACCCCATGTTCCTTGTGACGAACCATGCGGGACACTCACCGGCAGCCGAGCCGGCTGAGTGCCGCTAGAAGCAATGCGTGGTGATCGTCGATCTCATGAGCGGCGGGACGATCCATGGCGGGTGGGCCGGTAGACGAGCTCCTGCGTGTGACCGTCGAGCGTCCGCTGCTCGATCAGTTCTAGGTCGAAGTCGGCGGCACCCGCGAAGATCGCGTCGGTCCCGGTCTGACCGCTGATGACCGGGAAGACCGTCAGCTGGACGCGATCGACCAGCCCGGCGGCCATCAGCGCCCGGTTCATCGAGAGGCTGCCGTGCGACCGCAACGGCACCTCGGACTCCTGCTTGAGCCGGGCGACGACGTCGACGGCGTCACCGCTCACGAGGGTCGCGTCCGGCCAGTCGAGCGGGCCTTCCAGCGTCCTCGACACCACCGTGGTCGGCATGCTCCGCATCCGGGCGTTCACGGGGTCGAGCTCGGATTCCTCGATCGCGCCCAGCAGTTCCACGAACTGCCGATAGGTGTTGGCACCGAGGACCATGCGCTGCTCCTCGCTGTACACGGCGAGCCGGTGCTCGAGGAACTCGGGGCCCTGCTTGCCCCAGTACCCGCCCCAGTCGCCGCTGCTGTCATAGGAGCCGTAGCCGTCGAGGGTGGAGACGATGTCGAAGGTGTACGTGGCGGTCATGTGCGCGCTCCCGGATCGGGGAGGCCGAGTAGCGCGTCGATCTGGCCGACAGCGGCGGCGACGCCGGTCTCCATGCCCGTGGCCAGCGCCTGCTCCATCGCCTCGTCGCTGGCCCACGTCGCGGTGAGCACCATCTGGGTGCCGCCGCCGGCCGGCTCCGAGAGTGCGACGCGCATCACCGACGTCGCCGCGTCCGGGATCGGGTTGCCGTCGGCGTCGCCGAACCCGGCGTCGAGCTCCAGGTCGCGGGGCGGGTCGGCCGTGCGGACGCGGAACCACCCGCCGTGCCGCTCGCCGTCGGGACCGGTCATCACGTACGTCACGGTGCCGCCCGGCGCGAGGTCGTGCTCGATCACCGTCGCGGGATAGCCCGGCGGCCCCCACCAGCGCTCCAGCTGACGCGGATCGCTCCAGACCTGCCATACGCGCTCGATCGGCGCGGCGAAGTGCGCGGCGAGGGTCAGGGTCCTGGCCTGCGCGTCCTTGACGACGCTGATCACGGTCATCGCGATTCGTCTTCCGCCGGCTGCGCGAGGAGCTCCCCGATGCGGTCGATCCGCCCGCGCCAGAGCACCTCGAGCTCGTCGAGCAGACGATGGGCGCTTCGCAACGTGCCGACGTCGCCGCGCACGCGCTGCTCGCGGCCGTGGCGCGTCTTGGTGACCAGGCCCGCGCGCTCCAACACGCCGACGTGCTTGTGCACGGCCGCGAAGCTGATCGGATAGTGGCGGGCCAGGTCGGAGACCGAATGCGCGTCCTGCAGCACCACGGCGAGGATGTCCCGGCGCGTGGGATCCGCCAGGGCGTGGAAGAGCGCGTCGGCCCGCTCGGTCTCGACAGTGGTTACAACCATTCGGTTATACGTTACTCCGGGTGGAGAAGCCGGGCGGGATGCCCGATCTCACGCCGAGACGGCTTCCTGGTGGCCGGCGTCCTCACTGGCAGCCGCGACCGGTTCGCTGCGCAGGATCGCGAGCGCGGCGATCAACGCGGCCCCGACGAGCAGCGCGCCGACCAGGTAGGCGAGGTGATAGCCGCCGTTGAGCGCCGCCGCGGCGTTGTCACCGGCCGCGCGCAGCGCATCCGTGCGGCTCGTCGACAGCGTCGCCAGCACCGCGAGTCCGACGGCGCCGCCGATCTGCGGTGAGTCGAGTTGGCGATGCCGGAGGCCAGCGCCGGAATCCTCCGCGGAGACGCCGGACATCGCCAGCGTGAACAGCGAGGGGAAGGCGAGGCCGGCGCCGATGCCGATGCAGACGACCGGCGCGAGCACGTCGGCCAGGTAGCCGCCGTCCACCGGGGTGCGGGCGAACAGCAGCAGTCCGATGCCGATGAACGCGAGACCGGGCGATCACCACCCGGCGTGCCCCGAACCGGGTGATGAGCCGCTCGGTGTAGCGCAGCGAGATCGTCCCCATCGCCAGCGTGGACGGCAGGAAGGCGAGGCCGACCTCGAGCGGGTTGTAGGCCAGCACCCGTTGCAGGTACAGCGCGCCGAGGAAGAACATCGCGAACATCCCGGCCGTGCTCAGTGCGATGACGAGGTTGGCGCCGGTGAGGTTGCGAGAGCGGAACAGGCGCAGCGGCATGAGTGGGTCCGCGATGCGCGCCTGCCGGACGACGAACGCGGTCAGCAGGGCCAGCGACACGACGCCGAGGCCGAGCGTGCGCGCGTCCACCCAGCCGACGTCCGAGATGCCGAGGATGGCGTACACGCCGAGCATGAGGCCGACGGTGCTGAGCAGCGCACTGGGCAAGTCCGCGCCCGCCCGCATCCCGAGGCCGGGACGATCCTCGACCAGGCGGATGGTCAGATAGGCGGTGAGGATCCCGATCGGGATGTTGATGGCGAAGATCCAGTGCCAGCTGATGGCCTCGGTGAGGACGCCGCCGGCGATCAAGCCGATCGAACCGCCCGCGGACGCCACGAAGCCGTAGACCCCGATCGCCTTCGCCTGCTCGCGCGGCTCGGGGAACATCGTCACGATCATGCCGAGCACGACCGCGGCCGCCATCGCCCCGCCGGCTCCCTGCACGAAGCGCGCGGCGATCAGCATGCCCTGGCTCAGGGAGACGGCGCACAGCGCAGAGGCGACCGTGAAGACGGCGAGGCCGAGCAGGAAGATGCGGCGCTGGCCGAGCAGATCGCCGAGCCGGCCCGCCAGCAGCAGCAGGCCGCCGAACGGGACCACGTACGCGTTGACCACCCAGGCGAGGTTCGACTGCGAGAAGCCCAGGTCGTCCTGGATCGACGGCAGGGCCACGTTCACGATCGTCGCGTCGAGGACGATCATCAGAACACCGGCGCACAGTACGTACAGGGCCAGCCAGCGCGTGCGATCCGTTGTGGCGGGAGCGCCGGGAGTCATGCTCGGAAGCAACTATAACCAGATGGTTGTAGGAACGCCTGCCGCACCGCCACCCGCCGGCCTCGATCGGCGGCGTCAACGGTGCCGATAGCGCAGATCGAGCCGGTCGCGGTGGCCTGACCAGGCGAGCGAGAGCCGCCAGCATCCGGATGCGGGCAGGTTGACGATCGAAGGCCCTGGACCGCCGTCCACCTCACGTCTCACGGCGGCACCGACGCGCCTGCGGCCGCGCATCCGCTGTGCGCGGATGACGAGGTCTCCCGTCGGTCTGACCGTCCAGGCCAGCCTCGTTCGTCGCCGCACAGACCTAGCCGTAGGAAATACTTGCGTCGTGTCCTCCTCGGGCCCGGTCGTCGACTGCAACGTCCACCTGTGGGACCAGCGGCGCAATCCGGTGTTCTGGCTGACGGACCGCACGCTCGTGCGCGACCTGATCGGCCCCTACGAGTCGCTGCCCGGCGTCTACACGCTCGCCGACTACAAGCGGGAGACCGCGGGGTTCGATGTCCAGGGCATCGTGTGGTCCGACGCCGGCGCCGCGGATCCCGTCGCGGCGGCGGAATGGGTGGCCGGACAGGACGGGGAACACGGCCTCGTCAGCGCGATCGTCAGTCTCGGTGACCCCGCGGCGGACGACTTCGGCGAGCTCGTCGAACGGCTCTGCCGGATCCCGCTCGTCCGCAGCGTCAGGGTGCGGCTGGCGGCGGGGCTGGCGCAGGGCGCCCGGCAGCCGCTCGAGCGGCCCGCCGTGATGGAGCATCTCGCGTTGCTCGCGCGGCACGATCTCGTGGCCACCGTCGAGGCGACGAGTGACCAGTTGCCGATGGTCGGGCAGCTCGCCGCCGACCTGCCGCAGCTGAGCATCGTCGTCGATCACTTCGGCTGGCCGACCGACGTCAGCGACGGAGGACGCGAGGCCCACCTCGATCGTCTCGCCGAACTGGCGGCGAGGCCCAACGTCGCCACCCGCCTCGACGCGATCGGGACGATCTTCGGCGCGTGGACCACAGCGCAGGTGCGTCCCTGGCTGCTCGCGGCCGTGGAGCTGTTCGGCGCCGACCGCTGCATGCTCGGCTCCGACCTGCCGATCGAGCGCCTCCGGTCGGACTTCGGGTCGCTCTACCGGGCCTACGACGAGGTCTTCGCCGAGCACACGCCGAGCGACCGGGCGATGCTCTTCGCAGACACCGCGCAGCGCTGGTACGGAAGCGGGTGATCCGTCGCGCTCGCCTCGCAGAGCGCGGGCCGCGATCGTCGCGGATCCGGCGCAGGCGGCGCACACGCATCGGACGCTCAAGCGACTCAGGCTGAGCGCCGCTGGTAGCGTTCCGGACCGTGTCGGCGCGCCGCTTCCCGTTCGCGGTTGTCCTGGCCGGAGCGACGCTGCTGCTCGGGGCCGCACCGGCGATTGCGGCGGCGCCACGGACGCCGGTCGTGTTCTTCCCGGGGTACGGCACGACCGTCCTGCGCGTCACGGTCGAGAACCAGACCGGCGTGCGCGGCTGTCCGCGGTCGGGCAGCTTCGAGGACGGGGTCCCCGCGAACGTGGGCACGACGTTCAGCCAGGTGTGCCGCGACAAGCTGATCACGCCGCGCTGGAGGCTGCATTCGCGGCGTCCGTTCCCGCAGCGCTTCTCGCTGCCGCCGGGGGTGAAGGTATCGATCCCCCACTACGGGAACACGGCCAGCGCGCCGGTCTACGCCGCCTTCTTCGCGGCACTCCAGACCGCGGGCTACCAGGCGGGCAAGGACCTTGTCGTCGCCGGCTACAACTTCCGGCTCACCCCCGATCTGGACGGGTTCCTCGCCCGGACGAAGCGGCTCGTCGTACGGACCTGGCGCCGCAACGGAAAGCGCCCGGTCCGCCTCGTCGGCCACTCCAACGGGCCCGTGTACGCGCAGTACCTGCTCACGCACGTCTCGGCCCGGTGGAAGCACCGGTACATCCAGGGGTTCACCGACATCGCGGGCAACCTCCCCGGCCAGGGCGCGATCTGGACGTGGGTGTTCACGGGCGTCGAGGTACCGAGTGTCTTCTCGCTGCCGACCACCGTCCCGACGGCCCGCAGCAGCGCCCGCCTGATGGCGATGTCCCCCGCGACGTGGATGAGCGCGTCAGACCCGGCCGTCTTCGGGCGCCGCGAGGTCGTGATCAAGAACCGGGCGACGGGCCGCAGCTACACCCCGGCCGACACCTCGAGGCTGCTCCATGACGCCGGGCTCGACCGCATCGCCCCGATGGCCGAGCACTATCTCGGGTTCGTCGACTTCGCCGACCGCCGCCACTTCCCGGACGTCGACGTCGCCGCGGAGAAGGGTTCCGGCCTCCCGACCCAGGTCGGGATCGTCCTGCCCGACCTCACCCGCGGCCAGGTGGTCGACCCGGCCGCCGCGGAGTTTCTCGACCTCCCCGGCGACAGCAATCAGGAGTACCTCACCAACGACGCCGTCCGGGTCTGGCGCAAGATGCGCTGCCATCGCTTCCGACTCACCGACAATCCCGGCGTCTCCCACCTCGACCTGGTCTCCGACCCCGGAGTCGTCGGGCGGCTCCTCGACGACCTCGCCGCACCGCGCTCGCGGTGCTCCGCCTGAGCCTTCGAGCAACTCGCGCCGCTACGTCACCAGCCGCACCGTCCCGCGGACGACGAAGTAGAGCCCGGTGACGACCAGGATCACGAACAGCGCCCGGCGGCCGTGACGCTCGATCAGACGGCCGACGTTGGCGATCGCCCGGTCCCCCGCATCGGGTGCCAGGCGGCTCAGCGCGAGGGGCAGCCAGGCGGGGATGCCGGCGAGGGCGACGAGCACGACGATGAGCACGAGCCGGCCGGCGATCTCGCTCTCCGTGGCCGAGATCTCCTTCGCCGCCGGCACCACGAGCGCGAGCGTGGTGACGTTCGTCGCCATCGAGAAGACGCCGAAGGGCAGCGCCGCCTCGCCGGCGACGCCGTGATGGTCGTCATGGGTCTTGCGTCGCGGGCGATGGACATACGGGACCAAGGCCGCCGCCGCGAAGAGCAGCACACCGACGACGATGTCGAGTGACGCGTTCAGTCGCGGCTCGGTGGGCAGCGAGATCGCGCGGCCGAACAGCACGGTCGCCGAGGCGAAGACGAGCAGCGTGCCGAGGGCGCCGACGGCGAACAACCGACCCGCGCGAACGCCCTTGTCGGCGATGAGCACCGTCTGCTCCGTGAACAGCATCGGGCTGATCGCGGCGCCGAGCCCCAGGGGCAGGATCAGCGCGAGGGCGGCGAGCACGGCGGTGCAACTTATCCACCCCGCGCCGCGGACCGTCGGCCTGGGAGTGATCCGGTGATCGTCGATGATCTGGTCGTGAGCGGCGACCCCGACCGCCTGAGGGAGACCTTCGACGTTGCCGCGGATACGTATCAGGACGCCCGTCCCGAGTATCCCGACCGGCTCTTCGACACCTTGATCGAGCTCACCGGGCTGCGGCCCGGCGACCGCCTGCTCGAGATCGGATGCGCCACGGGGAAGGCCACCCTTCCGCTCGCTCGCCAGGGCTTCCGGATCACGTGCGTCGAACTCGGTCCGGCGCTGGTCGCTGCGGCGCGGACGAACCTTGCCGGCTTCGAGCACGTCGACGTGATCGAGGGCGCCTTCGAGACCTGGGAACCGCCTGACGGCGCCCGCTTCGATCTCGTCTTCGCGGCGACAGCCTGGCATTGGCTCGATCCGGCGGTCCGCTATCGGCGCGCGTGGAGCCTGCTCCGAGAAGGCGGCCATCTCGCGATCTGGAGCGCCCTCCATGTCCTCGCCGAGGACGGCGATCCGTTCTTCGACGAGATCCAGGACGTCTATGACGCGATCGGCGAGCCACTGCCGGAGGATGCGGTCGTGCCGCGGCCGGGCGCGCTGCCCGACGACCGCGAGGACATCCTGGGCACCGGCCTCTTCGCGGACGTCGTCGTGCGTCAGTTCGACTGGGAGGTCACGTACGACGCCGAGGCCTACCTGCGTCTGCTCGACACGTTCTCCGGCCACATCGCGATGCACGGTTGGCAGCGCGATCGCTTGTACGGTGAGATCCGGCGCCGGCTCGCCGAGCGACCCGACGGACGGGTACGACGCCACTGGGGCGCGGTGCTCCAAGTGGCTCGTCGGACACGAGCGCCGGGCGGCCGATGAGCGAGTCTCTCTCGAGCAGCTGCCCCGACCACCAGGAGGACCTACCCGTGCGCAAGATCGTCACGTTCACCCACGCCACGCTCGACGGCTACATCGACGAACCGCACACGTGGTCGTTCCAGTACGCCGACGAGGAGTTCCAGGCCTATGGGCTCGAGATGACGCTCCGCGCCGACGCGCTGCTGCTCGGCCGCATCACCTGGGAGGGCATGGCCGTAGCCTGGCCCACCAGGGGCGGCGACCCCTTCGCCGACCACGTCAACGCGATCATCAAGTACGTCGTCGCCTCGCAACCGGTCGACACCACGGCGTGGGATCCGACCGTGGTCATCGCCGGTCCCGACCTGCTCGACGAGGTCAGCCGCCTGAAGCAGGCCGAGGGCGGCGACATCGTCATCTGGGGCACCGGCAGGCTGACCGACGCGCTCGCCGCGGCCGGCCTGCTCGACGAGTACCGGATCGCCACCGCCCCGGTCATCAAGGGAGGCGGGGAGCCCCTGTTCCGCCCCGCCAGCACCGGGACCCTCGAGCTCCTCGACACCAGGACCTTCGCCACCGGCGCCGTCATCCACGCCTACCGCCCCACCTCAGCCCCTGATCCGCATTGAACACGCCATCCAGACACGTCCCCCGCGTCGGCGACGACGCGGAGATCGTCTACCTCGCGGTCACCGAAGCGGCCGTCGTGACCGCCACCCACGACGCGAGCGTCGAGGTGGTGACCGACGACGGCGAGCGCCACATGTTCGACCTCAACGAGGTCACCGCACACTTCGTCCGTCGCGGCGAGCCCTACTGGGGCGCTCGCCTGCGGATCCATCCGGGCCCGCCGGACGACTGACGGGCCCGGTGCGTCCTCGACAGCGTCAGCGGTGGCCGGCGCGCTCGCCCTCGGCGCGGCGCAAGGCGAGCAGGTTGCCGGCGCTGACCTTGGCCCAGCGCAGGCTGCGGCCGGGGTCGGCGGTCGCGTTGCCCGGGCCGGCGTCGCTCTCGGCGTTGAACCAGCCCGGGTCGGTCAGCCGGTAGCGCGTGAACCAGCGCTCGAAGCCGAGCACCTCCGGGTCGATGTCGCACGGGTGGCCCTTGCCGATCGAGCCCTCGCCGGCGTAGACGACGTCGACGCCGCCCTGGGGCGGCGACGGCGGGGTGCCGGCCGGGGTGTTGTTGACCGGGAACCGCGGGCGGACGTGCTCCTGCGTGAACGGGTTCGTGCCCGCGACGGCCATCGGGTTGCGGTCGGCGTCCTTGATGTGCCAGGCGACGAGGCGGCGCCGGGCCGCGAGCCGGCCGAACCAGCCGTTCACGTCGAACAGGCTGCCGTCGACCGGATCGACGAAGCGCGCGCGACCCGCGAGCGTGTGCATCACGTCGGGCTCGAAGAACACGAGCCGCGGGTCCGTGTTGTCCGTGAACCAGTCGATCCGGTGCACGCGCGCGAGCTCCGGATGCGCCGGGTCGTCGAAGAACCGGAACCAGTCCTGCTCGGGGTGGAAGAAGTACTTCAGTCCCGCCGCGCGCAGCGCCGCCCCGACCGTGTTCGCCTGCTCGGCGTAGCCCTGCCACGCCGCCAGCGTGCCGAGCGTCGGGCTGGCCGGGTTCCCGGCGGTCCCGATGATCCGGTGCCCGAGCGTCTCCGCGATCTGGATCTGGTTGTTGCGGTAGGTCTCGTCCACCATCGATTGCAGGCCGCCCTGGTGGCTGCCGGCCGAGACGAGGCCCGCGGCGTCCAGCGCCTGGCGGATCTGCGGCGGGGTGATCGGGCCGTTGGCGCCCTGGTCGAGCGTGAAGAACTCGAAGCCCCGGTAGCCGACGCTCGCGAGGTACGCGAAGACCGCCGCGAAGCCGCCGGGAAGCGGGGTCAGCGGCCCGATGTCGGTCGGGTCGTCGGGGAAGTCGCGGCCGCCCAGATAGCCGCTGACCGAGCGGTCCAGGCGCGGGGTCGCGTCGCGCACCGACCACTGCTGCACGCCGAGCCGGTCGCGCGGGACCAGCCGCCCGCCGTGGCCGTGGTCGTGATGGCCGTCGCCGTGGCCGTGGCCGCCACCGGAGGCCACCGCCGGCGACGCCCCGAGCGCCGCCGCCCCGACCATTCCCGCTCCCGTGCCCAGCAACCGCCGCCGGCTCATACCCTGCGACATGAACTCATCCCTCCCGTGTGAGGTGGACCCGTCGCAGAGGTTACGCCGAAGTGATCAGATGATCGTGATCGGTGTGCGTTCGACGATCCGGCGTCCCGCGTGGCGGCTCCTCAGCGTCAGGGTGTAGCGGCCCGGCCGCAGCGGGTGGATCCGCCGGGTGAGCACGATCTGCCACCCCGCTCTCCCGGTTGCGATCGCCTTTCCCTTGGCGTAGGTGACGCCGGCCCGGGAGACCTTCGCGTCGGCGGCACGGCCGGCGATCGTGCGCTCGACGGTGCCCGACACCCGCTTGCGCTTGCACTGCTGCACCTTGACCGGAGCCTGTCGTCCGTTCTCGGTCTTCCGCTTGGTCACGGTCCTGCAGACCACCAGCTCGATCCTCCCGGTACGACCCCGGGGCCTGGTCGGACCTGTGGCCCCCGTCGCGCCAGCAGGTCCACCCGGACCAGCCGGACCGGCCGGTCCCGTCGGCCCCTGGGGCAACTGCCCGCCAGTGCCCGACAGCGACACGCTCGCCGGACCGTCCGGATCGTTGGTCGCGATCTGCAACGTCGCGCTGCTCGCTCCCGGCTCCTGCGGCGCGAAGCCGACCCAGACCGTGCAGCCGGCGCCGGTCCCGATCGGACCCAGGCACCCGTTGGAGGTGATCAGGTAGTCCTGCGGATCGCTGCCGGCGAAGGTCAGACCCGTCACGACCAGCGGGCCGAGCCCGGTGCTGGTGACCGTGACCGGCTGCGCGGCGGTGAGCGTGCTCCGCGCCTGCGCCGGGAAGCTCAGCGACGGCGTGCTCACCTGCGCCGCCGCCGCCACGTAGCTGATCGTCACCGACGCCGCGGATGACGCGGTCGTCTCGTTGCGGAGGCCGGCGATCCCGAAGTTCGAGCCACCGCCGCCGCCTCCGCCCACAGCGGCGGTGCCACCGCCGCCTCCGCCGCCGCCGAAGTACCCGCCGCCACCGCCACCACCGGGCGCGAACCCGCCCCCGGTGCCGCCCCCGCCGCCGAGCAGGCTCGCCCCGCCCTGCCCGTCCTGGAAGCCGTACGAGCCCGCACCGCCGCCGCCGGCGCCGCTGCCGGTGCCGCCGCCACCGCCGCAGCCGACGATGAAGTCGAATCCACAGTCGCCCGGGGGCCCGCCGCGGACGCCGCCGCTGCCTGTGTCCGCTGCACCCCCGTCGCCCACGAGGATGCCCGCTGGGACGAGGATCGAGCCGACGCCTGCGCCGCCGCCGCCGGCCGCGATCATGAGCGGAGCGCCCAGCGGATCGAATAGGCCCGAAAAGCCGCCCCCGCCACCGCCGACGGTGGTGCCGCCCGGGTAGTCCCCTCCGGCGCCGCCCCCGCCCGGCGTCCCCCCGGCACCGCCGGGTACCGCTCCCCCGCGCCCCCCGACGCCGCCGACGACCACCGGCAGCGCCTGGCTCTGGTGGCCGCTGACCGGCACGGCCGTGGCCTCCACCGACGCGCCAGGACCGGCCGCCCCCGCGCCGGGGGTCCCGCCTCCGGCCGCACCGACCGCGGACACGGACAGCGAGGCGACACCGGCAGGAACCCTGAAGGTGTCGTTGCCGGCGCCCGTGTACGTGCACGTCACCACGCTGTCCGACCGCGAGCAGTTCGACGGCAGCGCCGCCGCGGCCGGACCGGCGGGCGCGAGCACGCACGACACCGACAGCACGGCTGCGGCCGCGCAGACGGCGACCCGCCGAGCGCGACAAGGCGACGACCCGGTCGGGCCGCGCCCGCCGGGCTCTGAAGACCCATCCCGCTTGACCATCGCCTACCTCCCGGGTCGTGCGGCCCGTCGCCGCCGATGCGCAGTCGTGCCCGGCTTCAGATAGCCAGTCGCCACCGTCGTGTCAAGGCACGGCGGTCGGACTAGAGCAGCGGATCCCCGGGCGGCGGGGCAGCGGCGTGGACCTGGTGGCGCCCGAGGTGGTGGTACTTCGCGCGCGCGGGATCGTGCAGCGTGTGCGTGCGCGCGTTGCGCCAATGGCGGTCGAGCCCGAAGCGCCGGTCGGCGGCGCTCGCGCCGGAGAAGTCGAAGATCGCCGTCGCGACCTCGAGCGCCGTCGTGCCGCCGAACGCCTTCGCGGCGGCGGTCTGGAGCCGCGCATGGGCGATCGCGTCGAGATCGCCGGGCCGGCGCTCGGCGGCGTCGATGGCGCGCGCGGCGTCGCCGAGCAGCGCCTCGGCCGCGCGGACCTGCGTGGCGAGCTGACCGGCGAGCTGCAGCAGCTGGGGGTCGTCCGCCGCGCGGTCGACGTCCGCCTCGCGCCAGGGACGGGCGTGCTCGCGGAGGAACGCGCTACCGTCGTCGAGCGCGCCGCGGGCGATGCCGACGTCGACGGCGGCGTGCATGAGCTGGCCGAAGGCGCCGTGGGTGTCGGGCGTCTCGCGCCCGAACGGGCGGCGCAGGATCCAGGTCTCCTCGACGTGCACGTCGTCGAGCGTGACGGTGCCGCTGAACGTGCCGCGCTGGCCGAAGGCGTTCCAGTCCTGATCGACGGACAGCCCCGGGGCGTCGCGGGGCACGTAGGCGATCGCCACGGTGCCGTCCTCCTCGACGGCGAACACCGGCACGATCTGGGCGGTCAGCGCGCCCGTGGCGTAGTACTTGCGCCCGTCGAGCCGGTGCCCGCCGCCCGGCCGTCGCACGAGCCGCGTGGTCCAGTCGCGCGCGGTCCGCCCGCCGCGCTCGGACAGCGCGTTCCCGAGCCGCGCGCCGGCGAGCACCTGCGGGAGGAACAGCCGCTGCTGCTCGGCGCTGCCGTAGAGGACCAGCGTGTCGACGAACTGGACGTGGTTCTGCGGGATCTGCCCGATCGCGGGATCCGCCGCCGAGATCGCCCGGAACACCTCGGCGACGGTCGCCACGGTCACGCCGGCGCCGCCGTGCTCGGGCGGCACCCGCATCGCCAGCAGCCCCGTCCGGGCGAGCTCGGCGAGCTCGTCGTGCGGCGCCGCCCCGGCGGCGTCGCGGGCGATCGCCCCCGGCGCGATCGACCGGGCGTACGCCGCCGCGGCGGCGACCGCCTCCGCGTCGGAGGCGATCACCGCCACCCCGGCGACGTCGGTGATCACGATCCGTCGGCGGGCGCGGGCGTGATGTAGTCGTCGAACGTCGGGATGAACACGTCCTGGGCCTTCACCGGCTTGGCGACGATCCCGGCCTCGACGAGCTCGTCGATGACGGGCTGCTCGTGGTCCCAGAACGTCTGGTCGATCTTCTGCAGGCCCTGGGCGCCGCGCGCGTACGTCGTGGTGATCGCGGTCTCGCTGAACCCGAGCTTCGGCGCGAGCAGCGTCGCCTGCTCCTCCGGATTCGCCTTGATCCACGGGAACTGGTCGGCGACCGCCTGGATGACCGCGCCGACCGCCTCCGGCTTGTTCTCGATCGCGTCCTTGGTCGCGACGTAGGGATAGAGGTTCTCGACGCCCTGGTCGGCATAGCTGCTGATCAGCTTGCCGCCGGTCTTCTCGACCAGGTCGGAGAGGTTCGGGTCGATGCTGTAGTACGCGTCGAGCTGACCGGTCTCGAACGCCTTGTTCGCCGGCGGCCCCGTGATCTCGACGATCTGGAAGTCGCTCTCCTGGAGGTTGAGCCGCTTGAGCTCGTGCAGGAACCCGGTGTACGAGTTCGTCGACTTCAGGAACGCGACCTTCTTGCCCTTGAGGTCGGCGAGCGACGTCGCGGTGCTGTCCTTGGGGACGAGCAGCCCACCGTTCTTGTCGTTGGGCTCGGTGACCGCGACGGCCTGGACGTTCCCGCCGTTGACGTAGGACTGCACCGCGCCCACGTCGCCGATCTCGGTGAGGTCGATCTTCCCGCTGTTCAGCGCGGTGAGCATGTCGGTGAAGAGCGGGAAGTACTTGTACTCGACCTTCACGCCCTCGGGCTGCACGTCGCGTGCCCACAGCGTGCTGAGGTAGCCGAAGCTGCGCGGCACGCCGACGGTGATCGTCTGGGTCGCCTCGGACGTCGCCGTCCCGGTCGCGGCGGTGTCGCTGCCCTCGTCGTCGGACGAGCCGCAGCCCGCGAGCGCGAGGACGCCGGCGGCGAGGACGGGCAGCAGTATGCGGCGGCGGGCGCCGCCGAACGGGGTCTCCATGGGTGTGGGCTTCCTGGTTCGGGGGTGGAGAGCGGTCAGACCGGCTCGGCGGCGAGGAGCGCGTGGGCCGCCGCGAGCGGGCCCTCGTCTATCCACTCGCGCACGTCGAAGGCCTGCTCGATGTAGCCATGCTCGAGCAGGAACGCCTGCTGGGACTCGATCGCCTCGACGAGGCGGGGCTCGAGCGTCGGCTCGAGGCTCGCGTGGATGTCGAGCGCATAGCCCGGCAGCACGAAGTCCTCGGCGATGCCGACCTCGTGGGCGATGATGCGCCGCGTCTCGACGGCGTGGCCCTCGGCCCAGCGCGCGGCCCGCAGCGTCGCGGCCACGTAGCGCGCGACCAGGTCGGGGCGATCGTCGAGCAGCTGCCCGCTGACGGTCAGCGCGGCCGGCGTGATGTTGTTGATCGCGAGCGCCTGATCGTCGGCGCCCGCGATGTCGAACACCACGTCGACGCCGACGAGCGCCTCGAGGTCCGGGCCGCGGCCGCCCGCGACGTAGATCGCGTCGACCTCGCCGCGGATCAGCGCGAGCACCTCCGCGCGCTGGAGCCGGCGGTTGCTGTAGGCGCCGAACAGCGAGCCGCTGCGCGACTCCTGCTCCGCGGCGCTGAAGCCCGGGCGCAGGTAGCGCTCGTCGACCGGCAGCTCCACGATCGCCACGTCGTCGAGCGACAGCCCGGCGTGGCGCAGGGTGCTGTCGAACCCGCGCAGCGACGTCGCGTGCCAGAAGTCGATCTGGTCGTTCACGCGCTGTGCGATGCCCACGCGGCGGCCGCGCAGCCCTTCCGGGCCGTCGATCCCGCTGCCCGGCAGCGCGACGATCGCCTGGTACTGGTGCGCCCACGACAGCCCGATCAGCCGCACGTCGCTGCCGCGCGACCGCGTCCAGATCGGCGGGATGTTCCCGCCCTGGCGGAACGAGTCCGCCTGGGTGTGGTCGAAGTGCGACTCGCGGACGCTGTCGTCCGCGCTGGAGCGCAGCGAGGCGACGGTGATCGCGTCGGGCGCGAACTCGTCGTCCAGCCAGCCCTGCGCGATCGCGAGGCTGGAGGCCGTCGGCACCGGGCAGCGCGTGTACCAGAGCTCGCCGACCGTGCGGGCCGGCGCCGTCCGGGCGAGGGTGTCGGGGGTGCTGGACATGGGTTCGGGCTCCTTCGGGGAGAGGGTCAGGCGGTCGAGAGCGACCGTTCGCGGACGCGCGGGATCACCTCGGAGCCGAAGCGGACGACCTCGGCCTCGAGGGGCTGGAACTGCAACATGAAGAGCTCGATGCCCGCCGCGGAGAACGCGGCGATGCGCTCGGCGACCTGGTCGTAGCTGCCGACGAGCCCCGCGAGCGTCCCGCCGTTGGTGCCGACGCGCGGGACGCCGGCGCCGACCTTCATCATCGCCACGTCCTTGTCGGTGCCGCTGACCAGCCGCGAGCGGTCGTCGCGGGCGCTCAGCGCGAGCAGCCGCTCGAACTCGGCGGTCGCCTCGTCCTCGTCGGGGCGGGCGATCACGAACGCGGCGAGGCCGAACCGCAGCGGCGCGCGCTCGCGCGGCCTGCGGCGCAGGTCCTCGATCAGCTCGACGACCTCCGGCAGCGGGCGGCCGTTGATGAAGAACACGTCGGCGTCGCGCGCCGCGAGGCGCCGGGCGGGCTCGGACTCGCCGCCGAAGTACACGGTCGGCCCGCCGGCGCGGACCGGCCGGTGGTGGAGGTCGAGCCCGGAGAGCGGGAACCGCGGCCCGTGCGCGTCGACCGGGCCGCCCTCGAACAGCGCGCGGACGTCCGCCAGCCACTCCTCCGAGAGCACGTAGCGCTCGTCGTGCGGCGGCATCTCGATGCCGAGCTCGGCATCTCCGTCTTGAACCAGGCGCTGACGAGGTTGATCGCGAACCGCCCGCCGCTGATGTCGTCGATGCCGAGCGCGAGCTTGGCGAGCACCGCCGGATGCATCAGCAGCGGCTTGATCGCGGCGATGATCTCGATCCGGAAGGTGGCCTCGGCGATCGCGGCGGACGCCGTCCACGTCTCGAGCGTCGCGACCTCCGGATTGGCGGGTTCACGATGTGCTGCGCGAGCAGCGTCGACGTGAAGCCGTTCGCCTCGGCGAGCCGGATCAGCTCGCGGGTGCGGCGGTAGCCCGAGTCGACCGGATCGTCCGGATGCGTGCGCGCGCCCCAGGTCCCGTAGACCGGCGCCCAGACGCCGAAGCGGGGCTGCTTGTGTGGTGGTGTCGTCGGTCATTCCGTGTGCGCGCTCAGGCTCGCGTCGATGTCCGAGACGCCGAGGTCCTCGAGGATCCGGACGCGCAGCGCCTCGAAGCGCGGGTCGAGGCGGGACCGCGGCCGCGGCATCGAGACGTCGATCAGGTCCGCGACCACGCCGCGGTCGAGGACCGCGATGCGGTCGGCCAGCAGGATCGCCTCCTCGACGTCGTGGGTGACCAGCACGACGGAGAAGCCGCGCTCGCGCCACAGCCGCTCACCAGCGCCTGCATGCGCAGCCGGGTGAGCGCGTCGAGCGCGCCGAACGGCTCGTCGAGCAGGAGCACGCGCGGATCGCGGGTCAGGGCGCGGGCCAGCGCCACGCGCTGCGCCTCACCGCCGGACAGGGTCGCCGGCCAGACGTCTGCGTGCTGCTCGAGGGAGACGTCCCGCAGCGCGCGAGCGCGCGCCGCGCGGGCGATGCCTTGTCGCCCGGCACGCCGAAGACGACGTTCTCCCACACGCGCGCCCACGGCAGCAGCCGCGCGTCCTGGAAGCCGAAGGCGTCGCGGCCGTCGACGCCGATCTCGCCGGCGTAGCCCGTGTCCAGGCCGCCGACTCGCGCAGCAGCGTGCTCTTGCCGAGCCGCTCTGGCCGACGATGACGAGGAACTCGCCCGGCTGCGATGGTCAGGTCGACCTGGGCGAGGACGTCCGCCGCCGAAGGGCGGGCGACGCCGCGTACCCGACCGCGACGGCGGCTGCGCTCATCAGATGAACTCCTTGCGCCACGGCAGCAGTGCGCCACTCGATCAGCCGGACGAGCCCTCGAGGATCAGGCCCAGCATGGCGTAGATCACGAGCCCCATCACGATCACGTCGGTCTGGAGGTACTGCTGGCCCTGCATGATCAGGTAGCCGATGCCCTTGTCGGCGTTGACGGTCTCGCCGATCACCAGCGAGAGCCAGGCGATGCCGAGCGCGAACCGCAGGCCGACCAGGAACGCCGGCAGCGCGCCGGGCAGGATCACCTTGCGGATCACGCCCCACGGCCGACGCCGCAGGCCTTCGAGAGCTCGGCGAAGCGCGGGTCGACGCCGCGGATGCCCTTGTGGAGGTTGAGGTAGATCGGGTAGATCACCCCGATCACGACGAGGCCGATCTTCATGCCCTCGCCGATGCCGAGCCAGACGATCAGCAGCGGCACCAGGCCGAGGAACGGCAGCGTCCGGAGCATCTGCATCGGCCCGTCGATGGTTCCTCGCCGACCGGACAGCCCCGCGACGAGCCCGAGGACCAGGCCGATCGAACGCCGATCGCCAGCCCGATCACGACGCGCCGCAGCGACGTCAGGATCGACCGGCCCCGAGCTGACCCCCGACGTCCACGAGTCGACGAACGCGTGCCACACCTCGACGGGCGAGGCCAGCGTGCCGCTGTCGATCCAGCCCGCCCACGACGCCGATCTGCCAGAGCGCGACGAGCAGGAGCGGGACGAGCGCGCGGCGGCCGATGACGGCGGCACGCCGCAGCCCGCGGCGCGGGCGCCGGGTCGCCGTGGGGAGCGCCCTCGGGCTCGGCGGGGTGCGAGGGCTGCGGCGTCGATGGACGAATGGGTCACGCCTTTCGAGGCAAAGCATGCGCAATCTCCGCCTATTGTCAACTAAGGCAATTAGAGAAAGTAGACTTGCTACCGTCGCTCCCCGACCATGTCGCTCGACGTCGCGCCCCAGCCCTTCTCACCCCCGTCCCCGGCGTCGGTCGAGGCGCTCCTGCGCGCAGATCGCCGCGGGCGCCGCAGACGCGCGAGCACGACCGCATCCCGCCGTACGACGAGGTGCGCCGGATCGGCCGCCTCGGGCCTCGGCACGCTCCGGGTCCCGGCGCGCGACGGCGGCCCCGGCGGCTCGCTGCGCGAGCTGTTCGCCGCTCGTCGTTGCGCTCGCCGAGGCCGACCCGAACATCGCGCAGCGCGCTGCGGGCGCACTTCCACTTCGTCGAGCAGCGGATCCTCGACTGCCGATCCGGTCCGGCGCGGTCGCTGGCTGCGGGACGTCACTCGACGGGGGTGCTGTTCGGCAACGGCACCCCTCGAGCGGGGGACGAAGGCGGATCTCCTCGGGTTCGAGACGAGCCTCACGCCGGCGCCCCCGGCGGCGGGTACCTGCTGCGCGGCACGAAGTACTACTCGACCGGCAGCCTGTACTGCGACCGGATCGTCGTCGGCGCGCGGCTGCCCGACGCCACGATCGTCTCGGCCGTCGTCCCGGTCGATCGCGCGGGCGTGACGCGCTCGAGGACGA